>JAKBKY010000003.1 GCA_021832345.1 bacterium
AGATCTTCTGCGCCGGCTTCCAGTAGTTCACATACGAGAGGATGAACGAGCCGATCCCGAGTGCCGCCGCAATCGCGTAATCCAGCGGCCAGCGCAACCCCTTTAAACCTTCCGCAGGGTCATACCAACCGCGAGGACCACTCGGCGTCGCCTTCGGCACGTCAACGGCCTGCGCACGCACAACGGTCATGGGAAGGTCGGCCGCGCCCAGATACAGGTAGCCCAAACCGAAGAAGATCGCAACGTTGGCGAAGGAGAGCGCCTGCGTGATGCCCGGCCACAGGTCCGACGGATTCACTCCGGGTGTATGATTCGTCGCCACGGCCAGATACTGAAATGAATAGATGAGATTGAGCAGCAAAGTCACCGACAAGGCGGCTGCCGCCCACAGGTATCGGCGTGCGAGTGGAATGCATGCGATAACGAAGAGAAACCCATCGAAGATGTAGCGTTCGTGCATTCGTGTCGCCAGGATAAAGAACCCAAGCAACGCGATCGCCGAACTTTCGAGCAGCGCGCGCGAGGTACGCAACTGCAGGTAGCGCCAGAGCGCAAGCCCCGTCGAAGCTACGACCAGCAGTGTGCCCCACAGATACTGCGGAAGCCCAAGAATGGGGATTGAATCCAACTGCCAGAACGGGCGCCATACCGTCCACAGATTGAACGCATTGACGGAGTTAAACGGGTAGACGTCTTTGCCGTAGTTATATTGGCCGTACAACCAGCCGAGCACCGCGATCGGATTATGCGTGTCGGCAAACGGTGCCGACAGCACAATGACGACAAAGAGTGAAAGGAGCGCACCGACCACCGTTGCTCCAAGACGCGCCGCTCGACGCCGCGGATCCACAAAGGCAAATGCAATGAAGAGCGGCAGCAACACCGTCGCCTGCGGCTTGATGAACAGCGAGTAGGCGAACGCCAGCCATGCCCCGACGATGAACCACGACGGGCGTTCCGCCTCCTCGTCATCGGAGCGCAACAACAGGTAGACGCCCAGTAACGCGAGACCCCCTGCGATCGAATCGACTTGCCCCCAAATCGCTGAAATGACGATCACGGCCGGGTTCAAAAGGTAGAAGGCGGCCACACCGAGCGCCCAGCGCTCGTCGGCAAAGCGACGCACCAGCGCGTAGAGAAGCCAGCCGACCAGCAAGTCCGCCAGAATCGCCGGCAGCTTGACGAGGTCACCTAAGATCGCAAAATTAGCCGGACTGCTCCGAAACAGATGCTCCCAGAGCGTGCCGATGACCGCCAGAACGTAGAAGTAGCCCGGCGGGTAATCGGCAAATCCGGCCTTTGCGTAGAACGTCGAAAAGGGATGCGTCGCTAGCGTCATCGCCCACGATTCGAAGGCCTGCACATCGTTCTTGAATCCCGGGTTGCCGATGACCGACAAGCGCAGGAGCAACCCCGCGACAATCAGCCCGCCGAGCACCAGGGTGGCACTGAGCGGGCGAGCGGACGTAGGAGCGTTCGCCTGTGACTTCACGCGGACAGAGACCTCCCTCTAGACGGGTTATGAGACGGCGAGATCCAGTGATCCCAACAAGAACCGGCGCACGGGCACCGATTGCGCCGCTTCGACAGGACGCAAGTGTTCGCCGAGCGCACGTCGCGCGGCCTCTCGCGCGCCCATCTCTTCCAACGCTCCAACCACCCGGGCAACCGCCTCGTCGCCCAGCGGCTCTCGACGTGCATAGGCGTCTTCGATCATCGAGCGCGCGGAGCAGGCCGGCTGGGCCAGTGCCCACGCGACGGGAAAACTCCACTTGCGTCGAGCGATATCCCCGGCAACGCCCTTGCCGGTTGCATCCGTCGACCCCCACACACCCAACAGATCGTCACGAATCTGAAACGCCATGCCGAACGCACGGCCGATCTCCTCGTAGGCGGCAACGCTGCGCTCGTCAGCCCCGGCAGAGGCGGCGCCCAGAGCGCATGCCGCGCCGAAGAGCGACGCCGTCTTGGCCGCGATCATCCGTTCGTACGAGGCAAGGTCCACATGCACCGCGTCCTCAAACGAGAGATCCAAGGCTTGCCCGTCGCACATCACGCGATGAGCCTGGTGCAACGTGCCGATCATCCCGAGCACTTGTGCCGCATCGAGCTGGGAGACCGCTGCCGCCAGGGCGAGAAAACTGCGGGCGCAGAGGGCGTCGCCGGCATTGAGTGCCTGCGCGATGCCGTAGCGTGCCCACAGCGTGGCTCGCCCATGGCGCAACTCGTCACGATCCTCGATGTCATCATGGATGAGCGAGTAGTTGTGAAGAATCTCAACCGCGACCGCCGCCGGGAGCGCTCGTTCCGGTGAGCCTCCTTCCGCCTCTGCTATCCGCAGGACGAGCTGCGGACGCAGCCGCTTCCCGCGACGGGTAGGCCCAAAGGCGCCGTAGCCAAAGTGGTAGGCAAGCAGTTGCGCCATCGGCGCCTCGTGGGCATCGGCCAAGACGGCGGCTTCAAGGCACTCCTCAAAGCGATCAAACGAGCTGACGGGTCAACTCCTCCATCCGCCGCTCGACACCATCGACGAGCCAACCCGGCGTGGAAGCGCCGGACATGAGTCCGGCGACGCGCACACCTGCAAACCACTCGGGACGCAGATCCTGCGGTCCCTCGATATGGTAGGCCTTTGCCCCGTGACGCTCCGCGAGTTCGGCCAGATGCTTGGTGTTGGCGGAGGTCTTCCCGCCGACCACGACCATGACCTCAACCTCCGTTGCCAGCCGTGAGGCTTCGCTTTGGCGGTTGTTGGTATCCGTGCAGATCGTGTTGACGGCGCGCACTTCGTAGTACTTCTGTGAGAGCGCCTTGACGATATCCGTAAACCGCTCGCGCGAATAGGTGGACTGGGCGACGACCCCAACCTTGCTTCCGCGCGGCAGCCGATCCACGTCCTCGACCGTCTCGATGCACCAGGCTTCGGGCACGTGACTGAGCGTACCGCGCACCTCGGGATGCTGCGGATCGCCGACGATGACGATCTTATAGCCATCCGATTTGAGGCGCTCGGCCTGTACGTGAATTTTGGTGACCATCGGGCAGGTCGCATCGATGATCTCGAGCCCCTTTTCGGCGGCCTTCTCGAAGACCTCGACGGGCAGCCCGTGCGCGCGAACGAAGAGCGCCCCCGCCTCGACCTCGTCGATCGAATGGGCATTGCGCAAGCCGCGCTGCGCAAGCGAAGCGACCATCTGCGGATTATGCACGACGTGGCCCAGCGTCGTGATGTCGTCACGCGCCGCGATAGCCTCTTCTGCCTTCTTCACCGTAATGGCCACCCCAAAACAGAACCCTTGAACCTTAGCTTTCCGAATCTCCACCGATGCTCCCAGCCAGCGCGTCAATCGCACCCATCACCTGCGCCGTGAAGTTCTCCAACTCGTCCCGAGTTGCTTTCCTCTCCCCTTGTAAGCGTATCGGCTCTCCAAAGGCGACCGTGATCCGGTGCAGGCGCAGCGCGCGATCGGTCCCGACCAGCACGGCCGGCACGACCGCAGCCCCGCTCATCGACGCCAGCAAGGCGACGCCCGCTCGAGCGGCCGCGGCACCGTCGCGGTTTCGCGTCCCCTCCGGGAAGATTCCGACGGCGCCGCCCGCGCGCAGCACCGCAACCGAACGCTTGATCGCCGCAATCGGGCTTGCGCGACGATCCACGGGATAGGCCCCAACGGCTCGGATCGTCGGCCCGAGCAGCGGGATGTGGAAGAGTTCCTCCTTCGCCATATAGGCCAGCGGCCGCGGAACCGCTGCACCGAGAAGCATGGGATCGAGGTAGGAGCGATGGTTGGCGGCGACCACCAGCGGGCCGTCGAGGGGGACATGCTCGGCGCCGACGACCCGAAACCGCCAGATGCGGGCGCCAAGGTTGATCAACCTGTGCGCCGCGGCGTAGAGCGGAACGGCTTGGCGCAGGAGACGAGTGCTCACAAGCGCGCCTCGGGGACGAAGGCGCAGATAGCATCGACCACCTGCTCTGCATCGAGCGCGCTCGAATCGAGGATCAGCGCATCGTCCGCCGGCACCAGCGGCGAGACGCGGCGCGTACGGTCGAGCCGGTCGCGCTCCTCGATCTCCTCCCGCAGCCGATGCACGCTGATGTCGACGCCGGCCGCCGCCAGTTGCCCGCGCCGCCGCGACACGCGCGCGTCCACGCTCGCGGTGAGAAAGATCTTCAGCGGCGCCTGCGGCAACACCACCGTGCCGATATCGCGCCCCGCCATCACCACGGCAGCGCAGCCGGCGATGCGCCGCTGCTCCTGCACCAGAGCCGCTCGCACGCGTGGATGCGCTGCAACGGTCGAGACGATCGCCGTCACCGCGTTGCTCTGCAGGGTCGCTTCGTCGCACTCCTGCGCGCCGGCGAAGATCCGAAACCCCATCGGGGCCGCCGGCTCAAGACGCACGTCGATGCGATAGAGACCGCACAGGCGCAGCAACGCGTCTTCGTTGTCGACATCGGTACGCGTCTGCAGCGCAAGCACCGCGAGCGCGCGATACATCGCGCCCGTGTCAAGATACAGAATGCCCAGGCGCTTGGCCAAACGGCGCGCAACGGTGGTCTTCCCCGAGGCAGCGGGGCCGTCGATGGCGATCTGCAAGGCAACGGCGGTCACGGCGCGGGCCTTTCGCTTAGCGGAGCGCGCGGCCCCGCCAGCGGATCCTCCCGCGCTTGCGATCGACGATAGCGATGAGCGCCGCCGCCGCCGCAAGCAGCCCCGTGAGCGGCGCCAGCACGATGCCCCACGACGATTGGCGCATGCGCACGGCCAACACCGCGCGCGCCGCCAACACGGCACTGACACCCACCAGCCCCGCCGTCATCCCCATAGCCGCGAAAACGAACGGCGCAACGAACGCCGCGCCCTGCCAGAGAGCCACGGCGATACACCCAACCGGCCCCACGCCGAAGACCAGCGAGCGCCCGTACCCCCACAGGTTCGCAGTGAGCGACCCATAGCCGCGCACGCTGCCGATCCCGGCCGCCGACGCCAGCGCAATGCGCGTGCCGCAACGCTTGAGGGCACGCGCCAGATCGAGGTCCTCGACGGGATGCACGAGCGCCGCATGCCCACCGGATCGCAGGTAGGCTTGCCGCGAGATCAAGAACATCTGGCCGTTCCCGGCGGCAAACCGCGGATCGGTTCCCCGGGCGATGCGCATGGGGAGTACCTGTGTGAGGAAGAGCGTCACGGTCGGCGAAAGCAAGAGCGACCAGAGCGTCGGCGTCGCCACGCGCGGCCACGCGCTGACCGCACCGACCCGGCGCTTGCGCGCGAAGGCAATCAACGCGCCCACCGCACCGGCTTCTAAGCGGACATCGGCATCGACGAAGAGCAACCACTCGGCGATCGGCGGCACCGCAGCGATGGCCTGGCCCAGCGCCCGTGCTTTTGGCGAAGGATGAACGCAACTGGGCACCGGCACGGTAACGACGTGCATCTTTTCGACGGTGTCGCAGACCGTTGCCAGAATCGCCGGCGTCGCGTCCTGCGATCCGTCCTGCGCAACGATCAACCGCGCAATGCCCGGCACCGCGAGCGTCGTCCGCAGAAACTCTGCGGCATTGGATTCCTCATCGCGCATCGCCACGTAGAGGTCGACCGACTCGCCGCTCTCCGGGGCCGGATGCAGATAGACGAACTCACCAAGGTTGGAGAGTTCGACGAGGAAGCCTATCACCGCGAGCGACGCGCAACACCACGCAAGAATCAGCATCAGCAGACGCACCAACGGGAGGTTAGACCTTTACTGCACGTAACGACCATGAGCGCTTAGATGCGCCGCGTCGATAGCCGGCACCCGGTCATCCTTGCAACAATCGCATAGAAGCCGGATGCCCAATGATTCCTGCGTTCATGCTGTCGGCAGGGCCGGCGTAGCGACACGAAGACGAATCGATCCGTGGCCAATCCTCTCGGGGCCGAAGGCAGTTGCATACACCGGGTTCAGTTCGCCTTCGAGCGCCCGTGGCCCGCATATCCTCCAAGCCGCGTCGAAGCCATGGCCGCACGACCGAAGAGCAACGACGAAGCAGCCGAAGAGATCACCCAAGCCGGAGCTGCCGGTGCGCAGGCCCCGGACCAGCCGCAAACCTGGTCTCACGACGCAATCGCGGCTTCACCCTTGATGAGTGAATCCGATTTCAGAACGCGCCGGCACACACGACAGATCCTCGCCCGTATAGGCTTGCCGAGCATTGTAAACCGTGTTACAACATGCCGATGTTTTCTAGTAACGGGAGAGAATCATTTCGTTGTGTGTGCCTAGGCCGCGCATCGTGCGCGTCCACCGGCGTCCTCGGCCGGGATTAGCTCACTCGTGAGCGCCAACTGCGCTCGTCCCCGGATCACCAGCGCGGCGTTCACGTCGGCGTGGCAGGTGAAGCCACACGCAACGCAACGAAAGCGCCTTCTCCGGCGACTCTCGCGCGCAATCGTGCCGCATCTGCTGCACTCCTGCGACGAGAATCTCGGGTCTACCAGCACCACTCGCCGAGCAGCCTCTTCCGCTTTCTCGGCAATCAATTGGTGCAAGAGACCAAATCCCGCGTCGAGGATGACGCGATTGAGGCCCGCCTTGGCCGCGACGTTGCGGCCGGGCTGCTCGGCGGTGCCCTTGGCGCTGCGGGTCATATTCCGCAACCGCAATGCTTCCAAGCCGATCACGTCGGCGTTGTTGACGATGTCTCGTGCGACCTTGTGCGCATAGTCGCGCCGGGCGTTGGCCTCGCGCTCCTTGGCGCGGGCCAACCGCTTGACGGCCGCGATGCGCTTGGGATCACGCTTGTTCACGCAGCGCCGTCCGCGCCCGGTGCCGACATAGAGGCTCGCGGCGGCGAGGTCACGCTGCAGGCGAGTTATGGCGGCACGGCGCTTCTCGCCAACCGCAAGGTTGGCAATCAGCACACCGTCGCTCGTGGCCGCCAAGACGTGAACGCCCCGATCGATGCCGAGGATTGCCCTCGTTGCGGGCAAGGGCTGGACGGCGCGCTCGCACTCGAAACAAGCGTACCAGCGAGCGTTGCGCTCGACCAGCCAGGCTCGGCCGTACTCCGGCACGGCGCGGCCTTTGCGTAGCCGCAACGTCCCGACGCCCGGTATCGTCACGCGCTGCTGCGCCGCGTCGAACTTGAGCGCCCGGTCGCCGTGCGGGAACGTGATCTGGTGCCAGCGGTCCCGCGCCTTGAACCGCGGAAAGCCCGGCACCTCACCACGCTTGCAGCGCCGAAAGAACGCCTGCATGGCGAGATCGAGCCGATGCAGGACCGCGTCCTCGCACTCGCGGTAGACCGCCGTCAGGCGCGTATCCAGCCGATGAATCGGCTTACGCAGCGCCGTCAACTCGGCCTCCTGCATCTTGGCCGAGACCTTCACGCCGCGCAGGCGATAGGCGTCGCGGCGCTCTTGCAGCGCGGCATTATAGAGTTCGCGCGTGACGTCGAGCATGAAGCGCAGCGCTGCCTGTTGGCGCTGGCTCGGATAGAGCCGGACTCGCTCGATGCGCTTCACGGGAGTGAGCCTACCGCGGTCGAGTGACAGATGCCTGGCACACAACGCATGGATCGAGCCGCCGTTCGTGCTTTCCATGCGCCGCGAGACCGACATCGCTTCGCAGGGCACCACCGCGCCGAAAGAGGTCGGCGCTCGCGGCGGGGTCGTTCGCATCCTACTCACTACCAAGGACAAGAGCCGGTGGGGCTATGTCTTTCGTTTCGGGCATTTGGAAATTCCAAAATCAGACTTCGAGATAATCGCGACCAGTATGCTGGACGGCGCCGCGTCAAGCGCGCCGAGCGCGAGGCCCGGCCCGGCACCGTAGCCAACGAAGGAGGCGTGGCCAAGTCTCGATCCATCTTCTTCTGCTCCGGATGCGGCCATGAGTCGCCCCGGTGGCTCGGCCGCTGCCCGCAATGCGAAGCCTGGAACTCCTTCGATGAGCGTCCCTTCGTCGTGCCGGCGGCCTCGCGCGCGGTTCGATCCGCAGCCGCGCGCCATAGCACACCGGCACCGGTCGCGCTACGCGAGATCGCACGGGAGCGCGTGCCGCGCATCGCGACCGGCGGTCGGGAGTTCGATGCCGTCCTGGGAGGCGGGATCGTCCCGGGCAGCGTCACGCTCGTCGGCGGGCCTCCCGGCGCGGGCAAGTCGACGCTCGTCCTGCAAGTGGCCGCGACGCTGGCGCGCGAGGGATCATCGGTGATCTACGTCTGCGGCGAAGAATCGCCCGCGCAGGTGAAGTTGCGCGCCCAAAGGCTAGGCCTCGGCGACGAGGTCCTGGTCTTCGCCGAAACCAACCTGCGAGCGATCCTCGATGAGCTGGAGCGGCGCACCGTGACCGCGCTCATCGTCGATTCCATCCAGACGGTCTGGCTGCCGGAATCCGAGTCGTTTGCCGGCAGCGCGACCCAGGTCAGAGACTGCACACAAGCCCTGGTGGAGTACGCCAAGCGAACCGGCTGCGCAACGTTTCTCGTGGGTCACGTCACCAAAGACGGCGCGATTGCCGGCCCCCGTCTGCTCGAGCATCTCGTCGATACGGTGCTCTACTTCGAAGGCGAGAGTTCAGGCGAGTATCGCATCCTGCGAGCCTATAAGAATCGCTTCGGCTCGATCGACGAGATCTGCGTCTTCGCCATGCACGACGCGGGCCTGCGCGAGATCGCCAACCCCTCGGAACTCTTCCTATCAGAGCGACGCGAACGGCCCAGCGGAAGCTGCGTGGTCGCGTCGATCCTGGGTTCGCGTCCGGTGCTGGTCGAGGTCCAAGCCTTAGTCGGCGAGAGCACGTACGGCACACCGCGGCGCCTGGCCAATAATCTCGACCAGGCGCGCCTGGCGATGATTCTCGCGGTCCTGGAACGGCGCGTCGGCCTCCAGCTCGGCACTCACGACGTCTACGCATCCGTGGCCGGCGGTCTGCGGGTGGTCGAGCCGGCAGCGGATCTGGGCATTGCGCTCGCCATCGCATCGTCCTTTCGCAACATCGCGCTTCCGGCGGATGCTGCAGCCTTCGGCGAACTCGGTCTCTCCGGTGAGCTACGCACCGTCAACGCAGCGCCGCGGCGCAGCTCCGAAGCGCGCAAGCTTGGCTACACGACGATCTTCTCGCCGGCGACACACGCGGATATCGCCGACGCCATCCGCTCGGCGCTCGGATAGAGATCATGGCCCTCTATGAGATCGTCCCCAACCTTTCAGAGGGTCGCGACATGAGGACGATCGACGCAGCCGTCGCGGCCGTGCAGGCCGGCGGAGCGCAGCTCCTCCATCGCACGAGCGACGCGGTGCATCACCGCAGCGTGCTGACCATCGTCGGCAACGAAGCGCAGCTCCTCGAGGCGGCGCTGGCGTTGGCCGGCGTCGCATGCGAACGAATCGACCTCCGCACGCATCGCGGCGTGCACCCGCGCATCGGCGCCCTCGATGTGCTTCCTTTTATTCCACTACGCGGCGCGAGCATGGAAGACGCCGTCAGGGTGGCGCAAGTCGCAGGAACGCGCATCTGGGAGACCTACGGGATTCCCGTCTTCTTCTACGGAGCCGCCGCGAGCACGCCTGCGCGCACGGCGCTTTCGCATATCCGGCGGGGTGAGTTCGAAGGACTCGAGGCGCGCTATGCCGATCCGGCCCTACGCCCCGACATCGGCTCGCTGCCGCGTCATCCCAGCGCCGGCGCCGTCGCGATCGGCGCGCGAGAGATTCTGGTTGCCTTCAATATAGAGCTGGCGACCGGCAACCTTGCCGCTGCGCGTGCAATTGCACGCGCTCTGCGGCAGTCCGGCGGAGGGTTTCAGACGCTGCGGGCTCTTGCGTTCCAACGCACACAGGATCGCGTGCAGGTTTCGCTCAACGTGACGGACGTCGCGGCGACTCCGCTTGCGCGCATCCTCGAAACGGTGCGTCTGCTGGCGGCACGATACGACATCTCGATCGCTCGCGGTGAACTGATCGGCTGCTTACCCCGCCAGGCCGTTGAAGACGCGGCCCGGTATTACCTGGGAGTTCCATGAAACGCTATCTCGGCATCCTCATTCTCGCTGCCGCGCTCGTGGCCGCCAACGGTTGGGCACAGGCAAGTCCAAGAGCTTCATTCTCGTCGGACGTCTACTCCACGCACCTGGCCAACGGCCTGCAGGTGGTCGTCATCCAAGATCGTTCGACGCCGGTCGTTGAGACCCAGATGTGGTATCGCTTCGGCTCCCTCGACGAAACGCCGGGCAAGACGGGCCTGGCGCACGGGCTCGAACATATGATGTTTCGCGGGACACACAACGTTTCGGCGGGCGGACTCGACGACATCGTCGCCCGGCTCGGTGCCCAGATGAACGGAAGCACGAGCTACGATTACACCAACTTCTACTTCATGATGCCCGCCGACAAGCTCGACATCGCGCTCTACTTGGAAGCGGATCGCATGCAGAACCTCGCCTTACGAGCGCGAGATTGGGCCGTGGAGCGCAAGGCCGTGCTCGATGAGATCGAAGGCGACCAGAGCTCTCCGTTCTTCAATCTGCTTGCCCGCGTTCGTGCGGCGGCGTTTCCCAATCAACCCAACGGCCGCACGCCGCTCGGTCATAAAGCAAATGTCGAACATGCAACCGTTGCCGATCTGCGCCGCTACTACGACGAGTGGTATGCTCCAAATAATGCAACGCTCGTGGTTGCCGGCGACGTCAACCATCAGACGGTCTTTGCCGACGCAGCGCACTTTTTCGGCGCCATTCCCGCGCGCAAGACACCGCATCACTACGACGCAAACCCCAAGGCGTCAGCCGGTGCCGTGGTCGAGGCCCAGTTCCCCTATCCCTTTGACATCGTGGACCTGGCCTACGCCGTGCCGGGAGATACGCAACCCGGCGAGCCCGCCATTGCGACGCTTGCGACCCTGATTCAAAACGAACGCTCGCCCTTCTATCGGGCGCTCGTTCAATCCAACATCGCGCTGTCCGTGCAAACCAATGAAGACACGCAGCTCAAAGGCGGCCTGCTCGATGTTTTTCTGGTTCTCAATCCAGGGCATACCAGTGCCCAGGCCCAGCGCGTCTTCCAAGCGACGATGAATCGCGTGCTGCGCACCGGTTACGCGCCAAGCCTCGTGCGCGCGGCCAAGCGCGTCACCCTGGCGCAACGACTCTTTGCCGAGGACTCCATCGACGGCTATGCGACGCTGGCCGGCTATACCTACGGCGTCGTCGGCGAGCGCATGCGCGACGAACAGAACCGGATACGCGCCTTGACCTCGTCGGATCTTCTAGCGGCAACCCGCGCGTATCTGGCAACGCCGACGGTGGTTGGGCACCTGCGGCCTACCGACACGCCGCCAAAACAAAGTTCAAACGCCGATACGACGACCGCCAGCGATAACTTCTCTAAGCGTGTGCCCAACGGCCCGATCATCATGCCGAGCTGGATTCGTACCGCCATCGACACGCCGACCACCGTCTCCAGCACGCTTCATCCGGTCTCGTTTACGCTGCCCAATGGCCTGCGCGTCATCGTCGAACGCAAGACGGACCATCCGACCTTTGTGGTGAGCGGCACGATCGGCTGGTCGCCCGCCTTCGAGCCCAAGGGTTTGACGGGGATCGAAAGCCTCGCAAACTCGGTGGCCGACTACGGTAGCCAACACTATCCATTCGCCAAGCGGCGCCAAGCCATCGACGATCTCGGAGCGGAGGTCGCCGACGGGCAGAGCTTTGGAGCCCGCGGGGTGGTCAGCGACTTCGTCCCCATCCTGCGCATCATGGCCGATGGTCTGGTCTACCCGTCGTTTGCGCAACCCTGGTTCGGCATCGAGCGTGCACAACTGGCGAACAGCCTCAATGCGCAGAGTCGAATCTCGGGCGTCGTGATGAAGCGTGCGTATCTGCATCTTCTCCTGATGCCAGGCGATCCGGCCCTACGTCAGGCGACACCGGCGAGCGTTCGTCGAATCACGCACGCGGATCTGCTTGCCTACACCAAACGGTACTGGCGTCCGGATCTCACCACCCTTGTCGTCGTCGGCGATCTCTCGGTCGCGCAGGTGCGTAGCGCCATGTATGCGGCGTTCGGCTCCTGGCAGAACCACGGACCCAAGCCGAACACGCGACTGCCGGCACTTCCTCCGGCGGCACCCGGACACGCCTGGGTGGGTACCTCGGCCAATCAAGTCAGCGTGCAACTCGGTCAGCCGGCCATCGGTCGCGAGAATCCGGATTACGAGGCATTGCGCGTTCTCAATCAGATTCTCGGCGCATCCGGAAACTTCGAGTCGCGCCTCTGGCAAGGGCTACGCCAGAAGCGCGGCCTGGTCTACTCGGTGGGCAGCCGGCTTGCGGCAAGCCGTCATCGCGGGGACTTCAGCGTCGACTTCTCAGCGTCGCCCAACCACGTGGTTGCGGCCGTGGCATTGATTCGCAAGGAGATTCGCCGCCTGCAACGCGAGCCGGTCACCGCAAACGAGCTGGCCGACGCGAAGAGCCGGATCACCGGCAGCGCGCTCCTGCAAGAAGCCTCAAGCGGTGGCCAAGCCGGACAGCTCTTAGGCCTGGCCATCGAAGGTGAACCGCTGAACTCCATGCGCACGCTGCGAGCGCGCCTGGCAGCGGTCACCGCCGCCGACGTGCAACGCGTTGCCAAGAAGTATCTCCATCCATCGCGCATGATTCAGATCTACGGCGGCCCGCCGGGGCTCTGGTCGAACACCAGCCTCTAGCCGCCGGCGTACGTATGAGCATCGTAACGATCGATCCATCCACCGGCAACGTTCTCGAACGCTTCGACTATCAGTCTTCCGCGGATATCGGTCACGTGCTCGACGCGGCCGTCACCACCCAGCGGCAGTGGGCGGCACGCCCGCCGGCCGAGCGCGCTGCGCTCCTACGGCGCATCGCCGAGCAGTTGCGGAGCGAACGCGAGACGTTGGCCGCCACGGCGGTGCGGGAGATGGGCAAGCCCATCGTGCAGGCGCGAGCGGAGATCGAAAAGTGCGCCTGGTGCTGCGAGTATTTTGCCGGCCACGCGGCCGAGATGCTCGCCGATCTCCAAGCGCCGTCGAACGCCTTGCGCAGCTACGTCGCTTATCGACCACTCGGGCTCCTCTTGGCGATCATGCCGTGGAACTTCCCGTTCTGGCAGGTCACGCGAGCCCTCGCGCCGGCCCTGCTGACCGGCAACGCGGTCATCCTGAAACATGCCGCGCAAACCACGCGCTGCGGCCTGGAGTTCATCCGCATCGTGCGCCAAGCCGGCGCACCGGACGGCCTCTTTGAGGCGATCCGTCTGAGCGATGAGGACGCCGACGCCCTGGTGGCCGACGCGCGCATTGCCGCGGTAACGCTGACGGGAAGTACCCGCGCCGGCTGCGCGGTGGGCGCCGCCGCAGGCACCAGTTTGAAGAAGTGCGTCCTGGAGTTGGGCGGCTCGGACGCGTTCATCGTCCTGCCCGATGCCGACATCGGACGCGCCGCCGCAGTCGCGTGCGACGCGCGCTTTCAGAACAACGGGCAGAGTTGCATCGCTGCCAAACGATTCATCGTCGAGAGCTCATGCTACGATGAGTTTATCGAACGGTTCGAAGCCGGCGCGCGCGCGCTCGTCCTGGGAGAGCCGCTGCACGACGCCACGACGCTCGGCCCGCTGGCGAGCGCCCGTGGGCTCAAACTCCTCCACGATCAAGTGCGTGCCACGCTCGAGGCAGGCGCACGACTCGTCTGTGGCGGCCGTGCCGTCGAGCGCGCGGGGAACTTCTATGAGCCGACACTCATCGCCGACGTCCGGCCCGGGATGCCGCTCTTCGATGAAGAGACCTTCGGGCCGGTTGCAGCCATCGTGCGAGCGACCGACGCCGACGATGCGCTCGCCCTGGCCAATCATTCACACTACGGACTCGGCGGATCCATCTGGACGCGCGACATCGAGCACGCCGAAGCCATGGCAGCGCGCATGGAGTGCGGCATGGTCTTCATCAATGGGATGGTCGCAAGCGATCCGCGCCTACCGTTCGGCGGCATCAAGCAGAGCGGCTTTGGACGGGAGCTCTCCAGCTTCGGTGTGCATGAGTTCGTCAACGTGCAGACCGTGAGTATCGCCGGCCAAACCTAGCATGCGCTAACCGGCCGCGCGACACCACTTGGCGATGCGCTCGATCCCCTCGATCACCCGCGGCATCGGCCCGACCCAACTCAAGCGCAGCCACCCCTCAAACGACGGACCAAACGCGATGCCCGGCACGGCGATAACATCCTCGTCGGCGGCGAGGGCATGCGCCGCCGGCAACGATGCGACACCTGCCGGAAGGCGAACGCACGCATAGAAGCTCCCCTCCGGAGCGATGAACCGCAACCCGCTCTTGTCCAAGGCATCGACGACGTCCGTACGAGCCGCAGCGTACCAGGATGCATGCTCTTGCAGGGCCCCAGGCGTACGGAAGATCGAGAGCGCAACGCGTTGCGCAAAGGTATCGGCGCAGGACGTGATCCATGCGTGCGCCTTGATCGCGGCTTTCGTTACCGGCGCAGGCGCCAAGAGCCATCCCAACCGCAGGCCCGTGAGCGCGTTGCTCTTGCTCACGGAGTTCGTCACCAGCGTGTAGGGGTACAGGCGAGCGAGGGAGGCCGCATCGTCGACGTACGTCTGTTCACGGTAGATCTCATCGTGGATCAGCCAAACGGGATCTCCACCACGACGCTGTAACGCCACGACCAGCGCATCTGCGGCGTCCTGCGAGAGCACTCGTGCCGTCGGGTTACATGGAGAGCAGATCACCACAGCCTTCGTGCGCGGGCCGATCGCCGAGAGAATGCGCTCGGGATCGAAGGCAAAGTCGTCGCGTTCGTCCATCGCGACACCCCGTACAAGCACACCTTCGAGGCGTGCCATCTTTGCGTAGGACGGAAAGGCCGGCTCGACGACGAGCAGCTCATCGCGAGCCGGATCGAGCAACGTCTTGATCGCAACGTACATCGCCTCTTGCGAACCGGTCGTCACGCACACCGCGTCTTCGCCGGCCATGCCCGGATAGGCATAGTGGGTCGCGATGGCGCGGCGCAGCTCCGGATCGCCGGCATTGGGGGTATAGCGCAAGCCGTCGGCCTCGACGTCGCGCATCGCTGCCTGTAAGTGCGTAGACGTCGGCATGAGGGTCGGCTCGCCCAAGCCGAGATCCAGTGACGACGGCCGCTTCTTGCCCGCAATCTCGCGAATCAACGAACCGGGGATCTCCAGCACGCGAGGGTTCAAGGCCGGCACGATCATCGCGCGACCTCATAGTCGCGCAGCACGCGTTCGAGTGAGGTCTTGCGGTCCGTTGTCGCGGTCCGCTCTCCAATGATGAGAGCGCAGGGCGTCCCGAACTCACCAGCGGGAAAGCGCTTCGGGAAGATCCCGGGGATGACGACCGCTCGGCTGGGAACCCGTCCCTTCGTGATGACGGGCACACTCGCTCGGACATCGACGATGGGAGTCGATGCAGTGAGCACGACCCCTGCCCCCAAGACGGCTTCACGCTCCACATGGACCCCTTCGACGACCACGCAGCGCGAACCGATGAACGCACCGTCCTCCACGATGACCGGTTGGGCCTGCGGTGGCTCCAAGACGCCGCCGATTCCGACCCCACCCGAGAGGTGGACGTCGCTGCCGATCTGCGCGCAGGAACCCACGGTGGCCCAGGTATCGATCATCGTTCCGGCGCCGACATACGCGCCGATATTGACGTAGCCGGGCATCAACACCACGCCGCGGCCCAAGAACGATCCATACCGCGCGATGCCCGGCGGAACGACGCGCACCCCAAGGACGTCGTAGTTGCGCTTGACCGGCAGCTTGTCGTAGAACGCCGGGGTCGGGCCGTGCGGATCGCCGATCCACGCCGCCTCTCGCCGCCGGAAGTAGAGCAGGATCGCCGTCTTGATCCACGCGTATGTCGTCCAAGAGCCGTCGCTCTGCAGCGAAGCGACCCGGAGACGACCCGTATCGAGGGCCTCGACGACCTCGTCGAGCACCTCTCCTTCGGTGCCGCGCGGATCCCCTTCGCCGCGAGCCAGCGCCTCGATCGCCGAGCGTAAGCGCGCCGTCTCTCTCTCTATCACGCCGTCTATGATACGGGACCACGTCGGCGCCGCCCCGCTTCAGGGAGTCCGGGAAGGCCTCGAGGAGGCCGCGACCCAAGCAGGCAAAGCGGGTATGATCCCCCCATAGGGGCACGCAGCGCCGTGCCTTAGGTTCCCCTGCGAAGGAGATTTCGTGCCGAACTCGCGTGACGACGAGCGCCGCATCAATGCGATCCGCTTCCTGGCGGTCGATGCGGTGCAGAAGGCCAACTCCGGCCATCCCGGGATGCCCCTTGGTGCAGCCGCCTTTACCTATACGCTCTGGACACGGCACCTACGCTTCGATCCAGCGGAGCCGGACTGGTTCGATCGCGACCGTTTCATCCTCTCGGCAGGGCACGGATCGATGCTCCTCTACGCACTGCTCTACCTCACCGGCTACGCCGTCTCCATGGACGACCTCAAGTCGTTCCGGCAGTTCGGCAGCCTCACCCCGGGGCACCCGGAGTTCGGGCACACGCCGGGCGTCAGCGCGACGACCGGACCGCTGGGCCAGGGCGTCGGCAACGCGGTCGGCATGGCGATCGCGCAAGCCCACCTGGCCGCCCGCTTCAACCGCGATGCGCGGATCGTCGAGCATTTCACGTACTGCATCTGCGGCGACGGCGACCTCATGGAGGGCATTAGCCAAGAGGCGCTCTCGCTCGCTGGACACCTGCGGCTGGGCAAGCTGATCCTGCTCTACGACGACAACCAGGTGTCCCTCGCCGGGCCGACGGAGATCACGCTCAACGACGACGTTCTTGGCCGGTTTGAAGCCTCCGGTTGGCACGTGCAACGCGTGACCGACGGCAACGATGTCGCCGCGGTTGACGGGGCACTCACCGCCGCCAAGAACGTAACCGACCGCCCGTCGCTGCTCGCCTTGCGTACCCATATCGGGTATGGATCACCCGAACAAGATAGCTTCAAGGCACACGGCGAGCCGCTGGGCCCGGAGAACGTCGCCAAGACCAAGGAGCGGCTCGGCTGGCCGCTGACGCCCGCGTTTGAGGTGCCCGACGACGTCCTCGCCTTCTTCCGCGAGGTGGGTCGCCGCGGAGGTGCCCTCAACGCGCAGTGGCAGAGCGCCTTCCGGATGTGGGAAGCCGCGCATCCGGATCTGGCCCAAGAGTTCCAGCAGATCGCCGCAGGCAAACCGACAACCTCCCTCGCCTGGCCGCAGTTCGATGCAGCCAACGGCAGTGTGGCAACGCGCGACGCGGGCGGTCTAGTGATGAACGCCATCGCCGCGAGTCTCCCGGAGCTGATCGGCGGCTCGGCAGACCTCGATCCGTCGACCAAGACCTATCTTCACGGCGCCGGAGATTTCGAGCCCGGCTCTTACGAAGGGCGCAACATCCACTTCGGCGTACGCGAACACGCGATGGGCGCCATCGCCAACGGCATCGCCTACCACGGCAGCCTCCTGCCGTTCACCGCGACCTTCTTCAACTTCTCCGATTACATGAAGCCGGCGATCCGGCTGGCGGCACTCTCCAACCTCCACGTCCTCTTCATCTTCACCCATGACTCGATCTTTCTGGGTGAAGATGGGCCGACGCACCAACCGGTAGAGCAACTGGCGATGCTTCGCGCGATGCCCAACCTCACGGTCGTTCGTCCGGCTGACGCGCTGGAGGTGGCAGAGGCCTGGAAACTCATGATCGCGCCGCAGAGCGGGCCTTGGGCGCTGGTTTTAACGCGGCAGAAGACGCCGTTCCTCGGCGAACGCGTAGCGGCAGTGGAGCGCGGAGCGTACATCATCGCCGATGCCGGCGGAACCGCCGATCTGATCTTGATCGCGACCGGCTCCGAGGTGGCGTGTGCCCTCGAAACGCGGCGCTTGCTGGCCGCCGGCGGCATCGCGGCTCGCGTCGTTTCGATGCCCTCCTGGGAGCTCTTCGAGCGGCAGCCTCAATCCTACCGCGATGAGATTCTCCCGCCCGGCATTACGGCACGCATGTCCATCGAAGCCGCCGCGACGTTTGGTTGGGAACGCTGGACCGGATCGCAAGGCTACGCCTT
This sequence comes from bacterium, assembly GCA_021832345.1. GTDB lineage: Bacteria > Vulcanimicrobiota > Vulcanimicrobiia > Vulcanimicrobiales > Vulcanimicrobiaceae > JAKBKY01. The sequence goes on from JAKBKY010000003.1 coordinate 18,104, forward strand.
CGGCGTGGATCGCTTCGGCGCATCGGCGCCGCTGGCGGCCATCGCCGAGGCCTATGGATTCACCCCGGCAAACCTCGCGGCAGTCGCCGCCGAGCGATTCGCCTTCGCTACGCATTAGGAGCATCTTCGTGAAGAATCAACTCGTCCAACTCCTTGCGGCCGGACAGAGCGTCTGGCTTGATAACCTGCGTCGCAGCATGTTCGCCTCCGGAGAGCTGGCTCGACTTATCGCTCTGGGTCTGCGAGGCATGACGAGCAATCCCACCATCTTTGAGAAGGCCATCGGCACGAGCGACGACTACGACGAGCAGTTGCGCGCGCTGATCGGAACCCGACACGATCCGGCGGAACTCTTCTGGAGTCTTGCGATCCAAGATATCCGCAGCGCCTGCGATCTCTTTGCCCCGGTCTACCATGCTTCACAGGCAACCGACGGGTGCGTCAGCCTCGAGGTCTCGCCTCTGCTCGCCGACGATACCGCCGGCACCATCGCGATGGCTCGCGATCTGTGGGAGCGAGTCGATCGCCCGAACGTCATGATCAAGATCCCGGGAACGCCCGCCGGGCTGCCTGCCATTGAAGAGTGCATCTACGCCGGACTGAATATCAACGTCACCTTGATCTTCTCAACGGAGATGTACGCCGCAGGGGCCGAGGCATATATCCGCGGGTTGGAACGCAGGCTGCGCGAAGGCAAGCCGATCGATGGCATCCGTTCGGTGAACAGCGTTTTTGTCAGCCGCATCGACACGGCCATCGACCAACTCCTCCAGGATCGCATCGCTAAAGGCGAGCGCCTCGCGCATCTGCTCGGCAAGGCGGGCATCGCCAACCTCAAGTTGACCTACCACCGCTTTACCGAACTGTTCGACGGCGCGCGGTTTGCCCCAATCCGCGCTGCCGGCGGCGCGCCTCAGCGGCCGCTCTGGGCCAGTACGTCAACCAAGAATCCCACCTATCCCGACCTGATGTACGTTGAGCCGGTCGTCGGTCCGCATACGGTGAACACGATGCCTCCACAAACGCTTGACGCGTTGCTCGATCACGGACAGGTCGTCGCAGGCACGGCGCAAACCGGTCTCGATGACGCCAAGGCCACTTTGGCTGCGCTGCACGATGCCCGCATCTCCTTCTACGACGTTACCCAAGGCTTGCAGCGTGAAGGCGTTAAGCTCTTCGCCCAATCCTTCGATGCGCTACTCGCCGCGATCGTCTATAAGCAGCAGCACCTGGCATCCGGATCGCAGCGGGTTGCCGTTTCGGTTCCCGCAACGCTCCAAGGATCCATGGACAAAGCGCTCGCGACGCTTTCGCAGAACGACGCGCTGACACGCATGCTCTCCAAGGACGCAACGCTTTGGTCGAAAGATCCCGCCCACGTCGCCATTATCGACAAAGCCCTCGGATGGCTCGATATCGCCCAACGCCTGCGCGAAGCCGTGCCGGCGCTACAAGCCTTTGCGGCCGAGATTGCGGCTGAGTTCTCACACGTTGTGGTCCTCGGGATGGGAGGCAGCTCCCTCGCACCGGATACCCTCCGTGTGACGTTCGGACACGTCCGGCACTTCCCCGAGCTGCACGTCCTCGATTCGACCGACCCGCAACAGATTGCCGAGCTTGAGGCAGCGATCGATCCCGCTCATACGCTCTTCATCGTTGCCAGCAAGAGCGGAACAACAACCGAGCCCAATGCCTTCTTCGCATACTTCTACGAGAAGGTCACGAAACTCGTCGGCGCCGATCGCGTGGGATCGCACTTTGTGGCGATCACGGACCCCGGAACGCCGATGGTCCAGGTTGCCAAGGAGCACCGTTTCCGCCGCATCTTCGAAAATGACCCGAACATCGGCGGCCGCTACTCGGCGCTCTCGTACTTCGGGATGCTGCCGGCGGCGCTGGCCGGATACGATGTCGGCCTGATCCTCGATCGAGGGCTAGGCGCCATGCATGCCAATGCCAAGACCGTCGCAGTAGACCAGGCGCCCGGGATGCGTTTGGGCGCAGCTCTCGGCAGCCTAGCGCTCGCGGGCCGCGACAAGTTGACCATCCTCTGCCATCCCAGCGTCGCGGCCTTCGCCGATTGGGCCGAACAACTGGTGGCCGAATCGACCGGGAAGCTCGGGCGCGGCATCGTTCCGATCGCGCAGGAACCCTTAGGGCCGGTGGACGCGTACGGCGATGACCGAACCTTCATCTACGTAGGTGCCACCCTTGCAGGCGCGCCGGCGCAGACCGAGGCACGGCTCCAAGAGCTTGAGGCAGCCGGGCATCCGGTCATTCGCCTGGCCATGAACGATGCCTACGATATCGGCGAGCAGTTCTACCTCTGGGAGATCGCCGTAGCGACCGCCGGCTCACTCTTGGGGATCGACGCGTTCGACCAGCCCAACGTGCAAGAGTCCAAAGAGAATACCAAAGCGATCCTCGAGCAGTTCGCCCGCACCGGAAAGATGGTCAAGCCGGCGATCACCGCACACGCTGACGCCTTCGACATCACGCTCCTCTCGGGCAGCGGCACACTCCACGCGAGGACGCCGGCCGAGGCGATCGGCGCACTCCTGGCAGGCCTCAAGCCTCCTGACTACCTCGCCATCACCGCGTACATCGCGCGAGATGCGGCTCATGAGGCGCTCGCAAGCGAACTGCGCGTCCGCATTCGCGCCGCTCGCAAGGCTGCCACCTCCCTCGGATTCGGGCCACGCTTCTTGCACTCCACCGGACAACTTCATAAGGGCGGCCCGGCCACCGTCGTCACCTTACAGATCACTGCGGACCCTGTCGACGACCCAACGATTCCCGGCATGCACGTTGGTTTTCGCACGCTCATCGCGGCGCAAGCCCTCGGTGACTGGCAAGCGCTCGACACCCGCAAACGGCGCGGCGTCCGCGTCCACCTCCACGGAAACGTCGTCGCGGGATTGCGCGCGCTCCTGGCAGCCGTCGACAACGCCCTCGCGGCGCACACGCCCTAGCCACCAACGCACCTCGATGACCCCTCACCGCCATCCTAAGAAAGAAGAACACGACCGATGCGACTGGGAATGATCGGACTCGGCAAGATGGGTGCCAATATGACCACGCGACTGCTCAACGCCAAACACGAAGTCGTGGTCTACGATCGAAGTGCCGACGCCGTGAAACACGTTGCCGCCGGCGGGGCCGACGGCGCAGCGTCGATCGCAGATCTCGTAAAGAAGCTCGGCGATGGACCTCGCGTGGTTTGGATCATGGTCCCCTCCGGTCCACCCACCGACGAAACGATCGATGCGCTCGCTTCGCTCCTTACCAAAGGCGACATCATTATCGACGGCGGCAACACGAACTACAAAGATGGCTTGCGCGCCTACCGGCGTTGTATCGCTGCCGGGGTCTCTCTCATCGACGCGGGCACAAGCGGCGGCGTCTGGGGACTCAAAGAAGGGTACTGCTTGATGGTCGGCGGCGATGCGCCGGCGGTTACCCACTGCGAACCCATCTTTCGCACCTTGGCGCCTGAGGGCGGATATGCGCACGTCGGGCCGCCGGGTGCCGGCCACTTCTCAAAGATGGTCCACAACGGGATCGAATATGGGCTGCTCCAAGCCTATGGTGAAGGATTTGAGATCCTCGAGAAGTCGCCGTTTACATTTGACTTAAAACAACTGGCCGAACTCTGGGGACACGCCAGCGTGGTGCGTTCGTGGCTTCTAGAACTTGCCGTCCTGGCCTTCGATGCAGATCCGGGTCTGAAGAACATTCGCGGCTACGTTGACGACACGGGCGAGGGACGCTGGACGGTTCAGGCTGCGATCGACGAGAGCGTCCCGGCACCGGCGATCACGGCAGCCTTGATGGCGCGTTTCGCCTCGCGCCAAGACGAATCGTTCAGCGCCAAGGTCATCGCAGCGTTACGCAATCAGTTCGGCGGGCACGCAGTCAAGCCCGAGAGTACGCATGCCTGACGCCGTGGTGACCCAAGCCCATGACGCAGGGAGCCGGCCGGCCGCCGCAAACCCGCTGCGTTCGGGCCTGACGACCGGCCGAATCTCCGATGCCTGCAACATCGTCTTCTTTGGCGCAAGCGGCGATCTCTTCAAGCGCATGTTGCTCCCCGCGATCTGGGAGCTGCATCGTGGCGGCATCCTGCCGGCACAAACCGGGATCATCGGCTTCGCGCGCACGGCCTTTGACGATGCCGGCTTCCGAGACTACTGCCACGAACAGCTCACAGCGTTCTCGACCTCCGGGCCGCCCGACGATGAGCTCTGGAAGACGCTTGCCGAACGCATCAGCTATATCACCGCGGATTTCACCGACCCAGCCCACTTTACGCAGCTCAAAGATCTGCTGGACGCGCGTGATAAGAAGTCTTCCAAGGGCGGCAATCGGCTCTTCTACCTTGCGACCCCGCCGCCGGTCTTCCCGCAGATCATTCGCCAACTTCAAACGGCCAAGCTCGATCCACATAGTAATAAGAAGGGTTGGACTCGCGTCGTCATCGAGAAGCCTTTCGGCACCGACCTTGCTTCAGCCCGAGCGCTACAGCGCGAAGTCGAGCAGGTCTTCGATGAGAGTCGCGTCTATCGCATCGACCATTACCTCGGCAAAGAACCCGTCCAAGATATCATGGCGCTGCGCTTTGCAAATACGATTTTTGAGCCGGTCTGGAATCGTAACTATGTCGACTCCGTTCAGATCACCGCAGCCGAAACGCTCGGTGTCGAGGAGCGCGGCGGCTACTATGACGGCGCCGGCGCCCTACGCGACATGATCCAGAATCACGTCATGAATCTGCTGGCGCTGGTAGCGATGGAGCCGCCGTCATCGAACGACGCCGATGCCATTCGCACGGAAAAATACAAAGTCTTTGCAGCGATTCGCCAGCCGAAGCTTGAAGACGTCGCGCAGATCGCGGTCCGCGGCCAATACGGCAAGGGTACGGTTGACGGAAAACCCGCGAAAGAGTACCGCGAAGAGGACGACGTCCGGCCGGACTCCAACACGGAAACGTTTGCCGCCGTTAAGTTTGAAATTGAGAATTGGCGATGGGCGAGTGTGCCGTTCTATCTGCGAAGCGGTAAACGCTTAGCACGCAAGCGCTCTGAAATCGCAGTCACGTTTAAGTCAGTGCCGCACCGTCTCTACGGAGAATCGACCGACGCCATCGAGCCGAACGTCCTAGTGCTGAAGATTCAGCCGGATGAAGGCATCTCGATGCGTTTTGAAGCCAAGGTCCCTGGGTCGAAGCAACATATTCGCAGCGTCTTCATGGATTTCAACTACGGCACTGGTTTCAGAATCGAATCGCCGCCTGCCTACGAACGCTTGATCGGCGATGCGATGCGCGGTGATCAGACGCTCTTCACGCGATGGGATGCGGTCGAACGCGCTTGGGAACTCGTGACCCCGATTCTGGAAACGTGGTTAGCGGAACGCGATTCCTCCTTCCCCAACTACTTGCCCGGCGGTCAAGGCCCGGCGACGGCGGACAAACTCTTCTCCGGCTGGCGGCCGCTCTGATGCAGGTTGCTCGCACAGTCACGCTGACCATCTTTGTCTATGTCGTGGATCCGGCGATCGCGACATGGTTTCGCAAGCGCATGCGCGCCTTCGTCGCCAAGCACCCGGCCCGCCTGGTGCTGCTTGATGCCACCGGAGCACAACCCACTGTACAGGCTCAGGACGCCTCGCCTGCGTTCTTGGAACTGGCGGTCGCCGACATTGATGCAGAGACACTGCGCGCCTATGCGCACGAGCAGTTGATCGAAGACGTTCCCAGTATTCTGGCGTGGGCCGGGGGGATGCTCGGCGAGGATTCCCGCTTCGTTGCGCTCGACGGCCTAACCGACGCGTTGCTCATCGATGCGTCGCGTGGCAATAGCTCGACGTTACAGCTTCACGCTCTCTCGACCTATGTGCAATCGCACCCCAATCGCGCGGTCAATGATCTCTCTTATCTTCGCCTCCTGCCGTGGCAAGATGTGATCGCCGGCTTCTTCGACGATCGCGACGCGATGGATGACCTCTTCGCGCTGCGCAGCGTCGAGATCGCTGCGGGCTCCTCCGCCGAGGCCTATTATCTGCTCGGATGGCTCGCAAGCCGGCTCGACTGGCGCCCCCACGATAAGAAGACACTACGGGCTCGCGACGGCAACGAGGTTTCGTTTGCGATTGCGACCTCGGGCATAGCGCGAAGGATCCATTCGGTCACCCTACGCTCGAATCGTCAAATCTTCACGGCGACTGCCGGCCAAGATGATCTGCACCGCGTATGCCTGGAGACCGACGCTCCGGGCGCGGCCGATGGGCACTGGGTTCCACTGCAAGACATCAGCAGCTTGGAGCTCTTCGAACGCGCAGTATTGGAGCGTTCCACCTTGCCGCTCTATCACGAAACGCTCGATCTCGCGCATCGCATTGCGATGCTGGTGGAGGGGAAGGCATGAGCCGGGACCCAGGCCGCCTTGAAGTCTGCGACGATGCGACGAAGCTCGCTGCAGCGACGGCCGCGTATATCGTGACCCGTGCACGAGACGCCATCGCCAAACGAGGCAACTTTGCCCTGGCGCTTTCAGGCGGAGAGACTCCACGAGCAACCTACGAACTGCTGGCGAGCACTCCCTATCGAGACCGCATCGCCTGGGAGCACGTCGAAATCTTCTTCGGCGACGAGCGATGCGTACCGCCGGCGGACGCCCGCTCGAACTATGCGATGGCCCGCCAAGCGCTGCTCGATGCCGTGCCGCTCTCCGCAGGCAGCGTCTACCGCATGTGCGGCGAGCTCGACCCAACGCTCGCAGCGAACCACTATGCCGCGCTCTTGGCGGATCGCCTCGGTCGCCCGCCGATCATCGACCTCATGCTCTTGGGTCTGGGCCCCGACGGTCATACCGCCTCGTTGTTTCCCGGGAGCGACCCTACGAACGAGGACGAAGCCTTGGTACGCGCTCTCTACGTCGAGAAGCTTGCCATGTGGCGACTCACCGTCACGCCCCGCGTCATCAACGCCGCACGTGCCGTTGCCTTCATCGCGCAAGGAGATGCGAAAGCCCAAGCGCTTGCGGCGGTGCGCATGGGCCCATGGGACCCAAAGACCTACCCGGCGCAGATCGTCGCCCCGACAAACGGTCAGCTCATCTGGTTTGTCGACGAAGCGGCTGCAAAAGCTCAGGCGTAGACGAACATCTGCCGTTCCGCCACTATGGAGGTTCGCAAACCTCGACGGCTAAGGGCAAGCATTCATGCACCACATCCTTTTTGCCATCCTCGCGGTCCTCATCGTTGCCACCGCCGGCATTTACGCAGTCTTTGCACGTGACCTGACAGACGCCCGCGCCCGCCTCGTCGGCCGCAGCAAGACGGTAGAGACATCGTTCGGCACGTTGGAATACGTTGTGATGGGGGAGGGCGAGCCGGTGCTGAGCGTTCACGGCGCCGGCGGCGGTTTTGATCAGGGCCTGGAGATGGCCGGCGCGTTGGCCGGGCGGGGTTATCGGCTCATCGCTCCGTCGCGCTTTGGCTATCTGCGGTCGAACTTGCCCAGCAACCTTACGACCGCGATGCAAGCCGATGCCTACGCGCAACTCCTCGACCGTCTTGGCATCGGCAAGGTGGCCGTTGTCGGCATCTCTGCCGGCGCTTGGTCATCCATGCAGTTCGCCATCCGTCATCCGGAACGCTGCCGGGCACTGGTACTCCTCGTCCCCACCGATTCCTTGCCGGCAGGGACGTCCATCCACGGCGGTGCCGTCGTCAGGGCAATTTTCAACTCCGATTTCGCCGCCTGGGTTGCCTTGAAACTGATGCCGGTCATGCCTGGCGGAATGACCCGGATGATGCTCGGCACAGACGCTGCGATTGTGCACGCCGCCGAGCCCAACGAGAAGGCGCGAGCGCAGCAAGTTCTGGAACACCTTCTGCCGGTAAGCTCGCGTTTCGGAGGGATGCAGTTTGACATTGAGACTGCTGCCGCGCACGGAGCGTATACGATCGAGAAGATCGTCTGTCCGGTCCTGACGATCAGCGCCGAAGACGATAGGTTCGGAACGGCCGGTCGTGCGAAGTATATCGCCGCCGGCGTACCCGACGGCAGGGCTATCATCTTCCCAACCGGCGGTCATGCCTTGGTCGGACGCTATGCCGACGCCCTGCGCGAGATCACATCGTTTCTCCAAATGCACCCACAGCATTAGGAATCCGAACCCCTAGCGACGAAGCCGTTTCACGGTTTCGATCATGTCGATGCGCGCGTTCGAAGCATCGCTGCAGTCCGTACGTTCTATGATGTCCTTATGCCGGCGCTTGGCTTGTCCCACGTTGTGGATGGTTGGGCCACGGCACGCGAATACTATGAGTCCGAGCCGGCGGGCGAGTTGCGCCGCTTCTTCGGACTACACGAAAGTGCCGGCCACCGCGAGATGGACACCAGGATCGCTTTCACTGCCGCGAGCCGCGCGGACGTCGATCGCATCGCTGAGGTCGTTCGTGTAGCCGGCGGCCGCAACATCGAAGGACCGGAAGACGCCTATGAGCATGAGCCATACTATGGGACACCTCGATAAATCCCGGCACTCGTCTTTGTCCCCAGGGAAACGCATCTGCTTCGTCGGATGCTCAGTCACAGATCACGCTGTATATGCTCCCTTGCACCCTCCTCGCATCTGCATTCCCCGATGGCCAAAACCAAGCACCCGGATTTATCGAGGTGCCCTATGCCGTGTTCTTTGAAGACCACGAGGGGACGAAGCTTGAGGTTTGCCATCGGCCCGGGTCTGCGACCTTCCCTTAAAGACGGCAACCCTCGGCATCACGCCGGTTGCGATCCCCGGTATAACGTCGCAGCCGCCATCGGGCTAGCGCCGCTCGGGCAGCGGCGTGCGACTATTCCAGCGCTCCAACTCACGAACGTAGAGCTCTGCAGAGCGCTCCAAAAGCCGACGCTGTGCACGCGGCGAAAGGCGAACCCGTTGCGTACGCTTGGTCATTTATGTACCCCGGCGCCAACGTCTTCGAGTCGTACGTGATTCGAGGTTAGGATATTCCCGCTCACGCGCTCCAACTCGACGACAGCTTTATTGAGGTCCGTCTGTGCCTGGAGTTCTAGCCCGCGATTCTGTTCGAGTTGCACCTGGCGCTGCAGAACGAAGTACGTCGTTGCCGCCCCGTTGCGAAAACGCCGCTGTTCGCTCGCCAAGACCTGCGCGGAGGTTTCGCCGGCTTGACTTGCAGCGGCCAAGCGCGCGAGCGCCGTGCGATAGTCTTGCAGAGCGTTGCGAGCTTGGATCGCGATGCTCTGAATGGTGGTCGCTTCCTGGATCTGGGCGACGCGTTCGCCTTCCACGGCCTGCTCGAACTCTGCCTTACGCGTCTGATTGCCGAGGGGAATCGCAAACGTGAGCGCTGCGCCATACGTAGGATAGCGGCCGTTGAAGAGATTGTTCAGCGATTGATTCAGATTGCCGATCAGGTACGGTGGAGGTAACGGCCCGTTGCCTAAGGGAAGGGACGGGATCTGTTGGTTCGGCGGCAGCAGCCTGGTATTGACTGCAGCGATCAGCTGGTCGATTGCAAGCGTCTGCTGCGCGGAGCTGACCGCAAGCGGATCGTTGTTGGGATTGGTCAGCGCTCCGGCAAACCCGTTGCTCTGATAGGACAGCGCGAGATCCAAACGGGGTTTTAGTTGATTTCTTGCGTAGGCAAGCTTGAGATCGGCAGCCTTGCGCGCATCGATGACTTCACGCATCTCGGGGCGATTCTTGAGTGCCTCCATCACCAGCCGTTGTAAGCTTGGAACGTGCGGCAAGCTCAGGACCGGTGAGGTCGGGACGAGATTCGCGTTCCATATGGCGGCTGACGGATCGGTTACGAGCAGCGCCTTGAAGCTGTTCTGCAAGGCCGCGACACTCTGCAACGCCGAGTAGACATTCTCTTGAAAGATATGCACTTGCGTACTGGACTCTACCGCAGAGATGGGCGCCGCCACACCGTGTTTGGCCAAGCGAATATTGCTCTGCTGCTGGGCAATGGCCTGTTTGAGCGCATCTTCTTGAATGGCGACGTTCCGCCAGCCGGAAACGAGATCCCAATACGCATCCTCGACCTGCGCAATCGTCGTCGATACGGCAGTGAGTGTTTGCGCGGTGCTCCTATCCGCTCCGATACGCGCGAGTTCCAGGCCTTGCTTCGCCAGGCTCATCCCGGCGCCGCGCAGGATCGGCTGCACGAACGACGCGCTCAGGTTCGTGGGGTAGTAGGGGTCAAACGTATTAATGATCGTATTGTCGTCGATCTTGGCTTCGGATAAATTCACGCTGTACTGCTGACCATTCGGCAGAATCCCCTGGAGGCCACCCGAGACCTTCTGCGTGTTCTGCGAAATGGCGCCAAAGTTCTGGCCGGCGAAGAAGCTGCTGGTCGGCGGCCGCTGCGAATGGAGGAACGACGGAACGACCTGGAAGCGCACGTTAAATGCTCCCTTTGCAGCGATGATTTGGTAGCCGGCGATGCGACGGTTTGCCTGAGCGACGGCAAGCTGCCCGTTCTGTGAGAGCGCCATACCGATCGCGTCGGATAACGAGATCCCCACAAACGGGCGTTGCGTGACCCCCACGATGCCGGCAGCCGGCTGAGGCACCCTTGGTGCGCGATACCCACGCGCGACCGTGGGAACGGCGGGTAGAACCGGCGCTGCGGGCGGCGGCGGTATGGTCGCACCCACGACCGGTCGCGGCTGCGACGGGGCGGCGGCGACAGGACCGATCGCAGCGAAAGCGAGCGCAAGAGCGGCCGTCACCGTAGCCGGCCCGATGAGACGAATGCGAGGATATCGCGGCATGATAGGGCTCAGCGAACCTTCACGTAAGTCTCGACCGACATCCCCGGACGCATCGGATACTTCTTCGTGTTATAACCGACAATCGAGATGCGCACCGGAATGCGCTGTGTGACCTTCACGAAGTTTCCGGTTGCGTTCTGCACGGGAATCAATGCATACGTGTTCTGAGAGGCCGGGTTGATCGAAAGAACTCGCCCGTGAAAAGTCTTGCCCGGGTAGGCATCCACGGTGATATCGGCGGTTTGACCCGGGTGCATATCGCCGACGGCGGTCTCTTTGTAGTTGGCCGTGATGAAGATCTTCTTTTGCGAGGGAATCAACGTGAGCAACGTGGTTCCCGGGCCCACCACTTGGCCAACCTCAGCGCTGCGCTCGCCGACGTAACCGTTGATCGGCGAATAGATCCGCGTATAGTCTAACTGCTGTTTGGCCAACTGCAACGCCGCCTTCGCGGATTCGACTTGACTTGGGGACTTGGATTGTGCCAAGCGCCCTTGGGCCGTCTGGAGCACGCCCTGCGAGGAGCCTACACCTGCCGTCGCCGCGCCGACGCGCTGGCGCGCGGCGACGAGGTTCGCCTGCGCCATGGCAAGTTCTTGCCGCGCCGCTCGCGACTGAGCGGCGGCTGCGGCGCTCGCAGCCCGCTGCGCGTCGAGATCCTCGGCCGGCAGATCCCCGGTCGACACAAGCGATGCAACGCGAGCCAAGTTCGCCTGGGCTTTGACCTCGTTCGCCCGGGCGGCCGGCAGTTGTGCGGCGGCGCTGCGTACGGCAGCTTGCGCTGAGGCGACACCCGCTTGCGCCAGGGAGACTTGAGCCTGGGAGTCCGAGATGCCGGCCCGAGCGCTTGCGACTCCACCGATACCCTGCTGCGTTGTGGTCTGCTGCGTCGCTAAGGCGAGGTGGTACTGTGCGTCTGCCTGCTTGAGGCGGGAGATCTCGCCGCGATCGTCCAGCACGACTAATAACTGGCCCTTCTTCACCGGCTCGTTGGCATCGACGAGGATGGCGTTGATCCGCTCGGCGATCTTGCTATTGACCAACACGTCGTTGGCGTCGATACGGGCATCTGTGGTCCCCGCGTGAACGCGGGCAAAGAGATACCACTTGACCCCATAGAACAGCACGACGAACGCCAGGATAGCTCCAAGGACACTGAAGATGACGCGGCGCCTTGGCCTCGTTCGCTCAGCCGCTGCATCATCGACATCGTCGATCTGCTCTGAATCCTTCGGCTCCTCTGCGGCTTCGCCGGTCGAGATCACTTGTTCGCTACTCCATTCAGAAACACACTTACCAGGAACCGCAACGCCACCTCCGGTTCGGAGAAGCTCGCGGTCGCGGCAAACTTCTTGCGTCCCAGGACATGAGCGAAGATCATTCCCATGAAGAACCGCGAGAGGTCTTCGGCGTCGCCTTGCAGATCGCCCGCGGCTACGCGACGCTGCATATACTCGATCACGACGCTCATGATCGCATCCGGCGACCGCCAGGCTTGCCCGCCGATCGGCTGCCGATCCTGGAAGTCCTCCTCGACCAGAGACCAACAGATGAGATCCCGGAGCGACTCAAGACGCACCATCAGGAGCGTTCCAATCGCCACGAGATCATCGCGGAGGTCACCCGATAACCGGCCGATGCTGTCCTTGAGCTCCACCACGCCGCAGTAGTGCTGCGCCATGGCACTGAGTAGCCCGTCCTTGTGCCCAAAGTGCCGAAAAAGAGTCGCCTCGTTCACCCCGGCGACTTCGGCGATCTCGCGTGTCGTCGCCCCACGTTTCCCCTTACGGCCGATAACCTCGCGTGCCGCCGCTAGAATGCGATCGCGCGTCTGATCCCGGGTCGAGAGATGCGCTATAGCGATCATGGCTGCGAGAAGACCTTGCCGCTCACGGCGACGTTGGTATGGTACGTTCCGTAACGCGCTTGCGCCACCGCATGCACGTGCGGGATGGAGATCTCGGCCTGCTGAGTCGAGACGAAGCTATAGGGCCCCTGCCGGCGATACCACTGGCGCATCACGATCACGCCGCCGTTGGTATAGTGCCATTCCATGCGCACAAGATCGTAGTTGGTAGCGTCCACATAGGCAAGCGTGTGATCGAGAACGTCGCTATGAATCTTGTTGGTCAACCGCAGGACGTAGACCGGCCGCCCATCGAGCAACTGAGCACCCGCGACGACGATGCGCTGCGTACGTTGCCATTGGGCCGGATCTCCGACATCGTCGAAGAGCTTGCGCAAGCCCTTGGCATATCCGGGCACGCTGTCGAAGACCACTTCATACCGGTCGGGCCGCTTAAAATAGGAGGTCCCACGTAGTTGGGGAGAGAGGAAGGGGAAGTTGAGCATGCGGACGTTCACGTGAACACGCGCACGGTAGGTTGAGACCGACGGGTTGCGCGCAAGCATCCGCGCGACCACGGTATCGGCGCTCGGCAAGCGCGGCACCGATCCAAGCGCGCCGAGCGCTACGACGAGCAACAGGGCCAATCGACGCATTAGGCCGCCTCCTCACAATCGACGATCGGGAAGAGGCGATCGAGGGCTAAGACCCGCAGTTGCTCGCGCAGAGGCGCTTTGGTCACCGCTAGGCTCAACTCCACGCCAAACTGACGTGCCCGGCGCAGCAGCATGATCAAGCCGCGCACGCCTTCATCGTCGAGCTGGTCGAGGCCGTCTAAGTCCAGGAGCACGCCTTCGATACCCGCCTCACATGCGGCCAAGAGCGCGGCGTCCAGACGGGCCACCGCAGCCGGCCGGTACTCAAGTTTCAAACTCTGCGTGGTCATCTTCTGGGATCATCCTTATCTGCAAGTGAGTACTTGCACGCAGAGCCTACCACCTTCATTCGATGAATGCAAGTACTTGCTTGCGTCATGCGCACGCTGCGGCCTCTGCTCTAAGGCAGCAACCGCCGAGCGACCTCCGCGCACCGGTGGCGCGCAGCCGCCGCCAGTGGAGAGGGGCCGCCCGCGTAAACGCGGCGCCCTGCGACAAACGTCCCAAGCACGTGTGCGTCCTGCGCCCGGTAGACAAGAGCGTTGATCGGCGGCGTCCACGGGTCGATGAACGCTGCGTCGAGTACCACAAAATCCGCCGCGGCTCCCGCCGCCAACTCACCGGCCGCTAGGCCAAGCGCGTCAGCTCCCATCGCCGTGCCGAACGAGAACGCCGCTGCGGCATCGAGCGCTGTGCCGTCGCAATGCGCCAGCTTCTGCAACAACGCGGCGGCGCGCATCTCATCGAGCAACGAGGGTTTGACGTTAGCATCCGTCCCAAGGCCGATGCGCACCCCCTGGGCCAGCAATCCCACCACGTCGCAGGTGCCGTCGCCAAGGTATTGGTTGGTCATCGGATTATGGATGACCCGCGCACCGCAGGCCCCGAGCAGACGCTTCTCCTGCTCATCAAGGTAGATCGCGTGGATGGCCACCAGCCGCTCGTCAAGGACGCCGAGTTGCTCCAGCAGGCGAATCGGCGTCGCTCCATACCGCGCGAGGGTCTCTTCGCCTTCGTAAGCGGCCTCGGCAACGTGCATATGCAGAAGGCAATGGTGCTCGCGAGCAAACGCACCCGCCGCACGAATCATCTGCGGCGATGCTGCGTGCAGCGAATGGGGCGCGACGCAGATATGAGCGTCCGGATAGCCTTCCATCAACTCCGCGGTGCGCTCGGCGGCCTGCGAGGTCTCCTCACGGAACGCGGCCGGGGCCTCACCGGCGTCCATCCATGTGCGCGCGAAGACCAGGCGAATGCCGGCATCGGCAGCCGCGCTGATCGCCGCAACGGCATGAGCATTGCCGGCGCCGTTCAGGTAGAAAAACTCGGCGACCGAGGTGATGCCGGCAGCCAGCATCTCGCAGAACGCCGCCGTAAACACCCAATAGACGTCCTCCGGAGTCAGCCGCGGGACAACACGGTAGAGCGCTTCGCTGCGCCACTTCGCAAAGGGCCAATCGTCGGCCCACCCGCGAAGGAGAATCTGATACGCATGACTGTGGCCGTTCATAAACCCCGGCACGACCAGGCGATCGCTTGGGAAGGAGCGCACCGCTACGTCTGCATGACGGACTCGCAGATCGGCAAATGCCCCGGCATCGATGATGACGCCGTCGGTGACGACAAAGGCGAAATCCTCGACGGCGCGACCGTGAACGAGCGCGCGCGCGCAGCGGATCAGCTCACTCATGCGACGTGACGCCCGGCGCGAACGACGACGCTTGCGAGATTCCCACCAAACTGCCAGCCAAACTCCTGTGGTGACTCGATCGCCAAGCAGGCGAAGTCGGCCGGCCCCCCGAGTCGCAACGACCCGGCATCGGCCCGTAGCGAGCGCGCCGCCGAACGGGTGACCCCATCGAGCGCCTCTGCGGCGCTCAAACCAAAGAGCGCACGGCCAAAGAAGGCCACCGTTGCCAGATTAAAGCACGGGGAGGTTCCCGGGTTATAGTCGCTGGCGATGGCCACCCGCCCTCCGCCTTCGAGAAGAGCGCGCACGGGAGCGCGTCCTGCGAGGTCAAGATACGCGATCGTGGCCGGGCAGGCAACGGTGACGATATCCGCCGCAACGATCGCACGCACGTCATCGGGAGCGATGTAGTTGCAGTGATCGACCGCATCGACGCCGACCTGCGCCGCCATCGTTGCAGCCCCGCCGGCGGAGAGCTCGTCGCAATGTACGCGCAAGCGCAACCCATGCGCGCGCGCTGCTTCCAGATAGCGCCGCGTCTGCGGCGGCGAGAACCATCCCGGCTCGCAAAACGCGTCGGCATAGACCGCGCCATGCGCACGAGCGGTCGGCAAGCATTGCTCGATGACGTAGTCCATGTACCGAACTTCATCCGCGAACTCCGGAGGAAGTGTGTGTGGCCCGAGAAACGTAGAGATCAACTGCGGAAGATCCGGCTCGTCGCGGTGCGCCCGGATCACATCCAGCAGCGCATCCTCACCCGGCTTATGCAACGCGTAACCAGTCTTCGTCTCAAGCGTCGTAGTGCCGTGCTTGAGTATGAGATAGAGCCGCTCTCGCAAGATATCATCCCAGAAGCTCTCCGGCTCAAGCAACGCTGCACGGGTGCGCTGGATCGTGTGGAGCATCCCCAGCGGCGCAGCGGCGCCGCGAGTCTGTGCCGCAAAATCCGCTTCGCGATCGCCTGCGTAGAGCGGGTGCGCATGAGCGTCGACCAGCCCGGGAACAACGATCCCATCGAGATCGAGTTCGAGAATCTGCGAGCGCCAATCCGGCATCGTTGACGTCCGCATGCGTCCGGCGATAAGCGCTTCGCCGAGGCCGGCGGCCCGCATCGCTCGCTCCACCAACGCGTCGAAATCCACAAGCTGGTGTTCCACCTCGCGGCGCGTACCGATAGCAGCGATCCGCCCACCAAGAGCGAGTAACGCGCCATCCTCGATCATGCCGAGGCGTTCGAAGGTGACATCACACTGCGCAGCGTCGGTATCGCAGGTAATGATTCGAGGAGCACGCACCAAGAGCGGGCGCGCCGGATGCATCGGCGCGTTTCTTATAGGCGCCAATCGATGCCCTTCGCATCGGCCGTTGCAATCGCTTCTTCATAACCGGCGTCGGCATGCCGAACGACCCCCATGCCGCAATCGGTGGTCAGAACGGCTTGGAGACGCTGCTGCGCATCCTCACTGCCGTCGGCAACCACCACCATGCCGGCATGCAGGCTATAACCGATGCCGACACCGCCGCCGTGGTGGAAACTCACCCAATGCGCACCTGCGGCCGTGTTGAGCAGGGCGTTGAGAATCGGCCAATCGGCAATCGCATCGCTCCCGTCGCGCATCGCCTCGGTTTCGCGGTACGGCGAAGCGACGCTGCCCGTATCCAGGTGATCGCGGCCGATGACGATCGGCCCTTTGAGAGCGCCGCTACGCACCAGTTCGTTAAAACGTAATCCAGCCTTTGCGCGATCCGGGTACCCAAGCCAACAGATTCGTGCAGGCAACCCTTGAAAGGCCACGCGCTCGCGCGCCAGCGTGATCCAACGCTGCAACGTCTCATCCTCGGGGAAGAGCGCCGACAACTCCCTATCGCAGCGATAGATATCCTCGGGATCGCCCGAGAGTGCCGCAAAGCGAAACGGGCCCGAGCCGCGACAGAACATCGGTCGAATAAAGGCCGGAACGAAGCCCGGAAAATCAAAGGCGCGCAACACCCCCGCGCGTTGCGCCTGCGCGCGAATGTTGTTGCCGTAGTCGAAGACGATCGACCCGGCATCCAAGAACGCGAGCATCGCTTCAACGTGCTTGCCGACACTGACGAGGCTGCGTCGTTCGTACTCTTGTGGGTCGCGCCGGCGCAGCTCTTCGGCCTGAGCAAGATTGAGCCCGGCCGGCACGTATCCATTGAGCAGGTCGTGCGCGGAGGTCTGATCGGTGAGGGCATCCGGCCGTAAACCTGCCGCAAAGAGCGCCGGGAACTCCTCGGCGGCGTTGCCTTCGTAGCCGATGGAGAGGGCCATCCCATCGCGCTTGGCCCGTTCGGCCTGCGCAAGAGCCTCCTGTCGCGAAGCGGCAACTTCATCGAGATAGCGCAACTCGCGGCGACGCTCCAAACGCGCGCGATCGACATCCACAACTAAGGCGACTCCACCGTTCATTGTAATAGCCAGCGGCTGCGCGCCGCCCATGCCGCCGATGCCTGCGGTCAAGCAGAGTCGCCCTCGCAGGCTCCCCGCAAAGTGCCGGCGCGCCAGCTCTGCAAACGTCTCGTAGGTGCCCTGCAGGATGCCCTGCGTGCCGATATAGATCCACGATCCGGCGGTCATCTGCCCAAACATCGTGAGCCCCTGCGCCTCCAGCGCGCGGAACGTCTCCCAGTCCGCCCACTTCGGCACCAGATTCGCGTTCGCAATCAAAACCCGCGGGGCGCGTTCGTGCGTGCGCCAGACCGCAACCGGTTTGCCGCTCTGCACGATCATCGTTTCGTCATTCTTGAGTCTGCGCAAGGTCCGAACGATGGCGTCGAAGGCCTCCCACGAACGCGCCGCGCGACCGCTTCCGCCGTAGACCACCAAATCGTCGGGACGCTCCGCCACCTCGGGGTCGAGGTTGTTGCAGAGCATGCGCAACGCCGCTTCCTGCGGCCAGCCCAGGCACGAGAGTTCGCTGCCGCGTGCCGCGCGCACGGTCCGAGCTCCGCTCGAAGTCGCACTCATCAGGTTCTCCTCCTTCATTCTTCGTTCCATTCTTCGTTCGCCGTGCCGGTCGACGCGGCCGCGCGCACGAGCGCACCGGAAGCGATCAACGCGCGAGCCGCTTCAATGTCGGGCGCGGGTACGCGATCTTGCGTCCAGGGAGCGATGCGCTCCCGGCCGCACGCATGGGCCGCTCCGGTGCCGCGACCGGAGCGCAGCGGACGACGCAGATCCGTAGCGACAAGTGCACCCAGGAGTTCGCAGGCGAGCGCGCCTTCGACGTTATCGAGGAGACGAACGAGGTTATTGGCGCTCGTCATTCCCATGGAGACATGATCTTCTTGACCCGCGGAGGTCGCTATCGAATCGACCGAAGAGGGCCAGGCCAACCCCTTGTTGTCGTTGACCAGGGCGGCGCTGGTATACTGCACGATCATCAATCCCGACTGCAACCCGGAGCGCCCGGTGAGAAAGAGCGGCAGACCTCGATCCTCCGCATTGAGGAGCAGGTAGAGTCGCCGCTCAGAGATCGACGCGAGTTCCGAGGCCGCGATTTTCATAAAATCACAGGCCAGCGCTACCGGCTCCCCGTGGAAGTTTCCGCCCGAAAGGAAGACGCCGTCCTCGGGAAACACGAGCGGATTATCCGTCACGGAGATCGCTTCGATTTGAATCGTCGTCCGTGCGTACGCCAGGGCGTCCCGCACGGCCCCGTGGACGACGGGAATGCACCGAAACGAATAGGGATCTTGGACGCGTCCACACTCGCGATGCGATTGCATGATCTGCGAATCGGCCAGCAGCTCCCGCAGACGATCGGCGACGTAGGCCTGCCCTGCATGTGGCCGCAACGCGTTGATCCGGCGATCGAAGACGCGATCGGTGCCCAGAAACGCCTCTAGCGACATGGCGCCGATGACATCGGCGGCATCGGCCAATCGCTGCGCGCGCAGCACCGAGAGCGCTGCGATACCGGCCATGACCTCCGTCCCGTTGACCAGTGCAAGCCCTTCCTTGGCGCCTAGCTCGATCGGGACAAGCCCCGCCAGACGCAATGCTTGCGCGCCCGGCATTCGCTCGCCGCGAAAGAACGCTTCGCCTTCGCCGATCAGCACCAAGGTCATATGCGCAAGCGGCGCGAGGTCTCCGGAGGCGCCGACCGAGCCCTGGCAAGGCACCACCGGCGTGACTCCACGGTTGAGCAGTTCGACCAGCAGCGCCAGTGTCTCCGGTTTGATACCGGAATGCCCGGCGGCGAGCGAGGAGGCTCGCAGGACGCCGGCGGCGCGCACCAGCTCCTCGCCGAGCGGTGCTCCCGTACCCGCCGCGTGGCTGCGTACGAGATTAAGCTGCAAGAGGCCGGCATCCGCCGCAGCGACCGGAACGTTCGCCAATCGACCGAAACCGGTCGTCACGCCGTAGATGGCCTCTCCGCTGGCAAAACGCTCGTCGACAAACGCGCGAGCCTGTGCCACGCGCGCTTGCGCCTGCGGCGTCACGCGGACGTGTGCGCCACCGACAGCGATCGCTTCGATAGCCTCAAGCGAGAGGCTGCGCCCATCGAGGTCGACGACGCTCACACCATGTTCCAATCGACGGGCTTGGGCGCCGCAAAGGGCGGACCGTTCTGTATGACGATGGTTTCATGATCGCGCAGCACGATGTCGCGAGGGTTCGCACCGTGCCACGGGTGCCCGTTCACCCAAATCGACAGACGTCGGCCGCGCGGCGCGCGCAAGCTCGCCGCTCGGCTCCAAGAGAGCGGCTGCTGCCAGATATCGAAGAACTCGCCGAGCTTGAAGGTGCGCTTCACCGGCGACTCCACGTGGATAAATCCGTCGGTCGCATGCGTATGGAGCCAGTACAGGCACCCCGCGCCAGGTGGAATACCGATCTGCGACGGGAGCACGACCTGATGTCCGCGATCGAAGAGCTGAAGATTCGAATGAATGTGCTCAAAGACTTGTTCTTGCGCCTGGCAGGGGATACCATCTACAGGCAGACCCGCGAAGAAGCTCCCGGCAGATACACGTGTCGCGCGCGCATATCCAAGGACAAGCAGTAGACAGCACGTGAAGGTGACCAAACGTCTCATGACGCCTCACTTCGGTGAAGGGGGGGAAGAACCCACCCGACCGCTAAGCGTCGCCGAGATAGCGTTGCGCAATCGAGCGCGCAAGTTCTTCCATCTGTCGGCGCAGTTCGGCCGGGGCCAGCAGCTCGGCCTGCGCGCCCCAACCCAGCACCCAGCGCATCAACTCTTGCGGATCGGCGATGTGATAGGTGATCTCCACACTGCCGTCCGGCTGTCGCTGCACGTCACGCGTATGGACCACCCGCGCAGCGATCGCCGCCTTGGAGATGCGAGCATCGAAACGCACCCGGGCGTCGAAGCGGGCCTCACCGGAGACCAGCCCACTGATCGACGCGCCGGCGAAGGCGTGGACATCGAAATCCGGACGGCGCAGGAACGTTCTTGCCAGCATCTCCGGTTCATCGACGTTATCGAGCGCAAAGACTCGCTCGGCCTTGCGGCTGTGGTCGTAGCCGACGCAGTAGACGCGACCTCCGCTGACGATAAATCCATAAGGATCGACGACGCGCCGCTCTCGACGCCCTTCCTTATCTTCGTAGAGGAATCGTACCGTACGGCGATCGCGCTCCGCCGCGGTAAAGAGCGAAAATGCGCGCTCGCCCCGTGCATCTAAGGTGACGGACGGTACGCGAAACGCCAAGGAACTACGCGCCGGGAGAGCAGACGCGCGCGATGAGCCGACCAACTTCTCGGTCGCGCCTGAAATCGTCGCACCGAGCGATCCACCCAATGAGGAGCCAAGCGCACGGAGTGCCACGACCCCAAAGAGTTCGTCCCTTGAGAGTTCGAGGCGTTTGAGGCTATAGCCGTCAGCGAAGCGATAGACGTTGCGTTGGCGATCGAAGAACCATGGGAATCCTGCGGCGGCCAAGATCGAGAGATAGCGCCGTAGGCTACGCGTACTCGGGGGCTTACCTTCGAGGCTGATGTGCGTCTTGAGCGCCTCGAAGCCATGGCGGCCCTCGTCGATCGCGTTGAGCAGGCGCATCAGCAACACGACCTTGGGCTCACCGGCAGGTTCGATTCCGCGCTCGAGGCTCACGCCGGGAGAGTACCGCATAACGGCGAGCACTCCCCGCTACGCCGGCGGGCTAGGTAGCGACCTGTTCCGTGGGCGGCGGCGCGACCGGCGGGTCCACCGAAGGAATCTTGCTGAACTTGAGCTTCTCCGGCTTCTCCGGATCCGCGTCCCCCAGGATGTGATCGCCGTAACCGAAGGTGCCGCGCAACAGCTCTTCAGAGAGCTCGTCCTCAACCTCGCGTTGAATGGCCCGGCGCAGCGGCCGCGCACCGAACTGCGGATCCCAGCCTTTCTTGGCCAGGATCGCCTTAGCGGCGTCGGTCACTTTCAACTGCATGCCCTGGACTTCTACCTCACGCTTGACCTTCTCCAGTTCCAAGCCGACGATCTCTTCGATCTGCGGCCGAGTTAGCTGATGGAAGACCACCACCTCATCCACGCGATTGAGAAACTCCGGCCGGAAAGTCTGTTTAACCTCCTCCATGACTTTGTTCTTCATCCGTTCGTAGGATTTGGCTTCGTCGTCGCCCTCGCTCTTCTGAGTGCGGAAGCCGATGTCGGTCGTCGTCTGAATGCCGGTTGCGCCGATGTTCGACGTCATGATGATGACCGCGTTCTTGAAGTCGACTTGACGCCCTTGCGAATCGGTCAAACGACCGTCCTCAAGCACCTGCAGCAAGAGATTAAAGACGTCCGGATGGGCTTTCTCGATCTCGTCCAAGAGAACGACGGAGTAAGGGCGCCGCCGAACCGCTTCGGTCAACTGACCGCCCTCTTCGTAACCGACGTATCCCGGCGGTGCGCCGATCAAGCGGCTCACCGAATACTTCTCCATGTACTCCGACATGTCGATGCGGACCATCGACTCCTCGTCGTCGAAGAGGAACGCAGCGACGCTGCGCGCCACCTCGGTTTTGCCGACCCCGGTCGGCCCGAGGAAGATGAAAGACCCAATCGGTCGACACGGGCTCTTCAAGCCTGCGCGAGAGCGGCGAATCGCCCGAACGATCACTTCGAGGGCCTCGTCTTGGCCGATGACGCGCAGATGCAACGATTCGATCATCTTCAGAAGTTTTTCGGTCTCGGCCTGAGCCAACCGGCTCACCGGAATCTTCGTCCAAGAGGCCACGATGTGAGCGATGTCATCGGCGGTCACGCGCAGAGGCGTATCCTGATGCGCTTTACGCTCGTGCCAAGCCTGCTCCAGGCGAGCCTTCTCCAAGCGGAGCTTCTCTTCACGGTCGCGCAACTCCGAGGCCTTTTCAAACTCCGCACTTTTGACGACCGCTTCACGTTCGGCGACCACGCGACGCAGTTGCCCATCGACGTCCCGCAGCTCCGAGGGTGGGAGCGTGGCCTGCAGACGCACTCTTGAACCGGCCTCGTCGATAAGATCGACGGCCTTGTCCGGAAGAAAACGGTCGGTGATGTAGCGATCTGCCAAGCGCGCCGCCGCAGCCAATGCCTCATCCAGAATCTCGACCTTATGGTGCTGCTGATAGCGCTCGCGCAATCCTTTGAGGATCTCGATGGTCTCATCGACCGAAGGCTCGCCCACGATAACCGGCTGAAAACGGCGCTCAAGGGCCGAGTCTTTTTCGATGTGCTTGCGAAACTCGTTGAGCGTCGTCGCGCCGATGCATTGCAACTCACCTCGAGCCAGAGCGGGCTTGATGATATTGCTGGCATCGATCGCGCCTTCGGCTGCACCGGCACCGACGAGCGTGTGCAGCTCATCGATAAAGAGGATGATCTCACCCGACGCAGTGCGAATCTCATCCATGACGCGCTTCATGCGCTCTTCAAACTCGCCGCGGTATTTGGTACCGGCTACCAAGCCGGCAAGGTCGAGGGTAATCACTCTCTTATCGCGGAGCTGATCGGGAACATCACCTACAAGAACGCGTTGCGCCAACCCTTCGGCGATCGCCGTCTTGCCCACTCCCGGCTCTCCGATAAGCGCCGGATTATTCTTCGTGCGACGCGCCAGAATCTGAATCACGCGCTCGATTTCATTGTTACGGCCAACGACCGGGTCGAGCTTCCCCTCGCGCGCGAGCTGCGTGAGGTCGCGACCGTAGGCATCCAACGTCGGCGTCTTACTCTTGCCTTTCTGGGGCACGGGCTGCCCTTCGGCGCCCAACAGCGACGTCGTCTGCACGCGCACCTTCGCCGGGTCTACGCCAAGATTGGTCAACACGCGTGCAGCGACGCCTTCGCCCTCGCGAATGAGACCCAGCAGGAGGTGTTCGGTGCCGATATAGTTATGATTGAGTTGACGAGCTTCTTCGAAGGCAAGTTCGATGACGCGCTTTGCACGCGGAGTGAAGACCATCTCCTGTTGAACCGTCTGGCCGCCGCGACCGACGATCGCCTCGACCTCTTGGCGAACCTTCGCGAGGTTGACGCCCAACGACTCAAGGACCTTGGCCGCTAAGCTCTCGCCCTCGGAGATGATGCCCAGCAGAATATGCTCGGTCCCAATGTAGTTGTTCCCAAGGCGCTGCGCTTCTTCTTGCGCCAGGACGATACTGCGCCGCGCGCGTTCGGTAAATGGTTCCCACATCGACATCGGTTTACGCTCCGGCCTCCGCTTGGATCACACCCTGCATACGTGCTACTATCCTGCCCAGCCCCGGAGGGTTGCGCATCAGAGCGTAAAGCGCAAGCCAAGGAAGCCCGCTGTGGTTCCGCCGTTGCGGGTACTTTGGAGCAACCGGATCTCGATCGCGGTATTGGGGGCGATCGGTTTCCCCGCAAAGACCGTAAGGACCGGGCCCGGGGTCCGATTGGCCGAGAGGTTGCCGATGCCGGCACCGGCGCCGACGTAGGCACCTCCAAAGCCGCCGCCGGTGAGACCGCGGACCTCGCCCAGCACGGCATAGCCACCGGACTTTGCAAGCGGCAAGAAGAGCGTCGCCTGAAGCTGGACGGGGAGTACCGGAATCGAGGCGCTACTGCTAATCATGACGGCCCCGCCGCCGGCCGAAGGAGCCTTAGCCACGTAGCCGCCGCCGGCCACGGAGATCGCCGCCGGCGCAGGCAAGCAAGCCGGCAGTGCGAGTCCGATCGTGGCGGCCGCTGCAAGAAGAATCGCTCGTCCCATAGGCGCTGACTTTAGGCGAAACCGCGGGAGAGCCTTTCGGGGCGCCGAACCGCCCGGAGCATGCCGACCCCTGAACAAGTCCGCACCGCACTGCGAGAGGTCAAGGACCCGGAGTTAAATCTTGGGATCCTGGAGTTGGGCTTGGTCTATGACGTCGCCGTCGCCGGAGAGCGGGGCGAACACGTCACCGTGACCATGACGCTCACCTCACCCATGTGTCCGGTAGCTCCGCTCTTCAAACAGTCCGTCGAGGAGAACGTCAAGAACATCGACGGCGTGAAGAGCGTAACGGTCGACATCACCTTCGACCCACCGTGGGACCCGCACACGATGGCCTCGGACGATGTCAAAGTGATGCTCGGGCTCTGGTAGCGCGGCAGAACCTCCCTTCGCCGGCGTGAGCACAACCATGAAGCACGACGAGTCGCTGGTTGAATTCGGTACGCGCCGTTGGCTCGTCGTGGCCGGCGTCATGTTGGCCACGCTGCTCCAAGTACTCGACTCCACCATCGTGAATGTCGCGCTGCCCACGATTCAGGGCAATCTCGGCGCCAACTTCGACGAGGGCGCCTGGATCGTTACCGGCTACATCATCGCCGCCGTTATCGTCATCCCCCTGACGCCCTGGCTGCAACAGGTGTTCGGGCGACGACAGTACTACGTCGGCGCGATCATCGGCTTCACCGTAGCCTCGGCGCTCTGCGGCCTCTCTCACTCGCTCGACGAACTGCTCTTCTTTCGCATCCTGCAAGGCTTCTGCGGCGGCGGCCTGATCTCAACCGGACAGGCCATCATGCGAGATACGTTTCCGGCCAAAGAGCTCGGCAAGAGTCAAGCGCTCGTCTCCATCGGGGCGATCGTAGGCCCCTCGATCGGACCGACGCTCGGGGGCGTGCTCACCGACGCGCTCTCATGGAACTGGATCTTCTACATCAACATCATCCCGGGCATCACGGCAGCGATCATCTGCGCCATGATGCTTCGCAATCCGCCGCGCGAAGGCAAGCCCTCACTCGACGGCGCGGGACTCCTCTTCATGGCCCTGGGCCTGGGTTGCCTACAATACGTCCTCGATGAAGGCGAACGCTATGGCTGGCTGGGCAGCGAACGCATCCGGCTCTTTTCGTTCGTCGCCGTAGCGGCACTAGCGCTCTTCGTCTACTGGGAGCTGCGGGTTGCCAAGCGGCCGATCGTCGACCTGCGCATCTTGAAGAACCGCACCGTCGCATCGGGCTGCCTGTTGGCACTGGCGCTGGCCTTCTCGTTGTTCGGCGGCGTCATCCTCGCACCGCAGTTTCAGCAGCGCCTGCTCGGCTTTACGCCGACGCTCTCCGGTGAGTCGATTCTGGTGCGAGCGCTCGCGATCGCCGCAATGACCCCGATCACGCTGTTCTTACTCAGTCGCCTGAGAGTCTCGCCGAAGCTGCTGCTCGGGATCGGCTTTGCCATCGCGGGCGTAGCCAACATCGCCTTCGCACACGTCGTGACCACCCAATCGGATTTCTGGAGCTTTGTCCCGGCGCTGGCCTTGGGCGGCATCGGCCTTGGGATGATCTTCGTGCCGCTCTCTGTCGTCGTCTTGACCTCCGTGCACGGCCTGGCGACGCAGAAGGCAACGTCGTTGCTGAGCCTATGCCAACTGCTGGGCGGTTCGATCTCCACCGCTACGATGGTGACCCTGCTCGATCGGCGGTCGGCATTCCATCTGAGCATGCTCGCCGGCGCCATCAACTGGCGACGACCGGCGGTATTCGAGGCGCTGCAGCGCGCCTCACCCAGCGCGCTGTTTGGACTGGTCTCCCAACAGGCCGCGACCATGGCGTTTGCCGACGCCTTCTTCGTGCTGGGCGTGGTCACGTTAATTCTCGTGCCGCTGGTCCTCATCTTGAAGGTGCCGCGTTCTCTGCACGGAGCGGTCCCTATGGCGATTGCCGACTAGCCAGGTCTCACCCGGCCAGGCGTACAAGCGGCGACCGATGAAGACACGTGCAGAGAAGGTCGCGGAGCTGGCCCGGCGAGGAGAGCTTGCGCTGGCGCCCGCCGGCGCGCCGGCGCTCGACAAACAGCATGCCCGCGGCAAGCAGAGCGCGCGCGAGCGCATTGCGGCGCTCGTGGATCCAGGCTCCTTTAGCGAGTTCGATCGATTCGTCGTCCACCGCACCGACGGCTTTGGCTTAGACGACCGAGAGTTCTTAGGCGACGGCGTCGTGACCGGTCGCGCCACCATCGACGGCCGCCAAGTCTTTCTCTTTTCACAAGACTTTACGGTGCTCGGCGGTTCCCTCGGCGAAGCCTATGCCGAGAAGATCTGCAAAGTTATGGACCTGGCGGTGCGCACCGGTTGTCCCATGATCGGCATCAACGATTCGGGTGGCGCACGCATTCAAGAGGGTGTGGCGAGTCTCGGTGGCTATGCGGAGATCTTCTGGCGAAACGTCCAAGCCAGCGGCGTGATTCCACAGATCAGCCTCATTGCCGGGCCCTGTGCCGGGGGAGCCGTCTACTCGCCGGCGATCACCGACTTCGTTCTGATGACCGAGAAGATCTCGCAGATGTTCATCACGGGCCCCGAGATCATCAAGACCGTCACCGGCGAAGACGTCACCTTCGATGACCTCGGCGGCGCATCGACCCACGCGACGAAGAGCGGCGTTGCTCATTTCGTCGCTCACGACGAAGACGACCTCGTCGATCTGGCGCGCTCGCTCCTCTCCTTCATCCCACAGAATAACCTCGAGGATCCACCCCGCCTCGTCTGCGAGGACGATCCCCACCGCGACGTGCCGCAGCTTGACGACGTCATTCCAGATGCACCAAACAAGCCGTACGATATGCACGACGCCTTCGTCCCCATCCTCGACGACGAGGATTTCTTCGAAGTCGCCGCTCTCTATGCACGCAACATTATCGTCGGTTTTGGACGAGTCGACGGACGCAGCGTCGGCATCGTCGCCAACCAACCAAACGTGCTCGCCGGCGTCTTGGATATTGCCTCGTCGATCAAGGCGGCGCGGTTCGTACGCTTCTGCGACGCGTTTAACATTCCACTGCTGACCTTCGTCGACGTTCCCGGTTTTCTACCGGGAACCGATCAAGAGTTCGGCGGCATCATCCTCCACGGCGCAAAACTCCTCTACGCCTTCGCTGAAGCCACCGTCCCCAAGATCACGGTTATCACGCGCAAGGCATATGGCGGCGCGTACGACGTCATGTCCTCTAAGCACATTCGTGCCGATCTGAACCTCGCATGGCCGAGCGCGGAGATCGCGGTGATGGGGGCCGAAGGCGCGGTGAAGACGATCTTCCGGCGCGAGATCGCCACGGCTGCGGATCCGCTTGCTCGGACCCAAGAGTTGGTCGATGAGTATGTGGAGCGATTTGCCAATCCCTACATTGCGGCACAACGGGGGTACGTCGACGACGTCATCGAAGCGCGGCGCACCCGCAGCGTCGTAACCACCGCGCTCGACATGCTTGAAAACAAGCGTGTCGAACGCCCCAAACGCAAGCACGGCAACATTCCTCTCTGAGCAGGTTGCAGGCTCCGTTCCTGGTATCTAGGGTGCGTGAACCTCTATCGTTGGTCGATTGCGGCCGGCTTCGCGCAAGCGCTGAACACCTCGTCCTACCATGCCGTGGGGATGTCCCCGCCGCAGGCCGGCGCATGAGATTCGTCGTCGAAGGACCCGTCGACGAGCAGACCGTTGCCGCCATCGCAGCGGCACTGCGTGCTCACCGTTCTGCGCTGCAAACGCCCAAGAAACCGCCACGGCGCCAGTCACCGTGGAAGCTGGCGATGCGCCACGATCTCCTCGCACCGTTCTCTCGATGGGACGCGCTCGATCCCAGTGAGCAGCCTCGCATGACCGTATCCGAGCGTTGGATGAGCGGCGAGAGGGAGACCGGTGTTTAGCAAGATCCTGGTTGCCAATCGCGGTGAGATCGCAGTGCGCATCATGCGAACGGCTCGCGAGATGGGAATCCTCTGTGTCGCCGTCTACTCCGAGATCGACCGGGATGCGCGCCATGTCGCGCTCGCCGACGAGGCCTATCTTCTTGGCCCCGCGCAACCCTCCCAGAGCTATCTCAATAGCGAGCGGATCCTTGACCTCGCCGAGCGCTGCGGCGCGCAAGCGATCCACCCGGGATATGGCTTTCTCGCCGAAAGCGCGGCGTTCTGCCGCGCCGTGACCGCACGGGGTCTGATCTGGATCGGCCCACACGCCGAGGCCATCGATGCCATGGGCGACAAGCTCCGCGCACGGCAGGCGATGGAGCGGGCAGGGGTCCCTTTCGTCCCCGGGGGGACCGAACCGATTGCAGATCTCGCCGCCGCGCGCCGCGCAGCGCAGGCCTACGGCTTTCCGCTTGCGCTCAAGGCATCGGGCGGCGGCGGCGGCAAG
This sequence comes from bacterium, assembly GCA_021832345.1. Taxonomy (GTDB): domain Bacteria; phylum Vulcanimicrobiota; class Vulcanimicrobiia; order Vulcanimicrobiales; family Vulcanimicrobiaceae; genus JAKBKY01. The sequence continues at coordinate 46,708 of JAKBKY010000003.1, forward strand.
GGGCTGAAGATCGCGCACTCGCTCGACGATCTCGAATCTGCCTATTCGACCGCGCAGCGTGAAGCGATCGCCTACTTTCAGAACGGCACGATCTATGCCGAACGCTACCTCGAAAACCCTAAACACATCGAACTGCAAGTTCTTGCCGACAAGCACGGGAGCGTGCTTCACGTGGGAGAGCGCGACTGTTCGCTGCAGCGTCGTCACCAGAAGCTCTGGGAGGAGGCTCCAGCCCTGATCCCCGAGCGCGTTCGCACCGGCATACGAGAGGCCGGGATTCGTGCGGCGCGAGCAATCGGCTATGACTCCGCCGGAACGATTGAGTACCTGGTGGCAGACGACAAGTTCTACTTCCTGGAGATGAATACGCGGATTCAAGTCGAGCATACCGTGAGCGAGATGATCTCCGGTCTCGATCTGATTCGGGAGCAGATTCGCGTCGCAGCCGGAGAGCCGCTCGGCTTCTCGCAAGAGACGATCTCTTTTTCGGGCGCGGCGATCGAGGCGCGTATCAATGCCGAAGATCCAACGCAAGCTTTTCGGCCCGCGCCCGGGCGGATCAAGGCCTATCGCGAGCCGGGCGGACCGGGCGTGCGCATCGATTCCGCAGCGTCACCGGGCTACGAGGTGGTTCCCGACTACGACTCCATGATCGCCAAGCTCATCGTGTGGGCGCCGACCCGGCAGCAGGCACTTGCCCGGATGCGCAGGGCTCTGGATGAGTACGTCATCACCGGCATTCCCACGACGCTTGGCGTACTACGAGCGCTCTGTGAGAGCGCCGACGTCCAGGATGCGCGCTACACAACGGCGACGCTCGAACCGTTTGCAGCCCAGTGGGCGGCACAAGCGCCCACCGGCGACCACGGCACGCTCGATAGCCTTCCCACGCCGCATGCAGGGGCTGCGCCCGATACGCTGCGCATCGAGGTCAACGATCGCCTCTACCGCGTTCGTTTCGTAGATGAGCCCTCCGGCGCTGAGCGTCGAGAGCCGGCAACCGCGCGCCGTCCGCGCCGTACCTTACAAGAACGTGCGGGATCGAAACCGGGCACCTCTCCACGGAACGAGGTCGTGGCGCCGATGCACGGCGTCGTCGTGGACCTGCCCGTCTCCGTTGGAGAGCGCGTCTGCGAAGGCGGAGTGCTCGCCGTGGTCGAGGCCATGAAGATGATGAACGAGATCCGCGCCCATACCTCGGGCGTCGTTTCGGCGATTCACGTCTCGCTCGGCAGCACCGTTGAGGCAAACGCTCCCCTCGTCACCATCGCCGAATGACACAGCCCCCTCGGGGAAAGCTCGGCGTCCCGTCGTAGTAGAGCCCTGTGCCACGAGAGATCAACGCGTCCGGCATTTCGCTCAAGCCGGTGTACGAAGCTAAGGACTGCCCTGCGCTAGACGTAGGCATACCCGGGCAGTTCCCATTCGGCCGCGGAGTTCGTGCGGATATGTATCGTGGCCGCCTTTGGACGATGCGACAGTATGCCGGTTTCGCCAGCGCCGCTGAGTCGAACGCGCGCTACCGCTACCTGCTCGACCGAGGGCAGACCGGACTCTCCGTCGCCTTCGACCTGCCGACCCAACTCGGCTATGACTCCGATGCTCCGCAAGCCAGGGGTGAAGTCGGCAAAGTGGGCGTCGCCATCGACTCCATCGCCGACATGGAAACGCTCGTTGACGGCATCCCCCTCGATCGCGTGACCGTCTCCATGACCATCAACGCGCCCGCCTCGATTCTGCTGGCGCTTCTGCTTGCCGTTGCGCGCCGGCGCGGCATCGCCTTCGACCGATTGGGTGGGACCACGCAGAACGACGTCCTCAAAGAGTATGCCGCTCGCGGTACGTATATCTTCGCGCCCGGCCCCTCGATGCGGCTCATTACCGATGTAATCTCCTACTGTGCGCATCATGTACCGCAATGGAATACCATCTCTATCTCCGGCTACCACATTCGCGAGGCCGGTTCGACTGCGGTGGAAGAGATCGCCTTTACCCTCGCCAACGCCAAGGCCTACTTGCAAGCGGCACAGGCCGCCGGGCTCGATCTCGATGCCGTCGCACCACGGCTCTCCTTCTTCTGGAATGCACACAACGACTTCTTTGAGGAGGTCGCGAAGTTTCGCGCTGCGCGCGTCCTCTGGGCACATATGACGCGAGATGAGTTCGGCTGCCGCGATCCCCGCTCGCAGATGCTCCGGTTTCACACGCAGACCGCCGGTTCGACGCTCACGGCCCAAGAACCCGACAACAACGTCGTGCGCGTCACGCTGCAGGCCCTCGCGGCCGTACTCGGCGGAACCCAATCGCTGCACACCAACGGAAAAGATGAAGCCCTGGCGCTGCCTACCGGCCAAAGCGCCAAACTCGCCCTACGAACGCAACAGATCATCGGCTATGAAAGCGGCGTTGCCGATGTCGTAGACCCGCTCGCCGGCTCCTACTACGTCGAAGCTCTCACCGCCGAGCTGATCGCTCGCGCGAAGGCCCTCATCGGCGAAGTCGATGCCGTCGGCGGCGCGGTCGCGGCCATTGAAAGCGGCTGGATGCAGGGACGCATCGGCGAGTCCGCTTACCGGGCGCAGCAAGCGATCGAGCGCGGGGAAAGCGTCGTCGTGGGCGTCAATCGGTTTGCCGAGAGTAGCGAAGTCGAGAACCCCATGCCGTTGCAGCGCGTCGACGTGCAGGTCGAACACAGCCAAGTTGCCGCCCTTGCGGCCTTTCGCGCATCCCGCGATCAAGCTGCCGTCGACGAACGTCTCGCGGCGGTCCGCCGCACTGCCGCCGGGACGGCGAACCTCATGCCCGTCTTCATCGAGGCGGTCGATGCCGGCGCCACGTTGGGAGAGATCTGCGATGTGCTTCGCAGTGTCTTCGGCACGTATCATGCCAAGGAGATCATCGCGTGAAGATCGACCATGTAGCGCTGGTCGTCGCCGACCTGGAGAGCACGCTCGCGCTCTATACGCAGACGCTTGGGTTCACGCCGGTCTACCGCGAGATCATCCTTGACCAAGGAGTTGAGGCCGTCGGCTTGCAGGCCGGCGAGTCGATCGTCGAACTCCTGCGCCCGCTGGATCCCGACTCTCCCATCGCCCGCTTTCGCGGCGATGCAGACGGCAGGATGCATCACGTTGCGTATCGCGTCGATGACCTTGCCGCAACCTTGAGCCGGCTTCAAGCAGCGGGCATCCGCCTCATCGATGAGACCCCGCGCAAAGGCGCGCACGGCAACCGCATCGCCTTCTTGCATCCCAAGTCAACGGGCGGAGTGCTCATCGAACTCTGCCAACCCGGTGGCGCCTAAGCCTTCACCTCTATCGAATCGCGTTGGCGTGGAAGTAGTGGTTGTTGTCGTAGTATCCGTAGGCTGTGATCGAGCGCGTCGGGTAGAGCGCGCCGTTCGTGTTGTTGTACCGGATCGCGCGGGTGGCATCGAACGTTATCGTAGAAAGCCCCTGCAGAATGCTCACCCGGCCGTTCCTTACGCTGGTAACGATGCCTTGTAACTGCGCGTTCTGGACGTTACGGTTCCCATAGTAGCCGTTCTGGTTGCATGAGCCGCGCTCACTGCCCCCGTTACCGCCGGAGTTGACGCAGTTGTTCCCATTTCCCCGGCCGCCGTGGTCGTCGTTCCCGCTCCGGCCGTTGTCGTCGCCGCCGTTCCCGTCGTTCTGGTTCCCATTCTGGCCGTACTGGTACGGATTGTTCTGCTGGTTGCGGCCATGGTCGCCGTGGCCGTGGCCGTCGGCTAATACGGGTCCGGCCGTGCCGGCCATCAGCATACCGGTGGCGAGGAGAAGGGCGAGAGTCGCTTTGAAGATTTTCATGATGGTGTTACCTCCAGGTATCTCTAGTATCTCCTCGGATGAACGAATCGCGACCCACCGAAGTTTGCAATCATGGGCTCGCTTACTCATATTTGTTAACGCCGTCGTGATGGAAGCGTTCGTTGTGTGTGCCTAGGCCGCGCAGAAACCCGAGCCCGCGTAGCGGAGGCACTACCGATCTTGCCTAAGCACCGGCGCTTAGCCTAACGGTGAAGGATTGCTGCCAGGAGTGCGGTTGCGATGGCGATGACGCTGGTGAGGCCAACGAAGAGCGTCAGGGTACTCTTCGCGATCGTGGCCTCCAAGCGGTTTTCGACGCCGGTGATCTTGGCGTCAAGGCGTTGTTCGACCAGGAGCAGATCGTTCTTGGTGACGGCTCGTTCGTTAATGGCTTCTCCGATTGCGTCAGCCATGCCGCGGGCGGTCGCAAGGTCGAAGATCCCAAGATCGCCGACGATGTCGACGCCGACTCGGGCGGCTCTGTTTTCGAAGAAGAATTTTCCGGTACGACCGGCTTGATTTCCATCGGGGCAGCATTAGCTATCGCTTCGAGTTCGCGAAGCGTGGCGAGATCGGGCCGATAGCGTTGCAGCTTTTCGAGGAAAGCTCCATAGCGCTTTTCGGCGCAATAGAGGCAGCGATAGGTCCCATCGGGATCGTCGAAGCGCCCGCCAAAGGGTGCATAGATCCAGTTCGGCAGGGTGAAGACTTTATTGATGAGACCTACACGAAAGACGTGTTGTGGTAGTTCGAAACGCGGCACGGTTACTCTGCGAGTTCGCGTCTTGCAGCTTGCAGCAGCCGCGTACCCTTCCGATCGATCTCCTCGTCGTTTTCCAACGAACGTACGTAGGACGATGGGGAGGCGTCATCGAGGAAGTCGTTCAGCCACGTGAACCACGCCTGAATGCGATCGCGATCGTAGCGTTCCTTAAGCGTTAGAGCGCCGGCATAGGCAAGCTGGAGCCGGCGGCCTGCCAAATGCGGAACGTCGCCTCGGGTCCATGCGGCCACAGTCCGGGCGTCCTTGACTCCGCCGATATAGGCGACAAGCCGAGACCCGATCAGGTCGACGAGCTTTTCTACGACGAGCGGGTAGGGGGTGGTCGCCGCCAGGTCTTTGGCTGCAAGATCAGGGCGCGCGTCGGTTTGTGTTCTTTCCATGAGGATTACCTCTGGCATGATTGCCTGCCAATTGCAGCGATAATGCAATAGGTTTGTCTTAAATATTGCTAGGAATCTGTGCTAGGAGCGGGATGTGGGCCGGGATTGCCCGCGCTCGACGCGAACGTGTGTTCGAAATGTCACGACGGGTCGAAGAGCTGGAGGAACGCGCCTGCCACGATATCGAGGGCGCAAAGGCGGCTATCAACAAGGGGCGCCCGAGCGTGCGCTTGTTCTGTCCTGGCTCGCTCTTTACCAAGAAAACCAAAGTTTACCGACAAATCTAAAGTTTCTCAAGGTACGGGTCGTCATCGGCGCTCGCGGCGGGGTCGTTCGCAGCCTACTCACTACCAAGGTGCGTCGGCGCCTTACGCGAGAAGCTTAGCGAGCGGGTGGCGGCAGATTCGGAGCGAGCGCGACGTCGATCCGCGTTTCAAAGGTACGATCCCACGGCAGCGTAATGCGCATCGCGGCGATATGCAGCGCCGGATAGAGTTTCGGGAGAATGGCTGCCGCCCGGTTCCAGAGAAGCGCTCGATTCAGGCGTGCGATCGGCGCGGCCACCTGGGGCAAGAGGTAGGTGTGGTCGGCGATTCCTTCGAGATCGAGCGTTCGATTGAGGTCCGGCCGAACGTCCACGTGAAAGGCCACGTCATCGAGAATCCGATCGAAGGTAAACTCTTGATGCGCCAGACGATTGTACCTCCCATCCCGTCGCCCAACGCCCGCAGCGATGGCTTCCGCCAAGGCCGTACCGACGCTGTTCGCGTCCGTATTCCACGACGCGTACGCATCCAAACGCGACATGAGGCCGTCGTCGAGCAACCGGCGCGCAAAATGCCCTTGAGCGCCGTAGCCTCCGCCGATAAACGACAGATCGACGAACGCCACCGGCTCGCCGCGCTCAATCGTCCTTCGCAGCCGAGCGATGAGCCTGGAATCGCGTGCCTTACCCGCATGGGGTAAACGCACGAAGAGCGTGATATCGGCTCGCTGTCGAACTTCGCGTCCACCGCACACGTTGATCAGCGATGCGATGGTCGGCCCGATCGGCGCAAACTCCAATGGATCCTGGAACGACGCTCCATCGGGCGTGGAGTAGCGCACGGCGATACGGGGGCGCCATCCGATCCCGCGCGCCAGCGCATGCGCCACCAAGGCCATCCCAAGCTCGTCGGTACCGGGTTCGATGCTCGCCCGACTGCCGAGGCCGAGCTGAACCATCGTTGCTTGGAGCTGGAGAATATCCGGGATGTGCATGCCGACGAGCCCGGCATCATCCTGTCCGAGCACAACGCGATTCAACGTTCCTTGCGCAGTCAGATGCAGAATCAGGCGATCGACACGACGATTCCGTGCGCGCGTTGCCAGATACGCATCCAGGGTAGGAGGACCGATGAGCCTGGCCAGGTGCCGCGCGCGGGCACGCTCTGCCGGCAGCAACGGATCGTGGAGATTGGCGTACGCTTGCAGATACTTCCATGCCGGATAGGCCGCGAAGAAGCCGCGGGCCGGGCCGATCGCCGGAACGCCGGTCGGCGCCAGGCGCATGATCGTTCCAAAACCTGCGATCCAGGCGTGCGGGCGCACTCGGCGCAGATGCTCGAGTTCGTGCAGGCGAAAGTAGGCGTCAGCGTAGGTTGCACCGGGAACCCGCGATGCCACCAGGCCGCCGTAGGCGAGCATGTCGGTCGAGATGATGAATGCACCCGCACGCCGCCTTGGAGCTCCGTTGAGCCAGGCGACGATCGGGTCCGGCTCTCCGAACGTAAGGTAGTTGCCGAGCAAGGCCCTCGGCGGTTCGATCACGCTGCGCCCGGCGATGCGGCCGAGCATCTGCGGGAGCTGCTGCGTTACCGGGCGGTCATCCAGCGGAACGAGCGCGATCGGCGAACGCGCGGGAAGCGCTGCGCGAGCGGCCAGCGGACCGATGAGCACCATGAGGATGAGCCCGGCGCGGCGACCCTTCAAGCGCGAAGCTCGCTCTGCGCAAGAACCTCTCGGAGACGATCGCGATGCACGGCAAGCAGCCGGCGCGCCGCATCGACATCCAGATTGCATCGAGCCATGACGACGGCCACCTTCACGTTCCACTCTGCGCGCCCCAGCAACGCCAAGGCTTGCTCTTGCGTGATCGCTCGGCGCGGCTGCGTGGGGCTGGAACCCAGACGAATGGTGAGCCGCACGGCACGAGCGCGCAACTTCTCGTTGGTGGGGCGAACGTCGACCATGGCGTTGCCATAGACGCGTCCCAGGCGAACCATGACGGCGGTGGAGAGCGCGTTGAGCACGATCTTCTGGGCCGTGCCGGCGGTCAGCCGCGTGGAACCGGAGAGCGGCTCCGCACCGGTCGATACGATGATGACCTGCTGCGCCGCGCGTGCGAGCGGGCTCTCCTCAACTCCGGTAATTGCGACCGTATATGCACCGAGTGCCCGAGCGGCGGCCACGGCCCGGACCACGAACGGCGCGCCACCGCTGGCCGAGAGACCGACCACCGCATCGCCCGGCGTCACCGCGTCATGGATCGCCTGCGCGCCGGCTTGGCCGTCGTCCTCTGCGCCTTCGACTGCATGCTGCAACGCGTCCGCTCCACCGGCCAGATGAACGCGCACAAGCTCCGGCGCCGTGCCGAAGGTCGGAGGAAGTTCGGCCGCATCGAGCATCGCCAATCGTCCGCTCGTTCCGGCACCAACGTAGTGCAGCCGCCCACCGGCATCGAGGCGAGCGGCGATCTCATCGACGACTGTTGCGATGCCGGTAATCTGCGAGGCTGCAGCATCGACGGCTCGACGTTGCAAGCCGATGAAGAGCGCCACCAGCGCCTGGGTTGAGAGCAGGTCGAGATCCGCGCTCTGCGGATGCTCTCCCTCGGTGGGAATCTCACTCATGCCGGCCGCCTGCCGGGAGCGTCCGCGCGAGGTTCAGGGCACCAAACTGTGGAGCGGGAGCATCCTTGACGATCCGCACCGCGGGCATCTCGTTGGCAACGCGCGTCTCAATGAGGTAGGTCAGCAGGCTGTTCTTGGAGAGCAGCCCACCGGAGAAAACCAACGCGCCGTCCCGATCCGATAGTCCGGTCATACGCAGAACGCATTTGACCAGTTCGAAGAGTTCCAGTGCAGCCGCCTGTACGATCTTGGTTGCCGCGCGATCGCCGGCGTCCGCGAGCGCCAGCACCGTCTGGGCAAGGGAGGCGATGCGCTTGACCGGTTGCGCATCCTCATAGATCGCCGCCAACACCTCGGCTCGCGACTCCGCCGAAAGGAGCGTCGCCAGGGCCTGCGTCAGCGCATCGGATACTCCCCGCCCATCGTAGACTCGCAGCAGCATCTCAAGCGCCGCCGCACCGAGCGCGAATCCCGACCCTCGATCGCCCAGGAGTGCGCCGTAGCCGCCGGCATGAGCCTTCCGTTCTCGGTTCTGGGCGTACGCCACGGCGCCCGTCCCGGCTACGAGAACAGCCCCGATGCCCTCCGGCGCACCGGCCAGCAGCGCGATCTGCGCATCGTCGGTGACGACGATGCGCGCCTGGGAAAATCGCGTGGCCAACAGCGCTTCCAAGCGACGAGCGACCTGTTCCCGCCCCGCACCTGCGACACCAACGCAGAGGAGATCCGTCCGCTCACCGGCCAGCGCCGACTCGACCGCGTGGGAGATGCTCTCGACCGCTGCGACCAGGCCGACGACATTGGGGTTCGCTCCACCGGCCGTGCCCTGCCCGATGATGTGGCTGCCGTCGGCGGCCACGGCACACACGGCGCTTGCGCCTGCATCCACCCCGACGATTATCCGCGGCATTCGGCGGCCACCTTCGCAAGCAACGACGAGAGATCGTAGGGCGCGAGCCCCCCGAGCACAACCCGGTGCCGCGCCCCGGTCACGCTTGGGAGGTTGGCCGGGCGCCCACGGAGCGTTTCGTAACCGAGTACCGCAAAGGCCACCGCTTCCTTCGCATCCGGATCGATCCCCATCACGGCCGTGCTTTCTACGCGCATGTCGGGAAGCCGTGCCGCAATGCGTGCTAAGAGTACGGGGTTGCGCACGCCGCCGCCGCTGCAGAGCACTCGCGGGCGATCGAGACCCAGCGCCCGGATGGCCTGCGAGAGGCTCGCTGCGACAAGCTCCGTCAAGGTTGCAGCGCCGTCGGCGGTAGAGAGCGCGGCCAGACGCCGTGCATGAAGGTCGAGAAAGGCTGCGCCGAAGTGCTCGCGCCCAGTCGACTTCGGCGGCATCTGGGCGAAGTACGGATCGGCGAGCATCTCATCGAGGAGCGCCGCATCGCAGCGTCCGGCCGCCGCCAGAGCCCCGTCCACATCGCAGCGCAAGCGGTGCCCGGTCCGAGCCTGCACGAAGGCATCCAACGTCAGATTGGCAGGACCGACATCGAAACCCAGAACGGCCGATGGGTCGCCGGCGGCACGACGCGGCAAAGCGGTTAGGTTCGCAACGCCGCCCAGATTCACGACAACGCGATCTTCACCACGGTCCCCAAGCAACAACGCATCGACATAGGGCACAAGCGGCGCACCATGGCCGCCGGCCGCGCAGTCGGCGGAACGAAAATCGTAGCACACCGTCGCATGCAGCGCCTCTCTGAGAAGAAACGGATCCCCGACCTGCAACGTGATCGATCGCGCTCCGTCGTGCCAGAGCGTTTGGCCGTGCGAAGCCACGAAATCCACCGGCCTGCCGTCAACGATTTCCAGCGCAACCTCGGCGAACGCTCGACCCAAGCGCTGGTGAAGCTCGGCCACCATGCGCGTACTTCCTTCTCTCGGAGCAAGCACGCTCTGCAGCGACTGCGCGAGATCCGACGGCATCGGTGCGGTCTGCGAGGCGAACATCTCGACCCGATACCCTGTCCCCTTCGGCTGGAGGTCGACGAGCGCGACATCGATGCCATCGAGCGACGTGCCGCTCATGATGCCCAGGGCGATCATCGCAAACCGAGATCCTCCAGCAACGCCGCATAGAAGGCGCTACGAATATCCCGCGTATCGGAGCGTCCGAAATAGACGGCGTTCGTGAGCAGGACGCCTTGCACGTCGCGCGTCGGGTCGGCCCAGACGCAGGTCCCGACGAAGCCCGTGTGTCCGAAGCTGGCAGATGCGAAGGCGGGACCGCACGAGTTCTCGTCGCTCGTCTTCAACGCCCAACCAAGACCGCGCCGCAAGACCGGATCGGATGCTTGCTCTCGGGTCGCCTCACGCACCAGCTCCGGCGTCAGCAACGGCGTGCAAGCTCTCCCCGAAAGGGGCGCGAGGTAGATATCCGTGAGCCGCGCAACGTCGCCGGCGGTGCCGAAGAGACCGGCGTGCCCCGCCACACCGCCCATCAAATACGCCTTCTCATCGTGGACAACGCCTTGCACCCGTCCACGCCAACCGTCGTCTTCGGTCGCCGGTATCGCCGAACGCCGTGAGAACGGCGGCCGAAATCCCAGCGTCGGAGACGCTAGCAGATCCCCGGCGAGTGCTGCCAGCGTACGGCCGGCGACGCGCTCCAGCAGTACGCCAAGCGTAATGAAACCTAAGTCGCTGTAGATGACGCGTTCGCCCGGCGTCGCCAATAACTCGCGCTCCAGTGCGTACCGCACCACGTTCTCATCGAGCAAGAGACGATAATCCGCACCGGAGTGCATGCCGGATTGATGCGCCAGCAAGCTACGGACGGTGATCCTCTCCTGCGGTCGATCCGCCCATTCGGGGAGCCAACGCACCAGCGATTCATCGAGCGCTATCCGTCCCTGCGCAACCATCTGCAACACCGCAGTTGCCACGACGAGCTTGGTGAGCGAAGCGAGATCGAAGCGCGTATCCACATAGACTGCTTGCCGCCCGCCATCCTCGCGCGTGATTCCGTAAGCGCGTTCAAAGACCAGGCATCCGCGATGTTCCACGCGCGCCACGGCCCCGGTGAAGTCCGTTCCGGCGTACGCGCGCAGAACACGATCGACTGCCGGAAAGGACACCGGCTCAGCGTACGGCCGCGAACTCAACCGGCAACCTCCCAAGGGGCGGCGATCCGCCGAAGAGCACATCGGCGAGGCCCCCGATCGATGCCGGGCCGTCATCGTAGGCACAGAGCAGGTGACGCGCCTGGGGGAAGAGCGCGATGTCGTAAGGCTCACGCAGAGAGACCACGAGTGCATCGGGATGCGCGGCAAGCACGCGCGCCGCCACACGAGCCTGTGCGGGGTAGATATGCGCGCGGCGCATCAGCAGAATGGGTCGGCGAGATGTCTGCGCGAGCCGTTCCAGTATCTGCTCAGCCACCCCATCCTCGGGGTCAAGCGGCGCGCGCCATTCCAGCAACGCCGGTGCTTGTGCGACCAGCGACGGGAACTCACGGCGCAGGCCCTCGGCTCCTTGGTCGGTGACCGACTCAAAGGAGATCACCAGGCACGCGGTCGCATCGGCGCCCCCTTCGCCACGCACGAGCGTCACCGCGCGCCGCGCAGCCTCCCGGCCGACGCCGCGATGCACGGCCGGCGTATCGAGCGGCAACGGCTGCGCAAGGGATGCGCGTAGGGTAGCCATACGTGCGGCCGCTTGGACCAACCGTTGCTCCGAGAGGGTGCCGTCTTCCACCGCCTCCACGATCGTCTCGACGCAGGTCACCGCCAAGTCCAGCTCCCCCGTGAGCAGCACGCAATCGGCACCGGCGGCAAGCGCAGCGATCGCCCCTTCGACGACCCCGATGTACTTGACGATAGCCTGCATGTGCAGCGAATCCGTGAAGCAGACACCGGCAAACCCGATCTGCGTTCGCAGAAGATCGGTGAGGACGTGCGGTGAGAGCGTTGCGGGACGCCGCGGATCGAGAGCGCGCAGCAGAATGTGCGCCGTCATCACTGCCGGCGCACCCGGCAGCAGCGCCATGAATGGGGCGAGGTCACGGCTACGAAAGGTCACCTCGTCGATGTCGATCGCAGGCAGGTCCAGGTGTGAATCGATCTCGGTCGAGCCGTGCCCGGGGAAGTGCTTGTACGTCGGAACGATCCCGCCGCAACTCAACCCCTTCGCGAGCGCCCCGCCCAGGCGCGTAACCACATCGGGATCGCTGCCGAAGGAACGCGTTCCGATCACGGTGTTGTTGCGTTCGACCGTCACATCCAGAACTGGAGCAAAGTTGACGTTCACACCGGCCCGGCGCAGATCCAAGGCGATCTGTTCACCGACGCGTTGGGCGAGCAATGCATCCCCAACCGCACCCAGCGCCATCATCGAGGGGATGCGCTCTACGCCGGCGTGCAGGCGCACGACCGGACCACCCTCTTGATCGATCGCAATGACCGGCGGCAAACCGGACGCATAGCAGCTACGCAAGGCATCGGTCAGCTCGCGGACCGCCTCAAGGCTTGCAACATTCTCCGCGAAGAGCGTGAAACCGGCGAACGGCATCGTGCGCAGGAGGGCCGCCGAACGCGCATCGAGGCTGGGGCCGGGCAGGCGAACGGCAACGACTGCAGCGGCGGCGGCGCGCAGATCGTTCACGCGAGCAGGCCGCCGGTGATGCGATCGTAACGAACGATCCGCTCCGGCGCAAATTCGACGCCGACCGATCCGCGCAAGGCGATGGCCTCTCCGCTTGTCACCCGCGCGAGCAACGTGCCGGCAGGCGTTTCGATATGAACGAACGCATCGGCCCCGGCGCTCTGCCGGGCGGTCACCCGACCAGGCAAGCCTCCGGTTTTCACCACGCGAACGTACTCCGGCCGAATACCGATGATGACATCTCCAAAGCCGTACCCTTGCGGCATACGATCGAGGAGATTCATCGCTGGGGAACCGAGAAACCTGGCGATACGCACGGAACTCGGCGCATCGTAGAGCGTTTGCGGATTCCCAAGAGCCTCGAGGCGGCCGTCAATGAGTACCCCCAGGTCATCGGCAATCGCCATCGCTTCGACATGATCGTGTGTCACATAGATGACGGGACCGGCAAAGCCGCCGCGCACGCGCAGAAGCTCCGAGCGTACGTGAACCCGCAGGGGCGGGTCGAGATGCGCTAAAGGCTCATCGAGCAAGAGGGCGTCTGGGTCCGAGAGCAGCGCGCGCGCGATCGCCGCCCGCTGGCGCTCGCCGCCGGAGAGTCTATCGGCCCGTCGATCGAGCAGTTCGCTCAGATGCAGCGCCTGCGCCGCATCGGCAACGCGTTGCGGCGCGTTGTTCCGAGCCCGCAGAGCAAAGCGAAGGTTCGCTCGCAGCGTGGCATGAGCTATGAGGGCATCATCTTGGAAGACCATGGCAATTCGGCGTGCCTGCGGGGTGAGGCGATCGAGAGCGCGCCCGCCTAGGCGCACCGTGCCGCTGTCTGCCGCCTCCAAACCGGCGATGATGCGCAACAACGTGCTCTTGCCGGCGCCCGAGGGACCGACGACGGCAAGCGTCCGCCGCGGCGACACCGAGAACGAGATGCTCTGCAAAGCCGCATGTCGCCCACGCGCACCGGGGAACGACTTCGCAAGTTCGGCGACCTCGAGGATCGGCACCGCTACTGCAGGCGCACGATCTCGGCCACTAAGTGCCCGTTCACCCGACTGGTTGAGATCGTCACATGTACGCCGGGACGCAGATCCGCGAGCGTTGCATAGCCGTGCTTGCGCGCAAAGATATTCGTCGAAGGAAGCAGGGCCACGCTCACCGGTCCATGCGCCGTATCGACGACCAGCGTGGCGCGAGCGTAGTCGATGCTGGCGATGCGACCGTGCAGGGTCCCATGGGCCGCGAAGCCGCGCTCGGCCGGCGACGACGGAGGCGCGGCCATAGCCGGCAAGGCCATGCTTGGCCCTACCAGCACGCTTGCTGCGAGAACTGCACTCCAGAGTGCTCGTCCCTTGGTCATATAGGCTCCTCTACGCTCCCTTAACGTCGTCAAAACGCCCACCGTTTCGAGCGGCTGCCGAGCGTTGCCCAGCCTTTTTCCGACAGCCTCCTAGAACAGGTTCCAGAGATACTGGTTGTAAACTTCGTGGTGGTACTGCACCTCTTGGGATTTCACGAAGGTCCCAAGTAACCGTGGGCAACGATCGGCACTGGCCTCTTTGAGCTGCGCGTAACGAGCCTTGACGTCCTCTCCGAGCAGTTGCGAGGTCCACGCAGACCTGCGAAACTCGGCCATCGCGTCATAGATGTTCCCAGGCAGATAGCGCTCGGCCTGGCGCAGATTCTTCACTTTGCCGATCGCGCCGGCCAAACCCGTTTGAAAGATCGCAAGCATCACCATATAGGGATTGGCATCGGGGGCCACCGAGCGCACTTCAACCCGCGCGCTGCCTTCGTTGCCGATCGGGATGCGCACCATCGCGCCGCGATCGACGGCGGACGCTTTGATTTGATTGGGGGCCTCGAAATGTGGATCGAGCCGCCGGTAGGCGTTCACGCTCGCGTTGAGCATCAAGCAGATGTCGTTCCCATGCGTGAGGATGCGATCCACAAACTGCCACGCAAACGAGCTGATCTTCTCGTCGCCCTTGGCATCCCAGAAGAGATTCTTGCCGGCCTTGCTCACCGAAACGTTGGCATGCATTCCGCTGCCGTTGACTCCCACCACGGGCTTCGGAAGAAAGCTGGCCGTCATCCCTAACCGTGTCGCCACTTGCCGGCAGATGAGCTTATAGAGCTGCACCTGATCGGCAGCCGTAACGGCTTCGCCATACTTGTAGTTGATCTCGAACTGCGACGGTGCAACTTCCGGGTGGTCCTTCTCATTCTCGAATCCCATCGCCCGCTGAACCTCCGCCACCGTGTCGATAAAAGTTCGCAGCGAATCGCCGGGCAACGAGTGGTAGTAACCGCCGGTGTTGACATACTCAAAAGCGCCCGTCTCGTGGTAATGGCGCTCGGCGTCCAGCCCTTGGAAGAGGAAGCCTTCGATCTCGTTGGCGGCGTTGAGAACGTAGCCATGCGATTGAAACTGCTGGTGTGAGAACTTCTTCAGTTTCCCTCGCACGTCTCCGGAGAACGACGCTCCATCGCGATCGACCACATCGGCAAAGACGAGCACCTTGCCGGGACCGAAGACGTCACCGGGAGCCAAGTAGAAGGCGCTCCAATCGAGAAAAAGGCGCAAGTCGCTCTCGCGCTGTGCGGTGAACCCGCGGATGGATGACCCGTCAAAGGTGAGGTTGTCATACGATTTCAGCAGAAACTTCTTGTCGTAATCCAGCATCTGTAAGCGCCCTTCCAGATCGCTGAATAACACCGTGACCGCCTTGATCCGAGGCTCGTCAGCCAGATACTTGAGTCGCGCCTCTTGAATCTGATCCAGCGGCATCTGATCCTTGCGCTGCTGCTTCGCAACCAGGTTCAGTTCTTCCAGTTCGCTGTACGGAAGCATCAGAAAATCGCGCAGCTCGGTGGTCATCATCGGTCATCTACTCCTTTACCGGACAAGGAACGGGGTTTCCCCGACGCTTACACAAGAGGCCGCCCTCGCCTTTGTCCATCCGCTTAAACCGCAACGTTACCACCCGGCAACCTCGGCGGCAAAGGCCGTCTGCGCCGCAGCCGCGCTCGCACCGCCCGCTCTGGCCGCTTCGCTCAGATCCCGTAAGCGCCCGACGGCCTCATCGCTGGGCGATCTGCCCGACAAAGCGAGGCGCAGGGCACAGATGGCGAGATCAGGCGTGCGAGCCCCGAGTACGCGCATGCCCTCAAGGAAAGGGCGCGCCTCCGGTGGAGGCGCCGACCAAGCGAGCAACTCGGCGACGACCTCGACCTTCTCCGGCGAGCCGTGCAGCAGATAGGAGTCGATGGCGGCGAGATTCATGCCGGCCTCGTTCGCCACGCAGGCGACGGCGCTCTGCCGCGCCACCCGCTAGGCGGGGCTCACGCAGAGCGGCTAGAAGAGTCTCGCGATGGCACGGCTCGTGCTCCGCGTCAAGCCCGGTTCCAAACGACCCGGGTTCGCCCGTGAAGGCGAAGGCTACGTGCTGCGCGTGGCCGAGCGCGCCGTTGACGGCGCCGCCAACGCCGCCTGCATACAGGCCCTGGCCGCGATCTTCCACATCGCCCCGTCGCGCGTGACACTCCTGCACGGTGCCCACTCTCGCACCAAGCAGTTCGCCATCGACGGCTTCGACGCCGCGATGCTGGATCGGCACGTGCGTAGCGTGAGCGCGCACCGCCCGTGAGCGCGCACCGCCGACGATGAACGCTCGGTTAAAATCGCCTGAACCACCCCCCGATTGCGCGCGTTCCTCTGCTAGAATCGCCTTATGAGATATGCGGCGCCGGTTCTCGCAATCTGTGTGTTTGGGTTGAGCCTGGCTGCCTGCAGCTCCGGCCAAGGGTCCAATCCCTCTTCCGTGCCGTGTAGCGTACCGGCCGGCACGCAAGTGCAGTTGCTCTATCCCATTCCGAGCGCAACGGCGGTGCCCGACTCCCCACAGCAGATCGTCATCGGAGCATCATCGGCACTCCCTGTCAACGGCAACTCCGCGTGGGACGTGGTCCTCGATTCAAACACGCAAACGGTCTTCGGGAATGCGTTTGCCACGATCAGCGCATCGCAGGTGCCGCAGCCAAGCGCCACGCCGTCCTTCCCCAATGCCGTCTACCAAAGCAGCACGTTGCCGGGACCGTTGAGCGCGATGACCGCCTACACCGTCTATCTCAACGACTCGAACAGTTTCTGCGTCCCGGCACCGATGCCGGGTGGAAACACCTTCACGACGCAATAACCGAGCAGGCTCGTCGGCCCACCGCGCGAAGTTTGCCCCATGCAACGTCGTGTGAGCGCGAGTTTGGTGGCCCTATGGCTCGTATGCATGGCAGCCCTACCAGCCGGCGCGCAGATGCGTACGCGATCACTTGGCCTCGACCCATGCACGGTGGTCGCGGTAGAGATGCTCGGTAGCGTCGATTCGAAGACGGCACAACCCGGCGACTTCTTTCGCTTCCAGACGATCAACGCCGTGACCGTGCGCACGCATATTGCGATTCCGGCACGAACGATGGGCTACGGCATCGTCGTCATCGCATCGCCGGCGGCCCGCGCCGGTCGCCCCGGGACGCTCTTGCTCGAACCGCGCTACCTCGTTCTGCCGAACGGTCGCAAGCTCGGGGTGGTACTCGATCACTCGGCCAGCGGCCTCTACCGCAGCGGGCCGACCGGCGACGCACCTGGGTACCTCGGCGTTATACCGCTGCCTGCTCTCGACGCGGCCGTCAACATCTTCAACCTGTTCCACAACGGGAAGAACATCGATATCCCCCGCGGCACGGTCTTCGCAATCTTTCCCAGCGACGATCCTTCGGTTGAGCGCTGTCAAGCACACCCCGCGTACTAGCAGGTCGCGGGAAAAGGCCCGCACCAGCCTTCTTTCGCAGCCTGTTTAGCAGGCATTCAACCAGCCTTGGGAGACTCAATCGTGTTGCGGATGAACGTGGCTGCGAGGTTGAGGGTTTCAGGGAAGCGATCCAGGTGCGGGGCATGGCCGCAGCGACCGGCGAGGAATCGATCTGCATCCAACGCCGCCGCGATCGCTTCGATCTGAGCGAGCGTTCCGTATTCGTCGTCGACACCCTGAATGAGAAGTGCCGGCGCCGCGATCGTTGCCGACGATGAAAGAATGTTCCATGAGCGAAACGCAGCGCTTAACCAGACGTCATTCCATCCGTAGAACGTAGCGTCGACGTCGGCATGATACTTGGCCAGACGCGCACGGAGATCGCCGCTCTCGAATGCGACCTTGGCCGCGGCGATGCTGCGCACCGAGCGCTCTTCCACAAAGACGTGAGGCGCCTCCAGGATCAGCCCCCGTGGTGAAGCGATCTCTCCTGCGTAAAGGAGCGCGATCGATGCCCCGTCGCTATGACCCACCAGGATTGCATCGCGCGAAGAGATGCCGTACGCCGCCAACAACTCCGGCAACACGACGCACGCTTCGTGGTGCATATACTCCACGCTGCGCCCTTGGCCTAACACCTCGGAGAAGCCGTTCCCATACCGCGAATAGACGATGCCGCCGCACCCGGTGGACGCACATAGCGCACGGGGGAACCTCTTCCACATCGCAATCGACCCCAATCCTTCGTGGAGAAAGATCAAGGTCGGCATCTGCGGCTCTCCGGCCGCGATGCGCTCGACTTCCAGCATCCGTCCCGCGATCGTAGCCTGCTCCACGCCGGCTGCTACACAACTTGCCGTATCAGACCGAGCCATGCTTCACGCTCGCGTTCGGGAGCGACCAGCGGCTGCAAGCTGCGAACCTGTTCGCGCAAGCGCCGGGCAAAAGACGGTTGAGTAGCATATCGCCTCATCAGAGCGGCCAACCCTCGCGTATCTGCGAGTTGGAAGTAGCCGGCATACTCCTTGCCCAGAAGCCCCACATTGCCGGAGATACGACTAGCCAGGACCGGCGTCCCGCACGCGATGGCCTCGCAGACGACATTTGCCCCACCCTCCATTCGCGAAGAGATGACCAACGCGTCGCTAGAGGCTATCCGCTGGAGCGCCTGCTTCGCCGAGAGCTCCCCGAGAAACTCGTAGCGGGCATCGGCTGCGGCGATCCGCCGGGCTGCCACCGCGTAGCGCTCGTCGAGTACGCCCCCGATCTGCACCACGCGAACGTCGAGATCTCTTGCAATATGCCGCAAGGCGTAGGCAGCGCGCAACGGGTCCTTTTCTCGGCGCAGATGTCCCACCACGCAGAACGAGACGGCTTCCGGAGCGTGCCGCGGGCGGCGCGCGTACGGCGGCGCTGCCGATTGGACGATCGAGACGCACTTGCTGCGCAGTGCCTTAGGGACGAATCTGATCGCATCGGGTTGCAGACTCACAATGGTGCGCGCGGATGCCAAAGCGCGCAGAGCGAGAGCGCTCTTTGGAAGATCACGATAGAGATCGGTTCCCGAGAGCACGACGACGAGCGGGCGATCGGGATAGGCACGTGCGTAGCGCAGCGCGCTGCGGCCGCTTCGACGCGCGTGGATCGCGATGAGCGCATCGTAAGGGCGACCGTCGTACTCGGCCGCGATTTGGACCTGCCAGCCGGCGGACGCAAAGAAATCTGCGTAACGCCGCGCCGTCACCGCGTTGCCTAACCGCGATCGGCGCGGCGCGGGCGAAATGATGCCGACGTTCAACGCAGCACCAGAGCGCTGCCGATGAGCGCAGGATCGGCTAAACCGATGAGCCCGGCGACGATCCCCATGCCGACGACAGCCAACATCACGGCGAGCAGGATGCGTCCAGGGAACGCACTGCGCACGATCCAGAGGGTAGGCAAGCTGATCGCGGGCAATGTGATGAGGAGCGTGAGAGCCGGCCCGGTCGCTAAGCCATACTTGAGCAGCGTTTGGATGATGGGAACCTCTCCGGCCGTTGGAATCACAAAGAGCGTTCCGATGACGGCGACGCCGATGATCGTAAGCAGATTGCCGCCGCCAAGGGTGAGGTTCGGGCTGAAGAGCCAGACGCGTGCCGCACCCAGAAGCAACACGACGAGAATATAGCCTGGCAGAATCGTGTACGTCTCCCACCACAGAACGCGCAGGAACTCGACGACCAGACCGAGCGGTGAACGTTTCGGGTCTTCAACGGCCGCCGCGCTGGGTGTAAAGCTCATCGGTTCGTCGCTCATGCGATTGGCAATCCAAGCAAACCCAAAGACGAGGATCGCGCCAAGGATGAGTCGGACGACCGCAAACTGCCATGACAGGACGAACCATATGAAGAGCAGCGTCGCGGGATTCAAAACAGGATTTGCCAAGAGGAACGCCATCGCGGCGCCGATCGAAGACTGCTGCTTACGGAGGCCCACTGCCAGTGGACCGGTGCAGCAGGTTCACATCATGCCGGCAAGCGCCAGCGTCCCCGCAATCGCCGCTGAACCCATCGTCGGCCTGCCGAGCAGACGCCCTACCCAACGCCTCGGCACAAAAACCTGGATCACCGCGCCGAGAAGGAGCGCCAGAACGACGGCCTCCCACACCGCACTGTAGTAGGCCATTGCATACTGCCAAGCGGCCTGCCAACCCGCCGTGGCGGGTGCGGCTGCGGTACCCGAGACGATCGACGGGCCGATCGAGTGGTGCGCCGCCGCCAGGAATACCTTCGCATAGTACGGCGACCACTTCACGATGAAGAACCCGACGATCGCCAGGGCAACCAGGGCGAAGCCGATAAGCAGGCGCCACAACCGGAGACGCGGTGGCGGGACGGTCTGTTCGCAGGAAGACGACACGCGCTCCATTCCTTTCGACGGTCGAGCACATCGCTCTCGGTGTTTCGCTTTTCTGCACCCGGTTGTGCGCTCCCCGGTGGGTTTGGCAGCCCCGGCGTCCGCCGCTACGCCTCGTGGGAACCGGGACGATCTCGTCGCATGGCAGCGCCCGAGGCCTGAGACGAGATCGTGGGTAAACAACGCAGACCATGCACAACCAACGCATCGTCCTAGCCCGCCGCCCCGTCGGCGAGCCGACCCCGCAGGACTTCCGCCTCGAAACGGTCGAAACGCCGGCACCGGCGCGCGGCGAGGTGCTCGTCCGCACACAGTTCCTCTCGCTTGATCCCTACATGCGCGGCCGCATGAACACGACGAAATCCTATGCGCCGCCGGTCGAGCTCGGCGACATCATGGTGGGCGGCACCGTGGGCGAGATCGTGGAGTCAAACGACGGTGGTTTTTCGCCGGGCGATATCGTGCTCGCCAACGGCGGATGGCAGCAGTACACGGTGTGCAACGCTCGCGAACTGCGCAAGCTCGACCCACGGCGCTTCCCGCCGACGTATGCCCTCGGCGTCCTGGGGATGCCCGGCCAGACCGCCTACTGCGCGTTGCTCGATATCGGAGCGCCCAAGCGCGGCGAAACGCTGGTGGTCTCGGCTGCATCGGGAGCAGTCGGCTCGGTGGCCGGGCAGATCGGGAAGATCTTCGGCTGCCGGGTGATCGGCATTGCCGGCACGGACGACAAATGCACGTACGTCGTGCAGGAACTGGGGTTCGATGCGAGCATCAACCGCCGCACGCAAGATCTCGATGAGGCACTCGCCGACACCTGTCCCGACGGCATCGACATCTACTACGATAACACCGCCGGCGCAATTCTTGAAGCCGTGCTTCGGCGTATCAACCTTGGGGCTCGCATTCCGCTCGTCGGACTGATCGAACACTATAACGCGACGCAGGCTCCGCATGGCCCCTTCCTTGCCCCGCTCCTGACGCAGCGCGCAAAGATCGAAGGCTTCCTCGTGACCGACCACGCGGCCCACGTCGCACGGTTCCTGGGCGACATGCACGATTGGCTGGCCAAAGGCCAGGTACGCTACCGCGAAGATATCGTCGATGGGCTAGAGAACGCCCCGCGCGCATTCATCGGTCTGCTGCGCGGAGAGAACTTCGGCAAGCTCCTGGTCCGCGTCGGCTGACCCGTGCGATTGCCCTACAACGCGGGCATGACGCGTAAGCCGCTGATCTTGCCGTTGGGCTCAACGACAAAGAGATAGTCCAGCGCCTGACCCGAGCTAAACGTGAGCTTGTAAACGTAGTAGGTCGAGGTGCCGTGCCTCCCGGATCGAATCTGCCGGAACGTCGTCGGAGCACCGAGCGGCTTGATCTGGGCCGACACCTTTGCAACCAGTGCATGCGTGAGCCCTGCGTTCATGGGCCCGGTCAGATGAGCGCGGTTGGGCACGTGCCCCTGCTGTAGGGCGAGAAACCAGGCTTTCGCGCGCGCCGCCACTGAAGCGTCCGGCTGTGCCGAGCTGCGCGCTGCTTGGGTTGCCCCGGTACCGGCTGTCGGTGAGGGGGTCGGCACCGCCGCAACGGCCGTTAGCGTAAAGACCACGCCGAATATGAGGGCAAGAAAAGTATTCTTCATCAGGATGTACAGAGTTCTACGCGCTGGGCGCTCGGCCTTGGAACCGGCATGGACGCTGCCGACAGTCCTTTTCCACCCGGCGGTGAATCCTGGTGCGTGATGGGCAAAGACTGGCGGATCGGAATCGATATCGGGGGGACGTTCACCGACCTGCTTGCCGTCGACGAGACCGGCGTCGTCATCGCGTGTAAGGTCCCAACGAAGTCGCTTGCTCCCCATGCCGGGGCACTGGCGGCCCTCGACGCCTTCGCCGCCCAGAACGGGACGGGTTCGGCGATCACCTCGCTTGCGCACGCAACCACGATTGCCACCAATGCGCTCCTCGGGCAGCTCCACCTCGAACTGCCGCGGATCGCACTCCTGACGACCGAAGGTTTTGCCGACATCATCGAGATCGGCAGACAGAACCGTAGCCGCCTCTACGACCTCTTTGTCACGCGCCCACGCCCACTCGTCGCGCGCGAAAATCGCATCGGCGTCCGCGAACGCATGGGCTATACCGGGACGGCGCTCATCCCGCTCGACGATGCGGAGATTAGCCGCATCGTCACTCTTCTCTCAGGGCGCAACGACATCGATGTCGTTGCCGTCTGCCTGCTCCATGCCTATGCCAATGACACGCACGAACGCCGCCTCGCCGACGCCGTCTCGAAGGCTCTCCCGAATATTCCAGTCGTTCGCTCGTGCGAAGTCGATCCCCAGTACCGTGAATACGAACGCTTTTCAACGACACTCGTCAATGCGGCGCTACTGCCCATCGTGCGACGGTATCTGGACGATCTCATCGCAGGCTTGCGTACTCGCGACATTCACGCGCCGCTCTTTGTCATGCGCAGCAATGGCGGAACCAGCACGGCAGAGCAGGCGGCGCGCCGGCCTGCCGCCTTGATTGAAAGTGGCCCGGCCAGCGGAACGATTGCCGCCGCCGAGCTGGCACGCTCGCGCGGTATCGAGCGGATCATCGCCTTCGACATGGGTGGGACGACCGCGAAAGCGGGAACGGTTATCGACGGGCGCGTTGAGATCGCTACCGAGTTCGAAGCAGCCTCCGCCACCAAGAGCGGACGTGCCGTCAAAGGAAGCGGTTATCCGGTTCGTTTCCCTTTTGTCGATCTCGCTGAGATCAGTGCTGGAGGCGGCACCATCGCCTGGCTGGATGAGGGCGCTCGTCTACGCGTCGGTCCCGTCTCGGCCGGATCGGATCCGGGCCCGGCATGCTACGGAACCGCCCTTCACGCCACGGTGACCGATGCCGATGTCGTGCTCGGCCGGCTCAACCGTACGCATCTTCTCGATGGAGCGTTCCCAATCCAGGCCGAGCGCTCGCGTGCGGCAATCGCAACACTCGCCCAACCGCTTGGTCTGGGCGTTGAAGCTGCCGCTGCAGGAATCATCGCCGTTATCGACGCGCAGATGGCGCAGATCCTGCGCATCGTGACGGTCGAGCGGGGCCTCGACCCACGCGACTTTACGCTGGTCGCCTATGGCGGCAACGGCCCGCTGCACGCCTGCGCTCTGGCGCAGGAGCTAGCCATCTCACGCATCCTCGTCCCGGAACGCCCAGGGCTCTTCGCCGCAGCCGGGCTGCTGATCGCCGATCTGCGAGCGGATGCAACTCGGTCGATCTTGCGAGCCTGCACCCAGATTCCCGCGATTGAGTTGCGTGCCGTTTATGACGAGCTTGAAACGCTGGTGCGCTCCGATCTGCAAGCACAAGGTACGCACGACCGCGATATCTCCGTGACGTACTCTTGCGACGCGCGCTATCGCGGTCAGAGTTTCGAACTGGCTCTCTACGACATGACGACGCCGCACGAGATCGCAGAGGCTTTTCACCGCTCGCATGCAACACGCTATGGATATGCGGTCAGCGGCGAACCCGTCGAAATCGTGACCGCGCGCGCTACGGCGATCGGCAGAGTCGAGAAATCGCCCGCGCGTTCCAGGCAAGCATTCTCTAAGATGACGAGGCCGCCGCAGATCCGTAACGTCTGGATCGACGAAGGCTACGTCGATGTGCCGGTCTATCGGCGATCGGAGCTGCCGATCGGAACCCAACTGGATGGTCCCACGATCATCGAACAGTACGATGCAAGCATCATGGTGCTTCCAAGATGGCGCGTGGGGATCGACGACGATGCGTGCGTGATCGAGGCCCTTGCGTGAACGTCGATCCGATCGTCACCGCTATCGTCGAAGGCGCCCTCACCTATGCAAGTCACGAGATGGGGATCGCCGTACGCAACGCCGCGTATTCGCCGAACATCAAAGAGCGCTTAGACCACTCCTGCGCGCTCTTCGATGCGCGCGGGCGCTTGATCGCACAAGCCGAGCATATTCCGGTTCATCTCGGCTCGTTGCCGTGGGGGGTCGAGCGTACGCTTGCCTTTATCCAACGGGAGTTCGGCGGTGTCGCTCAAGGCGATATGTGGATGGTCAATGATCCCTACGTCTGCGGAACGCACATAAACGACGTCACGCTCGTACGCCCGATCTACTTTGAGGGAGCGCTGGCCGGATATGCCGCCAACAAGGCCCACCATGCCGATGTCGGCGGCAGCGTCCCGGGCTCCATCTCCATTGATGCGGCGGACCTCTTCGCCGAAGGGCTGGTCATCACGCCGATGCACCTGCTCCGGGGCGATGCGCTGCTCGATGAAGCGGTCGCACTGCTCTGCGCCAACTCGCGTGAACCCGCGGCACGCGCCGGCGACCTGCGGGCGCAGGTCGCCGGGAATATCGTTGGGGAACGGCGCCTGCTGGCGCTCTTTGAACGCTATGGCCGAGCGACGCTCGATGCGACCATCGATCACCTGCTCGATGACGCCGAGCGGCGCATGCGTACGGCCCTGCGCGCCTTCGGCGACGGGGTCTTTCAGGTCACAAGCGCCCTTGAGGACCCGCACGGCGACCCGAGCCTAACGATCGCTCTGCGACTTGAGCTCGCCGATGGAACGGCGACGCTCGACTATACCGGAACGCATGCACAGGTCTCCTATCCGCTCAATGCCGTCTTCGGCGTCACGCTCTCCGGCGTCTACTACGCACTACGAGCGGTCGTCGGCCCGACGATTCCAGCCAACGCCGGTACCTTTCGCCCGATCATCGTCAGTGCGCCGGAAGGAACGTTGGTCAATCCGACTCGCCCGGCGCCCGTGGGAGGCGGCAACGTCGAGACGAGCACCCGCAATGCGGAACTGGTGCTACGGGCCCTGGCCTGCGCCGCCCCCGACCGCGTACCTGCCGAGAGCGGCGGAACGATGAGCAACGTCATGCTGGGCGGCGTACGCTCCAACGGCCATACCTGGGCGTTCTACGAAACGATCGGCTGCGGCATGGGGGCACGCCCCGGCCTCGACGGCCTCGACGGCATCCAATGTCATATGACCAACACCCTGAACACGCCCATTGAGGCGATCGAGCGGCAGTACCCTCTGCGCGTTACGCGCTACGAGTTTGCTGCCGGCACGGGCGGAGCGGGGCGCTACCGAGGAGGCGACGGGCTGCTGCGAACGCTCGAAAGCACCGAAGGGCAGACTCGAGCAACGCTCCTCGCAGACCGCCACCACTGCGCGCCGGCCGGCGCGCTCGGTGGCGAACCTGGAAGCTGCGGAGCGCATCGGCTCATCCGCGCCGACGGATCGGCAGAACCGCTCGGCGGCAAAGTCAGCGTGCTGCTTGCCGCCGGGGAGGCAGTCGAAGTGCAGACCCCGGGTGGCGGCGGCTACGGTGAAGCGGCAGGGTTCGGAGCAGACTTAGCGGGCGGCGGCGCACAGTCATGCACCGCGCTCATCACCGACGTGGCAACGGCATGCTCGTGCTTGGCGGTATACGCCTGCGTCCACTTCAAGGCACTGACGAGATGACTAATTGGGTTGTAGCCCAGGGTGAGACCCGGGATCGTCGCCGGATCGATGAAGGTTGGACTACCGGGCGTCTGCTGTAGACCGGCTTGCTTGGAGTTCACGTAGAGCGGGTTGGGGGTGGCCGATGGGAGGCCGCCGTTATTCGTCATCTCGCTTCCGCTAATCGCCTTGATGTAGCCGAAGCCGTTATGCTGCATATCGCCGAGCTGCTGCGTCGTCACAAAACCGTTGATGATGTCGAGCGAAACCTCTTGACCGGCAATCGCCGCATCAAGCCGCTTCTTTAGCTTCAGCAATCGGGCTTGATCGGCCGTCGCGGGGTGCAGCGGAAAGATACGCGGGTCTGCCAAGAGTCTCTTGATGGCTAAGAGGCTGTTCGAGAGCGGATCGACGAGATTCTCCGTGCGCAACAAGACGATCTGACGTCGCCCACTGCCTTGAGCGCCTTCACCAAGCGCCAGATTATACTCTTGCAGCAAGGGCGGACTTGCGGCGATGGCATGATCGTTCTGAAGGAGCTTCTCGATGGCCGGCCCGACATTCGTGCGTAACGCGCTGCAGAGCGGACGACTGACGATGCGGACGATGACCGGAATCTTCTTCAGGTCCAAAGGCGCAGGCGTCGCAGCCGAGGGAACCGTCGGGGCCGCGGTCGCGACGGCACTAACTGCAAACGAGAAGGCAAGCAAGGCAAGCAACGATTGGCGCATGGTGCTAGTGTACCACCGACCCCGGTTGGATTCCCCTTCGTTATGAAACTGTCGCAGCCAGCGCCCCGGTATCGAGCGTTTCGAGGTCGCTCTTCTCGTCGCTGGTGATCACCATCGTCAGATCGAGCAGAATGATCAACCGCTCGTTCAGCTTCCCGACCCCTTGGATGTACTCGGTCCCGATGCCGGCGATCATCTCCGGCGCCTCTTCAACATTTTCGATCGGCAAGTTCAACACTTCCGAGACGCTATCGACCACGATGCCGACCTTCTTGCTGCCGATCTCCGTCACCACGATGCGCGTACTCTTGGTGGCGTCAATACGGCGCATCCCAAAGCGCGTACGCAGGTCGATGATGGGGATGAGCTGTCCGCGCAGATTGATGACCCCTTCCATGAATCGCGGGGCGCGCGGAACATGTGTGATTTCTACCAGGCGAATGATCTCTTGCACCTGGGCGATGTCGACACCGTACTCCTCGTTCCCCAGCTTGAAGGAAACGACTTGAATGACTCCGGCTGAAGCCTGATCGTTGTCACCTTTACGTTCGGCCATCGTTACATCACACTCCCGAGTATTCAGCGCGAGCGACCCTGCCGCTAGAGTAGGCGTCGCTCACCAATGAGTGAACATCGATGATGAGCGAAATCGATCCATTCCCTAAAATCGTGGCTCCCGAAATGCCCGGGATACGCCCCACCACGTCCGATAACGGTTTGATCACGATCTCTTGCTCACCCTGGAACGAGTCTACCACAAGGCCGACTTGGCGCCCACCCAAGCCCACGATGACGATCATCACCTTCTCCGGGTCTCGTTGCCCTCCAAGTTCAAAGAAATCGGCGATGCGCAGCAAAGGCACCACCTGGCCGCGCAAGGTGATGACCTCGCTGCCATGTACCGTGCGCACGTCAGGCATCTCAACCCGCTGCGATTCGATGACCGAATCGAGAGGAATCGCATACAGCTCGTCGGCCACCCGCACGAGCAGCGCCTGGATAATCGCCAACGTCAGGGGCAGCTTAATGGTAAACGTGGTTCCACCGCCTGAGATACTGTCGACATCAAAGACGCCTTTCAGGCGCGTGATGTTCTTCTTGACGACATCCATTCCCACGCCGCGCCCGCTCACATCCGAGATGGTTTCGGCGGTGGAGAAGCCCGGCGTAAAGATCAACTCGATCAGCTCGCGGTCGTTCAGGCGATCATCCACGGAGATCAGGCCCTGCTTGAGCCCGCGCGCGCGCACCTTTTCAAGATCGATGCCGTTCCCGTCATCGGAAACCTCGATGATGATTTGATTGCCTTCATGGTAGGCATTGAGAGAGATCATCCCGGCGCGGGCTTTCCCACGCTGCTCGCGCAGCTCGGGTATCTCGATGCCGTGATCCACGCAGTTGCGCAAGAGATGCATCAAGGGCTCGCCGACCTCATCGACGATCGTCTTATCGAGATCGGTGTCTGCGCCCGATACGACGAGTTGCACTTCTTTGCCGCGAGCCTTGGCAACGTCACGCACGAGTCGTGGGAAGCGGTCGAAAACCTGGCCGATGGGAACCATCCGCACCTTCATGATCGACTCTTGAATCTCGTTGGTCGTTCGCGCGAGTAAGGCGGCGGAGTCGGCCAAGGCCTTCGTAAGTGGGGCGATCAACGCCGAGGATGAATCCAGCGCCTTATCGGCGATCAGCCGTTCGAGGGTATTGGCGATATCCGAGATACGCGTGCGATTGATCACCAATTCGCCAACCAGATTCAGCAAAGTATCCAGGCGATCGATATCCACCCGAATCGTCTGATGCATCGATGCGCGCTTGGGCGTTGATGCCGGGGCGGCAACCGTGCCGGCCGCGGCCTCGGCAGGCTGCGGCGCAGGGATAGCGGCGGGTGCAACGTCCACGGGCGTGACGGGCTCCGGCGGATGTTCCCTGCGCTCGGCTTCGGCCTGCGCTAAGAGGCGTGCCACCTCGGCTTCAAACTGCTCGACAACGTCACCGGCAATCGTTCTTTCTTCGCTCTCGGAGGTCGCAAGTGCGGCTGCTCCCTCGCCGGCCGTCCCCTCGATGAGGTACGCCGTCTGTTCGTAGACTGCGACAAACTGATCCAGCCGAGCGCTATACTCGGGGAGTCCCCGCGGCGGGCCACTGCCGTTGATCGCAGCCGCGACCAGGTCGGTCAAGAGATCGCGACCGGCAAACAGGATGTCCACGCAGCCTTCGGAGAGCGGAATGCGATCCTTGCGCAACAAGTCGCAGAGGTTTTCAAGCTTGTGGGCAAGTCCTTGGACATCGCTAAAGCCGAGCATCCCGGAGCTGCCTTTGACCGTGTGGAGCGCCCGGAACAACGAATTGACGATCTCGGGATCCGTATGACTCGCATCGACCAAGTCTTCAAGCTTAAGCAACTCCGCGTCAATCTGCTGAAGTAGCTCCTCCGCCTCATCGCGGAAGTACGAGATGAACTCGGATCGGTCAAAGAGTTCGTCGGACATTCTATCGCATCTTACGCAAGCGGCCGATCACGGCATCGCTCAAGCGCGCCTACTCGACTCCGAAAACGGAGAGCAGCGGCGCAATGGAACCGGTCTCGGGAATCAAAATGAACTGGCCCGCAATGGCTTTGTCTTTATCCAAAAAGGTGGATTCAATCAGAAAGACATCTTGTTCGGGCAGGATCGACATCAGCGTTCGGAATGCCGCCTGAATCGTGCCGTAGGACAAGGTGGGAACCGACGGCAGCAGATTGATGCCGGTCAACTGGATGATGGCCGTCAGGTAGGCACCGGCGATAATGTTGCCCAGCTCCTTGAGCGTCGAGTCGGCGATCGAATCGAAGATCTGGATGTCGCCGATCACGCGATGGAGGAACTGGCTGACGAAGTCGAGGGCTTGCTCGCGATCGAAGAGCACGACCATCTGGCCCGGCGCTTCGCCGCGAATATACATATGCAACGCTGCCACCGTACGGCTCTCATGCCCCACCCTCGACGCTAGATCGCGAAACTTAATGACGTCGATGCGCGGATCCCTGAGATTGACCTTGGCATTCAATAACTGCGAGAGCGCCGTTGCGGCGTGGCCGGCGCCGATATTGCCGACTTCCTTCAGCGCGTCCTTCTGAATCTCGCTGAGGCTGATACCCGACGAGCTCATGCCAACACCTTGTTGATCGTTTCGAGAATCTTGGGCGGCTGGAACGGCTTCGTAATGAACGACTTGGCTCCGGCTTGAATCGCTTCCACGACGAGCGCCTGTTGGCCCATCGAGGTACACATGATGATCTTGGCATTGGGGTCGACTGCCATGATCTGGCGTACCGCCGTGATGCCGTCCATCTCGGGCATCACCATATCCATCGTCACAAGATCGGGTTGAAGCTGTTTGTACTTGTCGACCGCCTCGACGCCGTTCTGAGCCTCGCCGACGACATCGAACCCATTCTTCGCGAGAATGCCCTTGATCATCATTCGCATGACGACCGCGTCATCGACGATGAGGATCTTTTTGCTCATCCATAGCTCCCAAGACAAAAGTGCAGCGTCGCGCCGAAGCGGTCCAATGAACCTCTGCGCCGTTCTCTAGAACCCATCGGCTAACCGTGGTGCTTTCTTAACACTCGGCGCACCTCTAGACCAGACCCCGGTTTCGCAGCTCGGCTTGCCGACGGTTTATAAACTCCATGATGGCATGATCCTCCTGCGCGGTGACCGCCTGAAAGCGCAGACCATGAGAGTGCTTGCCGGAGGTCGGAATCGGCTCGGCTCGCATCACCTCCCCAAGCAAGACTAAAGGGGCACCCGTGCTGCTGAGCTGCAGCTTCACCTCGACGGTCTGCCCAAGCTTGAACTGCCGGTCGGCGATGAGCGAGCAGCCCCCGCGGCTGATGTCCCGCACGTTGCCCTTGGCGAACTCCCCTATCCCCTTGCCGTTGGGCGCATAGCGCCAGTATCCGGGAACCAGGGCGTCCAATCGAACGCTGGAGCGCTTCTGGGCACCGCTAGCAGCGGCCACCAACTCCACCTGCCTGGGCAGTTCGAAGGTGGTCGTCTGCCCGGAGACCCCTACGATGCGCGTCCCAAAGCGAAAGCGCCCTGCCGGGGTCGCATAGATGAACCGGGCCACCTCGCCGGCTCGCCCCAACGCCTCACGGGTCACCAGCACCTTGGGACCGACGCTCTCGACGGTCACCGAGCGCGACGGCCGGCCGCCGACGAAGACGTCCACGAATGAATCCGGAATCGGCAGCTTCGACGCCGGAATCGCGCTGCGCTTCCCGGAGAAAAGTGCCTTGAAGATCACGTCCTTGTTCCCATGGGTTCGACAGATTCGTCAGTGGTGGAAATCTGTCCCAGGGATTCGACCCGCAATCCCGGCGCAATCTCCGAATACGAGAGCACCACGAGCTGCGGCGCCGCCCGCTCGGTGAGGCGCTTGAGCGCGAGTCGAATCGAGGCTGAGGTCAGCACGATCGGCTGCAGCCCCGCATTCTGCGCCACGGCGATCTGGCGGGTTAACGAGGTGTAAATCTTCGTCACGGTGTTCGGGTCGAGCAGAGCATGAGCATCCTCGCCGCGGCGCACGGCCTCGGAGAGCAGGGCCTCGAGACGCGGGTCGACGGTGATGACCGAGAGCAGGCCGTCTTCGGCGTACTCCGCCGAGATGTGCCGCGAGAGCGCCGCGCGCACGCGCTCCGTGAGAAAGTCGATGTCCTTGCTCGTCCGAGCCGAATCAGCCAGCGTTTCGAGGATGAGCACCAGATTGCGGACCGGGATGCGTTCGCGCAAAAGGTTCTGCAGGACCCGCTGGATCTCGCCGACGGTCAAGAGCTGCGGCACCAACTCCTCGACCACCACCGGATACTGCGTCTTGATGTTGTCGAGCAATGCCGAGGTCTCTTGGCGACCGAGCAGATCCGGGGCGTGCGCGCGCATGATCTCGGTCAGATGCGTCGCGATAACGCTCGTTGGGTCGATCACCGTGTAGCCGGCCATCTCCGCCTCCACGCGGCTGGTCTCGGGAATCCAGAGCGCCGGCAGGCCGAAGGCGGGCTCGGTCGTGGCGATGCCGTCGATGGCGACCGTCGCGGTGCCCGGGTTCATGGCCAACAGGCGACTGACCATCACTTCGGCCCGAGCCACCTCCAGGCCATAGATCTTCACTTGGTAGCTGCTGGGCTTGAGCTGGAGGTTGTCGCGCACCCGGATCGGCGGGACGACGATGCCGAGGTCACGCGCGGCATGACGCCGGATCAAGGTGATGCGCTCGAGCAGATCGCCGCCTTGATTGGCATCCACCAGCGGAATCAGCCCAAAGCCGATCTCCAGCTCCATGGGGTCGTAGGAGAGCAGCGGCACCACGCTCTCCGCCGGTTTCGCCGGCCCGCTCTGGCCGGGCTTGCTTCCGGCCCCGGCGCCGACACTCGCCGGGCGCACCGCCAGCGCCCGCCGGCGGTTGAAGTAAAAGAAGAACAAACCGGCGGAGGCGGCGAGCATCAGCGGCCGCGCCAGCCCGAAGAGCCCAAAGACGCCCGACATGATGGCCGCGATGAGAATGGCATTGGGCTGACCGGCGAGCTGCTTGGTCAGGTCGCCGCCGAAGTCCGACTCCGACGCTGCACGCGTCACGATGATCCCGGTGGCCGTCGAGATGAGGATCGCGGGGACTTGGGTCACGATGCCTTCACCGACGGTCAGCAGCGTAAAGGTCGCCAGCGACTGCAGGAGGCTCATATGGAGCTGCACGATACCGACGATGAATCCGCCGATGGTGTTGATGACGACGATAATGATCGCGGCGATGGCATCGCCGCGAACGAACTTACTGGCGCCGTCCATCGCTCCGTAGAAGTCGGCCGAGCGTTGAATGTCGCGACGGCGCTGTCGCGCCTCTGCTTCAGTGATAAGGCCTGCATTGAGATCGGCATCGATCGCCAACTGCTTGCCGGGCATCGCGTCGAGCGTGAAGCGCGCTGCCACTTCAGCGACGCGACTGGCGCCGTTGGTGATCACCACGAACTGAACGATGATCAAGATCAGGAAAATAACGAAGCCGACGGCGTAGTTGCCGTGGATGACGATCTGCCCGAAGTAGTTGATGACTTGGCCTGCGTATCCGTCGGTGAGAATCAACCGCGTCGCGGTGATGTTTAGGGCCAAGCGGAAGAGCGTGATGATGAGCAGCAAGGTGGGAAAGACCGAGAACGAGAGGACGTTCTCGACGTAGAGGCTCGTCCCGATGATGACTAGCGCCGTACAGATATTGAACACGAGCAACATGTCGAGTATCCAATACGGTACCGGCACGATCATCAGGAAGACCAGCGTGACCGAAGCACCGGCCACCGCGATCGGTGCGGCACTTCCGATGCGGCTGAGCAGACCTGGGCGAGGCGCGAGCCCCTGCTGCGCGGCGGCCATCAGGCGATGGTTCTCCGCTTGAGGCGGTAGACGAAGGCGATCACCTGGGCCACCGCAGCATAGAGTGTCGGCGGCACGGGGTGATCGATCTCAACGTTGTCGTAGATCGCCCGAGCCAAAGGCGGATTCTCCATGATCGGAACGCCGTGTTCGACCGCTAAAGCGCGAATGCGCTTGGCGACCAAATCGGCGCCTTTTGCCGTTACAACCGGAGCGTCCATGGTTACCTCGTCCCACTCTAGCGCGACGGCGAAATGCGTCGGATTGGTCACGACCACCGTCGCACGCGGCACCGCCGCCATCATACGTCGACGCGCAAACTCACGCTGGCGCCGTCGTACGGCTCCTTTCGCCTCGGGGCTGCCTTCCGACTGCCGAAACTCATCTTTCACTTCCTGCTTGGTCATTTTTAGGCTGTTCTCGAGCTGCCGGCGGTTGAACCAATAGTCGAGCAAGCCGACGATCACGAGGAATACCCCGAACTTCCAGCCGAGGTCGAAGATGATCGACCCGGTCACGCCGACGACGTCTACCGTCGACGATTGACCCGTACGCACCAACTGGTCGAGGTGCGAGGAGAGCGTCGCGTAGAGCAGGATCGCGACGGCACCGAGTTTGAGGACCTGCTTGAGGAGATTGAAGGCCGTCTGCCGCGAGAAGAGTCGCTGGAATCCCGAGAATGGATTGACCTTTGAGAAGGACGGAACGAGCGGCTTGAGCGTGAACAGGAAACCGAACTGCAAGAGGTTCGCCATGATGCCGACGATGAAAGCGATGGCGAGCACCACGACGAGGACGAGCCCCATATGAGCCAGGGCCTCGACGAAGAGCATCCACACGGCGGTTACGTTCCAGGCATCCTGCTGTGCGGCGTTGCCGATGGCAACATGCATGGCCGTGGCGATTCCGCCCAGCATGGTCGGCGCCATACTGTGCAGAACGATGACGGCGGCGAGGAAAATCACAGCGCCGGCGAGGTCCGGGCTGCGCGCCACCTGACCGCGCTTGCGAGCCTCGCTGCGGCGTTTAGGGGTCGCTTGTTCGGTCTGTTCCGGCTTAGCCATCGGCCCACGCCATTAGTAGCATCATCCCTCTCTCAATGTTTTCGGCTGGGAGCATGCTCTTCATGCGGACCCCAACGATAATGGCATTCCTGCGGGAATACGGCTCCAGCCTGCCAATAAGGGAAGCCTGATTATGCACCCCACCCCGAGGAGAACAGGATTGCAACGGACTTCTGCGTTTGCGGCCGGAGCCGCGCTCGCCGCACTGCTACTGGCAGGTTGTGGTGGGCAGGCAACGGTTCCGAGCGGAACGACCCCGCTTCCCACTTCCCCACCAGTGACCCCGAAGGTGAGCGCCGAGTACTCGATCCCCGCCGCAAGCAGCCAGCCTGCGAGCATCACACCCTTTACCGACGGGTCGCTCTTCTTCACGGAGGCTGCGGCCGGGAACATCGGGCAGCTCCAAACCTCGGGAACGATCGTCGAGACGGCGCTGCCCAACCCCGCCTCCAAGCCCGCCGATATCACCCTCGGGCCTGACGGCGCGATCTGGTTCACCGAGAACGTCGGCAACAACATCGGGCGCTTCGCTCCGGTCACCCGCGTGTTCACCGAGTACGCCGTTCCGACCGCCAATGCGGGACTGCTGGGGATCGTAACGGGCAGCGACGGACGTCTCTGGTTCACAGAGCAGAACGCCAATCAGATCGGCGCGATCGCGCCCTCGACCGGAACCGTCACCGAGTACCCGATACCGACGGCCGGCGCCCAGCCCGACCTCATCGCCGCAGGGAGCGACGGCGCGCTCTGGTTTACGGAGCCGGGAGCCGACGCCATCGGCCGCATAACGACGAGCGGTAGCGTCACGCAGTATCCGTTGCCGACGGCCAACGCCGATCCGACCGATATCGTGCCGGGCAGCGACAACGCGCTCTGGTTCTGCGAAAGCGGAGCAGGCAAGATCGGTCGCATCACCGTCAACGGCACCATCAGCGAGTTCTCAAGCTCGCCCTCAACGGACCCCTCGGGCCTCGTCCAGGGTGCCGACGGCAACTTCTACTTCACCGACCCGAGCGCCAATCAGATCGGCCGCTTCCAGCCCACAGGCAACGCGGTCACCATGTACCCGATACCGACGGCCGGCTCCGACCCGACCGGGATCACCCTCGGTTTCGATCAACGCATCTACTTCGTGGAGACGCAGGGCAACAAGATCGGACAGTTCCAGTACTTCTAGGAGGCTGTCGGAGTTGAGCTGTTTTCGGATTTGGTGCCGAATTTTGTTCGGAGACGAGGCGCGAAGAAGGAGCGAAGCCGTAGCTTCGTGACTGATGAGCAACGAAGTATTCGGGCAAAAGGCGGCCCAAAAACGGAAGCGTGCTTAACTCCGACAGCCTCCTAAGCATTGCGCCCAGGATGAACTAACGCATGCTCCGCATCACGGCGGACATCTGGCGGATGCTCTCCTGGGCGACCTCGGGGACGATCGCCCCGATCAACGGGACCGAGAAGCCGAGCATGATCAGGCCGACTCCCACTTGAAGCGGCAACCCGACGACAAACACGTTCATCTGCGGGGCTACCCGCGCCATGAACGCCAGCACGACGTTGGTGATGAAGAGCGTCACGCCGGCCGGCGCCGCGATGCGCAACACCTCAAGCAAGGCCCGAGAGAAGAACGCGACGACATCGCTTGCGACGCGAAAATGGAGGTGAACGTAGGGCAGCGGCACCAAATGGAACGAACCGGCGATGCCTTGGATGAGCAGGAGCTGCGAGTTGGTAATCAGGAAAATCAACGTCGCAAGCGTCAACTCCAGCTCGCCGAGGATGGTGATCTGCTGCTGCGTCTGCGGATTGATCACGTTGGCGACCGCAAAGCCGACCTGAAGATCGAGCACCTCGCCGGCAAACTGCACCGCCACGAAGACGAGCTGAGCGAGGAATCCCACGATCACGCCGAGGACCACTTGGCTGACGACCGCCGCCGCGAGCGCATAGATGCTATCGGAGACGGGCGCCGTGGGCACGACGTGGTAGAGCAGGAACGTGATCACCATCGCCAGGCCCGTGCGGACCATGACCGGAATCTGCGCAGCGCCGAAGACGGGATAGAGGGCGAGCATCGAGGCCACCCGCACGAAGATCAAGAGGAACGTCTCGAACTGGGCGCCGGTCAGTCCAAAGACGTCAGGCATGGGTGCCTAACGAATGGTGGTCATGGCGTGCGTGAACGCGCGGGCCATGAAATCGGTCAAGAGCGCCAGCATGAACGGCCCGAAAAAGAGAATGGTTAACGCGGAGGCGATGATCTTGGGGATGAAGGTGAGCGTCGGCTCCTGAATCTGCGTGACTGCTTGGAAGAGCGAGATGGCGATGCCGATCACCATGCTCACGATCAAGACGGGCGCCGCGACGAGCAAGGCGACGAAGATCGCTTCGCGGCCCAGGCTGATCGCATCGGCAAAATTCATCGTTGAAAACTCTGGAAGAGCGCGGAAACCACCAAGCTCCAGCCGTCGACCAGCAAGAAAATCAGGATCTTAAACGGCAGCGAGATGATGACCGGAGGAATCATCATCATGCCCATCGAGAGCAAGATGCTGGCGACGACCATATCGATCACCACAAACGGAACATAGATCGCAAACCCGATCTCAAAGGCGGTCTTCAACTCCGAGATCACAAATGCCGGGACCAAGATATAGGTCGGCACATCGTGATGGTTCGCCGGACGCGGCTTCTTGGTCATCGCATAGAATATCTGGATGTCCTTGGGGCGAGTCTGCTTAAACATGAATGCGCGCAGGGGTTTCAGCGCCTGGGTTAGGGCTTGTTGCTGGGTGATCTTATGGTGAACGTAGGGCTGCACCGCGTTGGTATTGACCGCCCGGATAACCGGGTTCATCACGAAGAAGGTCAAGAGGAGGGCCAGGCCCACCAGCACTTGGTTGGGCGGCGTCTGCGCCGTGCCCAGCGCCGTGCGGGTGAACGAGAGCACGACGATGATCCGCGTGAACGAGGTCACCATCACGAGCAACGTCGGTGCCAATCCCAGGATGGTCAGCAGTAAGAGAATCTGCAGCGCGCCCACCACCTGGGTCGGCGTATGCGCTTGCCCGACGCCGAAGTTGATCGACGGGATCGGCACCGTCGGCGCCGCCGGCGCCGTCGCAGCATAGGCAACCAGCGGCACCAACAGTGCGGCCGCCAAGGCGGCAAAGCTCAACACGAGGCCGTAGCGAGCGCTCCAGCGCCGAATCGGCATCATGGTTTCTTCCACCAGAGCGACCCGACGGCTTGAACGAACCCTTGAGCCGGTGCCGCCAACGCGCGTCGCTGTGCTTCTAACCAGGGCTCGACCTCGGCTGCGGGCAGCTCGGCGAGCAGGCTGAGTTTCCCGTTGCCGCCGCCGACCAAGAAGTAACGCCCGGCCACCTTCACCACATGCACCGAGGTCTGCGGCGCCACGAACGTCGACTCAACGACGTTGACCAACCGGCGATTGGCGGCCAGCATGATCCGCCCCCGCGCGAGCGAGCGCACGATCACGTACAGGCCAAGCAGCATCAACGCGACGACGAGAAGCGCCGAGAGATAGTGGAGCCAAAACCCGAACGACATCGCTAGAGCGACCTACTCGGTCTGCGGATTGAGTTCGCTGATTTTCACCGCATACTTGTCGTCGACGACGACGACCTCGCCGCGCGCGATGAGGATATTGTTGACGTAGAGATCGATCGGCTCTGCCGCAGCCTTATCCAGTTCGAAGACGCTGCCGGACTGCAACGAGACGACCTCGCGTAAGGGCATCGTCGTGCGCCCCAGGACCGCACGAATCTGCAGCGGGACGTCGTGGACCAAATCCAGATTGGCCTGCCCTGGAGACGCCGTGCGCGGGGCACTCGGCTGCATAGAGGCGTAGGCCACGTTCTGCGCGTTCTGCGGCGGCACCGTCGAGACCGGTGTCGGCGGTGGTGGCGCCGGCGTCGCCTGTACGGCAGGTTCGGCCGACGGGGGCGCTTCCGCCGGCTGGACGACGCTGCCGGCTGCGGTCAGTCGTGAGAGCGCGATCGCCGCGAAATCAACCGCAATCGTGGGCATCAACTCCGCGCCCACCTGCACCTGGCCGTCATAGGACTCAAACGGCGGCGGCGGCAAGCCGGTGGCATCGACCCGTAGTTCGGCCTTGACGCCGTCGGGCGATACGCCCAACTCGCGCGCCAGTTGCTCGACCATGGCGACGGCGATCTGCGAGGCGGTCTCCGAGGCAATCGAGAGCTGCATCGCTCCCATCTCGCCGACGTCGTCGGCGCCGCCGAGCATCGCTGCGACGATCTTGTGCATATCGGCGCTCGCAAAGCGCACCACGATCTCGATCCCGGCAGAGGGCAGCTCCGCCAGCGTCACCAGCTCCGTTCCGTCGGTGCGGATCGAGCCGTCGTGGTCGTGTCGGGTGGCCCCGGTCGCCGCAGCGGGCTGTTCCACGAGGCGTCCGAGCACGGTTGCCGCCGCACTGAGCATGGAGTCGGCGAGGTGTTGCATATCCGGCATACGAGGCTATTCGTCGTCCGTATGGATGATCCGTGCTACTTGAGCCGCCAATCGATCCCGGTGAATGCCGGGAAAGACGCGGAACTTCTCCTTATCGTTGACCTCGACGCGCAACGGTTCGCTGGTCGGGCGGTCGAAGACCACGATATCCCCCTGGCGCAGGCTCACCAGATCCCGCAGAGAGACGCGGGTATGCCCCAACTCCACCAGGAGGTCGACGTCGGCGCGCTCGACGCTGCGGGTCAACTGCATGACGTCTTCTTCCGTCATCCCGCGCCCGGCAACGACAGTCGGCGACCACTGGAAATCGGTGAGCTGCGAGCCGATCGACTGGAGCACGAGATAGGGCAGGCAGAAGTTCATGACGCCGGCCATATCGCCGATCTTCAACTCCATCGAGATATAGGCGATGACCTGATCCAGCGGGATGATGCGCGGGATGAACTGCGGGTTGGAGTCGAGGGCCTCGATCTTGAGCGAGAGCGTCAGCAGGTAGTTCCAGGATTCACGATAGCTGTTCAGCATGCGCGCCATGAAGCGCTGCATCAGGGTCCGCTCGATATCGGTGAGGTCGCGCAGTTTGCTTGGAAACCATCCCGGGCCGCCCAGCAGGCGATCGATGATCGAGAAGACGAGGTTGAGATCGACTTGCACGATGCCGCTGCCGGGCAAGGGGTCCACCGAGAAGATTGCCAGGATCGACGGAATGCCGATCGAGGCGATAAAGTCTCCATAACTAATCTGCTCGATCGAGACGATCGACGCTTCCACGCGCGTTCGCAGGTAGACGGAGAGCGAGTTGTTCAGCAGCCGGGTAAAGTTTTCGTGAAGCGTCCGCAGCGTCTGCAACTGGTTGTTGGAAAACTTATCGAGGCGTTTATTGAAACGAAAATCGAACGACTTTATTCGCTTGCTCTCGATATGTTCGCGAACCGGCGCTCCCGGGCCGCCGATCTGCGAGATCAGCGCATCAATTTCTTCTTGTGAAAGGCTCGACATAACGCTGCTTTCTACGTCCGTTCGGCGCGTGACGCGTCCGCATTCAAGAGGACGATGTCGACGCGGCGATTCTCTTGACGGTTGGCGGCGGTGGTGTTCGGAACGCGCGGATGATACTTGCCGTAGCCGGCGGCGGAGAGCCGGACGGGGTTGATGCCGTCATCCTTGACGAGATATTTCACCACATTGACGGCGCGCGCCGTCGAGAGATC
Source organism: bacterium (assembly GCA_021832345.1). Lineage (GTDB taxonomy): Bacteria > Vulcanimicrobiota > Vulcanimicrobiia > Vulcanimicrobiales > Vulcanimicrobiaceae > JAKBKY01. The sequence goes on from JAKBKY010000003.1 coordinate 86,292, forward strand.
CCAGTTGCTGGGATACTTGACGGTTCGAATGGGGACGTTGTCGGTGTTGCCTTCGACCCGCACCAAGTTATTGTTCTTCCGTAAGAACTTCGAGACTTCGTTGAGGATGACTTTGGTCTGCGGGCGCAGCCTGGCGCTGCCGGAGTTGTAGTACGACTTATCGGAAAGCAGCGTGATGACCAGCCCCCGGTGATCGATGTGAACCTGCACGCGGCTCTGCAGCTTGTTCTTGATGATGTAGCGCTGGAACTGCTTCTCCACCGCCGGAACGTTGGCGGTGCCGCCGGCGGCCTTCGCGCCGTTGAGGCCGCCGTTGGGCGGCTGATTGACGGACCAGACGTTATCGAACCCGCCCGAGACGGACCGCGCGAAGTTCTGCACCTTGACGCGGCTGATGGTCGACATCGAGAAGAGAATGATGAAGAGCGCGAGCATGAGCGTAATCATGTCGGCATAGGTCAGCAGCCAGCGCATCATGCCGGCGGTCTCGATCTTCTGCTCGTCGCCGCGCTTGCGGAACTTGGATTCGGCGGCGCGGCCGGCGGTCTTGGCGGCTTGCGGCATGGTGTTTACGCTCCTTTAAGCGGACGACGCCGACAAGCCGGCCTCGGGCACCGCTCCGCCCTCTTCGACTTCCGGCTCGCGATCGCGCGGATCGATGAACGCGAGCAGCTTCTCTTCGAGCAAGCGCGGGTTATCGCCGGCTTGGATCGCGAGCACCCCCTCGATCATGATCTCGCGCACGAGCAACAACTGGCCGAAACGTTCTTTGATGCGCGAGGCCAGCGGCAGCCACAGCAAGTTGGCAAGCATGATGCCGAAGAAGGTCGCGACGAAGGCTTCGGCGGTGGCGACGCCGATCGTCCCCGCGACGTTGGTGGTGTTTCCAAGCGCCGACAGGCCCTTGAGCATCCCGATCAAGCCCAGCACCGTGCCGATGATCCCCAGCGTCGGCGAGTAGCCGCCAAGCGCGGTAAAGACCATCTCGGCCTTGGTGCCGCGCTCCTGAACGTAGCTGACCTCGGTCTCCATGACCTTGCGGATGATCTCCGTGTCGCGACCGTCGATCACGAGTTGAAGGCCCTGGCGCAGAAAGTCGTCGTCGAGCGCGGTCGCCTCGTTCTCCAGCGCCAACAAGCCTTCGCGACGCGCCTTCTCGGCAAACGATACGAGGGTTGAGACGATCTCGCGCTCGTGGAAGTCCACGTCGCTGAATGCGGTGCGCAGCCCGAGGATGAACCCGGTGCTGAAGGTTCGCCAGGGAAACGACACGATCGTCGCGCCGAAGGTTCCGCCGACAACGAGAAAGATCGCTTCCCATCGACCGAAGATAACGGCGGGGTCGGTTCCGCCGAAGTACGCGGCGACGAAGATGGCGCCAAACCCGAGTACAAGCCCGGCAAGCGTAGCGAAGTCCAACGAACCTACTCTCTCTGTTGACGGGTGGCGGTCTCTCCCCGGGTATCGGCTTGCGGGAAGGGAAGCTTAAGAAGGCTCATGCGCCGGGCTGGGCCGGCCCGTAGATGCGCCGTTTGAAGTCGACGATCTTGGCTTGGATGTCGACCATGTGGTCGCGGACGATCAGCTTGTTGCCCGAGGTGAGCGTCACGACCGTATCGGGGGTCTCCTCGAGCGACTCGATGAGGTCGGCGTTGACCATCAGCGATTGTCCGTTCAGGCGCGTGAGAGCGATCATGGAGTTGCTCTTCGACGTGCAGGGGCGGCGGCCTCGCGGCCACCGCCCCTTCCTTGCGTGACGTCGCTACGCGAGCTTAATTCTCGCTTGCGCGGATGTTGTCGACCGTCTGGAGATTCTGGTCGGCGGTCTCGATGCTATGGGTGTTGGCTTCGAAGGCTCGCTGCGCGATGATCATGTTGGTGAACTCGTTGGCAAGCGAGACGTTCGATTGCTCGAGCGCTCCCGAGACGATCGACCCCAGCGAACCGGTCGAGGCCGTACCGACCTGCGGCAACCCCGAGGCGGCACTCTGCTCGAAGCCGTTGCCGCCGACGCGCTGCAGGCCTTCCTCGTTCTGGAAGGACGCCAGCGCCACTTGGGCGAGGGCCCGTTGCTGGCCGTTGGTGAACGCTCCGGTGATCGTGCCGTCTTGGCCGACGGTGATGTTGGAGAGCGTTCCGGCCGCGTAGCCGTTCTGCGAGAGGACGTTGGCGCTGTAGGTGCCGGCCAAGCTCGAATCGTTGGAGAAGTCCAAACCGATCGGCCCGGTCACCGGAGTGCCGGTCCCCGTGGGCGCGGTTGCGTTGTTGGAGCCGGCGGTGCCCCATTGGGTGACATCCAGTTGATTGCCGTCAGCAAGAGAGGTCGGCTGGCCGGCGACGTGGACGTTCGTGGTGAGCGCGGTGCCCGGCACACCCACGCTACTGGAGGTGTTGATGAACTGCCCGTTCTGGTCGAAGTAGGCGTAGCCCAGCGTCGCGGGTTTCGCCTGAGTTCCGGTCCCTGTTCCGCTGGACGGAGTAACCAGCGTACCATCGGTAAAGTAGACCTGGACCTTCCAACGCGTCGCCGGCGTAACGGCCGTGCCGCTAGCATTGCTCACCGTGGAGGGCAGGCCGCTCGTCGGCGTGGGGGGGCCGGTTGCGCCGGTCGCATCCGGCGTGTAGACGAGCGTCGCCTGGTGAGCGTTGCCCAACGAGTCGTAGATCGTCGTGGAGACGCTGTAGGGTTGCCCCTGTGTGGTGCCCGTACCCGCCTCGTACTGCTGCTGGATCTGCCATTGGGTCTGATCCAGATTGCCGCCCAGGCCGACGTCGAAGACGCTGTCGGCGGTGGTCGGGCCGATCTTCACGCCGAAGCCCGTTCCGGTGGCCTGTTCGCTGAGACCGATGGGAATCGTGATGTTCCCCGGGTTGCCGGTGGCCGTGATCTGGCCGCTTTGATTGGCCATGTAGCCCTGCACCGCGAGGCCGCTGGCCGGATCGTAGAGCAGGCCGTTGGAGTTGAGTGAGAAGGCGCCGTCGCGCGTGTAGATGGGCTGGCTCGTGCCGTTGGCGTTGCGCATGATGAAGAACCCGTTGCCGTTGAGCGCCAGGTCCGTGTTGACGCCGGTCGTCTGCAAGCCGCCTTGGGCAAAGAGCGTGTCGACCGTGTTGACCTTCACGCCGAGCCCGAGCTGCTGCGGATTGATGCCGCCGCTGGTCTGGGTCGGGCCGGACGCAAAGCCCTGGTTCTGGTAGAACAGATCGGCAAACGTCATCCGCTGGCCTTTGAAGCCGACGGTGTCGACGTTGGCGATGTTGTTCGAGATCATATTGATCCAACTGTTGTAGGAGTTCAGCCCGGATATACCGGTGAATAAGGAGTCTATGGACATATGCAAACCTCGTCTGCGACTGCACGGCACGTCGTTCGCTCGGCGCCGCGCCCGGGGCTCCGCAACGCGGTCCGCCCCAGAGTGTGAATAAGTTGGAAGATCACTTAGATGATCGCCGCCGAATCGATGTTCGTAAAGACGTTGTCTTTCATCGACTGGTGGTCCATCGCCGTAATGACGGTGCGATTCTTGATGCTCACCACCATCGCCACATCGTGCATGATGAAGAGTGAGTTCTTCGCACCTTTGGCGGCGGCTTTGTCGGCCATCGCGTTGATCCGCGCCATGTCTTCGTTGCTGAGCTTGATGTTGCGCGACTCCAGCCGCGCGAGCGCATGAGCGGAGAACTTGAGCGGTTGGCCGGCAACGCCGCCTTGGCGCTCGAGCAGATCGCGAAAGCTCGGAGCGTCGGTGGGAGGGATTTGAACGGGCCGCCCGACCGGGCGAGGCCCGGGGCCGGGCAGGATCGCCGGGGTTTGGATCGCCGCGATCTCCTTGGGATCCATACGTTACTTGCCGATCCCGACGATCTGACTCGCTGAGAAGAGCAGCGGATTTCCGCTACTATCGGTCAGCGGTTGGCCGTTTGAGCCGTTCATCGTGAAGTACGGCACGCCGTTCTGCACGGAGACCGACGCGACGGTTCCGGTGACCGTCGATGAACCTGCGGTGGTCGTCTCACAGGTGACCTGCTGACCGATCAGCGAGGCGGTTTGCAAGACGCCGAAGTTCGATTGAAACGCCTGGAACGACGCCGTGAGCTGCTCTTGCGATTGCAACGCGGAGAACTGCGCCAGTTGCGCGACCGACTGCGTCGCATCGACGGGTTTGGTCGGATCCTGGTTCTGAAGCTCCGTGGTAAGCATGGTCAAGAAGTCGGCAGCGTTGAGTTGCGAGTTGGAGCCTGCCGGCGGCAGCGAGGTGCCGCTACCGGGTTGTTGGATCAGCGAACTGATCGGTAATGTCCCCGTGCCGGGGACTGGACTGGACATAGGTTTCCTCCTAAACCAAGCAGTTGAGCAATCCCGGCGTCGCTCCGGAGAGGAGCGGCGGAGCGAGATCGGTGAGCGACTGCGAGGCAAGCGCATCACCTGAGAGCTCGTGGATGACGTAGCGCCGGCCCATGCCGCGCCCGCCGTGTTGTTGGTTCGCGTGTTCTTGGTTACCACCCGAAACGTTCACCGAGAAGCCGGTCAGCTTCATGCCCGCCGCCGCAAACGCGCGCGCGAGATGGTGCTGCTGGGCGAGCAGTGCGTTACGGACGTCGCCGTTCTGCGTGACCATGCTGGCGCTCACGTTGCTGCCGTTGAGCGTCAACTTGATCGCCACGTCACCCAAGTGCTCCGGCACGAGCCGCAAGCGCACTTCCTGCGTCGTCCCGTTGACGGTACGCAGATTCATGCCCTTGATGACTTGCGAGAGGATCTCTTGGGAACCGGGGCCGGCATACGGCAACGGTGCCGGGGCAGTGGCCGGTAGCGATGTGGCAAGCGCGTTGCTTACCAAGCCGCCGAAGCCCATCGACCCCGCAGAGGACGGCCCGAAGAGCCCCAAGGTCGACGACCCGTTGCCCCCCAGCGACTCATGGCCGCCGGATGATGTCGAGTTCTGACCTTGCGGATCGGTCCCGTTCTGCGAGAGGGTCATCGCCGCGTGTTCGAAAAGCGCGAGCGATGCCAGCATCGCGGAAGACGGCTGCCCGGGCATCGCACCCTGCGGCGTGCCCTGGATGATCCCGGACGCAGCGTCGAGCGAGGCCGCAGCCTCGTTCTGCGCCGCCGGAGCGGAGGTGCCGTTGACCTGCGCATCGACTTGCGCGGCGCGGCCGAGCATGCGCGCGAGCAGGTCGGGTGCCGTGCGGGTCGAGCCCTGGAGCGAAGCCGACGCCGAGCCGTAGGTCGAGGCCGGAGCCAGGATCGGCGGATGCGTCGGTGCCATGGGCGGTTCGGCCGACGGGAACGGCGGCAAGATGCCCCCGTTCGAAGTCGGAGCCAGGATCGGCAAGTGCGTCGGTGCCATGGGCGGTTCGGCCGACGGGAACGGCGGCAAGATGCCCCCGTTCGAAGTCGGAGCCAGGATCGGCAAGTGCGTCGACGCCATGGGAGGTTCGGCCGACGGGAACGGCGGCAAGCGGTCAACGCCCGAGCCGGCGATGGGCCGGTCCGGAGGCGTCGGAAGCTTCACCGGTGTTCCGGGCGTGAAGCCGTCAGTAACGGCCTGGAGCAGGGCGTTCACCATACCCGCGACGTCGCCCGAGGGCTTGGCCGTTGGATCGGTGCTTGGGGCCGGGAGTTCTTTCGCCGTTACGGCGTCCAAGATCTGTCCCGAGATATCGCTCTGCTGCCCCGCCTGGGTCCCCGGTGCGATTGCGGCGAGGATCGCCGTCAACCGTGCCGCGATGGCCCCGACCTTGCCGACTCCGTCCGAAACGGTGAAGGCGTCGATCGGCGGCCCGTGGCCGGGTGGTCCGTGACTTGGCGGCGAGAGCGCTTGTTCGAGTACTCCGAGCAGATTCGCGTTCGACTGCGTCGAGGGCGCGGATGCCGACCCGGGCACATCGCCGTGCGAGGCGAGATAGGAGAGCACGCTCTTGGCAACCTGTTGGACCACCGTTTGGATCGGTAGACCGTGATTCACCAAGCCGCCTAAGACGCCGACGACGGTCGCGGAGGGAGCCTTTGGATCGAGGCTGGCGGCAAGCACCTTGCCGAAGCGCAGCGCGTCACTGCCGAGAGATCCTAAGATGCCCTTGTTTGGTTGGCCCGAAGGCTCCGCGCCACCGCCGATGGCGTTGAGAATGGAAAGGATAGGAAGATTCATCTGTTTCGTTCACCCCCTTTCTCTGCGAAAGATGGCGCTCGCCGGTCGGCGAACGCAGGGCCCAGGGTTGGACCCACGTTTACGTCATCGGCACGCTCGCAGCCGCATCTTAGCCGGCGGCCGGAGGCCTCCAGGCGCCGCTTGGCGCCGGGTACGCCGGGGCGTCAGGCAATCGGCCGCCACGCTACGGCAGAGCGCACAGAGGCATCGGCCGAACTCGACAGTTCACAGCCAAGGTCGGGACGATTCTTGAAGATTCGCCGATTGGCTTTGGACCTTACTCTCCACCTCGATGGTAGTTGTGTGGATCGACGTTTGCTCTAATGCGGTACGTCTGATATCGTCCCATCTCGTCCATGACTTTAAGGCCTCGGCCATCAGCATCCGTTACATCGTAGTGAAATCCCGTAGGGATGCGCCACGTGAATTTCCATCGGTTGTTCTCCGGGACGGTATGCGTGTGGTATTCCTCGGATTTCGCTACCTTGAAGCAGCGCGATTCAGCGTCCACCCACACGCCGGCGAATGCTCCCCCGCGCCGGTGGTACGCTTTGTCGAATCCACGTATCTGCCCTACCAGGCTCTCTATGGTTTCACCAGCGCTGGGGCGCGCCCGGTTGCAACGCTGCCAGATTCGGTTGAGAGGCTCGCGAGCTTCGAAAGCGCGGTTGGGCAATATCAACGCGCTTCGCCGATCCTTGGGTTTGACTGACCGTATCCACTCTTCTTCGAATGCCAACAAGTCGTCCATGCGGTCTTGGAAGTGTCCTGAGGCGAATATCTGCTGGTCTTCGGGCTGCAACCACACTAGGCGATGCCGAAAGGCCACGCGCTCCGCAAAGCGGTCTAGTTCACGCCTCTCGCCGAAGAAAGCGAATATGTGCGCGCCATCCACGGCGCATGCATTCGCTACGTCGACGACACGGTCCCAAATGGCAGAAAGATCGACCTTCTTCTTTAGGCTGTCGATTGTTTCAAACTGCCATTCGGCTCGCGGATTGGGGCGAAAACGCGCGCGAGACCGAAGCCACTGCGGCGTACCAGCTAGGATGCAAAGCGACGGCACAAGATCACTCTCGCTCGACCTGGAACCTTCCGCGTCTGACGAGAGACTCAACCGCCCTTACGCTCACGCGAAGATCTCGAATCTCTTCGTCGGTCATCTGCTGAATTAGGCCCTGCAACAGAGCGCGGGGCGATACGTCGCTAACCGCCATTTTTTTGAACCAGTGCGACGGCGGATCAATGTTGTTATTGCTCGCCCACTGGTTGACGCGTTCGAGTACTCGAAGAGAACGAAAGCGCTGCCAATCCTTTTGAATGCGACTTCCCACGACGATTTTCATGAAGGCCGATAAAGGGCTGTCCGCGCTGGCTGCGGTCAGCAGCTTGATTCTTAGCGGTTCTGGTTGTGTTTGTGCGAATGCGACTCTGTCGGCTAGTACCGTGTCCTTCGTGATGCTGGGGCCGCTGATCAGACCAGCCGTATCCACGGGATCCGCTACGAATTGATCGCGCGTCTTGGCGTAGTAGACACTCTGTCCGAACTTGGAAAACGCGTCGAAAACATCTTTCCGGAACGCCCGCGGTTGCTCGACTCGCTTTTCTTTCGCGCCTGGGAAGCCAACCAGCATGTCGCTGGCACCCTTGTTCCGGACTTCGATAGAGGGCTCGAACTGCTTCAAGAAGCGGCCAAGGTTCATACGTTGCGAGCGAAGGTACGACCTTAGGTCGTCGCCCTTGTCGCTCGCGCGCAGCACGAGCACACTCATAATGCGGCTCCCTGGGACGAAGATCTCATCGCCGCCAAGATCTCGCAAAACATCGAACACCACGGTCCGCCACGCGTCGTTATCCAATTCGCCTCCCAAGAACAAAAAGCACACCGATTTTAGGTGCGCTTTTCTATATTATTGCCTAACGATGCTGGAAGTGTTTGCACCTAGGGAGCCCCAGATTTGGATGGCGACCAAAATCGTCCGCTCCACTTCGGACATCGGAGATTAAGCCGCACGACCACATGCCGCGGAGGCTTAACAACGTCAGCATAGACGGCGGATAACAGAAAGTCAAGAAGGATTTCGGCAGAAAGGCTGCCTGGAGCCAGGCTACTTCCCTCTCTCAAGGCGCTTCGCCACCTTGGCGAAGGGGCCATCGCCACCCCGACGATTCGGCACGGGATCGCCGTAGGCACCGATCGGCGTCAGGCAATCGGCCACCACGCTGCGGCAGAGCGCGCCGGTTACGGTTTGATCGGCGTTCGCTCTTGCGTCAGCACGGCCGCCGACTTCGGCGGCAGCGCATCGAGAATCGGCCCAACCGCATCCGGCGACATCGCGGCAAAGACCTGTGCCACGTAACTGGGCGGCAGACGTTCGATGACCTTCGCCGCCTTCGACGGATCCATCGCCGCCCAGTCGGACGCGATGCGGGAGATCGCGGCGCTCGGTGCGACGCCGGCACCGGTCAACGATGCCCCGGCCGCAAACGGATTGCTTGAGGCGGCAGGGGCCGGCATCGCGCCGGCCTTCCGTGTCGTTACCCGTTGCTGCGAGGCTCGGCCCAGTTGCGTCTGCAGGTGCGCTATCTCGCTCGTTTGCTTGGTGAGCTGCCCCTGCGCCGTCGCCAGTTGCTTTTTCAGCGTCAAGACTTGACGATTGCGCGCGGTGATCACGCGATTCTGCGCGGCGAAATGGAAGGGCTTGGCGACCGTTGAGAACGCATTCCCGATCGAAGTCGCCACCGGCTTGAGCGGCCCCCTGACGATCACCGCACGCGACGGAGGCCACCAGAGCACGGCGATGACCAAGGCCAGTAGAACGGTGGGCACGACGAACGGGCCGATACGCAGCCGTTTCCGTCGCCGGCGCGTGACGATCACAGCGATCCTCCAACATGGTGAAGCGAACGAACATAGCGCCGGGCATCGCCGTCATCGAGATCGCGTTGTTCGATACGCAACTCCTCCACGCGAAAGAGCTCTCGGCGATGCTCCTTGAGCTTTTCGACGACTTTGCGGCCTTTACTCGCTTGAACCAGCTCTTGGCGAGCGCACTCGGTCAGGACCCGTCGCTCCGAGACGACCCGCATCTGCAGGTCGATCGCACGATCCAAGAATCCCAAATGCGCATAGTGCAACCGCAAGTCGTCGATCGTCAACGACCGGTGCTCGTGCCGAAGCGTCTGCGCATGGTCGCGAAACTCTCCATCCAAGCGCGTTAACTCCGCTTGAGCCGCTTCGAGTTCTCGGCGCCGAGCGGCATGCACCTGCTGTTGCTGCTCTTCGACGCGCTTACGTGCCAGAAGCACCGGCTCAAGTCGAAAGACGAACTTGCCCATCACGCCACGCTCATCAGGGAGGCGAGCGACTCGGGGTAGGACGACGTTTCGTAGATCCCTTGGCGTAGATAGTGGCGGATCGCTTCAATCTTCGAGAGCGCCAGATCCACGCGGGGATTGCTGCCGGAGACGTAGGCCCCGATGTTGACGAGATCTTCGGCGTCGCGATAGGTCGCCAGGATGTCGCGAACCGCCGAGGCCGCCGAGGCATGGTTGGCGTCCACCACGTCGGGCATCACGCGGCTGACGCTCTCCAAGATATCGATCGCCGGGTAGTGATTGGCCGAGGCAAGCTTGCGCGAAAGGACGATGTGGCCGTCGAGGATCGAGCGTACGGCGTCTGAGACCGGCTCGTTCATGTCATCGCCGTCCACCAGCACCGCGAAGAGCCCGGTGATCGTGCCGCGGTCCGAGGTGCCGGCCCGTTCCAAGAGCTTCGGCAACGTCGCGAAAACCGAGGGCGTATAGCCACGCGTCGTCGTGGGCTCGCCGATCGCCAAGCCGACCTCACGTTGCGCCATGGCAAAGCGCGTCACGGAATCCATCATGAACATCACATCGAGGCCCTGATCCCGGAAATACTCGGCGACCGTCATCGCCACGAAGGCCGCCTTGATCCGTACGAGAGCAGGCTGATCGCTCGTTGAGACGATGACCACGCTGCGGCGTAACCCTTCTTCTCCAAGATCGCGTTCGATAAAGTCGCGCACCTCTTTGCCTCGCTCACCGACGAGCGCAATGACATTCACATCTGCGGAGGTATTCCGCGCGATCATCCCAAGGATCGTCGACTTGCCCACGCCGCTTCCGGCGAAGATGCCGGCACGCTGACCCTTGCCGCACGTGAGCAGACCGTCGATCGCCCGGATACCGAGCGCAATCGGCTCCGTGATGCGCCGGCGCGACAACGGCGAGGGCGGAATCGCCAGCACCGGGCAACGACGCTCCGAGAAGATGCGTCCCTTCCCGTCCATGGGATGACCGACACCATCGAGGATGCGCCCCAACAGTTGGTCGGTGACGCCGATCTCCAGCGGCACCCCTAACGCGACCACGTCACTGCCGGCACCGATGCCGGCCAGCTCCCCCAGCGGCATGATCAACACTTTATTATCGCGGAAGCCGACGACTTCGGCCAGAACCGGCTCAACGTTGCGGCGATAGGAGATGCGGCAGGTTTCACCGATCGCCATATTGGGGCCGAGGCTCTCGATGAGCACCCCGATGACCTGCCGCACTTTGCCGTTCTGGCGCATGAGGTCGGCGGCTCGCAGCGCGTCGATATAGGGTTGCGCTTGAAAGACGGGCAGTTCTTCGGTGGTCACGGCGTCTAACTCGCCTGCGCGGGCGGGCGCAACACGGCCTCCTCGCTCGAAGGCTGGATTGAGATCGCATCATCAACGTGCAAGGCGCGCCGGGCCTCCCGCAGTTGGGTTGCAATCTTGGCATCGATGGTTCCGGAATCCGTTTCAATCACGACGCCGCCGCGGTCCACCCGTTGATCTTCCACGATACGCAAGCGCTCGATATCGTGATCCGCCAGCAATGAGTCGCGGTGCCCTCGCATGGTTTCGAGGTCTGCGGGACTCACGCGCACGGTGACGGCCTCACGCGCCAACAGGCGCGTAATCGCGCTGCGTACGTTCTCCACCACGATCTCCGGCTCAACGCTGATCTGGCGATGCACCACGCGTTCTGCTACGGCAAGCGCGAGTTTCACGATCTCCGGCTCAGCACTCTCGACGATCTTGTGGCGCTCCTGACGAGCCATATCGACGAGCCCACGCATCGTAACGATCATCTCGTTCATCTGCGCGTCGGCAACGGCCAGACCATCGTGTTCGCCCTGAGCGAATCCACGCTCGCGCGCGTCCGCCTCTAGCGCAGAGACCCGTCGCTCGGCATCCGTGAGCAACGATAGGGAACGCTCACGCGCGTCATCGATGAGCGCCTGCGCCTGCATTTCAGCCGAATCGATCAGTGCGCGCGCTTGCCGGGCAACCACCTCCGCATCGAGCGGCGGTTGCACCGGCGGGCGCAAGGTCGGCTCCGCCGTTTGCGCCACGAAAGCGGGATCGTCGTCGAAGCGATCCGGCAACAATCGGACCTCCTCGAAGAGAAACTCCGGAACTTGAATCTGATAACGTTCCTGCGCAAGCCGGGAAAAGCGAACGATCTTTCCCATGGCGAGTTAGACGAGGCGCTCGTCGCGGGCACCGCGTGCAATGATGATCTGCCCGTTCTCTTCCAGCGTTCGAATCACGTCGACGATGGCCTGCTGCGCCTTGCCGACCTCACGCATCCGAACCGGCCCGAGCAACTCGATCTCTTCACGCAGCATCGTCGATGCGCGCGAGGACATGTTCTTATATACGCGGGTGAGGAGTTCTTCGTTGGCAATTTTGAGTGCCAGTGCGAGGTCCTTGCCGTCGACCTCCTTGAGGATGCGCTGGATCGAACGATCGTCGAGGTTGACGATATCTTCGAAGACGAAGAGCAGATTCTTGACCTCTTGCGCGAGTTCCGGATCGCGCTTGGCCAGCCCGTCGAGGATGTTCTTCTCCGTTTCGCGATCCACGAAGTTCATGACATTCGCGAGCGACTGCACGCCGCCGGCCTTGGCAAAATCGGCTCCGCTCACCAGCAACCGGCGCCCAAGCAACTCGTCGAGCTGCTCGAGCACCTCCGGTGCGGTCTTCTGTAAGATAGCGATACGCATGGCCACCTCGGCTTGCAACTCCGGCGGTAAAGCTGAGATCACCGCGCCGGCCTGTTCTGCCGCCATGTATACCAAGATCAACGCAATCGTCTGTGGATGTTCGTCCTGAATAAACTGCAGAAGTTGGGCGGGTTCGGTCTTCTTAATCAGTTCGAGTGGGTTGCCATGCTTGAGCGCGGCGAACAGCCGGCTCGTCATGTCGTCGGCTTGCCCGGCGCCAAACGAGCGTTCAAGAATCTCCTTGGCGTACTCGATACCGCCTTCGTTGATATACTTCAGGGCAATCGCTCGCTGGTACGCCTCTTGAATGACCGCGTCGCGCTTGTCGATGGAAACGGTGGTAATCTTTGCAATCTCGAGGACGATGCGTTCGACTTCGTCTTGACGCAGAAATTTAAAGATCGTCGCCGATAGCTCAAGGCCCAGCGTAATAATGAGAATCGCCGCCTTCTCCGGCCCGGAGACCTCGACGTCCGACGGCTCGTACCCCGTCTCAAAAGGCGTTGCAATCTCAACGCCCGCGAGGTTGACGATCGGCGACTCCACTAGCGGCACCCCGCCGAGCTGCGCACGTTCATTCGGCCAACCACAGCTTCACCAGCTTGCCGATGCTCTCGGGGTTCTCTTGCGCGACCGTGGTGACGTATTCGATCATCTGCTCGCGCGTGAGGTCCGCTGCAGAACGGATCGGCGCCGTCAAACCCGGCGCACCGTCGAGCATCGGGTGCTCCTCAAACGGCGGCAACTCGTCGGTGAGCGAAGAATCGAAGGAGGGCAGCTCTGCCGACGGACGCCAACGCGACCGCGAGCTGCGCGAAACCAGCAACCCGACGAACGCAAGCCCGGCAACACCCAAGAGTGCCAGCAGCGCCCAGAGCGGAACGCCGAGGACGGTCGTCGTCGGGGCGACCGCCGCCGGAGCGGAGAGCGCCGGATTGAAGGGGATCGCTTCGACGGAGATCTGGTCTCCCTGCGCGAGATTGAGCCCCGCTGCCGCAATGACCGCCGCGCGGATCTGCGCGACGTTTACGGGAGTCAGTTGATACGGCACTCCCAGCTTGCCGGCAACCGTAGAGGTCGGCGAAGAGTTGACCAAGACCGCCACGCTGGTCTGCAAGACCTTGCCCGGTGCGTCGATATGCTTGATCTTGTTGACCGAAATATCGTAGTTGCTCGTGGTCTTCGACTTATTATACCGCCCGCGTGTCGGTGCGGCCGCCAGCGCCTGGTAGGTCCCGATATTGCTCGTCGTGCCGGGCACGCCGACGGCGCCCTTTAGCGCAGGCTGCGTGCCGGTATACGCTTCGCGCTGAGTCTGAGAGGAGAGCACAGTTCCCTGCGGCGCGTAGATCTTGCTGCTCACCGAGTTAGCATCGAAGTTCATCTTCGTTGACACACGCGCAACGGCACGGTGCGGGCCAAGCGTATCGTCGAGCATGGATTGAATGCTCTGCTGCAGGCTCGCTTCGTAACGCTCCTTGGCCAGGAGTTGTTCTTGCGTGAGATTGAGCGCACTGGTCGACGAGGATCCGGAGTTGCTGATGCTCCCGCCCGAAGGCAGTAAGATATTGCCGTTCTGGTCGATGATCGTGACGTTGATCGGTTTGAGGCCGGCCACGGCGCCTGCGACCAGCATCGTGATACCGCGCACCTGCCTGCTGCTCAACCGTTGACCGGGCTTGGTGGTGATCGCAATCGACGCCGTTGCGGGCTCCTGCGTATTTGAGTATAAGGACTGGCTCGGCGTCGCAATATGCACCCGTGAAGCCTGCACCGGCGAGAGGCCATCGATGGTTCGCTCGAGTTCGCCTTGGATCGCGCGCGTCTTATCGATGCGCTCTTGGAAGCGCGTCATGCCGAAGTTTGTCTTATCGAAGAGCTCGTAGCCGACGATTCCGCCGCTCACAACGCCCGAACCCGCGATGGCGACCCGCTCTTGGGCCAACTGCGGCTCCGGCACGAAGATCGTCTTGCCGCTGGCGGAGAGACGAAACGGGACCTTGTCTTGCTGGAGGTGGGCGATCACCTTCGACGCGTCACTTGAGGTGAGGTTCGAGAAGAGAACGCCGTAGGTGGGGCCACGCCCGAAGTAGAGGTAGCCGAGCCCAGCCAGTGCGAGGACGAGAACCGACAGACCCGTGCCGGCGATCATTCGCCCTTGACGGGTTTGGCGTTGCCAGAGCATAGTGACGCGACCAGCCAGGTCGTTCCAAGTCGATGCGACGCGATCCATGTACTTTTATTCTAGAACCTCGCTCCACGCCGACCCTGGCCGTAATCCATCGAGCCTCCATGCGCGACGGTAATAACCTGAACCGATCGGGATGATCCGAGGGGCTCACTATACATCGGTATCGGACGGGTTATCCACAGATATGAGGGCGTTCCTCCCATTGACTCCATTCGAGGCGAAACTTGACGCTCATCGAGCAATCTGCGAACGTTCGGGGCCCACGGAGACCGCTTCGATCGGAACCCCCATCAAGCTCTCCAAGCGAGCCACGTAGCGGCGAGCGTTGCTCGGCAAGTCGGCGATCCGGCTGACGCCGCCGATCGATTCGGTCCAGCCCGGCATCTCTTCTACTTCAATGTCGAGATCCGGCGAGCCGGCAAGCGAGAACTCGACCGACGCGCCCCCGCGCCGGTAGCCCGTAACGATAGCGAGGCGATCGAATCCGGAGAGCACATCGAGCTTGGTGAGCACAACGGCACCGAGACCGTTGAGGCGCACGGCGTAGCGCGCAGCCACAGCATCGAACCAGCCGCATCGGCGCGGTCGCCCGGTCACCGTACCGAACTCGCCGCCCGCCACCCGCAGACGCTCGCCCCGCGCATCGCCAAGCTCTGAAGGGAACGGCCCCGCGCCCACCCGTGTGCAATAGGCTTTGGCGATTCCCGTTACCCGTCCGACCGCCGTCGGTCCCACGCCGAGACCGGTGCAGACGCCACCGGCCAGCGTGTGCGAGCTGGTCACGTAAGGATATGTGCCGTAGCCGACGTCAAGCAACGTTCCCTGCGCACCCTCGGCGAGTACGCGCTCGCCGCGTTCTAGGCGCTCGTGCAAGTAGCTCACCCCGTCCACCAGATACGGGGCCAGGCGCTCTCCGGCGGCGCGCAGAGCGGCAAGCGTACTCGCCGCGTCCACATCGACATCCACGCCGCAAGCCCGGCCGAGAGCCACGTTCGCCTCGACTCGGGCGGCAAGCACCTCGGGATGCAGGAGGTCCCCTGCCGGAATACCGCTGCGCGCTACGCGATCGACGTAGGCCGGGCCGATCCCGCGTCCCGTCGTCCCCAACGCCTGCTGCCCACGAGCGATCTCAGCGGCGCGGTCGCGCGCAGCGTGCGAAGGCAGGACCAGGTGCGCGCGATCGGAGAGCTTGACCCGGCGAACGTCCACGCCGACAGCCGAGAGCGCATCGAGTTCGCGCAGCAAGCCATGGGGATCGACGACCGTCCCACCGCCGATGAAGAGCTCGGTCTTGGGGTTGAGCACACCGGACGGGACGATCCGCAAGGCAAGCTTCGTGTCACCGACGACAATCGAGTGCCCGGCATTATCGCCGCCGCCGAAACGCGCCACCACGTCGTAGTCGACCGCATACAGATCGACGACGCGACCCTTGCCTTCGTCGCCCCACTGGATACCGACGATAACATCGAGTTTACTCACTGCGAAACTCCAAGCCGTCGGTATTACCGAACGGAATCTGCGGGATACCCTCAAACGACGTCATGACAAACTCCGAGAAGAGCGCGTTCGGCCAGCCGAAACTCGGGCGCGTAAACTGCTTAGGGTCGTTCGGGTTAAAGGATTCGTGCAGCAGGTGATCGCCGGGATCACTTGCCAGAATCTCGGCGAGGACGTTTCGTTTCGCCACATCGCTCCGAGCGGTCATCCCTTGGATCACGAGTGCCATGGGCCAGATCCAGTGATCCGGAGTATGGTAGCTGCCGATGCCCTGCGCGACTTTGCCGACGTAAAATGACGGGTTATCCTGCGAGAGGAGGAACCGGCGCGTGTCCTGATAGTAGGGATCGTTGACGGTCGTGTAGCCAAAATACGGCGCCGCCAGCAGGCTTGGAACGTTGGCATCGTCGGTGAGAATGGCGTGTCCCAAACCATCGACTTCGTAGGCGTAGATGTAACCATACTTGGGAACCAGGACCAACCCGTAGGTTTGGATGCCCCGCTGCACTTCGTTGCGTAGCGCCAGCGCTTCATGCGCAATGATCAGATTGCGATAGACGTTCTTTTCGATGTCGGCCATATCGCCGAGCGCGACGACGGCCATCATCTCCGACGGGATCAAGTAGTTGTAGTAGCAGGCGTCATCGGAGGGGCGAAACCCGGTCCAGATCATCCCCGTGTAGCCGACGGGCCGGCCGTGGCCGCCATCGGGCAGTTCAGGTTCCGTGTAGTGCGAATCCTTATTGTGATTCTGCTCGCGTTGCATGGTCGCGAGGACCTGCTCCATCGCTGCCTCGAAGCTCGGCGTAAAGATCGAACTATCGCCCGTGGTCTTCCAATAGCTCCAAGCAAACGTCATCGGATATGCCAGCGAATCGAGCTCAAACTTCTGCTCCCACACGCGATAATCCAACGTGAATGCGTTGGCATACGGATCGATTTGCAGATACTTCGCCATGCGAGCGATGATCGCGCGTAAGAGTTTACGAACGTCGGGATCCTTCTTGGCAAAGTAGAGATAGGGGCGCGCCTCGGCGCTTGCGTCGCGCAACCACTCGGCTGGGATATCGCCGGTCTTGACATAGGCCGTTCCGTCGGGCGCATATTCGGCAAGCTGGCTCGTATCGAGTAGCGCCGCGCGAAACATCGCTTGCAACTCCGCGTTGTTGCTACGGAAATCTTCGGCCGCACGGGCGACGGACGGCACTTGAAGAGCCGGCGCGGCGCTCGGCATCACGCATGCCGCGGCGAGCAGCGCGGCAACGGCGCCGCGAACGAATCTAGACCGGCGAAGCATCGTAAGCATAGAGGCTAGGCAACTCCCGATAACGTCCGTCCGCATCCAGGCCATAGCCGACGACGCGTTCGTCCGAGATTTCGAAACCGAGATACTCGAAGGGGATGTCGACGAGGCGAGGCTCTCGACGACCCAGGAGCAGACAGGCGACAAGCGATGCCGGACCGCGCGCGGCCAATGTCTGCATGACATAGCGCAGCGTCCTCCCCGTAGCATAGGTATTCTCCACGAGGATCACATGGCGCCCTTCGATGGGGATCGCGGTGTCTTTGTCGATGCGCACGCCCGAAGGCCCATCCAGTGGTTTCACGGCCATGACATCGAACTCGCAGGGAATGGTCACCGCTCGTGTGAGATCGGCCAAGAAGATCGCCGCGGAGTCCAGCAGACCGATAAAGAGTGGGAGCTTCCCGGCGTACGCGCGCGAAAGCGCAGCGCCCATGTCGCTCACGCGTGACCGTAGCACCTGCTCATCGATGAGCTGCCTCAACGGCAGACTTTCACACGCGAACTCGCCCTTGTTACCACGAGCGGAGGTCTACGACGTCAGGGCTACGCTCTCCGCTCGCAGGGGAAGGTCGACGATGAAGCGAGCGCCACCTAGCGAGGAGCGATCGACGGCAACCTCACCACCGGCTCGCTCGATAATCGTACGAACGATCGCCAACCCCACACCGCTGCCGGAGCGGCAGGCCGTACTCCCGCGACGGCGCGCTGCGAAGATCGTATCGCGCTCAAGTTCGGGCACGCCCGGACCGTCATCCTCGATCCAAAGGCGCGCGTACCGGGGCACGTGCTCGGCGACGATGCGAACCTGCCCGCCGGGGCGCCCGTACTTGATGGCGTTATCCAAGAGGTTGAGGAGGATCTGCACACAGGCGTCCGGCGCTAGGCCGACCCGCAGCGGCTCAACCGGGATGCGCTCGACACGCACCCCGGCGGCACCGAAAGCGCCGGCAAGCGCGTCGCAGGCAACGTCGAGTTGTTCGCCCAGATCGCACGAAGCCAGAGCAAAGGCATCGGCTGAAAGATCGAGCAGCGAGAAATCGAGCATCCCCTCCACCAAACGCCCTAAGCGCAACGCTTCGCGACGAGCGATCTCCAAGAACCGTTGCGCCGTCGAAGGGTCGGTGCGATGCTCCAAGATCGTCTCCAGATAGCCGCGAATCGATGTGAGCGGCGTCCGCAACTCATGCCCCACCACGGCGAAGAACTCGTAGCGCTCTCGCTCTCGAAGGCCTCGCTCAAGCGCCTCATCGATGATCGCAGCGATACCGCGCATCGCGCCTGCTCGGGCCACCGTCCATCCCGTCTCTAAAGGAAGGGGGACCTGCGCACAGACTGCGGCCTCAACCCGTTCTAGGACGGTACGGCATTCGTGTGCGCCGGCGAGCCCGCCCTCGCGCGACGGGTCGAGCAGCGCCAAGACAAAGAGCGCCGCTTCAGGGTTGTGCCCGAGCAGATCGCCGGCTCGGCAGACGCGGCGGGCGGTAGCCGTCACGACACGCGCGGCGCGCGCGGCGTGGCGCCGGGCTGTGGAGCGCCCCTGGCGCCAGGCAATCTGCTCGAAGGCCCGTATGCGCAGCGCCAAGATCGGGACGGGGCCGCCGCCGAGGGCCGCCTGCACCTGCGCCTCCATCACCGAGAACGGTGCGCCGGCGCTACCCTCGGATGAACTTATAGCCATAGCTGTGGACGGTCTGCACGAAGGCGGGAAGCTCCCAGCGCTCCTGGAGCTTCTGCCGCAAGCGGCGGATATGCACGTCGACCGTGCGCTCGTCGCCGGCAAAATCCATCCCCCAGACCCGATCGAGCAAACGTTCTCGCGACAAGGCCACCCCGGGGTTGGCGGCAAGCTCCAGCAACAGCGCAAATTCGCGCGGCTTGAGGCCGGCATCGATGCCGTCAACGCGTACGGCACGAGCGCACTCGTCGATCTCCATCCGTCCGAGCCGCACGAGCAAGTGCCTGCGCGGCTGATCCTGCTTGCTTCGGCGCAAGATCCCGCGGACGCGCGCCACCAGTTCGCGTACCGAGAAGGGTTTGGTGACGTAATCGTCCGCTCCCAACTCCAGCCCCACGACGCGGTCCACTTCATCGCCACGTGCCGTCAGCAGAACGATCGGCAGATCGTGTCCTTCCCGCCGCAAGATCCGCGCGATCTCAAAGCCGTCAAGGCCCGGAAGACCTACGTCGAGGATCGCGAGGTCCACGTTGCGTCGCGCGGTACGAAGCGCCATATTCCCATCGGCCGCGAGCGCAACCTGAAAGCCCTCGGCTTCGAGATGATGACGCACAAGTTGCGCGATCGCGTCGTCATCTTCGGCAACCAATACGCTCGTCTGCGCCATGCATGCGAGAGTACCCGCCGCCGGCGTCCGCGGACAAGGCACAGGCCGCACACCCGGCGCTCCCGGTAAGCGTCATGTAAGACCCGCTCGTTAGGCTACTGCTCAAAGGATGGAGGAGCAGCGATGAACGAGGTGACTTGCCACAAAGCGTTGCTGTGCGTAGCGATGGCCGCTCTGCTCGGCGCATGCGCCGCTCATCGCAGCGGAGCCCAAGCCGCCGGCAAAGATCCTGCGGCGGTCGCCGGTGCGCACATCACCGGCGAGCCCAACGGCGCACCCGCCACCGGCACCAAGCCGCCGCCGCTCTACCCGGAGGCGCGCATCGATACGTCGCAGGGCGAGAACGGGGTCCTCGACCAGCCCGCCTTGCAGATGTCGACACACTACTATATAGTCGATGCGTCGTGGAGGACGGTGAGCCACTGGTACCTGACTCACTCTCCGGGTTGGAAGAGCTTCGTTAAACCCGGCGGAGGCGATCTCACGCTCGGACGACGAGGAGCCTCACCCGGGGCGATCATGGTCTTCGGCGATGCGACCGGCACCGAGATCGTCATCGAACGCTTCCACACGAAGAGATGATCTTTGCGGGACTGGCGCTCGCCGCAGCGCCGATCTGTTCGTCGGCGCAGATCCGGGCCGTCATCGCCGGCGTCAATCACGGCGCCGGCCGTGCGCAAACGACGATTCTCCTTGCCAATAACTCGGATCAGCGATGTCGCTTGCCCGCATACCCGACCGTGACGTTTCTACGGCAGGGTCGAACCGTTCACGTGAAGATCGGCAGAGGCCGCGACGGTGCACCGGTGATCGTCCGCCGCAGGAGCGCCGCAGCCCTGACGTTTGGATGGTCTGACCTCGGGCCGGCCGGCGGCGATTGCCCGACGGTTGCCGACGCGTTGGTCGGATGGCCCGGTGCAGGCATCCCGCTCTGGGTACCGGTCGCAGTCGATGCCTGCATGGCCATGCGGCAGTCACCGCTGGCTCCCGCCGCTGCGCCGGCATCGATCGACACCACGGCAGCGACCGGTTTCGATCGCTGGCTCAACGCAGCGCCGTGTGAAGCGCCCCTGCTGCGCCTCTCGACGATGCGCCGCGCCTGGAGACCGCTCGTGCATGATGCCTTGCGCATCGACTTTGTGAACCGGCATACCGCACGGCCGATCTTCTTCGATCCCACCCACGGGATTCTCGCCAAAGCCTTGCACGACAGCGTGCAATCGCTGACCCTCTGCGGCGGGAATCACAGTGTGCCCTACGGCATCCCCTACGCCGATCTCGCGCCCGCAAGCACGACGCGCGGCGTTCACCTGGGAATGACGCCGGATGCAGTGGAGCGGATCGAGGGACCCGCGCAACCGGTCTCCCTAGGCGGTGGATTCTCCGCGCTGCACTACCGATGGAGCACAGCGCACGGCGCGCCACCGGCGCATGGTGAGCCGGCAACGTTCAACTTAAGCCTTCTCTTCTATCGTTTGCATCTGATGGCCATCGATTATTCGACCGGACCACTCCGGTGAAGCGCAAGCCTGCCCAGCGCCGCGCGCTACTCGCCGCGGTTAGGAACGCAGAGGCGCTTCGGCTTCACACAACGGTCGAGCGTTGCGGTGGTTCAAAACGGCAAGCATCTCCGCCAAGATAGAGCATGCGATCTGCGCCTCTTGCAGACCGCCCAGATCCAAGCCCACCGGCCCATGAATGCGCGACAATGCGCCGGGTGAGTATCCGAGCCGTACCAATGAGCGCTCCCGAGCACGATGCGCTCGACGGCTCCCAAGTACGCCGATATAGCGAATCTCCGACGTGAGCCCACAGGCGAGCGCAGGCAGCTCTATTTTCGCGTCATGCGCGAGCACGACGAGCGCGTCGGCTCCCGAGAGCATCTCCGGGAGCACATCCTGCGGCCACGCAACGACGATGCGATCTGCTTGCGGATGCCGCGCCTTCGTGGCAAACTCCGCGCGCGGATCCACAATGGTGGTCAAGAAGTCCGCCGACGACGCGCTGCGTGTGAGTTGAGCCGCCAACTGCGTCGCGCCAACAACGACCAGAGACCGCTTCGCCTCGATACAACAGGTCGACACGCCGCAGGTGAAGGAGACGGGCTGCTGCCCTTCGACGATCCGATCGGCGATCGCAAGGAACGATGCGTCGGGTATCCAGAGTTCCACCGTCAGCGACGCCCCGCACGCGGATCCGTCAAAGATTTCATCCTCCAGTGCCGCCGTCATGCGGCGTCGACCGCCGGCCGCCAGCATCGCGCGCGCGGCCTCGATCATCTCCGGCTCGTGGCAGCCGGCGCCGATGTTTCCTACGAACGAGCCGTCGGCTCCGACCACCAGCGACGTGCCGATTGGGGCCGGCCTCGCGTGGCGCGCCTCAACGAGCGTCGCAACCACGCATCGTTCGTCCGCACGAAGGCGGCGCGCGATCTCGCGATACATCTCACGCATCGGCAAAGGCCTTCCACGCGACGGGATCGTCGATATCCAGAAACGCGGAGGTATCGGGGCAGATCCACGTAGCACGTTTGCAGTTGCTATCGCGCGCCATGCGTAGCGTATCGCCGTCGGGCAACTCCTCCACCACGCGACGCATCCCCGGTGAAAACAGGACCGGGTGGCCCGCAACCCCGTTGCCGTCCAGCGGATAGGCAACGTCGATGCCGTCATGCAGTAGCGCTTCCGTCCGAGCGAGCGTTGTCTGCGTCATTCCAACCAGATCCGCCGGCACGACCCCAAAGTGCGCGTCTTGGCCGATAAGCTCCAAGGCCAGCCGCAACGAATGCGACATGCCGCGCTCAGGTTCGTCATTGACGACTATCCGGGCGTTGGGAGCAATGCGTACAGCTCTATGCACCAAGCGCGTCGGAACAACCAGAATGACGTTACGTGTGCCGAGCGCAGCAACGACGCGCTCTAGCGGAGATCGTCCGGCGAGCGGCTGGATCACTTTGTCGAATCCCATGCGCGCCGAGCGACCAGCCGCCAGCACGACATAGGTCAGGCTATACAGTTCCATTGCGCGAACCTATGGCACGATCTTGCCAATCTTGTTGCGCCCGCTTGAGGTGAACCAGAGGTTATGGTCCGGTCCTGCCGTGATGGCGTTTGGCTCCTTGCCGGCCGTTGGCACCGGGTACTCGGTGATCACGCCGCTCGGGGTGATCTTGCCGATCTTGTTACCGTCCTCTTCGGTGAACCAGAGGTTGCCGTCCGGTCCTGCCGTGATGCCCTCCGGCCCCGCGTTGGCCGTTGGCAGCGGATACTCGGTGATGCTGCCGCCGGTGGTGATCTTGCCGATCTTGTTGCCGTCCTGTTCGGTGAACCAGAGGTTATGGTCCGGGCCCGCTGCGATGCCCTCCGGTCCAGCGTAGGCCGTTGGCACCGGATACTCGGTGATGATGCCGCCGGTGGTGATCTTGCCGATCTTGTTGCCGTTGTATTCGGTGAACCAGAGGTTGCCGCCCGGCCCTGCCGTGATACCCCCCGGCAACGCGCCGGCCGTTGGCAGCGGATACTGGGTGATCACGCCGCTCGGGGTGATCTTGCCGATCTCGTTGCTCGTAGACTCGGTAAACCAGAGATTATGGTCCGGTCCTGCCGTGATGCCCCCCGGCCCAGCGTTGGCCGTTGGCAGCGGATACTCGGTGATCACGCCGCCGGTGGTGATCCTGCCGATCTTGTTGCCGGTGGACTCGGTGAACCAGAGGTTATGTGGGCCCGCCGTGATACCGTCCGGCCCGGCGTTGGCCGTTGGCACCGGGTACTGGGTGATGATGCCGTTCGGGGTGATCCTGCCGATCTTGTTGCCGTTGTATTCGGTAAACCAGAGGTTATGGTCCGGGCCCGCCGTGATGCTGACCGGATTCCCGTTAGCCGAGTACTCGGTGATCGTGCCGGGCGCTGCGCCACAAGCTACAAGTGCCAGCGCAAGAACTGCGCTCCCAAGCAAGACGGCGGAGCGAACGCCGGACGACCGATTCTTCATGGTGCTCCCTTGGGTACGGCCAGACCGGTCCCCTTCGTATGGCACCCCCAGGCCGGCCCGGCGCCTGCGTGAAGCGGGAGATTCTCCCAAGCACGCTCGAGCCATAGCCGGCGCGAACGGTGACGCCGTTGGCTGCGCCGCCGGGCCTCCCCCACCGCATGCGCCAGGTTCTGCGCGGGGCGCCGCGAAATCGCCGCTCGCCCCAAAATGCGGAACTTCAGCAGGGCCACGACGGCTTTGCGCACCACCGAGTGCGCAACGATTTTCGAGACCTCGCACGGCGGCGCGGGCTTCATGCGCGCGCACCGGCACGATCTTGCCTACGTCTCGGTTGTTCTAGACGGTGAATACACCGAACTATGCGACGATATTCCCGAGCGCCGCCCGTCTGGTACCGTCGTCGTTCATCGAGCCGGTGAAGAGCATGCCGACTACTTCGAACGAGACACGCGTTGCCTAAACTTCGCATTGCACGATGGCGCAATCACAACAGCGGTTGTGCCGATGCTCCAACCTCATGACGAAATCTTGCGCCGCATGATCGTCCGCATCGTGCATATCCTCCGTCGCGCTGACGCTCGCGTAGAAGCACTCGATAGCGCGGTTCGTGCATTTCTGAACCAACTCGTTCCGAACGCGACTAGAGCTACGGGTGAGCACGATCCCGAGTGGCTACGAGTTGCGATCGAGCGCTTCAACTGGGTCGATCCGATACCGATCGAGCGCGCGGCCTCACTGAGCGGCGTGCACCCCACCCATTTCAGCCGAGCGTTCCGACGCCACGTTGGGATCACACCGAACGCCTACCGCCGACGCGCCCGCGTCCGACTCGCGTCGCAGTTGCTGCTAGGTTCGACGCAAGGGCTCAGCCGAATCGCGCAGCGATGCGGGTTTTCCGACCAGAGCCACTTTACGCACGTCTTCTCTCAAGGCACGGGCGTCACGCCTGCGCAATACCGACGTATCTTCACGACGTAATCTGCGCTAAGAATATACAAGACGCCCGCTCCGGGCGTCTTGTATAGTTGAGTGCATGAAACGATACCTATGGCTCGCACCTGCTGTGGCGCTGTCGCTCGTCATGCGTTCGCCGCTTGCGCATGCCGCGAGTCCGCCCATCCGCCCTGCTTGCGATACCCGTGCAATCCTTCGGGCGGCTCGAACCGCCGCCGGCGGCGATCGTTGGGATACCGTCGGTGAGCTGAGCGCCGACGGCAGCGTCACCGCATTGGGATTGGACGGAAGGGCGCTCATCCGAGACGACGTGGTGGATGGTCGCAACCTGCACCGTTTCGACATCGCAGCGATGGGGACGATGGAGCGAGTCTACGATGGAAGGACGATGTGGGTACAGGACATCTCCGGCGGCGTCCACCCGCTCGACTCGACCTTTGCACGGCAAGATGCCGTCACGGCTGCGTACCTGGCACGCCGTGGATATTTCAAGCCAAGCGATGGGGTGAGGCTACGTTGCCTGGGAACGCACCTGCAGAACGGTAGGCGCCTACAAATTGTGCGCGTGACGCCGCCGGGAGGCCGGCCGGCCGATCTGGGCATCGATCCCTCAACCCATCTGCTCGTGAGCGTCGCCGAGCGGAGGTCGATCACGACCAGCCTCACGACCTACGCCGATTATCGCCAAGACAAAGGGCTCGTGCTTCCCTTCTTGATTTCGTCCGGCACGCTCTTCGAACCAGCCGATGGTTTCGTGATGCATGTTCGTACGTATCGCATTTCGGCATCGGTGAAGGCCAACGACTTCGTGAAGCCGCAGCCAACCGACGTGGTGCGGATGCTCAATGGCGCACACGCAACGACAGTGCCCATCGTCCTGGATAGGCAGCAATTGCTGGTTTGGGCGTCGATCGACGGCCACGCGCCGATGCCGTTTATTTTGGATACCGGTGGGCACGCGATCCTCACCACCGGCGCAGCCCAAAAACTTGGATTGCGCGGTTACGGAGCCGGAGTCTCCGGCGGGTCGGGTGCCGGCACGATCGCAACGGCGTACGCTCGGGTTGCGAGCATGCGGATCGGGGATGCAGAACTGCGCAATCAGCACTTTCTCGTGATTAACTATCCGCCGTCATTCTACGCACGTGGACGCAGAGCGCCGCTGGCAGGCATCCTGGGGTTGGAGATCTTCGAACGCTTCGCCGTACGCATTGATTACGGCGGCCGCCGACTGACGCTCACGCCGTCAAGCACGTTCCGATACAACGGCAAGGGCGCGCGTGTGCCGCTGACGTTTGAAGGGGATACGCCGCTCGCAGCGGGCGCGGTCGACGGCCATTCCGGTACGTTTGGAGTCGATACCGGAAACTCGGGTATGCTAATCCTCTACGGCCACTGGCTCGCGCGCACCAGTCTGCGCGCACGCTATCCGCACGGCATTGCGGCAAAAGGTTTCGGAACCGGGGGAAGCGATAGCGGATATATCAGAAGAATTCGGACGTTTTCGTTCGGTGGTCGCAAGTTCCACAATGTCGCCGCGATGTTCACCAACATGAAATCGGGCGCGTTCTCGTCGTTCACCGAAGCTGGAGACCTTGGCTACGACGTGCTCTCGCGTTTTATCCCAACGTTCGACTACGCGAACCAGACGCTCTATCTCGCTCCCCGGTAGCAATCCGCCTGCAATGCCAATGAATCGGCATCGTGATGCCTCTGCCTGGTGTGGAACATCAAAGCTCTGCGCTCAGGAGCGTGACGGGTGCGCAGATGTAGCCGGAAACTCCGCAGGCTGTCATGGGCGACATTCGTCGCGATGAAAGAGCATATTGTCTTGCCGAAGCCACGTATTGTGCATTCTTGGTAGGTGCCAAGACAACGCGATGCTATGACCCTGGGAGGAGCCGGGTGCGGGAAAGCCGCACGCCCACATCTGTGAGGGCGAAACCGAATGGCTTAGCTACTCGACCGCAATCCACTATACGTACCGTAACGATTTACTTGATCGAGAAAGATGAGCATGGAGGAAGACATGCCCCCGAAGTCCGCAGATGACCCTAACTGCACGATCGCTGAGCTGTCAAGAGACGATGCTCAATTCCTGAATGACAGAATAGTCGAATTCAACTCGTCAAAAGTTCCGTTTACTCAATCGGAGCCCTTCATCAACATCGCCTATGGACTCAGAGATGGGAACGGAATATTACTGGGAGGAATTGCCGCGGTTCTTTATTGTTGGCGATGTCTGTGTATTGATGTCCTGTGGGTTAGCGAAGCCCATCAGGGTAAAGGATACGGGTCGAGGCTTTTGAGAGCAGTTGAAGATGAAGCAAAACGAATGGGTTGCGTATTGGCTCATCTTGACACTTTTGATTTTCAAGCGAGAGAGTTCTATATGAAGCATGGATACGAAAGCTTTGGAGAATTGGACGACTGTCCACCAGGGCACAAGAGATTTTACCTCAGAAAATCGATCTGACGCGGACAGCGGGCAGACTGCGCGGACCTGCCCCACGATACTCGCCCATTGGCCCGGTCCACGATGGCGCAGAGGTGCGCCGATCAGCTCGCTACGCTGGATCGGCAGTGTTCGTAAAGCGCGTCGTACATGGGAAACTCGGCTTCCATCAGTGCGTGGTCATCGGCAAAGACGCGCGGCGAGAGCGCATGGAAACCAGTCGCGATTGCGAGCAGGCCGGCGGATTGCGGCGTCAGTTCTGTATCAGCAGTATCCGCGCCGCGTACGATCTTGGCAAGTTCGAGCAGCGCCGGATCGTCCACCCCATACTTTTTCATGACGGCATCGAAGGAGCAATGCGGTCCGTCGTGTCCGAGTTCGACGCCCTCCACGTCGAAGGGAACCGCGCCTTCGCGCTGGGCAACGGCGAGCACGTCGTTAGCCGGGACGAAATAGAACTCGGCGTTCGCATCTATGAATCGCCGGATCAGCCACGGACAAGCGATGCGGTCGACCTTTGCGCGCTCTCGCGTCACGAACTTCATCTTCCTCTCCTTTTCTCGCTCCGTAGGCGGTCACGCCGGCGAAAACATCCCGCTTAAACGACATCCCGGTAGGGATCCTTGCGGCCGTCGCGTGCGTCTAGTACCTCGTATTGCGCCTTGAAGATGCGGCCGGCCCCATGCGGCCACCCGAAATACTGGCAGAAGGCGTTGAAAGCCGGTGAATCAGGGACCGGGAACTGATCGAAAATCGTTCGCCATCCCGCGAAGAGTGTGAAGACGTCTCGGTCTGGAACGATGCCGAAGTCCCATGCGGCGCAGATGCGAGCTAGGTAATCTGCCTTCTCTTCGTCGGTTTGTAATTCGTGCGGCGGCTCTTCCAAGTCTGGGTAGACGCTACCATCCAATTTCATAGTTTGTCTTTCACACGAACTCGTTCTTGAAGAACTCCCGTCTTCCGAAGGCACGTTCGCGCTCGTTGTCGCTCATGTGCTCGAGGGGCTTGCGCGCCTCGATCTGGAAGATTTTGTGTAGGACCTTGTGTTTTGCCTCTGTGACGTCAGACTCTGGGTTCTTGCGCTGCCAAAGGTTCCAGCACTCCTCGATGCTGCAAATGCTGCGCGAAACAATTTCGTGAATATCGAGGAAGTCCCGCGGGGCGCCTCGATCGACAAGGGCGTTCATTTTTGATGCTACATTGTCGGTTAGGGTTTCGAGCAAAAGCGGACTCCAGATAGTTTCCCTGGCTGGTTCCAACTGTATGTCTCGTGTCGAGATTTGGAAGGAAAAAACTTTCCCGTTCTTCTCTGGATGAATGATTTCGTAGGACAGGGTCTCGCCCCACGAACGCTCACGGAATCGGTATCCGTTACGTTCGGCGGTACCTTTGACCGCATCCTCGACCGCCTGCTTGGCATCGGTCGTGGGAGCGCTGGCCCACCACGCATCGATGTCGTGGGTGGGCCTGAAGTTCACGTAGTGCTGGAGCGCGAATCCGCCGCCGAGGATGATCTCTCCGACGGCTGGGTTTCGATGCAGGCGCAGGAGAATCTCCGATGCGAGAGGATCGATTTCCGCCGGCGTTTTCGGTTCGGGATTCTGCAACATAGAAGATGGTCGGTTCGCTGCAGTGGGGAAGCGTTCCCATGCGATGGAGAGCGCCTGGTCCAGTCGATCACTTTATGTTGCTAAGGGCACGCGCCTATTTGCCTTCGGGATGGCCTCGGTAGCCCTCCCCGTCCACCTTGCCGCTACCGGCGTTGCACCGCTCTGGATCGGGGCGATTTTGGCGCTGGCGCTGCTCTCCGGTGCGGCGCAGTTGTTCTTCTCCGGTTTCCTCACACGCCGATTCGGCATCAAACCGATCGCATTAGCGGTCGCCGTTGCGATGGGCCTTGGGGGCTTGCTGGCGGCGACGGACACCCTTTGGATCATCGTGCTCGCTGCAGCCCTGGGAGCGCTCAATGCCACGGCCCACGACAGCGGCCCCTTGTTTCCGCTTGAGCAAGCCAACCTCGCTACGGGCGAACACGGCGTACATCGAATGGCGGTCTACAACGCCGTCGGTACGGCATCGCTGGCGCTGGGAACGCTCGCCGGCGGAGCCCTGCAGTTCCGACTTGCGTTCCTGCTGTATGGGCTGTGCGGGGGCGTCATCGTTCTCCTCTATGCGTTTGCGCCGCTTCGGCAGACGCTCGTCCGGCCACGCACTTCGCATGTGCGCCGCTTCGGCATAGCCGAGCGGCTCGCAGCGCTCTTTGCCGTCGATGCGTTCGCAGGAGGATTGATCGTCCAAGGATTCTTGGCGTATTGGCTCGTGTTACGCTATCATGTGCATCCGCAGGCAATCGGCGTTGTACTGGCGGCGGGGAACGTTCTGAGCGCACTCTCGCTCTTCGCGGCCGCCCGGCTCGCAAAGCGATTCGGTCTGCTCAACACGATGGTGTTCACGCATCTTCCCTCGAATATTTTGCTTGCTCTGGTTCCGCTTGCGCCATCATTCCCAATTGCAGCCGGGTTGTTGCTTGCGCGGTACTCGCTCTCGCAGATGGACGTGCCGACACGCCAGGCTTTCGTCGTAGCGAGCGTTCCGGAAGAAGAACGAATCTACGCCGCCGGCATTACGTCGGCCGTTCGCCCTCTTGCAGCGGCGACGTCACCCTTCTTGGCTGCGGTCGCGATGCAGGCCGCCGCAGTGGGAGCGCCCTTCTTTGCCGCCGCCGGTATCAAGGCCTGTTACGATATTGCTGTCTACATTGCATTTCGACGCGTACGTGAAACATCGCCAACGTCGTAGAGACACAACAGCGACTTCGATGAGCGCCTCAGTAATTCGGCACACGCGTGACTTCAAGTCCCTTGCCGATCGGGAGCGTGATTGACTCGACATCGCTGCGCCTTCTGACGTGCGCAACATAGTCAAATAGATCATGGGATAGGATATTATCTGCAACAATCACGGCTCCGGGAGCGAGGTTGAGCAGATCGAAGAAACGGATGTAATCGTCCTTTTCGCAATCTATGAGCACGAAGTCGAGTTCGCTGCATTTTGGAATGACATCTCCGGCATCGCCCAATACGAATTCAACCCACTCCGCCAGGCCCAGCGCAGCGATACTCTCTCTTGCTTCGGACTGGCGAGTGGGTTCGATCTCAATGGAGGTCAGTCTTCCACCTGACTGGCGCGCAGCCTCGGCTAGGGCGATAGTTGAGATTCCGCTGGATCCTCCAATCTCTGCCAGTCGTCTTGCGCGACAACCGGTAGCCAGGGCGCAGATGAACTCGGCGGAAGCAGGCTCAAGATTACGGTGCCGCTCGGATTTCGGGAGTTTTTGGATGTCCTGGTCCAACTTCCGCTTCCACAAGCGCGCAATGGCTTCGCGTTTCAGTTCATCCAACATCGCGGTTTTCTTTCGCCGGCAGATGGTCGTTTCCCCGCACGCTTCACTCCGCTGGATAGCCCGTGATCTCGCGAATCGCCTCGTATAACGAACGCAGGCGCGGATACATCTTCTTGTACACGCGTTCGTAGAGCGCGTCATAGAGCGCGCGGTGCGCGTCCTGAGGCTCGAAGGTCGCGGTGACGCGGGTCATGGCCTGCACCGCCGCCGCAAAATCGGGATGGATGCGCAAGCCCACGGCCGCGTCGATTGCCGCTCCCAGGCCCGAGGCTTCGTCGACGTGTGGGCGTGCGGCGGGCAGGCCGAAGATGTCGGCGGTGAGTTGGAGCGCGGCGTCGCTCTGCGAGCCGCCACCGCAGACGCGCAGCATCGCGATTCTCTGCCGGCCGCGCCGTTCGATACGCTCCTTGCCCTCCCGCAGCGCATACGCGATGCCTTCGAAAATCGCGCGGTAGACGTGCGCGCGGGTGTGCACGTCGCCAAAGCCGATGATCGCGCCCTTCGCCTCGGGCCCCGGCTGCTTTAGCCCCGGGGACCAATATGGTTGCAGCATCAAGCCCATCGCGCCGGGCGGAATCTCCCGCAACACCTCTTCATCGCACGCCCCGAACTGTTCCTTGAACCAGCTCACCATCCAGAAACCGCGAAAGATCTGCACCTCCGTGTTATATGCGTTCGGCATTGCGGCGGGGTAAGGCGGAATGAAGGGTGCCGCTTCCAGGTAGCGCGACGAGCTGACGTTGATCGTCGCCGTCGTGCCGTAGCTCAAGCAGCCGATGCTGGGATCCAGGCAGCCCGCGCCGAGAACTTCGCAGGCTTTGTCCGCCGCTGCGGCGACGAGCGGCGTACCACGCGGAATGCCCGTTGCATCGGCGGCGGCAGCGGTTATCTCGCCGATCACACTTCCCGGCGGGACGAGATCGGGCAGCAGCTCTCGCTCGATGCGCAGCGCCTGCCATTTCCAATCGTTGTGCGATGCCCAGCGCAAGTTCTTATAGTCGAACGGAACGTAGCCGACCTGCGATCCGATCGAATCGACGAAGCGCCCGCAGAGTTTGTAGAGCAAAAACCCCGAGAGCAACAGGTACTTATGCGTCTGCTTCCACACGTCGGGCTGCTCCGTGCGAATCCAGTTCGCTTCGGCCTCGCGTTGAAAGTAGCGAATCGTGCCGGCGACGCGCGCGACGCCGAACGCCGTACGCCACAGTGCGGACATCGGCGGAATGTCGCGGCTCTTGCGCTGGTCGAGCCACGTAATCGCGGGCCGCAGCGGGTCCCCACGGGTATCAACATTGATCACCGTTGCGCGCTGCGTCGTCACCGCAACGCCGGCAACACGCGCGCGCAGTTGCGGATAGTCGTGCCAGAGCTTGCGGCACGCATCGCAGACGGCCTCCCAAAATCCGTTCGCATCGTGCTCGTGCCAGCCCGGGTTCGGGCACGTGTAGGCGTCGAGCGGCACACGGCTGCGCGCAACGAGCTCACCCTCTGCTTCGAAGAGCAGCGCGCGAACGCTTTGCGTCCCGTTGTCGATTGCCAGTACGAGATCGCCCTTCACGCCGGGACTCCGTAGTGCGTTTCCCAACGTTTACGATACGCGACGAGCTCTGCGTCCCAGCGTACGTCGCCCCAGCCCAGTTCTTCGGCGCAGATCGTCTTGATCTGGGCAAAGAGTTCGGTTCCGCCGCCGGGGAGTTGCAATCCCACGCGCGTTCGGCGCAACAGCAAATCGTCCAGGTGCACGACGCACTCGGAGCCGGCGGCCTGGCGCAGCGCTTCGTCACGCGTGCGCGGCGGTGCGTACGGTGCCTCAAAGATCCGCATATGCCGCAGATCGATGGGGCGATCGAGCCGGCGCGCTGCGGCGCGCAATGCGGCAAGCGCCATCGGCCGGAACGTCGTCAGCTTGCCGCCCGTAATCGTGACCAGGCCGTGCTCCTCCAGCAACAGATAATCGCGGCTCTCCGCCGACGGATCCGCTTTCCCGCTGGAGACGACCGGACGAAGGCCGGCATACGTGGAGACGACATCGCCTGACCCAATGCCGCTATGGGGAAACTGCACGTTCACGGCTTCGAGTAGATACTCCAGTTCTTCGGGACTGATCTGCGGCTCGTTACGCAACGTCTCGCGATGATCGAGATCCGTCGTCCCCACGAGCGTCATCCCGAGCCAGGGATAGGCGAACACCGGTCGCGCGTCGCGCGGGTGCGAAAATGCAATCGCGCGCCCGACCGGCAAACGCGCATGCGCAATCAGCAGATGACTGCCGCGCAGCGGGCGCAATTTTGGTCGTTCGCCAAGCTCGCCGCGCAACGCATCGGCCGACACGCCGGTGGCGTTGATCGTCACCTTTGCCGACACGCTGCACTCACCGCCACCCTCCAGATCGATCGCGACCGCGCCGACGACCGTATCGTCGCGACGCAGCAGATGTATTGCATCCACGTAATTCATTGCGATACCGCCGTGGTGCTCCGCTTCTCGAAGCAACTGCAGCACCAGCCGAGCATCGTCGGTGGTTGCATCCAAGAAGAGATGTGCTCCGATGAGGTCGCGTTCGTTGATGAGCGGCTCGAGTTCGAGCGCTTGTGCCGCACGCAAGGAGCGATGCCGGCGGTGCCCAGCTAGTGCGTCGTAGAACGTCAGCGCCAGCTCCACGCTTAGGCGCCCAGGTTTTCTGCCGCGATAATGCGGCATGAGAAACGGCATCGGTTCGACCAACTCGGGTGCTTCGCGAAGTAGCGCTTCCCGTTCGCGCACCGCCTCGCGCGTGAGCGCAAGTTTGCCTTCTTTGAGGTACCGCAGACCGCCGTGCACGAGTTTGGAGGAACGGCTTGAGGCACCCGATGCAAAGTCGCCGCGTTCGACCAACGCTGCGCGCAAACCGCGTCGCGCCGCTTCCAGCAGAATGGCAGCCCCGGTTACGCCCCCGCCGATGACGAGGATGTCGCATGGCTCCTGCAAGCGTTCCCACGCCTCTGCGCGCGCGATCATTGCAGTTAGCACAGCTTCCCCGGGTTGAGCAACCCGTCGGGATCGAAGCGCGCGAAGAGCGCGCGCATCGCTTCCAAGCCGAGTTCGCCCTTTTCAGCCGCGAGATAGGGCCGGTGATCGACGCCGACGCCGTGCTGGTGGCTGATCGTGCCGCCGTTCGCGACGATCGTTTCGCTGACCGCGCTCTTGAGCGCCCGCCATCGCGCCATGTTCTCCTCGAAGCTCGGCGCGATGGGAAAGATGAACGTTGAATAGACGCTCGAGCCTTGCGGGTAGACGTGCGAGAGATGCGTATACACATGCGCGCGGTCGCCCAGAGCCGCGCGTCCTGCGGATTCCATCGCGCGCATCATCGCGTTCACGCGCGGCCAGTCAACGGCGGTTTCAATCGTATCCACCGCATAGCCGTACTCCCATAGCGTGTTGCGCAGGTAGACACCACGGAAGCGGTTCGCCTGCCATTTGTCTCCGAGGCGCCGCCCGAAGTACACGCCCGCGTGCCGTTTGCAGATCGCTCGCACGGCGCGAAGCGCTGCCTTCGAACGTGTCGCATCGCCGGTTACGCCGGCGATCAGCAAACACTTGTCCACGCCGCAACCGCGCACCGCGAGGAATCGTTCCATGAGCCGCAGGAGCTGCGTATTCCCGGCCATGCGCAACGTGGTAAGCGTTTCCGCCTCATTCGCCAGGCGAATCATCGAGAGCGGCGTACCGGCGTACACGAGCGCGCGAACCGTGTTCTCCGCGATCTCCCAATTCGGAAGGAACCAGCCGTGGAACGACTCGTGTTGCGGCAGCGGGCGCACACGAACGGTCGCCTGTGTGATGATGCCCAGGCGCCCCTCTGAGCCGAGAAAGAGTTCGCGGATGTCCAGGCCGGTAGCCGACGCGGGGAAGGTGGGGATGACGAGCGTCCCGATCGGCGTTTCGATGCGCCCGCCCGCGAAGAGCGCCTCGATGCGGCCATAGCGCAGCGACTGCTGCCCCGAGGATCGCGTTGCGATCCAACCGCCGAGCGTTGAATACTCGAACGACTGCGGGAAATGCCCGAGTGTATAACCGCGGGCGCAGAGCTGCGCTTCCAAATCCGGTCCGGTAACGCCCGCACCGAAAGTGGCAAGCCGGCTTCGTTCATCGAGTACCATCAACCCGCGCATGCGCGCCAGCGACACGGTGAGGATCGGCGCGTCGATCTCCGGCGGATTGACGTGCCCAACGACGCTGGTTCCACCGCCATACGGAATCACGCGCGCCCCCGACTGCTTCGCGTAGATCAGCAAATCCGCAACGTCTTCTGAAGACTGCGGAAACGCCACCCCGTCGGGCACGCGCGCAATGCGCCCAAAGCGCAACGCGAACCAGTCCGGCAGGCTCTGGCCACATGCGTGCAAGACGCGCGTCTGCGGATTCGTATCAATGTTCGGATGTTCCGGTAACCGGCTTGGCGCAACTCCGGCTACCACGGATTGGAGGCTTGCATCCGGGGGCGGCGCGATCGGCCCTAGGCGCTCGCGCAGATACCGGAGCGCGGCATCGGGCAGAGGCACGCGTACCGATTCGTCGCCCCAACCATTCCAGCGGAGCATATGGTCGCATGTATCCTGCCCGGCGCCGGCGAATACCTGCGTTATCATGCTCACGCGCCGCCAACTGCTTGGCGGCGGCCTTGCCGCCGGAGCCGCCCTCGTCATCGCCGGACTCGCCTACGAGTTCTCGCCTGATCGAGCGCTGCGCGATCCGCACTACCGCTTCGTAATCCTCGACGAAGAAGATCGCGCGATCGTCGCGGCGATTGCGCCGGTGATGCTCGCCGGCGCGCTCCCCGCCGGTGCGGTGGAACAGGTCGTGCGCGGTACCGACGTTGCGATTGCGGGCCTTCCGCTCCATGTGCGCGCGCAGATTCGCCAGCTTTTCGGAGTTCTACGCTTTCCTCTGACTCGGATGTTCGTCGCCGGCATCTGGCATCCGTGGCACTCCGCAAACGCCGGCGAGATTGCGGCGTTCCTGCAGCACTGGCGCTACAGCCCGGTGGTGCAGTTGCGCAGTGCCTACGACGCGCTGCACCAGTTGCTCATGGCAGCGTGGTACGGCAACGAACAGGCATGGCCGCCGACCGGCTACCCTGGACCGCCGAAAGTCGGCTGATGATTCGCGACATCATCGCGTACGGCGTGAAGAGCGGCTGGAAGGTGCATGACGCATCGCAGCTCTCCTCCGACATGCATATAGACGCCGATGTCGCCATCGTCGGAACCGGCGCCGGCGGCGGAACCGCGGCGGAGATTCTCTCGGCAGCCGGTCTGCGCGTGGTGCTCATCGAAGAAGGACCGCTGCGCTCGTCCTCGGATTTTCACATGCTCGAACGCGAAGCCTATCCGCAGCTCTATCAAGATTCGGCGGCACGCAAAACCAAAGACAAAGGCATTACGATTTTACAAGGTCGCGCCGTCGGCGGGTCGACCACGGTGAACTGGACGAGCAGCTTTCGAACACCGCCGGAAACGCTTGCGTATTGGCGCGAACAATATGGTCTACCGGGATATACGCCGGAAACGCTAGCACCATGGTTTGCGATGATGGAGCGCCGCCTCAACATTCATCCATGGGCGAAAGCACCGAACGATAACAACGACGTACTCCGCCGCGGTGCTGCAAAGCTCGGTATTCTAACCGAGGTGATCCCGCGCAACGTCAAGGGCTGTTGGAACCTGGGCTATTGCGGGATGGGATGCCCGACCAACGCCAAGCAGTCAATGCTCGTAACGACGATTCCCTCGGCGCTCGAACGCGGTGCG
Source organism: bacterium (assembly GCA_021832345.1). Taxonomy (GTDB): domain Bacteria; phylum Vulcanimicrobiota; class Vulcanimicrobiia; order Vulcanimicrobiales; family Vulcanimicrobiaceae; genus JAKBKY01. The sequence goes on from JAKBKY010000003.1 coordinate 122,438, forward strand.
GTCTTACTTACGCGCGCACGGGCGGAGCGTCTGGTTTTTGACGGCGCGAAGATTACCTCACTCAGGGTTCGCGCGCTCAATGCCGGCGGTATAACCACAAGCCCCTATAGCGTCACCGTACACGCCCGTCACTTCGTGCTCGCGGCGGGGGCGATCGGTAGCCCCGCGCTCTTACTGCGCAGCGCATTGCCGGACCCATACGAGCGCGTCGGAAAGCGCACGTTTCTGCACCCGGTCGTGCTGTCGTTCGCAACCATGCCCGAAGCGGTGAACGGCTTTTCCGGCGCTCCGCAGTCCATCTACACGGATCATTTCCTGCACACCCAACCTCTCGACGGCCCCATCGGTTACAAACTCGAAGTCCCGCCGATTCATCCGGTGTTGGCCGCGACCACACTTATCGGCTTCGGCGAATCGCACACACGGCTGATGAACGAGCTGACACATGGTCAAGTCATCATCGCCTTGATGCGCGACGGATTCAACGAGCATAGCCAAGGCGGCAGCGTCGGGCTCCACGCGGACGGCTCGCCACTGCTCGACTACCCTATCACCGACTACATTTGGGAGGGCGCGCGCCGGGCACTGCTCACCATGGCGCAGATACAGTTCGCCGCCGGAGCGAGATCCGTACTGCCCATGCACGAAGACGCCGTGCCGTACCATTCACTGAACGCGGCGAGCAAAGCGATCGAGGCTTTCCCCATGCAAATCTTACGAACGCTCGTCGTCAGCGCACACGTCATGGGTGGGTGCGGCATGGGCAATGATCCGAAACAATCGGTGGTTGACGGGAACGGTGCGCATTATCACGCCGAGAACCTCTCCGTCTTCGATGGATCGATCTTCCCTACCAGCATCGGCGCGAATCCCCAGCTCTCGATCTACGGCATCACCGCCCGCAACGCGACTCGCCTAGCCGAGCAGCTCACGGGCCGTCCGGCGCTTCGCCCCCTAGATTCCGTGTCGTAGATCTTCGAGCGTCCGCCGCGCGAATACCCGTAGCATGCGCTTGCGATACAGAACGCTCGCACTGGTATTATCCAGGGGTTTGCCGCATTTGTAAGCGCATTCCGCCGCCGCTGCCAGCGCGTCAGCTTCCAGTCGCGTGCCGACCAAATACCGCACCGCCTCGGTTACTTCTACCGGCTGCGCAGCCACGGCGTTGAGAATGAGCCGCGCATCGCGGCAAACGCCGTCATCATCGAGCCGAACGACGGCAGCGACGCCGAGCAACGGAAAATCAAAGGAACCGCGTAACCGCAACTTGCGGTAAGCGCTGCGAGTTTGCGCTTGTGGCGGAGGTATCGTGATCCTCGTGACGACTTCGGTCGGTCCATTGACTCGCGCGTATCGGCCATCGTCGCGATAAAACTCTACGATCTTTACTGCGCGCTCGCCGGTAGGGCCGGCGAGGTGCAGTGTTGCATCGAAAGACTGCAATACCGGAACGAGGTCGGATGAATTCACCGCAAGACACTTCGTGCTGCTCACTGCGACGCGGCAGACGTCGCCGTCCTTCTTTAAACAGTATCCCAGCGCTTGCCGCCAGTCTTCCTGTTGATTGTAGAAGTTGCAACGGGTATCGAGGCAAACATTTCCGCCGATCGTGCCCATGTTGCGCAGTTGCGGCGTTGAAATCAACGACGCGGCGCGGGCAAGCGAATGATAACGTGCGTTGACGACCGGATCCTCGGCGATCGTGCGTAGCGTGGTGAGAGCTCCGATGTCTAGGCCCGTTGCATCATCGTACGCGATGAATCGCATTTCGCTGATCGAACGCAACCCTACGAGCACCTTAGGCGTAAACAGACGCTGCTTCATGTTGGCGTAAAGATCGGTGCCGCCCGAAACCACGAGAGCATCCGGGCCGTACTGCGCGAGCAGTCCGACGGCCTGTGCTATCGAGCGTGCGGGTTCATACGTGAACGCAGGGAGACGCAACATCTATTGGATCGCCTCAGCGCGCGCCGGCGAGCCGTGCCGCAAACGCAACGCCCCGGAATCTGCCCCCTCTAGGGCCTTTAATACCTTCTCCGCAGTGATCGGTGTCGAGTAGACGCGTGCGCCGATCGCATCGGCGAGGGCATTCGCAATCGCCGGAATCACGGGGTTAAGCGGACCCTCACCGGCCTCCTTTGCGCCGAACGGGCCCTCCTTGTCGTCCGTTTCGATGATAATAGCTTCGATTTCCGGCGTATCGAGAATGGTCGGCGTCTTATAGTCGAGCAAGTTCGGCATCTTGTGCAAACCGCCGCGGAACGACGACTCCTCCATGAGCGCTTCGCCCAGGCCCATATAAGCACTGCCCTCGATCTGTCCTTCGACGCTGTCCGGATTCAGGGCGCGGCCGCAATCGTGAGCGAGAGTGATCTTTTCGACATGCACTTCGCCCGTTTCGAGATCCACCTCCACCTCGGCAATGCACGCACTGAACGAATATGCCGGTGACGGCCCGACTCCCGAGCCCTTGAAATCACCGTGGAGATTTTCCGGCGGCGTATACGAGCCGACACCGACCAGCGTACCGAATCGCGCCTCGGCGGCCTGCGCGACTTCGAGAAACGTCGTGTAGTGGTCGGGCTTTGCCACATCGAAGACGCGGCGATTAGCGAAACCGCACTGTTCGGGTGCGATACCGAGCATCTGCGCTGCAGCTTCAGCCATATCTCTGCGCACAGCCTCTGCGGCGTCGTGCGCCGCGTTGCCGGCCATGAACGTCACGCGGCTCGAATACGAGCCAAGGTCGACCGGTGTGAGATCAGTATCGCCCGCGCAGACGCGCACGTCCATGACATCGACTCCAAGTGTCTCCGCGACAATGACGGCGAGCATATGTTGGGAGCCCTGGCCGCACTCGCTCACACCGCAGTACACCGTGACGCCGCCACCACGATCGACCTTTACCATCGCGCCGGAATGCGGCATAGGATTCCAATAGATCGGCAGCCCGGCGCCGCACAAGTACGTGCTCGCGGCCAGGCCGATGCCGCGACCGCGCGGCAGTTTGCCGTGCTTTTTCCGGTAATCGGTGCGCTGCACGGCCGCATCGATGCACTCCCGAAGACCGCAACTCGTGATCCGCAAGTAGTTGACCGTTCGCGAATAAGGATCGACGGCGATGCGCGTGCGGTACTCCGCAGCATCCAAGCCGAGCGCATCCGCAATCTTATCGAGTTGGCATTCGAAGCCAAAACGCGGCTGCGTGGTTCCATGGCCGCGCTTCGGTCCGCACGGCGGTTTGTTCGTATAGACCCGGCAACCGTCGAAGGCATAAGCGGGAATCTTGTAGGTTACCGGCGTCAGGGCCCCACTGTAATAGGTTGTTGCAACACCGTACGAGCCGTAGGCTCCGCCGTCGAGCCACGTCTGCACGTGGGAGGCGGTGATCGTCCCGTCGTTCTTCACGCCTGTCCTGATCTTCATCTTCATCGGATGACGACCACGATGCGCGTAAAACACCTCCTCTCTCGTCAACGCGAACTTCACGGGGCGACCGGTCTTACGAGCAAAGTGTGCTGCCGCCAATTCGTGTTGAAACGGCTCAGTCTTGCCGCCGAACCCACCGCCGATCATCGGTGCAATAACCCGCAGGTTACTTGCGGGAATCCCCAACACTGCGGCCGCAATGCGGTGGAGGTAATGCGGCGTCTGGCTCGACGTCCATATCGTGAACTTGCCGTCACCGCCGTACTCGGCGACGGCGGCATGCTGTTCCATCGCTGCGTGATTATTGCCTTCGTAGAAGAACTCGTCTTCGAAAATCCGGTCTGCAGCCGCGAAGCCCGCTTCCATGTCTCCGAACGCCAAGTGCACTTCCTTGTGCACGTTGTTCGGCTTACGCGACTCTACGTGCAACTTGGGCAAATCCTCGCGGAGCGCATCCTCGATCGTCATAACCGGCGCTAAAGGTTCATAATCGACCTCGATGAGTTTGAGCGCCTGTTCTGCGGTCAGCTCGTCAACCGCCACGACTGCGGCAATGGGCTCTCCGACGTAACGAACTTTGTCGACAGCGAAAACCATCTCGTCGGGACTTGATGGTAAGATGCCGTAGCGCATGGGCAACTCTTCGCCTGTCGCGACCGCAACAACGCCCGGCAAACCGAGTACTGCGCGGCAATCAATTCGTGTTATGCGCGCATGCGCATGTGTGCTCCGCAGCAACCGGCCGAAGAGCATGCGCGGCAGTGCGATGTCATCGGCGTACATCGCCGCACCGGTCACCTTCGCATAAGAGTCGATCCTCGGCAGCGCCTTGCCGACGACCGAGAAGCCCTCGGGCTCTTTCGCGTTCACGGATGCAGTTGTGCCGGCCGCCTCGATATCTGCGTTCGTAGCGGTAGAGACGTGGCGGGGTGCGTCAGGCATCGGAACTCTCGTGCATGCGTTCGGCAGCAAGCGCTACGGCCTCGATAATCTTGGTATACCCGGTGCAACGGCACAGATTGCCTGCGAGGGCTTCCTTTATTTCCGCGTTGCTCGGTTGATCGTTCACTTGCAGCAACGCCGCAGCGCTAAGCAGGAAACCCGGCGTACAGTAGCCGCATTGCGCGGCTCCGCAAGTGGTGAACGCGTGCTGCAGCGGGTGCAAGTTACCGCCGCGGGCGAGACCCTCGACAGTCTCGATCTCGCTGCCTTCGCACTCCAAGGCAAGTGTCAGACAGGACAGCACGGGCTCGCCGGCAACGAGTACCGTGCATGCGCCGCAATGGCCCATCTCACAACCGTGCTTGGTTCCGGTTAACCCGAGATCTTCACGCAATACTTCCAAGAGAGTCTTGTTGGGATGGAATGCACACTCGATCTCATCGCCGTTCAAACGAAATTTCGCGAGGATCTTCGGCGGAGCGGTCATCATTTCAAAAAACCCGTAGATTCCGCGCGCACTTGCGCGCAAGTCGTAAGGACTCTTCTCTCGCATTCACCGTCCTCCCTTCCCGGATCGCAGATTCCCGCCCCAAGATCGTTTGCTGTCGCTTCTTGCCGTTGTTACGTCAGGGGATTGCTTGCACCTGTGATGCGAATGCCGGGGCTATGCGCAACCGGCAACGACACAAGATCGCGCGCACATCGGGCGCGTCTTACGATTGTTTCCGATGCTCCGAGCGCAAAACCGTTGTGCCGTCGCCTTGATCGAAGAAGGTCCAGATTTCCTCCCGACTTCCTTTGTGGGCCTTGCTATTGTAGAGGGCTTGGTCGGCCAGACGCAGGAGGACGCCTCCCGTGTCTTCGTTTCCAAAGGGATAGATGACGATGCCCATGCTGGTCCCTAGGCGCACCGTGTCATCGCCCCGTAGGGAGATAGGGGTTTCGGCAGCCTCCTGAACCGCCTTGAGAAGCGTGGTGAGATCATCGAGACGGTCGATATCTTCCACCAGGAGTACGAACTCATCCCCACTCAAACGGGCCAGGAAATCGGTTTTGCGCAGAATCCTCTGTAGCCGTTTGCCCAAGGTTACCAGTACCATGTCGCCGGCCTCATGGCCGTAGGTATCGTTCACCGACTTGAAGTCGTCCAGATCCAACATGCAAACGGCGAGCGACTTCTGATGCCGCCGGGCGCGGGCCATGGCCTTGTCCAGCTCCGCATACAGGGCACGACGATTGAACAATCCGGTGAGGGAATCGTGGAGTGCTTGACATTCTAACGCATCGACCGAACGACGCAATTGGCGGTTCAAATCGAGCACGTCGAATGAGCGCTGTACCAGGCTGTCGTTCAGCGAACTGACTAAATCCATTGCCATATCCTCTGCCGTTGGCTCTGCCGGCGTTTCACTGGGGACGGCAACTCCAGACTGCAACGCCATCACCTCCCTCGCCATACGCGTATCCTCGACCATAATGTGATGCAGTATCCACTGCGCCAGGAACGCCAACAAATGGTTTGCAACATCAATAGGATTGGCCGCGGCCAGCGCATTCGCGCGGCCCAGAAAAGCAACGAATTTCGCATGTTCTTTCAGGTGTTTGGCACGGCGAGACGCATCGGTCGGCCACGCCAGCATCAGCTCAGCTTCTGCGCGAAAGTGATAGTTGGTGTACTCCAATAACTCGCGCAGCAACGATTGAATCCGAAGTGTCTCATCATCGGAACATTGAGCATCGGCTGATGCAATACTATTGAACATGGCGATGAGCCGCTTATGCTGTTCGTCGATGGTGTCGATGCCGGTGTAGAGGTCGCTACTCCAGGCCAGCATCGGTTGCGATAAGGCTTCTTGGCTCATGCATGATCTTCCTAAATGGTCAGCCGTGGCGGCTCTCGCGCGCTACCGGGCCAAATGGAGCGACGAGCTGCGAGGTATTGGGCGGGAAGCGCGCTTCCCATGACTTTGATACCCGCAAGGACGGGCCTGCGCAAGGAACAGTACAGTATCTTTACCCTGCATGAACCGCAATCACAGCGTTTAGGGCGCCTCGATACATCCAGGTGCTCGGATTGGGCGCTCGGGGAATACAGATGCGAGGAGGGTGCGAGGGAGCATATACAGCGTGATCTGTGACTGAGCACACGACGAAGCAGGTGCGTTCTCCGAGGGTTCAAGACAAGCGCCTGGATGTATCGAGGCGCACTTTAGTTATAGTTCTTCAAGAGCGGCCAAATGCGAGTTAGCGGCTCACGCGGGTCACGGCACAGCGAGATGGGGAAACCATCCTCATACGGCATTCCCAGGGGGTTGTTGAAACGCTCGATGACGCGGCTGTACTTGTAAAAATGCGCATGCAGCCGGGCTCCGCAGCGGCCGTTGACATCGATCAGGGTGCTACCCGTGAAGCCATGAGGCCCCCAGAGCCAATATTGATTATGCGTCGAGAGGATCGGCGGAAGGCCAATCCCGGCATCAAAGAACGCGATCGCCGAGGCCTCGCCATAGTTACTCGCGATGATCGCCGTATGTGCGCGTTCAGCCGCCGGGAGTGCCTGATACATGCGTGCGACGGTTGCGGCAAGGTGTCGCCATCCATGCATATCGGCAAAATCTTGGCTCAATCGTGCCCTTCGGTGACTTTCGGAGGCTGCCGAAAGAGGCAGATTATCACGGAGAAATGCCGTGTAGCCGATCAGTAACGGAGTCGGCAAAATGGGTACAACAAGCGGAACCATCCAGGAAGCGACGACGAGGCTTGCGACCACGAGGGTGATCCGCCCCCAGCGGGCGCAAAGAGCACGCGCAACGGCCGCGGCACCGATAGCAATGGGAATCGGATACATGTCTGCCGGATAGTAATTCTTGCCGTGCAGCACGATCATTTCGGCAAGCAAAGCGAGACAGGCGATACCGATCCACCGCAATCGCGCGGTGCGCAGCGCGACGACGATACCGAGGATCCACACCCAAGCGAGCAGCGGATTGGTAATGAGCAGTTGTTGCACCAGGTAGGCGAGCGGTGAGAGCACCACGTTTTCACCGGCGGCATCGGCGCGCAGGACCGCCAGCATGGGCAAGCCGTGCGCCAGTTGCCAGATCGCGTTCGGGAGAGCAATCGCTATGGCTAGCAACGCGCCGAATGCAAACCACGGCGTCGCCAGGATACGCCGCTGCGAGGTCAGCACGAGGCCGATGAGGAGCGCGAATGCAAAGAACAGTACACTGTATTTCGCTTCGAACGAAACACCGAGCGCGGCCCCGACCGCGAGCCAGAGTCGCGGCGAGGCGCCGTCGACGATGCGCAGCACGTAGAGCGCGGCGAGCGGCCAGAGCCAGAGCCCGATCATATCGGGGCCGACCTGTGCACCGAACGCAATGAGCACCGGGGTCAGCGCTGCGACGAGCGCTGCAAAAGCCTGCGCGAAGCGACCGCCGCCGAGTTGTGCCGTGAGGCGCATGGTCACGAAAACCGAGGCCGCGGCGCAGAGTGCAGCACTGGCGCGCAGCGCCACGAGCGACGTGCCGAAGAGCTGCGTGCCCGCCGCAATCAGCGGCACCAAGGGGGGCTGGTCGACGTAGCCCCACGCCGGGTGTCGACCGCAGATGATGAAGTAGAGCTCGTCGCGGAAGAAACCGTAGTGCGGATTGGCGATCAGGTGCGCAAAGAATACGAGAGCGGTGGCGACCCAAGCGAGACGGAGACTCGTGTCTCTCATGTCGTCTGTACCGGTTGGGGCCGCTTTATGTTTCCGCTCGCGAACGCGCCCTCACTGCGTCGCGATTGCGGCTCGACCACCGCGCAAGACGTACTTCTGAATCTTGCCCGATGCGGTCTTCGGCAGTTCGGGGACGAATCGAAACGTCTTGGGCACCTTGAAATGGGCCATGTTGTCACGCGCGTAAGCGCGAAGCTCGGCTTCATCGGCACTCGCCCCCGGCTTGAGAACGACGAACGCGTGCGGTGCCTCACCCCATTTTTCGTCGGGCATTCCGACGACCGCGACCTCAAACACCGCGGGGTGATGGAGCAACACGCCCTCGACCTCGACCGACGAGACGTTCTCGCCGCCACTGATGATCACGTCCTTGATGCGATCGCGAATCTCCGCATAACCGTCGGGATGCACCACGGCGGCATCACCCGAGTGAAAGTAACCGCCACGAAACGCTTGCTCCGTCGCGTCGGGATCGTCGTAGTAGCCGGCCATCACAACATTTCCGCGCGCGACGATCTCGCCGATCGTCGCTCCGTCGTGCGGAACCTCGGTTCCATCATCGCCGACAACGAGTACCTCGCCCGAGGTGACGAGCTCGACACCTTGCCGAGCCTTGACCTTGGCTCGGTCGGCACGCGCGAGCGTCGCGTGCTCGGCGCGCACCTCGCAGATCGTAATAAACGGCGCCGTCTCGGTAAGGCCGTAGAGCTGCGTAATCTCCCAGCCCAAATCATCTTCGATTCGCTCTATCGTCGCCGGGGCCGGTGGCGCGCCTGCAGTCAATACCCGAACTCCCGCGCGCGCTCCCCGTCGCAACTCGTCCGGTGCGTTCGCGACGCCGATCAGCACCGTCGGTGCCGCGCATAGCAACGTGATGCGCTCGCCTCCAACCAATGCGAAGATATTGGCGGCATTTACCGTGCGCAGGCACACATGCGTCGCTCCGGCAGCCGTCACCGTCCACACGAATGTCCATCCATTCGCGTGAAACATCGGCAGCGTCCAGAGGTAACGATCGTCCGGCCCGACGTGTATGTGAATCATCGTTCCGACGGTGTTCATGTAGGCGTTGCGATGCGTGATCATCACGCCTTTAGGATTCGCGGTCGTGCCGCTGGTATAGTTGATGGTTAGGAGATCGTTTTCGTCGATGTCCGCCGGTGAAACGGGCTCGCTTGGAGCAGTTCGCAGGAGCGTTTCGTAATCGAGCCAGCCGTCTCTTGCGCCTTCGAGCGCGACGAACCGCTCCACGTGCGGGAGCCGATGGCGAATGCCATCGATTGCGTCCAACTGATCGGAGTGGGCGCATACGACGCGTGCGCCGCTATGATTGAGGATGTAGACGAAATCGTTCGGAGCCAGGCGATAGTTGACCGGCACGAGGACCGCACCGAGCATTGGAACCGAATAAAATCCTTCGAGCAAAGCGTGGGTGTTTGGCGCGATGTACGCTACGCGATCGCCTTTGGCAATGCCGAACCCTCGCAGCACCGACGCCCAGCGATCGCAACGCGCGAAGAACTCTTCATAGGTGAACCGGAGGTCTCCATCAACGACGGCTTCCTTCGAACCATACAGACGGCGCGCGCGTCGCATAAACTCAAGTGGCGAAAGGGCTACGATCATCGTTCCTCTTTCCGTTGGCGCGTTCTCTCCGAACTTTTCACCCCAAGGTTGTGACTCTCCGCCCTTATGGCCGTTCGGTTGGGTCCGTCATGACCTCCTACGCCGGGTCCAGACCCTCCAGCGGGCCCTGGGTAGTTGTCCCTTTTGAAACCGCCAACCGTGAGGAACCGATCCAGTTTTAGCGAGCGCGGGGTTCAAAAGCTCGCGAGCATCCACCTACCTGAGCCTACCTCATGCTGCTAGTTTCCGATGGTGATCTCCGTCCAGGGCGCATCAAGTCCCGAGGTGGTCGAGTTCGTCACCACGCTCGACGCGGAGACGGTGGCCGGATACTCGCCAAGCTCCATGCTCGCAGCCGCATTGCCCACCTCTTCGAACAAGTCGTTCGCGCTATCGAGTGCGAGCGCGCCAGGTACTCCCGACATCGCCTCTGGAATAGTAAATGCCGGAGTGCTGGAGTTTCCGAACGGCGGCTTGTAGACTTCGATGCCCGTATGCCAGTTCACCGCGTAGAGATTGCCAAGTGAGTCGAAGGCGACGCCCGCGTATGCCGCCGACGCGGGGGCAATCGTTGCCGTCGGCGTCGAGGTGTTGCTCAACGGAAGCGAATAGATATAGATGGCCGCGGGCGAGAACGTCCCGACGGCCAGCGTCGTGCCGTTGACGGCCACCACGGGGTACGACCCGCTATTCGGAAGGGAAACGTGTATCGCGGGCGTGCTTGATGAACTCAACGGTGCCGTATACTCGACGATCTGCCCGAACTGCGTTCCCCCATAAAGATTGCCGGACGAGTCGTAGGCGAGGGAAAACAGATTGAGGGGGGCGCCGCCATTGGCCGGGTCGGAAGCAGAAAAGGAGAGCAGTGGCGCCGACGTATCGGTAATCGGTTTCGCGTACACCGAGATGACTTGCGCGCCGCCCCATTTCACGGCAAGCTGCCCGGCGTTCTGCGCGATCCCCATGGCACCGGCACCGCTCTGCGGCGCGGGAAGAGTGACCGACGGCGATTCGCCGCTGCTCAAGGGGAGACTGAAGACGACGAGGTTGCCGGTCTTCGACCCCGACATGTTGTTGTAGTTTGCGACGTACACATACTGAGGGATCGGGGTCGCCGTCGGCAGCGGATTGGGTGACGTACCGGTACTACTGCATGCCGTTGCGGCGAGGACAGCCACAGCGGCGATCGCTAAGGCGAGAGTGTGCTTCATGTTCGGTGGCTCCTAAATCGGATAACTTCGGCGTCGAGCGGCGGTCGATGTGTCCGCTGACCGGGGCCGATGGCGCCATGCGCCCGCCGTGCGACTAGTCCCCATGGGGCTAATCTTTAGCTGGTCGTAACCGAGATATCCTCCACATGGCCGACACATGGCCGAGCTTTTCGACCTCGGATCGTGTTGGTTTGGATCCTCCTCATCTCGCTTAGCGAGAATAGCACTTCTGCGCATGCCCGGTACGCGCCTAGCACGTCTAGTACGCCTTCGCTATGCGACGGGGAGCCATTCCGTGAAGCCATGAACCCCAAAAAACTCCCCTCAAGGCCAATTCCTAGAAAACACAAAACCCGCCAAACGCTCGGTTTGACGGGCTTTTAAGTGGCTCCGGATGCTGGACTCGAACCAGCGACCCGCTGATTAACAGTCAGCTGCTCTACCAACTGAGCTAATCCGGAACGAACGAACGCCTTTTAGACGGCACGGCCCGACCTCCTTGTGCCGGAGGCGGGCCGTGCGAGCGGTGGACGGCAGTCCGCGCTAGAGGAGGCTTCTAGTAGGGCCGGCTCGCTTGGCGCCGGATCACCACGGTGCGATTCATGTTCAGCGTGACCATGGAGCCGGCCGGCAACTGGACGTTGGATTTCATATTGTAGCCGTAGAGGAAGCCGCCGGCTGCGCCCAGCAGGCCACCGCCGCCGGTGTGGAAGATGGTCTTGCCGATGATGTTGCCCAGAATCATGCCGCCGACGGTCGTCAACGCGACGCGGCCGCCGTTGCGAAGCTCTTGCTTCTGATTGACCGGGGTCGACGCCATGCTCGCGTTGATGCCGACGATCGTGCCGTCCGATAAGCGCAGGCTTTCGAACTGGAGCTGCAGCACCGGCTTACGACCCTGCCCGGCAGGAATAACCTTGACTACCTGGCCCGTGACCGTCGCACCGGCGTAGGCCGGATTGCCGCTCGGATACGGCGGAACGACATTCATCGTAAACTGATCGCCGACGTGCGCCGAGCCGGTGGAGATGGTGTTGTTCATCTGCGCCGTAATCTGCGCGCCCTTGTAGAGCGTCAGTACCGACTGCGCCGAGGCAGCGGCGGTCGAGAGAAGTGCGATCGCGAGGATCGCTGCTGGGATTCGGAGCTTTAACATACGTGAGTGCGTCCTTCCGTTGGTTTCTGACCTCAGTGGCCCTGAAGAGAAGATACCCTACGCTTGGCTCAACGACCCACGAGTGCGACGAGTTCCAACTCTATCCCGCAAAGTTTGGGACGCGCAGCGCCTCTCCCGTGAAACCGGTGGCGGCCCGCAGGGCCTCGACCTTGTTCAAGCGCTCCCATGGGAGGTCGAGCTCACGGCGACCGAAGTGCCCGTACGAGGCAACCTGTTTGTAGATGGGCCGGCGCAGGTCGAGATGGGCGATGATCGCCGCGGGACGCAGATCGAAGGTCGCCAGAACCGCCCTGGTGATCTGCTCTTCGGGAATCTTGGCCGTGCCGAAGGTCTCCACCATAACGCTCATCGGGCGCGCGACGCCGATCGCATAGGCCACCTGCACCTCGCAGCGATCCGCCAAGCCCGCAGCGACGACGTTCTTGGCCACATGACGCGCCGCATAGGCCGCCGAGCGATCTACCTTGGTCGGATCCTTGCCCGAGAAGGCTCCGCCGCCGTGACGAGCCATCCCGCCATAGGTATCGGCGATGATCTTTCGCCCGGTCAAGCCCGCATCGCCCTTGGGGCCACCGATCACAAACCGGCCGGTGGGATTGACGTAGACGCGCGTGTCGGCATCGCGCAGCGAACGGGGGATCACATGGTTGATCACCTTCTCGGTGACCTCATGGCGAATTACGTCCAGCGGGATCTCCGGGTCGTGCTGCGTCGAAATCACGATCGCATCGACGCGCTTGGGCTGATCCCCGTCATACTCGACGGTGACTTGGCTCTTGCCGTCCGGGCGCAGGTACGGGATATCCCCATTCTTGCGCATCGCCGAAAGATGCTTGGTCAAGTTATGCGCGAGCGTGATCGGCAACGGCATCAACTCGTCCGTCTCGCGGCAAGCATAACCGAACATCATGCCTTGATCGCCGGCACCGCCCAGTTCAAATTCATCGTCGGCATGTTGGCCGGCCTTGACCTCCAGCGATCTATCGACGCCCATCGCGATGTCCGAAGACTGCTCGTCGATCGAGACGCTCACACCGCAGGTCTCCGCGTCGAACCCGACGCTCGAACGCGTATACCCGATCTCCCGGATCGTCTCGCGGACGATGCGCGGGATATCGATATAGGTCTTGGTCGTCACCTCTCCGGCAACGTGAATCTGGCCGGTAATGGCGAACGTCTCGACGGCCACGCGGCCATAGGGATCATCCTTGAGAATCGCATCTAAGACCGCGTCCGATATCTGATCGGCCATCTTGTCAGGGTGACCTTCCGTGACCGATTCGCTGGTGAAGAACCGACGGTATGCCATCACATATTCCTATCTTCTTACGGAGTGTGAGCCGGCTTGACGCCACCGGCACAAATTGGTGCAAGCGCTACGTGAATCAGGTTCCTTCAGACCACGATGCCATGTACTTCGCTTGTTCGGGGGTTAGCGTATCGATGGCCACTTCCATCGACGCGAGTTTCAATTTTGCGACTTCTTCGTCGATGGATTCGGGAACGTCGTAGACGCGTTTCTCCAGCGACGTATGCTCCTTCACCAGATACTCCGTCGATAAAGCCTGATTTGCGAAGGACATATCCATCACCGAGGCCGGATGCCCCTCGGCTGCAGAGAGATTGATGAGGCGCCCGTCGGCCAACACGCAGACCTTGCGCCCGCCGGAGAGCTCGTACTGCTTCACGAACGCCCGTGGTTCGGTGCAGGTCACGGCAATGCGAGCAATCGATTCGAGATCGAGTTCATCGTTGAAATGCCCTGAGTTGCAGACGATCGCGCCGTCTTTCATCGCCGCGAAATGCTCTTCCCGCACGACGTGATAGTTGCCGGTGACCGTCACAAAGACGTCACCTTGCTTCACGGCTTCGCTCATCGGCATCACGCGATAGCCGTCCATCACCGCTTCAATCGCCTTGCGCGGATCGACTTCCGTAACGATGACGTGCGCACCCATGCCTGCCGCACGCGATGCGATACCACGACCGCACCAGCCGTAGCCCAGGACCACCACCGTGCGGCCGGCAAGCAACACGTTCGTCGCGCGAATGATACCGTCCAGCGTCGACTGACCGGTACCGTAGCGATTGTCGAACATGTGTTTGGTCAGCGCGTTGTTCACCGCAACGACCGGATAGGGCAGCACGCCGTCCCTCTGCATCGCCTTCAAGCGAATAACCCCGGTCGTCGTCTCCTCGCAGCCGCCGATCATCTCTGCCAGCAACTCGCGATGCTTCGTAAAGATCGTCGTCACTAAGTCGCAACCGTCATCCATCGAGACCTGCGGCTTGCTTGCGATCACCGCTTCGATGTGGCGGTAGTACGTCTGATTATCTTCACCCTTGATCGCGAAGGTCGGGATGCCGGACGCGCACAGCGCCGCAGCCACATCGTCTTGGGTTGAGAGCGGATTGCTCGCACAGAGCGCGATCTGCGCGCCGGCAGCTTGCAGTGCCAGGACCAAGTTCGCCGTCTCGGTCGTCACGTGCAAGCATGCACCGATCCGAACGCCTGCCAGCGGCTTCTCGCGCGCGAAGCGCTCGCGGATGCCTGCCAAAACCGGCATGTAGGCGCCGGCCCAGGCAATGCGCGAGCGGCCTGCGCCGGCCAGGCTGCGATCCTTAACGTCGCCGATGGCGGCGGTATCCATGACGGGCACCATGTTTTCCTCACTACGGGCTGATGGAGTATGGGCGGCAAAGCCCCGTCTGACCCTTCGTCACGGGGAGCAACTCTTCCGCCGCCCGAAGCTAGGAGACGATGGAGACGCTCGATGACTACCTTGTACGGCTTGCATCGCTCGAGCCCACCCCCGGGGGCGGCAGCGCTGCGACGTTAGTCGCGGCCATGGGCGCGGCACTGGTCGCGATGGTTGCGCGCATCTGTGCCCAAAGCCCCAGCACGGCGCAACCCGCGCGGCAACTCGCAACGCAACTCATCGAGCAGGCCGAGCGCTTGCGTCTGGAGTTGCTCGCGGCCCGCGTTCGGGATGAAGTCGCCTTCGGCGCGGTCGTCTCGGCGCAAGCGCTTCCCCGCACCGACGCCGAGCAACAATCGGCGCGCCGTGCCGCCATCCAATCGGCGCTCATCGAGGCTGCACGTGAACCGCTTGGAGCGGCACGGCTGGCCCTGCATGTTCTGCGACTGGTCGTGCAAGCGCTGGGCCTGGAAAACCGCAACCTGGAAAGCGACCTCGGCACCGCCGGCGAGTTTGCGCGCGCGGCGCTGGCCGCGTGCGCCTATAACGTGCGAATCAATCATCGGTTCCTGCGCAATGCCGCGATCGTGCGCTCGCAGGAAGCCGCGCTGGCAGGCTACGAGGGCGATGCGGACGCCCTGCTCGAGCGCATCCGAACCGCGCTTGCCCTACGCAACGCCGACGGCCCGTAGGAACGGCGCGATCTGGGCATCGCCAACCTCCATCCCGACGCCGCTCGTATGGTAGCGGATATCGTGAAAGTCGGCGCCGCCGGTCAGCAACAATCCATACCGATCGGCAAGCGCACGAAACGCATCGACGTCTTCGCGTACGTGCGAAGGGTAGAACGCCTCTAATCCGTCGAGGCCTCCGGCCGCGAGTTCGTCGATGATCGCACGATCCTTCAACCGGCCGGGATGCGCCAGAACGGCAAGCCCGTCGCTCGCGTGGATCGCTTCGATCGCCTGCGCCGGGGTCACGTGGGTGCTCGGCTCGTAGCCGGGTTTCCCTCGTCGCAAGAAGTTCCGAAACGCGGACTCGATGTCGCTTGCGATCCCGAGGCGCACGAGCGCCTTGCCGATGTGAGGGCGCCCGAATGCCTGCGCGCCGACCGCTTCTCGCTCGACATCCGCTTCGCTGATCCCGTAGCCGGCCTCCCGCAACCGGCGCACCATGCGAGCCACCCGGCCTCGCCGAGCCCGACGATTCGCAGCGAGCAGAGCATCGAGCGGCGACGGCCCGAGCGGCAAGCGATACCCGAGGATATGGACTTCGTTATCGCGCCAGCTTGTGTTGATCTCGACCCCGGTCACCACTCGGGACCCGGCGGGCACCTCAAACGATCCGTAGGCGGCCAGCGTATCGTGATCGGAGATCGAAAAGACCGCGACCTGCCGTTCCCCCATAAAATCGGCGAGCTCTTGGGCGGTCAGGCTCCCGTCACTGGCCGCTGTATGGCTGTGGAAGTCGACAATCACGCCTTACGGCGTTCCACTGCAAGGGAGATCCCGGTGCGACGTTCTTCGCCGATCTGGATCGTCATGAATGCCGGGACACAGACCATGTCGATCCCTTCATCCTTCAAGTAGCTGCGCGCGATGGCGATCGACTTCACCGCTTGATTGACCGCAGCGGCCCCGACGGCTTGGATCTCCGCAGTGTCACGCTCCCGCATAACCGCCGCTAGGGCACCGGCGACGGCGTTGGGGTTGCTTTTCGCCGAGACTTTGAGCGTCAAGAGGATCGGCTTCTCAATGGTGGTGGTGTCGGCGGTGGCGGTGGTGATGGTATCGATAGTCATGCAATGCCTCGAAGAAAGATGCGCTTCATCTCGGTCGCTTTACCCGTTGCGACGTTGATTCTCACGACCACAGCACAGAACTGTTTGGTTCCGCCCTTCTGAACCGAGAAGCGTTCCGAGACCCCACTCGTGAACCGCTCCAGCACGGCGTCCGCCTCCATTCCGATCACCCCGTCGCTGGCGCCGGTCATTCCGACATCGGTCACATAGCCCGATCCTCCGGGGAGAATCTGTTCGTCGGCGGTCTGCACGTGCGTATGGGTACCATACAGAACCGAGATGCGCCCGTCGAGGAATCGCCCCAAGGCGACCTTCTCGGAGGTGGCTTCGGCATGTATATCAACCGCGATGATCGGCGTCCGGTCCCGCAGGTGCGATACCGCCTCCTGCGCGCATCGAAACGGGTCGTCGACCGGCGGCATGAACGTGCGCCCCATGAGATTCAAGACGCCGATCGTCACGCCGTTGACGTCGAGGAATCCGTAGCCGCGACCGGGCGCGGTCGGCGGATAGTTGGCGGGGCGCAGTACGCGATCGGAGCTTTCGAGATACGCGCGGATATCGCGCTTATCGAAGATGTGATTGCCGCTCGTGATGAAGTCCACGCCGGTTGCGAACATCTCTTGCGCGGTCGGCACGGTCAGGCCGAAGCCCCCGGCAGCATTTTCGCCGTTCGCAATGCAGGCATCGATGCCGTGCTGCTCGCGGGCGAGCGGCAGGCAGCGAGCCAACGCTTCGCGACCGGGCGAACCAACCACGTCTCCGATCAGCAGCAGGTTCGTCGTGCTTAGCGGCGAGTCGACGCCTTTGCTTTCTTGCGTGATTTGAGGAAGTAGACTAAGACATGCGACTCTTCCCGAAAGCCGACCAGGCTCTTGGATTGCGTCGGGTCGCGCAGGGCCTCAACCGCGTAACTCGCCGCCTCGTCGGCGGCAGCGATGTCTTCCTCAAAGCGGTCCGGTTCCACCGGCGTGCGCACAAGCGCCTCCCCGAAGCGTTCTGCGAAGAACGCCGCCATGAGGTCGAGCTCTTCTTTGCAGAAGGTCTGCCGGTCGCGCGTCACGTGGACGAAGGTCATCCCTCGGTCGCTCTCGCAGTCGACCCGTAAGGTGCCGTACTCGCCGCGCGAGAGCGCATGGAAGCCGGAGGCATGATCGTCGATCGCCTCAGCCAGGAGCGCCTGCGCCGCCCGGTCCAGCCGTTGCTTGACGGCGAAGGTCAAGCGGAGGGTCCCCTCGCCGAGTAACGAGCGAATCGAGGTCAACTCCGGGAAGCGCGCCAGGAGCGCGCAGACCAGGCTAACGGTGTCGGCATTTTCGATAGGCAAACGGCTATTCATCATGCATCGCAAAGGCAAGCGGCGGGCCCCCTCTCTTGGACGCGGCCGGCGCCTTTCCCCCGGTCCGCACCGAGCCGGAGGCGATTGGCGAGGAAAAAGAAATTAAAGGCTGGTCCTTCCTTGCCGCACGTGCGCCCGCTCGATGTCCAAAGTGGGAATAAGGTCCTCGTGAAATTTACGAACACCAGCAGCATGGATCATCCCATGCATCTGCACGATCATGCCTTTAAAGTGAAAGATACGGCCGACTCGCCCCCCGGACGGACGACGGAGGCCGATGATGTCTAGACGAGGTTTCTTTCCGGCGATTGCGCTGATCGTCGGGGTGGCGCTCCTGGGCACCGCGTTCTTTCTCGTGCGCGCCCATGCTACCGCAGTCACGCACGATGCACCGGTCTACGTCCACATGAACGGCGCCAATGAGTTTCTCGAGTCGGTCGTCGCAGTACGCCCGGGCCAACCCGTCATCTTCGTGAACGAAGACACCGGCATGCACACCATCGTCGGCTTCAATCCGGTCACCGGCCACACGCCCGCCTACGGCATCAACGGCGTCGTCCAAGGCACCCCGGGTCCCGGGCACCCCGTCTCAACCTATCGCGTGAGCTTCGCCAAACCCGGTTTCTACGCATACTACTGCTCCGTCCATGCCAAGCTTCTGCCGACCTTCGGGAAGGGAGTGACTGCCGTCAAACGTGCACACGCCGACGGTTACGCGGCGATGTCCGGCGTCATCGTCGTCACCACGGACCCGGCTCTGCCGGCCGGCAATCCCGCGACCAGCCGCCGCCGGATACTCCCAGGGTATTTCGGCGGCTAACGCCGCGCAGGGGCGGGGTTTGCAGAGCGACGCGGATAATCTCCTGGCCGACCTATGCACGATCTCTCCCGTGGCCGCCTGATCGTCACCGGCGGCGCAGGCCTCATCGGCAGCGCCGTGATCTGGGCGCTGAACCGGCGCGGCATCGACGATATCCTGGTCGTCGACCGCCTCGACATCGGCGAAAAGTGGCGCAACCTCGTGCCGCTACGCTATGCCGACTATCTCGATGCCGATGACTTCGAGCACCGCTTGCTTGAGCAACCCAGGTCGTTTGACGGCGTCTGCGCGGTGGTCCATCTCGGCGCGTGTTCTGCGACCACCGAACGCGATGCCGGGTTTCTGATGCGCAACAACTACGCCTACACCAAACATGTCGCGCACTGGTGCGTCGCTGCCGATGTGCGCCTCCTCTACGCTTCCTCCGCCGCAACCTATGGCGCGATGGAGACGGATCTCTCCGACTCTTGCGCCCTGGATACGCTGCGGCCGCTCAACGCCTACGCGTACTCGAAGCACCGCTTCGACCTCTATGCGGCGGACAACGGGATCCTCGATCGTCTATGCGGCGTGAAATACTTCAATATCTTCGGCCCGAACGAATCGCATAAAGGCGATATGCGTAGCGTCGTTCAGAAGGCATACGAACAGATCCAAGCGACCGGACGAGTCGCGCTCTTCAAGAGTTATCGCCCAGAGTTTTCCGACGGCGAGCAACGACGGGACTTCCTCTACGTTAAGGACGCGGCGGAGATGACGCTCCACCTGCTTGAGTCCGATACGTGCGGCCTGGTCAACGTCGGTGCGGGACGCGCGCAGACCTGGCTCGATTTGGTTCGCCCGATCTTCCGCAGCCTCAACCTGCCCGAGCGCATCGACTTCATCGAGATGCCCGATGCCCTGCGCGGCAAGTATCAATACGTGACGTGTGCCACGATCGACAAGCTGCTGGCAAGCGGTTACCGTCAACCCATTGCGAGCCTCGACGACACCGTCCACGATTACGTTACGCAGTATCTCGTACCTGACAAGCGTCTCGACCCGGCCGACGCACCCATCGCACTCTGCCTCGAACGAAGGAGCCCATGAGTCAACCATCTCGGTCCGAACGACGCCGCCGACATCGCGGCGGCGCTAGTCCCAATGAGCCACGTCGCCGCGATCCCATGCTGCCGATCTACATCGGATTTGGGGTCGTCATGGTGCTGATCTTCGCCGGATTTGGGGTGAACCGCTGGGTGCAGACCCGTCGCCTCGTCGCCGCCTACGCCACGCCGACTCCCGGCCCCAATGCCTCGCAGAAGCCGATTCAATTGACCATCGGCGAAATGCTCGGCAAGAAGGTGTTCCCGCGCGGCGAGCGCCCCACGGGCGGGCTCGGCCAACCGGTTGACGGAATCAAATGCGGCTCCGGAATGTATGTCTACCTGCACATCCACACCCACCTCGCGCTCTACGACAACGGGGTCCAGATTCGCATTCCGCGCTACCTTGGGATGGCCCCGACGCCAACCGGCGGCTGCCTCTACTGGATCCATACACACGATGCAAGCGGCGTCATCCACGTCGAAGCGCCCAAACTCGGCAAGTATGTCCTGGGGGACTTCTTCGCCATCTGGGGTGAACCGCTCAGTCGTACGAATATCGGCGGCTTTAAGGGCCCAGTGACCGCCTACGTCAACGGCGCCCTCTATACCGGCAAGCTGAGCAAGATTCCGTTGCTCGCGCACCAGCAGATCGTCCTCGAGGTCGGTAAGCCGATCATCCCACCACCCAACTACGCCTTCCCACCCGGCGAGTAGCGCCAACGCGCTGGAACCAACGCAGCAGGTTCCAGCCGGGTTGCCCTGAAGTTCGCCGAACCACGGATGAAAGTTAGGCTTCCCGAAGAACCGGATACGCTTCCCACTGTGGGGGTGCAGCCACCTGTACGCCCCCGGGGCGCCGCGCCTTGGGTCTGGCTGCTGCGCTTCCTAGCGGTCGTGGGTCCGGGGCTGATCGTCACCTTCGCCGACACCGAGGCGGGGAGCATCACCACCGCTGCGGTCTCGGGCGCGCAGTACGGCATGAAGCTCATCCTGCTCCAACTGCTGCTCATCGTTCCGCTCTACGTCATCCAAGAGATGACCGTACGCCTCGGCATCTACACCGGCAAGGGCCACGCGCAGTTGATCCGCGAGCGCTACGGCATCGGATGGGCATGGGTGTCGCTGGGGACGATGCTCCTCACTAATCTCGCAGCGCTCGTGACCGAGTTTGCAGGGATTGCGGGCGCCGCTCTCATCTTCGGAATCAATCCGCAGCCACTGGTCATCGCTGCCGCGATCGCACTCCTCTTGATTGTGGCGAGCGGCAAGTACAAGCGAGCGGAGTACGCGGCGCTTGCGCTGTGCAGCGTCGAACTCCTCTTCATCCCGGCGGCCATCGCGGCGCACCCGAACCTCGGAGCAATCCTCCATCAGGGCATCCTCGGATCGCAGCCCCTCGGCAACCAAAGTTATCTTCTGCTCGTTGCATCAAACATCGGCGCGGTGATCATGCCCTGGATGATCTTTTATCAGCAGAGTGCGACCGTCGAGAAGAAACTGCGTGAGCGCGATCTGCCCTTTGCGCGTCTGGATACCGCGATCGGATCCGTGGCGACGCAGATCATCATGATCGCAATCATCGTCATGACGGCCGCAACGCTCTACGTCCATCGCATCGCAGTTATCGACGCGGCTCACGCAGCGCTGGCGCTCATTCCGCTCGCCGGCAGATTCGCCGGGGTCGCTTTCGGCGTTGCGCTCATCGGCGCATCGATGCTCGGAGCACTCGTGGTTTCACTTGCAACCTCCTGGGCATTCGGCGAAGCCTTCGGCTGGCCGTGTTCGCTCGAGATGCCGGTGCTCGGCGCCAAGCGCTTCTATGGGCTCTATGCGCTTGGCATCGTCGGCACGGCCGCGCTCGTCTTGATTCCGGGACTCCCTTTGATCCAGTTGACGGTCTACGTGGAAGCCTTCAACGGATTCGTCTTGCCGATCGTGCTGGGCTTCTTGCTGGTGCTGATCAACGATCCCAAGGTCCTACCCCGAGCGCGCAATACCTGGCTCGGCAATACGATCACGATCGCGATCTCTCTCACCGTCGTCGTGCTCGGCTTCTGGATGCTGGTTGCGACCATCCGCGCTCCGGCCGGCGGCTGAGGTGGCGAAGGTTCCGGGAGAACGCTTAACCGGAGGCCTCCAGACGCCGCGAGGCTAACGAGATGGGTGGGCATGGGAACACCGCGCAAGCCGATCGAGGCACCGACCCCGGAGCAGCAGGCCTTCCTGGAGAAGGCCATGGCCGACTATGGGGCGTCGGTCTATAACTTCGCCTACCGCCTGACGAGCAATGAGGCAGACGCTCGAGACATGACCCAAGAGGCCTTCCTGCGGGTCTATCGCGCTTGGCGTAGCTTCCAGCCTGGGACCTCTTTCCTGGCCTGGATCTACCGTATCGTCACAAATATCTACCGGGACGAACTTCGGCGACGCAAAGGACGTTATCAGGAAGAGATCCCCGAGGATAACGCCCCGCAAGAGTACGGAGGCGACCGGCCGCTCGCCACATCACCCATCGAGGAGTATGTGGAGCGGAGCCTGAGCGAACCGGTTTCACGAGCGCTCGCCGGCCTTGCCCCCGAACAACGGCAGGTTGTCATCCTCGCGGACATTGACGAGTACAGCTACCAGGAGGTCGCCGACATCGTGGGCTGCTCAATCGGAACCGTCAGGTCGCGCTTACATCGTGCCCGGCATCAACTGCGTCGCCTCGTCCAGCTTTACAGACAGAGCGCATCATGAACGAAGAACACCTTTCACCGGAACAACTGCTCGACTATCTTCGCGGCGAACTCGCGCCGGAGGAAGACGCCCGCGCCTACGCTCACGTGGCCGAGTGCGCTACCTGCCGTTGCGAACAGGACGAGCAAGTTCGCTTGAGCGAGTTGCTCCACGAGTATGCCCGGCAGACCGAACGGCCCATGCCGCAGGGTGTGGTCGCATCCGTCCGCAGCGTCATCGAAGCGGCGGCGACACGCCCCCCGTTTCTCCTCCGTCTGCGTAGCGTGTTGCGCCCGGCCTTCGCCGTTCCTCTGGCGGTCGCCGTGCTGCTCCTCGCCCTGCTCGTGCAACCCTGGCGACCGGCGCTCGCCCCCGCACCGACGCTGAACGCTACGGCGCTCCTCTCAGATCATGCCGCCATGGCACACGTGCTGCCGTTCTCACAAGGCAACGCGCTGCCCAGCGTCTTGGAGCATCGCCGGCTCAGCCGCGTGCAAACCTATACGTTGGGACCCTCGGCAAATCGGATAGCCGATGCATCGCGCTAGGGCGTACGCTCTCATAGGCGCCACGTGCCTCATCGGAGCGCTTGCGGGAGGATCGGCAAGTGCGATGGCTCCGAAGAACCTCGACTTTTCGGCCTTACGGCAGGCGCTGAGCGCACCCGCGCATCTCTCGTACTCAGGCGAGGTCCAGACGATGGAGGTCGGCCAAGCCAGCTCCCGAGTGGCGGTCTATCGCGTCGAGCACCGCGCACCGGACCTCACGCGACGCTGGTACCTCGCACCGCGTTCCCTCTACGGCGACACCGTGATCGTACGCGGCAAGCTGCGTTACGCGGTCGATGTCCACCGCAATCGGATCGTCTTCACCAAGCGCAGCAACGATTCCGATGTCACGCCCGATGCCGACGATCTCGCATTGATGGCCAAGAACTATCGCCTGGTCAGCGCACCGCAACAACGACTCGTAGGGCGTTTGGCAAACGTCCTGTTGCTCGTCAATCGCTTTACGGATCAGACCGCCATGCGTGTTTTCGTCGACACACAAACCCATCTCGTGCTTGAGAGCGAACGCTACGGCCCCGACGGATCCCTGATCTCGTCCACGCGCTTCGAAATGCTGCGCTACGAACATAGCGTCCCAAAAGCGCTCTTTACCGTTCCTCGCGGCATGCCGCAGGTAGATGGCCCCAACTACGGACCGCCATCGCCGAACGTTGCGCGTGTGGCCGGCCATGCGGGATTCACCGCCCGCAGCCCGCGCTATCTGCCCGACGGTTTTGAGCCAATCACTGCCGGAATCGCGAGCATCGACGGGATTCGCACACTCGACGTGCTCTACTCCGACGGCATCCGCACCGTCTCGCTCTATGAAAATGCGCGCAACGCTGCGGTCGACCTACGGCGCCTCAATCCGCGATCGATCCGCGTTGGGTCACATCTCGGTCTCTACGCCGAACGTGGTTCGACGACCCTGCTCTCATGGCGGAAGGGGCCCTTACACCTAGCCCTGGTGGGCGCGCTTCCTATCGACGAGCTCGCGAGAATCGCCGCCTCTATCTAGCTCGAACCGGCCGCCCCAAGCATGGCATCCAGTCGCTCCAATACGCGGCGCATCGAGGCCGGCACCGCCGCCCACTCTGCACCGCTCACCGGACTCATCCGTCCGTCGATCGCCGCCATAACCCCGGCGACCGAATCGATCAGGGCGGGGATGCTATACCCGCCCTCCAAGATGTACGCGGTGCGCCCATCGCAGTAGCGTTGCGCAACCTCGGCGATGCCTGCGGCAAGCATGCCGGCTGCGCCGACGTCGATGCCGAGATCCCCGACGGGATCTCCGGCCACATAATCGAAACCGGCGCTCACCAGGATCAGGTTCGGACGCACGTACGACGCGACGCGAGGCAGCAGTCGCGCCCAAATTGCAACGAAGGCTTCCGTCGAAAGCCCACCCGACGAAAGCGGTACGTTTACCAGCACATCGCCTTCGGGCAGAAGCGCGCTCTGCGTCGCGCTCCCGGTGCCGGGATAGGCCGGCCACGCATGGGTCGAAACGTAGGAGACCCCGTTCCCGACCCCGGCTTGGATCCCATTGCCATGATGATAGTCGAAGTCGGCGATCAACACGCGCCCGCCGTAGGTCGCCAAATACGCCCGCGCCGCAACGAGCGCGTTATTGATCAAACAGAATCCCATGCCTCGGGCTTGCTCGGCGTGATGGCCCGGCGGACGCACGAGGGCAAAGGTGGCCTTGGCCCACTCCACGGCCTGCTCCATGGCCAAGATCGCGCCACCTGCAGCGCGTCGCGCGACCTCGTAGGAGGCACTCCCAATAACGACGTCTCCGGTCGAGAGCATCGCAAAGCGCGGATCGCCGGCCTGATGGCACAGCCGTTCCGTCTCTGCTTCGATGAGCGCAAGGTAGGCAGCGGTATGCACACGCATGAGCTCTGCGTCGCCGGCGCGCCGAGCGGAGAGAACATCATCGAGCAACCGGCGAGAGCGCAGCCCGGCAGTCACCGCCACCACTCGATCGGCAGACTCCACATGCCCGCTACCGCGCAGATGGCCACCGAAAGCATCGTCAGTGACGACGAGCATCTACCTCACGGCTTTTTCTTGGCCGCCATCGCCCTGCGCAGGTTGGCGATATAGTTTTCTACTTCTTTGTACGCCGGCGTCCCCTTGCGCATGCGACGCAAGACGCGCTGGTAGGTGCCCAGAGCCTTCGCCGGCTGATTGGTCTTTGCGTAGCTCTTCGCCGCAATGAACAGTAGCTGAGGATTGCTCTCCAGGAATCTTCGCGCTCCGCGGTCGAGCGCATCGAAGACCTTGGCTGCTTCGCTATACTTACGCAACTCAAAATCCGCACCGCCGATGCAGCCCAGCGTATCGGGAGACTCTTGCAGGGAAAACGACTTCCCGCAGGCTGTCCTAGCGCTCTTATAGTTGTGTGCCTGCGTGTAGGCCTGGCCGAGCAACGCATAGCCCTGCGGATCGGGAGAGACGGCAACGTAGCGATTGAGATACCCAACTGCTTGAGGCACATGCCCGCTTTGAAGTTCATACTGCCCCAAGCGTAACAGCGCCGGAGCACTGTTCTTATTCACGTTGAGAGCGGCTCTCCACTCTTGCTGTGCCTTCATGAGATTGTTCTGCGATGCATAGTAGTCACCGAAGGCGACAAAGCCGGTGGCCACCTTTGGGTACTGCGAGACAATCTGCGAAAAGATGCCTCTCGCAGTTTGCGTCTTCTTCTCGGCCGCAAAATAGCGCGCTTTTCGTACCAGAATCGCCACTCGCTGGCCATCGGATGTTGCTGCCGCAACCGCATCGTCATAGGCAATCGATACTTTCGCATCGTCATGTTCTTTCGCATAGAGGTCAGCGCGAAACACCAGAGCCTGTATGTCGGTCGGGGCGATCTGCAACACTTGATCGACCGACGCGAGCGCCTTATCGATGTTGTTCTGGGCAGCATAGGTATCGGCGATTTGAAGGTAACTTTGCGTACCTTTCGGATCGACCTTGGCCGCAAGCCGATACTGCGCGCGTGCTTTAGCATACTGCTGCTCGGCAGCATACACGCTACCGAGTCCCAGGTATGCTCGCGGGTCCTTCTTGTGGAACACCACCGCGCGCTTTGCCACGCGCACGGCGTCTGCGGGGCGATTCAAGCGCATATACATCTCGGCGAGCTGCCCCAATATCCCCACATTGGTCGGGTCGAGGTCGGAGGCATTCTGCATGTCCTCGGCTGCCGCCGGGAAGTTCCCGATGGCGGCTTGGCCGATGCCGTCAAAGTAGTAGACCTGTGCCGTCTTATCACCGAGCTTGAGCAGACGCTGAGTAATCGGCAGCGCGTAGTCGGGCCGGTTGATCTGCAAGAACTCGGCCGCCAAGGACGCCATGGCCGCTTGGTCGTCAGGGTTCTTCTTGAGCTTGGCCTGAAGACGCGGAATGGCGATCTGCGGTGGTTCGGGAGTCGCCGTGGGTTCTGCCGAGGGCGAGGGAGAAGGCGTCGCCACCTTCTTGGCGCCGAGCCCGAAGAGGCCCGCCTGAGCGGTGGGCGTAGAAGCCAGCAGCGCCGCGAAGAACGCGAGCGCAAAGACGCCGGCGAGAAGGGGACGTTTCAAGAGGCAGTTCCTATCAGTTTGGTGAGCTCGGGCACGATTTGGAAGAGATCGCCGACCACCAGGAGATCGGAGAAGTCGGCGATCGGCGCGCCGGCGTCCTTGTTGATGGCCACAATGGTCCCGGAGGTTCGCATGCCGACCTTATGTTGGATGGCGCCCGAGATCCCCACCGCGAGGTAGAGATTCGGGCTCACGGTCTTGCCCGTCTGCCCGATCTGCAGACTGTACGGGACCCAGCCTGCGTCGGCAGCCGCGCGCGAGGCCCCCACGGCGCCGCCCAAGGCGTCGGCCAAGGGCTTGAGCAGGGTCTCGAAAGGCTGGGCGCCGCCGAGTCCGCGACCGCCGCTCACCACAACCGACGCTTCTTCAAGGCCCAACTCTCCTGACGATTCCTCGACGACGCTCTCAACGAGCATAGCGTACTGCTTGCCGGCAGGCTTGCCGAGCTGCACAATCTGAGCACCGGCACCGGCGGCCTCGACCGCGAAGGCGTTGGGACGAACGGTGATAACCGCATACTCCGTATTCTTAAACGTACAGGTCGCGATGGTCGTTCCACCCAGTTTCGGCGAGACGCAGAGCAGATTCTCGCCCTCGACCTTCAGGTCGATCACGTCGCTTGCGAGCCCTGCCTCCAACCGTGCGAGGATGCGGCCGGCGATATCCCGGCCGTACATCGTGTTGGGAATCAAGATGGCGCTTGGTCCGAGCTCGCGCGCCAGCGCTTCAAGGTAATCGATCGTGGGATCGATCAGAAAGCGGTCGACATCTGCATCCTCCGCGACATCGATGACATCGAGCGGATAGGCTTTCAAGCGTTCGGCTAGCGCCGGCGCACCGGAACCGAGCACGATGGCGTGAGCCTTGCCGCCGAGCACGTCGGCCAACCGGCGCGCCTCACAGGCCAGCTCGTAGGTCACCTTGCGCGTATGATCGCCGGTGTGTTCGACAAAAACGATGACGTTACGCATCAGATGAGTTTCTTCTCTTTCAGAAAATCAAAGATGATCTTTGCACCGGTGGGACCATCGGCGGCTTCGACAACCCGGGCGCTGCCGCGAGCGGGCGGAGGCGCAATCGCGAGCAGCTCGGTTTTCGCCCCATCACTGCCGACCGCACGATCAAGGCCCAGATCTGCCGGCGCCATCGTCGCGATACTCTTTTTCTTGGCTCCCATGATGCCCTTGAGCGACGGATAGCGAGGCTCGCCGACCGCCATCGTCACGCTCACCAACGCCGGCAACGCGCCGCTGACGACCTGATAGCCGGAGTCGGTCTCGCGCTGAGCGTGCAGCTTGCCGTCGACGATCTCCAGGTGACGCGCATTGGTCAAGCCCGGGACGCCAAGGTACTCGGCGAGCGCTCCAGGAACGCCTCCGGTGCTGCCGTCATCGGCGAGGCCGCCGCAGATGACCAGATCGAACCCGATTTTCTTGAGTCCTTGCGCCATAGCATACGCAGTCGCCCACGTATCGCTGCCCGCTAGACTCGCGTCGCTCAAGATCACCGCATCGTCAACGCCCATGGCCAACGCCTTACGCAATGTCTCTTTTGTGCTCTCCGGCACCATGCTGAACGCCGTTACCGTCGTGTCGCCGCCAAGGCGCTCCCTGAGCTGCAAGGCGGCCTCCAGCGCATATTCGTCATAGGGATTGAGCACGGTTTCGACGCCGCTTCGAACCAATCGCATGCCGACGGGGTCGATGCGCTTTTCGGCATTGGGATCGGGAACGAGTTTGACTGTCACCACGATCTTCACGTGGGTATGACCTCCAGGAACGTACAAAACCCGGCGGGCGCCGGGAGAACATGCATCTCTTGGAGTAGGTAGTGCGGTTGACCTGCCGGTGAAAGATCTTCGCTCAAGATTCAAGACGCCAATCGCGCTGGTCCTCATCGCGACAATGTGGGTAGCAGGAGACTCCTCTGCGCGAGCTGCCGTGCGCCCGCCCACCCACGCGCCGCCGACGCCGGCCCCCTGTGGGACCAAGCATACAAACCTGTTGGCAGCGCTCGATCGCCCAACCATCGGCTATGCCACGTGCGCCGTCCGGCCGGGTGATATCGTCGGAGAGTTCGGCTACGATAACACCATCTCAACCGGCAGCCGATACGCCTTCGCAACCTACCCGCAAGGGTTCATTCGCTACGGTGTCGCGCGCCGATTTGAAGTCGATTTCATCGGTCCAGCCTATGGAGTCCGACATCTCGCCAACGGTTCCATCCAACGCGGATTCTTCGATTCCGGCCTCGGATTCAAACTGCAATCACGCCCCGTCGGCCGGGCGCTCTTTGCAATCGACGGACTGCTGACGTTCCCGACCGGCGCGTCGGCGTTTACCATCGGTGCCCCGACCGAGACGGTGAACCTCGATGCATCCTACGCCTTGAGCAACACGACCGGCATCGCAGAGACGCTGGGCTTCACCTCGGCCAGCGGCACGCGCTTAAGCAGCACACACGTAGACGCTAGCGTAGCGCGTTATACGGCGTTTCTCCCCTCGGCGGTGATCACGCAACTCCTGGGTGCGCGCACGCAACTCTACCTTGAAGCCTATGGGGCCACTCGTGTGCGCCCGAACGGGGGCTCGCGCTTCGCCATGGACGGCGGCGTACAGTACATGCTGACCCCACAGCTTGAGGTCGATGCCGAGCTAGGACGGACGGTGACGGAGCTTGGCCCGTCACACTACCTGGGATTCGGCTTCGGCATACGCGTGTAGGCTCGCCGATACTGGGGCGGGCAGAACGCCTGCGCGCCGAGCGCATCGGCGGCATTCCACCCCCAGCGTGGATCGCGCAAGAACCCTCTGGCCAGCGCAACGAAATCCGCATCGCCGTCGGCCACGATGCGTTCCGCGTGGAGGGGATCGACGATCAACCCCACCGCGATGGTCGCAATGCCCGTCGCCTCGCGCACCGCGCGGGAGAACCCGACTTGGTAGCCGGGCTCCGGCGTCAGCGTTTGGAGCGGCGAGAGCCCCCCGGAGGAGACGTCGACGAAGTCGCACCCACGCACGGCTAACTGCGAGGCAAGGACCACGGTCTCTTCGAGCGTCCAACCGCCTTCGACGTAATCCGTGGCGGAGACGCGGACCCCAAGCGGCTTCGTGCCGGGCCACGCACGACGCACCGCGTCGAAGAGTTCGAGTGGAAAGCGCATGCGGTTTTCCAGCGATCCGCCATACTCGTCGGTTCGCACGTTGGAGAGCGGAGAGAGAAACTGATGCGCCAGATACCCGTGAGCGAAGTGTAACTCCACCACATCGATTCCAAGGCGAGCGGCTCGACCGGCAGCGGCCACGAAATCGTCCCGTACCTTCTGCATCCCACGCGCATCCAGGGCAACGGGCGTGTGCCAGGTGTCGTCATACGGCAACGCCGACGGCGCAACGGTCTGCCACGTGCGGGCGTCGCCCACCGGGCCACCGCCCTCCCAGGGCGGCAGCGTCGCGCCCTTTCGCCCCGCGTGTGCCAGTTGGATGCCGATCTTTACCGGCGTATAGTCGCGCAGAAAACGAACGACGCGCGCGATCGCAATCTCGTTTTCGTCGTTGTAGAGCCCTAAGCAGTTCGGCGTAATGCGCCCTTCGGCCGATACGTGCGTCGCCTCGAAGAAGACCAATCCCGGGCCCCCAAGGGCCAGGTGCCCGAGGTTGACCACATGCCAGTCTCCGGCGCTGCCGGCGTGGGCAGAGTATTGGCACATGGGCGAAACCACGATGCGGTTGTCAAAGGCCACCGACCGCAACGAGATCGGCGAAAAGAGTGTAGGGCTCACAACGGCTAGGAGACCACCAAGGACGTCCCGGGGTTGCGCTCCCCAGCGGAATGAACCACGCCTAGCAAAGTCAAACAGAGGCCCCAAACCCGCAACCCACGAGGTACCTGCATGAACCTACGTCGGCTCGGCTCGCTCCTGGTGACGTGCGCAAGCGCGCTCGTCCTGTTGGGCGCACCCGCCCTCGCCGCCGAGAACGCCTCGGCGACCTCGCTTTCGACGACAAACAACCCCATGACGGTCTTCCTCGATGCCCGCCTTGCGCCTCGCGGCATCATGGTCACCCATATGCGCATTCCCGTGCGGCCCGGGCCCTTTACCCTGGTCTATCCCAAATGGATTCCAGGCGAGCATGGGCCAACCGGACCGTTGAACGACCTCGCGCTCCTGCGCATCAGCGCGAAGGGCAAAGTCCTTCCCTGGCGGCGCGACAAGATCAACATGTATGCCTTCCACGTCAACGTTCCGCAAGGTGTCTCTCGCCTCCATGTGCGCTTCCACGTTCTCCTGAACGCCCCAGGCGACACGATGGCCGATGCCAACCTAGCCATCGTGAACTGGAACCGCGACCTCCTCTATCAGAACGACACGAACTCGCACCAGGTCTTCGTCAACGCCGGCATCCTGCTGCCGCCCGGTTGGCAGTACGGCACGGCCCTGCCGATTGCAAAGAGCACCGGCAACCGCATCGACTTCTCGCAGACCACCTTGGCAACGCTGGTGGATTCGCCGCTGGACATGGGCCGCTATGCCCGGCATATCGTTCTCTGGAAACAAGGCGGCGCGTCACAAACGCTGGATGCATTTGCCGACGCTCCGCAGTATCTCGCCTTCCCGAAGAAGCTGATCGCCGAATACAAACACGTGGCGCCTGAGGCGATCGCCATGTACGGTGGACGCCACTGGATCCATTACCACTCGTTGCTCACGCTGAGTAATGCCATTGGTTTCCAAGGCATCGAACACCACTCATCCAGCGACGATCGAGCACCGGCGACCTTCATGACGAATCCACAATGGCAGTATGTTGCCGGCGATCTGCTCACGCACGAGTTCTCGCATTCCTGGAACGGCAAGTATCGCCGCCCGGCAGATCTCACGACACCCAACTTCCAGGTTCCGATGCAGACCGATCTCCTCTGGGTGTACGAGGGCATGAATCAATACCTGGGCGACCTGATCTCGTTCCGCGCAGGCATACGCAAGCCATCTGCGTATCCGCAGTATCTGGCAACCTTGTATGCTGCGATGGATAATGAGCCCGGACGCTATCGCACGCCGCTCATCGATCTCACCACTGCCGCCCCATACCTCTATCAAGTCCGCGGCGATTACCCGTCGCTGCGACGGACGGCAGGCGACTTCTACACCGAGGGTGAGCTGATGTGGCTCGACGTCGATACGATCATCCGCGCCAAGACCGACGGGAAGAAGTCGCTCGACACCTTCCTTCACCTGTATGCCGGAGGAACGTCCGCGCCAAACACCATCACCTATACGCGCGGCGACATCGAACACTTACTCAATGAAGTCGTCCCCTACCATTGGCATGCGTTCTTTCAAAAATACGTCTACTCGATCACCCAACACCCGCCCAATCCCATCACGCGTGCCGGCTGGAAGATCGTGTACACGAACAAGCCGAATCCGTTCATGTCGGCTGCGTCGGCACTCAGCCATTCGATCCCGGCGTGGTATTCGCTCGGCGTACGGCTCTCCGGCGGCGGGACGATCTACGACGTTCGCCGCGGGTCGGCTGCCTGGAAAGCCGGCCTCGCGCCGCATATGACGATCGAAGCGATCAACGGGCAAACATTTAGCCCGGCAGTCTTCTCGTACATGATGAAGCAAGCCCAGAAAAAGCGTACGCCGATGACGTTGCTCATCCACCAGAACGGCTGGTTCAACACCTACGTCGTGAACTATACCGGCGGCATGCTCTACCCGCACTTGGTTCGCATCAAAGGCAAACCCAACATGCTGGCCGCGATCATGAAGCCGCTCACGTGGACGCCAAAGAAGAGCAAATCGGCGAAGAAGTAGCGCGATCTGCGCGGCGGGGTAGCGAGATGGGCCGCACACTGGTTGCGCGTCCCATCTCGTGCGTTCGCCGGTCCAGATGCGCCAGGTTCTAACCGTGCCAGCTCCTGAAGTTCCAAATGCCGAACACCTGGAGCAACCACAAGATCACGGCGATAACCACGATGAAATTCAAGATCGATTTAATCGAAGATGCCATCGGCAAGAAGTTATTAATCATCCACAGCAAGACGCCAACGATGATCAGAACGATGACGACGTGGATTAAAAGGGTCATACGGATCGCCTCCTCGCAAAGCTGCGCGCTTCGCGCACTCTAGGAACTCTTTGCTTACCCGTTAAAGCCTCTTCACAATACAACCGGGACGGATGAAGGGGCCGGGAGCCGATTCCCAAAGGTTGCCGTCGACGGCAACCGTCCGTGGATCCGCCTCATTCGGCGCTCCCCGGGCTGCGCTGCGTTCGCGAACTCAATAGACTCCGGGGATTAAGCGCCGGGTACGCCGACAGTACGCTCGGTAACGGTCGCCCAGGGCATCCGCGAGCGCCGTCTCTTCTTCGTGGATGCGTATGAGGTAGAACAAGGGCAAGATGCCCATGATAGCGATGAGGCTGAGCCAGTTGCCCAGCGCAAGGCTGAAGCCCAGAAGGTCGATCAGCACGCCCAGATAGCTCGGATGGCGAACATGCCGGTACAGGCCCGTATCCATCAGTTGATGGCCCGCCAAGATCGCCACGTTGGGCGTATGGAAGCGCCCCAACTGCCGGATGGCCGTCACCCGCACGGCGATGCCCACAGCCATGATGACCAACCCCACGACTTGCAGGGGCACGCCGGACGATATTCTTCCAAGCGTACTAAACATCAGGTTGGTGCCCACCAGGATCCCCGCCACTATCATGCCGCCGATCATGAGCGCCTGGGAATAGCGGTCGCGGTTCTCTACCTTGCTGGTCCTTCGACGGTAGGTAACAGCCCAATTATCGAAGGACAGCCAGACGAAGAGTGTCACTATCGCAACGTCGCGAATGATCGACATCAGCGGTTTCTCCCGATATTCTTCACGCGATGAGCTTTTCGACTGCGCACTGTCGGCTTCCGGCCTTGCGCAAGCGATCCTTCCATGCGGCGCTCACACGGTCTTTCGTTCTGGGATGACCGGGAGTCGAATCCGTTCCAAGAGGGTCGCCACTAGCCGCCGATGGTCAAAAAAGCCCGTCAAATAAGGGTTTTCCCGCTTTACTCGGTCGCCGATAGTCACCGACGGTTGCCTTCGATGGCAACCGTTTGGCAACCGCTGCTCGTGCGCCGGGAGCGTCGCCGGGCGCCATTACGAGCGATAGGCTTCTTTGCGGTTGAGGATGCGCCGAACGACGATGCGGCCATCCTCGCGCCGATAGAGTACCCGCCAATTCCGAACGCGTAGCCGCCAGGTGGGAAGCCGATAGCCATGCAGCTTCTTCACATCGCCGACGCCGGTTTCGGCGATGGTTTGAAGGGCGCGCATGACGTCGCAAGCAGTAGCGGCAGGCATACGTGCGAGGTCACGCCGCGCGGCGGGTTCGAGGGAAACGTCGCTCAGCGGCTCAATCCGAGTTCGCGGCGCATCTCATCGAGTGAGGTGCGCGAGCCATCGTCAAGTTCATCGGCCTCGCGGAGCGCCTCGATCTCGTCCGGCTCGGGCTCGACCTCGGGAGCGAGCAACTCCTGGATGGTCAGCCGGTCGTTGTTCTCGTAAGCAACGATGAGCTGCGCGACGGCATCGACCTCCCGTTCGGGAAGCCGGTCGATAAGCTCGCGGAGCGCGGCACGCGTCATGCGCCGATGATACACCATAGCGGGCGTTGGCGCCTCTGCTTGGCCCTCTGAGCCCGAATGAACTCGGCCCCGGCCACCTGTGATCGTCACGCGGGCGCTCTTCACATAAGGGCTTTTAAGGGCTTTCGTTTAAGAGCTTTCGTTCTGGGATGACCGGGACTCGAACCCGGACGCTCTTTCAAGCTGCAGATTTTAAGTCTGCTGTGTCTACCGATTCCACCATCATCCCAAGGGGGTCTGGGGCCTTTCGACATGTGACGCCAGATATCCGAGGAGCAGGTCGGCCGTGCTGACGGTTGCGCTCTCGACCCCCGCGATGTCATAGAGACCCTCAAGCAGGAGCTGGCCCGCAGCTAGGATATCCGCGCGCTGCGGGTTCATGCCGGGCAGCTCTCGGCGCCGCTCGAGGGGTAGCTCAAGCAACTCCCGGCAACTGCGCTGCAGATCGCTGCGACGCAACGCCGCGCATACAAACGGCCTGCTCGCCCCACGCAGCAGGGCGATGGTACTCGTGGCGCTGCCGCCGACAAGCAGGAGCCGAGAGGCCTTCGGGGCCTGCCGCAGTGACGCGAGCGCCGTGCGGATACGCTCCTGCGCGCTGGCGAGCTGCTCTGGGGTGACAACACCGCTCAGACCGGCAACGGCCTCGGTCAAGCGCACAGCGCCGATCTCGCACGAGGCCAGCCACTGGGGGTTTCCCGGCCGTCCCACCGCATATTCGGTGCTTCCGCCGCCCACATCCGCAACGGCGATTTCGCCTTCGTCCGGCGATACGCAGAGTGCGCTGGCGCCCAAGAACGAGTAGCGCGCCTCCGCCGCACCATCGAGAATTTCCATCGCAGCGCCGACGAGCGCGCTGCAACGAGCAGCAAACGCTTGCGCACCGGCGGCACGCCGTAGAGCGCTCGTAGCGATCAGGTAGCTCGCGGTCACGTGCAACGACGCCACCATCGCAGCATGCTCGACGAGCGCCGCATAGGTGGCCTCTTCGGCTTGCGGTTCCAACGAGCCGCGATCGCGCAACGCACGCCCGATGCGCGTGCCGATCGAGCCCGCGCGGCATACGCGCCATGCCCCGGACTCGTCGTGGTCGGCAACCAAGACGCGCGTCGAGTTGGTGCCGATCGAATAGATCGCGTAGCGTCCAATCATCGAGAAGACGTGGGTTTGGGGCGTAGCCGGCGCACTCGGTGCTGTTTTTCGGTCGGCGGATGATCCTTCAGAAAGGCGGTGATGCGCCCTTCCAACTCGGGCTCGTAGAGTTGCGGCAGCAAGGCAACGCTTACGCGCCCCTGCTCTCGGCGCTCGAACTCAAGGAGGGCCCGCGAGGCGACCGCGCGTTCGTAGACGTTGCGATGCGCCTCCATTTCGGCAACGGAGGTACGAGCGATCGTCCCATCTTCGAGCCGGACGGTGGCGCCGAATGCGTTGAGATTGATAACGACGCCCCGAGCGATGCCGATCACGGCGGAGCAGAGGGCGTCGGTTCGGGCTTCACAAAGATCAGGCGCTCGTGCGGACCCACCATGCGCAGGCGCGCGTGGATCTCGGGAATCGCGCCTTGCGGGCTCGACAGCCGGGCAATCTCGCGGAGTTGCGCCGCTCGGCGTTCCTGTAACGCACGTACGCTTGCCTTCGCCACCGCAAGCCGATGCAGAAGGATAACGTTCTCGTCGACGACGCGAACGAACTGAACTCCGATCAGTGCCATCAACAGCAAAGCAAGGAGGAACGTCCCCGTGCGACCGACGAGGCGGAGCAGCGGCATGACGCGAGAACGCCGCTTCACGGCACCGCTCCGCCGACCTCCCGCAGTCCATCTTGCCAAGCCCCGAGTCGCCGGTAGCGCCGATAGCGTACCTCGAGGATCTCATCGGCGGATTGCCCGTCGAAACCGGCCAAGGCAGTCGCCACGACCTCAAGGACGCGGCCGACCATCCCGACCGGATCGCGGTGCGCCCCACCGAGCGGCTCCGGCACGATCTCGTCCACGATGCCGAAGCGCTGCAGATCTTGCGCGGTCAGCTTCAAGTGTGCGGCGGCTTCATCGGCCTTGCCGGCATCGCCCCAGAGAATCGCCGCACATCCTTCAGGGGAGGCTACGGAGTAGACGCTGTGTTCGAGCATGACCACGCGATCGGCGATCGCCAGCGCCAACGCCCCGCCCGAGCCGCCTTCACCGATGATCGTCGCGATGATCGGGACGCGCGCCAGTGTAAACTCATAGAGGCAACGCGCGATCGCCTCCGATTGGGCGCGCTCCTCAGAGCCGATCCCGGGATCGGCCCCCTTCGTGTCGACAAACGTAATGATCGGCAAACCCAGGCGCACAGCGAGCTTTGCGAGCCGCGCCACCTTGCGATAGCCTTCCGGCGTAACCATGCCGAAGTTCCGGCGCAGGTTCTCCTTGGTGTCGCGCCCACGTTGCTGTCCGATCGCCACCACGGCCCGGCCCGCTAAGAGTGCAAAGCCGCCGACGATCGCCGGATCGTCGCGAATCTGGCGATCCCCATGCAACTCGTCGAAACGATCGAGTTGGGAGAGATAATCCAGCGTCGTCGGCCGATTGGGGTGCCGCGCCATATGCACCTTCTCCCAGGCCGACAGCTCGCCGAAGACCTCGCGCTGAATCAGCGCGTACTTGGCCTCGAGCGCAGCGATCTCTGCGGAGATGTCCACCGGCTGCTTGGCGTTGGCCGATCGCAACTCGGCGATGCGCCGCTCGAGCTCCAGCAATCCCTTCTCACGATCGACGATCGGGTTCACTGCGTATCCACTCCCGTGGGAACGGTGCGCACCGCACCGTTGCTGCCCGTCACGCGACGGCCGGCCGCCGCATACTCGAAGAGGCGGATCAGCGTCGCGCGCAACTCACGTCGATCGACCACCATATCGATGTGGCCCTTTTCGAGCAAAAACTCAGCGGTTTGAAACTGATCGGGCAGTTTCTGCCGAATCGTTTGCTCGATCACTCGGCGTCCGGCAAAACCGATCATCGCCTTGGGCTCGGCCACGATGACATCGGCCTGAAACGCAAAGGATGCCGAGACTCCGCCGGTCGTCGGATCGGTGAGCACCACCAGCATGAAGTTGCCCGCCTCGATGAAACGCGTCACTGCGGCGGTCGTCTTCGCCATCTGCATCAGCGCAAGCATGCCCTCTTCCATGCGTGCGCCGCCCGATGCCGTGAACAACACGCACGGCAATGAAGCGCTGCGCGCCGCTTCCAAGAGGCGCGTGATGCGTTCGCCGACCACCGAACCCATCGTCCCGCCCCTGAAGTAAAAATCCATCACGCCGAGCGCCACGTCGAACCCGCCGATCTTGGCAAGGCCCGTCACGACGCCTTCGGTTAAACCGCTCTTCTGCCGATCGGCCTCGAGCTTAGCTGGGTACGGCCTCTTGTCGGCCCAACCCAGAGGATCGAGCGGCAGTACGTCGGCACCGATCTCCGTAAAGTCGCCATCCACGATCGACGCGATACGATCGAAGGCATGCATGCGAAAATGATGCGCGCACTTCGGGCAGACATCGAGGTTAGCGGCCAGGTCGCGACGGTAGAGCACCTCGGAGCAGGATGGGCATTTGGTCCACAGGGCTGCGTCACTAACACCGGCATCGCTGCTGCGTCGAATCCGCAGCCATTCCGGCATCGGCATCTAGTGTCCCGCCCCATAAACGGCGTGGCACAAAACGACAGCGTTTTTTTGTTGCCGTGAGGAGCGAAGAGGGAGCAACGCCGTAGCGTTTTGACCGATGAGCGACGAAGCGGCGGCGAAAAACCGCCGAGCGACTGTCACGGTATTTATGAGTCGGGGCACTAGCTCTTTACCGTCTGCGGAAAGAGTCGCGCGACGTAAAGCTTGCGCAACTGCTTGAGATAGTTGTAGATCTCCCGTTGATTGAGCTTCGACTCGCCGACCACGCGGTCGGTGAAGACGTAGGGCACCTCAAGCGCTTTCCCGTAATGCGCTTTCGCGATCACTTCCAGACCGATCTTAAACCCGATCGGGTCGAGTTGCACGCCGTCGAGTGCCTCTCGTCGCACCAAGAAGTACCCGCTCGTCACATCGGCGATGCCCGTCAGCGGGCGCGCCAACAGACAGGCGACCTTCGAGATAACGATCCTCCGCTTGGGCCAGTTGTTGATGCCGCCGCCCGGGATATATCGGCTACCGACCGCCAGGCCATACTGCCCCGACTCCAACGCAGCGACCATCTGCGGCAGAATGCGCAGGTCGTGACTGAAATCAGCATCCATCGCGCCCAGTGCCTGCGAATCGGGTCGAGCATAGGCCCAACCGTCGATCACGCCGCTCGAGAGCCCAAGTTTGCCCGGGCGATGAAGGCAACGCACCGGCAGCTCCGCCATCAGACGATCGACGATCGCTCCGGTTCCGTCCGGGGAGTTATCGTCGACCACGATGGCTTCGCCGTCGAGTCCATTGGAGGCAAAAATCTCGGCGAGCCCGCGCAACAAGCGCTCGATGCCGCCGGCCTCGTTGTACGTGGGAATGACGATCGAGAACTTTAGAGCCATGCTTAACCGATACTCATACGACGCCCTGTGGATAAACTCCGGTCGCCGCCACGAATTGTGCGGTCAGCCGACCAGATACGCCAATACCGACATCAGGGCGACCGGCGCGGTCTCCGTGCGCAGGATGCGCCGCCCCAGCGAAACGGCGTGAGCGCCGGCCACTCCGGCCCGCTCGACTTCGTCGTAGGAGAATCCCCCTTCGGGTCCGATAGCCACCAGAATGCTGCGCGCGGCGCCCACCAGACCGGGGAGTACGTCGCGCAAGGGAACGGGCGCGGCCAACTCCCAGGCGAGCAGCGCGACGTCGACGCGGGAGAGCTCGACGAGCATCGCTTCGAAGGTCATGACCTCGTCCACCAGCGGCAGGTCGAGCCGTCCGCACTGCGCAGCCGCAGCGACGGCCAGCCGGCGCCAACGAGCCGGTTTCTCAGTGCCGCCCGCACGTGCGACCGAACGCTCGGAGAGAAACGGGATGATTCGAGTGACGCCGAGTTCCGTGAGCTTCTCTACGACGAAGTCCATCTTGCGCGCCTTCGGAACGGCTTGCGCAACGATGATCTGCGGCGGGTGGTCACCGGCCGGCTCGCCTGCGATGCGCGCGACCACCTCAACGCTCACTCGCGGCCCGGCGCTGCGCAACTTCGCCACAAAGGCGACGCCGTGCGAATCGACGATCTCGACCGGGTCACCAAGCGCGGCGCGTAGCACCACGACGAGCTTGCGCGCGTCGCCGCCCTCAAGGATGAGATGATCTCCGGGAGCGTGTGCGCCCTCGACGAAGAAGCGAGGCATACGCGGCGGCATAGAACCTAGTCGGGCTTAAATGCGTCGCGCACGCGCGAGAGGAACGAACGCTCGTCGACACTGCCGCCACCGGCGTGCGCATACTCTTCGAGGAGCTCGCGCTGATGCTTGGTCAACTTCGTGGGCACCACGATATGCACCACAGCGTGGTGATCGCCGCGTTGAGAACCCCGAACGCTGGGCATACCGTGCCCTCTCAGGCGCATGGTCGTCCCGTGCTGCGTCCCCGGATGGAGCGTCACCGACAGATCTCCCTCGAGCGAGGGGATCGTGAGCGTTCCGCCCAGAGCTGCCTGTGGGAAGCTGATAGGGACGTCAACGTACGTATCCAGACCCTCCCGGCGAAAGAGCGGGTGGGCGGTGACATTGAGATAGACATAGAGATCGCCCGGCGTACCGCCATGGATGCCGGCTTCGCCGCTGCCGCCGATGCGAATACGCGACCCATCGTCAACGCCTGCGGGAATCTTTACCGAGAGCC
Organism: bacterium; assembly: GCA_021832345.1. Lineage (GTDB taxonomy): Bacteria > Vulcanimicrobiota > Vulcanimicrobiia > Vulcanimicrobiales > Vulcanimicrobiaceae > JAKBKY01. The sequence continues at coordinate 162,615 of JAKBKY010000003.1, forward strand.
GTCGATCGACTTCGCGGCGCCCACGACCGCCGCAGGCTTGGCACGGATGTGGGATGACCTGCCCCTCTCCGCTACACGCCGCGCAGGTTGCTTGCGTAACGAACTGACCAAGGGGGGTCTGCCGAACCATGCGCGCGACACCGCTGCCGCCGCAGCGCTCGCAGGGAACGATTAAGGTATTGGGTTCGGCACCGGAGCCTTGACACGTGTCGCAGCGCGTGAGATGAGCAAATGTGATCTCCTTGGTCGCGCCGGAGAAGGCCTCTTCGAGCGATATCTCAATATCGTAGCGCAGGTCCGAACCGCGCACCGGGCCGTTGCGGCGCGCTTGTGCCTGTCCACCTGCGCGCATCTCGCCGAAGAACATATCGAAGATATCGCCGAAGCCACCCTGCGAGAAACCGCCGAAGCCACCGTTCGGTTCGAAGCCGCCGTTGCCGACGGTGCCGAAACGATCGTACTGCGCACGCTTATTGGGATCGGAGAGCACTTCGTATGCCTCGTTGATCTCCTTGAACCGATGCTCGGCGTTCGCCTTATCATGCGCCACGTCGGGGTGGTGGGTCCGGGCGAGAGTCCGGTAGGCCTTCTTGATCTCATCGGCCGACGCATCGCGCGCGACGCCCAGCGTTTCATAATAATCGTTCGTCGCCATGGGTTACTTGATTTCGACGTCGGAGAGTCGTTCAGAGAGTGTCTCTGCCGTGCCGGATGCAAGGGCCATCAGGCGCGCATACGGCATGCGCCGTGGCCCAAGGATCGAGAGCATCCCGACGGCGTGCGGTCCGAAACGATAGGGAACCGTCACGACGGAGAGATCCACCAGTTCGTCATGCTGTAGTTCGTGTCCGATCTTTACGCTAGGTTGTTCTGCCGCCATCGCGTCGGCAACGAGGTCATAGAGCGTCTTCTGCTCTTCGACGATGCGCAGGATCGAGCGAAGCTTGCGCAGATCGCGAAACTCGGGTTGATCCAGTAGGTTCTGCGCACCTGCAGCGGCCACCATCGGAGCCTCATCGGAGCGAGCACTACGCAGGGCCGTCACGACGGCGTTACGCAGATCGTCACTGAGTTGCAACTCGGCGACCGCCGCCGCTATATCGTCTTCACCGATGTCGGCCAGCCGGTGATTGGCCAGCCGCACATTCAGCGCATTAGAGAGACGCGTCATATCGTCCGGCTTCACGTCGGTCGTGAGTTCAAAGAGACTTTGAGCGGCCACCCCGAGCGATGTCACGACGATACCGACGCCCGTGCGCGACGTCAGCCAAATGAGTTGGATATGGCGAAACTCGTGGCTATCGGGCTGAGGGCGCGTGACGAACGCAAGATTATTGGAGAGCCTACCGAGCAACCGGCTCGTCGAATCGATCAACTCGTCGAGCTCTCGGCTGGCGTCGTGGAGCTCGTCGCGGATCCGTCGCCGCTCGTCGAACAAGAGCTTTTCGGGCGCCATAAGATCGTCAACGAACGTGCGGTATCCGGCATCGGAGGGAACCCGGCCGGCAGAGGTATGGGGCTGGACGAGGTAGCCTGCGGCCTCCAACTCGGCCATCTCGTTGCGAACCGTGGCCGAACTGATCCCCAGGCCGTACTTCTGGGTCAAGGTCTGCGAACCGACCGGCTCGCCGGTCGCGATATACTCGTAAACAACCGTGGCCAGGATATACGCCTTGCGCTGGTCGAGATCGCCGGTACCGGTCCCCTTCATGGATCCTTATGGTAGCACTCCTTGCGCTGGAGTGCTAGGAGCTCTCCGAGCGCGGCAGGCATGATGCGCCGCTCGCGGTACATTCACGGGCATGGAGACCGATCATCGCACCTCCGCCATCGACACGCTCTTTACCGAGAGCCGCCGCTTCGCACCCTCCGCTGACTTTGCCGCGGGGGCCATCGCGCAACCGGGCATCTACGAGCGAGCAGCCGCCGACCCGCAGGCCTACTGGGCCGAGTGGGCAGCACAGCTTGAGTGGATGGAACCGTTCCATACGATTCTCGAATGGAATGAGCCGTTTGCTCGCTGGTTTGCCGACGGCCAACTCAATGCCAGCGTCAACTGCCTAGACCGGCACGTGCGGGCCGGCCACGGCGAGCGGGTGGCCTTCTACTTCGAGGGCGAGCCCGGCGATCGCCGCAGCATCACCTACCGCTCTCTCCTCGACGACGTCGCTCGCTTTGCCAACGGCTTGCGCGCGCTTGGCATCGGCAAGGGCGACCGGGTAGCTATTTATATGCCGATGATCCCACAACTGCCCGTGGCCATGCTGGCGTGTGCGCGGATCGGGGCGATCCACTCGGTGATCTTCGGCGGCTTTGCGCCCGAAGCCATCGTCGACCGAGCCAACGACGCCGAATGCGTCGCCTTGATCACCGCCGACCAAGGCCGGCGGCGCGGACAAAAGGTACCGCTCAAGGCTAACTGCGACATCGCGATGGAGAAGGCTCCAACGATCCGTCACTGCATCGTTGCCAAGCGCGTCGGAGATCCCGTCACCATGCGCGCCGGCCGCGATCTCTGGTGGGATGAGGTCATCGCGGGCCAATCGACCACCTGCCTCCCCGAGCCGATGAACGCTGAAGATCTGCTCTTTCTGCTCTACACCAGCGGCACGACCGCCAAACCCAAGGGAATCAAGCATTCGACGGCGGGGTACCTGACGCACGTCAGCGCAACGACCAAACTCGTCTTCGATCTCCACGAGGAACGAGATGTCTACTGGTGCGCGGCGGATATCGGCTGGGTCACGGGGCACTCGTATATTGTCTACGGACCGCTCTGCAACGGCGCGACCAGCGTTCTTTACGAAGGCGCGCCGGACTTCCCAGAGAAGGATCGGCTCTGGGAGATCGCCGAGCGCTATAAGGTCTCTATTCTCTACACCGCGCCGACGGCGATTCGCACCTTCATGAAGTGGGGCACGCAGTATCCGCAGCGGCACGATCTGTCGTCGCTACGTGTCCTCGGGTCGGTGGGCGAGCCCATCAACCCCGAAGCGTGGATGTGGTATCGGGAGCATATCGGCGGCAATCGCACGCCGGTCGTGGATACGTGGTGGCAGACCGAAACCGGCGGCATCATGATCGCCCCGCTCCCGGGAATGACGACGCTGCTGCCGGGAAGCGCGACCCAACCGTTGCCGGGCATCAGCGCCGACATCGTCGACGAACAAGGCCACAGCGTCCCCCTCGGCGGTGGAGGTTATCTCGTTCTCACGCAACCCTGGCCCGGCATGCTGCGAGGGATCTGGGGCGATGACGAACGCTACGTCCAAACCTACTGGTCGAAGTTCCCGCACCGCTATCTCGCAGGCGACGGTTGCCACCGCGATGCGCAAGGCAACTACTGGTTCATGGGCCGCATCGATGACGTGATGAACGTGAGCGGTCATCGCATTTCGACCACCGAGGTCGAGAGCGCCCTCATCGAAAACCCGCACGTGGCCGAAGCTGCGGTCTGCGGAAAGAGCGACGACGTAACGGGACAGGCCATCTATGCCTTCATCACGCTGCGCGGTGCCGAGACCGGCTCTCTCGAGCTTGCCGACGAACTGCGCGGCCACGTCGCAGCACGTTTGGGGAAGTTCACGCGCCCAAAATACGTCGCTTTTACGCCGGAACTCCCGAAGACGCGCAGCGGCAAGATCATGCGACGCCTCCTTCGTGATATCGCCGAAGGACGGGCACTCGGAGATACCACGACGCTTGCCGACTCATCGATCGTCGACGAACTCTCACAACGCGCCAAAGCACAGGCCGCCGGCGACGATGAGTAAGACCCTGCCCGAAGGGTTTCCGCGCTCGACCACCACGATCGTGCGCAGTCGAGCCCCCCTGCGCATCTCGTTCTGCGGAGGCGGAACGGACGTCTCACCCTACCCCGAACGCTTCGGCGGAGTCGTGCTCTCATGTACCATCGATAAGTACGCCTTCGTCAGCCTGCGAGCCCAAGACGCGCTGCACACCACCGTTACTTCCCAAGACCTCGGCGTCCAAGCGCAGTTCGATCCCCACGACCGATCCGCGCTCTCAGGGAAGATCGACCTCGCCGAGGCGATCGTGCGCCGTTTTGGAGCAAGTGGACTCGAATGCTACTTGCAGAGCGACGCACCACCGGGCAGCGGCCTGGGTTCGTCATCCGCGATGATCGTCGCGCTGATCGCCGCCTTGGCTCAACACCACGGGCTGCACCTCACGCCCTACGAAGTGGCCGAACTTGCGGTCCAGATCGAACGCGAGGATCTCGGAATCGCGGGCGGCCTGCAAGATCAGTTCGCAGCCGCCCACGGCGGCTTCAATCTCATCGAATTTAACGCTGATGGAACCATCCTCACGCCGCTGCGCATTCGTGACGATGTGCTGGCCGAGTTGCATCTGCATCTGCTCCTCTGCTCCACCGGTGGAACGCGTTTCTCAGCCAACATTCTGGCCGAACAGATCGATGGGGTCGAGCGTGACGACGCGCGCGTACTCGGAGCGCTCCACCAGATGAAGAGGCTGACCTACGATTTAAAAACCGCGCTGCTGCGCGGGCGCATCGCAGAGTTCGGCAGCATTCTCGATGCGGCATGGAATCTGAAGCGCACGCTGGCTTCGGGTATCAGCAACCGGCAGATCGAAGAGGTCTACGGCGCGGCAAAGCGCGCCGGAGCCATCGGCGGGAAGCTGCTGGGGGCCGGAGGGGGCGGCTACATGCTCTTCTGCGTACCGTTCTCCAAGCGCAGCACCGTCCGCGCAGCCTTAGAGACCTTGGGAGCGCCGGCCGTCGACTTTCAGTTTGATTTCTCCGGAGCGATTACGTGGGCAACCCTGCCCGACACCTGGACCTGAACCGCCCGCACTACAGAAACCCTTCGAGTTCGTCGAGGTGCTCGATTCGCGTTGCCGGCGGCAGCGCTGCGAGGATCCTAGCACCGTACCCTGTCGAGGCTGCACGGCCGTCCAGAAGAGCGACCACGCCACGATCGGTATGGCTGCGAATCAAACGCCCAAATCCTTGTTTGAGCCGCACCGTCGCCGCCGGGATCATGTAGGAATCGAAACTATCGAAGCCTTGTGCTTGAAGCACCGCCATCTTCCCGGCCACGAGAGGGTCGCTCGGCGATGGGAACGGGAGCCGATCGATGACGACACACGAGAGCGCCTCTCCGACAACGTCGATGCCTTCCCAGAAGGTCGCGGTCGCAAAGAGCACCGAGTTCGGCGTCCTGCGGAACCACTCTAGGAGGGCTGCGCGCGGAAGCTCTCCCTGCATTCGAATCGGATAAGGGAGACGCTGCGCGACTAACGCATGCACCTCGCGCAACCGAGCGTAGGACGTGAACAGGACGAAGGCGCGTCCCTTCGTGCGCTCCAAACACTCTTCAACCAACGGCGCAGCCCTGCGCGCAAAGTCGGGCGCCTTCGGATTGACCTGCGCCGATGCAATGAAGAGGCGTGCTTGAGCCGCATAATCAAACGGCGAAGCCGCGATGAGCTCCTGCGCGTCGTCCACGCCCAACGTACGCCGTACGAACGAAAACGATCGCCCTTGTGCCAGGGTGGCGCTGGTTAAGACGACGCTCTGCGTTCGCGTAAAGAGGTGTTCCCTCAGAAACTGCGCGACATCCACGGGAGCGCTATTCACTTCATAACGGCCATCGGACTCTCCGCGTTCAACCCATGCGACCGCATCGTCTCCGCCGCGTTGCGATTGCTCGATGGCCGTGATATGCGCCAAGATGCTTCGCAGTGCCAGGTCGCGTCGGCGTTGCGCTTCCGCGTCGTTCTCAGGATGTTTCTTGAGCCCCGATGCCCAGTTGGCGTGAACCCAGTTCTCAAGAGCCAGGCATTCACTGCGGAGATCATCCAAAGCAGGCGGAGCATCGTCGTTGGCACGCAAAGGATAGCGCTCTCCGGAGACGTGCGAGAGCGCTGCATCCAACGCGCGAACGGCGTCATCAAAACGCGCATCGAAGGTAGCGGGGAGGTGATAGGTGCGGTGGAGCTTTCGCAGCATGCGGGCGACGGTGCCGCGAGAGATCGATAGCGTCAGCGCAGCGGTCGCCCAGCGTTCGCATTGATGCGCCTCGTCGAGAACCGCGACGTCATAGGGAGGCAGCAGCCCCCCGTCCATGGCCAGATCCAAAAAGAAGAGCGCGTGATTGACGATGACAATATCCGCATACCTCGCTTCATCGCGCTTGCGAAAAAAGTGGCAGTCACGAAAGTGCTCGCAAAGCTCACCGACGCAATCGTCGGCGTCGGCATCAACCTGCTCCCAGTCGCCGGCGGAGGGCGCGGGCATGAGGTCGGCGCGATCGCCGGTGGTGGTGTGCTGGGCCCATGCCCACAGTTGCTCCATCCCGCGCGAGGGCGCGAGTAATCGGTCGCGGCGCATCCCCAGATACTTCTGCTTGCAGAGGTAGTGATTGCGTCCCTTCAGCAGCGTCGTCCGTGCCGGGATGCCGAGGGCGCGCACCGCAAAGGGAATATCCTTCCCGACCAGTTGCTCTTGCAGCGCGATCGTTCCGGTCGAGACAACAACCTTCTTCCCGCTCCGTAAGGCAGGCACAAGGTACGCAAGCGATTTGCCGATGCCCGTTCCGGCTTCGACGATCGTATGCACGCCTTCCAGCATGCCGCGCTCGACGACATGCGCCATCTGCACTTGACCGGGGCGCTTTTGAAACCCGGGAAGAGCAGCCGCAATCGGACCCTCGGCGCCAAAGACGTCGTCGATCGATGCGCACATCAAGAATCGCTCAAGAGCCCGTGAAGGGATTCCGGTGGTGATCGGGATCCTCGTACTGCGCGTCGAGGGTTCCGCCGGTGTGCACGTCGGTGACGCCGGTGCGCACGGGTACCGGCGGCGTGAAGATGGCCAGCGTCAAGAGAAATCCCGCCAGCAGGCCCGCGACATGCGCCGCCTTCGATATCTCAGGGATGAGGAAGGTGGCCGCGAGATTGATGAGCAGGATGCCGAGATTCGCTCGAATCAACGCCATGCCGGGCGGGCCGTACTTTACGCCGATGGCAAAGAGTGCGCCGAAGAGCCCGAAGATCGCGCCGCTCGCGCCGATCGTCACAACGTCGGGGCTGCTAAAGTACACGACGCCAAACCCTGAGACGACCAGCGACACCGCGTAGACGAGCAGCGTTCGCGGCGAACCCAAGATGCGTTCGATGAAACTACCCAACCACCAGAGCGACAACATATTCAAGCCGATATGCAGCCAACCGGCGTGCAAGAACGCTCCCGTGACGATCCGCCAGTACTGATGGTCCTGCAATACGGCGGCTGGAAGCAGGCCCCCATGGGCTACCAGCGCCTCGGGGCTGACGAGCGCGCCGGTCTGTAACTCCCAGAGAAAGACCAGGGCGTTGATGAGGATGAGGATCCGGGTGATCATCGTGTCTGCGCAGAGTGCGGGAGCGGCTCGGCGATAATCATGCGCGCCAACTCCAGCGAAATCGGGTGTACCCTCCCGGCGATTTCGACGCTGATCGGCCCCCCGAGCGGCGCCTTCTCACGAATGCAGACGACTACTCCGGGCCGCAAACCCAGATCCCCGAGGTAGCGCAACACCTCCGGAACCTCATGCGTCACCCCTCGTATCGTCACTTGTGAACCCTGCTCGAGTTGGGCGAGAGGGGAACCGGGACGCGGCGGATCGCTCAGGTCGCGCGGCGGAATCGGTAAGCCGTGTGGGCAGCTCTGCGGATGGCCGAGAAAGGCGTCTAAGCGTTCCTCCATGCGAGCGCTGATCGCATGCTCGAGCATACACGCCTCGGACTGCACCTGGTCCCACGGCATTCCGAGGGTGTCGACGAGGAATCGTTCGGCCAGCCGATGGCGACGAATGACGCGTACGGCAATCTCAAGGCCTTTCTGCGTCAACCTCGCCTCGCCGCGCGCAACGTGCTCGACGAACCCATCGGTCGCTAACTTCTTGAGCATGCCGGAGACCGAGGCGGGCGCTACCCCGAGCTCCGAGGCCACCGCAGATGTTGAGACTCCCATCCCCTCACGCTCAAGGCGATAGACGGCTTCAAGGTACTCCTCAACCGATTCGGTGAAGTGGCTGTGTCCAGACATAGGCGGTCCCTAGATTCGACGCCCCGCGCCCGGTTCCGGGGCGGCGGAGCGCAGGCGGGCGCGAAGTCGCGCTTTGCGCGCTGCCGACGCGAAACTGGCGTCGATGGCCTGCTCGATGAACCGCAGAAGGGTAGGTCGCCCCACGAGCCGAGCGACGCCCTCATACTCCGCTGCGATTGACGTACGAAAGAGTGCCGGATCGTCGGCATCGATGCAGAGACGGACGCCTGCAGCGTCGAGCTCCAGGAGCGGATGAGGTTGCTCCGGCGACACGACCCCGGTGAGGTGGTTCGAGGTCGGACAGATCTCAAGCGTCATGCCCTCCGCAACGAGCCGCGCGACGAGGGCCGGATCCTCGAGGGCGCGGATGCCGTGACCGATCCGCTCCACCTTGAGCACATCAAGCGCGCCGCGCACGCTCTGGGCCCCGGCAGCTTCGCCCGCGTGCGCTACCAGGTGCAAGCCCTCCGCGCGCGCATAGGCGAACGCCTCGGCGAAGAACTCCGGTGGGAAGGCCGCCTCATCGCCGCCGAGCCCTACGCCGATGACCCCGTACGCGGTGAGCTCTACAGCCAGACGCGCCGTCTCCATGGCACGCCGGGGCCCAAAGTTTCGCGTGAGGTCCACGATGAGGGCGAACTCGACATCGTGGGCGCGCGCGAGGTCGAGTTCCCGGCGAATCGCCGCCACGGCCCGGCGTACGTCAAGGGTGGGATGAAAGAACTGCCAAACGGATGGCGAGATAAAGAGTTCGCCGTACGCAACGTTCTGCGCGAGAGCGTCATGCACAAACTCGCGGGCCAGTCGCGCGTAGTCCTCGGGGTCGGCCAGGCTGCGACTCACCGCTGCAAAGGTCAGCAGAAACTCGCGGAAATCGGTAAAGCGGTAGACCGACGCCGGGTCCTCACCGGCGAGCTGTGACGCCGCGCGTAGAGATGAGCCCTCAGGTCGATAGTTCGTCGCCACTCCGTGGCGTTGCGCCAGCTCAACGAAGCTCTCGGCCCGCAAGCACCCTTCCAAATGGCAGTGCAAGGCAATCTTCGGCAGGTCGTGGAGGAAGCGATCACCGGGCATCACCCGCCGCAACCCGGCAAAGGCCCCGAAGGTTGTGACCAGCAGGAAACCTCGGCAGGGGCGTCGCATACAAACCCGCCGCGACGCGGGGTGGAGCAGTCCGGTAGCTCGTCGGGCTCATAACCCGAAGGTCGATGGTTCAAATCCATCCCCCGCAACCATGTCAGGTCCGAGTGTTGAAAGATACTCGGACCTGTCTTTTGTTTCCGGTTCATACCAAGACTGCCGGCCCCATGGGAATCGACGAGGCATACTCGTGTTAGGGGTTGCAGTACGGGCACCAACGCTGCTCGACATACGCAGTGCCGGTTTCGGAGACGGACTCAAATCCGCAACGGCGGCAGGCACTGCGGTACGCTTTCGCAAGAGTCGTTGGCGTCCGGCACCATTCGCAGAGTGCGCCGGCAATCGCTTCCACGACGCGGAAACCCGGTTCGCCGCACGCCGGGCAGAAGACACGAGCGCTCCTGATGGCATCGGCACAAGCACGTGCGATCATCCGCATTCTTCGTGGGTTATGGTAGGCGCGCATGTCGCTCTCTATCTCGACTGCGGCACCCTCTTCCAGGAACTCCTGCGCCAGCCGCTTGAGAACTTGCGCTTCATGTATGCCTTTCTCGAACACAGGCCCATTGACCCGCAGCACTGCACCGTGCGAGGGAAGACCGATCACGGCGATGGCACGTTGCAAAGCGAGGTCATCCCGAATTTGAAATCGTGCAGCATTGGTGTCGTAGGATCGACACTTCCCCACAACCGGCGACTCACTGCCGACCTCATGGATGGCAACCAGTTCCACATCGACCGCTCCCAGCATATCGTGGAAGAAGCTACCCTCACTGGCGACGACGATGTCTCCCCGATCGGCAAACGGAAACGCGTCCGCAATCTTGCGTTGGAGGGCGTCTTTGGCGCTGCCGGTACGCGGCACTTCGCCGGTAAAGGTTCCATGGACGTCGGTGTCCAGCAACAACAACTCCACGTGCATTGCAAATGTATGTTGCAAGAGGGGTATGATGACGCGCTCTTTGCCATGCTTCGTGACGATCAGTGCGCGGCGCCGGAACCAGGGATGCTTACTGCCCTTGGCCGAGCGAATAGCCGGCATTACCGTCGAATGCATAGAGGCCTTCCGTCTTGATGACATCGTAGCCGGCTTCGGCCAGGGCGGCGATTGTGGCAACGACATCTTGAGACGTTGGCGCGTCCCCGGCAAAGCGGCAGCGCCAATGATCGACGCAGCGGGTTTGAGGGTTGCCGTTTGGCCATACCTTCGTACCGCGATTGCTGATCATCGAAAGCGTCAGTGACGGCACCGCGAGCGACTGAAGCGACTCGGCAAGCACATCTGCCTCGCCGCGCCAATCGACAAAGATGTCCACGCCATGCCGTGTCTTTTTTGCCGGCCGGTGATCGTTGTATGTAGCTTCCGCCGGATGGAGATGCATTGGCGCGGCTATACGCCGGAGCTCAAGCTTGCGAGGCTGCATGCCAAGCCGCGCGATGACCTCCCTGGTAAAAGCAGCAGTGCTGTAACACCCTGTACTATGCCGGCCGAACATATCACGCGTATGAATGCCGTCTTCGATTGCGCACAACCATGCATCATGCACACTTTGGGCAACATTCACCTGACCGATGTGAGCCAACATCATAACGGCAGCATTCAGCAGGCCGGAAGGGTTTGCCGTGCCCGTTCCGGCGATGTCCGGCGCGCAACCATGAATGGCTTCGAACATCGCGAAACCATCGCCGATGTTTGCCGAACCAGCCATCCCGACCGATCCGCATAGTTCTGCCGCGACATCGGAGAGGATATCGCCATAAAGATTCGGCAGGACGAGCACGTCGAATTGCTCGGGCTGAGTGGCGAGGCGAGCAGCACCGATATCGACGATAAGGTGGTTTGTTTCGATATCTGGATACTCAGTGGCAATTTCCGTGAAAACACGATGGAACAGGCCATCAGTAATTTTCATAATGTTGTCTTTCGTGAAACACGTTACGCGAGAACGCCCGTTTGCACGAGCATACTCGAATGCATAACGAATGATGCGTTCGGAGCCCGAGCGCGTTATCAGTTTCAGGCATTGCGTAACGTCGTCCGTTTGCCGATGCTCGATCCCGCCGTAAACGTCTTCTTCGTTCTCGCGAATAATGACGACGTCCATATCGGGATGCAATGTTCGCACGTACGGTGCAAGCGCTTTGCATGGGCGCACGTTCGCATACAGGCCAAAGCTCTTGCGAATCGTGACGTTGAGACTCTTGTATCCTCCGCCCTGCGGAGTGCTGATGGGAGCTTTAAGTAGAGTTCCGGTTCGGGCCAGCGTGTCCAAATCGCGCTGTGCGATGCCGCTTGATATCCCTCGCTGGTAGACTTGCTCGCCCATCTCAACTTGGAGAATATCGAACTGTGCGCCGGCGGCTTCCAGGATCTTGAGGGTCGATTCCATGATCTGGGGACCGATGCCGTCGCCCTGGGCGATTGCGACGGACACGCGTGTGCCGGCACGCTCCTGAACGGCTACTGAGCGTTCTTCCACTGGGCAACTCCTTACTTCTAACGCAGGAACTACATTACATGTTTTTTATACCCTGTTATGGATGCGGTGTCAACCGCCAATCGAAGGGGCCGGAGGGAGCCCCCCCCCCCCCCCTAAAGGCGCCCTGCGCCGGCAAGAACGTGCCACCGTCAATGGATTCATGGACCTAGTCGCGCTTCGCGATTGAAGAGCGCGTGAGCCATGACGTTGCGCCGCAAACCTTCAGCCGCGAAGCCTCGACCGGAGCCGTGAAGGCCAAGCCCCGGAGGCTACGTATTCCCAGGGGTCTCGTGGCCCCAAGCGAAGCTCCATCATAGGGAAATGCGAAAGACACTCTCGTGAAGGCGCGTTCCGGATGGACGTTCCTCAGCAATCACGCGCATGTGTTAGTTGCACTTGCCGGTGACCCGTCGCTGCGCGTGCGCGATTTGGCGTTCTTGGTCGGCATTACCGAACGAGCCGTGGCACAGATACTAAACGATCTTGAGGCTGAAGGCTACCTCGAAAAAGAACGTGTCGGAAGGCGGAACGTCTACGTTGTGCACGCTGATGTTCCACTACGGCATGCGTTAGAGATGCATCGTACCGTCAGCGACATTGTGCGGCTTGCACGACGCCGTTCAAAATGACGGAACGCGAGCAAGGCCGCGCGCCCGCTGTTCTCACGGCAGTAATCCAACGTCCTTTCCAACGGCGGCAAACGCCGCCAGCGCGCGATCCATCTCGTCGCTCGTCAACTTGGCGCTAATCTGTACGCGGATGCGAGCCGTGCCTTCGGGGACGACGGGGAAACCGAAGCCCGTCACAAAAACGCCACCCTGCAACAGCTTCTCGCTCATGGCAATCGCAAACGACGTTTCACCGACGATCAGTGGAATGATGGCGCTCTCTCCGGCGAGCGGCCGGTAACCTAGGCGACTCAAGCCCGCCCGAAAGTAGGCGATATTAGCGCGCAGACGCTCGACCAGCTCCGGGTGGTCGTCGAGGCGCTCGAGGGCTGCAAGCGCGCTGCAAGCGACGGTCGCAGGCAAGGCGTTTGAGAAGAGCTGCGGTCGCGATCTCTGAATCAACGTATCGATGAGCGCCGCGCTGCCCGCCACGAAGCCGCCCGCAGCCCCGCCGAGCGCCTTGCCGAGCGTTCCCGTCACGATATCGATCTCGCCCGTCAATCCGAAGTGCTCGATCGTTCCCCGCCCAGTCTTGCCCATCACGCCGGTTCCGTGCGAGTCGTCGACGACGGTCACCGCGTTGTAGCGCTTGGCCAGAGCCACGATCTCGGGCAACTTCGCGAGGTCACCTTCCATCGAGAAGACGCCGTCGGTCACGACCAGGATCGGAGCGCAGCCTTCGGCCGCGCGCAGTTGCTCTTCCAGATCCTGCATGTCGGAATGCTTGTAGCGCAGGCGGCGCGCTTTGCCGGCGAGTCGAACCCCGTCGATAATTGAAGCGTGATTGAGCTCGTCTGAGATGATCGCCGAGCCTTCCACGCAGATCGTCGGGAAGAGCCCGGTATTCGCGTTCCAGCACGACACATAGGTCAGCGCCGCCGGCATACCGAGAAAGCCCGCGATGCGCGTCTCCAGCGTGCGATGAATATCGAAGGTCCCGCAGATAAAGCGCACCGACGCCGTGCCTGCGCCGTACCGGTCTAAGCCGCGCTTGCCGGCCGCGATGACCGATGGCTCGTCGGCAAGTCCTAAGTAGTTATTACTGGAGAGCACGATGACGTCTCCGGCCTCTTCCATATGGACGTGAGCCGCCATCGGCGTCGTGAGGTGCCGTAAATGTTTGTACGTCCCCGACGCTTTGAGTGCTTGGAGATCGGCATCGAGTTTGGCATTGAAGCCGGCGTTCACGGTAATGATCCTCCGGTGAGATCGAGGACGATCTTGGCGGCCTCGCCGCTGTGCATCAGCGCGAAGGCGCGATCGAACTCTGCAAACGGCACGACATGCGTGATGATCGGCCGTAGGTCGACGCGACCGCTCTTCACTAAGGCCTGGGTTTGATACCAGGTCTCGAACATCTTGCGCCCGTTGATGCCAAGCACCGTCAGGCCTTTGAAGATGATGCGCTCGGCGAGGTTGATGCGAACGTCGTCGCTGGGGATTCCGAGCAGAGCCGCCCGTCCGCCGTTACGCACCATCTGCAGGCCGGCATCGATCGCCGAGCCGCTGCCGGACATCTCCAACAAAACATCGACGCCGTCGCCGCCGGTGCGACGCCGAATCTCGTCGACGAGATTCGGCTCGGTCGCCAAGAAGGTTTCGTCGGCACCCAACCGCGTGGCCAGCTCCAGCTTTCTCGGGTTCACATCGATAGCATAGACGGCAGCGGCACCCGCCGCGCGAGCGACCGGGATGGCCATAAGGCCGATGGAGCCGACTCCGGTGATCGCCACGCTCTTACTGCTCACCCCAGCCGCCATCACGGTGTGGACGGCGTTGCCAAGCGGGTCGAAGACTGCGGCGAACTCATCGGGGATCGCGGGGTCCAGCTTCCAAACGTTGTATTCCGGCATCGCGATGTACTCGGCAAATGCCCCATCGCGATCGACGCCGATAATCTGCACGTGCTCGCAGACATGAGCCTCGCCCGTCCGGCAGAGAAAGCAGGTGCCGTCGGCGATATGGCCTTCAGCGCTCACGCGCTCGCCGACCGCAACGCTGCGAACCGCCGCGCCCAGCTCGACGACGCGCCCCATGAACTCATGGCCGACGATCAGCGGAGGATGGACGCGGGCTTGCGCCCAGCGATCCCAGCCGTAGATGTGCTGATCCGTGCCGCAGACTCCCGCCTTCTCGACGCGGATCAAGACATCGGTGGGGCCGATGCGCGGAACGGGCCGCTCCTCCAAAACGAAACCCGGCTCAGGCCGGGCTTTCACAAGTGCCTGCATCATCGTAGCCATGACGAGGCTTCTTATTCGCGCCGAGCGGCGGCGCACCTAGAAGGGGCCGCCGCTCTCGAGGATAGCGCGATGGGCTTAGAAGTCGTATTCGAGTTGGGTGCGGTTGTAGACGAAGTAGGGCAGGGTCGAGGCAAACGGCAGATTCGTCGCCGTGCGGGCACCCCAACGATCGCGCAACGACCATCCGCGATACGGCCCCTTGCGGACGTTGTTGAAGAAGTAGGTGAGGTCCACATCGGTCTCCGCAGCGCGGCTCAGGGCGATCACGTTGCTGTAATCGTAGCGAGCCGCACTGAGGATGGCCCGGAAGCGCTTGTTGTTGGTTGTAAGCACGGCTGCCAGTTTGTACGACATACCGGCACTGCCGCGATCGGCCATGCCTTGCGTCATGCTTGTAGTGAAGAGCGGATCGGTCGCATACCCGAAGGTATACGGCGAGGCCAAGCCGCCATAGGCATACGTGAAGGTGCCGTTGGCGTTCGGCGCACAGGCCGGGGAGCCGCCGCTGGGCAGGAAGTAGTTGATCGGGCAACCGCCGGCAAGCGTCCCCGTGCGCCACGGAATGTTGTCGTAGCCAAACGACAGCACGATGTTGCGGTTCAGCTTCTCACCGATCTGTGCGCCGAAGACGCTGCTATTGATCTGACCGACGAGCGCGCTGCCTGCGTTGCGTTCGCTGCCGTACTGCACGGCCAGATACGGCTTGTTGCGCGATTTCTTCATCGTGAAACGGCCGTCGAACCAGAACAGGTTTGCAATGTTCGTGAATTGATAGACGCTGGCCATCGCCGAGAAGCCCGATCTCTTCGGGGCATACTTGACGTCACCGTAGGTCCAGCCCGACGTCGGGTTCATGGTAGGGCTCGTCAGGAGCGTACTCTTATCGAAGAGCGACGAAACGCGACTCTCCCAACGAATCATGCGGGAGACGCTCACCGACCAGTCCCGATTGAGCTGATAGCCCAGAACCGCGCCTTGGAAGAACACCGGCTTCATGCGCGAATCCGAGGCGTTAGCCCACGCCGTGTTGTAGAGCTGATTGCCGGCCTTTGCGAAAAGGCCGTGCTGCTGATACTTCACATAGGCTTCACCAAGGGTGCTCAAGCCGAACCCCGGCAGCGTAGTATCCACGCGCGAGAACTGCGCCGGTTGGCACGATCCGGCCGGCGTGTAGTTAGCCGCATTGGAGCACACTCCGTTGGCGCCCAAGGGATTGGCGTAGACGTAGGTTGCGCCGAGCGAGAAGGGTGAGTTTGCAAAGCGATACTCGCCGTGCAGGCTCAGGGCCGCGTTAAACGCCGCTTGGTTCGGCACCGGAATGCCGGCGCTGGCGTTCTGGCGGGTGAAATAGTACGATCGGAAGTAGCCGCTGTAGGTAAACGGTTTCGGGGTCGCTTTGGTCTTCGGCGCGGGTGTATCCTTCGTTCCCGCCAGCGCCGTCGACATGCTCGCCAGAACCGCTACCGCCAGCGCCATGCCGACGCGCGTAACGATCTTCTTGAACAACGCTGTTCTCCTCATGGTGTAGAGCACGGCTGGTGATCCAGCCGCCTGCAGTCTACCCGAACGACCTTAAACCCACGTTATAGCGACCTTAAACCCACGTTATCAAGGAAGAGCCGCGACGAAACACAACCCCTCTCGCCTGAGGAGCCTGTAGGGCAAACCCGTAGTTCGGTTCACGATCGGCGCGCAGGCGTTTCGATACCCTTTCCCGCCCAGTGCAGCCTCTCTGAGCCTCTCGATAGAGCCCCGAAACGCGTCGTTTGGAGGTTGTGCTACAGATTCAAATGCTACCGGAGATATGCGGAATGTAAGATTAGACCATCACTTCGTCTAGGTTGGCTGATTTTACTTTGGTGATCGCCGTAAGCTTCGGCGATCGCCGTGCGGAAGCGCTTCCCAAATGCACTGCAAAAGTTGGAGAACATCGTACCGCTGCTTAACTCAGCAAGCACCGCGCAACCGCCACCGCAATGTAGCGCGTATCGGCATTGGCGACATGTCGCATTCGAAACCACAGATCTTGATCGCCAAGACTCACCAAAGCCATTGATTGTTGCTGTTCCGTCCTCGTTGACAGTTCCGATTCTGAGATTTCGGTCGCCAGTCCGATCCCAACATGCATAGATGTCGCCGAAGGCATCGAAAAGGTACATGCTGACGTGCGCGCCGCAAAATGCCGTCCTCGCTTCTATCGGACCCTGACTCTTGAACACTGCTCGCACGCGATCCCGTAGACTGCCATCTACGCGAGCGAATACGCGCGTTTTTGGTTCACGTTCATGCAGCTTCCTTAGCATCTCGCTTAGTTCCCAGTAATTGAAAAAATCAGGGCGGGTACCCGCGTTCTTCAGTCCGGAGTAATCTTGGATCGGCGCAAGGTAGACGTGGAAGTTTGGATCGTCCGCCCAGCCTTTACTGATGAACATGTCTGCCAATTCAATTAGGGAGTCGAAACTGTTGCGATCGACGTTAACCCGGATCTGAAGATTAGCCCCTTTATGCAAAGCGAGATAAACGTTCTGCGAAATGTCCGAGAACGATCCTGTTCGGTCTGGATACACCCTGCGCTGGTCGTGGGTCGCCTCGGGGCCATCTATGGTAATCTGTAGTTTGGAAAGATTCTCAGGCCCCAGGAGGTCTTCATAGGCCTCCAATTCTGTGCCATTTGTAATTGCGCTGAAGCTTGCCGAGCATTGCCTCTGCTGCGAGCGCATGATGTATTCTACGATGGGACGGGACGATGCGAGCAGTGGCTCTCCACCGAAGAACGTAAACTGGCGCTGCAGCGGACCAGTAGCATTGTACGTATGGTATTCCGGCTCAATAAAAGGGAAGGCCGCCATAATGCGATCTGCCATGTCCCGACTCATCGTACGGAGCAGTCCATGAAAGCGCGGATCCGTACGCATGTGGTCTTGAAAGCAGTAGTGGCAGCGCAAGTTACAGTCGTACGTCGGCATTATGACGAAATGCGGCGCAGCGCGACGTCGCGTTTCATGCAGCCGACTGACGATGGACGTAAAGAACGTTACTTCGTCGTCGCGTGGCTTCTCCGTGAGATACCCCCGCTTGACCAGCGTTGCAAGCGTTGAGTTCGAAGGCACCCAGTTCGAATCAGCTCTAATTTCTTCAGGTCCCCAGTCACCATATAGGGGTTTCGAGACCGGAACCGTCTCTCGGCTTCGCAGATACGCAGCGACCCGGCGGCTAACGACATCGTACGTACCGGTGTATCCGTGAAGCAACAACCACCGATTCGGATTATCGGGAAGATCCACGTAGATGACGTAGCTACTTGTCCGGAGGCCCTCGTCAACCTCTATCACGCCGCATCGTCTTCCCTGGCTAAGCTCCCCACCGCTTTAGCCCTGCAATAATGGCTTACGATTCATCATTCGAATAGCAACTGTTAGTCTCGCAATTCTGGGTTGCGCAAGACTCTTCAGCGCACCAGTTCGATCCACATGAATGACTTCCGCAAGTAAGGATACCGCACCAATTATCTGGAGTGCCTCCTTGAGCATCAGCGGACATAGTAGCAAGATCTGCGACATCAAATTGCTCGATATTGAGGCTTTGAATCTCAGCGTCCATGTGCACCCCGCACCATTCCCCGTACCATTTCCTGCTCTCGCGCCCATATCACGCTTTCCGGCGTGAGCGGTTTTCGCGCGTGTTGCTTGAGTTGCCTTACATAGCCAGTCGTAATTCCCATCGCCGCGAAGCTCACCAGATCTTTCGCGGTCATCGATGGGAGTAGCGTCTTTAACTGTGCCGCATCTCGTCCAGGATTGCCGAAGAGACGGAAGAAGATCATCGTCGAAAGCGTGGCATCGGGAAACGCTAACATTAGAACGCGCACGTCATCGATGCTGACATTCGCGAAGGCCAAGGACAGCCGTTGTGCATCCCGGGGTCTAAATCCGAGCGCCGTAAGGCTCTCGAAGTAGCGTTCATCCGGTTTAAAGGAGGCTGCCCCCGATTCAGTCGGTGTCCCGGGGCGAATGGCAGATCGGAATCCTTGAAGCCGAAACGAGCCGGCATCGCTTGAGAGAATCCCTACGGGCTGACCATTCGATCCAACCGTGTAGCGGACATCGTGTACCGGAATTGTAATCGCAAATAATGGAAGGGGCTTTGAATTTCGAGTCTTCGATGTAAAGCTACATGAGGCAGCAGCTCCTCTTCCCGTGGCTACGGCAAACTGGCCGTGCGCCACTGCGAGGCGCTGCTGATTCCCCAGCCACATGTCTAAGATCGAGACACCGGGGCAGCTTAGCGCCCTCGAAGCAGTCGGGTTCAACGACCATTTCCCACCAGAGTTCTCTAGAGTTTGGGCGCCGGACCGGAGTAACGGGAGCGAACCCCCAACACCGTACGTCGCAAATAGTGAAGCAACCGAAGCAATAAAGATTCGGCGATCAACGGTGAAATCACTCATCGCCTTACATCAGCCTCAAGCACACTGCATCACACCTTTCTGCGCAAATGCGGGCCTTAGGCACACATACTAGCAACCAGCGTTTGAGAAGTCAAGGACACTGCAGCGCCGGGCTCTTGCTAGCCGTACCGTCCCGTAATGTAATCCTCGGTACGCTGATCCTTGGGCTTGGTGAAGATCGACGACGTGGTGCCGTTTTCAACGATTTCGCCCAAGAGAAAGAAGGCCGTGTGATCGGAGATCCGGGCCGCCTGCTGCATCGAGTGGGTGACGATCACAACCGTGTAGTCCGTCTTGAGAACGCCGATGAGATCCTCGATCTTACTGGTCGCAATCGGATCGAGTGCCGAGGCCGGCTCATCCATGAGAATCACTTCCGGATCGACCGCGAGACAACGAGCGATGCAGAGTCGCTGTTGTTGACCGCCCGATAGATCGAGCGCCGAGCGATCGAGCCGGTCCTTGACCTCATCCCAAAGAGCCGCCCGGCGCAGACTGCGCTCGCAGATATCCATGAGTTGCTTTCGATTTCGAATGCCGTGGATGCGCGGCCCGTACACCACGTTTTCGAAGACCGACTTGGGGAACGGATTCGGGCGCTGAAAGACCATGCCGATGCGATGGCGGATAAAGACCGGATCGGTCCCCGTAGCGTAGATATCCTCACCGTCCAGGCGCACATGCCCCTGAACGCGCGCGCCCGGGGTGAGATCATGCATACGATTGAGAGCCCGTAGGAACGTCGACTTCCCACAGCCTGACGGCCCAATGAAGGCCATCACGCAGTTCTCACCGACCGACAACGACGCGTCCTTGATCGCCTGAAAGGCCCCATAGTAGACATCGAGATGCTCGACCGCGAGCTTCTCGACGCTTGGGAGGTCCGTAGATTCTGAGGGCATGGTGATCATGTCTTGGATGCTGCTCATGCTACAACTCGCGCCGTAACTCACTCTTATGAATGGATTAAGAAAGATTAACTATGGAGCGCCCGCCGCCGGACGGGCCTGCCGTCATCTCCTTCCCCGACGATGGACTCGTTTCATCCTTCGCGAGCAGCGTGCATGATCGGTAGACGCACGGTGAACGTGGCGCCGCTCCCCAGCATCGATTCGGCTGCGATGCGCCCTCCATGGGCGTCGACGATCTGCTTGACGATCGACAGGCCCAACCCCGCACCGGAAAGCTCTCGCGCGCGAGAGCGATCGACGACATAGAACCGTTCGAAGATATGCGGCAGGTCCTGATACGGAATGCCGGCGCCCGTGTCGCGTACGCGCAAGAGCGCTTCGTTCGCATGAGCGTCGAGTTCCACGCGCACCTGCCCACCCGGCGGCGTGTGGCGCAGGGCGTTGTCGACAAGATTCACGACAACTTGGGCGAGACGTCCCGGATCCGCCTCGAGGCGGACCGGACGCAACACCTGCAGAGAGAGCTCCACCTCTTTGGCCGCCGCCTGCGGTTCGAATGAGGCTACGATCGGCGAGACCACCGACTCCAAATCGATATCGCCGAGCGCAAGCGAGAGTTGCCCAGACTGTACGCGCGCTTGATCCAAGAGCTGGCTGACGAGCGCTGCCAAACGATCGACCTGCGCCAGCGCCTGCGGGATAAAGATGTCGGCCGCTTCATCGTCTGGAGATTCAATCACCGTCTCGAGCATGAGCTTGATCGAGGCCAGCGGCGTACGCAGTTCGTGAGAGACGTTGGACATGAAGTCCTGACGCGAGCGTTCCAATGCCACGAACTCCGTTTGATCGTCTGCGAGAACGAGGGCTCCCGCAGAACCGTGTGTACGACCGGGCAACGGATACGTCGACACGGCATAGGTTCGGTTCGCTCCGCTTGCCGCCACGACCAGCGGCGCTACCGACGCCTCTCCTCGTAACGCATCTTCGACGCGTTGTTCGAGTTGCAGGCTGGCAACGGCCGCAATGACGTGGCGCCCCACGGCGCGATCGAGATCGAAGCCGAAAATCGTGGCGGCAGCTTGATTGGCAAACGTAATGCGAGAATGCGCGTCCACCATCACAACGCCGAGGGGCAAGGCGGCAACCAGCCGGCTAAAGGCATCATCCCCGTCCATCTGCGAGGTCAGTGCGGCGGGAGGCTCCGTTTCTTCTGCGCCCGGCATGCGGCGCCGAAGACCGGCGCCCAGCAACCAGCCCGCCAGCAGCGCGATGATCGCCGTCAGGGCGAGCGTCATTATTAGGCCTTAAACATGTAACCGCGGCTGCGCACGGTGAGGATGTACTTCGGGTTGCGCGAGTCTTCTTCGATCTTTTCGCGCAGCCATCGAACGTGGACGCTGATGGTCTGCTGTTCGCCCTCGAAATCGTACCCCCACACCTTATCGAGGATGGCTTGACGCGTCACCACGCGCCCCTGGTTCTCCATGAGGACGCGCAAGAGCGCGAACTCCTTGGGCGCCAGCGCAACCTGATGACCGCGCACCGTCAACTGCGCTCGCGAGGGGTCGAGAATGATGGCTCCAAAGGCGATCGCTTCGTCATGGCCTTGTTCGATTGGAATGGGCCGACGCAAACGCGCCTTTACCCGAGCCAGGAACTCATGCAGCGCGAACGGTTTGGTCACGTAATCATCCGCCCCAAGCTCCAACGCCAGAACCTTATCGATCTCCTGGTCTTTGGCGGTCAGCATGATGATCGGAACGGAAGAAAACTTTCGTATCTCCTTGCATGCCTCGATGCCGTCCATGACCGGAAGCATAATGTCCAGGACGACGAGGTCGGGTTGTTCGCGTTGCGCCATCGCAATGGCACTGCGCCCGTCGCTCGCCGTTACGACGCCGTAACCGCTGCGCTCGAGGTTGAAGCGCAAGGTCTGTAGGATAGCCGCCTCGTCGTCGACGACGAGAATCTTCTTCGCCTTCTCAGTCGTGACGTTCATACGTTCTGGCGATCGCGCTGTAGTCCAACGCACCGTCTCCTTCTCTGGATCGGGCAGTGTATAACTGATAGGCAAGACCCGATGCGGGGAGCGCCAAGGTCATGGCCCGCGCGGTCTCGAGCGCCGCGTTGAGATCCTTGCGCAGCAAATCGAGCGCAAAGCCGCCCTGAAACGTTCCGGCTAGCCACGTCTTCGGCAACCATTGCTCCAAAACGTAGTTCGAACCCGTTGCCGTGGCGATCACCGAGCAAACGGCGGAAAGATCGGCTCCCGCCTCTCGGGCGAACGTCAGGGCTTCAACGTTGGCGATCATCACGCTCGCGATGATCAACTGATTGACCAGTTTCACCGTTGTCCCCATACCGATCGGACCGACGAGCGTCGGGGTTCCCATCGCCTCGAGCACCGGGCGCGCAGCGTCAAAGGTCCCGGGGTCACCGCCAACCATAATCGTCAGGGTGCCGGAGGCCGCGCGCACCGGTCCGCCGCTCACCGGCGCATCCAAGAATGCCACCTTGGATGCGCCCAGCCGCGCCGCAAACGCCCGAGAGGCGATCGGCGAGATGGTGGACATGTCGATCACGATCGCGCCGGGTGCCGATGAGGCCCGATCGGCAAAGCCGGCCGCCACCCCGCGCGGCCCGAAGAGCACCTCCTCGACCTGCGGGGCGTCCGGTACGCAGGTGATCACCAGGTCGCAGGCAGCGGCCACCGACGCCGGATCGGTCAGTTCGAGGACCCCGTCGTCCGCCAAGCGCTCCATCGCCGCGCGGTTGCGATGGACCGATGCGCTCACGCGCCATCCAGCGCGGCGCAAGGAGCGAGCCATCGGCTCCCCCATGGCGCCCAACCCGATGAATCCAACGCTCGCGCCCATCTGCATGGGCCGCGTTTACGGGACTGCGCCACCTCGCGCCTCTTGACGAGGTCCAACGGTTGGGACGCCGAAACCCGCCACCCTCGTCACCCATCTGCGAGGAGAACCCCATGCTGACCAGCCTGCGCCGACCGACGTTCGGCGAGCTCAATCTCTCGACCGGCAAGCGCGTGCGCCTGCACCGCCTGATGTACGAGCATGGCCCGGCCAACGGAACGCTGATGCTCTTACCGATCGATCAGGGTCTGGAGCACGGGCCGATCGACTTCTTTCAGAATCCGGATGCGCTTGACACCGACTGGATCTTTCGTCTGGCGGTCGAGGGCAACTTCTCCGGTGTGGCGATGCACGTCGGTCTTGCCGAGAAGTACATGTCAGTCTACGCCGGCCGGGTGCCTCTCGTCTTAAAGGTCAACGGAAAGACGAATGTTCCGCCGGACGACGACGCTCTTTCGTCGTTGACCTCCTCCGTTGAAGACGCCGTACGCTTAGGAGCCGACGCCGTCGGCTACACGCTCTTTGTCGGCAGCCCCTCGCAAGATGTCGATATCGCGCAGTGCAACGAGGTGCGTCGCGAATGCGAACGCTACGGCATGCCGCTGATCGTCTGGTCGTATCCGCGCGGATCGGCGATCAAAGCCAAGGGCGGGATCGACTCGCTCTATGCCGTCGACTATGCGGCCCGCGTCGCCTGCGAGATCGGTGCGGATATCGTCAAGCTCAACGAACCCAAGTGGGAGGCGGATGCGGCGGCAAAGTTGCCCAAGCCCTACGGCACCCTGGCTTTTACCGACGAAGAGGGCCTACGCAAGATCGTCACATCGGCTGGGCGTACCTTGGTCCTTATCTCAGGCGGCAGCAAGCTCGGCGACGAGGAGACCTTCCACAAGGCGCAGGTCGCGATGGAGGCCGGATGCGTCGGCCTCATCTTTGGCCGCAATATGTGGCAGCGCTCGTGGGACCAGGCACTAGCGATGTCCGGTCGCATACACGGCCTGATGAAGCAGTACGGCCAGTAGCGAGGTGCCGGCCCCGACCATCGAGGAGCGTGTCAATGCAGCCCTCGACAAAGTGCGACCCGCCATCGCCGCCGACGGCGGCGAGGTGTGGCTCATCAAGATCGAAGGCGACGTTGCCTTTGTCCAGATGCTGGGTGCGTGCGGCGGTTGCCCCGCATCCACGCTGACCTTAAAGGGCGCCATCGAGACCGTCGTAACGGCCGAGGTGCCGGAGGTGCGCGAAGTGGTTCAGATGTGACGGCTTAGGCGTTCGCCTTCTTGGCTTAGGCGTTCGCCTTCTTAAAGGGCACCTCGATAAATCCGGGTGCTTGGTTTTGGCCGTCGGGGAATGCAGATGCGAGGAGGGTGCGAGGGAGCATATACAGCGTGATCTGTGACTGAGGACCCGACGAAGCAGATGCGTTTCCCTGGGGTCAAAGACGAGTGCCGGGATTTATCGAGGCGCCCTTAAAGTACTCGGCGTTGAGCTCGGTGTAGGAGGCCCATTGAGCCGGCACGTCCGAGTCGGCAAAGATCGCTTCGACCGGGCAGGCCGAGACGCACGCACCGCAATCGATGCAGACCTCGGGATCGATAAAAAGTTGTTCGTCCTCATCGGAGCCCTTGATACAGTCGACTGGGCAGACATCGACGCAGGACTTGTCTTTCGTGCCGATGCACGGTTCGGTGATCACGTAAGCCATTGCCTAGCATCTATTGGCAGCGGAAAGGCGTAAGGCCTGCCGGCCGATATGCACCTCGCCGGGAAGGGGGTCGCAGCCTCTCGGGAGGTATGCCCTGCGACGTTGGCCATACGTTATTCGTTGGAGGAACTATGCAGCATCTTACACGCACCACCCTCATCGCCCTCATCGCCGTCGTGCTTGCCCTCCCGGTACTGGGAGCGACCAACGGGCACCAGCCGCCCCCGCCCATTACGACGATTACGGTCATGGGCCACGCCACGCTGACGGGCAAGCCCGACCTGGCCGCGGTCTCGGCCGACATCACGACCAACGCAGCCGACGCAGCGACGGCCCAATCGCGCAATACGACGATCTATGACGCGGCCGTCGCCGCCGTGACGAAGCTGGCCGTCGCCAAACGCGATATCCGGTACGGCTACTACAACATGAACTACGTTCCCCGGCCGATCGGCAACGCGACGCCGCAGCCGTGGCAGCGCTACGGCTACACGATCACGCACTCGTTCACCGTCCGGGTCCATGCCGTCGGCAACGTCGGCAGGATCATCGACGCGCTGGTGGGCGCCGGCGTCACCAACGTTCAGAATGTCTCCTTCACGCTCGCGCATCCGGGGAACCTGGAGCGCCAGGCGCAAGCCGAGGCTGTTCGCAATGCCCGCCTCGGTGCCGATTCGCTCGCTAAGGCAGCGGGGTTGCGCATCGTCGGCATCCGTCGTATCGCCATCGGCTACCAACAAGTCTTTCCGCGGCCGATGATGTACGCCCCGAAGATGCTCGCCGCCGCGACCCCGCCGCCCACGCCGATTACTCCCTCAAACATCACCGTCGAGGGCACGGTCACCGTGGTCTTCGTTGCGCGTTAGCCAAACTTCGATGTTGGCGCCATCCGGGAAACTACCGCAGCCCGAATCGAGTACCACGAACGTATGAGATTCCTCTGCGAGCGATGCGGGAACAGTTCGGTTACCGCATCGCCCTCGCCGCTCTCCGGCCGCATGCTCTGTGGCGGCTGCCTCCAGCGTGAGACGGCGGCGCGCGCCCTGCCGCTCTTCGGAGCGGCCATCGCGGCGGCCGGGCTGCTGATAGGCGGCGCCATCCTCGCCGAGCGGCTCCAAGGGGAAGGCAACGGCACCTCGTCGCCGCTGGACGACCTGACCAAGCGCTTTCGCGCCGGGACGCCGACGCTGCAAGCCTTCTCGCGCGATCTCACGACCCTCGCGCGAGAGCACAAGCTGGATCCGGTCGTCGGCCGCGACGCGGAGATCGAACGGCTGATCTCGATCCTTGCCCGTCGCAGCAAGAACAACCCCGTACTAGTCGGAGAGCCGGGTGTCGGCAAGACAGCCATCGTCGAAGGTCTGGCCCAACGCATCGCCGACGGTCACGTGCCCTCGACCCTCCAGGGTAAACGCGTCCTGGCGCTATCCTTGGGACCGCTCGTCGCCGGAACCAAGTATCGCGGCGAGTTCGAATCAAGAGTCAAGCGCATTCTGGACGAAGTCAAGCGCGCGGCCCGCGACGTCATCCTCTTCATCGACGAACTCCACACGCTGGTCGGCGCGGGCGCAGCGGAGGGGTCGCTGGATTTAAGCTCGATGATCAAGCCGGAGCTTGCGCGCGGCGAGTTGCAGTGCATCGGCGCAACCACCTTCGATGAGTATCGCAAGTACATCGAATCCGATGCCGCCCTCGAGCGCCGATTTGCGCCGATCATGGTCGGCGAGCCGACGATCGAGCAGACGATCGAGATCTTACGACGCCTGCGCGACGGCTACGGGAAGCACCATCGTGTGAGGATCTCCGACGAGGCGATCTCCGCCGCAGCCCACCTCTCCGCACGCTATATTGCCGATCGCTATCTCCCCGACAAAGCGATCGACCTCATGGACGAAGCCGCTGCCTCGGCAGCCCTGAGCAATCGCGGTGAGCAGCCGCTTCCCATCGTCACCGCAGAGAACGTGGCCGCCGTCGTGACGAAGTGGACGGGGATTCCGCAAGGTGCGCTGACCGGCGAGCAGTCCAACGATCTCCTCCAACTCGAATCAAGGCTATGCGAACGCGTCGTTGGACAGGAAGAGGCCGTTCGGCTCGTCTCTGACGCGATCCGCCGAGCACGTGCCGGCCTGCACGATCCGCGCAAACCACTGGGCACCTTCCTGTTTCATGGTCCAAGCGGGATCGGAAAGACGGAGCTTGCCAAGACCCTTGCGCAGACGCTCTTCGGCAGCGAGGCCGCACTCGTGCGCGTCGATCTCTCCGAGTTTACCGAGGCGCACACCGTCTCGCGCCTCCTCGGCGCCCCACCGGGATACGCAGGTCACGACGAGCCGGGACAACTCACGGAGCCCGTGCGCCGACGCCCCTACTGCGTCGTGCTCTTCGATGAGTTGGAGAAGGCACACCCCGATGTTGCTGCCATTCTGCTACAGATTCTTGACGACGGTCGCGTCACCGACGCGAAGGGACGCGTCATCAACTTCCGCCACGCGCTCGTGATTCTGACAACGAATCTCGACGAGGAGACGATGTCGCTGTTGCTGCGCCCGGAGCTGGTCAATCGCATCGACGAGGTCATCGCCTTCCGTGCGCTTGGATTGCCGCAGATCGAGCAGATCGTCGCCATCCACGTAGAGGCACTGGCGGGACGACTGGGCGCGCGTGACGTGCAGCTGCTTCTCGACGAGCCGGCCCGGCGTTTCTTAGCGACGAGCGCCGCATCCGCCGGCAACGGCGCTCGCGAAGTGGGGCGCATCGTCTCGCGTCATGTCTCCACGCCACTCTCCAGCGCGCTGCTGCGAGGCGAGCTCGCGAGCGGGTCGACGGCCCGCGTCACTCTCGAAGGCGACCGGCTCGTCGTTAGGGCCGCGTAGTCCGGATAGGCAACGGCGTTCAAGTCGTCGTTCATCTGGGCCACAAGCGCTTCCTCGTTGGGAAAGGTGCGTTGCGCACGGACGAATCGCAGTTCGCGCAATGCGATTTCACGCCCGTAGATCGTCTGGCGAAAGTCGCGCAACCAAGCCTCAATGGTTCTGCCGGCAGCTCCAAACGTGGGATTCGTTCCGATGGAGACGAGCGCCGCGTAGTCGCGCCCGTCGTATCGAGCAACCGCGGCATAGACGCCGTCGCGCGGCAAGAGTTTCTCCGGGAGCTTCAGGTTTGCCGTTGGGAAGCCGAGGTTGTGGCCCCGCCCACGACCGAGTTCGACGACCCCGCGCACCTCATAGGATTCACCGAGCAACGCATCGGCACGGCCAAGCTCCCCGGCTGCGATCAACGCCCGAATCCGCGTACTGGATATCCGTTCGCCTTCGGCCTGCAGATTCTCGACTCCAAGAACCAGCGCGCCGTGCGGCGCCAAGAGTTTGGCCAGCATCTGCACGTCACCGGCCCGCTTATGCCCAAAGCGAAACGTCGCGCCGACCACGACGGCGCGAACCCCGAGCTGATTGATGAGGACGCGCTCAACGAACTCGGCCGGCTCAAGCAATGCGACACTGGCGTCGAACTGCAACAAGAAACACTCATCGAGCCCCGCGTGAGCCAAGCGAACGATACGCTCCTGCATAGTGCAGATGAGCGGCGGCTCCGTTCCAGGCCGTAGAAACGAGGCGGGATGATTGGCAAAGGTCAGGACGCCGGCACGCCATCCCGGTTTACGGAGGCGCAACACATCCCGCATAAGCGCCCGGTGCCCCAGATGAAGACCGTCGAAGAAGCCGATTGCGAGCACCAGCGGCCGCATACCGGCCCGGTCAACGCCATAGCAGAGCTTCATACGAAGACCTTCCGTGGCGCGAGCAACGCTCCATGTGTCTCCCCAACGCCGACGAGCATACGCGCTTCGTCGCGCACGAACACGTAACCGGCCGCAGCGCCGCCGGGCAGAGGCACCACGCGGCCCGCCCGGAAGTCCGCAGAATGGCACAGGTTGAGCACGATCGTCGGGAACGGGATGATGTGCTCGGGGGCGATAACCGCAGCGGCAGGGTCGTCAGCGATCTCCTCCAGCATACGAGCTTCGCAGAGAACGAAGGGACCCGATGCTTCACGAACGAGGGCACCCATATGCGCAGGCAGGTCGATCGCCTCTCCCAACTGCTCGCAGAGCGTCCGCACGTAGGTGCCTTCGCTGCAGGCGATGCGAAGTCTCGCCAGACTCGGTTCGATGCGGCGCACGTGTAAGGCATAGACGGTGATGGTCCGTGGCTTACGTTCGACGGTTCGTCCTTCGCGCGCCAGTTCGTAGAGCCGCCGCCCTTCGTGGTGCACCGCACTATACATCGGCGGCCGCTGTTCAATCTTCCCTACGAACCGCCCCACTTGGCCTTCGAGCCGCTCGAACCAGTCACCGGGCAACATCGCCTTCTGCAATGTCTCACCCAGCGCATCGCCCGTCGTCGTGGAACGACCGGGAACAAACGTGCAGGCATAGGCCTTACGCCGTTCTTCCAGGAGAGGTATCAACCGCGTCGCTTTGCCCAGAGCGATGGGCAGGACGCCTGCGGCCTGCGGGTCCAGCGTGCCTAAGTGACCGACCGGCAACCGTTGCTCGCGCGCATGCAGGGAATAGATCCGCCGCATACGAGCGACGATCTGGGCCGAGGTCGGCCCGGCCGGCTTAAAGACGTTAACGAAGCCGAGCATGAACGGGGGCTGGAATCAAAGCCCTTCGGCGACGAGCGCCGCGTCGACAGCAGAGATCGCCTCATCCAGCGTGCCGCGGTGCGTCAATCCCGACGCACGGAAGTGGCCGCCACCGCCCAATCTTGCGGCCGCAGCCTGGACGCTGACACGGCCGCTCGATCGAAGGCTGACGCGAACTTCTCCGTCAAACGCTTTAAAGAGAGCCGCAACCTCTACCCCTTCGATCGAGCGGAGGACGTTGACCGTGTCCTCGGTATCTTCACCATCGGCACCGCACTCGGCCAGCATTGCATCGTCGACGTACGCATAGGCGTAGCGAGCATCGTGCGCCAAGCGCATCGTGTCGATGATTCGCCCGAGAAGCTTGACCGTCGCAAGACGTTTGTTTGCGAAAATCTCTTCAGTGATGCGTTCTTTATCGGCGCCCCGACGCATCAGATCGGCCGAGATTTCTAGAACGGAGGGCGTCGTGTTGGAGTGCATGAAGCCGCCGGTATCGGTCATAATGGTCGTCAAGATGCACGTGGCGATCTGCTCGTCGATCTCAACCCCGAGACCGCGCAGAAGATGCATGACGACCGTTCCGGTGGAACACTCGTTATCTAAGACGTAGTTATAGGCACCGAAGTGTTCGTTGCCTAGGTGGTGATCGATGTTCAGAGTATTCTCGCGCGCGGGCGTCGGCAGAGACTCACCGGCTCGCGAAGCGCTACTCATATCGCAGAACACCCAGAGGGTATCCGAAGGCAGATCTACAGGCAGCCTGCGTGCGGCCAGGTGCGCATCGGGAAGAAAGCGCAGGTTGCGCGGCACTGGATCTTCCTGGAAGTAGGCAACGCGTTTGCCCAATCGCTTGAGCGCGATGCCAAGCGCAAGGCCGGCACCAAGCGTGTCTCCGTCAGGCTTTACATGGCTCACCATGACAAATGCGCAGCGGCGTTGCAGCTCGGCCAGGACTTCCTCGGTCGAAGAGCCTGAGGAGCGTTCTTCGATCACGGCGCCCCGTCGAGGGCATCTGCCGAGTCTATCGCAGGGGCAGCGCTTTCACGCAGCTTCTTCGCAAGTGAGATCGCGCGTTCGGTAGAGCGGTCTTCCATAAACACCAACTCCGGCGTGTGGCGTAGGTCGATCCGATGCCCTAACTCGCCGCGCAAGAAACCCTTGGCTCGATCGAGCGCTTCCAGCGATTGAGCTGCCACATGGCGATCGCCGATAATGGAGACGTAGACCTTGCAATGGTGCAGGTCGTCGGCAACCTCGACGCGCGTCACCGTCACGAACCCGAGGCGCGGATCCTTCAACTCCTGCGTCAAGAGGGTTCCGAGGATGCGCTGGATCTCATGGTCGATCCGAGCCATGCGCTGAGCCTTCACACGCCCACTAACTCCGCCGCAACGTGTTCCTTCATGTAGGCCTCAATCACGTCGCCATCCTTGATATCCTGGAACTTCGCGACCTGCAGACCACACTCGTAGCCTTCAGCGACGTCCTTGACATCTTCCTTGAAGCGCCGCAAGCTCTCGAGTTCGCCGTCGAAGACGACGACCGAATCCCGCAAGACGCGCACCTTCGAATTACGCACGATCTTACCGCTGGTGACGTAACAACCCACGATCGTGCCGACCTTGCTCGCCTTGAAGATTTGGCGAACCTCGGCGCGACCGAGCGTTACCTCACGCACGACCGGCGCGAGCATGCCGCGCATTGCCTTCTTGAGGTCGTCTTCAACTTCGTAGATCACCTGATAGAATCGCAGATCGACCCCTTCGTTTTCGGCCAAGCGTTTGACCGTTTCATCGGGGCGGATATTAAAACCGATGAGAACTGCGCTTGAGGCGCTTGCCAGGTTGACGTCGTTGGGAGAGATGGCCCCGACTCCGCCGTGAATGACGCGAATGTCCACGTCGTCGTTTGAGAGCGACTCCATCCTGGTGCGAAGGGCCTCTACCGATCCCTGACCATCCGCCTTGATGATGAGGTTGAGCGTCTTCTTACCGACCGTCGGCATCGACATGAACGTTTCAAGCGAAACCTTCTGTGAGCCGGTGGCCGCGATGCGCACGTCACGACGCCGCGACTTGCGTTTATCGGCCGTTTCACGAGCGACGCGCTCGTCGCTGACAACCATCAGGGTATCGCCGGCTGAGGGCACGTCTTGTAAACCCATCACTTCGACCGGTATCGAGGGCCCGGCTTTCTTGACTTGCTTGCCCTTGTCGTCGATCAGCGCACGCACTTTGCCGAACGTTCCACCGACGACGACGATATCGCCTACCCGCAGCGTACCGTTCTGCACCAACACCGTGGCCACGGCACCGCGCCCGCGGTCGAGCGACGATTCAATCACGACACCGGCTGCGCGACGGTTTTTGTTCGCGCGAAGGTTTTGGATATCGGCTTCCAGGAGGACGGTCTCAAGGAGTTTCGCGATGCCGTCGCCGGTCTTTGCGGAGACGGGCACCATCTCAATGGTGCCGCCCCAGTCGACGGGTTGCAACCCTTGCTCGATCAGTTGTTGCTTCACGCGATCGGGCTGTGCATCCGGCTTATCCATCTTGTTCATGGCTACGACGATCGGCATTTTGGCGGCTTTCGCATGACTGATCGCTTCGCGCGTCTGCGGCATGACGCCGTCATCGGCCGCTACCACCAAGATCGCAACGTCGGCAACCTTCGCGCCTCGTGCTCGCATCGCGGTAAAGGCTTCGTGACCAGGCGTATCAATGAAGGTGATCTTGCGGTCGTTCTGCTCGACCGTGTAGGCACCGATCTTCTGCGTAATGCCGCCGGCTTCGCCACCGGCGACGTTAGCGCTGCGAATCCGATCGAGTAAGGACGTCTTCCCATGATCGACGTGCCCAAGGACGGTCACGACCGGCGGGCGAGGCGCCAGCATCTCGGGCTTATCCTCTTCCTGCTCCACGGTGACTTCTTCGCCGGCTTCTTTGACGACCGCGTTGAAACCAAACTTCTTTGCGACGGCGATGGCCACGTCGCTTGGAATATTTTGATTGATCGTCGCCATGGTGCCCATCTTGATGAGTTCCGTGATGATGTCTTTGGCCGGCACGATCATGGACGTGGCCAACTCTTGCACGGTCAAGAGATCGGGAATCTCGATCGTCTCGAGGGCACGCGTTGCCGCAAGCGCCGATGGATCGCCCTTCTTCTTGCGTTGCCGATCCTTTTCGAGAAGAAGCTCCTTCTCGCGATCCTTCTTGGAACCGGATTTATCGTCGTGCATGCGTCCGCGATCACCCGGACGCCCCCCACCGCTGGACGGTGTGGGGGCGGTCGGTGATGCCGGAGCCGCGCCTGCGGGGCGAGCTGCGCCCGGACCAAGAGGACGGAACGGGCCGTTACCGACCGGACGGCGCACGATGGGGGCGGCCTGGCCGGACGGCGCAAGGGGGCCACGCCCACCCTGTCCCGGGAGCGCTTGACCCGGGCGCGGTGCCACGCCGGGGCGACCCGGCATCCCAACCTGCGGTCCGGGCGAAGCGGATGTCCCCGGCGGCGGCGGTACGAGCCGCCGGGTCGGAACGATCGAGGATTGGCCGGCTGGGACTGGACGCAAGCGAGGAATCGGCGATTCCGGAGCCGCCGGCGGTGGCGCCGCCACGACGGGCGGATGGCTCGCAGGCACCGCCGGCTCGGCCACTGTAGGCACGACGGGGGGCGGTGCAGACTCGGTTGCGGGGAGTTCAGGCGGCGACGCGACGACGCTCTGAGGTGCAGCGGGCGCTGCCGGCACTGCGCGCGAGGTCGAAGGGACCTTGCGCAAGCGCGGAATAGGTTCTTGCACCGGGACCGGGCGTGGCTCGGGCGCAACCTGCGGCACTGCGACGACCGGGACCGACGGTGCCGCCGCTTTGGTTTTTGCCGGAGCCGCCTTGGCGGCGCCCGGCTTGAGCAGCACACTACGGACGAGATCGGCAATCGACTCGGGCACCACGCTTAAATGGTTTTTTGCTTCAAAGACTCCATCGAGCCGCTCGTTAAAGAGCGCGATGAGTTCTTTTGAGGTGAGTCCCACCTCTTTCGCCAGTTCAAAAATCCGAACCTTACCCGTAGCCAACGTCAACCTTTCTTCCAGACTCCCGAGCATGCCCAGGGAGTCGATCCGCGCTATGTCATGGTCGTGCTCCGCCGCCGGAGTCGCACTTATGCATCGTCGTTCGTACGCATCGTGGGAACCTCGTTATAACCCTTCTTCGACGTTCGCGGCTGCAAGCCCCGGATACCGCTTGTTCTTTGCCGTCAATCGTAAACAGGCACCGGAGCAGACATAGACGCCACGGCCGGCTCCTCGATGACCCCCGGGCGAATCGCGCCTCCACCCGGCCGGCAACCGTACGAAGCGAAGGAGCTCCGCCTGAGGACGGCGACACCGGCAGCCGACGCACTGCCGAACGGGGTCAGCCGCCGTCTTCGCCCCCAAGGCGTTCCCGGCGAAACTCTTCGAGCCGCCGGATCAGTTCGGCGTCGACCGCAACCTCCGGCTCCTCACCGGGCGCCTCAACCGGCTCTGCCTGCGGCATCGCTGCGGCCGCGGCCCGTTCGGCCCGCTCGGCCAGATAGCGCTCGCGCGCCTGTTCGGCCTCGCTTTCCCCAGCGATGTCCAGCCTCCAGCCTGAGAGCCGCGCTGCTAGACGAACGTTCTGGCCTTCGCGCCCGATGGCAAGCGAGAGCTGGTAGTCCGGCACGATGACCAGCGCCGTGCCGTCGTCTTCGAAGAGTTCCACGCTCACGACCTTCGCCGGCGCGAGTGCGTTCATAATGAACGTCGCGATGTCGTCGTCATAGCGAATGATATCGATCTTTTCGCCGCGCAGGTTATCCGAAACGTTGGCGATGCGACTGGATTTAGGCCCAAGACAAGCGCCGATCGGATCGACTTCAGCTCGCAGCGTCCCGACCGCCACCTTGGAGCGACTCCCCGGTTCGCGCGCGATCGCCATGATTTCGACGATCCCATCGGCGATCTCCGGAACCTCTTGCTCGAGCAGGCGCTGGACCAAACCCTCTGCCGCCCGCGAAAGCACGACCTGTGGCCCTTTGGGCGACTTGCGAACGTCCAACACGTAGGCCCGAACGAAATCGTTGATGCGATACATCTCGCCCGGCACTTGTTCGGAGTAGGGCAAGATCGCCTCATCTTTGCCTTCGAGCATGAGGAACATGTTGCGTTGCTCGTAGCGCTGGACGGTCCCGACGACGACATCATTCAAGCGACGAACGTATTTGTTGTAGACGGTATCGCGCTCGGCCTCGCGGATCCGCTGCACGATGACTTGTTTGGCCGTCTGCGCGGCGATACGCCCAAAGTCTTTGGGCGTCACTTCCTCATCGTAAAAATCGCCGGCCTGGTACGGTTCTCCGGCCTGTTGAACCGAGATCTCAAGCTTCGGATCGGTTACTTCATCCACCACGATGCGACGATGGTAGACGGTATACTCGCCGGTCCGCCGATCGACGGTCGCGAGGGCATTCGCTTCGCTGCCGAAGTGGCGCTTGTAGGCAGTCAGCAACGCAGCTTCCAGCGCCTCAATCAGCATCTCGAACGGAATATTGCGTTCCTTGGAGATCGCCTGGAGGACATCGATCAGTCGTTCTTCGGCCATTTGTTCAGGCATGTTCTCTACGCTCTCGTTTATCGCGCACCAAATCGGCACGCGGGTCGTACTCTACGTTGGCATGTTTGATCGTCGCGATCGGCAGCAGTAACTCTCCGCCGGCTACGGCCAGCACCACGTTGGTACCGCGAACGCCGACCAGGGTCCCCCTATGGGTCTTCGCTCCCTCGATGGCCAGGGTCGTGACGACCCGCGCGGCCTTACCGGCAAAGCGCTGGTAATCCTCGGGGCGAACGAGCGAACGCTCAAGACCGGCCGATTCCACCTCGAGGCTGTAGGACTGGTCCAACTCGGCGAGTTGGCCGTTGACGTGCGCCGCGATGCGCTCGCAGAGAGCGACGTCCACGCCTCCGATCCGATCGATCGTCACCACGAGCCTGGCCCCGCCGCGGCGCACCTGCGCGCTGTGGCCGACCAGCTCGACCTGCGCAAAGGCTGGGTCATGCGCAAGCTGATCGAGAACTCGCTCGAACGCGTGCAGCACGGCATCGCCTTCCTTCGGCCGGGATGTCTTCACGGTCCCCCTATAACAACGAAGCGCGGGACCAGCCCACGCTCGATACGATTCATCCTGCAGCGAGGATACACCAACAAGCGAGTCCGCGCAACATTTCGCGCAACAAAGGATGCGCTCACCTACAAGCGAGGGGCCGCCCCCTATGTGGAGACGGCCCCTCTGCCTGGTTATTCTATGCTTATAACGTTTGCGACACGTCGCGCGGCCGGTTTACGTCCGGCAACCGTCGGCGCCGTCTGACGGCGCTTACTATTTGCGCGATCCGTCGCGGGCTTGCCAGCCCGGTGGAGTTTGCGGGTCCAACCGCCCTCCTTCTCTCGTCCGAGACGCTTACGTATCGTCTTGTCTTGTCTCGCGAACTCCGGAGACACTTCTATTCTACCACCGAACGATGGAGATGCAACGGCCGGACGAGCGATTTCATGGATGGTGGTAGGGCACGAGTGCACGGGCGCTGCACGGGAAGCTCGCGTGCGCCTCGACCACCGCGTGCGGCAGGCGGCGCCCCCCTTGGGGGCTTGAAAAAATCAGGCTGCCGGGGCGCGGCACGCCGCCCGAGGATGACGGTGGCCCCGGCGCGCCGCCACGCGGCGGCGGACCGTAGACGTGGCGCATGGCCCAGCCGTGGCAGATCGTCAGCCCGCCGACCCTGCGAATGCCGGTGACCCACATGGTAGCGGTGCCCTCTTCGGTCGTCGGCGCTTCGGTAAAGATGTAGCGCGTACGCGCGAGGACCTCCGGCGGCGGCGTCGGGTTGAGGACGCCCCTTACCGCCTTATAGCCCGGCGTCAAGCGCAACTGCGTCGGATGCACCGCGTTGTGCGGCAAGAGCGAACGGAGCTTCGCATTGAGACCGGCGAACGGATTCTGCGACGCCGTGGAGGCTCGTGGGCGCGGTGTGGGAGATGGCGCAACGTTGACGGCGCGCGGTGCGGCGTGCGTCTGCCTCTGCGCCGACGGGGCGCGCCCCGGTGTTGCCCGCCCATGCGGTGCGACCGACGCCGCCGGGCGCGGTGCGGCTGCTGCCGCCGGCGCCGCCGTGGGCAGGCTCCGGACGGGCGCCGGCGTGAGCATAGGCATCGCCTTCGGCGCGGCAAGCGCCGGCCTGGGCGCGGGCGTTGGGCTGCTCATGAGCGGCGGCAGGGGAGAGATGGCGGGACTCGGCAGGCTCACGGGTGCTGCCGCGATCGCCGGTGCCGGGAGCGGCTTGATGACCGCCTGAGTCGGTCGCGGCTGCGGTTGTACGCTGGCGGTCGGGATCGGGCGCGGATTGGGCGGCGCCGTGGGAGCAAAGCGCGCCAGGACGTGATGCGCGGGAGGCCGGCGCTGGAGCACGCGCGGCGGTACCGGCGCATGGTGCACCGGCACCGGCTTCACGCGGTGCGCAACGACCGTCGCTGCGGTAGGAATCGGCCCCGGGAACGGGATGCTCGAGCGCGCCAGGGTGACGACCGTCGTCGGCGCAAGCCGTTCGGGAGCCCCCTCCTGCGCCGAGTTGAGCACAACCGAGAACAGCAAGAGCGCGGCCAGCGCATGGAGCGCAAGCGAGAGCGCGTAGCTTGCAGTCAAGCGCTCGCGATAGTGCCGGTCCTTCGGATCACGCGCCATCGCCTATACTGTGCGCGGCGGGGCGCGCAGGAGCCTGCCGGCATTCTCGCGCAAGGCCCTGGCCTCGATGGAGACGATCCTACAGAAGCGCACCAAAATCGTCGCGACGGTTGGCCCCGCGTCGCGAGACCCCGCGATCTTACGCTCCCTCTTCGTGCATGGCGCGAACGTCGTGCGTTTGAACTTTTCGCACGGGATGCTTGAAGAACACGCGCAAACGATCCGCGACGTCCGGCAGATCGGCAAAGAGCTCGGTCTCCATCTGGCGGTGCTCCAGGATCTTCCCGGTCCCAAGGTCCGCACCGGCGGCTTCATTCCGGGTCTTTCGTCCATACGCTTGGAGCGTGGGCAGCGCTTGGCGCTGACGACCGACGACGTGTTGGGCGATATCGACCGCGTCTCGGTCTCCTACAAAGACTTGCCCAAAGACGTTGAAGTCGACAAGCGCCTCTATCTGCAAGACGGCGAGATCGCCTTACGCATCGTCGAAAAGAATGAGCATGAGATCGTCACACGCGTTGAATTCGGCAACGATCTTCGGGCGCAGCAAGGCATCAACTACCCGGACGGATCGCTCAACATCGCCTCGCCGACCGAGCGCGATTTCGAGTTCCTTGAGTTCGGGCTCAAGCACGACGTCGATTACGTCGCCGTTTCGTTTGTGCGATCGGCTCACGACGTAGCGCGCGTGAAAGCCTTTATCGCCGAGCGCGGCAAACGCACGCCGGTCCTAGCTAAGATCGAAAAACACGAAGCGCTCGAAGACATCGAGAGTATCATCGCGGTCGCCGACGGCATTATGGTCGCGCGCGGAGATCTCGGCATCGAGATACCACTCGAACGCGTTCCACTGATCCAGAAGGACTTGATTGCGCGCTGCAACCGTGCCAGCAAACCCGTCGTCACAGCAACCCAAATGCTCGAATCCATGATCGGATCCGCGCGCCCGACGCGCGCCGAAACCACCGACGTGGCCAACGCCATTCTCGATGGGACCGACGCCGTGATGCTCTCAGGCGAAACCGCCCGTGGCGCATACCCCACCGAAGCCGTTCGTACGATGGCCGAGATCGCGCGTGAGATCGAACGCGCCTATCCCCATGCGGCGCTGCGCGATCGGCGCCTTGAAAACGTCGAACCGAATGTGGCGACATCTATCGCTGAAGCCGCAACCCGCGCCAGCGACGAACTCAACCTAGAGTTCATCGTGACCGGGACAACGACCGGCAACACAGCGCACCACCTCGCCGCATTTCGTCCACGCGCCAACATCATTGCGCTCACGCCTGTTCCCGAAGTTGCCCGGCGACTCGCACTGCTTTGGGGCGTCGAAGCGCTCTTGATCGAGGGTTACGCTTCCATCGACGTGCTGCTCTATATCACCGAACAGCGCATGCTTCAAGCCGGGTTCGTCCACAGCGGAGACCGGGTGGCATTCACCACCGGAATGCCGGTCGGTTCGGGCGGCACGAATCTCTTAAAAATTCACCAGATTCCGTAGCAAGCGTCGCCCGCGCGGGCTACGCGTGCGCGCGCTGCAAGAGCCGTCGTGCGTGTTTGAGGGCGATATCATGTGTTTCGCCGGAGAGCATGCGCGCAAGCTCCGCCTCTCGTTCGCTCTGGTTTCGCAGGGCGCGCACGCAGATCTGAACCTCTTGCGCCTCTTCAACCTTTTCAAGAACGAGCTGCGTATCCCCATAGGCCGCAATCTGCGCCACGTGCGTGACGCACACGACCTGAGCGCTGCGCGCCAAGCGCTTTAAGCGCACGCCCACTGCGCTCGCGGTCACGCCACCGACGCCGGCATCGATTTCATCGAACACCAAGGTCGTAGGCTCCCGAGCCGCGGCGAGCGTCACGACCAACGCCAGGAGAATCCGCGAAAGCTCTCCACCGGATGCCACGCGCGTCAGCGGATGCAACGGCTGGCCGACGTTTGCGGCAAACAGAAACTGCGCGCGCTGCGCGCCCGAGGCGCCGATCTCGCTCAGTGCCTCAAGCTGCACCTCGAAGCGCGCTCCGCCGAGCGCCAACCCGGCGAGTTCGCGACGCACCTCCCCGGCCAGTCGCAGAGCCGCCTGCTGCCGGTGCTCGCCCAGCGTCTTGGCCGCTTCTTCGAGTTGCCCTCGTGCCAGATCGCACTCCGCCTGGAGGCTCGCCAAGCGCCGATCGCGTTCTTGGAACGCATCCAAAACGCTTTGGGCTTGCTGCGCGCAGGCGATGACCGCCTCCAACGAGCCGCCGTACCGCCGTTTGAGCGTAGCAAGGTCGTCGAGGCGCGCGCCGACGGCTTCGAGCTCCTGCGGATCGGCATCGATCCCGTCCAGCTCGCGCGCCAGATCGCCGGCAAGCTCCGTGACATCGCTCTGCAAACCGCGCGCGCGCTCGGCGTACGAGGCCAGCGTTTGGTTGATGGAGGCGATGCCTCCCAGCGCCGTCGCGGCAACGCCAAGCGCGTTGCTCGCGCCCGCGTCGTCGACCACCAGCACGTCGTGAGCGATGCGCAAGGCGGTACCGATGCGCTCGGCCGATTGGAGATAGCGCCGCCGTTCATCCAACCGCACCTCTTCGCCGAGCTCTGGGGCGATTGTACTGATCTGCTCGTAGGCGATCGATGCCTCGTCGTACCGGCGATGCGCTTCGGTTTGCTCCTCGGCAAAGCCGCGGCGCGCATCCTGAGCAGCGCGCCAAGCTGCATGCGCGCGTTCCACCGCAGCGCGTGCTTGGAGCGTCGACGGCCCCCCGTAGCGATCGAGAAGCTCGAGGTGGTACGCCGGAGCGAGCAGCCGTTGTGCCTCATGCTGGCCCACGATATCCACCAAACCCGCGCAGAGTCGGCGCGCATAGGCCGCCGCGGCAGGCATCCCGTTAATGCGCAGGCTGGACTTCCCGCGCTCCGTGATCTCGCGCGTGAGGGTTGCCTCTTCTCCCGGATCGAGGGGGAATCCATCTTCATTGAGTTGAGCCCGTAGCGAGTCGTCCGGATCGAAACTCAAAGCGACCGTCGCTGCCGCGCAACCGCGTCGCACCATCTCGGCATCCGCCTTTGCGCCCAGCACGAAGGCCAGCGCGCCCAGCAGCATCGTCTTCCCGGACCCCGTCTCACCGCTAAAGATCGTTGATCCTTCGGAAAATTCGAGTTCGGCACGAGCGATCAAACCGTAGTCGACGATCGACAGCCGGCGAAGCATCGACGAGGCGCCCGTTACCGGAGTTTCTCTTTGATGGAGACGCCCCAGCGCAGTTTTTCTTCCAAACGTTGGAAGAAGCCCAGCGGCTGCGTTCGCGCGAAACGCACGACCGCCGGGTAGCGCCGGGCCGTCACGACGGCACCGGGTTGAAGTTCGACCATCACGTCTCCGTCGCACTCGAGATGAGCATGGGCACTCTGCGCATCGCAGGAGATCTCGATCGTGGAGCTCGTCGGCACGATGAGCGGCCGCGAAAACAGCGTATGCGGCAGGAGCGGAACCACGCCGAAAGCGTCGACGCTCGGCGCGATGATCGATCCCCCGGCGGAGAGAAAGTAGGCGGTCGAGCCGGTCGGGGTGCTGACGCAGATGCCGTCGGCCGGAATGTGAGTCGGATCTTCGCGGTCGAACCGCAAACCGAACGAGACAATGCGCGAGACGCCGCCCTTACGCACCACCACATCATTCAGGGCGAAGTAACGACGGCCGGCATACTCCGCTTCGAGAGCGGCCCGCTCCTCGATTTGCAGGCCCGCGGCAAGAAAGTCCGATAGGCGCGCCAGACGCGGATCGTCTTCATCGAACTCGGTGAGAAAGCCCAGTCGCCCCGTATTGATGCCCAGCACCGGGATACCGCGCTTGACGGCCAGGCGGGCGGCACGCAAGAGGGTGCCGTCTCCTCCGATGGTCACGAGCAACGCCGCGTCTTCAAAGGCGCTCGGCGCGATGACCGACTCCAAAACTGCGGCCTGCTCGGGCGCCGGCGCCACGCCGTAGCCCCGCGCTTGCAGGGCAGCGGCCACTCGATTGGCGATGGTGCGTGCATGGTCGCGCGCGATATCGACGTAGATGGCGACGACGCCGCGAGACATCTGCAAGATGTCGCTCACGGGTGTTCCTGCGCTTCGGGAACAAGCTCGGCGATTCGCGCATCCTCGAAGGCACTCCCCGAGCGGCACAGCAGTAAGAAAAACTCTCGATTCCCGGCCGGCCCAAGCAGCGGTGATGCAGCCAAGCCAACCGCGCGCAGACCGAGAGCCGGCATCGCATCGCGCAGATCCATGAGAACCCGGCGATGAAGGGATGGATCGCGCACCACGCCACCGCGCCCCAGTCGCGCCCGGCCAACTTCGAACTGCGGCTTCACGAGGGCGACGATACATCCATCGCAACGCAGATACGTCACGGCGCGCTCCAGCACCGTCCGCAGCGAGATAAACGACGCGTCGACGACGATCAGATCGAAGCCCTGCGGGAAGGCGTCATCGGGCAAGAGCCGCACGTTCGTCCGCTCGATGACCTGGACGCGCGGGTCGTTGCGCAAGCGCCAGTCCAACTGACCGTATCCAACATCGAGAGCCGTCACTTCGGCTGCTCCGCGAGCGAGCAAACAATCGGTGAAGCCGCCCGTTGAGGCCCCGATATCCAACGCTGCGACGCCGCGCACGTCGAGTGCGAATGCTGCAAGGGCTGCTTCAAGTTTCTCCCCACCGCGGCTAACGAACCTGCGAGGGCGCTCGACCTCGACACGGGTGCCTGGGCGTACCGATTGACCCGCTTTGTGGGCTGGGTTGCCGTCGAGGCGCACACGCCCCTCCATGATGAGGCTGCGCGCTTGGGAGCGCGTCACGCTCAGCTCTTGCGCGACGATGCTATCCAAGCGGCGGGAGACGTCAGCGCACATCATCGTCGAAGACGGCGGAGCGAATCATTTTTGGTCGAGTTCGAGGAGCAAGGAACGCTGAATGACAGCGTCATTTGAGCGACGAGCGACGAAGAAATCGGCGAAAAGGATCGCAGCCGTAGGCCATTTGTTGAACGCATGGGCGATACTCCGACAGCCTCCTAAAACGGGATCTGATCCTCGGGATCACTCCCGGCCGCTTGGGGAGCCGATACCGGAGACCCCATGGCCTGCGTGAGCTGTGTCTGCGCACCCTTCAGAAGCGTGTCGCACTCATCGGCCAGGCCCTTGCCCTCGCGAAACAAGGCTACGGCGGCATCAAGTTCGACGTTGCCCGCCTCGAGTTGCTTGACGATCTGCTCGATGCGCGCCAGCTTCTGTTCGAAGGTCTGCGGCTTGTCGTTACTCATCGTCCTCCACCGTTTCGACGCGTGCACCCAGACTTCCGTGGCGCAGCGTTGCAACGATCCGCTCACCCACGGCGACGGCCTTCGCATCCTGCAACGCCCGACCGCCGAGTGTGACGATGGCGTAGCCACGCTGCAGCGGTGAGAGCGGATCGACTCCCCCAAGGCGGGCTCGCGCTCCCTCTACTGCGCGTTCGTGACGGACGGACAAGGCGTGTGCCGCGCGCTCCAAGCGCTCCACCTGCATCTCCCTGGCCCGCTCCCAGCGCAGGATCGCCGTCCCCGACCATCTGTCGAGCCGGCTGACGACGCCGGCAAAGTGGGCGGTGCGATCGGCGAGTCGACGACCGGGACTGACCTGATCGAGCCGCCTCCAGGCATCGCTTGCGCGTCGCTGCGCACGGAGCAGCACGCGCCCCGAGGCCTCGCGAAGGCCCGAGGCGGCAGCATCGGAGCGCTGGGTGGTGGCGGCCAACACGGCACCGATGGCGCGATTCAATCGCTCCGCCGCCCGCAGCGCCGCCTGGGTCACCCGCTCCCAGGAGGAGGTGAAGTACTCGGCTGCGGCCGTCGGCGTCGGCAAGCTGAAGTCTGCGACGTCGTCGGCCAGGTGATGATCGGCATCGTGTCCGATGCCCGTGATGACCGGGTGTGCGGCGCGCACGATCGCTCGTACGACCGCTTCGGTGTTGAACGGGAAGAGATCCTCATACGAACCGCCGCCACGTACCAGGAGGATGGCGTCAACCGGGAGCGCCGAGGCCCGGTCGAGTGCCGCGGCGATCTCGGCTTCGGCATTGATCCCCTGGACGCGCGTCTCGACGAAATCGATCGCGATCTGAGGCGCCCGTTCGCCGAGGCGCTTGAGAGCGTCGTCATACCCCTTGCCGCGCGCCGAAACGATCGCCAGACGCCGAGGAAGCGTTGGAACGGGGCGCTTGCGTTCGCCTGCAAAGAGTCCCTCAAATTTCAAGCGCTTGCGCAGCGCTTCGACCTGCGCGGCTAAGGCACCGATGCCCGATGCCTCGATCGCGGTCACGCGCAGTTGATACGTGCTGCGTCGTATCTGAACGTCGATCGTGCCTGTTGCCACGATCGCATCGCCGTCGGCCACCGGACCAAAGCACACGGCATTGCTCTGGAAAGCGAAGCACGAGAGCGCAGCCCCGCTATCCTTGAGCGTAAAGTAGAGATTGCCGTTCGATTGAACGCGCCACTCGGAGACTTCGCCGCGGATGCGTAGTCCCTTGAAAACGCGAACGCGCCGAAAGACCCCTGCCAGGCGTTCGGAGAACTCGCTGACGGTGAACTCGGGCAGTCCCGGCTGCGCACCCTGCAGCTTCATGACGCTCCCGGGGAAGGCGCCGGGGATGCGCTCGGCATAGGTGAGGGCGAGTCCAAGTATTCGTAGTTGGTGCCGTCGCCGACGGAGTTCGGCGGCTGCGTGGCGTTGGGCGGTAGCGGTGTGGGGCCCGACGGCTGAGCGACCGGCGACGCCGAGGGACTCGGCTTGACGACTTTCGGGCAGGGCGCGGGCTGCGTCCCAATCACATAGTACGCGTAGCCGCCTCGGCAGGTAGGAGCGCGAACGACGTGGCGTTTGGGCACGACAAATGGATGCTTGGGAACGTGAGCGAGCGCCGCTCGCATGAAGCGAGCCCAAATGGTTGCCGGAACGCCACCGCCGTATCCTTCGACCATCCTTGAGTAGTCGTCGTTGCCCATCCAGACGGCCGTCACGAGATCCGGCGTATACCCG
Organism: bacterium; assembly: GCA_021832345.1. Lineage (GTDB taxonomy): Bacteria > Vulcanimicrobiota > Vulcanimicrobiia > Vulcanimicrobiales > Vulcanimicrobiaceae > JAKBKY01. The sequence continues at coordinate 206,605 of JAKBKY010000003.1, forward strand.
ACGAACCATCCGTCCCGAAAAGCGGAGGTCGTGCCGGTCTTGCCGGCCGCCGGCCGCCCGATATCGGCATTGGGATATCCGGTGCCGTATTTGATGACGTTTTCGAGCATCGACGTCATGACGAAGGCCGTTCCCTTACTCACCACCCGCGTTTTCTGCGGGTGACGATTGTCCAGCACAACCGTTCCCAGCGCATCGCGCACCAGGCGAATGGAGACCGGATCGATGTGGACGCCGCGATCTGCGAGCGTTTGATATCCACTGGCCTGATCGACGACGCTGACGCCTGAGGTCCCTAAGGCCAGCGACAGATTGGGCGAGAGATGGGCTCGTACACCCATTCTATGCGCATAATCGATGACGTTCTCGATGCCGACCCGGGCCGCAAGTTTTACGGCTACGACGTTGCGCGATAATGCCAGGGCGCGACGCAAGGTGATCGGGCCCATGAACCGGTGGTCGTCGTCCATCGGCGACCATGTCTTGCCGTTTCCCATCGGATAGGTAACCGGAGAATCATCCATGATGGTGGTCGGCGTCAAGCCGGAGTCGATGGCAGCCGTGTAGAGATACGCCTTGAACGACGACCCGGGTTGGCGTAGCGCTTGCCAGGCCCGGTTAAACTGATTCGAAAGCGAGAAGCGCGTCCCGCCGACCATCGCCACGATCTGCCCGGTGGACGGCTGGATGGCCACCAACGCCGCTTGGTGCCCGCCGACGCCAAGTGCAAGCGAGCGACGAACGCCCCAATCGACCGCTTCTTGCGCGAGGCGCTCGAGTCTCGGATCGACCGTCGTGTAGACCTTTAAACCGCCCTCGCGCACGACACGACTGCCGAAGAGATGGTTCAGTTGCGCAAGGACGTACGTGGTAAACCACGGCTCGTGATACCCAAGCACTCCCGGAGAACGCGGAGCGATCAGCCCCAACGGAGCAGTATACGCCAGGTGCGCCTGCCGGCGGGTGATATACCCGGAGGCCACCATGCGTCGCAGAACGTGGTGTTGACGCTCTCGCGCGAGCTTGAGATTTGCAAACGGCGAGTAGTCCGACGGCGCGGCGACGGCGCCGGCCAGCATGGCCGCCTGACCGTCGGTGAGGGTGCGAACGCTTCTTCCGAAATACGTATGCGCCGCCGCATCGACTCCGTAGGCACCTGCGCCGAGGTAGATCATGTTGAGGTAGTAGTCGAGTATTTGATTCTTTGTATAGTGCTGGTTGATCTCGATAGCGAGGAGCGCTTCTTCGATCTTCCGCGAGAGCGATATTTGATCGGTCAGAAAGAGCCCGCGGGCGAGCTGCTGAGTAATCGTCGAGGCGCCTTGAAACTGCCGATGTCCGATATCGGCGAGTGCGGCACGAGCGATGGCGAAGATGTCGATGCCGGGATTCGTATAGAACGTGCGATCTTCATTGGCGATGAAAGCATCGCGAACGATCGGCGGGATCTCCGCGATCGGCACCCAGATGCGATTATGCGTATACACGTCGGCCAGCAGTGCCCCATTGCGCGCATAGATGCTGGTCGCGCGCTCCGGCTGATAGTCACTCATAAGATCGACGTTGGGAAGATTACGAGCGTACACGACCACGATACCGGCCACCAGCGCGGCGCTAAAGAGCACGAAAAACAGCAACGCTAAGAGCACGTAGCGCAGCGCGCGACGCGTACCGGCCGCTCGCGATGCGCGTTTAGGCGCCGGCATGCTCCCGAGCAACGGCTCCCAGGACGCCGTTGACGAAGCGACCCGAGTCTTCGGTTGAGAACTCCTTGGCGAGGTCGACTGCTTCGTTGATCACGACGGCGGACGGCGTTTGCGGGTGGTGGTAGAGCTCGAAGGTCCCCAATCGAAGCAACAGGCGGTCGATCGTCGGCAGCCGCTCCAGGCTCCAGCCTTGCAGGAGCGGAGAAAAATGCTCGTCGAGCTCGTCGGCGTGCTCCAGGACGCCGAAGACCAGACTTCGCACGAAGAGACGATGGACCTGATCCGCCCGCTTGCCGACGATGTCGTCGAGCATGGCCGCCGGATCGCCCTTGCCGATGGCGATCCCATAGAGAACCTGCAACGCTTGCTCGCGCGCTTTACGCCGAGAATGCATTCGCACCGCTCCCCAGGCTCGCCGTCATGACGCTTGGCAAAAACCCGATATCGTAATGACCTTGCCGAAACTCCGCGCTTGCCAGCAGCTCTCGGCACTGATCGACGGTGGTCGCCACGCCTTCGATGACGGTCTCTCGTAGGGCTCGTTCCATCCGCGCGATTGCGATCTCGCGCGTTGCACCGAACGCAACGATCTTCGCGAGCATCGAATCGTAGTACGGCGGGATCGAGCCCCCCGCGTAGATGTGCGTATCGACGCGTATCCCGGGACCACCGGGCAAGGCCACGTTGGTTAAACGCCCTGCCTGCGGAGCGAAGTTATTCTTTGCATCCTCGGCATTGATACGGCATTCGATCGCGTGACCACGTGCTGTAAGATCGCCCTGTCCATAGCCGAGCGATTCGCCGGCGGCTACACGAATTTGCTCCTTCACCAAGTCGATGTTGTAGACCATCTCCGTTACCGGATGTTCCACTTGGATGCGCGTGTTCATCTCCATGAAGTAGATGTCATCGTTGCTGACAAGAAACTCGAGCGTCCCGGCATTCGTATAACCGACTGCCTGGCAGGCTCGCACCGCCATCTTGTGGAGTGCCTCCCGAGCGGCTGCCGTAAGGTTGGGCGCAGGCGCCTCCTCGATGAGCTTCTGATGCGATGGTTTCTGCACGGAGCAGTCGCGTTCGCCTACATGCACGACGTTGCCGTGGGTGTCGCCGAGCACTTGCACTTCGATATGGCGCGGGCGCAGGATCAGTTTCTCCAGATAGACGCGCCCGTCTTTGAAGCCGGCTTCAGCCTCCGCCTGTGCGGAGGCGAACGCTCGCTCGAGATCTGCACGAGCGTGGACCTCACGCATTCCTTTTCCGCCGCCGCCGGCGGTCGCCTTCAGCAAAACCGGGTAGCCCATCGCATCCGCTGCAGCCTGCGCCTCTTCGACCGATGTCAGGATATCGGTCCCGGGTGTGGTGGCAACCCCGGCCTCGCTCATGACGCGCTTGGCGGTCGCCTTGTCACCCATCGCAGCGATGACTTCGGGCCTAGGCCCGATGAAGGCGATTCCGTGATCGGCACAGATCTCGGCAAAGCGCGCATTCTCGGCCAGGAACCCGTATCCGGGATGAATCGCATCGCAGTGCGTCACCAGAGCCGTCGATATGATGTTGGGGATGTTCAGGTAACTGCGTTGCGCGGGGCCCGGCCCGACGCAGAAGGCTTCATCGGCGCCGCGCACGTGGAGCGACTCGCGATCGGCCTGCGAGAAGATCGCGACCGTACGCACGCCGAGCTCTTGGCAGGCACGATTGATGCGTAAGGCGATCTCGCCGCGGTTGGCAATCAAAACTTTCCGGAAGATGGTCTTATCCTCGATCGATCTCAAAGAGTGCAGCGCCGTAATCCACAGGCGCACCGTCACGCGCCACGATCCGAACGAGAAGGCCTTCTCCCAGGCTGCGCACCGGGTTGCGAATGCCCAGTGCTTCAACGTAGGCTAACTCTCGATCGGCCGTCAGCCTCTCGCCTTCCACCGGGGTCGGGCGGCTAAGGCGAAAGATGCCCACCAAATCTGCGGCGATCGTCTCGCGATGGGCGCCGGCCGGCGCACCGCCCGGCAGGGCGGCCCCTTCACTGCGGGGGCGACGCCGCAGTTCGATCTCCTCGCCCTCACGCTGGATGCACAGCCCGACCAGATCCGTCTGAGCGAACGCGGAGGCAAGAAGACGGACGCGGTCGACGAGCGGCCCGCCCTCCCCAACGTGGAGATTCGGCATGGTTCCCCGCGTTTCGCCCCATGGGTTGCCAAGCACTCCCGGAGTAGCCGATACTGGGCTCGTGCAAGGAGTCTTCCTGCAGGCTCGCGGCGTCGAGATGGGGCCGCTCGCCCAGCTTGTGACTGACGGTGGGTTGCAGATTCGCGAGGTCGACTTCGCGTGCCGCACAGCCGCGAACGCCCTGAACGACCAGCAGCTTGGTGCGATCGCCGTCCTCCCCGCCGGCGACCCCGCCTGCGACCGGCTCGCCGAAGACCCTCGGATCGTCGCTATTCTGCATCCGCCGGTCGGGCGGGGAGCGCTGCTTGCCGCGCTGCGAGCGCTGGCTGCCCGTGAAGCCGCCCGGGAGAACGAGCGCCTGGCGCATGAAACGAGCGACCTCCTCTCCATCGCGCAGGCCCTTGCCTCCGAACACGATCTGATTGCCCTGCAACAACTCATCGTCCGCACCGCCCGTCAGCTCACCTGTGCCGATGCCGGGAGCCTCTATGTCGTGGAGGCGACCGAGTCTGGAGAGCAGCTCCGTTTTGCGGTCGCCCAGACGGGCCCGCACGACGCCGGCACCTACCTTGGGGCCCTTCTCCCGCTCAACAATAGGTCGATCGCCGGACATGTCACGCAGAGCGGCACCACGGTGCGCCTGGCTGACGCGTATGCACTCGATGCCGGCGTTCCGTATCGTTTCAACCGCGACTTCGACGAAGCCAACAGCTATCGCACCAAGTCGGTCCTGTGCGTCCCGATGCACACGCCGACCGGACAAACCGTGGGCGCGATTCAACTCATCAATCGCAAGCCGCGGTTTGAGCTGACCCTCACATCGCCCGAGCACGCGCAAGAGGTCGTCGAGCCCTTCGGCGACCACGACGAGCAGCTCCTCTGCGCGCTTGCCGCACAAGCGGCGGTCGCCATGGAGAACGCCCGGCTCGTCGATTCCATCCAACAACTCTTCGAACGCTTCGTGCACGCATCGGTGAAAGCCATCGAGGTACGCGACCGTGCGACGCAGGGGCACTCCGAGCGCGTTGCGAGCCTCACCATCGCTCAAGCATGCACTCTGAACGGCATCGAGAGCGGCCCGCTGAAGGACGTACACTTCACTCCGGACCACTTACGCGAACTGCGGTACGCGTCCTTGCTTCACGATTTCGGGAAGGTGGCCGTCCCGGAGTACATCTTCGCCAAAGCAAAGAAGCTGCCCGACGGCCGCGCAGCCACCATTCGGCTGCGCTTTCTCCTAGCGATGGAACAGTGCGCCGACCCAGCGGAGCGCGCGCAGCTACGATCACTCCTGGGTAGGATCGAGGCTGCCAATGAACCTGCGGTGCTCAGCGCCGCCGCCGATGACGCCGTGCAGAGCGCCCGAACACGCACCTTTGATGACGACGGCGTCACCCGGCCCTTACTCGACGCCCCCGAGGCCGAGTTTCTTGCGATCCCACGCGGATCGCTTTCAAACGACGAACGCACGCGCATGCAGGATCACGTCACACAGTCATTCGTGTTTCTTCGGGAGATTCCATGGCATACGACGCCCTGGCCAAACGTTGCGGATCTCGCCTACGGCCACCACGAGCATCTCGATGGGACCGGGTATCCACGCGGCCTCCACGGGACACAGATACCGCCACAGGTTCGCATGATGACGATCTCAGATATCTTCGATGCCCTGACGGCGGGAGATCGCCCGTATAAAGCCGCCATCTCCCTCGAACGAGCGCTCGACATTCTCTCCAAGGAGTTTGCGCAACGCGGCAAGATCGATCCCCTTCTGCTCGACATCTTCATTTCACGCCGGGTCTACCTGGCGACATTGCAAGGCGGCGCCTTCGACCTCTAGCAGGTCGCGGGAAAAGGCTGGTGCGGCTATGGCGCCGTGGTTTTGAGGCGGTTTCGAGGAGCGAGGAGCGCAGAATGACCGCGTCATTTCAGCAACGAGCGACGACGAAAGCAACCTGCTAAAACCACCTGCTCGAGATCGGCGCGTGCAAGCGCATCGCGCGCGGGAATAAAGCTCGGTTCGATCTCGGCTAACGGCACCAAGACGAACGCTCGCTCCCACATCCTGGGATGCGGAAGAGAGAGTGCGGGTTCGTCGATCTGCAGATCGTCATAGAGGAGCAGGTCCAGATCGATGCAGCGCGGGCCCCAGCGTTGCGCCGGTCGCCGCCCCAGCGTCTCTTCGAGCGCGAGAAGCGCATCGAGCAACGCGTGCGGCGGGCAAGCGGTCTGCAGCAGCACCACGGCGTTGAGAAACTCGGGCTGATCGAGAACGCCCCAGGGAGGACTGCGATAGAACGCCGAGCGCGCGCTCACCGCGCCAAGGGTACAGAGTGCCGCCGTCGCGCGCTCGAGGTGGGCCTGCCGGTCGCCGAGGTTGGAGCCCAGCGCAATGAAGGCTCGATGGTTCATGACGAGACGCGACGATAGTGTGGGTTCTTGCGCCGCAGGACGACGCTCGGCGTCGCCCCCGCCAGAATACCCGGCTTGCCCACGGCGATTCGCGCGCATCGGACGCGTGCATCGGCACAGACGATCTCGAGCAGCGCGCCGGCCAAGGCCTCTAACAACGCAAAGGAGGTCGTTTCAACGCAACTGCGCAGGGCACCGGACAAGGCCGCATAGTCGATGCTCCGATCGAGGTCGTCGCTGCGCTGCGCTGCGCGAAGATCGAGCGTCATCGTGACGTCGATGTCGAAGGGCTGCGTCCGTTCGCGCTCTCCCGGATCGACGCCGTGCCGCCCGTAGGCGCGCAGCCCTCGCAGCGTTATTCTATCCATCCTGCCGGCCTCCAACCACGCATCACGGCATCGGCCACACCGGCAACGTCGCGCGTCGCCGCAACGTCATGCACCCGTACGATGTCGATCCCGGCTGCTATCGCGAGCGCCGTCGTCGCATCGGTCCCGTGGGTTCGTTCCTGCGGCTTACGCCCCGTTAAGCGCCCTATCGTGGACTTCCGCGAGGCTCCTAGTAACGTCGCAACCCCCAGAGAGCGCAGTCGCGCGAGCCCTGCCAGCACCGTGAGGTTCTGTTCGGCGGTCTTGCCGAAGCCGATGCCCGGGTCCACGATGACGTCTTCCGTGGGAATGCCGCGTTGCACCGCTCGCTGCGCCGCTTCCGACAGAAACGCAAGCACCTCATCGACGACATCCCCTGCATAGGCCGTATCCGGCCGATTGTGCATAATGATGACCGGCATTCGACATTCGACGGCTATCTTGAGAAGAGCGTCGGGCATGCCCCAGACGCAGTTGACCATATCGGCGCCCGCGTCGTGAGCGGCCCGTGCCACGGCCGGCTTGTACGTGTCGACCGAGAGGATCGCATCGGGGAGCGCCGCCCGAACGGCGGCGATGGCCGGCACCACCCGTTCGCTCTCCGTGTTTTCGTCCACCGCGTGATGCCCTGGGCGCGTTGATTCACCACCGATGTCCAGAATGTCGCTACCGGCAGCCCATTGTGCCCGCGCGTAGGCCACGAGCTCCGTTACATCGACGCGGCCGTCGCCCGAGAACGAATCGGGCGTCGCATTCACGATGCCCATGATGTACGTGCGCTCACCCCACACCAAGCGCCGCCCACGGATGCAGAGCGCTCCGCGTTCAGACGTGCGCAACGCTCGCCTCCCCGCGAAGTTCGGCGACCAAGAACGTCGAACCGGTGACCACCACGATCTCGCCCGGCACGCAGGCGTCCAGCGCCGCTGCAAGAGCGCGCGACGCTTGCGGGACGACCTGCGCCGTGAGTCCGAGCCCGCGCGCGATCTCACCGATGTGATGCGGATCTTGCGCCGTACGCCCTTGCGCCGAGAAGGCGGTCAGCAGAAAGGAGCCCGGAGCCTCGCCGAGCGCGCGCAAGATGCCGGCGGCATCCTTGCCCTGCCCGACCGCAACGACATAACGTACCGGCGCTGCCGGGAAACGCTCGGCCAGCGCCGCCACGAGCGCCCGCGCCTTCTCACGATTGTGGGCGATGTCGAAGACGACCGGGACCCGGCCGGCGACCACCTCCATGCGCCCTTGGATACGCGCGGCGGCGAATCCGGAGACGACCGACTGCGTGCCCGGGCGTAAGGGCGCCGGGAGACGTTCCAGAGCCGCCAACGCGGTGGCGGCGTTGCGGCGTTGAAATCCACCCAACAGCGTCATCGTCAGATCGTAACGTGCCGAAGACGTAACGACCGTGAAGGACTCGACGTCTCGTCTGTTCTGAACGCCTTCAATGCGCGTTACCAGATCGACATCCACGAAGGGCGCTCCGGCATGAGCGCAGGCCGCGACCACGACGTGGCGCGCCGACGGTTCGTCGACGCCGCTGACCAGCGGGACTCCAGACTTGGCGATGCCGGCTTTGTTGGCAGCGATCTCTTCCAAGGTATCCCCCAGCACATCCATATGATCGAACCCGACGTTGGTGATGACGCAGACCTGCGGATGAAGAACGTTGGTGCCGTCCAGCGTGCCGCCGAGCCCCGCTTCGATAACGGCAACCTCCACCTGCTCGGCAGCGAAGTACAGAAACGCCAACGCCAGCAAGGTTTCGTAGTATGAAGGCCGATCGAACGCGCCCGTTGTTCGTTCGATTGCGGGCATCATCTCGGCCAGTAGTTGCGCGAAGCGCACCTCCGGGATACATATACCGCCGATTCGCGCGCGCTCGGTCACCGAGTATAAGTGCGGTTTTGAGTGCAAGCCCGTCTTGCGGCCTGCGGCCTGCAATGCCGCGGCAATCAAGGTTGCCGTCGAACCTTTGCCGCTCGTCCCTGCAACGTGGATCGTCGGATACGCGTCTTGCGGATCACCTAGTTCGCGCAGCAACGCGCGCATGCGATCGAGCCGGTGCGGCGCCGAGCGCGAGAACCCTTCACCGGCGGTGGACAGAAGGTAGGCTTGCGCCTGCGCGAAGGTCATCCGTCCAAGACGCGGTCGGCTAACAACTCCAACGCGTGCGGGAGGACCGCGAGCACCGTATCAAGAGACTCTGCAACGGCTTTAGGGCTGCCGGGAAGGTTGACGATCAGCGTTCGATGCCGAACGCCGGCGACCGCGCGTGAGAGCATCGCCGTGGGAACGATCCGTTGCGACGCCGAGCGAATCGCCTGCGGAATACCCGGGACTTCGTAATCGAGGATTGCCGCCGTCGCTTGCGGCGTTCGATCGCGCGGCGAAAGCCCCGTTCCTCCGCTGGTGAGGATGAGGTCGACGATCCCACGGTCGCAGAGGTCGATCAACTCAGCCTGCAGTGCCGCCGGATCGTCTGGAAGAATGCGCGTGTGCGCGATCTCGTAGCCGGCTCCCAACCGTTCTTTCATCACCGCGATGCACCCGTCGGGTCGTATGCTTGCGGCCGCACGATCCGAGAGGACGATCAGCGCGACGCGATGACTCATTGCGCCAACGTCCAGACGCCGCTCTTGCCGCCGCGCTTCTCCAGCAATCGAATCGATTCGATCTCGATGCCTTTATGCACCGATTTCGTCATATCGTAGATCGTGAGCGCAGCCACCGAGACGGCGACCATCGCCTCCATCTCGACGCCGGTCTGCGCCGAAGTACGGGCCGTCGCCTCAATGATCAAGATATCTCCGTCCCACGTAAAGGTGACCTCCGCGTGTGTCAGCGGCAGCGGATGCGCCAACGGAATCAACTCGGCGGTGCGTTTGGCCGCCAGCACCCCGGCGATCTGCGCAACCGCCAAGGCGTCCCCCTTGGCGAGGGTCGCCTGCCGTAAAGCTGCAGCAGCCTCCGGGCCAAGACGAACCCGAGCCCGAGCGCGGGCGCTGCGTGCGCTCGACGGCTTCTCGGAGACATCGACCATGGAAATGCCGCCGTCGGCGGCGATATGCGAGGATTTCGACACAATACAAGCAGAACGGCTAACCGCGAATGACGCTATTCCAGGATGTCGGCACCGATCCTCGGGACCAAGCCGCTCGTCTGAGCGACTTGCTCGTCGCTTATGGGGCTATTGGGTCGCTGGCCTGTGGGGAGAGGGCCGACCTCGGCCGGCGCGTCGCCACCATTGCGGCCTCCTTCGCAGCCTTCCTGGAGTTCGACGATGCGCTCCGGGCGGCGGTCTACTATGCGGCGGTGCTGCGCTCGGCCGGCGGATTGGATAATCCCGCCCTGCGCAAGGGCGCCGACCTCTCCGAGCGATACGCGCGACTTCTGCGAGGGGATATCCCTGCCGAAGGCGCGCGCGCCTGCGCGCGCATCGCGGCGCTACCTCCGCTCTGCGCCGATCTCGTTCGCTGGCAAGCCGAAGCCTGGGATGGGACGGGGAACCCTGATCGTCTTCGATGGGACGGCATTCCCATCGGGGCCCAAGTCGTGCATGCCGCCGCCGTATACGCCATGGCGAGCGACCCCGACGACGGTATCGCGCAGATCGCAGCGCGGTCGGGGCGAGTCCTAGCGCCCGAACTGGTCCGCAGCTTCACCATGTGGTTCCACACGACCGGCGGCGAGCCGCTCGTGGAAGAGCCGCCGATAGAGAGGCTCGATTCGTCCGCCACCTCTGCGCAGAGCCTGCTGGATTTCATTGCAGCACATCTCGACGAGCACGACGGCGTACCCGGCCGCTGCGTGCGCATCGCAGCCATCGCCGACAAGCTCGCCGTGCGCATGAAGCTAGCGGAGAGCGACCGCGTGGCGCTGGGCGTCGCGGCGCGGCTCTACGCCGCCGGCGGCGTGGCCGAGCAAGTTCCGGAGAACGAGCGCTTCGACCCGCTGGTGCGCCTGGCGATCGGCCCACGGGCGGAGAACGCGCGTCGCGCCGCTGCGCTCTTAGCCGATATTCCGAGCCTGCGCTCCGCTGCCGGCGTCGTAGGCGCCCGCGCCGAGTGGTACGACGGGACCGGCAAACCAGCCGGCGCGGCGCACCAGGCGATCCCGCTTTCGGCGCGCATCCTTGCCGTCGCGATCGCCTGCGAAGAGCTGGGCTACCATCTTGCGCTCCAGCTCCGCGAACGCCGGACGACGCCGCTGCGCCGTCTAGCGGATGCCGCCGGAACGCAGTTCGACCCGGAGGTGGTTCGCGTGGCAACGGCCTGCCTCGAGAACGGCTCATGATCGAACTTGCGCAACGAACGCGCCGCATCTCGCCCTCGCGACTGCTCGAGATCCTCGCGGCGCACGATGCCACGAGCGTCGTCGATCCGTTTATGGGCGTCCCCACGCACTTGAACTACCTCAAGCATCACGGCATCACGGTGCACGGCGGCGATCTGTTGGAATGGTTCGTCCGCGCCGGGGACGGTCTCGTCGTCAACGATCTCACCGTTCTGCGCGACGCGGAGATTGCGGAGATCGTCGAGATGCTTCCGGGACGCATCTATCCCATCGAACTCTTTAAGGCATGGGAAGGCGTGTTCTTTACCGAGGAGCAGTGCGTTTATCTTGGGGTCTGGCACGATAACGTGCGCAACCTACGCAGCGACGGTCAGACGGGGCTTGCCGTCTATGCCCTCTGGAACGTCTTCTGCTATTGGCTGGAAAAGGCACGCTTCCCCGACGACATGCCCGATGTGGCACCAAGCGAACTTGCGTGGTCCTATATGCAGCAAACGGAACGTTGGGTTGCGCCGAACAATAAACGCAATACGGTCCGCCATGCCGACGTCCTCACCACCATCGGCGAGTTGCGCGCCGATGCCCTCTTTCTCGCCCCGCCGGCTCGTAACGCATTCCACAACGCGGATACGCGGATCTGGATGTGGGAGGCGTGGTGGCAGGCTAATCCCTACTTCACCATCGAGTACGCGTATCGGAACTCGCTCTTCGGCGCACGCAGCTCGGAGCCGCACACCTATGCGCACGCACTCGTGAGCGTTGTTTCAGCCGCCGACGCCTACCCTCTGCTGATCGTGCAGACGACCGAGCAGCGCATCGGCGAAATCGAACCGATCCTGCGCAACGCGCGCCCGAATCTAGAGATTATCGCACCTTACCCAAACGAAATATACCTGGTCGCAAAGCGCTAGTTCCGAGCATTGACCTGGAAACGATACCAAATCAGCGAGAGTACCGCTAATCCCCAGAACAGGATAAGATGCTTTATGTGATGGCCGTGTCCGGCCGACGTAAAGACTTGAATCACACCGAGAGCGTAGAGCAGTCCGAGCACGAAGAAAACCACGACCAAGATCAACGCGAGTGCTTTCATCGAATATACCCCATGCGAGCAAGTGTAAAGCAGAATGCGCCAAAGAGCAGGCAATACCAGCCGAATGGCCGCAGATCATTCGTACGAAAATAGCGAGTGAGAAACGCCACCGATGCGTAGGCCGCAATGCCTGCCACGACGCCGCCGGTCAGTGCCTCCGAAAGCGCCACATGCGCACCGGCCGCGAAGAGATCGGGCACCTTGAGCAACGCCGCCGCCAAGATGACGGGGGTTGCGAGCATGAACGAATAGCGTGCGGCGTCCTCATGGTCTAAATCACTGAGCAATCCCGCCACCATCGCCGCGCCCGAACGAGAGATGCCGGGCAGCAGCGCAAACGATTCTCCAAATCCCACCCACACCGCTTGCGCCCAGCTCAAGCGTTCGATCGGTTTGTCGACTCGACCAAGTGCCCTGCGTTGGCGACGGCGCAGATACTCTCCCAAGAACATCATCAGACCGTTGAGCATAAGAAAGAGCGCCACCGGCTCAACGGAGCCAAAGAGCGCCTGGACGCGTTTCTGCAAGAACAGGCCGAGCAAGCCCACGGGAATTGTGGCGACAATCAATAACCAGCCGAGTCGCTCGTCCTTATCATTGGAAAGCTTCCCGCTCATGATGCTGCGCAGGACCCCCCGGACGATGCGCCACCACGCCTCGCGATAGAAGACGATCAGCGCGAGCGCCGTTCCCAGATGTAAGGTGACAACGAAGGGGAGAAAGGTCGGCCCCGCACGGCGAATGTTCGTCCAGTGAAGCAGGGCCGGCACCAGTATGGTATGGCCAAGACTGCTGATGGGAAAGAGTTCGCTCACTCCCTGAAGGAGTGCCAAAATAAGCGCTTGAGCAAAGGTCACGGGCGGACGATTACGCCTCCGCCCGGCATGCGGCCTCCTCTCTCAGGGAGGATTGGCGCAGCGAACAACCTAAGCGGCGGATAGTGGAAAAGCCCACGCCGGATCTCGGCGGCGAACAACTGGCACGGCGCTTCGAACGCGTCGGAGATAGCCTGCTGGTCGCCTACAGCATCGGCGATGACTTCGCACCCGAGTTTACGGAAACGTACGACATCGCCCTCGGCGGAATGGCGATGCTGACCAACGCCGAACTTCCGGCGAGCGAGCCGATCTCGGTGCAGATCGAGTTACGTGGAGACGCGCACCCGACGCTGCGTTTGCGCGGAGTCGTGCGTTGGTCTCGCTTCGATCCGATGCTGCAGCACTATCGCACGGGGGTCGCCTTTCTCGACGTCGACGACGAGCTGCGCGTCCACCTGCAGCGCTATATCGACACCTTGCACCTGCTGCGTGATATGGGCGTTCTCTAGCCGTCTCCATTCCTCTACCAAGCGATAAACTGCACGCGGAACGTGTAACTACCGGCCACGGGACGGCACTTGCGGGTGGCGGGAGCGTACTCGGCCCGGCGGGCCATCTCCGCCGCGAGGCTATCCAACCCTGGATTGCCGGTGCCGACGACGATCTGGGTACCGACAACGCGGCCGTGAGCGTCGAGTTGCACCTTGACGACAGCCGTGCCGCTATCGGCCTGGGCACGCAGTGCCGGTGAAATCGCCGGCGGCTCGGGCGTGGCCACGATGAACGCCGGCACCGGTCCGCAGCGCGGCGCGCGACTCAGAGGGTGCGGCGGCGGCGGTGGCGGGGTCTGCGTCGGCACCGCCGTCGCGGCGGCACGGGGCGGCCTGGCTTTCGCTTGAGTCCCATGCAGGGCCGGGCGCCGCAGCGGGGCAGCGGGCCGCGGCCGCGCCGTCGGTGCCGGCGTTGGGGTGGGGTGCGTGATCCGCAGAGTCCGAGGCTCCTGAATCTGCACGATCTGCACCGCGCGCCGGGCGAGCGTGAAGGGCCAACGCACGACCCCGGCCACAATCAGATGCAGCAGCACCGAAACCAGGATGGCAGCGACGAGCAGGGCACGCCTACGGCGAAGGGTCATGCGAGATGGTCGAGCTTATCAATGCGAACGGGCGCTCCCTGCCGGAAGCGCCCGCCGCTGTATCCCGCCGACGGGGGAACCTACGTGAACTGGGCCTGGAACAGGTAGGTCCCACCGGTCGGCTTGCAGTTCTTGATCGCCGGAGCGTAGGACGACGCCTGTGCTGCGCGCAGCGCCGCCTGGTCGAAGGCCATGTACCCCGATGACTTTGCAATAGAGGCCTTCACCACGGCTCCGGTCTTGCTGAGCGTAATCTCAACCTCGACGACCACCGGTCCCAACCCCTGTCCCAACTCAGACGAGGGATAACTCGCCGCGACCGTTTGCGTGGGGTAGGCGTCCCGGAAGGGCACCGCGCACGCCGGAGCCGCGGTCGGCGCAGGGGTCGGCGCAGGCGAAGCGGTTCCAACCCCGGCGGGTACACCGTTCTCGCTGCCGGACTTGGGCGGGACATAGGTGGTCGTCGACGGGCCCGATCCACTATTGCTCGTCTTGGGCACGTTGATCTTGAGCTTGGGTGGCGCCTGGGGTTGCTTGATCGGCTTTGGCGGCGGTGTCGCCGGCGCCGGCGTCGGCGTCGGCGGCGGGGTCGGCGTCGGCGGCGGAGGCGTCGGCAGCTTGATGGGCGGCTTCCTCTTCTGAACCGTCACTGTCCTGACGGTGTGCGACTCATGGTGCTGGGTGATATCCGGCAAGAACGGCGCAATGGCCGCATGCAAGACCAGCGAGAAGACGAACGCCCAGCCCAGGAAGTTGCGAACCCTTTCACCAGTCGTGATGAAGGGAGAGTTCTTGCGGTTGGCCATGAACTACTGAGTGGCTCCCGTCCCTTGGATGTGGTTGGCAAGACCGAACTTGGTCAACCCGGCGCTCTTTGCAGCATTCATCACTTGCAAAATCGTGCCATAGTCGGCCTTGGGATCGGCCTTGATGATGACGCTCTTGAAGTTGTGCCCGGTCGCGCTTGCCAGAGCCGCAAAGGCGCTCGCGGCCTGTTGAATCGTCACGGTGTTGGAACCGATCTGGATATTGTCCTTTGCGTCGACCAACACGACGATCTGCGATGGGATGACCCGATGCTTGTTGTAGGCATTGGGAAGCGTCGGCTCCTTCGTCACCGAAGCGAGAATGATGAAGATGATCAGCAAGACCAACAGCACGTCGGTGAACGGCGTGATGTTGATGGTCGACATCACCTCTTCTTCAGCTTGACCTGTCGAAACGGCCACGTACGGTACCTTTCTCTACGACGGCGTTTAGGAGCTGACGAATCCGACGTTGGTCAGATGGGCGATCTTGGCCGCATCCAGGATGCGGATGATCACTCCATACGGCGCCTTGGCGTCGGCGATAATCGAGACGGGTTTGCCCGGTTTCTTGCGCGCGGTCGCAGCCATCACCGCATAGATCCCTTTGGTGTTGGTCTTCGTACCGTCCACAAAGATGACGCCCTTATCGTTGACGTCGACCTGAATGTTAGTCTTGTTGTTGTTCTGTTGCGCGCTGTTATTGCTGTGGTTAGCCAACTGTTTCTCGAAACCCGGCGGCGCCTCGATGGCCGCCAGGATCATGAAGATGATCAGCAGGACCAACAGCACGTCGGTGAACGGCGTGATGTTGATCTCCGCCATCACCTCTTCGTCTTGTTTGGCTGAGAGGAGCGACACGGGAACCCTCTCGGTTTACTTCGACGCCGCGGTCGGTTTATAGAGGTCGGTCGGAATCGGAGCGCCGGTGTTGTGGAAGTGCAACATCTCGGCGAGCTGATTGGCCGCAACGATCATCTCTTGGTTGAACGTCTTGATGCGCGTCTTGAAGAGGTTGAAGAAGATGACGGCGATGATCGCAACGACCAGACCGCTGAAGGTCGTGATCAGTGCCTCGGAGACGCCTGCCGCCACGACCGCCGGGGTCGAGTTGCCTTTGAGCGCGATATCCTGGAAGGCGCGGATGATCCCGAGCACCGTACCGGCCAACCCCACGAACGGCGCGATGACGGCGATCGTTCCGATGATCCCGAGGTTGCGCTCCAGCGCGTTGAGGTGTTCCATCAACGCAATCGAGAGGGCGTCGGTGATGTCGGCACGGTTCTTCTCACCACGTGCCAAACCAAACTCCAGGATGCGCGGCAGCATACCCTTCTGCTGATGGCAGAGCTTGACGGCACCGGGCAAGTCGTCGGCCGCGATCTTCTGGCCGAGCTGGCGTAACAACGCCTTGGTATCGCCGTGTTGCGACTGGAAGAAGAGCAGCCGTTCGATGACGACGGCCACCACGGTAATCGACAGGACGAGCAAGATCCACATATCAAAGCCGCCCTGGTGCATGATACTTAAGAAACCTTGAAACACGAGTGTTTCGACCCCTCCCCTTGCGGGCAATGTAAAGTGCGCTTGGAGGCCGGACGTTTGGCCCACCCTCCCCGAAAGTCCTACTTGATGTTGCTCTTAATGAACGTGGCGATCTGGAGGACCAACGCCTCGTTACCTGCAGCCTTGGCGAGCTCCTGCGCCTTCTTCAAATAGCGCAGCGACTTCGCCTTCGTCCCCGCATCGTGGTTCCCCGCCCACACGCCCGCCAGCGCGATGCCGGCCGCAAAGTTTGCCTCTGCATCGTTGGGCGCTGCGGCCACGGCTTTCTCACCGTAGCTCTGGATCTTGTTGTAATCGGGGTGCTTGCCGCCGGCCAGCGCAAAGACCGCCAAGGTATCGGCCGTCGCGGTGGTCTGCGGGTCGCCCAAGGCCGCCGCTTGCTCGTAGTTCTTAACCGCCTCTTGACGTTTGCCGGCCTTGACTGCCGCCAACCCCGCCTGGATGTCGCTTGCCCCTAAGATACGCGCCGGCAGTGGGCTGGTCGGGTCAAGCACGCGGATCTCCGTGGAGATCTTCTGCGCATTGACGGGATCGTGTGCCGCAATATACGCCTGCAGCAACGCCGCATCGAGATTCACCTTCGACTGCAGATTCGTTTTGGGCGCAGCAAAGGCCAGCGCTCGCGCCTGCTTGAGGTTGGCAATCGCAGCGACAACCTGCTGGTTGGCCAATTGCGCCATGCCCAGAGCATAGAACGCATTGGCATCTTTCTTCATCGCCAGCCCCCTCGCAGCGTAACTCAGGGCAAGGGTCGGGTTCGTCCCCTTCACGGCCACTGCGGCGTTGGAGAACGCACGCGCGGCGACGGCTGAGTACATCTTCTCGATCGTCGGCACTTTGGCAAATGCCGCCGCCGCGCCGGCGTAATCATTCAAGAAGTAATCCGCCGTTGCCAGTTGTTGCAACACTACGGCATTGCCCGGCGTGATGAGTAACTGCGCATCGGCCTGGCTCTTTACCTGTGCGTACTTGCCGGAGCGAATTAAGGCCGCGATCTGAGCCTCGGGGGTACTCTGTGCCGACGCTACGGCGGCGCTGCCTCCCATAAATTTGAGGGTGAAGTCGTAGAACGCCTCCACCGGCCGATTCCCACGGTGTGCCGGGCGATAGCTCGAGCGATTGGCGATATCGATGGCCGCCGCGTTGTCGCCCGGATTGGACGACCTGAGAATCTTGACCACCTGATGCAAGCCGTTGGTATGCACGAGGACCTTCAGAACCACGATGCCGGGGCCGGCGATCGCCTTTCGCGGCTTCGCCTGAACGATGAGTTTCGGCGGCACGTATTGGTTCGCGTAGGGCGACGCAGCGAAGGCACCGGCAGGCGCAAGTGCGGCCAGGAGCGCGGCCGTCGTGCCGAGAGCGGTGATTCGAAGCGATAGGTTCATCGGGTACCTCTTACTGGTGTGCGAGTTCATGACGATCGTGGCCCTAGAGCAGCCGCGTACCGTTCGTCTGATAAGGAACGAATCCTAGAGCCGTTTCGATGCGTTCCGGCAGGGAAACGAGTTTGGGCATCCGGCGGCCGACGGCTGCCGCAACCGGCGCCAGAGCCGCCGTGAGCTCGGCGAACTCCCCCGGTCGTAACGACTGGGGACCATCCGAGGCCGCCGAAGCCGGATCGGGGTGCACTTCGATGAGGAGGCCATCCGCCCCGGCTGCCACCGCGGCGAGCGCCATCGCAGGGACCAGAGCCGCAGCCCCCGTGCCGTGCGAGGGATCGACGATGATCGGGAGGTGGCTGCGCTCGCGCAGGAGCGGCACGACACTCAAGTCGAGCAGATTACGCGTCGCCGGATCGAACGAACGAACGCCTCGCTCGCAGAGCACCACTTGGGGATTGCCGGCGACCAGCAGGTACTCGGCTGCGGCCAGCCACTCGTCGACCGTCGCGCAGAGGCCACGCTTGAGCAGCACCGGTTTGCCGGCCTCGCCGACGGCACGCAGCAACGGGAAGTTCTGCATATTTCGCGCACCGATCTGTAAGAGATCCGCATGCGCTGCGACGAGTTCTACGTCCCGAGGATCGAGCACTTCGGTCACGACGGCAAGGCCATACCGATCGGCCGCCGAGCGCAAGAGCCGTAGCCCCTCGGCGCCCAGCCCTTGGAAGGCATAGGGTGAGGTTCTCGGCTTGAAGGCGCCGCCGCGTAAGACGCCGGCGCCGGCCAGCGCGACACGAGCGGCGACTTCATCGATCTGCTCGGCCGACTCGACCGCGCACGGCCCGGCACAGATCGCCAGCGTCTCGCCGCCGAAGGTGGCTCCATTGGGCAAGCCGACGAGGGTTCTATCGGCGCCGAGACCGCGGCGTACCAGTTCATAGGCGGGAGTAGAGCGAGATGAGGACACGACCGGCCTATCCTAACACGCTCTCGTCGACGGCGCTGCGCAGGGCGCGGACTTCGCGCTCCGAGAGCGGTCGCGTGTGCCCGATCGGCAGATCGCCCAGTGCTACCGGGCCGAAGCGCAAGCGCACGAGCGAGGCCACCGGATGGCCGAGTGTCTCAAACATCTTGCGAATCTGCCGGTTGCGCCCCTCGTGGATCGTCAGATCGACCAGGGTCGAATCGCGACGAGCTGCGACGACCCGAACCCGCGCTGCGGCGGCGCGAAACTCCGGTGTCTTTACCCCTGCATGCAGCGCCTGAATCTCTTCCTCCGCCAGGCGCCCGCGTAGGGCCGCGCGGTAGGTCTTCTCGACGCCGAAGCGCGGGTGCAGCAGACGATGGCCCAGATCGCCGTCATCGGTAAATAAGAGCAGCCCCGAGGTATCGTAATCGAGCCGGCCTACAGGCACGACTCGGGGAAGATCGCGCGGGAGCAGATCGGCGACGGTTCGGCGCCCCCGCGGATCGTGCATCGTGGTCATCACCCCAACCGGCTTGTTCAGCACAAGGTACGTCCGGTCCGAGGATACCTCGACGCTGCGGCCATCCATCTCGACCCGATCGCCGTCCTCAAGGCACGTTCCAAGTTCGCGAATAACGCGCCCGTTGACGCGCACACGGCCCGCCACGATGAACTCTTCGGCTGCACGCCGCGATGCCACCCCGGCGTGCGCCAAATACTTCTGCAAACGCATCATGCGCGAGCAAACCTCGTCGCGGCGCGCCTCGCCTCAGTGCTTGCCGTTATCTTCGTAGCCGCGCGACATCGAGAGCGCCTCCTTGGTCACCGACTGCAGAAACTCATCGTTCGTACGCGTCTGTGCCATCTTATCGAGAATGATCTCGGTGATGTCGCCGGTGTTGAGCACCGATGTCGCGCGCCGCAACATCCAGATCTTGCGCATCTCATCGGGAGAGAGCAGCAGTTCCTCGTGACGGGTTCCGGAGCGTTTGATGTCCACGGCCGGAAAGACGCGTGACTCTGCTAATTTGCGCGTGAGATTGAGCTCCATGTTGCCGGTACCCTTGAACTCTTCAAAGATGACGTCGTCCATCTTCGAACCGGTCTCGATGAGCGCCGTCGCAATGATGGTGAGCGACCCACCCTCTTCGATCTTTCGAGCAGCGCCGAAGAAGCGCTTCGGCTTGTGCAAAGATGCGGTGTCGAGACCACCGGAGAGCGTCCTGCCGGTACCCGGCAAGACCTGGTTGTAGGCTCGCGCGAGACGGGTGATCGAGTCGAGCAGAATCACGACGTCTTTGCCGAGCTCCACCAAGCGCTTGGCGCGCTCCATCGCAAGTTCAGCGACCGCCGTGTGGTTCTCCGGATGCTCATCGAAGGTCGAGGCCACGACCTCACCATCGATGGTGCGCTGCATATCGGTCACTTCTTCGGGTCGCTCGTCGACCAGCAACGCGATGATATGCGCGTCGGGATGATTGATCGAAATCGCGTTCGCGATATTCTTTAAGAGCGTCGTTTTGCCGGCCTTCGGCGGTGAAACGATCAGGGCGCGCTGACCCATTCCGATGGGGCAGAACAGGTCGATGACGCGGGTCGAGAGTTGCGTCGAGCGCACCTCAAGCTTAAAGCGCTCGTTGGGATAGATCGGCGTACCCTTCTCGAAAGGACGCCGTCCGCGAATCGCCTCCGGATCGAAGTCGTTCACCTTGTCGACGCGTACGAGGCTAAAATACTTTTCGCTCTCTTTGGGACGGCGAGCTTGCCCTGCGACAAAGTCTCCGCGCCGCAGTTCAAAGCGACGGATCTGCGATTGGCTCACGTAGATATCGTCGGGGCCGACGATATAACCGGAGCGCCGCAGAAATCCGTAGCCTTCCGGCAGCATATCGAGAACGCCGCTGGCCGGCTCCAAACCGGAACGTTGCGCCTGGACTTCCAGGATCGCCGCGACCAGCTCGTCCTTCTTCAGCTTAACGGGCGTGGGAATATCAAACTCTTTGGAGAGTTCGGTGAGCTCGACCTTGGTCTTCTCGCCGAGTTGCGCCGCGGTGAGCATCACGGGGACGGGTGCTTCCTGCGGGAATGGTTCCTGATGGAACGGCGCCTGACCGTTAAAGTGCTGACGATGGCGACGGGTACGACGGCGTCGACCGCCGACGATCTGTGGTCGGCCGTTGTCTTGGGGGGGATGTTCGACTTGCAGCGGAGTCTCTCTCTCGTAGCATCGCGGAGCCCACAGTCGCGCAATACGTCGGCGAGGCTGCCGTTCGGCGCGAATGAAGCATGACGCGGGGGGTGCTATGCGCAACGCCGCAGCGATCGCAGAAGATCGCACGACGACACTCGGACTATAGCACAGGGCGGCAGCCCAATCAAGGCCGCGCCGAGCCCCGCGTCTCGGCATTGGGCAGACTGACGAACGGGTTGCCCGCCTCCCAGAAGCGCCATCGCCGTGCCACCGCCACGCTAATCCCCACCCGGCGACCTGCCCGCAAGCGACCGATGGGCCCAACCGGAGCCGCCAGCCACAGACCTTCATCGCCGGTTAAATCCAGGCCGTCGCAGCGACGATCGATACCAAGCGCCGCACAGAGCCGTCCGGGACCACGGCAAAGCTCGCGATCTCGCCGGCCGCCGCGACGCGATCGCATCACGTTGAGTCCCGAGAGCGGCTCCAACGCACGTACCAGAACGGCGGCGCCCACCCCCTCGACATCGCTCACCACGTTGGCGCAGTACGAGCTTCCATAGATGAAGTAGATGTACGCGCGATGCGGCGGACCAAAGAGTGCCGCATTGCGCGGCGTTCTTCCACGAAAGGCATGGGAGGCCGGATCCCCCGGCGGATAGGCTTCGGTTTCAACGATGCGCCCCACCAGCGTTACGCCGTCGAGGCGCCGGACAAGCAAGTGCCCGATCAACGACCGCGCAAGCGCCACGGTCTCGAGCGGGAGTTCCTCGGGCCCTACGCGCCGCGGATTCACAGCCGCGGCGCGTCAGGCGGCGACGTGCAACGCCACCTCCGCTCGTGCGCGGGCGGCGAGTTCACGATCTCCGGCGACGGCCACCGAATGTTCGGCAAATTGATTCAACTCACAGCGTAAGCGGACGTACGGAAGCAAGAGCGCCGCCGGAAGTTCTCGTCGTTCTCCGATGTCTGCGACGATCTGCGCATCCGGAACGAAGATCGCGACCCGTCGAACGCCGCGCGCGCGCAACACGTGACAGACCGCGCTCAGCGCCGCATAGCTCACCTCTCGTTCGAGCAACGCGGGATGCCTGCATACCTCGAACCCGACGCGGAGAAGGCCGCCGCTCTTGCCGCTGCCGAGGCGGATATAGGCCAGCCCCCAGCCGCGTTCGTCGGCGGCGTACTCGACCTGGGCCTCGGTCATCGATACTCTGTTTCGCATGAACGCCTCCCCTTACCCAGCATACAGCGAACATACGTTCGGTGTCAAACGCCGAGCGACGTGCTCCGGGAGGAGAGCAGACTAGCGTAGATCTCGAGCGTCCGCTCGACCTGCGCCTGAACGGAGTACCCCGACGCGACGCCTTTGGCTCGCCGCGCCGCAGTCTCATCGGGCTGCACGGGCACCTCTCGAAATGCGCGAGCCCAGGCCACCGGAGAGTCGGGGATCAACTGCCCACAGCCTGCAAGGACGTCGCGATGGGTCTGCACGTCGGCAGCCAAGACCAACGCCCCGGCAGCCAAGGCTTCGACCAAGACTAAGCCCTGCGTCTCGGTGATGCTTGGAAAGACGAAGGCATCGGCGCTGGCATAGAGGTCGGGCAAGGCGCTGCGGTCGATGGATCCGAGGAAGAGGACGCGCTCCTTGACCCCCAATCGTTCCACGGCGACCTGCAACGCTTCGCGCTCGGGCCCTTCGCCCGCGATCACGAGGCGTAAGCTTGGGTCTGCAGCGCGCGCCAGAGCCTCAAGCGCGCACTCGGCGTTCTTCTCCCGTGCCAAGCGCGACACGAAGAGCAGCAGACGCCCGCCTTGGGGAACGCCAAGCCGTCGACGCAGCGCCTGCTCTCGCCGGCCGCTCCCAAACCGCGCAAGGTCGATCCCCGTCGGCACGACCTCGGTCCGCCGGCGTACGCCCAAATCACGCAGTCGCTCGCGCATGGCCGGCGTGGGGACGATCACCGCATCGCTTAAATTTGCAAACCGCCGCGTAAGCTGGCTGGCGGCGTAGCGGGTGGCGTTGGGCTCAAACGGCACGTAGTGGGCGTAGGCTTCGAGTTGCGTGTGATACGTGTAGACGACCGGCACATTGTAGCGCTTCCCGCAGCGCAGTCCGAGCCAACCCGTGAAGAACGGCGAATGCACGTGGAGGATGTTCCGGTCGGCCGCCGCGTCGAGGATCCCACGGCGTCCCACCAGCGGCAGAATCAAGCGATACGGCGCACGGGCCGGCACCGGCAACGACGGAATCCGGACCACGTGCTCTTCAGGTTGCGCCCCACGCATCTTCGGCGCGAAGCAGATGACATCATGGCCTTGCGCGCGCAATCCGTCGCAGAGCGCGTCGATCGAAACGACCACGCCGTTGACCGCAGGCCGATAGACCTCCGTAAAGATTCCAATCCGCAACCGCTCCACGCGAGTTCGTTTTTCGATGATCCCCTGAGGCTGCCTGCGGTCTCACGAGCACAGGCCGAAAAGAGGTTCATCCTGCCTCGTTTCGACTTTTGGCATATATCGTCTGCCCAAGGGATATGCTATAGTGCCCGGGTTACCGATGGTCGCTGGCATATGCGACTTTTCTCGGGCCGCACCGCCGCGGCTGACTGGGGCCCACATGGAGCCCCGCGACATCTCCACCTGGGATGCGTCAACCGGTACACCGTTGCGAGGATCGCCCAATCGTCCCGTGCCCTCATTCATGTATGGACGAGAGACTAGGGTGGAGCGCAAAACAGAAAGGACCAAGGCTTGATACGACGTGGCCCGCTATGCCCCCGCCAAATCCTCGGCCTGAGCCTGCTCGTGGCGATGCTGGTGGCCGGATGCCTGCTCGCCCGCCCCTCGTTCGCCTACGCCGCCGGTGCCGAACTCCACCCACATATCCCGCACGTCGTCACGTTCAAGTCAAACGGCACGATCACCCAACACGTGACATCAGCGTCGACCGTCGGCGCCTTTCTCGCCCAGCGCGGCATCGCCGTCTCCCGCTACGATTACGTCCGTCCCGCGCCGAGCGTTGCGCTGAGAGATCACATTACAATCACCTATCGCATGGCTGTTCCGGTTACGTTCTTCGATGGGAACCGCACGCTGAAGTTACATAGCACTGCGCCCAATGTTGCGGCTTTTCTTCATGCAGAACACGTTTCGCTCGGAAAGTTCGATAAAGTTTTTCCATCGCCGAACACGCCGCTCGTCACCGATGCACGTATCCGCGTGATTCACATCGCGAAGTGGACGCGCCGAGAGACGCGCCCGATCGCCGCTCGCACGATTCGCAAGATCGTCTTTACGCTGCCGGCGGGAACGAAGAAGCTCATATCTTCCGGACGCCCAGGCATCCGCGAACGCACGATGCGATTTACGCAACGCGACGGTGGAGACATCCACGCAAAACTCGTCGTAACGCGAATTCTGCGAACACCGAAGCCGCGTATCGTCGAAGAGGGCGTCGATGAAGTTGCAGCCTTTATGGACGCCGGACACGGCGCCGTGCAAAGCACCGCTTACGTCACCTCGCGCCCAATGCACATGGTCGCAACAGCCTACACCGCGAACTGCACCGGTTGCAGCGGCATCACGGCGCTGGGCTATCACGCCGGGCACGGCATCGTCGCCGTTGACCCCCGTGTGATTCCGCTCGGCACCAGGCTCTATATTCCCGGCTACGGCGTTGCCATCGCCGGCGATACCGGTGGCGCGATCATCGGCAACCGCATCGATCTTGGTTTCAACTCACTGCAGGCGGCCATCGACTTCGGCCGGCGCACCGTCACGGTGTACCGGCTCAAATAGACACAGCTAAGTCGCTCCTCGCGCACTTCGGGCTACGCCCGAAGAAGCGCCTCGGGCAGAACTTCCTGATCGATGCAGGCCTCGCGGGAAGAATCGCGCAGCTCGCCCTAGACGACGGAGACGCTCATCTGCGCGTGCTGGAGATCGGTGCGGGCACCGGTACGCTGACGCAGGCCCTCCTGGAAGCTAGGGCCGACGTCACGGCGCTGGAGCTTGATCCGGATCTCATTCCACTGCTCGCCGCGCGACCGGAACTCGCCGCCGCGAGAATCTTCCAGGCAGACGCCCTCACCTACGATTATGCCTCTTATGCGGCGACCGGGCCATGGCGCGTCGCCGCAAATCTCCCTTACAATGTTGCAACGCCGTTGATGCTCGCGCTCGTCGCTATGCCCAACGGACCGGAGCGACTGATTCTGATGATCCAGAAAGATGTCGCAGACCGCCTGCTGGCGGCTCCCGGCACGGCTGCCTACGGCAGTCTCACCGTCGCCATCCGCAATACGATGGTGACGACTCGCGCGTTTACAATCGGCCCGACGCACTTCCATCCACGCCCCAAGATCGATTCGAGCGTCGTCGTGCTCACGCGGCGAACGCAGCCGCTCGTGGCAATCGCCGACCCAGCGCGCTTCGAGCAGGTCGTACGCGGCGCGTTCGCGTACCGGCGCAAGACCCTCGCAAATAGCCTCTGCCTTGCACTCGGGCTCGATCGTGCGGTCATCCGGCACGCACTCGACGCCTGCGCACTGGAGCCTGAGATCCGTGGAGAACGACTCGACCTCGCCGACTTCGCCCGTGTGGCCGACGCGCTGGCCGCCGAACGCCTTTAAGCCCGGCATTACCTTTGAGTTGATCGGAGCCGTCGTCGCGACCGGTCTCCTCGTCTTCTTGCTCGGCATTTTCGCCTTCCGCCTTCTCCACCACAACCTCCCGACCAGTGTCTCCGCCAAACCGTCGCTCGATACGGCGCTGTTCATCCAGCTCGTCATGGAACTTCTGATCGTCATCCTGCTCTTGATCTACCTGCCCAGGGCATCAGGATTCTCGCTGCGAGAGCTGGGCGTCACCTGGCCCGGAGCAAACGCCATCGCATACGGCATCCTCGGCGCGATGATGATGATCTTCGTCGTCGATGCAAGCGGCGCCATCATCGATTCCTTGACACACGCCACCCACCCGCAGGACGTGCTCAAAGCCTTTGAGGCGGCGAGAAGGCCCGTCACCATCATCTTCTTTGCCGTCTTCGCGATTATCATCGCGCCGATCGCCGAAGAGTTGGTCTTTCGCGTCTTTCTGTTTAATCTGGGGCTGCGCTATGCGGGATTTTGGATCGGGGCCGCGAGCAGCAGTATCATCTTTGGGATTGCGCACGGCGGCATTTTTGTCGCTCTGCCGCTGGCGCTTGGGGGAATCGTACTCTGCGGCGTCTACTACTCTTCGCGCAACTCGATCTCGTCGATGATCTCCCACGCGCTCTTTAACGCCGTCACCGTCTTCGGAGTCCTGGCCTCAACCCACGGCACACACGCCTAAGCGGACCGGTGCTCGGCCACCGTGCGCTCGACAATAGCGCGGAACGCCTGGACGAACTGCTGCGGTGAGAAACGCTCAGCGTGAGCGCGCAGTTGCATCGGGTCGTACTGCGAAGGGTTGAAGTCGCGCAAGCGACAGGCGAGCGACTGCGGCGTCGGCTCGTCGAAGAACTCCCCGGTTCTCCCCTCGACGATGGTCTCCAACGCGCCGCCCGCACGCAGGGCGATCGTCGGTCGCCCAGCGGCGGCAGCCTCGAGCGGCAGGAGCCCGTAATCCTCTTCGGCTGGAAGAATCGCCGCCCGCGCATCGCCGAGCAGGCCCGCGGCCGTTGCGTCATCGACATACCCGAGCATCGTCGTTGACGTGCCGCAGGCCAGCGCCTTCAGACGGGCTTCGTCGGGTCCGGTTCCCGCGACGTAGAGACGCACTCCGGCCGACTGCGCGGCTGCAATCGCGCGTTCGATATGTTTGTACGGCAGCAGTCGCGAGGCGATAAAGAAGTAGTCGCCGCGACCGCGACCGACCTCAAAGCGCGCCAGATCCACGGGGCTTTGAAGGACCTCGGCGCGGCGTCCATAGTACTGGGCGATGCGCTGCGCGACGTTGTGGGAGTTGGCCACCAGGTGCGTCGGCCGTTGGGCTGCGCGTCGATCCCACGCCGCCAACCGTTCCACCATCGGGCGCGCGATGCGCCCTACGCCCAGGCCACCCACGTACTCGTCATACGCAAAGACGAAACGACTCACCGTGTGAATGTAGGAAACATGAACCGTGCGAGGCGAGAAGCGAACGCCTTTCGCCCACGCGGAAGACGAACTCACGATGACGTCATACCCTGAGAGATCGAAGCGCTCGAAGGCATGAGGATAGAGCGGTGCCAGATAGCGAAAGTGGCGCTTCCCCCCGGGAATACGGTCCAGGTAGGACGTTCGCACACGAGCAGGGTCGAAGAGATCGCCGAGCAGCGCGCGATCGAAGAGCGCGGTGTAGATCGGCGCGTCAGGCCACTCGCGGCTTAAAAACGAAAAGAAGCGTTCGGCGCCGCCGCGTTGGTTGAGGTAATCGTGTACGAGTGCGAGTTTCAGTGTGACGCAACTGCGCTCGGGCGCGGGAGAACAAACGCAAGCCACGGTGTGGTTAGGTAGCGCTTGGCCACGCGCTGCACGTCGGCTGGCGTGGTCGCATTCACTTGAGCGATTACCGAACCGATATAGTCGGCAGGCAAACCGCGTTCCACGAAGATGCCGGCAAGCCACGCACGGCGACGCAGCGAGGTTGCACCGATCGCATACGAACCCGCCGCGATGCGCTTGAACCCGCCAATCGACCCCGTGAACTTGGAGTTCGCCACAACGTGTACGACCGAAAGCGCGGTTGAAAAAACCTGCTGCGGAGCACCAAGCGCGCCGTCAACGTAGAGCACGAGACTGGCTGGCCGGCGATCGAACCGATAGAACGCGCCGACCGTGGATCCTGCGATATCTCGAGAGACCAGCGGCGGCAATCCGGCAATTTGGCTAACCGTTCGCTGAAGAAACGATGCCAACACCAGCATCGCGCCGAAATCCTTGCTCCCCAAAGGCGGAGCCTGATAGCGCGCAATGAGCCACGGCGCCTGGATGCTGCGGTGGGTGACGAACTGGCGCGAGTGCGCCATGAGCGCTGTACGCGCAACGGCAACGCGGCTTGGCGTTCCTCCCGGCAGCGTCCGCGCAAGCCCGGTCAACGTGCCTGACGGCAGTGCGGCAAGCTTACCGACCGCGCTAATCGTCGAACCGCCGCTACGATAGTTACGTGTATAGAACGCCTGCACGGCGGTCGGGCCGATGAACGCCAACGTTGCCGGCGTACCGTCGGCGGGCCAGCCGCCATTGGACCCGGCGTAGATCGAGCGATCGAGCATCTCGAGCCCAACCCGCAGCGGGATTCGCTGCGCTTGGGCGATCTGCTGATCGAGTATGGCCCGTGCCGAGGCGATCGTCGCAGTATTGAAGAGCGGATGGGCGAGCGCCGACTCAAAGAGCGCCAGAATCTGCGACTGCCGGTCTGCCAAGCCTTGCACGTAAAAGCGCACCGTCCGAGGCTCGACGACGTAGGAGACCGATCCGCCCCGTGCGCGCACCGCGCGGTCGAGCGGCACGCCGTTGACGGGCGTCCGTAGGATGGCGGCAGCGGCGAGCGCGGCCACGCCGTTCTGCCTGGCAGGCTGTCGATCGAGCCCCGCACGCAGAAAGAGCATGACCCCGACGAGCCCCTCGGCCGGATCGGCCTGTTCTACGATGCGCACCCCAGCCACGGTGCGTACGAGCGGAACGCCCGGTGCGGGCGTAACCGGCAACGCCAGGGCGGGGGTGATCGGCGCCGCCAGCCACGCAGCCAGCGCGATCGAACTCAAATATCCGATGCGTTTCACGACGCAGTCCCCTTCTTCGGTGAAATGATGCGCACGGTGACCGGCTTGCTCAGGTAGCGACGCACCACGCCGGCCACGAACGCCGGGTCCAGGTGCGCAGCGGTGCGCAGGTAGGTCCGGCTTGCATCGCCCGGTGCGTACGACGGATTGCCTTCGACCGCATACCAGCCGAGGTTATCGGCAAGGTCGCGCAGGGTTTGGGTGTCGCTCTGCACGTGGTACACGAAGGCCGTCTTGGCCGCCTCGAAGGCCGCCTCCGGCAGCGGTTTACGCAGCGCCGCGAGCGCCGATGAGATCCGCCGGCGAGCAAGATTGGACGCGGGCCCCGATAACGTGACGAGCATCACACCGGGATGATGGAGCGTAATAAACTGTCCCTCAAGCGAAACGTCGTCATTGGTCAAGGAACGCTGCACCGTGCCTGTTCCATCGCGAAAGAGATAGTCGGCGATGAAATCCATCGCTGTAGCTGCGCGTTGGTGACGAATGGACGGGCCAACCCACGCAAGACCGATGCCGGTGCCGGTGCCGTCGACATCTCCCGAGCGCGGCGAGCGCGCGAGCGGCGAATCGATCGGCACATCGGCTCGGCCCGGTCTCCCGTCCGTCACGGCCGAGAGCACCGCCGGCGAGACGTTGCCCGTCAGGACGAGCAAGCCGTTGCCGGAACGAAACGCACGCCGCGCATAGGTTTGCACCGGCGTCAACGCCAGTGTTGCAAACGACGTCACGCTGCCGGGTAAGGCTGGATAATGTGCGGGTCCGTGCGCGAAGATCCGCGCAAACAGGGCGTCGTGTAAGAGACGCGCCGAAGAGAAGTGAGATTCTACGACGAGTACGGCCGCATCGCGCTTGGCCATCTCAAGCGCGCTCTCGTCGATCCTTGGCGCAAAGTACGCCGCCGTCATCGCCGCTACGACGCGGCGAGCGGCGCCGGAGGGTACGACGGCGCCCACTCCGATGATGTCCGGGTAGACGTTCACCGAAAGGCGCCCTCCGACGGAGCGCACCAAATTGACGAGTGAGATCCCACTCACGAGTTTGGCCGCAGCCGCCGAGACCGCCGCAAGCTGACCCAGGCCCGGCGTCCGATTGCGATACCCCGAAGCGGGCGCTCGAAACCAGAGCTCGATTGCCGCCGCCCGCAGGGTCGGGTCCGCTCGTATGACGTACGACCCGCCGTGCGGGAGCGAGCCGCGCAGTTGGGCAGGCGCCGTCGGCGCCGCGTACGCCTGGGGCATACCGAACCACGGCGTCGCGACCAGCGCAAGCGCCGTCAGGGAAATGAACGCTCGCTTCATGCGGGTTCCGGAGAGATCGTCGGCGGGATGCGCGTCGGCTCCATACGCGAGGGCTGATCGCCGGCCGCCGGCGTCGGCGCAGGGCTCGTAGAAGCCACGGCTGGGCCGCCGTCGTCGTCGTGAGAGTATGGGCGCCCTTCGAGGATGGCTCGCACCTCATCGGAGTCGACCGTCTCGTACTCCAGCAACGACTTGACCATCCGTTCCACCTTGTCCCAGTTCTCCTCTAAGATGCTGCGGCCGTGCTGATAGCACGATTCGATAATCTTGCGCACTTCAGTATCGATCTTACTGGCAACTTCTTCCGAGTAGTTACGATCTTCACCGAGTTCCCGCCCAAGGAAGACCTGATGCGCGCCTCGCCCAAATTGGATCGGCCCGAGATCCGACATGCCGTATTGGGTGACCATCCTGCGCGCAAGCTCGGTGGCTTTCTCGAAGTCATTCGATGCGCCGGTCGTCACGTCGCCGAACTTAATCTCCTCCGAAAGCCGCCCCCCGAGCGCCATGGTAATCTCCGCCAGGAGCTGATCCCGCGTCATCTGGTGCCGGTCATCTTCCGGCAAGGACCACGTGATGCCGAGGGCCATGCCGCGCGGAATGATCGTCACCTTATGCACCGGATCGGCCTTGTCGACCAATCCGCCGATGATCGCGTGCCCGGATTCGTGGTAGGCGGTATTCTCTTTCTCTTTCGCCGACATCACCGTGGACTTGCGCTCCGGACCCACCATCACTCGATCGATCGCTTCATCGCAATCGTTCATTTCGATCGTATCTTTATTACGGCGCGCTGCGAGAAGCGCCGCTTCGTTGAGCAGATTCTCCAAATCCGCTCCGGAGAAACCAGGCGTGCGCTTGGCCAGCGTCTCGAGGGAGACTTCTTTGGAGAGCGGCTTGTTGCGCGCATGCACTTCGAGGATCTTCTGCCGGCCACGATAATCGGCGCGATCGACCACAATCTGCCGATCGAAACGCCCGGGGCGCAGGAGTGCAGGATCGAGCACATCGGGGCGATTCGTCGCAGCGATCAAGATGACACCGGTGTTCTGTTCGAAGCCGTCCATCTCGACGAGTAGCTGATTGAGGGTCTGTTCGCGCTCGTCGTGGCCACCGCCAAGCCCCGCTCCACGCTGGCGACCGACCGCATCGATCTCGTCGATGAAAACGATGCACGGCGCGGATTTCTTGGCCTGCTCGAAGAGGTCGCGCACGCGCGAGGCACCGACACCGACGAACATCTCGACGAAGTCGGAGCCGGAGATCGAGAAGAATGGGACGCCGGCCTCACCGGCCACCGCCCGCGCGAGCAGCGTCTTGCCGGAGCCCGGCGGCCCGAGCAGTAGCACACCGCGAGGAATGCGAGCGCCCAGCGCCTGATACTTCTTCGGATACTTGAGAAAGTCGACGACTTCACCCAACTCTTCCTTGGCTTCCTCAACTCCGGCAACATCGGCGAAAGTCACCTTCGGACGATTCTCCGAGAGCGTCTTCGCGCGCGAACGACCGAAAGAGAGCGCTTGGCTGCCGCCGCTCTGCGCTTGCCGCAAGATGAAGTAGAGGATACCGATGATCAGCAGAAACGGGATCGCCGTCGACAGACTCGCCAGCAGACCGCTGCTGGTGGGCTGATCGAAGCTGACCTTCCCATTCTTGACGTGTTTCTGCACGTCATTGACGAAGCGCTGGTCCGTGTTGGGCACGGAAACGACGTAGCTCTTGCCGTTGGAAAGCTTACCCGATGCTTGCAGCCCGACGCCATGGTAGCTCCTGATCTGCCCGGCCTCGAGCTTCGTGTAGAACGTCCCGTAATCAAGCCGCGTCACGGCGTTGACCGGCGTCACGAAGCGTTGTACGATCAGGAAGACCGCGACCATCGCGACGACGATCAGAAGAATCGACCGAAGATGTTTACTCACAGCGGTAACGTGCCTAACCTTTGCGTTCCAAAAAGACTCCAGGGCATAATCGCGCCAGATACGGGAGGTTACGGAAGCGTTCTTGGTAGTCCAGACCGTACCCTACGATGAAATCATCGGGTGCGACCATTCCTACATACTCCAGCGGGACATCGGCGAACCGGCGATACGGCTTATCGAGCAGGACGCAGGTCCGTAGGCTTGCCGGGCCACGGTCAAGGAGCCGTCCTCGAAGGTACTGCAGGGTCAGCCCATTATCGACCACATCTTCGACCAACAGGACCTGCCGCCCGGTGACCGCAGTCGAGGTATCCTTGAGCAAACGCACCTCACCGCTGGAGCGATGGGCGTTGCCGTAACTTGACACAGTGAGATACGCCACGATGACCTCGCTCGGGCCATCGACGCGCCGCGCCAGCGCGCGGGACAGGTCGGCAGCAAAATAGAGCGCTCCCTTTAACACGGCTACTAGCAGCAGGGGTTGCCCGCGATAGTCGGCAGCGATCCGCTCCGCCAGGCGCTCCACCGCCTCGGCAATCTGGTCGGCATCGAAGATCACCGACTCGACGGCCTCGGTGTAGCTATGCTCCAGTGTCACTGGTCTCCTAACGTTCCCGTTTTCCGCGAGGTTCGATCAGCAGTTCCACGCCCTTGCGGACTCGGAATCGGCCTCGCTGCCCAGCCTCGACCCCTCGGACGGCCGCTTCAACGTGGGCAAAGTCCACATCACGCAGGCCCACTCTCTCACGCAGCATCGCTCGAATCTGCTCGCGAAGCACCGCGCGCGCGCTGCCGGCATGCTCGTCACGCACCACCTCGGCCGCCCGCGCGACCGCCTCATCCAGGCCGGGAAAGAGCGGGCGGAGTTGCGCTAGGGCGGCCCGGACAGCGTTGCGCCGCAGGTGCAACCGGCTATTGGTGGGATCGAGGGCATAGGGAAGAACCTGGGCACGGCAGATCGCGCGCAGATCGGCCGGCGGTACGCGCAGCAGGGGGCGAATCAGTTCGCAGCCTGCCGCGAGCGGCCGGCGGGGGGCCATTCCGGCGAGCCCATCCGCCCCCGTCCCGCGAAAGAGCGCCAAGAGCACCGTCTCAGCTTGATCGCGCGCATGGTGTCCGGTCGCCACGGCAGGAGCGCCGCGAGCTTGCGCCACGCGTACCAGAGCCGCATAGCGCGCCTCCCGCAAGCCGGCCTCATCACCCGCAGCCGGCTCAAGGGCCTCCACCGTGACGGGCAGATCGAGCGCCGCGCCTACCCGTAATGCCACGCACTCATCTTGCCACGCATCGGCACGCAGGCCATGATTGACATGCACCAAGCAGAGGTCGAGATCGAACTCGCCGGCCAGCGCCGAGAGCAGGGCTGCCAGCGCCACGGAATCCGGACCCCCGCTGCACGCCACGACGATACGCTCGCCGCGGTGGAGCACCCCACTGTGTCGCACCGCATCGAGAACGGCCCTTTGCGGCGCAGCCCCGCGCATACGACCGGCTAGCGCCGCGCGTGACGCGCGGTTTCGCGCTCGGCGTCCCGTTTCGCGTCGCGCTCCGCAACCGAGGCGCGTTTGTCCCAGAGTTTCTTGCCGCGCGCGAGGCCCAACTGCACCTTGGCACGACCCCGCGTGAAGTAGAGGCGTAACGGCACGAGCGTTAAGCCTTTCTCCGCCACCTTGCCGACGAGGTGCGCGATTTGATCCTTGTGCAACAGGAGCTTGCGCGCTCGCCGAGGATCGACATTGGAGAAACTTCCCTGCTTGTATGGCGGAACGTGCATCCCCACCAGCCACACTTCGCCGTTGCGAACGCGCGCATACGCCTCCTGCAGCGAGACGCCGCCGTCGCGCAGGGATTTCACCTCGGTACCGGTCAGCACTAAGCCCGCCTCAAGCGATTCCAGAATTTCGTACTCATGACGCGCGCGCCGGTTATCGATGCTCGGCGTACGCCCAAGCGACTCTTCGGAGGCCTTGGCCCGCTGTTGCTTCATCTTTGCCATCGAACGCCTACACCCGGTTCGACGCTGGATTGCGACGATCGCGCACCGCTTCGATCGAACCCATTGAGACGAAGCTGCCCTCCGCCTGCGCTAGGAGCGCTCCACTGGCATCCCGCACGGAGGCCTCCAAGCCCAGGACGTTGCGGCGCCTCCAGGCGACGCGACCGAAGATCTCCAGCGATGCACCGATCGGCACCGGCTTACGAAATCGAACGTTCATGCTCGCCGTCACGCCGCGATACCCGGCCGCACCGGCCGCATGCGCCATCGCTTCGTCGAGCAGAGCCATGGCGACTCCGCCATGCGCGACCCCACTCCAGCCTTGGAACTGCGGCGCAAGTTCCAACGTCGCGTGAACGCCGTCGCCGCTGGGCGCCGCCTCGAAAGCGAGGTGCAGGCCGATCGGATTCTCCGGCCCGCAAGCAAAGCAGCGCCCGTCATCGATGGGAAGCCTCACCGGCCCATCTCCAGGCGCACCGACAGCGCCTCCGGCAAGTGACACTCATGCATCTTCTCTTGGACCGCAAAGATCGGATACTCGTAGCGAATCCACTCCACCGCTTCGGTCTGCGGATTGAATCGCACGAAGCACGGATGCGGATTGAGATCCCGGGGCTGGCCGACACTGCCGACGTCAATGATGTAGCGCATGCCGGGCTCCAGATGCAGCGTCCCACCGTATTGCATGTGGCGATGCCCGATCGCACCGTCCGGCGCGAGCGAGTACCACTCCGCAATGTGCGTATGCCCGATGAAGATGACACGAGCATCGGTATTCTGGAAGGCACGCGCCGCCGACGCCTTGTCGAGGATGTATTCGAAGTACTTGACCGGAGCTCCATGCACGAACAAGTACTCCGGCAGGCGCAACTCGTAGGAGAGACTATTGAGCCAGGTGCGCAGGTCCTCCTCGATGACGGTCTGCGTCCACTCGATGGCAACTCGGGCCGCATCGTTAAAGTATTCCACACCGAAGTTCTCGACCGCGGCGATATCGTGATTGCCGAGCACCACATGCACGGCACGCTCGCGGATGAGCCGCAGGCACTCGTTGGGATTGGGGCCATAGCCGACCGTATCACCGAGGCAGACGATGTGCTCCTCGGGGCGAACCAGCGCAAGCGCGTGTTGCAGCGACTCCAAGTTGCCGTGGATATCGGAGAGAAAGGCGTAACTCACGCGGGCACCTCGATGCCCAGGCGTACGAGGTCACTGCGCCCGTGCTCGCGCATCAGACGCTCCGGGAGCGGCGTGGGACGAATCACGGGCGGCTAGAACCTTCCTCCGGAAGAGAAGCGCACGACCCGGACGCTCTGTCCGGCAGGGATCGTCTCCAGCTCCTCGTCCATCACCACATACCCACCGGCACGTGCCGGCAGAGCAACCTCCGAGGAGTGCAGTTCCAGAGGATGCGCCGTGAGGCCGCCTGCCTCATCTTCGATGCGTACGGGAGAGTAGCAGGTCCAGCCGGGGCGGCTGCGCAGCTCGGCTGCCAGACGCGTCTGAAGCATACTAGGGCGAAAGGGCGCCCCAACGATCGCGGCGAGGATCGGCGCGGCCACGGCTTCAAGAACGATCAGCGCGGCGACAGGATTGCCCGGCAGACCGATCAGCGGCCGGCCCTCGACCGCCGCCAAGAGTGTGGGCTTGCCCGGCTTGATGCGCAGGCCGTGTACCAGAACCCCGGGCTCACCCAAGCGCGCGGCGATCTCCGGCGTCAGATCGCGTTGCCCCACCGACGAACCGCCGCTCACGATGACCCCCTGGCACCCCTCAAGGGCGTCGCGCAGCGCCAGCTCCAAGGCCTTCGGGTCGTCGCGGACGGTCGGCAGATGGACGGGTTCGGCGCCCATCGCTCGCAGCGAGGCGGCGACGACATACCGGTTCGAGTCGCGGATCTGCCCGAGCTGCGGCTCTTCGCTCGGCTCGACGAGTTCGTCGCCGCTGCTGATCACGCCGATCAGGGGCCGCACGAAGACCGGAACGTCCACCACTCCCAGCGTCGCCAAGACGCCGATCTCGGGCGCGCCGATCCACCGTCCGGCCTCCAGGATCAGCTCGCCCTTGCGCAGATCCCCGCCCGGCGGACTGACACAGCCCCCAACCGGAACCCGCGCAGCCACCACGACGCACTCTCCGTCGAGGCGTACATCCTCGAGCGGCGCCACCGCATCGGTCCCCGCGGGCAAGAGGCCGCCGGTCGGAATACGCACCGCCTCGCCCGCAGCCACGCCTCCCGCGAAGAGTCCGCCCATCAGCACCTCACCGACCACCCGCAGGCTTCCGGGCGTACTGCCGGCGGCAAAGGCGAAGCCGTCCATCGTCGAGCGCGCCGCCGCCGGATACGACGCATCGGCGCGGATGTCACCGGCGAGCACCCGCCCCGATGCGTCGTCGAGGGCCACCGCTTCGGTCTGCGGGCGGGCGAGCTCCGCGCGCGCAAAATACGCGACCATCGCCTGCGCCGGCGCCAGGAGACGTTCGGGCAGAAAGCCTCGATTGGGTAGGAGTGCGTTCGTAGGCTGCATAATCGCGCGCTCTTCTATGTTAGATATCGCCACCGTTCGTCGCGAACCCGATCGCGTACGGCGCTCGAGTGATCGTCGCGGGATCGACCCCGCGTTCGTTGACGAGATTCTGCGCCTCGACGCCGAGTACCGCTCGGCCCTGGCAGCGCTCGAACGCGCACAGGCCGAGAAGAACCGGCTCTCCTCGGAGATCGGCCGCGCGGAAGACCGCAGCGCAGCGGCAGCAGAGCTGCGCCCGCGCCTCGACGCGCTGGCAAAGACCATCGCAGGAGCACAGGCAACCGTGGCAACCCTCTCGCCGGATGAAGCCGGTTCGCCCTTGCGCGCGCTCTTGGAAGAATCGCCCAACCTTCTCGATGCCTCGGTTCCCGACGGCCACGATGAAAGCGCGAACCAACTCGTCCGCAGTTGGGGCACACCGCGCGAGTTCACGTTTACGCCGCGGCCACACTGGGAGATCGGCGAAGCGCTCGGCATTCTCGACTTCGAACGGGCAAGCAGACTCTCGGGCAGCCGCTTTTCGGTGCTGCGGGGAGCGGGAGCACGCCTTTCGCGGGCACTCGCGCAGTACTTCTTGGACCGCGCGGTGCAACGCGGCTACGTTGAAGTGGCGCCGCCGTATCTGGTCAGCCGCCACACCATGTGGTCGACGGGACAGTTGACCAAGTTCTCGGACGCCATGTTCCGCGACGCCGATGCCGGCCTCTTCATGATCCCCACCGCCGAGGTGCCGCTCACCGCACTGCACGCCGGGGAGATTCTCGACGCGTCGAGCTTCCCGCGCAAGTATGCCGCCTACTCAGCCTGCTTTCGCAAGGAAGCCGGCGCCGCGGGCAAAGACACGCGCGGGCTGATGCGCCAACACCAGTTCGAGAAGGTCGAACTCGTGTGGCTCGCCTTGCCGGAGTCATCGTTTGAGGCGCTCGAAGCGCTCATCAACGATGCTGCGGCGTTGCTGGAAGAGCTTGGGCTCGCCTACCGCGTGATCGCGCTCTGCGCCGGCGACACCGGCTTCAACGCCGCCAAGACCTACGACCTCGAAGTCTGGGTGCCCAGCGCCGGGACCTACCGCGAGATCTCATCGTGTTCCAACTGCACGGATTTCCAGGCCCGCCGCGCGGAGATTCGCTTGCGGCGCGAACCCACGAGTAAGCCCGAGCTCGTGCATACGCTCAATGGTTCGGGCTTAGCCGTCGGGCGTACGCTGCTGGCGATCTTAGAGCATGGGCAACAGGCCGACGGCAGCGTCGTCATTCCCGAAGCGTTGCATCCGTATACCGGGTTCTCTCGGATCTCGCCGCCCGGCTAATCGCAGGAATCAACGGCCAGATATGCGGCCAACGCTTCTAGCGCGAGCGAACGCTGCGGTGGGGTGAGGGTTGCGGCAAAGCGTGCTTCGAGGTCGACGCGCGTACGACGTTGGTCCAGCGCCTCGCAACGCACCATCAGCCGTTCGCTGTTGACCAGCCCGAAGGCGACCTCAAGTTCGCCGCGTCCCGGATCTTCGCTGCGCACCAGGGCGCCCAGCACCACCTCGGCACCCGTGCGGGCGCGCTCGTAGGCAACCTCACGCGGCAGGGCTAGGAGCAGGCTGCGATGTGGCCGCAGGCCGGCCGGGGCCGCCGGAGCGCCCAAGCCAAGCCAAGTAAGTACGCCGCGCAGCATGGTGATCCGATTCTCGACTTCGCGTCAAGCTTCCTCAAGGAAACGGGGGACGAAAAAGGAGACGGGAGAGGAGAGCAACCAAACGGCCGAGCGATAAACGGGTAGAATCGCAGTATGTTGAAGCACTTGGTCGCTCGAAGCGCAATCATCGCCTTTCTTCTCGCCCTGGTCGCCGCACCGGTCACGGCCCTCGCGGCGCCCGTTTTCTACGGCATCACCGTCCATGTCTCGACCAATAATATCAAGGTGCAGAATCCCAGGACGAAGCAGACGCTCAGCTTCGTGATCGTGCCGAAGTTCGATCGCATCTTTTCGCCCGACGGCAAGACCACCTATCAGATGAAGAACATCAAACCTGGGCGCTATGTGGAGATCATCTACGACCAGAAGGCCCTTGGAATCCGTCACGCCGATAAGATCTTTCTGCTCAACGGCGCCAACCAACGGCTCTCACGACAGTAAGACTTCAGCCGGCCGGAGCGCGGTTCTTTCGCATGAGTTGATATAGGGCACCTCGATCTCCAGGTGCCCTATCATCAAACTGGTTTTAGGCGGAGTCCATCGAACGTCGCCGTCCATGCTATATCTCGTGCAGTCGAAAACCGCTCCTTCGGTGCCGGCATGAAACCAGAGAGAATCCTCGCTGCGCACAAGCCGTCACGCTTCAACGCAATGCGCAGCGTCGAGCAGACGTTGATGCTGGGCAATAGCTTCACCGGTGCCGTCGTGGCGTTCGATAGCGACGAGGTATCGCTCGTGAAGCCTCTGCTGCGTGGCATCGCCGGCGGAGATGCGGCACCTCCACTCGCCCTCGATCTCATCGAGCTAGGCTTCCTGGTTCCGGCCGGCCGCGATGAACTCGCCGCCGTGGAAGCGTTGCGGGTTGCTCTCAACGACCCACGTACGCTCGATCTCATCGTCATGCCGACGGAGGACTGCAACTTCCGCTGCGTTTATTGCTACGAGACATTTGCGAAAAAGGCCATGCAGCCGGAGGCCCGAGAACGGCTCAAGGCCTTCTTGCGTAAGACCATCCCGAATCTCAACAGTCTGCGGCTTGCATGGTTCGGCGGAGAGCCGCTCCTCGCGTTTCCCGTCATGGTCGAGATCGCAGAGTATGCGCGTTCGCTCTGCGATGCTTACGGCGTGCACTTCGAATCGAGCATTACAACCAACGCCTATCTCCTCGACGACCGGAAGATCGACTTCTTGCAGGCGACGCAGTGCCGAAACTACCAGATCACGCTCGACGGCACGCAGGAGACCCATGACCGGACGCGCCCGCTGCGAGAGGGCGGCAAGACATTCGAGGTCATTTGGTCGAATCTGCTGCGCTTGCAGGCAGCGGAGTACGCGCACAACGTCCTGGTGCGCGTAAACGTCCACCAAGACAACTACGACGCCGCGCGCGAGCTTGTCGCCCTCTTCACCGAAGCATTCGGCCGAGATCAGCGATTCACGATCGATTTCCACACTCTTTGGGATGGCGGGTCGGCGTGGGGGAACCTTCGTCAGCTTGCCGATCGCGAAGCCGCGCTGCATACGCTGTGCACGACCGCCCTGGGTGCGAACACCCGCGACTGCATCGGATTCAACGCCTTCGGCCCGGGTGCGCGGTATTGCTATTCGGGTCGCGCGAACTCGGTTGTCGTCGGCTCCGACGCTGCGCTGTACAAATGTACGCTCGCCTTCGAGGATGCCCGCAAC
Source organism: bacterium (assembly GCA_021832345.1). Classification (GTDB taxonomy): domain Bacteria; phylum Vulcanimicrobiota; class Vulcanimicrobiia; order Vulcanimicrobiales; family Vulcanimicrobiaceae; genus JAKBKY01. The sequence goes on from JAKBKY010000003.1 coordinate 246,377, forward strand.
CAGATCGGCACACTGACGGACTCCGGAGAAGCGCTGGTCGACGACGAAAAACTCGCGCGCTGGACGTCAGGATCGGACTATCGCTCCGATGCGGCATGCCGGGATTGCTTCTACGTCCCCAGTTGCATGGGCGCTTTTTGCCCGTTCACACGAATCGTAGAAGGTCGGCGACCGTGCCCGCCGGAAAAGGTGAATCCGGCGGCGACGCTGGACACCGCGCACGCGGTGCGCAGCGCGGTTCTGCGAGCCATGAAAGCCGAACGAGACGAAGGGAGATGACGGAGTGATCATCGTCAAACCGGCGGTGCTCTCGACCAGCGAGATACCTACGACGACACCGCCCGTGCCCATAAAGCGGTCACCGGCAGGCCGGCGCATCCCCTAAAACGTCAGGCAGAAGCTCGGCTCGACTGGTCGAAGCGGACGCTCATTGATACGTTTTCGTCGCCCCTGCCTTCAATGGGCTGGTTTCGATCATCCTTGCGAAGATTTCAAAAAGTCTTGGATCGCTGAAGGCCCCAGCCTCGACTTTCATAATCGCCATGGTATCTTCGTGAGAAGTTGCCAAGCGATATGCTCGAGGTTCAGTTAGAGCATCGTAGCAATCAGCGATGAGTAGAATTCTTGCCCATAGGGGTATCTCATCGCCTCTCAACCCATCCGGATAACCGGATCCATCGTAATGCTCGTGGTGATGCCGCACCGCCTTGACGATGTCGCCGGCCGGTCTTGCCCTTCCCCAACACACGCTTGATTGCGCTGCGACAATGCGCTCTCCACGTAGGCTATGGGTTTTTATGATTTCCCATTCTCCGGCATCTAATCTATGGGGTTTCAGCAGGATATCGTCTGGAATGCCGATCTTCCCAACGTCATGGACGAAGCCGGCTTCTCGCAGCGGGACGAGTTCGTTTTCCGGTAACTGCATAGCATGGCCCAAGGCTTCCGCCAGGTAACCGACGTTAAGGTCATGTTGTGCTGTGTACTCATCCCTCTCTTGGGTGGCGACATGGATCGCTCGATCAATGTAATTCATGGAATCCCCCATCGAGGTGAACATCGCGATCAACGAGGTTGGATGCGCCTCGTGAGCGCCCTTTCCTCATCATGCGAACGTGTGTTCTGGCACAGGTAATCCGGAGCGAACGGCATGGCGCTTGCGTTCGGTCTCGCCTTACTCAACCGCCGTTCTCACCTCTTCCTCATCCTCGCGGCGTAACCGCCCGGCAGCTTACGTGGTAGAATAAAGTACCATGATTGCACGTATAGGACGCTCCCTCCCGGCCGCGATGCTTGGCCTGCTCGCGCTTCTTCTTCCGGCGGCCGGCAGTGCCGGCACGACGACCACGACGCACACGTACAACACGTCGCTCGCTCCGCAAAGTAGCCTCGTATACCCGGTTACGGGATCGCTCCGGCTGACGCTCGGTGCGAACGGAACGGTCAACGGCTACTACTCCCCCGGCGGCGTTCGCTCGTTCATCCGCGTGATCGGCGGTCGGACCGGCAACAACATCTGGTTCAACATCGCCACGCAGAAGCCGATCCACGTCATCGCCAAGCTTGTCGGAAAGAGCATCATCGGGCAAGCGTTCATCGGCAAAGCGCGCACACCGTACGCGTTTGACGCCAAGCCGACCAACGGCTAAGCCGTAGAGCGCCCCAGGCGCAGGACCGCCAACCGGTCGCAGGCAACTCGGACCCGGCGATGAGCCTTTCTGCGGATGCCCTCTTGCTGGTTCTGGTCGTCGGCGCGGTCGGCATCTTGCACACCGCCGTCCCCGACCATTGGGCACCGATCACGCTGCTCGCCCGCCAACGCGGCTGGAGCCGCGGCCAGGCGATGCGCGTGGCGATGGGCGCCGGTGTAGGGCACACGGTTTCGACGCTCGCGCTCGCGACGATCTTCTGGATCGCGGGAACCTTCGTCGCTCAGCGCTTCGGCCATACGCTGAACCTGCTCTCAAGCCTCGCGCTGGTGACCTTCGGGGGCTGGATAGCGTACGGAGCGTGGCGGGAGCTACGCGAACATGCAACCGGCGAAGCGGGGCACCTCCACCAGGGTCACCTCCACGCACATCGCCATAGCGACGGAACCGTCCATCACCACTGGCACGAACACCACGCGCTGGATTGGCACGAGATCGGCGTTACCGGCGGCGCCGTTGCGCTCCACGAACACGCGCACGCGGCGTCATCGCGCACGGCGCTGCTCTTGATTCTCGGCTCTTCCCCGATGCTCGAAGGCGTCCCGGCATTCTTCGCGGCCGCAAAGTACGGCGCCGGGCAACTCGCCCTGATGGCCGCCGTCTTTGCGGCGAGCACGATCCTGACGTACGCCGTCCTTGTGGCGGTCTCGCTCGCCGGTCTCCAACGCGTGAATCTCGGTGCGTTCGAGCGCTACGGCGAGCTGCTCAGCGGTTTGGTGGTCGTCCTGGTCGGCATCGTCTTCGCGTTCGTTCCAATCTAGCCGACGGCTAGGAGGTCGCCTAGGGGACGAGCGGATTCAGGTCCGCGAAGGCGCCCTTTGGGTTGGGAACCAGCCAGAAACCAAGGTCCCAGCAAGTCGGATGGAAGTAGGCCCAGATCAGCGCGGCGCCGGTCGGTAAGACCTTATCTGCCGTAAGTTCGGCCGGAGTGATCTTCCCCAAGCGCAGGTTTGGATACGCCCGGATTCCGCGCAAGTGTACGGTGCCGTTCGGCAGCCGATAAGCGATGTGCGCATGTTGGTGCACCACGGTCCAGCGCGCCGCGCCGATCGGAAAGCGTGACACGGGAGGCTTCGGGTAACGCGACTGGGGATACTCATAGTCGAGCCCCACCAAGCGGCCTTGGCGCGAGTACCACAAGAAGTTCGGGTGCAGCGGGGTGATGCCGGAGAAGCGGTGGTCGAAGTAGATCGCCGTCCCGCCCATGATGCCGGTCATCTTGAAGTACCCTGCGGCCCGAGCCGAGGCCACCGTCGGATACTTGGCGAGCAAGACGTGCGCGACGCGGGTAATGTAGGCCTTTTCAGTCGCACTGGGTGGAGCGGCTGCCGCCGATGGCATCGACATCCCGGACATCGAGGCGGCCTGAACCGGTGCGCCCGCCAGCATCGAGCCGAGAAAGAGAGCGGTGAGTAGAACGGATACTTTCATGATTGGCGCCTTCGCTCCACGAACGCGCCATCCATGCGGGGCCTGGGCTGCCGCTTGCATGCCAGGGGGATTCGACAGGCCGGCCGTATCGCAGGCCCGGGCATGGACATTCTCATCCGACTCATCGCAGAATGGGGGCTTCTCGTTCCTGCAGCGTGCGTCACGATCGTAACGCTGCTTCGCCGGCGCTGGTTCACCGATATCGCCGACGGCGCATCCGGTGGCCTAGCGACGATCGTCCTCGTGAAGATCAGCGGCGCGCTCTATGATGAACCACGCCCCTTCGTGGTCGAGCACATTCGGCCGCTCATCCCCCACGTAGCCGATAACGCGTTCCCATCGGACCACCTGGCCGCAACGGGATTAGCGTTCGCATACTTGTGGCCTCGCTCCAAGCCGCTGGCTGTACTGGTCTTCGTGATGGCGCTCCTGATCGGCAGCGCCAGAGTGCTGGCACATCTTCATTGGCCGCTCGATGTGACGGTCGGCTTCATGCTCGGCGTCATTGGCCTGTTTGCCGGTAACGCGATCGTGCGCGCGATCCCCGCGTTGCATAGCCGCATGGAGCCCCCTCGCCCACGGTGAACCTCAGGCCACGTTCCTGTGCCTATCCTTCCCACTCAACGCCGAAAATTGGACCGCCGGGCGCCCAAGGGGAGGGGCTTCAAACCCGCCTTGGAACTATCGCCGACGCGGATGGGTGCCGGAGCGGTTTAACGGAGCAGTCTTGAAAACTGCCGAACGTGATGAGCGTTCCGTGGGTTCAAATCCCACCCCATCCTTAGCGGCCCATACATGCCGAAGCGAACCGTCTTAACGGTTATCGCGCCGGGATTTATAAATCCCACGAGCTTTAGCCCTCTCATGGTGCAACTCGATGCCGATCACGCCGCCCCAGGTGCGCTTACCGGCGAGCGGCCCGAGCTCGTAGAGATTGAAACGCCACTACTCCAGACGGGATAGCCAGGCACACTTGGGCAAAGGCGGCGGTTCCGAAAGGGACAACGAACGTTTCCCTGGTTACGGCGCAGAGGCACCATAGGTGGATTGCGCCCTGATCGCACGATAGATGAGCGCAAACGGCAGGCCCAGCGGACCGAGGAAGAAACCGACAAAGAACCATGCGTCGGTTTCTGCGACCAAGCGGATGATGATCCCCCAAAAGATGCTCCATGCGGCCAGCCAAACCACCAGTGAACCGAACTGCGCCCAAAAATCGGTCATGCCGTGCTCCAAATCCAACTCCTCCGGGAACGCCCTTCGCGTGGCGTACCCAGCAGGTGCGCGTACACCTTAACCGCCCGAACGATTCACAACAGGATGCGCGTTGCCTGCTAGTCGCAGAATCGCTTTGGGCGGTGTATAGGGCGCCCAACCACTAACACCGTCACGCTTGCCCTGGGCGTACGCGGCTTGAATGCCGGGACCGTCGTCGAAATCGGCGGTCGTGATCGCCAGCTCGACCGTCGGGCGCAACACGCGTAGATCGACGTCGAAGATATTGTCGATATACGTTC
>JAKBKY010000011.1 GCA_021832345.1 bacterium
GCAGCATCCGCGTGCGCAGTATCTGGTGGGTCGCGACGCGCAGATGCAGGCCATCGTCGCGGGCCTGCCCGCGGCAGCGCGCGACCATCTCCTGCGCCGCGCCCTGCGCTTGCCGTAAGTCGCGCTCAAAGAGCGGCTGCGTCCGCCCGTAGAAGCGTTCCCCGCCGAAGACGAGCGCAACCCCGGCGAGTAGGCCGAGCGTCACTCGGCCGCTTGGGCCAATCCATCCGTTCGCAAACGCATAGTCGATGAAGAAGGCGACGCCGAGCAGCAGCGTCATCGCACCGATCGCGAGCAGGATGCGCCCACCGAAGAAGCGCTCTACGTCGATTGCCGGCCGCGTCGCCGGGCGAGAGACGGGCGCATGGGTCGGCTGTGCCGGCTGCGGCGCGGCGGGCGGCGGTGCGGCTGCATCGAGCCGGTCAGCGAGCTGCGCCACCGATGTCTCTACGCGAGCAAGGCGCGCTTCTAACGCCGCCAGAGCATCCTCGTTCATGCGCGCTGCTTCGCCGCACGGGCCAGTGCCATCGCCTATGGGGCGGGTGGGTGAAGTGCTCAACGATGGCTACCGCGGCATCCCGACCGGGTTTGCCGAAGGAGCGCTAGCAGCGGATGAGCTAGCGCGCTCGATCCCGGAGCACTACGCGTTACTTGGGCGACATTACGGATGAGGGCGGTTCCTGCCAGCGCAGGATCCGCGGTCTGGCAGGGTCACGATTATCCACCAGAATGTGGGCGCGTTCGCTCGGACGGACCGAGGAGAGGTAGAGCCGCTGTCCCGCCGCGTATCGCGCCCAAAAACGGCGTTGCAATTCCTCAGGTGAAGTACCGGGGCCGATGTCGCGGATCAGCGATCGCCGGAGCGTCTCGTCAAAACCAACCTCTAGGAAAATACACAGATCCCAAGCATTCGCCAACTCTCGTCGCTGCGCGAAAACACCATCAAAAAGCAGAACCTCATTCTCCGTTGCTTCACGCATCGGCGCATCAACTGCTACATCCACCCGCCAATCAAACGTCGCCGTGCGATACCGCCGATGACCGTCTGGGCCAAGAGGATCGAGTAATGCAGTGCGGACGGCATCGTAGTCAAACGAGTCGTAGTAGAAACCTTCCGGCGAGTCCACGCCACGACGGTAGCGTGCCGCGCGCGGTCGGTGGAACCCGTCGATTGACGCTCGAATGACCGGCCTGTCGTGCCTCTCGATGTAAGGCACGAGTTCATCAGCCAGCGTTGTCTTACCGGCGCCGTCGACGCCGTCGATTGCAACTCTCAGCGGATGCGTTCGGGGCACGGTGATGATTGCATCGCCAAGCCGGCGTAGCAACTCCTCACGCGTGGTAGCTTGTACTTCTGCGGTCATCGCTCGACGTCGACGCTTAGCCCGTGCGCTCGGAAACGCCTGCGACCCAGTTCGCTAGCGGATGTTAAACCTGCGGGCGCAGAACCGCACGAAGCGCGCGCGGCCCGTTTACGTGGCTGGAGCTTCGCCGATTTCCCAGAGCAGGTTGGGCGTGGAAGGGGATTGACGGGAGCCAGCTTCAGGTGTATATACATTGTATGAACACTAGGAAGCCGGTGGCTTCACGAGGCGCGTTTCATCAAGACGCCCGTGTCTTTAAATCGGGGAACTCGCTTGCGCTTCGGATCCCGAGCGCCATCGCCAAACGGGTCGCCCTTGAAGACGGGGCTGCCGTCGAGATGGCGGTGGATGACGGAGTCATTTCGGTGCGCAAGGCGCCATTGCGGGCGCTCGCCGATCTCATCGAAGGTATCACGCCGCAGAATCTGCATGAGCCGCTCTTCGATGAACTGACCGGCACCGAGCGTTGGTAGACGCGTACATTCCCGACAGCGGAGATATCGTGTGGTTCTCGCTGGATCCCCAGCGTGGGCGTGAGCACGCCGGCCGTCGGCCGTTTCTCGTCCTCTCACCCCGCGCCTATAATGCGAAGACATCGCTGTGCGTGGGCGTTCCGATAACCTCACAACGCAAGGGCTATCCCTTCGAGGTTCCGCTAAAATCGGGCGGCTCGATCGACGGCGTTGCCCTCGCCGACCAGGTCAAGAGCCTGGATTGGCGGGCGCGGTTCGCGGAGTTCGCCGAGAGCGCGCCGTCGACAACGCTGCGCTCCGTGCGTCGCCTCTTGGCAACGTTTCTTGATCTAGCCTGAGGGCATGGTCATAGCAGCCGCGGTCAGCCAGGCCGATCCCCCGAACCAAGGATCAGCAAGCGATAACGCGGTACCCGTTACCCAACCCCGCTAGTGCGGTGGCCAGGAGCCAAGGGAGGTATCATGCAGCTCTTTGCGGGTGCGACAGCCGACTTTCTACGCTACGACGAAAAACGCGAGATCGATAAACAACTCTCGGTTAGCTATCTCGATTACTACGGCTATGCGGTGTCGGCTTCCGAGGCGAATTCCTGGCGTCATTCGTTGCATGCCGTGGCTTCTCAGATCCGCGACATGAATCTGCTCAAACATGGCATTATTCTGGAAATGCAGTTGCCGCTTACCTCAAGGCGATTGGATTGCATGCTCACTGGTATCGCCTCCGATGGGACGCCGTCGGCCACAATTATCGAACTAAAGCAGTGGAGCATGGCCGCTCCGGCGGAAGAAGACGAGTGTGTCGAAGTTGACATGGGCCGTAGCCGGCGTACGCAACTCCACCCGTCGGTGCAGGCAGCTTCCTACGCGACATATCTTCAGGACAATCGCAGCGTGTTTTATGAAGAACCTTGCGTCGCGCTCTCGTCGTGCAGTTGGCTCCATAATTTCCAACAAGACCCGAGTTCAACATTACTTGACAAAGGAAAGTTTGGGGATGCCCTTGCGGTCGCACCCCTGTTCTGTGCGAATAACACCGACGAACTTGCCGTGTTCATCGACGAGCGCGTGGGGCATGGCCCCGGGCTGGAGGTTCTAGAGCGGGTTATCAGTAGCCGTTTCGCGCCAAGCAAGAAGCTCATGGAGTATACTGCGGCAACTATCTCTGGCACCGCTGCTTACACTCTGCTCGATGAACAGCGCGTCGCTTACGAGAAAATCCTTAGTGCTGTCCAACGCGCCCTGCGGCGTGGGGAACGCAGCGTCGTCCTGATTGAAGGCGGTCCCGGGACAGGGAAGTCCGTGGTCGCCCTCAACGTCATGGCAACGCTCCTTGGGCGGCATGTCCGCGTGTCGCATGCAACAGGATCAAAGGCCTTTACGGAAAACCTGCGGAGCGTGCTCGGACGCAGAGCCGGTTCAAGTTTCCGCTACTTTAACAGTTTTACGCAAGCAGCCGACGGTGACCTTGATGTCATCCTTTGCGACGAGGCCCATCGCATTCGGATGAGTAGCAACTCGCGGTTTACTCCTGCCGGTCGACGTAGTGATCGTCAGCAAGTGGACGAGATCATCGACGCAGCAAAAGTGGCTGTATTTTTTATTGACGATCGGCAAGGTGTGCGCCCGGACGAAGTGGGCTCGTCGCGACTCATCCGTGAAGCCGCCGCAGCGCATGACGCGCGCTTCGCTCAGGAGCGCCTCGAAGCGCAGTTTCGTTGTGCCGGCTCCGACGCGTACATCGACTGGGTCAACGCACTCCTGGGGCTTGGTGCATCCAGCGAGGGGGCCTTCGAGCTGGTTGACGGCGGCTTTGATATACGTGTTTACAACTCACCCGAGGAAATTGAGCGCGAACTACTCGGTCGGATTGCGCAAGGCGCCTCGGCTCGTATGACCGCCGGGTTCTGCTGGCCCTGGTCGGATCCGCGCAATGGAAAATTGGTCGAGGATGTGGTCGTCGGAGCCTATCGCCGCCCGTGGAACGCCAAGCCGGATGGCGTGTGTTTGCCGGCCGGTGTGCCCAAATCAAGTTTCTGGGCGACCGATCCCAAGGGGTTTGCGCAGGTTGGCTGCATCTATACGGCTCAGGGATTCGAGTTTGATTACGTCGGCGTGATTTGGGGCCCAGATTTGGTTTATCGAGCAGCAGATGGCGGTTGGCAAGGCGTCAAGGCTGCGTCACAAGATCGAAACGTCAAGCGCGCGTCGACGGACGAGTTTATCCACTTGCTCAAGAATACATATCGCGTACTTCTGACGCGTGGGATGAAGGGATGTTATCTTGCCATCTCCGACATCGAAACTCGCAACTATATTTCTGGCCTGCTTTGCAACGCGCGCGCCTGAATACAGGCGCAGCCCTCTCTTACGCCAGCGGCTGGTCGCGCTTCAGACCGTGGCCTAGGAGCTATGATCGTGAGCGGCAACCCGGCCACCGCGTCCATCCTGCGCTCCGAGCTGCTCGCCCGCCGTGCCCTGAGTAAGGGCGATGTAAGGTCGCCCCAATACAGTAGGTCTTACGTCCCCGTTGCTCGTGGAGACGTGAGGGAGAGGCTATGCGGCCCTTTGGGCGCGCCCGGTGTTTGGCTGCGTTGCCGCCCCCAGGGCCTGCGGGGCAGAGCGCCGCAACCGCTGGGCCGGTAGACGGGCGAAGACCCAGCGAGGGGCAGGTGCCTTTCATGCTATACTTTCATCCAAGCGGCCGACGGCGGTGCACTTGGCCACGGCTGATGTCACAGGAAATTAGCTTTCACTTGCGACCGAAAGAGGAACAGAGACTATGAAGCTTCGTGTACTCGGTGCCGCCGCAACGGTGCTTGCGGTCCTGCTCATCGCATTCTCCGCTCACCCGGCGTCGGGCAACGGTATGCGGCGCTCGGCTCACCCAAAGCCGACCCCGACCCATACCCCGCTCTTTTTGCAGTACAACGAAATTTCGCGCATGCTCCTGGCTTCGGCTCCGGTGCCGGCGCCCGGGAGTTTCCCCGCTGATTACGCCGCCATCGAACAGGCGCTCAATGCACCGCCGTCGGCCCCACATGGTATGGGCGGCATGCTCGGCCACATGATGGGCGGCAAATACGCGGCAGCTATGCAGGCCGCGAATGCGGCGATGATGGCGATGAAGTACGGCACGCTCACGCGGTACACGTACGTGCACAACTGCTACCGTGTCGACTACCCCGCGTACAAGACCGCCGTGGTTCACAAGTGCGGCAAGAACGGCATCTTCACGCTGGAGTTGCCGCAGAAGAAGTGGTGTTACGGCGACCGGCCGGAGGGCTGTCTGCAATCGACCGGATACGGCTCGGGCGGAGGCGGTGGTGGGGGTTCCGTCCGGGGAGGCACAGGGCAGCCCCAGAAGGGTCTCGCCGACATAAAGATCTCATCGTCGAGTCATGGACTCGGACCCAAGACGATCGTCGGCTATCACACGCGAGGAACGCAGGTGACGATGCATCTCAAATCCAGCAACGCGACGGGGGCGTGCCGGGATGGAGAGACGACCTTCGACGTGCAGCGCTACGCGTCTACCATCGACAAGCCCCGCCCCTACTGCCCTCTGCGCGGGGTGAAGCGGGTACCGCCGCGGAGCGTTCTCCCGATGATGGGTGGGTGCAAAGCACGCCGGATGAATGAATCAGTGGCAGGCAAAGGGTTGGGCGCGAGCAGGCAGCTCTCGCTCTACACGTTGATGACGTTCGAGGCCGGGGGCATGATGGGCGGATCGATGCCCAGCCACGGTGCGGGCGGCAAGATGCACATGCTCAAGGAGCGTGGCAATATCCAGTGGCTCACCAAGGAGGAGGTTAAACCCCTCTTCGTGATCCCGCCCGGCTTCACGCAGGTGCCGTAGGTGAAGCAACGCTTCATATCCGGCCGTGGACCGGTCGTGCGTACGCTTCGTGCGGTCGGCATGCTGGCGATCTGCGCCACGACGCTGACGGCAGCGACGCACGCCGGGAGACCCGCGGCCAAGCCGTCGCAATGGCTCTACGTCTCCGACTCCACGCACACGCTGCGAGCCTACAAACTGCCGCTCTCAAGTGCGCCGCGAGCCGTGGCGGTCCTGACCAATCCAGGTAACGGCCCGGGATACGGTCTAGCGGTAGACCGCTCGGGGCGGGTGTATGTGGCGGAGGCGAATGCCGATCTCATCGGGGTCTTCGCTCCGAACAAGAAGACCGGCCGGATGGTGAAGATGGCGTCGATTCAAACGGCCAAGCCGGCGTATGATGTCGCGGTCGACGCGGCGGGCAATCTGTATGCGGCCGAGCCGAGCGGAAACGCCATCGAGGTCTTTAGAGCGCCCATCAAGAGTTCGAGCCGGGCGGCTTTCAGCATCACCGGAGGCATCGAGAACGCGTACGGGCTGGCATTCGGCCCGCACGGCGTGCTCTTCGTCTGCAACGACCGTTCGGTGAAACAGTACCATCCGCCGTTTCGGGCGGGGAGCCGGAGCGCCGGCACCGTCGCGGTCTCGGGTCAATCGCAGCCCGACTTCGGGCAAGGCATCGTCGTCGACACCAAAGCCGATGTCTTCTTCGGATACGGCACCTTGGTCCACGTGACAAAGCCGCCGTATACGAAAGGGGCCTCCAGCGCCTACGACATTGTACTGCCGCCCCATGCCGTCGTGATGTACCTTACCTTCGATCGTCGCGGTAATCTCTACGTTGCCGCGCAGTTCGGCTCGGGAAATGCGCACAACGGCGTCTACCTCTTCAATGCTCCGCTCAAGAGCGGTGCGCCGAACGCCTATGCTCGCTTCATTCCGCTCGATCAGGCGACGGGTTTAACCGTCGCACCGAAGCCGTAGTGGGGCAAAGCTCTGCAGGTTGCAAACACTTACGAGGTGATCGTGCGTAACGTTCTATGCGTGGTTATGGCTATGCTGTTCCTGATCGTTCCAAGCGCTTCCATTGCCGGCCAACCGAACCTTAGCCGATGGGGTGCTGTGCCACAATGGCGGGTCGACTACAGCTTCTCTATGAAGCGGTCGGGAACGGAGGGCTGTGGTACGTCTTTTAATCGTTCGGAGACGCTGACTGGATCGGGCCTCCTCAAGCGCACGATCGACGCAAATCCCTTAGGTATGGTGGTGTGGAAAGACAAACGCGCCGTTCAATCAGGAAAGGCTCAAAAGACGAGTGTCACAAACTGCTCTGATCCACCCGATTGCAATGACGCATCAACGGAGTCGGGGACAGCCTCTGGGACACTTCCAAGCGTCATACGACTCGCAATTTACCCGACCGAGGGAACGTACAACGTACGAATAACGGTCAAGAAGCAATTCTACGGTAACCTCATCCACAGAGCACAGTTCATGAATAGGATTGGGGTCTGCGTAACCTACACGACAGTCTATAAAAAGAACGTACAAGGCGGCAGATATATCGATATCGGTGGGCCTTTGCCGACTTCCGGCAGAGCGCTCTCTGGGACTGCGCCCCTTGATACCAATAACGGTGTGTTTTCCATTGATCCGCCACGCAGCCCGGATACCCATGAGATCCTGCATTGGTCTATCACCCCGGTCCCGTAAAATGCTCGACCGTGCCTGGGCTGGGGATTGGGCCATGAAGCTGCCGAACGCTCAACACAGCCACCAGAGCGCTGTCGCGGGCTGTTCGACGCTTCGATAGTTTCTAAAACAGTTGGCGCGTCAACTCGTCGCGGTCGAGACGCTGCACTACGGCGATCTCCGAAATGATTGCCGCTAGGGTGCCTGCGCGTAGCGGGTCGTGGTTGGGCACGGTCACGTGATGGGGATACGGAAGATCGCACGTTAGGCGGATGTGGCTGCCGGTTTGACGCGTGGCGTGGTAACCCAGGCGGCCAAGCCGTTTAACCAGCTCGGCGCCGGAGATGTCACGCGGGAGCCTCATACGGCGATGACTTCCTCGTGCGTGAAGTGAAGCCGGATAAGGCTGGGAACGTGCCCCTCATCGTAGTGACAGCGGACAGCATCGCGCACCTGCTCGTGCAGGCTCTCTAGGTCGTCCGCTTCGGTGAAAATCGACTCGCCGAGGGCGCGTGCAGTATAACCGCCCTCGGCGGCCGGCTCGACAAGAAACAGAACCTCATTCATGGTTGTCTCCAAATGCGCATATCCCCTACTCGCTAGTATAGAGCACACACCCTGTGTGTGTCACGGTGCGCCACCGCATGAGCCCTTGAACGCTGTCGGCGACTCTTGCGGATCGGGGATCGGTGGATGCTCGATGACATACTCGTTATGCCACGTCGAGGCCGGCATCGATCGGGCCCAGCGGTTAGGACGCATCGGCTTCGACGTGTTGGCGGGCCGCCGATGGGCCCGGGCCCACCGAGTGGTCGTGCCGGCGTTCCCGAACGCGCGCGAAGTCATCGTCCGATCCGGAGAATGCGCCGATCGTTTTTGAGTAACCTTAGCGACGTACGAGTGAAAGCCTGCCGACGTACTGCCGTGGATAGTTCGAGCCGCTGATGAACCAGAGGGCGCAGTCGGCGGTTTTAACGAGGCCGTCGATCGGTGTTCCATCGAGTGGATACTCTCGCAGCGTTCCGCTCGGCGATACGAGCGCGATCTGCGGAACGCTTTCGGCAACATAGAGGGTCCCGTTACAGCCCGATGCCAACGCCGTCACGCGGACCGTTGCGTTCGGAAGGTGGTATGCTGCGAGCAGTCCATGCGCGCTCATGCGATAGATCGCGGTGCCGCGAGCGAGCCACATCTCCCCATGCGTTCCGCTTGCGAGAAGCTGCTCTTCGAAGTTGCGCGTGCGCGATCGATAAGGTAGCGGAACAGACGAAAAATGACCACCAGGCGTCACGCGCGCGAGTCGCGATGGCGTCAGAAACCAGAGCGTACCGTCACTTCCGTCGCGCAGGACGAGCACATTCCCGTAGTTGGCCGGAACGTGAAATGTGCGTGATCCGTCCGCGCGAACGATCGCGTTGTTTGGGTGCGAACGGGCGTACCACGCGGCGCCGTTCGGCCCGATCGCCAGGCGAATGCCGATAGTAGGCAGTTGTGTGTTGTAATTGCTGAGTGTGTGGGTTTTCTCGCTTCCGTTCGCAGCGAGTGCGGTGATCGTCGAACGGTAGATGTCGTTAAACCACACGGTTCCATGGGCGTCAGCGACGATCTCGCCGGCTCGCGGTTTCGGCGTTTGGTTGCCCAATAGCCGGAGGTGGAATGCGCCGTCGCGGGTTACGGTTCCGATCGCGTCTTCCATGTTCATCGCGCCGGCGGAGAGCGTGAAGGCGACTCCGCCATTTGGAAGGGGGGCCAGCGGACCGACCCACCATTGCTTTATGAACGATTGCGATGGCGGAATGGCGTAGCGAACGAGCGCGACGCGGTAGCGTGGCGCTCGTACTGCTGCGATGTGCAGAGGAACGTGTTGTTCGCGCACATCGTGGAACAGCAACTCTCGTGAAGACCTTCCATGGTGGCCGTTGCAGATCACTGCAATGTAGCCACTCCACGGCACGAGCGTTTGGACATCTCGACAGGCGACGTCGCCGACCATTCGCGGCGTACCGTCATGTCCAAAAGCCACGAGCGCGTTTCCAACGATTGCATAGCGAGAGCCGTCTGCGAGTCGTACGACGGGCGAGCGCAACGTCCCCGGCAACGGATGCGCAAGCATCAGCCCTACGGTGCTGCGCGCAAGTGCGAGCCGGTCGTGCAGGCGCAGCAAGATTACGCCGTTCTCGAATGCCGCCAATACCGACGCGTGCGTAAAACGCATAGGATGCGCGTTTCCCGGCTTCGTCTCGGCATCATACCTATACCATGTGCCACCGACCCGAATGTACACGTATCCGGCCGCAACATGAGCCAGCACCGGCGTCTCGTGATAGATCCCGGCGTTTCTTGCCGGATCGGGCGCATAGGTGTAGGAGTCGAGCACTTTGCCGTTTTCCAGATCGATCGCGGATATTGTCATTGGGATGTAGTTATCGAGCTGTTCCGGGGCCCAGGTGCTGTCGACGTAGGCGACGCCACGGCGATAACCGAGGATGCCGTATGAGGAAGTCACCCAGCGCACGTGGCCCGTGCGTGCGTCGAATGCATACAGGTCGCCGTGTAGAATTGCGCCGTCATCGCTGAATTGCTGCAGGACCAATCCGTCGTGTAGCGTTGGGGGGCGTTGGCCAAGCAGGCTGTCACCCGCACCCGGAGAGCGCCATAGGCGCGCTCCGGTGGAGGGATCGAAGGCGCTGTAGACCTCGCTACCGCCGGCGAAAAGCACGCCACCTGCAACACCGGCCGGAACGTCGGCCTCAATCGTATAGAGTTGGCGGCCGTCGCGGCGCGAGAACGCGATCGTGGAGCCGGGGATACTCGCCGGCGCCAGTACGCCGGCTGGTACAGGACGCAGATTATACGATTGCGCATCGAGGGTCTTATCCCAGGCGATCCGCGCCGTTCGCAGATCGAAAGCCACGATTTCGTGTCCAATGCCCCAGTACGCCATTCCCCAGCCGGTCTTCGCCGGGTCGATCTGCACGTCTGGAGGAAGGCTACGCTGCATGATCGGAGCGGCAGCAACGCCCGCTGGCTCGACCGTGCGCCCGATCGTGATAGATAACGGGATCGTAGATTCACCCGGCGGCGCCGGCGACGGCGAGACCGCGCTCGGAGTGAACGTGACATCGGGGGAAGGGTGTTTCCCCTGCGCGCCGGCGCAGCTCGTACAGAACAGTGCGACCAGCAGCGTACTCCAGAGCGCTCCCCGCAGTGATGTTGGGGTCGGTGTGTTCATATGGGACAATGCCTTTCGTCGCATTGTCCTGGTTCACTGCAAGCGTGGACTGATCCCGATCTGCCGCTTGCCACGCTACAATTCGCTGTCCGACGCCTCATGGGCTGCGATACCGCAAGCTGCCGCATTAGAGATCCCTGGGACGACCGAGTCAAGTGCCTCCGTCAACACGTCGCCGGAGCTCCACGCGCTTCGCAATCGCTTCGCAATTCTGTTCGTCGACGAGCGCGGCTTCGGATTGTCGCACCCGATCCCGTGTAAGCTCTGGCCAGTGCAAGACCCGTCGATCTACCGAGAAGCGGCGCTGAGGGCCAAGGTGTTCTTCACCGAAGGCCTCCACAAGCACCTCACGCGTCGGCCACCCTGCGCGCGCCGCCGATCCCCGCGACGGCATGAACGCCTCGGCCCACCCAGGCTTTTTGGTGCCCGCCGGGCCGAAGCGGGTTCCACGTATCGCCAAAGCGGCGGCGCGGCCTGCCGGAGGCCCCGAAAACCGCCGGAATCATCCGGCGTCGGCTCGAATGGTGTGGTCATATGGGGAATCCCGGTTTAAAACGTATCCTCGCCTGGATGGGGAGCTAATTCTATGAGAGTACGACGGTTCTGCCTTCTCGGATTGAGCCTGCTTATCGTCAATCCGGCGTTACTTGCCGCCCAGCCAGTGGGCATCCAATCCACGCGAGTACACGGCGCAGGCCAATCCCCTTCTCCCCATCACCACGCCCGGCAAGCGGCAACCCATATCTCCGCAGCAACTTTGGCTGCAATACCCGAGTGGGACGGCTCCTACTCGGTCAAGTACGTCAACAACGTCACCGTTCCCGCCGGATACGGAAGCAACCGTTACGCCAAATCCGAGACCACTCACGGGCATGTCAGACTCCGCTTCGTGCGGAAATGGCGCCAGATCGGCGAAGGGGCTGGCTGGTATTTTGTCTACCAGGGGCAGGCGCACGCGCGCGCATCGTATGACGCTTCCGAAATCTCGAGCTCATCGTGTGACGACTACTCGATCAGGGCCTACGGAAAGACCACATCAGCGTTTGCCAATCTAGAAATCGCCCCTAAGCATTACTCGTGGTTTGTCAACGAATTCACCGTGAAAGCCATCACGTCACTACCCAATTGTTCCAGCCAGTCCCCTGGAAAAAAGGAAACGGTTGGCGACTTCGCAGGTGTATCCTCGATTCGGCTGCCGCGCCGCTCTCCCGTCCTCTGCGGCACCTTGGACATCACCTACATCGGAGTTGGAGTTCACCACCTGTCGGTCCAATGGATGTTCGTCCCGAAAGGTCAGGGCCGCCAATTTGTCCCCGACTGCGTTCACATCGTGAAGGTGAAGCGAGAATAGCCGCCCGCCGTGCGATGTCGAATCTTTCGTCATCGTGGCAACGTGTCGAACCACGATAGTAACCCGCATTCGGCGAACCCCTCAAACGCACGTTCGCCATGTAGAACTGCCCACCGGCTACTGGCCGGCTTTCAACTGCAGAGTCCCATCGCCGGACGTCAAACAGAGACAGTTCAGTTTCACTTTGGAATATAGAACTCGTTAGCAACCGAGCCGAGCGTCTCCGTCAACACGTTGATCTCGTCTCGTGTGATGATGAGCGGCGGTGCGAAGCGCAGCGTGTTTCCGCCGGCGGTGCCGACGAGTACCCCGCGCTCGCGTAGCGCTGCAGCGAATTCTGCGGCTTGGTGCGGTGCTTTCACCGGTAGCGCGAGCAGCAAGCTGCGCCCGCGCGGCTCCGCAAAGAGCCCCGAAAAGTCGCGCGCGACGCCCTGCAGTCGTTCCATCGCATAGGCCCCGACCGCGCGCACGTGCGCATCGAGATTCAGTTCGTCCCGAACGCGCAGGTGCGCCAGCGCAGCCGCGGCACTCACGGGCGAACCTCCGAAGGTCGATCCGTGATCCCCAGGCAGGAAGCCGTCCAGCGCGCTCGCGCCGACTAACATTGCCCCGATCGGCAAGCCGTTGCCTAGCGCCTTCGCCATCGTGACGAGATCCGGGCGCACGCCAACGCTTTGAAACGCGAAGAGATCGCCCAGGCGCCCCATGCCGCATTGAATCTCATCGAAGACGAGCAACGCGCCGCGCTCGCTGCAGAGTTCCCGTGCGCGTGCCAGAAACTGCGCGCTTGCCGGATGCACACCGCTCTCGCCCTGGACCGGTTCGACGATGAACGCCGCAACGCGTTCGTCGATCGCCTCTTCCAGCGCAGCGCTATCGTTGAACGGCGTGAAGGCAAAGTCGCCCGGCAGCGGCCCGAAGCCGACGCGATAAGCCGGGTTCTCGGTGGCGGCCAGCGCGCCGTAGGTGCGCCCATGAAAGGAGCCGCTGCACGCGAGGATCGTCGTTCGGCCCGGTTCACCTCGACGGTACGCGAGTTTCCGCGCGAGCTTGATCGCCGCTTCGTTGGCCTCCGTGCCGGAGTTGCAGAAGAAGGCTCGCGCGAACCCTGAACGCCGGGTGAGCTCCTGCGCGAGTCTCCCCGAGGGCTCGTGGTAGTAGAGATTGCTTGCATGCACGAGGGTCCGCGCCTGCGTCGCCACCGCGTCGGCGATCGCCGGGTGCGCATGCCCAAGCGCACAGACGGCGATCCCGGCGATCGCATCGAGGTAGCGCCGACCGCGATCGTCGATGAGGTAGCATCCCTCTCCGGAGACAAAGCACACCGGAGCGCGCGCGTAGTTCCCCAACAGCGCGTTCTCGCCGTCGAATACCTCGCTCATGTGCGGTAGCTCGCATTGATGCGCACGTAGTCGCGCGAGAGATCGCAGCCCCACGCGGTCGCGCCGGCCTCGCCAAGGCCCAGATGCACCTCGACGACGATCTCGTGTTGTTCCAGCTCTGCATGCGCCTGCGCCTCGGAGAGCCGTTCGATCCCGCCTTCGTCCACCCAGGGCTTGTCGTTGAGCACCAGCGACCAGCGCGCCGGATCGACCCCGGCCTTCACCGCTCCGGCCGCCGCGATGATGCGTCCCCAGTTCGGATCCTCGCCGTAGAGTGCCGTCTTGACGAGGTTGGAGTTGATGATCGCCCGGGCCACCGTGCGCGCTTGCGGCTCATCGTGTGCACCCAGCACACGTACCTCTAGGCGTTTGGTCGCGCCCTCGCCGTCATCTACCATGGCGAGCGCAAGGTCGAGCGCAACGCGGCGGAACGCAAGCAGAAAGGCCGGCGGCGGAGCAGCATCGCCGACCGGTGCAAACGCATACACCGCATCGTTGGTGGACATATCGCCGTCCACCGAGATCATGTTAAACGTCTCGTCGGTCGCCTGCCGTAGCGCGGTGTCGAGACTCGCGCGCTGCATCGGCAGATCGGTTGCAATGAACGCGAGCATCGTCGCCATGTTGGGGGCGATCATCCCCGAGCCTTTGGCAACTCCACCGACCACGTAGCGCTTCTCCTGATGGTAGAACGCGTAGGCCGCGAGCTTGGGAACTCGATCGGTGGTCATGATGGCTTCGGCGGCGTCGTGGGCGGCCTTGCCGCCCTCCTCGAGTTGTGCAACGCAGCGTTCCAGCCCGCGCTGCACGCGATCTAGCGGCAACGGTACGCCGATGACGCCCGTCGAGGCGACCACGACCTGCGTCGCTGCGATGCCGAGCAGCGCACCGGCTTGCGCGGCGGTCGCACGCACATCGCGTTCGCCGCGCTCGCCCGTGCAGGCGTTGGCGCAACCGGAGTTGCAGACGAGCGCGCGCATCGTGGCCCCCTCGGCTGCCAGATGCTCGGCGCTCACGAGAATCGGCGCGGCCTTCATCTCGTTGGTGGTCACCACCGCTGCACAGAGTTGCTCGCGGTCGAAGGTGACGAGCGCCAGATCGCGCTTGCGCCGTTTGATGCCGGCGTGAACGCCGGCCAGGCGTACGCCGGGCACACTGCCAAGCCCGCCGCGCAGCGCGATCAATCGCGTTTGGTTCTCAGGCAAGGGCGGTGCGAGCATGCAAGCCTTCCTCCTCGGGATACCCGAGCATGATGTTGACGTTCTGAATGGCCTGCGCCGCAGCGCCCTTGCCGAGATTATCGATCGCGCAGATCACGCGCACCATCGCGCCGCGGACATCGACGCGGATCTCCGCATCGTTGGTGCCCACCACGGCAGCCACGCTTGGAACGCGTTCGTTTGTGAGCACGCGCACGAACGGCTCGTCGCGATAGGCTGCGTCGTAGGCCGCCGCGATCGCTTCCGGGTCGGGTGGGCAGGCGTAGAAGGCGTAGACGTCGACCAGCATGCCTCGTGCCAACGGCACGACGTGCGGCGTAAACGTGATCGGCAGCTCGACGCCACGGCGGCGCAGCTCCTGCGCGATCTCGGGCTCGTGGCGATGCCCCTGGAGCGCATACGCACGAATATCGCCGCTCACTTCGGCAAAGAGCGATCCAAGCTGCGGCGTACGCCCGGCACCGGTGATTCCGCTCTTGGCGTCGATGGCGATCCCAAGCGGCATCGCGGCTCGCACGAGCGGCAGCAGCGCCAAGAGCGACGCGGTGGGGTAGCAGCCGGGGTTGGCGACCAGCCGCGCGCCGGCAATCGTTGCGCGATGGTATTCGGGCAGCCCATAGACGGCCAGCGGATCGAAGCGATAGTCGGCCGAGAGATCGACCACGCGCGCACCCTGCGCAAGAAACTTCCCCACCTGCGCGCGGGCCTCCCCCGATGCGCCGGCGATGATAACGATATCGCCCGGCGCAAGCTGCGCAAGCACCGCTCCGGATGCTGCGAAATGCAGCGTGCTGCGCCGCAAGTGCGCAAACGTGTCCGCAACGCAGGCGCCTGCGTGCGTTCGACTCTCGAAGATGCCGGCTTCAAGGCGCGGGTGCCCTTCGATCCAGGCAATCGCTTCGGCCGCGGCATAACCGCCCGCGCCCCAGACGTGGACGCGCGTCATGGCAGGTGCTCCAAGGCGGCCAGCTCTTCGGCGAGCGCATCGAGCGCACGCGCAACGCAGACAGGCGACGTCGATCCTTCGGTGCGTTTGGCGGCGACGCTGGCTGCGGCGTCGAGCGGCGCAGAGAACGCCGGGTTATCGAGCGTCGCGCCGAGTGCCTGCAGGTCGCTTGCATCGAGGGCACGCCGCGCCTCTTCAGCCAGGCAGACGCGAGCGCCGACCAGGCTATGCGCTTGCCTGGCATCGAGCCCGCTCGCGACCAGCGCTTCAGCGAGATCCGTGGCCACGACGTAGCCGTCGTTTGCGGCAGCGTTCATCTTCTCCGCAACGAAGGTTACGTCGTCCAAGGCTCGAGCAAAGGCGTCGAGCAAGCTCATCGCACGTTCGATGCAGCCGATTGCAAGGCGCTTGCACTGCTGCAGATCGCGGTGGTAGGAGAGCGGCAGGCCGATGAGCGTCGTCAGCGCTCCTGTGTAGGCTGCGGTGACCTCATGCGCTCCACCGCGCACCAGTTCGAAGATGTCGGGATTGCGCTTCTGCGGCATCAGGCTTGAGCCCGTCGAAGAAGCATCGCCGATGCGCACGTAGCCGAATGGTCCGCCGGCCCAGACGACCAACTCCGCGCAGATGCGCGAGGCCGATGCGCAGGCGCGCACCCAGGCATGCGCGCAATCCAGCAACGCATCGCGCGTGCCGATCGCATCGAGCGCATTACGCGAGGGCTCTGCAAAGCCGAGCAGGTTCGCCGCTGCGCGTCGGTCGAGCGGTAAGCTCGACCCTGCAAGCGCTGCAGATCCGAGCGGCATCGAGTGCATCGCTTCCGCCGCTACGGTCGCAAACGCACGCGCCGCGCGAGCGAAGGGCTCGGCGGCCGCAGCGAGCCAGAACGCAAGTGAGATCGGCTGCGCCGGCTGCCCATGCGTGGTGCCGGCCAGCAGCGTGCCTGCGGCAAGCTCCTGACGCGCGCGTTCGAGCAGTCGCTGCGCGATCGCCAGGCAGCGGTTCTTCCCGGCCTGCGCGCGCGCAGCGGCATAGAGGCAGAGCGTGGTCGCAACCTGGTCGTTGCGGCTGCGCCCGGCATGGAGCCGGGCGCCGGCTACCGGCGCGAGCTCCCGAACGCGTGCGTCGATGGCGCCGTGAATGTCCTCTGCGCCGCCGCTGCGCGCCGCCGCCGCAAAGGAGCCGTCACCGATCTCGCAGACGACGGCATCGAGCGCCGCACGCAGCGCATCCGCCGTCTGCTCGTCGATGATGCCGCCGCCGGCTAGCGCACAGACGTGCGCCTGCGAACAGCGCGCATCGAACGCCGCCAGCGGCAGATCGTCTTCAAGCGACGAGCCAAACGCCAGCAGCTCCGGATCGGCGGCACCGCGAAAGCGACCGCCCCAC
Organism: bacterium; assembly: GCA_021832345.1. Lineage (GTDB taxonomy): Bacteria > Vulcanimicrobiota > Vulcanimicrobiia > Vulcanimicrobiales > Vulcanimicrobiaceae > JAKBKY01. The sequence goes on from JAKBKY010000011.1 coordinate 16,884, forward strand.
TGCAGGGTCTGCGATGTCATTGGGCAGTGCCGATCCCCAGATGCGCCAGCCGGTCGAACGGTAGCCCGTAACACCGAATAAATCCATCGGCAGCATGGTGATCGAAGCGGTCGCCCTCACCATACGTCGCCAGGTGCTCATCGTAGAGTGCAAACGGCGAGCGCAGGCCGATCACGGTTGCACTGCCCTGATGCAAGCGCATGGCAACGTCGCCCGTGATGCGCGTAGCAAAGGAGCCGTTGAACGCATCGAGCGCGCTGCGCAGCGGCGAATGCCAGAGCCCGTCGTAGGCAAGCTCTGCATAGCGCCGATCGACGCCGGCTTTGAAGCGCAGCTCATCGCGCGTGAGGACCAGTCGTTCGAGCGCTTCGTGCGCGAGAAGAAGAAGCGTCGCTGCGGGCGCTTCGTAGAGTTCGCGTGACTTCACGCCGATCACGCGGTCTTCGATGAGATCGATTCTCCCGATGCCGTGCGAGCCGGCTAGTACGTTGAGCTGTGCGAGCAGGGCGGCGCCGCTGATGGCTTCAACGCTCGGAACGCCCCGCTCAAAGTGCACGACGATCTCGCTTGGCAGCGTTGGGCGGTTCTGCGGCGCGGCCGTCCAGGCGAAGGCATCCTCCGGCGGCGCCGCCCACGGATCTTCCAGCACTCCCGCTTCAATCGAGCGGCCCCAGAGATTGGCATCGATCGAGTAGGGCTTGCTAGAACTCTGCGACACCGGAATGCCGTGCTCGGCGGCATACGCCATCGCATCGGGGCGTGAGAGCGGCGATTGGCGCAACGGAGCGCGCACTTCGAGAGTCGTATCGAGCGCCCGGACGGCCAGCTCGATGCGCACCTGGTCGTTCCCCTTGCCGGTGCATCCATGTGCGACCGCGTCAGCCTTCACCGCTCGCGCAGTCTCGACCAAGAGCGCGGCGATCAAGGGGCGCGAGAGCGCGGCACTGAGCGGATAGACGCCTTCGTAACGGGCGTTGGCGGCAAGTGCGGGCAGCACGTACTCGCTGACAAAGCGCTGCCGGGCGTCGATCGTATGCGCCTGCCGCGCGCCCAGCGCCAGCGCCTTGGCGCGAACCTGCGCGATCTCGTCGGCGGCACGCGCTCCGATCTGCGCGTCGCTCTCACCCAAGTCGGCCGTCATCGTGACCACCTCGTGCCCTTCCAGGAGCAAGCGCTTGAGCAAGACCGAGGTGTCGAGGCCGCCGGAGTATGCTAAGACGATCGTGCTCACGCGGCGCTCGTTCCACGCAGGTCGAGAAAGCGCTGAACGAGCATCGCAGTCTTGGTTGCATCGCGCACGATGACGAGGATGGTATCGTCTCCGCCGATCGTCCCCATCACTTCGGGCCAGGCCGCTTCGTCGAGCGCACAGGCTACCATCATCGCGCTGCCCGGAGGGGTCTTGAGCACGATGAAGTTGCCACTGCCTTCGGCCTGAAGCACGAGTTCGGCGACGACGCGATGCAGTCGGCTGACATACTGCGTGGAAGCGCTTGGGACGACATATTTAAAGAGCGCGTCATCCTCGCTCTCGCCCTTTATCGGCACCTTGACCAAGCCAAGCTCCTTGATATCGCGAGAGACCGTCGCTTGTGTCGCATCGAAACCGGAGGCAGAGAGTAACGAGACCAACTCGTCCTGCGAGTGGATCGGGCGCGTCGCGACAAGCGTAAGGATCGCGCGCTGGCGGCGCTCTTTCATAAGGTGGTTCCTTTCCCATCGGTCATGAGTGCAAGTAAGAGCGCCTTCTGCGCGTGGAGGCGATTTTCGGCTTGATCGAAGACCAGGCTGCGCGTGCCGTCGATCACCCCGGCTGCAACCTCTTGCCCGCGATGAGCAGGTAAGCAGTGCATGAAGATCGCGTGCGATGCTGCATAGGTGAACGACGCTTGCGTCACCGCGTAGGGCAGAAGCATCGCGCTGTTGCGTTCGTGCAGATGCTCGTCGCCCATCGACGTCCACACATCGGTGTAGACGACATCGGCGCCTCGCAGTGCGCGGATCGGATCGGTGAACGCGCGCGCCTCGCCGCCGCGACCGGCACCCAGCTTCGCCAGATGAGCGAGCATGGCTTGGCTTGGCCGATGGGAGAGCGGTGTCGCAAAGCGCATCGATCCACCGAGCATCACCACGGCCTGTGCGAGCGAATGCGCCACGTTGTTGCGCCCATCGCCGAGATAGACGACGCGCAGACCCGCAACCGAACCGAAGCGCTCTTCGATCGTCAGGATGTCGGCGAGCGCCTGGCAGGGGTGGGCGCGAGCGGAGAGGCCGTTGATCACCGGAATACTCGCTGCGCGTGCGAAGCGTTCGAGCGGTTCGTGCGCGTGCGTTCGCACGACGATGGCGTCGACGTAGCGGGAGAGCACGCGCGCCGCGTCTTCAGGGCTCTCGCGTGTGCCGACGAGCATCTCGTTGCCGGCGGCGAAGAGCGCCTCCCCGCCCAGCGTCGTGATGGCGACTTCGAAGGAGACCCGCGTTCGCAGGCTCGGCTTTTCAAAGAGCAGTGCGAGCGTGCGGCCGCGCAGCAAGGTGCGGGCCGAAGGCGCAACGCCGGCCTTGAGCTCGTGCGCCAGGCGGAGGATCCCGCCCAGCTCGTCCGTGCTCAGGTCGGCCGGTTCCAGGAAACTTCTGCCCTGCAGCGGGTTGGCAGGGGCTAGCGGCGTGGCATACATCAGGTGTATATTTATGCACATGTCGCATAAATATGCAAGCCTGCCTCCTCGGTCGACCCTGGTTCTCAAGTATGGGGGCAGTGCGATGGCCGGCCTCCCCGGGGAGGAGGTGCTCGCCGAGGTCGCGGCGCTGCATGCGCAAGGGCACGGCGTCCTCCTCGTGCATGGGGGCGGCCCCGAGATCGACAGCGCGCTGGCAGCGGCCGGCCTGGCGAGCGAGCGCATCGACGGCCTGCGCGTTACCACCGAAGCGACGCTGGCGGTGACGGAGATGGTGCTCTGCGCAACGATCAATAAGCGCTTGGTCCGGGCGCTTGTCGCAGCCGGAGTGCGCGCCGTCGGCATCAGCGGAGAAGATGACGGCCTGCTGCGTGCACGGCGTTCGCAGCGTTACGACGGCAAGCTCGGCTTCGTCGGTGAGGGCGTTGCCTGCGAGCCGCGCTTGCTGCACGCGCTGCTCGCAGCCGGCATCGTGCCGGTGGTCGCGCCGCTGGCGCTGAGCAAGGATGCAACGCACGCGCTCAACGTCAACGCCGATGAAGCCGCAGGCGCGGTTGCGGGTGCCATGCGTGCTGCAGCGCTGCTCTTCGTCACCGATGTTGCGCGCCTACGCGCCGTCGCCGATGATCCAGCGAGCGCTATCGACCGGCTCACCGTTGCGCAGGCGCGCGCGTTCTTGCTTAGCGATGCATGCCGCGACGGCATGCGCCCGAAAGTACGCGCAGCGATCGCCGCGCACGAAGCCGGCGTGAAGGCTGTCTATCTCTGTGCATCGGGGCCCGAGGCGATTGCGCGCGCGCTCGACGACCAGGATGCAACCGTCCTCGCCTGAGGGGCAATCGCAGCTAAGCCGTGCGCCTGCCGGCCGCGTATCGGTTCGATCCGAAGGAAGCTTTCTCGGACTCGAAAGTGAAGCGCTTCATGTCGCCGCTCATGCGCTGGATGTAGGCGCGGTACTCGTGACTAACGATCACGCTTTCCGCCACGTGCCGGGCTTGCGTATCGAAGACTGGAGTGCGTGAGCGAACGTATGTCAGGTTTTCTGCGCTTAGCTGAACTGCAGGCTGACGACCGAGATCGCCGCATCCTTCACACCGAGCCGCTTTGCGAGATTCCGAAGCAGCAACATATCGCGGTCCAACCGCTGATTGACCTCTTTGAGCGTCTTCCCTTCGACGCTGAGCCCGACGTCTACGCCTTGCGGTTCGCCATGCGCGGCAGCGTTCGAGAGGCCGAAGACCGAGATCGTACTGCCGTTTGACAGCCTGTAGCGAACGGCGAGCACGACCGGGCCGCGCGCGCCGATCGTAACTACTGCCCGGCCTATTGCGACGCGCTTTACCAGAGGCTGCGAGGCTTGAAAACTACTCTGCTGGGCGGAAGAATGACCGCGGAACTCGGTCACTGATCGCGCGTTACCGAGACGGGCATGCAGAAACATCGCGATAGTCGCCGCTTTCGTGTACGCATCCTTCAATGCTGCAGTGTACACGCCGCTATTCGCCGTCGATGATCCGCTAAGCGACCCTCTCCATACGTTTGCCCTGAAGTAGCTATGGCGCGGTGCGCTCGTCGACGCGTCCTTACGAAGGTTGCTCATAAAGCGATTGATCCGGCTAGCTGGGAGGCGAACCACGACACTCTCGTTCGCGCTGGCTCGGCGGACAGGGCGAGAGAACGGGACGGGATGTTGGGCGCAACTCACAATAAGAGGGATGCACGCAATGACTATAAGCAAGCGCTTCATGCCGTGGCCCGTTCGCGATCATGAGGAGCCCCCCTTCGAAGGCCGCCATCCCGCGAGCGTTGTTCGCGGAGATTCTGCGACTGCTCGCCGAACTACGCTCGCCTCCGGCTCTCGTGCCGATATGGAGCGTGAAACCGGCCGTGGCGTGTGGGTTCGCCTCTCGCGTCCCAAAAGGGGGCCAAGCCCCGTCATCACAGCGCCGGGCCGTGCGACCGGACCGGCATATGGGGAATATCGGATGATTGTGCTAAACGAGTTCATTCGCTAACAACGCCATCGTGGTCTGCGCTATCGTTCTCGCACTGCTGTGTATTATTGCATTTCATCGTCTGCTGCAGGCGCAACGGTTGCCTGGACGCTTATCCATCTCGCTTCGGCGACAATCGGTGGCAATCGATTTGCGAACGCACGATGGGAAAGCCGTGTTGGTGGCCTTTAGCCTCGGCGATGATTACTCGATCGACCAGCGCAGGCTTCGCTTCATTGCAAGGCGTTACGGTGTTGCAGGCGCATCGAAGCGGCGCCTGGCCGCGACGATCGGCGTACCCCGCTTCGTTCCGCCGCGCGGTACACGGGGTGAGCTTTCACGCGCCGCCGGGGCGCCCGGGGTTCTATCGTGTCGCGTTGCAGGCCGAGCCGGGATTCGCGAGCACGCGCAGCGGCAGCGTCTTGCCCTACGGCGACTGGAGTCGAGCCGATGCGACCCTGCACTTCAACATGTGGTGGCCGCATGATACGTACGGCGATTCGAGCCTCGCGCGCATGCGTCGTCGCTGGGTTGGCAAGAACATGTATGGCTTCGGAGGCATCGCGCTCGGGTGCCAGCCGAAATGGCTCAATATCTACAATGCCGCGACGCCTGTGCGCGTTCGCGCCGTTGTACGCGATCGAGGCCAAGTCGAGGAGCTTTGGACCGGGACGACCGTTCACTGGGGAAACGACGCCGCGCGACGCTTCTTTGCGATGAGCCCGTTGCGCTTCATCGTCGAGCGCCCCATCGCGAAGCCGCTGGGCTTCGGGGGATCAACGCAGCGAACGAGCGAGCGGTGTCCCGCCGTCGTCCTTGCCGACTGGCAGGTCAGTGAGATGTTCAGTAGCGTGCCGCCGCCGAAATCGATCAGCGTTCAGAACATCGGTACGCCGTTGCGGATCGGCATGTCGCGCGCTGACGTCGTGTGGCTCAACGGGTTTCCAAATGAGTTCGGCGATCGCGTCGCACTGCTGAGCCAACGTGTTTGGGCGTACGACGATGGGCCTGGTGATGCATACCATGTGACGTTTCGAAACGGTCGAGTTGCCGCGTTCACGAAACCTGTGGGGCTACCGTAGCCGATGCGATATCCGACCGCGAGAACGCGGAGGCCTTCCAGCAACGTCATCTTCGCAACGGCGCAGAGCGCGATAAAGGTCGCGCGCTGCCGCAAGCGCGAAGAGGAGCGCATGCTGATTGTTGAAGCGCTTACCAAGCGCTTCCAAGATACCTATGCCGTCGATGACCTGTCATTCGAGGCGCGCCCGGGTGAGATCGTTGCACTGCTCGGGCCCAACGGCGCCGGGAAGAGCACGACACTGCTCTGCATGTCCGGGCTGATACGGCCCGATTCCGGCAGCTTTTCGTGGAACGGAGCGCTCCTGGGAGCCCGGCGCGCACGGACCCTTGCGCTGATCCCCGAGACGCCCGTCCTCTACGAGGCCCTGACCGTCTGGGAGCATCTTGTCTTCACGACCCAAAGCTGTAACGTGGCTGCCGGCTGGCAGCAATGCGCCGAGGTTCTCCTCGAACGCTTTGCTTTGGTCGACTATCGAGACAAGCTTGGCGGCGAGCTCTCCAAAGGCATGAAGCAGAAGACCTTGATCGTCGCGACACTCTTGGTGGATGCGCCGGTTCTCCTCGTCGACGAACCAATGATTGGGCTCGACCCCGCTGCACAGCGGGAGCTACGCGAAGAGCTCCTGCGGCTTCGCAGTGACGGAAAAGTGGTGATCGTGAGCACACATATGCTCGACATCGCCGAATCTATCGGCGACCGTGCATTGATCCTAAAGCGCGGGCGTTGCGTGTTCTGTGGTTCTCTTCGCGACCTCCCCGCGCACGGTGCAGAGAGTCTTGAGGGCGCGTTTCTTCGTGTGACCGCATGAACGACCTGCATGCACTCTGGTATCTCGAGCGCTGCCGGATCATCAATTCAACGCGCGGCATCATCTGCAAGCCGAGCCGCGCCGTACTCTGGATTCTGACGCTCGCCTGGCTGGTTGGTATGTTCGTTCTCCATCTGTTCGAGATGCGCGCGCACAGTTACCCTTTCCCTGCGCTCGCTGAACCGTATGCCTCGATTGCAGCGGGACTGTTCCTCGGATTTGCCGCAATCAACTTGTACGCAGCGCCATCCGTCGGCGATCCCGCCTTTGCAAATCCGGCGGACGCCTATTTCCTCGCACGCTCGGTGATCCCGGCTGCGCTGATTTCGTTTTGGCTCCAGTGCCGCAATTTTGTTTTGGTATTCGCACGAGCATTCGTGTTCGGTCTGCTCATGGCAGTCTACTACGCGCACGCACACATGCTTGGAGCTGCGCTTACACTCCTCTTGGCGCTTTCGTTTGTTTCCCTAGCACGGCGACCGGCGTATCTCGCTGCTCGCAGGTTCCCACGTACCATGCAGGCACTGCTGGCCGCCGCGGGTACGATTGGTGTGCTCGTTGCCGCCATTCCGGCGCTCGCTCTAGCGCTGCCGGCTCTTCAACCGACGAGCGCCACGATCGTACGTCTTGACTTGGGCGCGGTCGTGCTCCGGCTTTGGAACGGGGATCCGCTCGCACTCGGCGTGTTTGCGGCGCTTGTGTTTGCGATGATCGGGTTGAGCGCGCTCGGTACTGGAGAGTTGATCCCCGACCTCTATGAACACGCGCAGAAGCAAACGTTGCGGTTGCGGCGTCTTCGCTTGGGAACGAAAAGTTGGAAGAGCCGGCCTGGCGTCGTGAACGCAAGTGGCTCCACGTCGCTACGTGGCCCGGCAGTCGAGCTCTGGAAGCACGCCGCATCCATGCGTCGCAGTCGCGGCATGCAGCAACTGGCCGCGAGTGTTGCCGGTGGTGCATTCTGCGGAGCTCTTTGCGGACTGATTGCTCTGCGTTCGCCTCAGGTCGCGATGACGGCCGGGGGCACCGTTCTGATCATTTGGACATTCGGGCTGGTCATGGCTCGCGTCGGCCTCACGCGGGATTTGCGGCAGCCGCTGTGGTGGATGGGCGATGGCTCGCTAACCGCAAAACTTGCAATGGGCGCAGTGGGCAGTTCGTTGCTCGCCGTGGTGTTTCTGGCGAGCGCCACGTTGGTCGGCGCGATCATCACCCGCTCCGTGCCGGTTTTCGTCGTTGGACTCACGATCGCTGTTGTTGTTCCGCCTGCCGCTCGTGCTTTGGCGATCCTGGGATTCTCGCTTTTGCCGTCAGCCGTCGATCGGCGCGGCCCGGGCTACATCGTGAACGTCCTGTTCCTGTACGGCTCGTTGATTGTGCCGGCGATCACCGCCGGGGCTTTAACAGCCTTTGGTAGTTCAGTCCTGTTGTTGATTTTTGGCGTAGTCGTCAGTTACGGTGCTCAAGGTGTTCTGGCCCTGACGATCGCCGCCTCGCGCATCGACGAGCGCGGCGTCGAGTTCGCCAATGCGGGCGAAGGTTAAACGGCTCTTCCGATCGCGGCGCCGATGAGTGCCGTGACGCCCATCGCGAATGCGCCCCAGAAGCTCACGCGCAGCGTGGCCTTCCAGATAGGGGCTCCTCCCGTTTTCGCGCCGAGCGCACCCAACAGTGCCAGAAACACAAGAGATCCGAGTGCAACGGCGGGTATGAGCCACTGGGATGGTGCCGTTAGAGCCGCAACGAGCGGTAGTGCGGCGCCGACGGAGAACGTCGCAGCCGAGGTTAGCGCCGCTTGGATAGGGCGTGCCGTCATCACTGCGGAGATACCAAGCTCGTCCCGGGCGTGGGCGCCAAGCGCATCCTTTGCCATGAGTTGATCGGCGACTTTAAACGCAAGGTCCGGCTCGACGCCGCGCTTGACATAAATCTGCGCTAACTCGTTACGCTCCGACACGGGCTCGCTTGTGAGTTCCTCTTGCTCTCGCGCGAGGTCGGCTTGTTCTGTGTCCGCTTGTGAACTGACGGAGACATACTCCCCGGCTGCCATGGACATGGCGCCGGCGACGAGCCCGGCGATGCCTGCGAGGAGGATATCGGCGCGTACGACAGAGGCTGCGGCTACTCCGATGATCAGGCTTGCTGTGGAGACGATGCCGTCATTGGCGCCGAGCACGGCTGCTCGCAGCCAGCCGATGCGGGAGACAAGATGCGTTTCCGGATGAGGGGTGCGCGAACGTCTCACGGGCCGGCAGTCGTCAGCGTTGCGCAAACATGCGGCGATCGTCGGCGTCAACGATATCAACGATCGTGCGGAGCTCTGGATTAGCGCTCAGTGTTTCTGCGTAAGCAGAGCGCACATAATCAGGGTCCTCTGCATGCTGCGGCGTAATCTTGCATAGCGTCGCATTGATGGAAGGATACAGCGAGGTGTCGACATGCTCGCGCAGCCACGCTGCAACGTCATCGTCGTCGCGCGCTCGGAGTATCACATCGCGCAGTTGGGCTTCGTGAATCCCCAAGCGTTCGAGGAGAAAACCGGAGATGCCCTTGATCTTGCCGTTGATGAAGTAGCACCCGGTCCAGCCACCGGGCAGCGACGCCCGTAGTTTATCAATCGTACGCGGCATGAGCATCAGGCCGTCGAGCTTGTCGTAGCAGTTCCTGGGCGATCGCTGGCGCAGGTCGAGCGGTGTCATGGTAGTAGCCGTTCGGTGGAGCCTTTGCCGTCCCTGGAGACGCGTGGCGCATAAGCCCGGCAAGGGGTCCAAGGCGTCTGCCTCAGGGTATCGCGTTCGCGATACTGAGCTTGCACGGTGTTGCAGCCACGGTTCTACCGTCGGGGAGCATAACGGCCGCAGCAGAGTTTTACGATGAGGAGATAGGCGGAACGGCTCGTTTATAGTACATACTAGACGCGTGAGCCTGCGACTTTTTGGGACGCCGGTCCGGACATGAATCCTGCTGACCATCGCGCTTCCGGAAAGCTCCTACCCCCGAGAGATCGCTCGGGTGACTGGGGCTCCGCTCATGAGCGTTCAGCGCATCGTCAACGATTATGAGCGTCAAGGCGTTCTCGCTTCGCGGCGCGTCGAGGTGCTATGAACGGGTGTGTTTTCTGGCCACGGGTGGACCTTTCTCCGCCAAGTGGAAAGTATCCACGGAACTGGGCCAGCTTCATCTCTCGTTCGTTCGGTCGCGAGGGTGGGCATCCTCGTAGCCCCGGCGCATATGCTCGAGGGAGATGTTCGTGTAGATCTGGGTCGTTGAAAGACTCTCGTGGCCGAGCAGTTCCTTGATCGTCATTAGGTCGGCGCCGTTCTCAAGCAGATGAGTCGCAAATGAATGGCGCATGACATGCGGCGTTACGTGTTTGGCCAACCCCGAGAGCTGGGCGAACTCGGTAAAGATCACCCAGGCCTGTCGATGTGAGAGTCGAGCGCGTCGCTTGGAGAGAAACAGCGCTTCGTCCGCGCTACGCTGCCGAACGCCTAAGTAGGCACGAATCGCCTCGGCCGCCGCTCGGTTGATGAAAACCGTCCGTTGCTTGTTGCCCTTTCCGATCACGCGCATCACCCGGCGCTCGATATCTACGTCGCTCAGGTTGAGCGCAACCAACTCTGCTCGACGGATGCCGCTGGCGTAGAGGACCTCCATGATCGCGATGTCGCGCAATCGCTGGACCGGCGTCTTGCCCGCGACGCGGGTGCGCAGCAACGTTGCCACCTCGACTTCAGACATCACCTGAGGCAGCCGTTTTGCCGCTTTCGGCGGAGGAACGTCGAGCGCCGGATTGTCGGCTCGCCGTCCCTCACGCTTTTGGAGAGAAAAGTACCCGCGCAAGGCCGCCAGTTTGCGACGAACCGAGACCGGCGAGTACTTGCGCGGACCCATCAGTTCCATGACGAAGCGGCGCACGTCCGATGCGCTAGCCTCGGCCAGCTTGAAAAAACGACTCGTCTTGGGATGCCCCGGCTCTAGAAACGCACCGAAGATCTCGACATCGCGCGCGTACTCCTGCGCAGTGCGGGCGGCCTGGCCGCGCTCCAGGCGCAGGTATGCCGCAAACTCTGCGATCGTGGCATCGGCCGGGACATACGAACTCACCGGTGCGTCTCCACGGCCTCTTCCCTCACAGGTTCCTCACCGCACCAAATCATTGTTTGTGGATATTAGCCCGGCTGTGCAGAACTCCTTCGCGGTGCTGCGCCCGTGGCCGAAAGCAGGGTTGGCGCCCTCTCTCGGGTACCGTGCGCGATGGATGATGACGACGATCTTGGCGCCGACGATTGCAGTAGGGACGATCGCCGGCATGTTGGCGCGCCCTTGGCGGTTGCCCGAGTGGGTCTGGGCCTTGGGGGGCGCGGCGGCGATGGTTCTCGTCGGGGCGGTGCCGCTGGACGGAGCCTGGATTGCCGTGGGACAGGGCAACGAGGTCTATGCGTTTCTGGCGGGCATCATGGTGCTCTCGGAGATCGCTCGCCAGCAGGGGGTCTTTGCCTGGCTCGTCGAGGGAGCGCTGCGTGCGGCGAACGGGTCGAGGAGTCGTCTCTTCAGCATCGTCTTCGGCGTAGGCGTGGGCGTCACCGCAGTGCTCTCCAACGACACGACGGCGGTGGTCTTGACCCCGGCCGTCTTGACGGCGCTGGCTCGTACGGACGCAGATCCTTTGCCGTACCTCTTTGCGTGCGCCTTCGTAGCCGGGGCTGCCTCGTTCGTGCTGCCGATCTCCAACCCGGCGAATCTGGTGGTCTTCGACGGGCGATTGCCGACGTTGCTCTCCTGGGTCGCGTTCTTCGCCGCCTCGGCAGCGGTCAGCATCGTTTTGACCTACATCCTCCTACGCGTGGCGTTGCGTGCTGGGCTTCAGGGTGGCTACACGCTCACAGGGGAGCCGGCGAAGCTGAATCGTACGGGGCGGGTGGCCTTGATCGCCGTGAGCGTGGCCGCTGCGCTCCTGGTGCTGGCCAACGCCCTCGGCATCCCCATCGGGATCGTTGCGGCCGGCGCCGGGGCCTTAGCCTTGGCGGTGGTGACGGCGGTCGATCGACACACGCCGCGCTACGTAGCGCACCATGCCTCCTGGGGGATGATTCCGCTGGTGGCAGGGCTCTTTGTGGTGGTCGCCGGCCTGAATGCGGCGGGCGCGCTGTTATGGGCTGAGCGCTTCTTCTCGTTCGCTGCGAGCCTGACGCCGTCGGCGGGTCATGTCGTTGTCACCGTCGCCGTGGCGCTGGCCTGCAACCTCGTCAATAATCTGCCGATCGCCCTCTTTGCGGGCTCGGCGATCCGCAGTGTGGCCGTCGCGCCGACGCTGGTCCACGCCACGCTCGTTGCGGTGGATCTCGGGCCAAACCTTTCGGTGATGGGATCCCTAGCCACGATTCTGTGGCTGACGGCGCTGCGTCGCGAAGGCATCCGAGTGACGCCGTGGCAGTTTTTCCGGCTGGGAGCCGTGGTAACGCTGCCCGTTCTTCTTCTTGCGGTCCTGACCGTCCGATGACGACCATCGGAATGGTCGCCCAGATGCAACTGCTGGAATTCACCGTGCCCTAGCGGCGGCGTTACAAGCGGCACGAGCCTCGCGGATCGCCCTGCGGTCGCTTTCTGCCGTCCGGTTGGCGGCAAGTATCTCTTCGCGGCACTGTTTGATAGAGTAGGAGCGCGGGCTTAGACATAACTGACGTTGACCCAGAAGCCGCCGTCTTCGGCGCGTGTCAATATAGAGTATACCGCTTCGAGTTCCGCATCGATGCCCATGATCTCGCGCGCGCTGAGGGCACATTCCGCAGCGTTGTGCCAGAGGATGCGCTGGGCCCGTTCGAACGCCAAACGCAGGCGTTCGGGGGTGGTCTCAAGGACGATCCAATCGATCTCATTCTGCGGCGGTACGATCCGCCAGCCAAAGCCGGCGGGCCGGGCCTCTTCATCCGGGTCGAACGCGTGGGGAATCGCTCCCAGCACGTCAATCGTCGCAGCATCGTCGGCGCTGAGCGGCACGCCGAGGTCCTCCAGCCGCAGAATATAGTGGAAAAACGCCGCATTGCCGACGCTGTAAGCACCCGCCGGCGACGCGACGTTAACGTGGATCATCTATCCAAGCGTTTTGACGAGCGCTTCCACGGCCTGGGCACTCTTCTGCAGCGCCGCCCCTTCTTCTGCCGTCAGCTTGATCTCAACCACCTGTTCGAGCCCTTTCGCCCCAAGCCGGCAGGGTACGCCGATGAAGAGGTTGTGGATCCCGTATTCGCCTTGCAGATACGCGGCACACGGCAGAATTTTGTGCTTGTCTTTCAGGATGGCGTCCACCATCTCCGTGATAGCTCTACCCGGCGCATAATATGCACTGCCCGCCTTCAGGAGGTTGACGATCTCTCCGCCGCCCTTTGCGGTGCGCTCCACGAGCCGGTCGATGGTTGCTTTGTCGAGGAGTTCGGTGATGGGGATGCCGGCAACCGTGGAGTAGCGCGGAAGCGGAACCATCTGATCGCCATGACCGCCGAGTACGAACGCGTGCACGTTGTCTATGCTCACGCCGAGTTCCATCGCGATGAACGTACAAAAGCGCGCGGAGTCGAGTACTCCGGCCATTCCGAGAACGCGCTCGCGTGGGAAGCCACTCACCCGGCGCGCCACTTCGCACATTGCATCGAGCGGATTCGTAACGATGATGAGCAGAGCGTTCGGGGAGCGTTTAACGATCTGCGCGGTCGCGGCACTCACGATTTCCGCGTTCGCTCGAACCAAGTCGTCCCGGCTCATGCCGGGCTTGCGCGGGAAACCGGCCGTGATGACCACGATGTCCGAGCCGGCCGTGAGGTCGTAGTCATTGCTTCCGACCACGCCGACATCGCTCTTTTCGATGGGTAACGACTCGAGCAGATCCAAGGCTTTGCCCTGCGGCACGCCCTCCACGATGTCCACCAGGACGATGTCGGCGAGCTCTTTGGCTGCGAGCCAATGAGCCGTCGTGGCGCCGACGTTTCCGGCGCCGACAATAGTAACTTTCTTTCGCATGGTACTCCTTTGAGAGAGTGGGGAACGAGGCAATCCTACTGCGCTATTGCCGGGTTTCCCTGGTACGTTTATTCCCGGTATCGTTGGCCGCTAAAGGAAACGTGAGGAATCTGTCAAAAGTCGTTGCGCCGGAAATGGACTGCGCCCAAGCTCAGCATGTTATGAATGAAGCACCCACTGCTCCCCAACCCTTGAGCCAGACCGGCCTTCGCGGCGCGGTCGTCGGCGACACGCGGCTCTCCTCCATCAACGGTGAAAAAGGCGAACTCATCTACCGGGGGATAAACATCCACGACCTGGCGAGCTCTTCGACGTTCGAAGAGGTTGCGTACCTGCTGTGGTTCGGCACCCTTCCCACCAAGACGCACCTCGACGAGTTTCGTGCGAACCTCAACCGGCATCGTGCACTGCCGTCGGGACTCCTGGCGATCCTGCGGGATCTTCCCAAGAACGGGACGCCCATGGATGCGCTTCGCACTGCCGTCTCCGCGCTGGGGCTCTTCGATTCCAGCGTCAACGACATGTCGCGGGATGCGCAGTTCGAAAAAGCCCTGAAGCTCACCGCTCTGGTTGGGACCATCCTGGCCGCCTACCACCGCATCTCCAAGGGGCTCGAACCGGTTACGCCCGATCCGGCGCTCGATACCGCCGCAAACTTCCTGTACATGTTCACGGGCACGGTGCCCGATGCAAAGGCGGTTCGCGTTCTCGACGCTTCGCTGATTCTGCACGCCGATCACGGGATGAACGCCTCGACTTTCGCTGCAATCGTGACCGCCGCCACGCTTTCGGACATGTATGCAGCGGTAACCTCAGCAATAGGGGCGCTCAAAGGCCCGCTGCACGGCGGCGCCAACGAAGGCGTCATCCACAACTTGCTTGAGATCGGCGATATCAACAACGTGAACGCCTGGGTCGAAAAGAAGTTCGCTGCTCGCGAAAAGATCATGGGCTTCGGCCATGCCGTGTACAAAGCGTACGATCCACGAGCTACCGAACTCAAGCGCATCGCAAAGGAGGTCGGCGCGTCTGCCGGCACGACCAAGTGGGTAGAGATGACCGAGCGCATGGAGCAAGCGGTGTGGGACTCCAAGCAGCTCTATCCAAACGTCGATCTCTACTCCGCGTCGGTGTACTACACTCTCGGCATTCCGACCCCGTACTTCACTCCGGTATTCGCGATCAGCCGTGTTGCCGGCTGGTGCGCGCACTGCATCGAGCAGTACGCGGACAACAAGCTGCTTCGCCCCCGGGCAAACTACGTGGGCGCACGCGGCGTGACGTACGTACCGGTCGCGGAGCGCAGCGCAGACATCGTGCTGTAACCTCCCACGCGTTGCCGTAGCGTCGTGCTTTGATTCCGCGAGCCGCGACGCTACGGCACGTCGCCGCTCGCGGTAGAGCGGATTCGCAGCCGCACGGCGAACGCAGGAGCACCATGATCGAGGGTCATGAACTGCCGGCAGGAGTACGGGCGATTATAGGCGAACATGCGTTCGTATGAAGCTGGCCGCCTGGGCAAAGCGCCAAGGAATCGCCTATTGCACCGCCTGGCGTTGGGTCCGACACGACCGGATGCCGGTGCCCTGGAGGCGCACGCCGAGCGGCACGATTCTGGTCGATCAGCCTGTAGCCTCTCCGTCACCGTGCGGACCCGTAGCCTTGTATGCGGTTGACCGACTACGCGACGCGCAACGGCATGAGTGTCATCAAGAGCGTGGCGGAAATCGGGTCGGGACTG
>JAKBKY010000001.1 GCA_021832345.1 bacterium
GGCGCTCCTACGGAACTGGGAGGCCGAGACCGAACGGCTGATAGACCTCGAGCATCCGCGTTCGGAGTGACGCTAAGCGGTCAGGTTAATTCGATGGATATGCCACGCGACATGTGCGGAATGTAAGACACGAAAGTCTGAAGAGCCATTTAACAAACCACATCGCATTGAACGAGTTTGAAAGAGCGCTGCAACCGACTGTTACAGCGATCATGATTAAAGCATTGACCGTAGTAGGTGACCTTGAGGCTTCGGATCAGCCCACGGAGTGAGCTAACTCGCCGACCCCGCGGCCTTGAACCGGACGTTTGAGCGCGCTCGGCCTACCGCGTTTTGGGCCCGGGGTTGAGATAGGTTTCCGGATCAACGAACTGCAGGTAAGGTGACAGTCTGACAAGGGGGTCCAGGATCGCCGCATGTCCCTGGCCGATGAAGACGACGACCCGGTCGCCGGGCTTTATGGAATGCGTAATGTTCGCAAAGATGTGCAAATTGCGCTCGTACCAATCCGAGACTAAATCGGCACCGGGGTACTCGCTGCGTGCGTTGCCGACTCGATCAGCGTACATGTACCAAGCGGCATTTGCGTCGAGAGCTTCTGGCGTATTCAGAAAAATGAGGTCGTCCAGAAGGAGGTCGCGCCTTTCGAGAGCGTGATCTTTGTTGATAAACCACGCTGTCGCTTTGTCCGCCGCTGTCAGGATACCCCCCTGACCGTGTCGCTGCGCCCACGCCACCATCGACTCGTAGGGGAAGGGAAAGTTAAAGGCATCGATTGGATAAATTGTGGAATCGTGCGAAAGTGCCGCAAGACGGTATCCGTACTGGTCGTTTTCGTTGGCACTGAGCGTATATCTGCCCGCCAGATAGTCCTTGTAGCGCTTGACGTACAGGGGATTGTCGGCGGAAGCCTCGATCATCACCTTCGTCGGTCTAAATGCTGCGAGACGCGCGACCACCTCGCGAATCTGCGACTGCATCACAGGGCTAAGAGCGCTCGCTCCCCACGTATTTTTTATGACATCGCGGTTCGCGACGAGGTGGGCTACGCCGACGATCATAACTTGCGCCTTTGAGGGTAGTGCCGAGGCATTGGCAGCGGGAGGCGCAACGGCGATCAGCGCGAGGCAGGCAAGCAGTACTTTCATGCCCTGTATACGACGCTGTGCTCGCAGAGGTTTCAACGGGTATTCCCCATACGTACAATCCTTTTTCCCTCAGAATGCCGGTCGCCCTGCTTGCGGAGCGCGGCCCGGCGATGTGATTTGGGTTTGGACCCCGTTGGGGACGCAAGAGACGGACTTCTGCGCCACCGAATGCTGAAAAAGCCGATTGGGTGCATGGAAGGGCGCAGTTCTCCCGGCGTACACAGTCGCCGGGGTGCTCATGTTGCCGTTGCCATTGGAGGCGATTTATCACAGCGCAAGGGTTTCTCATAAACGTCGTCTATACGCTTGAAATAGGTCTTCTCTCGTAGGTTCGACGGGTCGCCGAATCATAGGATGCCTTCGTCTTCATGGATTGCAGGAATGTGCCGCGCGTTAGCGCACCGGGACGCTCATCGAGATGGAAGCGCTTCCTACTCACGGGGGTGACCGCGTCGCCGCTGCGCTGCAAGCCCAGGGCGTGCGTTTCTTGTTCACGCTGTGCGGCGGGCACATCTCGCCGATTCTCACTGCGGCGAAGGCACGGGGCATTCGTGTGGTCGACGTACGCGATGAAGCGACCGCCGTTTTCGCCGCCGATGCCGTGGCGCGGCAGACGGGTGTGCCCGGCGTGGCGGCGGTGACCGCCGGACCCGGACTCACCAACACCCTGACCGCGCTCAAGAATGCGCAGCTTGCCCAGTCGCCGCTCGTTCTGCTCGTCGGCGCGGCGCCGACTGCGCTCCAGGGGCACGGCGCGCTGCAAGACATCGACCAGCGCCCCGTCGCCGCGCCGCACGTCAAGCTCGTAAAGCAGATTCGGCGCGTCCGCGACCTGGAGCCGGCGATCGCGCAAGCGTTCGCCGTTGCACGCAGCGGCGTCCCGGGCCCCGCATTCGTCGAATGTCCCGTGGACCTGCTCTACGACGAGGCCACCATCCGCAAATGGTACGCGCAGGCTGCGGGCAAGGGCACTGCGCTCGCCGACCGGCTGCTGCGCTTTTATCTACAACGCCACGTTGACCGGATCTTCGCGAGCGCCGGAAAAGAGTCGACGCGAACCCGGGAGCTTCGGGTGCCGGCCGCGCCCGATGCGGCCGTCAGGGCGGCGCTGAGGGCGCTCGCCAAGGCGCAACGACCGATCGTGATCATCGGCAGCCAGGCGCTCGCAGTGCCCACAAGCGCACCGCGGATTGCCGCAGCGGTTACGCGGATCGGCATCCCCGTCTATCTCTCGGGCATGGCGCGGGGATTGCTCGGACGCGATCATCCGCTGCTGATGCGCCATCATCGCCGCGAAGCGCTGCGGGAGGCCGATTGCGTGGTGCTCGCGGGCGTGCCTTGTGATTTTCGCCTCGATTACGGGCGCCACGTACGCCGCTCGGCCACGTTGATCGCTGCCAATCGCAGTCGAAGAGATGCACGCCTGAATCGCCGCCCGGAGATCGCTGCGATCGGCGATGCGGGTCAACTCCTTGAGCGTCTGGCCGAGGGATGCGGCCAGGCGAACGTGCAGCGGCAGGATTGGATCGCGCAGCTTCGTGCGCGCGATGCCGCCCGGGAACTCGTGATCGAGCGGCAGGCCGGCGTCGAGGGTGAGTTCGTGAACCCCATCGCGCTGCTGCGTGCCGTCGATGACGCAGCGGGTGACGATGCGGTGCTAGTGGCCGACGGCGGCGATTTCGTTGCAACGGCTTCCTACATCGTACGGCCGCGTACGCCGCTCGGCTGGCTCGACCCGGGAGTCTTCGGTACGCTTGGCGTCGGCGCGGGTTTCGCGCTGGGGGCCGCGCTGTGCCGGCCCGATGACCAGGTCTGGATCCTTTACGGCGATGGTGCTTGCGGCTATGGCTTGGTCGAGTTCGACACGTTCGTTCGTCATCGCATCCCCGTCATCGCAATCGTCGGCAACGACGCCGGCTGGACGCAGATCGCCAGGGAGCAAGTGAAGGAGCTCCACGATGACGTTGGGACGGTACTCGCCCGCACCGCCTATCACGAGGTTGCAGCAGGCTTCGGCGCAGAGGGCATTCTGGTGCGCACGATGGCGGAACTCCCCGAGGCGCTCTCCCGCGCGCGCGCAGCCGCCAAACGCGGCAAACCGGCCCTCATCAATGTATGGCTCGACCGAACCGACTTTCGAGAAGGCTCGATTTCCATGTGAGCGCGGCAAGCCTCCGTTCCGCGCTTAGACGGCGTTGTCTGGTGAAGCGGCGGGGTTGATGCCCTGCTACGGCATTCTCGAATAGTATAGTAATATGCTATAGTATTTGTATGGCGAAGGTTGAGGACGCTCTTCGGGAGCTGGCCGCCGAGCACGAAGGGGTTTTTTCCGCAAAGGAAGCCGCGGAAGCCGGCGTGGCCCGTGCTCTGGTCGTGCAGCTCGCCCATCGAGGTCGGCTCGATCGGATCGCCCAGGGGCTGTACCGATTCCCGAGCTGGCCAACGACGCGCCTCCAGCAGTACCATGAGGCCGTGCTGTGGCCGCGGGCGCATCGCAAGCTGGAATACGCTCTCGTCTCGCACGACTCCGCACTGGAACTGTATAACCTGACGCGCCTCAACCCCGGCGTCATCCATGTCACGCTTCCACCAAAAACGCGTATCTCACGTCGGCAGCCAACCTGGCTGCGACTGCACTTCGCAGATGTCGCCGAGAACGACCGAGCCTGGGAGCAAGGCATTCCAACCGTCAGTATCCCGCGAGCGATCGAAGACGTTGGGCCGGTGCATGGCACCGATATGGTTCACCGGGCCGTAAGCGAAGCTCGTGAAAGGCGCCTCTTACGCGAGGACGAGCTCGCGCGGCTTGTTGAGAAGTTTGGGAGCGGGATATTGGAACCTTACAGTGCCGGCTAGCCAAAGCGATCGACGCCGTTCACTCGAACGACGAATTACAAACGTTGCGCAGGAACGAGGTACGACCGCGGCCCGATTGCGCCGACTCGTTGGATTCGCGGTGCTGTGCGAAACGCTCTCCGAGGCAGCGGCCCGTGGCATCATTCCGCTCTTCTTCGTGAAGGGCGGCGTCGCGTCGGAGGGTGTCCCATAGATTGCTTCTCTTGGGTCGAATTATCGCGGCTGCGGGTGACCGACCCGTATCGCTACTTCGATCAGAGCGCCGACACTCGTGCCGTGGTTGTGCAGCGCACGCGGGCGGAGAGGTCTTCCGCGTCACGAACGCGTAGATGGGGCCATGCTGATTGGGCGCATCTTCGGTATCCCACTGCGCGTGGACTGGAGCTGGATCATCGTCTTCACGCTGTTCGTCGTGATGCTCTCGCAGGCGGGCGGCCCATTCGAAACGATCGCACCGCAGTGGCGTCTCGGAGTTGCGGCGATCACCGTGCTCCTCCTCTTCGTATGCGTACTCATCCACGAGGCGTCACACGCGAGCGTTGGGCGTCTTTACGGCATACCGACCCACGATATCACGCTCTTCGCCTTCGGCGGCGTCTCTCACATGGAGAACACCGGCGTTACGCCGGGTCAACAAGCGGCGATCGCCGCAGCCGGACCGCTCGCTAGCTTCGCGATCGCGGCACTCAGCGCGCTCGTCGCCTACCTTGCACCGTGGCCGACGCTCGCTCAGATCGCCGGCTATCTCGCGCTGATGAACGTCGTGCTGGGCGTCTTCAATTTGCTTCCTTCATATCCGCTCGACGGCGGGCGCATCGTTCATGCGCTGGTCTGGAAGCTGCGGAACAGCCGCACCAAAGCAACGGAGTTCATCTCGGTGTTCAGCACGGTGATCGGCTTCATGCTCATGGGCTTCGCCGTGCTGCTGTTCTTTACGGGAGCCGTCGTCAGCGGCATATGGATCGCGCTCATCGCGTGGTTCGTGATGCGCTCCGCGAAATCGGAGTGGACGGTCGAGCTACTGACCGGGCCGCTCGGCCACACGCATTGCGCCGATGTCATGGATCCCGTCACGGAGAGGCTCGAGCCCGATGTTTCGTGCTCGCAAGCGATGCAGACGATGCTCACGGCACAGCGCCGCGTCGTACCGATCACGCACGACGAACGGCTGCTCGGTTTAGCGACGCTCAGCGACTTCGGGAAGCTGGGAGAGCGCGATCCGAACGGCGTTCCCGTTTCGGAGGTCATGACGCCGTACTCAGATTTGATTCGTGTTGCTCCCTCGACGACCGCGCTCGATGCGGTCAAGCGCCTTGGTGATTCTGCCCACGCGCAACTCCCCGTCGTGGACGCCTCCCAGTCTTTGCAAGGCTTCGTGACGCGCGAGACGTTCATGCGCATCTTAGCATTCGCGCAAGAGCAACGGAAAAAGCCGAGCCTCCCTCCCGGCGTTTTGCCTGGGTAGCAAGTCAGGGGTAGAGGCCGCGAAGCTTCGTCGCTTCGGCGACGCGGCTCACGGCAACCGCATAGGCACCGCCGCGCATGTTCACGTTATGCCGTTGCGCATGCTCGTATGTCTCACGGAATGCTCGCGTCATTTTTTGTTTGAGCCGAGCGTTGATCTCATCTTCTTCCCAGAAGTTTTCCCCGATGTCCTGAACCCATTCGAAGTATGAAACCGTGACGCCGCCCGCGTTGGCCAGGATGTCCGGCAAGACCATGACGCCGCGTTCGTGCAGGATCGCATCGGCTTCGGGGAGCGTTGGGCCGTTTGCCGCTTCGGCGACAATCTTTGCTTGGATCTTCGGCGCGTTATCGCGCGTGATGACCTTCTCAAGTGCAGCCGGAACGAGTACATCACACTCGTATTCGAGCAGATCCTTGTTCGTGATCTTCTCGCCGCCGGCGAAACCGACAACCGAGCCGGTTTGGAGCTTGTGTACGAGCAGGCCGCGCGCATCGAGCCCCTTCGAGTTGGCGACGCCGCCGCGTGAATCGGAGACCGCCACGATTTTGTAGCCACGCTCCGCCATGAGCGTCGCCGCGTGCATGCCGGCATTGCCGAAACCTTGAACCGCAACCCGCGCTCCTTCGATCGGAATCCCCAGCACGTCCATCGCCTCGTCGACAACGTAGAGACAGCCACGTGCCGTCGCCTTATCGCGCCCAAGCGAACCGCCGATGGCGATCGGTTTTCCGGTCACGACGCCGGGGACCGAATAGCCTACCTGCATCGAGTACGTGTCCATGATCCAAGCCATGATCTGCGGCGTCGTGTAGACATCCGGCGCGGGGATGTCTTTCTCGGGGCCGATGATGATCGAGATTTCGCTCGTGAAGCGGCGCGTCAGATGCTCGAGTTCTTGCATCGACATCGCCTTGGGATCGCAGATAACACCGCCCTTCGCACCTCCGAAGGGGATGTTTACGAGCGCGCACTTCCACGTCATCCACATCGCGAGCGCCTTGATTTCGTCCAGCGTTACGTCCGGATGGAAGCGAATGCCGCCCTTCGCGGGACCGCGCGACATGTTGTGCTGCACGCGGTACCCGGTGAACATCCGAAAGCGACCGTCGTCCATGCGAACGGGCACCGAGACTTCGAGCACGCGCTTGGGCTGGCGAAGGTAGAGATGAATCGCATCGCTCAAGCCGATGAGCTGCGCCACTTCGTCGAGCTGGTGTTTCGCCATTTCCCAGACGTTTTCCGATGCTTGGGTCGCCGAGCGGTCGATTGACGTTGACATTCTGTCGAACCTCCGATAGCGAGAGAGTGTGTTAAGTGGCCCCTAGGAACCTGGACCGCACCAATATCTTGGGCCGGTCAGCGCGGGGCGAGGCGGATTGCGCCATCGAGGCGGATGACCTCACCGTTGAGCATTTGGTTTTCCACAATGTGACGGGCAAGCGCGGCATACTCTTGCGGTCTCCCCAAACGCGCCGGGAAAGGCGTTTGTCTGCCGAGCGAGTCGCGTGCGGCTTGCGGCAAGCCGGCCATCATCGGCGTGTCGAAGAGGCCGGGAGCGATGCTCATCACGCGAATCTGATGCTGCGCGAACTCGCGCGCGATGGGCAAGGTCATGCCGACCACGCCGCCCTTCGATGCAGCATACGCCGCCTGCCCGATTTGGCCGTCGAATGCCGCAGCCGAGGCGGTGCAGATGACGACACCGCGATCTTCACCGGAAGCGACATCGCGTTTGAGCATCTGCGCGGCGGCCAGGCGAATGACATTGAACGTGCCGACCAGATTGACGGTGACGACCTTCGCGAAGTGGTCGAGCCGCTGTGGCCCGTCGCGCCCGATGACGCGCTCGGCGGTCGCGATGCCGGCACAGTTGATTGCGCCGTGCAGTGCGCCGAACGCGCGCATCGCCACGTCGATTGCAGCCTGCACGCTCGCCTCGTCGGTCACGTCGGTCTTGGCGAAGCGGACGCGCGCAGCGATCTCTGCGGGCAGCTCCTCGCGCGGCTCGTTAACGTCGCAGATGACGGCGTTCGCGCCGGCCTGCGCGAACTCGCGCACACACGCGGCGCCCAGGCCCGAGGCGCCTCCCGTAACCAAGAATGTTCGTTGTGCTAACTCCATGGTATCCTTTCGATGATGGTGGCATTCGCCATTCCGCCCCCCTCGCACATCACCTGCAGCCCGTACCGGCCCTCGCGCCGCTCCAGTTCGTTCAGTAAAGCGGTCATCAGCCGCGCACCGGTCGAACCCAGCGGATGACCCATGGCAATCGCGCCGCCGTTGACGTTCGTCCTTGCGTGGGGAACGCCGATATCGCGCATCCATGCGAGCACCACGCTAGCGAACGCTTCGTTCACCTCGAAGAGGTCGATCTCGTCCAAGCGCACGCCCGCGCGCTGCAGCACCATGCGCGTTGCCGGCATCGGCGCGGTGAGCATGAGCACCGGATCGTCGCCGATCACTGCGTTCGCCAGAATGCGCGCGCGCGGTCGCAATCGGTGCTTGCGCGCGAACTCCTCCGAGCTGATGAGCAGCGCCGCAGCCCCATCGCTGATCTGCGAGGAGTTGCCGGCCGTGATGACGCCGTCTTCCATGAATGCGGGTTTCAGCGCGGCGAGCTTTGCCATGGACGTGTCCGTGCGTATGCCTTCGTCGCGATCCAGCTCGGGCAGCACGACGAGTTGCGAGCGAAAGTATCCCTGCTCGGTAGCGTGCGCGGCCCGCCGCTGGCTCTCCAAACTATAGGCGTCCAGATCCTCGCGCCGAAGTCCCCACCGCTGGGCAACGAGTTCCGCGCTGATGCCCTGGTTTTGCAGGGATCGTGCCGGCGCACCGGGGCCCTGCAGCCAGGAAGCACCCAGCGGCACGCGCGTCATGCACTCGACGCCGCAGGCGATGACCGCATCATAGGCTCCGCTTGCGACGCCTTGCGCCGCAAACGCTATCGCCTGCTGGCTCGATCCGCACTGCCGGTCGATGCTGGTCGCAGGGACGTGCTGCGGAAAACCCGCGGCGAGAACCGCGTTGCGCCCGATGTTGAGCGCCTGTTCGCCGACTTGACTCACGCAACCCGCGATGACGTCGTCGATCGTCCCTGCGTCGACACCGGTACGCTCGATCAGCGTGCGCAGCGTGTGCGCGAGGAGATCGACGGGATGTCGATCCTTCAGCGCGCCTCCGCGCCGTCCAACCGGCGTACGTACCGCGTCGACGATGACCGCGTGGTTCATGCGCTTCCCAAAACACAGACGGGCGCGAGCGGTATATCGTAGTGCTGCGCCACTTCTTCCCAATGCGTCGAGGAGCGTTCGGCGAATCGGCTCTCCAGCGCTTGCACGTCGAGGGTTTCGAGGCAGAGCGCTTCCAAGAGCCGCCCCCGGAAATGCGGCTCCAGCGCGGCCAGCGCGATCCAACCATCGGCGCTGCGATAGAGGCGATAGACCGGCAGCGCGCCGCCCAGGGGACCGCTATCGCCGGTGAGGCCGTAGCGCACGGGATCGCTGAGCTGCGCTGCACCGTCCGCAATCGCGACCTCGTGACGCGTACCGGTCCCGGTGCGCTCGCGGTCATACAAGGCCGCGGCAACGATCTGCGTGGCGCGCTGTGCAGCAAAGAGATCGGCGAAGAGCGAGCGCGGCATCGCCGGCGGCTCGAGCAGACCCGCTCGCGCTTGATAGGTCAAGTCATGTCCGGCACGATCGGCGCAGCCCGCTTCGCCGACGATTGCGATGTGGCACAGGCGCGGAGATGCCGCGTGCAACTCGTCCCACTGCAGACCGGCAGCGGTTAATGCCTTCGGGCGCATGGACGTAAGAAGCACGTCGGCACGAATGAGCTCGGCCAAGATGGTCGAGCGAGAATGCTTCACGTCGAGTTTGAGCACGCGCATGCCGGCGACGAGCTGCGCGTACCAGCGTGGCGCGGCCGCTTCGAGCGCGTCGCCCAGGGGCGGCTCGATCTTGATGACCTCGGCGCCGAGGCGCGCCAGCTCTGCCGCAGCCAGAGGGCCGGGGATGTTTGTGACGAGTGCGACAACGCGGCACCCCGAGAGGGGCTGCCACGGGCTTGGAGCGTCCATGCCGTAGAGTATGGGCGCGCGCAAGCCCGAACCCTTTGTTGTTGGAGGCCGCTCGGCAGCCTGCGGCTAGCCGGCAGCGTTGCAACGCGCAGAAGAGCGAGGCCATGCTTTCGCTCGCCTTCTCCGCCGGGATGCTCGGGATCGAGGGCTACGTCGTACGAGTCGAAGCCGACAGTTCACCCGGTACGCCGTCGTTCTCCATCATCGGGCTGCCGGATCGAGCCCTCGGCGAAGCGCGCGAACGCGTACGCGCCGCCATCTTTAACTCGGGCTTTGCCTATCCGGCGGGGCGACTGCTCGTCAATCTCTCGCCGGCCGACGTTCGCAAAGCCGGCCCCGCCTTCGACCTCGCGATCGCGCTCTCGTTACTGGCCATCGACGAACAGGTGGATCGCGCGGCGCTGCGCGAGTATCTTGCACTCGGCGAACTTGCCCTCGACGGCGGCCTGCGCGCCGGCAGCGGCATCTTGCCGATGGTGCTGGGCGCCCGCGCCGCCGGCTTCACCAAGCTCATCGTCGCGCAAGCCAACGCCGCTGAAGCCGCCCTGGTCGGCGGCATGGAGATCCATGCGGTGCCAACGTTGCAAGATGCCGTCAGCGTCGTGCTCGGGCAAGGCGCGAAGTGGCGCCATTGCAGCGGCACGCCGGCCTTCGAACCGGCAGACGAACTCGTGCATGGAGATCTCGCCGATGTGCGCGGACAGAGCGGCGCCAAGCGCGCGCTCGAGATCGCAGCGGCCGGTGGCCACAACCTGCTCTTTCTGGGGCCGCCCGGCTGCGGCAAGACGATGCTCGCACGGCGTCTGCCCTCGATCCTGCCGCCGATGTCGCTTGGCGAAGCGCTCGAAGTGACGAAGATATACAGCGTCGCAGGCCTGCTCGGCGCGCACGCCGGCGTCGTGCGCGCGCGCCCCTTTCGCTTCCCTCATCACACCATCAGCCAGATCGCACTCGTCGGCGGCGGAGCGCTGGCCAAACCAGGCGAGATCAGTCTCGCCACCAACGGAATTCTGTTCTTAGACGAACTGCCGGAGTTTTCACGTCATGCCATCGAAGTGCTCCGCCAGCCGATCGAAGAAGGCACCGTCACCATCGCTCGCTCTGCAGGCACGTTTACCTATCCCGCGCGCTTTCAACTCGTTGCGTCGATGAATCCCTGCCCGTGCGGTTATCGCGGCACGCGAACGGGGCACTGCCGCTGCGACGATGCAACCGTCGCCAAGTACGTGGGACGGCTCTCGGGTCCCCTGCTCGATCGCATCGACCTGCAGATCGATATCGCGCGCGTCCCGTTTGACGAAATGACGCGCATGGACGATGCGGAACGCTCTGCGGCGATTCGCGCCCGGGTCGTCGCTGCGCGAGAGCGCCAGCGCGCGCGCTTTGCCGATGCCGCCATCGCCTGCAACGCAGAGATCCCGGGCAGCGCCGTGCGCCGCTGGTGCCTGCTCGACGATGCCGCCATGCGCGTGCTCGCCCAGGCGAGTCAGAAGCGTCGTTTCTCGGCCCGCGCCCTCGACCGTATCGCCAGAACGGCCCGCACGATCGCCGACCTGGCCGATAGCGACGCGATTCGCAGCGAACACGTTGCCGAAGCCATCCAGTACCGCAGCCTGGAGCGACTCGACGGCCGCGCCGCGTAGCCGGTGGAGAAATACGGTACAATAACGACATGTTACCGGAAGTCACTCCCACTCAAGCACAGGCCCACCTCGCCGACGGCGCGCTCTTGTTAGACGTTCGCGAGCTGAACGAATGGGAGGCAGCGCGCGTCGAGGGTGCGTTGCACATTCCGCTCGGTGAGCTGCCCAAACGCTTCCGTGAACTGCCCGCGGGTCGCGCGATCATCTGCATCTGCCACTCCGGCGCCCGCAGCGGGAAGGCGCAACGCTTCCTGCTCTCCGCCATCAACAAGCAAGCGGTCTACAACCTGACCGGCGGCATCCTGCGCTGGTCGTCGGAGGGGCTGCCGCTTCGCGGCTTCGCAACAAGGTCAAGCCGTAACGGCGGCCGGCCGGTTTAGGGCAACGCCGGAACGGCATCCCCCGTCAAGAAGACCCCCAACTGCTCGGGCGCAAACTGCACCCCGCTCCAGAAGGGCCCAAACTCGCCGTACTGGGCGCTCGCCTCGTCGAAGCGCATCTCATAGACGAGCTTCTTAAAGATGAGGGGATCATCCGCATAAAGATCCACGCCCCACTCGTAGTCATCGAAGCCGATGGAGCCCGAGATCACCTGGGTGACCAGACCCTGGTAGGAGCGGCCGATCTTTCCGTGTTCGTGCATCATGCGCAGACGCTCGCCGTAGGCCAGCGCATACCAGTTCCGCGCCTCGCCGCGACGCTTGTCCATCGGGTAGAAGCAGACGTAACGGCGCCTGGGCGCCTTCGCCCAGAGGCGCTCGCCGACGTAAGGGCTACGCCCCTGCTCGCGGATCAGCTCATCAAAGGCGGCAATCCACTGCGGCGAGTTGCGTTCGAGCCCTCGGGCGGTCAGCTCCGCGTGAATCTTGGCGGTCGCATCGTACATCCCAAGCTCGAGGACCGACACGTAGGAGTCGCGCGGCCGCAGGCAACTGCGCAGGTCCAACTTGTCGACGAGCATCTGCGCATAGAGCAAGCCTTCATACGTCTTGGCGTAATGCGTCAGCATCAGGTCGGCTTTGTGCCCAACCAATGCAACGGGGGCACAATCCCCCTCACCCTGGCTCTGGAGGTGTGTGACGAGGTCGGCCGCCTGCTGCGCGTAGCGCGAGCGCTTCTTCTCCGTGAGGGCGTCCCACGCGCGCCGGTCAAGCGCGAACATGCGATGGAGAATCCACCAGCCTTCCAAGGATTCGGGGACATTGGGATCGCGCATGATTCCTCTTCTTCTCGGCGTACCTACACGGTTTTCGTACGCCGCACTTCGGCCGCCACCTCCGCGGCCAAGACCTCCGGGCGCTCCCGATACTTCGCCCATAGTTGCGGCATGTGCGCGATATCCCCGAGGACGCGCGCATAGACCGTATTGACCGGCGTCGCGACACCGCAGCGGTGACCGTGCGCCGCGACTGCGCCGTTGAGTACCTCGACCTCCGTGCGCGATTTACCGCCCCGCAGATCGAGCAGCAACGAAGGTGCCTTCGTTCCCCGCGCGCCGGCGATGCGCCGAGCCAAGATCGGACAAGCCAACGATATCGGCAGCGCTGCCACTACCTGTAAGGCGCGCACGCGATAGCGCGGCAGATCGATGGCGGCGATGCCGAGCCGTCGCATCACCGCATGCACCTCACGAACGGCGCGAATCTCCAACGCAAAGATATCGTCGTAATCGACCAAACGGTTGGGCAGCACGTTGAGGATCGCACAGCTCGCGTTGGCGATGACGTTCAGAAGGAGCTTGCTCCACTTCAGGCTGCGCCAACTCTCGACGACGCGCACGTCGAGGCCGGCACCTGCAAACGTGGCGACCAGCCAGTTAAAAGCATTGTTCCCGAGCGGAGCCAGCGCCAGGCCTCCCGCCTGCACGGCAACCGCGCGCCCATCGCGAGCGCGACCGACCGGGACGGTAAGCGCCGCTGCCACGACGCGCTCCGCTCCAAAGGCGTGCGCCAACTGCTCCTCGTTCCCGACGCCGTTCTGCGGCGTCATGAAGACGCAGCTCTCGGCTGCAACGATGGCACGCTGCAGCGTCGCGATCGCCCCGGCCGTGTCGTAGGCTTTCGTGGCGACGATCGCGACGTCGGCAGCGTAGGGCACCACCGCGTCGAGGTCGCGGGGGGCATAGACCACCTCCACGTCGATGCTGCGAAGACGCTCGCCAAAGAACGTGCCGACCGCACCCTGACCAACGATGTAGACCTTCATGTTCCCGTGCTCCCAAACCCCGCTGCGCCGCGCGCGCTGGCCGGCAGCGCGACGACCTCTTCGAAGACCGCCTGGGCAACCGGCGCCACCACCAGTTGCGCGATCCGATCCCCGCGACGAATGCATACCGGATCCGCCCCGAGATTGGCGAGAATCACCTGCAGCGGGCCGCGGTAGTCGGCATCGATCGTCCCGGGAGCGTTGAGGCAGGTGATCCCGTGTCGCAGTGCCAGGCCGCTGCGCGGACGGATCTGGGCTTCAAAGCCCGCAGGTAGCGCGATCGCAAAGCCCGTCGGCACCAGCGCACGATCACCGGGTGCCAGCACGAGATCGTCCGGCACGGCCGCGCACAGGTCGGCGCCTGCGGCCAGAGCGCTCATGTACGACGGCGCAACCAGCCCTTCACCTTCGGGCAAGCGTAACAACGCCACGCGCACGCTCACTTGGAGAGCAGTGCCGCGAGTTCTTGGCGAAAGCTTTCGACGTCGCGAAACGAACGATAGACGCTCGCAAACCGGATATAAGCGACGCCGTCGAGCAGCTTGAGCGCATCCATGAGCCTCTCGCCGACGAGGGTAGCCGGCACCTCGCTCTCACCGCGAGCAAACAACTCGCGCTCCAAATCGGCGGCCACCGCCTCCATCTGCGCTTCGGAGATCGGGCGCTTCTCGCAGGCGCGGCGTAGGCCCGAGAGGATCTTCTCGCGGTTGTACTGTTCGCGACGGCCGTCCTTCTTCACGACGAAGAGACGAGGGGACTCCATCCGCTCGTAGGTGGTAAAGCGATGCTTGCAGCGCGCGTCGAGGCACTCGCGGCGGCGACGAACCACGGTCTCGTCATCGCGCGAGTCGACGACGCGGGTCTCGCTCTTGCGGCAGGTTGGGCAGATCAGCGGCGATCCCTCATCGAAGCAGAGCCCACATCTTGTGGGCTTGCCCATTATACGGCACTAGTGTAGGCCGTCAAGCAGAGCGTATCTTAAGATCGCGAGGAATTTTCGAGTCGATTCTAGGCGCGAGGAGGGAGTGAAGCCGTAGCTTCGTGACCGAAGAGCAACGACGAAGCGACCGAAAAGGCCCGCGAGATAAGATATGATCTGCTTGACGGCCTGCACTGGCGCTTGGGAAAGCAAAAGGGGCCGGAGAACCGGCCCGCTCTGCGGCGTCGTTGCGACCGCTACTTGCCGGCGCCGATCTTGAAGAGTTTCGTTCCGCAGACGGCACACTTGCCTTGGGTTGCCGGCCGTCCGTTCTTCATCGTGATCTGTTCGGGGTTTTGGATTTCGCGTTTCGTCTTACACTTCACGCAATAGGCTTCTGACGCCACAGGGTCTCCTCCGGGAATGGGCGGCACCAACCGGTCGCCCGAAACTGGCCCGCCTATTCCCTGGGGCAACGTGGATTCCCCCCGGCGGCAGCACAAGGAGCAGCCTTGTTGCTCGCCGGCCGGGGTGGGATCGGTCCAGCATGGTCGCCCCCGTCGTCATCGCCCGCGAGCGGATCGCCGAGCTGCGCGGCACGCTCGACCCTGAGGTAAGCCTCCCGGAGCTTTGGTGCAGCGGTACGCCGGCCGGGCTCACCCGGCGGTGCGTCGCCATCGTCGGAACGCGCGCCGCCACGCCGCTCGGCCGGCACATCGCCCGGCGCATGGCCTACGAACTCGCACGCGCGGGCTGCGCCATCCTCTCCGGCTTGGCCTTAGGAATCGACGCTGCCGCTCACGAAGGGGCGCTGGACGCCCGCGGAGCGACGCTGGGCATCCTCGGCGGGGGGCATCGACGCTTCTTTCCGCGCCGGAACCTGCCGCTCGCCGAGCGCATGCTCGCGGCCGGCGGCGCGGTGCTCTCACCGTTCGCCCCCGACGAGCCGCCGAGGCCGGGGCACTTCCTGGCACGCAACGGCATCGTCGCGGCGCTCGCCGACGCGCTCGTCGTCATCGAGGCGCCGGCCCGAAGCGGCGCTCTGAACACCGCCGGATGGGCTGCCGGACGCATCCCGGTGCTGGCCGTGCCGGGCGACGTCGACCGTCCGCAGGTTCAAGGGTGCCTCGCGCTTCTGCGCGACGGAGCGACCCTGGCCCGCAACGCCGACGACGTCTTGGAGGCACTCGGGCTCGCTCCGGCGGCCGAGCGCCTCGAAGCCCCGTCCGCGGAGCGTCGCCCGCCTGCCGGCAGCGACGGCGGGGTCGCGCCGGCCATCCTCGCCGCCCTCGACCTCGGCGAACAATCGCTCGACGATCTGGTCGCCGCCGCGCACGCACCGTGCTCCGCCGTCCTCGCGGCTCTGGCGCTGCTTGAACTCGATGGCCATGCCTGCCGCCGCGGCGCAGCCACCTGGGCGCGCACGCTCGACCCGTCGAATGGAGCGCCCTCATGCACCTGCGTCTGATCGCGGTCGGAAGAGTACGCACCAGGTACGTCGCAGCGGCGTGCGAAGAGTTTCGCACCCGGCTGCGCCCGTATTATGCCTATGACGAAACCGAGGTTCGCGCCGGCGAGCGCGACGATCCGATCGATGCGATGAGGCTTGAAGCGGACCGGATCCTCAAGCTCCTTCGCCCCGACGAGCGCGTGTGGCTCCTCGAACGTGAAGGCATCCAACTCGCGAGCCACGAGCTCGCTGTGCGACTGAGCGAGATCGACGGCAGCGGGCGCCTGACCTTGATCGTGGCCGGCACCTACGGCGCCGACGAACGCCTCCATCGCCGAGCGAACTTCATCTGGTCGCTCTCTCGCTTGACCTTGCTCCATGAGTGGGCACGCATGCTGGTGCTGGAACAGCTCTACCGTGCGGCGAAGATCACCCGCAATGAACCCTACCACCACTAGTATGACGAGCCAACCGCTGCCGCAGTCCGCATTGCGCATCTTTGCCGGCGCCATCGAAACGGGGCTGGCGCAGCGTTTCCCCGCGGCCGAGCGACCGCGGGTCACCTTTGAGGCGCCGCGTCGACCGGAGTTTGGAGACTTCTCGACCAACGTCGCGCTCGGCTACGCCAAGATCGCGCGCAGCGCGCCGCAGCCGCTCGCCCAAGCGATCATCGACGATGCCTACGCGCGTCAGCCGCAGTTGCGCGAACTCTTCTCCTCCATTGAGGCCACCGCCGGTTTCATCAACGCGCGACTGGCGCCGCCCGTCTGGCATGCATCGCTCGCCCACATCCTTCGGCAGGGGGAACGCTTTGGGCAAACCGGGGAGCGCAGCGGGCGCATATCGCTTGAGTTTGGAAGCGCCAACCCGACGGGGCCGCTCGTCGTGGTACAGGGCCGGGCGCTAGCCATCGGCGGCGCGCTCGTCAACGCCATGCGCTGCTGCGGCTACGAGGTCTTCGTCGAGTGGATCGTCAACGACGCAGGCTCCCAGATCGACGCGCTCGGACGCTCGCTCTACGCGCGGTATCGTCAGTGCTTCGATGCGCAGTATCCCTTCCCCGATGACGGCTACCCCGGCGACTATCTGCACCCCATCGCGGCATCCATCGCGCAGACTGACGGCGAGCGCTGGGTGGGGGCCCAGCAGAGCGAGTGGCTGGCTCACTTCTCGCGCGTTGCCCGTGATGCGATCGTCGCGCAGCAGCAGGCCACGGCGCAGCGGTTCGGCATCGTCTACGATCTTTGGCAGAGCGAAGCCGAGCTGCACGACGCCGGCCGCGTTACCGCGGTGCTCGAGCACCTGACCCGCCTCGGCTTAACCTACGAACGGGACGGCGCCGTCTACTTCACCTCCATGCAGTTCGGCGACGATAAGGATCGCGTTCTGGTCCGTTCGGACGGCCGTCCCACCTACTACTGCCCGGATATCGCCTACCACTACGACAAGCTGCAGCGCGCGGAGCGCGTGATCGACATCCTCGGCCCCGATCATCATGGGTATATCGGGCGTCTGCGAGCGATGGCTGCGGCCTTAGGATACGACGGGCATCTCGACGTGTTGATCGCACAACACGTTGCGATTCTGCGCGACGGCGAGCCCGTCGGCATGAGCAAACGAGCCGGGCAGATCGTGACGCTGGATGAGGTTCTCGACGAAGTCGGCATCGATGCCGCGCGCTTCTTCTTCACGATGCTGGCGCCGGAGCAACCGCTCACCTTCGATCTTGCGCTCGCGCTGCAAACAAATAACGACAACCCCGTCTACTACGTGCAGTACGGCCATGCGCGGATCGCATCCATCTTTAAGCGCGCCCAAGCCGGCGACCGGAGCCTGCTGCAGGAGTTGACGGACGCGCCGCTCGGCCGACTCGAAACGGCGCTCGCCGCGCTCACATCACCGGCGGAGCTCTCGCTTGCGCGCAGGCTGGCGGAGTTCCCGCAGGTTGTGCTCGGCGTCGTCGATGCGCTCGCTCCCCATCGCCTGGCTCGCTATGCGCGCGACGTCGCTGCGGATTTTCATACCTTCTACACGGAGTGCCGCGTGCTCGACGAAGACGCGTCGATACGCATCGCGCGCCTGGCGCTCTGCGGCGCGACACAGACGATCCTCGCGCGAACGCTCGGGTTGCTCGGCGTCAGCGCTCCGCAGACGATGTAAGCTCGCGGCCCGTCGCCTCGTCGCCCGGTGGGTTGAGGTACGGAGCGACGAAGTATCGCCAAAGAATCTTCGCCAGAGCGGCTGCGGGGATGCCCAAGAGCAGCCCCGGCAAGCCGAAGAGTTCCCCACCTGCGATCACCGCAAACATGACGCCGATCGGTGGAACGCCGACGGAGTTGCCCATGATCTTGGGCACCAAGATGTTATCGCTGATCCGCGCCATGGCGAACATGATAGCCTGCACCCAGAGCACCACGGCCCAGCCCTGAGGCGCACAGAGCAACGCCGCCAGAATCTGCGCGATCAACATGCCGAGAATCGGAATGGCGTAGGCGATCGCCGTGATAATCCCGAGGATCACCGGAAACTTAAAGCCGACGACGGCACTGCCGACCGCGACCACGATCCCGGTGATCGTACTGACGATCACCTGCCCGGAGATGTAGCTGCCGAAGACGCTCGTCACTTCAGCCACCAGCCGCAGGGCCGTCCCCCGCCGGCCGGCCGGGAAGAGCGCTACGAAGCCGTGAGCGATCTGGCGATCGTTGAGGAGGAAGAAAATGGAGAGAATCACCGCGGTGATCGCAATGAACACGGCCGTTGCCGTGTTGAGCAAGATGGTCCCGAGCGACGATAATCCGATGTCGGCAAGCAACGCCAAACGCTTACCGCCGAAGTGACTGATATCGAACGAACTCGTCGGTATGTGCAGCCAGGGGAAGTGCATCTGCAACGACGTTTGAACGCCGAGGGTCCACCGATGCGCGGCCAGCGCATAGGTGGGCGCGTTGGCAGCCAGGGCAGCCGCTTGCGCGATCGTCATTGGAACGATCACGATCGCACCGATCACCACGAGCGCGATGAGCACGGCGAAGACGATCGCAACACCGATGGGACGCGGGATGCGACGGCGTTCCAACTGCGAGACGATCGGCTGCAAACCGAACGCGATAAAGGCTGCGATGCCGAAGATCGTCAGCGTCCGTGGAATTCGCGCAGCCAGCAGGAGCGCCGCCGCCAGGATGGCGATCCCCAGCGCGCTCCAGCCGATCCGCCGCCAGTTCAGGCCACCGGCGGCCCGTTCGCCTACAGGGCTTTGCAGAGCAGCCTCCGTTCGGTCGCGTAGCCGGCGCCTTCGTAGAGCCGGCGCCCCGCCTCGTTCTCTTCGGTCACCATCAGCGAGATATACGGCAGGCCGCGCCCGATGGCCTCATCCTCGGCGGCGCGCAAGAGCGCCCGGCCGGTCCCCAGGCACCGGTGCGCCGGCTCGACGGCCATGTAGGCCAGAAACGCCTGCGGCACGCCGGTCACCTCGTCGGGCAGATCGAAGATCAGCAGGGCGAAACCGCTCGGGCGACCCTCCCGCTCCGCCAGCAAGATCGCGTGATCTCGCCCTAGCGCATAGGTGAGGAGCGCCGCGAAGTTCGCGACGAGTTCAGCGTTGCCGGCCGGGCGCAACGAGGATGCACTGGCCTCGACGCTCCGCCCACCCAGATCGGCGATGAACGCTTGATCCTCGGCACGTGCCCGGCGCACATGCATGCCTAACGCGCGGCTCCGCTTCGGCGCGAGCCGGGATCGAGGATCGGCTCGCCCGCTGCGCACTGTGGGCACTCCTGCGGGTCGTAGGAGACGACCGGCAGATCCACCAGGGCATGGGTGGCCACGCCGAAGTCGACGGCCGCACGCCGCACGATCACCCCGACGCCGACGCTCGTCGCGCCCGTCGCCGCCACCAGGCAGAGCACTTCGCGGACCGATCCACCCGTGGTAACGACATCCTCGACCACCAGCACGCGATCGTTCGCGGCCAACTGAAAACCCCGGCGCAGCACGGGTTGCCCGTCTTCTCTCTCCACGAAGACGGCGAGCGTCCCAAGAGCCCGGGCCGTTTCGTAGCCGAGGATGATGCCGCCCACCGCTGCGCTGACCACCACCGTAGGACGCTGCGCGGCGAACGCCTGCGCCAGCGCCCGGGCGATCGGCTCGACCAGCGCCGGATCCTCAAGGATACGAAACTTCTGGATGAACCGATTGCTGTGCCGGCCACTGCTCAAGCGAAAGTGCCCATCCAGCAACGCTCCGCGCTGCCGTAAGGCCGCCAGGATATCGACGCTCACGCGCGCACCGGAACTGCACGCATCTCATCGAGGATGGCTCGCGCCGCCTGTACGGGATCCTCGGCATCGAGAATCGGTCGCCCGACGACGATATAGTCGCTGCCGGCAGCGACGGCTTGTGCCGGCGTCATGACTCGTTTCTGGTCGCCAAACGCACTGCCGCCCGGACGGATTCCAGGCGTGATCGTCAAGAAGTCCGCTCCGAAAAACTCTTTGAGATCGTGCACCTCATGCGCGCTGCAGACCACGCCCGCGCAACCGGCATCGCGCGCCAGCGCCGCCAGGCGCATGGCGTTCTGCCCTAGGCCTCCACTCAAACCCAACTCGCCGAGCTCCTCGGCACCGATGCTGGTCAAGATCGTTACGGCAAAGATCATCGGCGGCGCGATCCCTAGCTCTACGGCACGCTCTTGGGCGCCCTCGACGGCCGCGCGCATCATCGTGTCGCCGCCCAGAGCATGCACGTTGATGATTCGCACACCGGGACGCACGAGCCGGCGGACGGCGGCACCCACCGTCCGCGGAATGTCGTGGAGCTTGGCATCCACGAAATACCGGACATCGCGCGCTTCCAAATACGAAATGATGCGTTCGCCGTACCCGTAGAGAGACTCCAGGCCAATCTTATAGAGCAGATCGAGTTCGTAGAGTTGATCCACCAAGCGTTCTGCATCTTGCGGTGCATCCACATCGAGCGCCACGATCAAGCCTGCCATCAGTCTTCGTCTCCTTCATACTGGTGCGCGTTGGCGAATCCAACGTTCGCCCTGCCGACAATCTCGCGAATCGAGTGGAGGTTGCGCTGCCGCAAGTAGGCTGCCAGCCCATCGACGATGCGCTCCGGGATACGTGGATCGATGAAGTTCGCCGTGCCGATGCCGATCGCGCTCGCCCCCGCAAGAAAGAACTCCAGCGCATCGCTCACGCTCTCGATGCCGCCCTGCCCGACGATTGGGATCGTGACGGCACGAGCAACTTCGTAGACGGCCAAGAGCGCGATGGGACGAATCGCCGGCCCCGAGAGCCCGCCGGTGACGTTGCCCAGTCGCGGCTGCCACGTCTGCACGTCGATCGCCATGCCCCGCACGGTATTAACGACTGCCAGCGCGTCTGCTCCGGCATCCTGTGCTTGACGAGCGATGGCCGCGATGTCGGTCACATTCGGCGAAAGCTTGACGATCAGCGGCTTATCGGTCGTCGCTCGGGCCGCGCCGACGACTCTTGCGGTCAGGCGGGGATCGCACGCAAAGGTCTCGCCTTCGCTGGCCACATTCGGGCACGAGATATTCAATTCGACGGCGGCAATCTCCCGACGCGCCGCGAGCCGCTCGCAGACGTAGGCGTAGTCGTCGATAGAGAAGCCGGCGACACTTCCAATCATCGTACACGGACGGTCGGCAAACGTGGCCACGTCATGTTCAAGGTAGAAGTCGATCCCGGGGTTCTGCAGCCCAATCGCATTGAGCATGCCCGACGGCGTGTGTACCAAACGCGGCGTCGGATTGCCGAGTCGCGGCTGACGCGTCACGCTCTTGAGGACGATCCCGCCGATTCTCGAAAGATCCACAAACGGAGCAAACTCCTGCCCCGATCCGTAACACCCACTCCCCATCAACGTCGGGTAGGCAAGGGTGAGCGAGCCGAGTTGCACGGAGAGATCCACTGTCTCTTGGCCCATGTCGTTACCAGCGCAGCTCATCGGCCCAGAACACCGGTCCTTCTTTGCAGACTCGGGCAAAGACGACGTCGCTGCCGCCGCGATCTTCTCGCGGAAAGTTCGGAGCCTGGGCACTCTCTGCCGTCAACGGCACGACGCACCCCCAGCAACCGCCGACACCGCAAGCAAACGTCTCTTCGAGCGAAAGTTGCGCGCGAATACCGAACCGGCGCGCGACGTCGGCGACCGCACGAAGCATCGGCGTCGGCCCGCATGCAAGCACCATATCGGGACGATCCTGCGCTTGCTCCAGCAGTTCCGTGATGTATCCGCGACGGCCCGCACTCCCGTCATCGGTTGCTGCGTGCAGTTCGCATCCGGCATCGGCGAAGCGCTGCGCATCGACCAGCAACGCTTGCGTGCGTGCGCCGTAGTAGAGCCGTACGCGAGCACCCGCAGCGATCAACGCTTCGGCCGGGAGCAAGGCCGAAGCGATGCCGGCGCCGCCCGCGACGATCGCCACATCGCGCGGATTGGCGGAGAGGTCGAACCCATTGCCCAACGGCCCGCTGCAGGCCAGCGTATCGCCGACCCGTAACGTCGAGAGCTCACTCGTGCGCTTGCCGCAGACGAAGAACAAGATGCTCGCTCGGTCTGCTCGCGCTTCATAGATGCCGAGCGCCACCGCCGCCGCCGCGCCCGACGGCGGGATAGCCATCAGAAACTGCCCCGGGCGTGCCGCTTTGCCGAGATCCGGTGCATGCAAGCCAAGCAGCACGACACCCGGTGCAAGTTCGCACCGGTCGCTGATCGTCGTGACATGGACGCGCGCGCGCGTCTGGAGCGATGGCATGATTGACAGCTTTCTCCAAATCTTTATGAAAATCCGTGGCGACGGCATGAACTCTCTTGCCACGAATGCCGTTATACGCTATAGAGACAGTAAACCTCGGAAAGGAGGAACCGCACATGGCAGGGCTCATGGTCTTCAAATCGTTAGCCGACGCGTTACGAGCGGGCTATCAGGTCTACGACCGTACGACGGACGGATACTTGGTCCGAACGAGAACTGCTGCGGGATGGGCGATCGCTCTCGTCTCTTGTAAGTAGCTTCGTTCCTAGCAGCATTCACGCAGAAGCTCGCCGGGGTGCGCCCCGGCGAGCTTCTGCTTTTCCCGCGCGAGCGAGGCTAACGCTTGGGCGGCTGCGGGGGTTTGGGAAGCTCCGACAATCCGCCCGGCCGCCAACCGGCTGCCCCCGGCGATCCGGCGCGCGGAGGCTCACCGGCGAAACCGCCGGGTTGGTTGGATGCGCCAAACCCGCTCGTCGGCGGCGCCGCCATACCCCCAAAGCGAGCCCCCTCTAAGAGCGCCGTCACCACCTGCGCCAGACCCACGAACATCGGAATCAATCCGCCGAGCAGCCACGGCCCAAGCTGGAAGCTCGGCCCGCCGAGAAACCCGCCATACGAACGGACGCCTACAAACAAGAATGCTAGCGTCAGCCCCAACCCCAGCACCGCGATCCGGACGCCCTTGCGCAGCCGGCGCTGCGCGCCGTAGATGTCCGCCGCGTAGGGATCGACGAACGAGGGATCGGCCCAGCGCGCTGCGCGACGTGCACCACGCGGATCCGACGGCGGCACGTAGCCGTGACGAATCATCTCCAGGCGCTCCCGGTGCGCAAAGACCCGAGCGATGATCCATGCAACCAGCAACATCGGTACAACGAAGACCGAGAGGATCGCAACGATGGGGACGGCGGGGACGATCATGGCAGGCTCCGTCGACAGGCGGCTTGCTCCTGCCGATCTCGACCGGCCGAGCCGGGAACCCTCTCTCTCCTGGTGAACGCCATCTTCGTGCTCCTCTGCCTCCGTAGGGTAGGTCGTTCCATGTACGACGAGATGCGCTTGAAGTTTCGCGCTCCGGGCCGAAACCTCCGACGCCGTTGCGCCGTACTCTCTACGTGTCGGCAGCAGTGGCGCAGCACCCGTTCCCTTCGACGATGACGACGTCCGCCCAGGACGCCGGACTCGTGGCCGCGACGCTGTCGGGCGAGCGCGACGCCTTCGCCGGGCTCGTCGAGCGGTACGACCGGGCCGTCTACCATCTGGCGCTGCGCACCCTGCGCGACGCCGAAGAGGCCCGCGATGTGGCCCAAGAGACCTTCTTTAAGGCGTACCGCAGTCTGCGCACCTTCAAACCCGGCGCCAAGTTCTCGACCTGGATCCTGGCGATCGCCTACCACGCCTGTTGCGACCGCCTCGCCAGGCGCAAGCGCTATGCCCAAGACGAGCTGGCCGACCGCGCCGATACGGCACCGGGGCCGGAGGCCCAAGTCCTGGCAGACGACGATGCCCGCCGCCTGCGGGCCGCCATCGACGCGCTCCCGGAGAAGTACCGCACCGTCATTACGTTGTACCATCTCCAAGGGCACCAATACGAGGAGATCGCGGCGGTCCTCGGCGTACCCCTGGGAACCGTCAAGACGCATCTCTTTCGAGCGAAAGAGCAGTTACGACAACGTCTGAGCCAAACCGAAGAGGAGGCGCGATCATAATGTACGATGACGAACTCGACCGAGCGATTCTCGCGCTACCGCTCGAAGAGCCTCCGGCCGACTTGCGCGACGCCATCCTAGCGTCGACGGTCTATCGCCCCGCCTTCCCGTTCTCGCCGCTCGAGGTGAGCTTGCTGGGCGCGTGCGCCGGCGTCCTCGTCTGGTTGATCGCGCTGCTGGTGACGACCGATGTCGGCCCGCTCTTCGCGCAAGTCGGCGATGCCATTCTGAGCGGCGCGGGGGTCATCTCGCATCCCATGACCCTCGCGTGGCTGGCGCTTGGCATCGTCGTGGCAGCCTATCTCTCGGTCACGATGCAGCCTCCGATCGGGCCGCCCCGCACCGTCGGCCGCTAACGCAGCGCACGTGGAGAAAAGCGCCGAGCGCCGCATCCTGGTGATCGAAGACGATGCCGCGATCAGCCGTGTGCTTCAATTGGAGTTCGAACATGAAGGCTACCACGTCGACGTTGCGCGCGATGGCCTGAGCGGCTTAGAGAAGGCGCTCAAAGAACCCGATCTCATCGTCCTCGACCTGATGCTGCCGCGCATGGACGGCATCGAGGTCTGCCGGCGCATCCGCGCCAAGAGCCGCGTGCCGATCATCATGCTCACCGCCAAGGATCGCGTGCCGGACCGCGTCACCGGCCTCGACGTAGGCGCCGACGATTATCTCACCAAACCCTTTGCCACCGAAGAGCTGCTCGCGCGCGTCCGAGCGCGCTTGCGCGAACGCGCCCCGCAGACCAACATCATCGAATACCGGGATGTCGCCATGGATCGGGACCGTCACGAAGTCCATCGCGCCGGGCAGGCGATTGCGCTCACCGGCAAAGAGTACGCGCTGCTCGAATACCTGCTCTTGCATCGTAACAAAGTGCATACGCGCGACGAACTCTTTAACGGCGTGTGGGGCAGCGACTTTCTCGGCGACTCGAATCTCATCGATGTCTACATCCGCTACCTGCGCGGGAAGATCGATGACGGCTTTGACGATAAGCTCATCACCACCGTACGCGGCGTCGGCTACACGATCAAGGATTAGCGCGCTCGCCGTGGACGCCGGCCGATGACGCACTCCTTACGGTGGCGCATCGCGGCCTGGTATGCGCTCTTATTGATCCTGGCAATCTCCGCCGTCGGCGGCCTGATCGCATGGCGCTTCCAAACGATCCTCTACCAAGAAGCGCGCGCACGCATCGCTCACACGATGACGGAGATCGTCTCGCCGAGCCCTGAACTCTTCTCCCTCGAAGACCTGGGCTTGAGCCCGCTGGACCGGATCATCTCGAGCAGCAGCATCTCCACCTGGGCATCGCCGACCACCTTCATCGAGATCGATACGACCAAGGGGCAGGTGCTTAATAAGAGCACGAATCTCGGCAGCGGGCGCTTTCCGCCCAATCTCTCCGTCTCGCCCAAGCATCCGCGCTCCTTTCGTCAAGTCAACGTCGGCACGGCTCCGTTCTTAGTCGAAAGCCGCTATCTGTCGCTGGGCTCCGGTCAAGCCGCCATCGTGCGCGTCGGCGAGCCGCTGGACGCGCTGCGCCGCACCTTCCAGGCCACCCAACAGACCCTGGCCGTCATCTTGCTCGGCACGGCGGCGGCCGTCATTCTGCTCTCGATGTTCTTGGCCACGCAAGCGATCAATCCGATCGTAGCGCTCGCTCGCGCCATGCGTGAGATCGGCTCGGATCGGCTCGACCGCCGCATCGCGTGGGGCGGACGCGACGACGAAATCGGACGGTTGGCGGCTAGCTTCAACGACCTGCTCGCCAGACTCGAGGAGGCTTTCGCGCGCGAGCGGCAGTTCATCTCCGACGCCTCGCACGAGTTGAAGACACCGCTGACGTCCATCAACGCCAACGCGCAACTCCTGCTGCGCTGGGGTGAGGGCGACCCACAGATTCGCAGGGAGAGCTTAGAGACGATCGCGCGCGAAAGCACGAGCCTCGCAGCGATGGTCAACGGCATGCTCACACTGGCAAGAGCCGATCGCGGAGATGCGATTCCCAAGGAGCCGGTGTCGCTAGCCTACGTTGCGGGTGAGGCGGTCCGCGCCACGGCGCACCGGGCGGCCGCGAAGGGATTGTCGCTGCGCTTCGATCCGGGCAGCGGCAACTCCATCGTGCTCGGAGACGAAAGTCTCTTGCGCCAGAGCGTGAGTAACCTCATTGACAACGCCATCAAGTTTACGGATGCGGGCACGATCGAGGTGCGCGTCGGCGCCCAAGACGGAGAAGTCTGGATCGAGGTCAGCGACTCCGGTCCCGGCATCGCCACGGAGGACCTGCCGCACATCTTCGAGCGCTTCTACCGAGCCGACAAAGCGCGCTCGCGCGAGATCGCCGGCACGGGGTTGGGCCTGGCGATCGTCCGTTCGATCGCGCGCGTCCATGATGGACGCGTGGAGACGACCTCCCATCCGGGCGAAGGAACTTCGTTCCGTGTGACGCTCCCGCAACTCGACCCGATCCTCACAGAACCCTCATGACCGGGAGACAAGCAGAGGGCTACACTCATCCCGTGTCAGGGATCGTGTGGCGACGAGCGGCCGTGTGGGCCGCCTGCGTCGCCTTTGCCGTCGTGCTCGGTGCCCCTCGCGCGGCCCGCGCGAATCAGGGGCTTATCGACATCGGCTCATCGCCCGTCGTCAACGTCCATATGCGCAGCGGCATCCTCGTCATACGCACCTGGCAACGTCCCCAGGTGCGTATCGTCACCGGCGGCGCTGCCCACTGGACGCGTTTCAGTTCGGTCGAGGTCGCCGGCCACGTTCCAAAACAACTTCGTCTGCCACAGCGCTCGATTGCGACGCGCCGCGGCCCCATCAACGTTCCGGCCGAAACCTTCGTCCTGCCCCCGCTCTCGCCCGGAGAGCATCGCGGCGTGATGATCCGCGGATACGGCCGGACCATCGTCACCGTGCCGGCGAAGACGGCCCTGCTCTTCCTGCGCATGAGCCACGGCCGCGTGACCGTCAACGGCTACCGCAACGGGACGTTCGTCGCCTATGTCGGAGGTGGGTCGATCCATCTGCAGCGCGTGAGCGGAACGGGCTTCGTGCAGATTCTGCGTGGACCGTTGATCGCGCAGAACTCCGATTTTACGCGGTTGCGCGCACGCTCGGCCTTTGGGAACCTCATCTTCAACCATTGCACGGCAACGCAGATCGAGGCGACCACGGGCCTGGGCTCCGTCTACTACAACGATGGAAGTTTCCACCCGGGCCTAGCGCGTTTTGAATCGCAGTACGGCGATGTGGCGCTCGGCATCGGCAGCGGAGGTGCCGATATCGGCGTACACGACTCCGGCAAACCGGTCCTCTCGCAGTTCGGCAACGCTGCCGTAACAACCACCGCGCACGGCGCTCGCGCCCGCGTGGGCGGAGGAGGAGCGTTCGTGACGGCAAGCGCCCCCGGCGGACGCGTCGTCCTCTACCAGGGCCAACTGCAGGCGCACCCGGCGCTGCTGCGCAGCCTCCATCGACTGCCGCCGATCGTGCGCCGGAACTTCTCCGCGCGCCGGCCGCCCAAACGCATCGCGCCACGCACTCGCCCGCCGTAGCGCCGCAACCGTGCCCGCAAGGCCGGAAACCGACAACTCGGGGTCGAAAAACTCAGCCATATGGGGAATACCGGCTAAGCATAACGAAGAGCAGACCCCGGGCTGACGATACATACGCACCGTGCAAGACATACGCACCGTGCAAGGTGGGCGACCTCGCAAGTTGCAGGAGACTATTTGACATGCGCTCGATTGCATCAATGACACTCTTGGCGCTCTGTGCGCTGATCGGCCTTCCCGCGTCTGCCGGCGAACCGGCTCACGTGACCTTTGCGCCCGTGCCGCCGGGGACGGTGGTAACGAGCAAAGTCGTCTAT
This sequence comes from bacterium, assembly GCA_021832345.1. Taxonomy (GTDB): domain Bacteria; phylum Vulcanimicrobiota; class Vulcanimicrobiia; order Vulcanimicrobiales; family Vulcanimicrobiaceae; genus JAKBKY01. The sequence goes on from JAKBKY010000001.1 coordinate 28,150, forward strand.
CTCGCGGGCGAAGCGATGCACAGTCAGTGGCGCGCGGTGCTTAGTAAACGACGCCTGGGCGCCGCCTACGGCCAGACGTCGTATCAATGGTACCTTTCGATCTACGCCATTAGCGGCGCTACCTATCACTTGCGCTACCAATCGCCGCGCGATGGGGCGCCCCTCGCTCGCGTGACCAAAGCGAACGGATCGCCGACAATGTGGTTCCCCATGCAGGATGCGTCAATCGTCGGCGCTGCCGAACTCATGCAGCCGGGCGTACAACAGCTCGTCTTTCAATCGCATCAAACCGGCGCAGACTGCGGCACGGCCAACATCACTATATTTACTACGAACGGGAAAACCGGAAAGGTCGTTCCGGCCGTCTCGATCGAAAACGGTTGTGAACTCAACGCGACCATCGTGCATGGGAAGCGCGGCGATGCGGTGCAGCTTACCGGACCGTACTACTCACCATCCGCTGCGCTCTGCTGTCCTACCAAACCGAAGGCGACGGCAACGCTGCGCTATCGCAACGGCGCATGGGTCGAAACACCCAAATACTTTACGTTCTATCCACGTCGCTTTTCCCCAATGTAGCGTCTCACCGAAAGATTTCACATGCGCGTACTTCGGATTGCGCGGTACCGCCGCCGTTTCCGCGCTACGAAATAAATCGGACCCGTTAGAGGAGAAACTTTCGCATGACGGCCATATCGATCTTAAAATCGTGTTGCGGGAGAACGACCTCTTCGTGGAATCCGCATGCTTGGAAGAACGCTTGCGCGGCACTGCGATGCGGCACTTCGATAGTGAGTTTATGGCAGTTGTAGTACCTGGCGATCTCCGCTAAGCCATCAACCAACGCGCGCCCGATACCGCGCCGCCGGCGCGCTGCTTCGACGACCACGGCTTCGATACGGCCTAAGGACGCGCTGATGCGCATGCGCCCGACGCCCGCAAGCACCCCGTCGGCAAGCGCGCTCACGCTATGGGTCTGCTCGTGCGGCACGACCGGGAAGCCGTAGAACGTGCGCAACGCTTCGCGTTCGTGCTCGCCGAGGAAACGCTCGGCGCTCTCGTCCTGCCGGCGAACGATCTCAAGCGACAACGGCGGCCACCTCCGTGTCGAGGTCGAGTTCCAGGCCGTCATCGGCGGCAATCACTCGCAGACCAAGGCGATCTTCCAGATCGACGGCCAAGCGCGAGGGATCGCGCTCCAACATCTTCGTTCCGAAGTGCTGGAAGACGACCACCTTCGGACGCACGCGTTCGACCAGGCTTTGTGCATCTTCCCACGTTAAGTGATCGACATCCATGCCGTCGGCAAAACGTAAGACATTGACGACGAGCACATCGGGGGCCGCCCGCGCGTAGTCTTCGGCCAACTCGTCAAAGTAGCGGCCGCAGGGAAGATACGAGATGCGCATGTCACCGTGGCGAAAATGCAGACCGTAGGTTTCAACCGCGTGCTGATGCGCCAGTGACGTGAAGAGATCGACCTCGCCGATGCGATACGGCCCGGCGGACGGCCGCAGCACCTCGATGCGCTCGGGAAACCTCTGCGCGTAGGGCAATACCACGAACTCGCCGCTTAAAGCATCCTGCGGAGCGCAGAGCACGCCACGCTTGCGGAAGCCGCCCGACGTCATCGCCTCGATCATTACGTTGACGTCGCCGGAGTGATCGAGATGCTTATGCGAGAGCAGAATGGCGTCCAGCTCCCGCGGGTTACAGGGCGGGATATGGGAGAGCGCGCGAACCAGCGCACCGGGGCCCGGATCGACGTGCAGTTGAGTCGCGCCCAGGCGCAACCACATGCCACCGGAGGCGCGAATCTGCCGCGCGACCACAAAGCGTGCACCACCGGTGCCCAGAAACAGGATCGATCGCATCCTCGCGGGCTTCAACCGCGATGAGCAAGCCTCCCGTTAACGACGTCCGGAGCTTCGTACATGGCAAAGAAGGCGTCGAGATGGGTACGGTACTGCTCGAGCGCCGCACTCCACATCTGCAAGGCGAGCCTGCCCGACTCGATCAAGGTATAGACCCGCCGCGCCGGGCCCTGCTCCCTAGAGTCCCACCAAGAGCTGATGTAGCCGTCGCGCTCGAGCTGGCGCAGCGCTCGATAGATTGTCCCCGGGTCGGTCGAGACGTTGAATCGCTCGCGCAGCAGCTTCATGATCTCGTAGCCGTGCAGGTTACGCTCGTTGAGCATCACCAAGAGCCACGCCATTAAGTAGTTCTTCGGCGTGGCCTTCGGGGGCAAACCGCTCTCCCGAAGGTGCTTGGGCTGGGGGAGTATCGAATCGATCACGCTCTCCGCCTTCTCGGGGAAACCTAGGGCTTTCGGCCTAGGCATACACCCGGTTTCTTGATCGACTCTTAATCACTGCGAGATTGGCCCCCTGCGAGAAAGGTCCACAATACGCCAAAAATCGCCCCATGGAGAGGGAGAATATCGGAGCGCCCGGCAATTAGGAAAGCCTAACTAATGTTAGCGCGTCCTAATTGCCGAAAGAAGCGCCATGATGTTCGCAGGCTGCCGGCGCCGGCTCAAGCGATGGCAGGCAGCGTCGGAAAGACTCCCCATGCGGTCTGCCGGATCTCCGTCGAGCGATGCCGGTCTGCGGGCGCACCGAGTACATGCGGTCGCCATGCGGCACCACGCAATTGAGCCCGTTATTGCCGCCCGCTACGTTCACCAACAGCAGGCGACGCGATCGCCGCTGCCGGCCCCGATGAGAAAACTCCCGCGTTTCATGATTGAGAGTTCGTTGCGGGCCGCACTGGGATCGTACACGCGGCTCCTTTCGCCGGCATCGTTAACGACAGTCTACTGCGCCCTCCCGCCACTGCGTCCTGAGAGCGCGATGAAACGCAACCGGGAGCGCTCGACCGAGCACCGAATGAGGCCGCTACGATGAGCGTACTTCTGAGCCACATCGACCGGACCAGCGAAGCCTACCGTGAAAATCAGGCGCACATGGACGCGCTCGTCACCGATCTGCGGGCGCATCTGCGCACGGTCGCCGAAGGCGGCGGCCCGGCAGCCGTCGCCAAGCATCGCAAGCGCGAGAAACTCACGGCACGCGAGCGCATCGCCAAGCTCATCGATCCGGCCGGCGCCTTCCTCGAGTTCTCTGCTCTCGCTGCACACGAGATGTACGGCGGTGGCTGCGCATCGGCCGGCATCGTCACCGGCATCGGGATCGTCGAGGGCCAACACTGCGTCATCATCGCCAACGACGCTACGGTCAAGGGCGGAACTTACTATCCCCTGACCGTGAAAAAGCATCTGCGCGCTCAGGAGATCGCCGAGCAGAATCACCTTCCATGCATCTATCTCGTCGATTCCGGCGGGGCGTTTCTCCCCCTACAGGCAGAGGTTTTCCCCGATCGCGACCACTTCGGCCGCATCTTCTACAACCAAGCGCGCATGTCGGGCAGGCGCATCCCGCAGATCGCCGCCGTCATGGGCTCATGCACGGCCGGCGGCGCCTACGTGCCCGCTATGAGCGACGAAACGGTCATTGTGAAGGGCCGCGGCACGATCTTCCTCGGCGGTCCACCGTTGGTGAAGGCGGCCACCGGCGAAGAGGTGAGCGCCGAAGAGCTCGGCGGTGCCGACGTCCACACGCGCATCTCCGGCGTAGCGGATCACTTCGCAAACGACGATCCGCATGCGCTGGCCATCGTACGCGAAATCGTCGCCAACCTGCATCGCGAGCAGCCCATCCAGTGGGACACCTGCGACGCACAGCCGCCAACCTGCGATCCGAGAGAGATCTACGGAGTCGTGCCGCGCGATAGCCGTATCGGCTACGACGTGCGCGAGATCATCGCGCGCTTGGTGGACGGCTCGGCGTTCCATGAGTTCAAAGCTCGCTACGGAACGACGCTGGTCTGCGGCTTCGCTCGCATCGAAGGCCATCCCGTCGGCATCATCGCCAACAACGGCATTCTCTTCAGTGAGAGCGCCCTCAAGGGCGCACACTTCATCGAACTGTGCGTGCAGCGCGGCACGCCGCTGGTCTTCTTGCAGAACATCACGGGATTCATGATCGGCAAACAGTACGAAAACGGCGGCATCGCCAAAGACGGAGCGAAACTCGTGACGGCAGTCGCATGCGCCGAGGTTCCCAAATTCACGGTTGTCATCGGAGGGAGCTTCGGTGCCGGCAACTACGGCATGTGCGGGCGCGCTTACTCACCGCGCCAGTTGTGGATGTGGCCCAACGCTCGCATCAGCGTGATGGGCGGCGTGCAGGCCGCAAGCGTGCTCTCCAGCGTCAAAGACGAGATGACCCCGTCGGAAAAGGCGGCCTTCGAAGCACCGATCCTCGAGAAATACGAGCGGGAGGGCAGCCCCTACTATTCGAGCGCTCGACTCTGGGACGACGGCATCATCGATCCGCTGGATACGCGACGGGTGCTGGGCATCGGCTTGTCGGCGGCAGCGCATGCACCGATTCCACGCACCGAGTTCGGCGTCTTTCGCATGTGAGCACCCGCATGGACACTCGCACTCGCGCGCACGTGGTTGGGTGCCGCTATCGCCTTCTCGGCGTCGCGGTCGTTTCACTGGCCGGCGGGGCGGGCAGGGCCCCGCTCTATGTGTTGCCAGCAGTGGGCGCGGCGCTTGCGTCGGCATCGCGTTCTCAACCTCTGGGTGCTGCGCCGCGTTCCGATGGGCATCATCTTCGGCGGCGGACACTTTGGCCGCATTCACCGGATGGGGTTGCGAAAACAATGCGGCCGCGCAGGGAGTTTGCTATACTTAGCAAGTGATTTGCGCTGATGATGTGACGCCAAAGTGACGAACCTGACGGGTGAAGATCCAAACGGCGTTCTCAGCCGGGATTTCAACCGTCATGTCATGCTTGAGTTTCGCGGATCAGTTGTCACGTCGGATGCGGGTCTGCTTGCGTATCGCGAACTCGATGATGCACTTGGATTGACTCCGGCAGTCGGGAACTCCTCGCCGATGCACGCACGGGCAGGAACGGTCGGCACGCACTCGTCGGCATGTTCCGTCAATCCGTCTTCGGCAGACTTGCGGGATATGAAGATGTGAACGATGCATTGCGCTTACGTCACGACCGCACACTCGCGACTCCCGAAGCGATTGCGGACTGGTCGCTGACGAGCCTGCGCGAGAAGCTGATCAAGATCGGTGCAAAGGTCGTCAGTCACGGTCGCTATGTCACGTTCTAGATGGCGGAGGTCGCGATTCCGCGCAAGTTGTTCGCTGCGATCATGCAGAGCATTGTCGCTTTGCGATCGCCTCCAATGGCAACGGCAACATGAGCGCCTCAGCGATCGTGCCCGCCTCTCGCGCCCCCAACGGGGTTCGAACCCCGAATGACCTTGCCGGGCCGCGCCCCGTAAGGCCGGAAACCGGCAAGCCGGGGTCGAAAAGCTCGCTCCTATGGAGAATGTTGCTTGAGTTAGGAGAGTCACGATGGAACCGGGTTCGCAGCCACCTCAGGGGACCGATCCCTTGGTCGATGCAAAGGCACAGGCGCTGGCCTTGGTCGAGCGCTACGGGCGCGAGCGCATTGCCCTGGCCGGATGTGGCCTTCTCGGCGCGCTCGGTACGCTGCTGCCGTTTGCCGCAGGGGGAAACCCCTTTGGAGGCGCCAGTTCGTTTACGCTCATGCAGTTCGGATTCTGGGGCTTCGTCATGTTGCTGATTCCGTTGGCCTTAGGTGCGTTGCCGTTTCTTCCCATCATGCTGAGCCATAGCCGGATGACGCTTGCTTTCGGCGTGAGTTGCGCACTGTTGGGAGTGTTTGTGGCCATGTGGATGGCGGGCTCTGAGATCGCAGCATTTGCGGGAGGAGCGATCGGCTTTGCCTTCGGTTTCTACTGCTCGCTGATCGGGTATGCGGGATTGGCCGTACTCTACTTCCGGCGGGTTGTCGCTGATTAGTGCGGTGTGCGCGCGCGTGCCTTGCGGCACTCTTGCTCGGAGCGCTGGTTGGGTGTCATGAAAGCGCCGTGGAGCGCATAGACATTCACGCCAACCACACCGCAACAGTGACGATCACGTCGGTTACCGATCGCCAGCTCTACGAGTTTGCGTCGGCCATGAGCGCAACCAATCCGTTCGAGAACATCGAGCCGAGACATGCCGGGTGGACGATCGTCTCTTCCACCGACGCGCATGGTGATTTCGTCGTTCGCGCCACCAAAATCGTGCCCGTGGCGCAAGTCTGGACAATGCTTCCGGGCGGCAGCGGCCGCTATTTTGCCAATGCGACGGTACACCCATCGATCTCGCGCAAATCGATGTTCTTTTCAACGACGACACACGTGCATTTCGTGCTTCCTCCGGCCGTCGGCACTCACGACGTCGGCAACGACGTGGCACAGGCCGCGCAGATCGTGCGTTTGAGATTCGAGATAACGACGCCCGGAACGATTGTGACGACCAACGGCATACGCATGCCGGATGGTGTCATGCGTTGGAACGACGACCTTCTGCACCCGACCGTCGTCGATTATCGCGTGCGCACGCTGCGCGTCGCGCGCATCGTTGCGGCAGCCGGGCTCGCGTTCGTGCTGCTGCTTCTGGCTATCACGCTTGGGAAGCGTCGAAAATCCGCCGTGCGAAGTCGCGCACCACTTGTGTAAACTCCATACGACACCGGAGATGAGATGAAGCGCGGCGTTGGGCGTAGAGTGGACGAAGCGTCCCTCGTATTCCCCGGCGTCTGGATTGCGCTCAGCGGAAGCCATATTTCGGCTCACGCGACTGCCGGAAAGAGCTTGCTGGGGGAACGCACCCTCGCGAAGGACCCACAGCGATCGTACCCGGCGATTACATTAGCGCGGGTGCGCCTCAATAAAACCACGAAGTAGCTCCTACCGAGGCATGTCAAGTAAGAGAGGTGCGCAGCTTGGATAGCCGACGTCTCGCCGACCGCCTAATTCAACCAGGAAACGTCCGGACATTCTTGAAGAGCGAGGAACTTTTTCATCTGGCTGCTGCTGATTTCGAGCAACGCGGAGAGATTATAGTGACCCGCAAGCCCAAGACACTACGGGATATTTTCTCGGAAGTAGGCGATCCACCTCGCCCTAGATCACGCCCGTTGGGTATAGAGCCAGACGAAGAAATTCTGCATTCCCCTAGCGGTAGACGCCTCTTCTTTGAGGTGAAAAATCAGGGAGACGAGGGAAATGCGGAGGAACGAGCTTACAAGCATCACACGTCGAGATTTACTCGGCGCCTTCAAGAAAAACTCGGCCTCGAATATCATCCATTTTTCACGGTTTTCACTGGGGCATTAGCGAAGAATCCGCGATACACGCTTAAATTTAGGTTCCTCATCGAAGAAGGGCACTATTTTCTATGGGATAATTACGATTCGCCCGAAGGCATCGCGGCAGTCTCCCGCTTCATCGGTGAATGTATAGACCGCTATCTCTTTAGGCGCCAAAAAGACGTGGCTGGACGCTAGAAAACTTTTCTTCCTCAACGCCCCATGCATCCCACCCATCTACCCGCTCCCTTGCGAAGAGCTCGATACGCGGCCGGTCACCACATAAGCGCACGATCAAATCTCGAAAAACCGCCGGCTTACGACTATGCTCGGCACGCTGGTGCAAGATAACCTGCGGGTGAGCCAGATCAAGAATTTGGAATGGGCGCCCCGTCGGCATGGTTGTAGCCGCAAGAATAAACTCGCTCGTCGGCTTGGTAAAGGTAGGCGCCACGCCTTGCCCGACAATAACCTTGCCCTTCTTGTTTATCTTGACCCAAACGTAAGCGACTCCTCGGTAGTGCAGCCCCCATTTTTCAATAAGACTAACGGCGTAATGCAGTCGCGGTCCGGTTGCCCACATGAAAAGCACGGCGCGCTTATTAAGGATACGGCGAATATCGAGACCTGCTAGTTCATCTACCGTAAGCATCGCATAATGCTTGCCGGCAGCGGCATCCTTGATCGCGCTACCGTAATAGGACCACGGAGGGTCCGCGTAAACGATATCGTAGCTCTTCTCGGGCAAAGGAGCAACTTCAGCAACCGGGGGTGCTTCCTGTCTGCGTGCAAGTCGCTTGAGTTGAGCAAGGTTCTTACTTGAGTAACTACTTGGCTGCACAGGCAAGGCGCGTTCACGCATACGCCCGTCATTCGGCATGAAAAGACGGGCTCCTCGATATGTTTGTGCTCGTCAGTTGCTGCGCCCGAGGCAAGACTCAGGTCAACGCCCACGAGCAACCCGTTGCGATAGCGCAGCATGGCCGTGGCTTTGGGCGATTGGGCAGAGCGGAGCACCCGCCGCAGATCGTAGGGCGGCCGAGAGCTGCCACGTATACCAGCAGACCACGGCCACCCGGGCCACCCGGTCGTCACGTATCCCAGGCCGCAGCGGATTGTAGGCCGAATCGCCTTCCCGCTATGCCCGATCCGACGCTTACTTTCTCGGTCACCCACGGGGTGGCGCGCGTGACGCTCGCGCGCCCCGACGTTCGTAACGCCTTTAACGCAGCGCTCATCGCCGAACTGCACACCGCCTTCGACACCCTCTCAGCCGACCCGGCGGTGCGCGCCGTCGTGCTGGCGGGCGAAGGCAAGGTCTTCTGCGGCGGCGCCGACATTGCATGGATGCGTGGTTCGCTTGCGCTCTCGCACGAGGAGAACATGGCCGATGCGCGCGCTATGAGCCTCATGTTTCGCGCCGTCGATCGCTGTCCAAAACCAACCATCGCTCGCATTCAAGGTGCGGCGCTGGGCGGTGGTGCAGGCCTTGCGGCGGTCTGCGACATCGTCATCACCGCGCAGGATGCACTCTTCGGATTTACGGAGGTGAAGCTGGGCATCATCCCCGCGGTCATCTCGCCCTTCGTCATCAGCAAGATCGGTGCCTCGCACGCGCGTGCGCTCTTTCTCACCGGAGAGCGATTCGATGCGCAGCGGGCGCTCGCGATCGGTCTAGTGCATCAGGTCGTTGCGCCCGAAGCCCTGGATGCGGCGGTCGAGTCTACTCTAGCGCAACTGCGTACGGCCGGGCCGCAGGCCACCGCTGCGGCGAAACGCCTCGTCTTCGATGTGTGTGCGGCCGGCTATGACGACTCGCTCGACCTCACCGCCAAGGCAATTGCAACTCAGCGCACCACCTCGGAAGGCCAAGAAGGGTTACGGGCCTTCCTCGAACGCCGCCCCGCAGAGTTTGCAGAATGATCCACCGCTTGCTGATCGCCAACCGAGGCGAGATCGCGGTGCGCATCGCGCGTGGCGCGCACGAGCTGGGCATCGTTCCGCTCGGCATCTATTCGCAAGCCGATGCCGATGCCTATCACCTGCGCTTTGTCGACGACGCGCTCTGCGTCGGCCCGCCTGCCGCCGCTGCGTCGTATCTCAATACCGAGGCGATCATCGCCGCCGCCAAGAGTTTGCATGCCGATGCCATCCATCCCGGCTACGGTTTTCTCTCCGAACGCGCCGCCTTCGCTGCCGCCGTCATCGACGCGGGCCTGATCTTCGTCGGCCCGACGCCTGAAGCCATGGCCACGATGGGCAGCAAAATTGAGGCCAAGCACTGCGTGCGCAAGGCCGGCGTTCCGACCGTTCCGGGTTACGACGGCGACGAACGCGCGCCGGCGCAACTGCTGCGCCGGGCCGAGCGCATCGGCTTTCCGATCCTCATCAAAGCCAGTGCGGGTGGAGGCGGGCGCGGCATGCGGGTGGTCGATACGCCGGAGCAGTTCGATGAAGCCTTGCAAGCGGCGAAGCGCGAGGCGCTCGCCGCCTTCGGCGACGATGCGGTGCTGCTCGAACGCTACCTCACCGCGCCGCGCCACATTGAGTTCCAGGTTCTCGCCGACATGTACGGCAAGACGATTCATCTGGGCGAACGCGAGTGCTCCATCCAACGCCGTCACCAAAAGATCATCGAGGAGGCGCCCTCCGTTGCGCTCACCCCGGAGTTACGCACAGAGATGGGAGCGGCGGCCGTCCGGGCCGCGCAGGCCGTCGGTTATGTCAACGCCGGAACGATCGAGTTCATGCTGGACGAAGACGGCTCGTACTACTTCCTTGAGATGAACACGCGCTTGCAAGTCGAGCATCCGGTAACCGAACTCGTTCACGGCGTCGATCTCGTGCATTGGCAGCTACGCATCGCCGGCGGGCAGCCCTTGACGCTGGAGCAAGATGAGATCCGCCCGCGCGGTTGGGCCATCGAAGCCCGCATCTATGCGGAGGATCCTGCGCAGGGCATGCTGCCGTCAATCGGCACCATCTCGCAGTGGGAGGCGCCGCAGGGGCCCGGCATTCGCGTCGATGCGGGCGTCTGCAACGGCAGCGACGTCTCGATCTACTACGACTCGATGCTGGCCAAACTCATCGCCTTCGACAGCGATCGCCCTGCAGCCATCGTGCGCCTTGACGCTGCGCTACGCGATCTGTGCGTCGAGGGCATCCGGACGAACGTGCCGCTCCTGCTCTGGATCGCCCGTCAGCCGCAGTTCCGTGCTGGACAGACGACTACGCGCTTTCTGGATGACTCCTTCGATGCGTCCATCTTTGCACCGCGCGCCGTCGATGACGCAACCCTGCTGGCCGCAGTCGGCGGGCTGCTCTCCAACGGATGGATGCCCTGGCGAATCGGCGACGCCGGCATCCCGCTGGCGTTGGCCTTCGGCGACGCCGAACGAACCGTACTCGCCTCGCGGCTTGGGACCGGGCGCTGGCAGCTCGAAGGCGCTCTGCAGGGGGAATGCGTCGTCACGCAGCGCGGCGAGCTGGTGCAGGCGCAACTGGGCGAACTAAAATGCAGCGCACGCATCGGTCGCAACCACGGCGGCTTTCTCTTACATCGCGACGGAGAGACGCTCACCTTCGCCTTTGCACCACCACCGAGCACCGAGGTCACTCACGCAGCCGGCGCAACGGACGGAGCCGGCACGATTCGCGCTCCGATGCCGGGGAAGATCGCTAAGGTCGCGGTGGGCGAAGGTGAAGCGGTCGATGCGCGAGCGCTGTTAGTGGTTTTGGAGGCGATGAAGATGGAGCATCGGATCGAAGCGACGGGGAAGGCCACCGTCGGGCGGGTTCTGGTTCGGGAAGGGGAGATCGTGAGCGCCGGAACTGCGCTTGTGGAGTTGACATGATGCCCAAGCGCGTCACCATCTGCGAGATGGGCGCACGCGACGGCCTGCAGAACGAAGCCACGCTCGTCTCGGCCGACGATAAGATACGCTACATCGATCTGCTCTCGCAGACCGGCCTGCGCTACATCGAAGCGACCTCCTTCGTCAGTCCCAAAGCGATTCCCCAACTCGGCGATGCACAGGAGGTTTTCGCTCGCATTCACAAGGCGCCGGGTGTGCGCTACCCCGTGCTGGTTCCAAACGCCAAAGGCTATGCGCGCGCGCGAGAGGCCGGGGTTGAGGCGATCTGCGTCTTTACGGCAGCCTCGCAGATCTTCACCCGGCGCAATATCAACATGACGATCGAACAGTCCCTGGAGGTCTTCCGCGAGGTGGTGCAACGCGCGAAAGCCGATGGGCTCTGGGTGCGAGGGTACGTCTCGACGGCATTTGGTTCACCCTTCGGCGACGCGGTCAGCCCCCAGGCGGTCGTCGATGTCGGCGTCGCGCTCATGGAGATGGGCTGCGATGAACTCTCTATCGGCGATACGATCGGCGTGGCGGTACCGAGCCACGTGGAGACGCTGGTGCCGATGCTTGCAGCCAAACTGCCGATCGAGCGGATCGCCATGCATTTTCACGACACGCGAGGCACGGCACTAGCCAACATCTATGCGGCTCTGCAGCAGGGCATGACGATCTTTGACGCCAGTAGCGGAGGCCTCGGCGGCTGCCCCTACGCACCGGGTGCGACAGGCAACGTCGGCACGGAAGACGTGCTCTATCTCCTCCATGGTCTGGGCATCGACACGGGCGTCGATCTCGACCGCGTACGCGCTGCATCGCGCTTTATCGCCGGCGTGTTGGATCATCCCCTGACGAGCAAGACCTACCAAGCCTTGGAAACCTCCCGGATTGGAGCTGCCACATGATCGTCCGCGCCGGAGTATTCTACGACGGAACCCTCGAGACGCCGGGGCGCAACGTCGATCTTCGCATTGAAGGCGGCCGCATCGCGCAGATCCTCGCGGCACAAGAGGGCGCCGGCGCCGATCTGCAGGCGAACTGCGTCACTCCCGGGCTCGTCAATGCGCACGTGCATTTGGAGATGAGCGCACAGCCCGATACGCTGGCCGCACTCACGAGCAGCTCGCAGAATCAGCGGCTCCTGCACGCAGTCGAGAATGCACGCACATCGCTGCAAGCCGGCGTCACGACGGTCCGGGATCTGGGCAGCTCCAACGCCATCGCCATGGCGCTTCGCGATGCAGTCAACGCCGGCCGTGTCAGTGGCCCTCGCATACGCGCCGCCGGAGCGGTGCTCTGCATGACGGGCGGGCACGGATGGTTCATGGGCCGTCAAGTCGACGGGCCCTGGGACGCCCGCAAAGCCGTTCGCGAGCAGTTGCGCGACGGCGCCGACTGCATCAAGCTCATCGCCACCGGCGGCGTCTTGACGCCCGGCGCCGTTCCGGGCAACGCTCAGCTTACCGAAGAGGAGCTGCGCGCCGCCTGCGAAGAGGCACACCGCCATGGGCTGCGCATCGCCTCGCACGCTATCGGTGCCGAAGGGATCAAGAATGCGCTGCGCGCCGGCGTCACATCCATCGAACACGGGCATATGCTCGATGAGCAAGCACTCGCGCTCTTCAAAGCACAGGGAGCCTATCTCGTGCCGACGCTCACCGCACCGACCTGCATCCTCGAACACCTCGCCGACGGGACGCAGCCGGCCTACGTTCTAGAAAAAGCCAAAGTCGTCGGCGACGCGATGCTCGTCAACATCCGCCGCGCGTTCGAAGCCGGCGTCAAGATCGCGGGCGGCTCCGACGCGGGCACGCCGTACAACCGGCACGAGAACTACGCCTACGAGATCGAGTTGATGCACCGCCTGCTCGGCATGACTCCGCAGCAGGCGCTCCATGCGGCAACGGCGGTCGCAGCCGAACTCATCGGCTTGCACCGCGGCGTGCTGGCCGTGGGCGAACCTGCCGATCTGCTCCTGCTCGACCGCGATATCGCGGACGATATGCGAACGCTCGCGCGGCCACAGGGCGTCCTCAAGGACGGTCGCCTCGTCGCGCTTGCGGCGTGAGCCACGACCTGCGCGGTCTGCGCCTGGCGATTCTCGCGCCGATCTCTCGACCCACACCGCCGCTCGGCTACGGGCCGTGGGAGCAGATCGCGTACTCGATCGCGGTCGGCATGCGTCGCCGCGGGCTCGACGTAACGCTCTTTGCAGCCGGCAACTCGCAGTTTGAGGGGAAACTCGCCTCGGTCGTCCCGGTCGGCATCGAAGAAGATCCGGCGCTCAGCGGCGAGGTGTTTGGAGCGCTGCACACGGCGGAACTCCTGCGTCGAGCCGATGAGTTCGACCTCATCCACAACAACTTCGACTGGAAGCCGATGACCTATGCGCTGGCGCGAGAAACCCCGCCGTTGCTCACGACGATTCACGGCTTCTCCTCACCGCAGATCTTAGCCGCCTACTACGCCTGCGCCTGGCGCAGCTTCTACTGTTCGATCAGCGATGCGGACCGGGATCCCGGCCTCGCCTATCTTGCCACCACCTACAACGGCATCGACGTCAACGAGTTTACCTTCGTCGACCGGCCGGGAGCGTATCTCGTCTTTCTCGGCCGCTTCCACCCCGAGAAGGGCGCGCATCTCGCGATCGAGGTGGCGCAGCGCACGAAACTGCCGCTCGTGCTGGCCGGTATCGCCCAGGACGAACGCTATTTCAGAACGGAGATCGAACCACACCTCGACGGGGAGCAGATTCGCTATATCGGCGCGGTGGAACGGAGCGCTCGCGATGCGCTGCTGCGCAATGCGCTGGCGCTGGTCCATCTCACCACCCGGCCCGAGCGCTTCGGGCTCACGCTGATCGAAGCGATGGCCTGCGGCACTCCGGTCCTGGGCGCGCGCATGGGCTCCATCCCCGAGATCGTCATCGACGGCGTCACCGGTTTTCTCTGCGATTCCACCGATGATGCCGTCGCGCGAACGGCGGAGCTGGCGTCGCTGGAACGGCGCGCTTGCCGCGCACACGTGGCTGCGAACTTCTCGGTCGAACGGATGATCGACCGTTATCTTGAAGCATACGCCTGCGCGCTCGAACGGCGGCTTCCCGAGCCGCCTACGCCTTCGCAACTCGCTTGGCGACAACACGATTGGTGGGACCGGCCGATGGCCTTCACCGACCTGCCGGCGAAACCGCGCTCCTTACACTTTGATTAGGAGCGTCACGAAGAGGCCGTCCAGAAGAGCAGACGATGGGCGGCTTGAGCACGCGCCACCACGGCATCGTCCACGGCACCGTCGACCACCATCGTGAAGTGGCCCATCTTGCGCCGCGGCGCGGCATGACGCTTGCCGTAGACGTGGAGCACGATGGACGGATCGGCGAGCAGCTCTGCGATGCCGCCGAGGCGGTCCCCCGAACCGTCTCCTAATATGTTGCACATGACGGCATTCGCCAGCATGTGAGGCGGCGAGAGCGGCAGCTCGCAGATCGCGCGCACGTGCTGCTCGTACTGCGAGCAGGGTGTCACGTCCATCGTGTAGTGCCCGCTGTTATGCGGACGCGGCGCGATCTCATTGACCAGCAGCTCGTCGTTTTCCGTCAAGAAGAACTCCACGCAGTAGGTGCCGACGATGCGCAGTCGCCGGCCGATGGTCACGGCGGCCTCCCGCGCCCGGCGTGCAACGGCTTCGGAAATACGTGCGGGAGCGATCGTCATGGTAAGGATGCCGTTATCGTGGCTGTTCTCGCAGACCGGATAGGTGATGACCGCGTCACGCGCATCGCGCGTGGCGATTACGCTCAGCTCCTGCTTAAACGACACGAACCGTTCGAAGATGAGCGTCTTGCCGCGCGCTTGCGCGAAGGCGGCTCGCGCCGAGGCCATGCCCTCGACACGCCACTGCCCCTTGCCGTCGTATCCGCCGTGCGAGGTCTTCATCACGGCGGGAAAGCCGATCGTCATCGCCGCACGTGCGATATCTTCGAGGCGTTCGATGGCTTCAAAGTCCACCGTCGGGATGCCGCACTCGCGCACGAAGCGCTTTTCGGCGAGCCGGTCTTGCGTGGTACGCAACACGCCGCTCGATGGAGTCACCTGATGGCCCGTTCGTTCGAGATGCTCGACGGCGCCGATGGCGATGTTCTCGAACTCGTAGGTCACGATATCGCTCATGCGGCCCAAGCGTTCGATCGCCCCAAGATCGTCATAGGCTGCAACGATCTGCTCGTCGGCGACCTGCCCGCACGGTGAGTGCTCCTGTGGGTCGAGGACGCTCACGTGATACCCCATGCGCTTGGCATCGAGCGCAAGCATGCGGCCGAGCTGGCCGCCTCCGATGACGCCGATGCGGCCCGTCACGCGTTGGGATCGCTCGTCAGCGCTGCCTCGTGCATACGCTTGGTGTACTCGCTCAGGCGGTCGGCGATGGACACATCGCGCAGCGCCAGGATGCGCGCAGCTAAGAGCGCCGCATTGGCGGCATTGCCGATGGCGACCGTGGCCACGGGCACGCCTTTGGGCATCTGCACGATCGAGAGCAACGAGTCCAGCCCGCCGAGCGCCTTCGTCGGCACCGGCACGCCGATGACCGGCAGGCTCGTTTTCGCCGCCGTCATTCCGGGCAGGTGCGCCGCTCCGCCGGCGCCTGCGATGATGACCTGGATGCCGCGAGCTGCGGCGCCCTGCGCGTAGGCGAACATCTCGTCGGGCATACGGTGGGCCGAGACGACCCGCACTTCGCAGGGGATCAAGAGTTCGTCGAGCAGCAAACGGGCGGCCGACATCGTCTCCATATCCGTAATGCTGCCCATGATGATGCCGACGAGCGGCTTCGGGTTACTCTGCGCCATGCTCGCCTGCGCTTCGCCCCGGACGAGCAAGCGCCCTCGCATCCCGCGGCGAAAGGCGGCTCCATGCCCCCATTCTTGCTCGGCATCAACTACTGGCCTCGGCGTAGCGCCCTCTCCTGGTGGGAGCGCTTCGATCTGAACGAGATGTGCGACGACTTCGCGCAGATCGCCGCCCTCGGCTTCGATGTCGTGCGCTTCTTCCTGCGCTGGGAGAGCTTCCAGCCGAGCCCGGAGCAGATCGATGCCGGAGCACTCGCACACTTCGAGCAGGTGATGACGGCACTCGATGAGGCCGGCCTGCGCGGGATGCCCACGCTCTTCTGCGGCCATATGAGCGGCGTGAACTGGCTGCCGGAGTGGACCTTGGACCCCGGCACGCCGGCCGGGCGCTTCCGTACCATCTCAGGCGGACGAGAGCGCGCCTGCGGCATCGGCGACTTCTATGCCGATCCGAACCTCCTGGGCGCCCAGGAACGCTTGGCGCGGGCACTCGGTGAACGCGTCTGCGCCCATCCGGCACTCTTGGGTTGGGACCTAGGCAACGAGTTCTCCAATCTGCGGCAGCCCACGAGCGCGGCCGATGCGGCGGGTTGGAGCGCGCGCTTGAGTTGCGCACTCGAGGAGAGTTCGGCGCGACCGGTCAGCGCCGGCACGCACGGCGAGGATCTCTCGCAAGATCGCAACCTGCGTCTCTCCAGCCTCTGTGCGCCGTTCGCGTACGCGACCATGCACGGCTATCCCGTCTACAGCAGCTTCGCTCGCAATCGCCTCGATCCCAACGTCGTGCCGTTTCTCGCCGAGCTTGCGTCGGCATGCGCAGGCAAACCGGTGCTCTTCACGGAGCTTGGCAATCCCGGTGCGCCGCGCGGCACGGTCTCGCCAGGCGATCGCGTGCCGCTGCCGGGCGAAGCGCTGCTGCGCGCAGATGCATTGCCGAAGAACGCCGCTCCCTATGCTTGCGCGACGGATGAAGAGATGGCGCGCTACGCGTACGAAACGATCGCGCGGCTGCACGCGCGCGGGGCGCTGGGCGCATTCTGGTGGTGCTTTGCCGACTACGCGCGCGATCTTGCCGATCAACCACCGTTCGACCGCGCACCCCACGAACTGCACTTCGGCATCGTCGACGCCGATGGGAACGCGAAACCGGTCGCCCAAGCACTGCGACGATTCGCCCAAGAGCAACGCCGGGTGGTCGCTGCTCCCCCGCCGCTCGTCGATGAAACGACCTATTACACTGCACTTCCGCAAGGGCTTGAGGGGCTCTACCGTGGCTACTGCGCGCTCTATCCGTAAAGCGATGATCGTCACCGGTGCGAGCAGCGGCATCGGCCGCGCGCTTGCGCTCGCCGCCGCGCGCGCCGGCTACGGCGTCACCGTCGTCGCACGCCGTGCCGAACGACTCGAAACGCTTCGCACCGAGATTCACGCATTCGGTGGGCTCTGCACGGTCGTCGTGGCAGATGTGTGCGCGCTCGATGCGCCGAGGCGCATCGTTGAGGCAACCGTGGCTGCCTTCGGGCGCGTCGACATCCTCGTCAACAATGCCGGCGTCGGCGCACCGGGGCGGTTGTTGGAGCAATCCCAAGCCGACCTCGATGCGCAATGGCAACTGCACGTGGTGGCGCCGCTGCGCCTCACGCGCGCTGCGCTCGACGAGCTGCGCGACGTTCGCGGCGGCGTTGCCTTCGTCGGTTCCGGGCTTGCGCGCGTACCGCTGCCGGAGTTCGGCGCCTACTGCTTAGCCAAAGCCGCCGTCCGCGGCGCGGCCACGCAACTACGCCGCGAACTGCACCGGGACGGCATCGCCGTCAGCTACATCGATCCCGGCACCGTCAACACCGAGTTTTCGCAAGCCTCCGGAACGGGCAATCGCGCCCCTGCGCGCTTTCTCGTTCCCGCCGAACCGGTCGCGCGTGCGATCCTGCGCGGCCTCGAGCGCCGCTCCGCGAACATCAATGCGGTTCCGTCACAGGCCGCGCTCGTCGTCCTGGGTGAGTGGTGCTGGCCGCTGGTCGATCGCCTCGTCATGCGCCCGCGGGCTGCAGGCGCGCGGGTTCCAGAGGCACCGCCGATGACGGTCGGGAGCACGGTCGGTGAACCGGCATCAGTAAGCGACACGAAGCAGATGCCGGCGAAGGTATCATTCTCTGAGGCGCTCGCACCGGTCGCTCGGCGGATGGAACGCGTCAAGCTTTCGCCTGCGTTTCTCCAAGACAGTCTCGTGGCCGGCACGACGCTCGATCTGCATGAGCTGGCGATGCGTTGGGCCGGCATGCCCAACAAGAATGAGCGCGCGGTACTGCGCGAAGCGCTCGAAGCGCTTGCCGCTGCACGGTTCCTAGAGCCAACGGGCGAGACAACCTGGCGCGTGCTGCGCGATGATTAAGGCGTGGCGCTTGGCTCCGTTTGAGCGCCTTTCAGGGCAGCCACGATCGTATCGGTATCATGGCGCAGCATGGAGATGTAGGTCGCAACGCGTGGGTCGCTGCCGACGGAGTCGACATAGAGAGAATCCACAACCCGCAGGGCACTGCCCGCTCCGAGTGCGCGCTCGAGTTTGGCCCCCTGGCGCGGCCCGGCAAAGACCACGTGGACGTTGTAGCGCTCGGCAAGCGCTGCGATCCGGGCGAGTTGCGCTGCACTGGGCGCCGCACCCTGCGCAACGGGAACGAGAATGCTGCGAACTCCGAAGCGAGCGTCGTAGTACGTAAAACGGCGATTGAGTGCGATCATCGTCCGTTGCGCGGGGGTGAGCGCGTCGATCTTCTTCGCGATCTCGGCGGTGAGCGAAGCCAGTTTGCCGTCATAGTCGAAGGCGTTACGAGCGTAGGTGTCGCGGTACTTGGGATCTTCATAGATCAACGCATTGCGAATCTTGCGTATGTAGGCTTTGGCCGCGACCGGATCCATCCAGAGGTAGGGATTGCCCTTACGAATCGGCTGATAGCGCGTCAGCACGACGTGGGCGAGCTTCGGCGCGGCCGCATCCCCCAATAACCGGCCGAGCCACGGCTCCAGACCGACGCCGTTCTCGACGAGCAACTGCGCGGCGCGCACCTGGGTGACGTTCTGCTGCGTTGGGCGGTAACTGCGAACCGGTGTACCGACGGGCACGAGGCTGCTCACGCGAACGCGCGAGCCGCCGACGGCGCGTACCAGCGAGGCGAAGGTCGATGTCGTCGTGACCACCCGCACACGCGGCATATGGGGACCGCAGCCGGAGAGAAGCAACGTTGCGGCAAGCAGAGCGAGTGCACGAATCTTCAGCGGCATGTATTGCAAACTCCTGAAAACTCCATCGCGTGGCCGTCGAGTTCAAAACCGTATCTCTGCTGCAAGGCTGAGGCAAACTCATCCAGCGCGCGACACGGCACGTCCTCAACGCGGCCACAGATACGACAGATGGCGTGGTGGTGGTGGTGCTCGGGTTCGCAGAGCATATAGGTCGTCTCGCCGCGTTCATCCACGCGAGCCGATACGGTGCCCTTGGTATGCAGGCGTTCCAAGGTACGATAGACGGTCGCCAGCGATACGCGCGCCTGTTCCACGTCCAGACGCGTGTGAATCTGGGTGGCCGAGAGGTAGCGCCGGTCGCTCTCCAAGAGGCGCTCGATGGCTCCACGCGGCCGGGTGGCGTAGTCAGCCCGCATATGATGTGGGGTTTTGCGAATGTTTCGCAAATCCTGCGCGGCGGTTGCAGGGCCCGCCGCCGCCACGTATAATCAGGCCCGTCGCCCCTGGGGATGTAGCTCAGCTGGTAGAGCACTTGCTTCGCATGTAAGGGGTCAGGAGTTCGAGTCTCCTCATCTCCACCACGTGGGAGCCCGCGTCGTTAATAATGACGCGGGCATTTTCTTGACCCAGCCCTCCTTAGAGCTACTTTACAACTCTTTAGATGTGAGGGGATAGGGACCATCTTATTGCCCCCTATCCTAGAACGGGTAACCCAGGATCCCACATACCACCGTCTTATCGCTTTTTTGTCGTATTCTGCTTTGCCACCGCAGCGGTGATGTCGCGCTGCCGCATTTCGATCTTAAGATCCTGATAGCTCGGTATCTCCCGGAGGGATTCCGGCCAACTGTTAATTTCCTGCTGTACGCGCTCATATTGGTGCTGAATCATTTCGCGGTCGGTCATCTTTTATTTCCTTTACTAACAGCTGCTTTGCGATGAGGTGCTTTTTTCTGAGGTTGTTTATTACGTGAGTTCGCGTGCGCCTTATTGGTCAGAGGAAGGGACACTTGGCGCGGCGCCCGCTCTAGGAAAGCGCTTACGGCATCGGTTTCTGCGACCGAAATCGCGCGAGGCGTCGGCGCGTATTGCGGCAGGCGAAGCGTGGCAACTGCAGCATTAAAGTCTACCGGTTCTCCTCTTGTGGTTTTTCGGTCCATGGACATAGCGAAAAAATCCAAGTAACGGCTGGGCGCTATTCCCACAAACGAATGAAAGTGAACTTTCAAGTCTTTTTCAGGGCGCTGTTTATTGATATCGATCGAATCGTCGTAGAGATCAGCGACTAGGCTTTTTGGATATGCTTCGAAATAAATCAGTTCCCTCAATCCGCTTGCAACAATATGCTTTGCGCAGTCATGGCAAGGAAAGGTCGTTGTGTACATGGTGCATCCTGAAATTTCTATGCCGTTTCGTGCTGCATCCGTAATGGCTGCCATTTCCGCGTGCACAGCGCGTACGTAATCAATTGTCCCAGTCAGGAACGCACCTTTTAGTACGGCTTTATGAGGCAACTTTGAGCCCGCAATCTCCCTTTGCGCCGCGACCGATTGTTTGTTTTCCTGCTCCCAGCTACCAAAGAACAGTACGTCTAGCAGTTCTTCCGGTTCCTTGTTATTCAGGGTCGCATCGAGATACTTCGCATCTCGTAGGCGTTTTAGAAAATCAACAATTGCTCGCTGCCGAAAATAATCGCTCGAGTCACGATCGCGGTGGAAGTCGCGTCCCTTTTCATAGGTTTTATCATCGCATTCCCAGTACTGTCCGCCGAATGGTCGCGCAACCTCGTTCGTTCCGACAGCGGCGACCGAACCTTCTTCGCGCAAGACCGCAGCACCCACTTGCCGAGCCATGGAGCCAGACCTCGCCTGAGCAGCACGCGCAAGGAACATCCCATACTCTTGTTTCGTAGGCGTTAAGTAGGGGTAACCAAAAAGCAACTGAATGACACGGCTTATCTGGTCGCGTACGTCGTTCTTCCGGGAAGTATCCACGACGACGTCAGAAAGCTCGAATGCCTTCCTAAGGCGCTGGCCAAATTCACGATGTTCGTCCTCGTCGCGCTCCATCAGATCCCGCACAAGATCGTATTTGACCTTACCTGTTTGAGAGATAGATTTCTGGAGCTTGCGCTCGCGAACCTCAGGAGGCTCGTAAATACCGATAGCCACGAACGACGGCCCGTAAATCGACCGCAAGCGCTCTACTTCGGCGGGATGCTTAAGCGAGTCAATGATAAATGCTGTGTGCGTGTGCATCCTATTTTGCTTCTCTACGCGACCATCTTTTACCAACGCATCGCGCTGTTCTTGGATCGCTACAACCGCGATCATCGCAACAGCTTCTTCGATCCCTTGCTGCTCACGTATCGCGTTCCCGGCCCTCATTAACAGATCTTTTCGTTCGAGCGAGTTCTTAAATCGCGGATCTTTAGTGATTTGAAGAAGAGATTCGCGCTCCGGAAATGCGCCCACGTAGCGCGGAATCTTGTCGCTTAACTTAATGGGATCAGGGACGTTATACTTGAAACTGCTTAGTTCGTTGCGAAGCGCCTTAATCACCAAATCGCGATCAGCGCCAATAGGAACAATGAGACCGAAAACCAGGTCCTGCCCCATAGGTGATGGTTTTTTAACCTTCATTGTTGTATGAGGGCGAGCAAGGTAAGCTGTTCTGGGAGCTCCTCGATGACACTCCCGAGCTTGCGGGATCGGTATTGTGCGTGGCGCGATAGGCGCGCAAGTTCGAAGCAACGCTCGATGTCTCTTGGGGCGTAGACACGCCGCCCGCGGCTATCACGTTGAGGTAGAAGCAATCCATCCTTTTCCCACCGTCGTAGCGTGTCGGGCGAGCGACCGATCATCTCGCAAACCGCCCTAATCCCCATACTAATTAAGATTCGCCCTCTGCCCCTTCGATGCCTATGCAAAGGGGGCAAAGGGAACATGCGTTCGCATTAGAGTGTACCTCGTATTATGAGCCAGCGCAATGGTGAAGACCCTTGGGATAAGTCGATTTTCTTGTGGTCTGCTTGTGTAGAACCCACGCCCGCTCCGCAAAAATTCCCGCAGTTGGGCGTCGTCGCATCGCAAGCGAGGCACACCGCACCGTCGCCCAGTCTCGCCGCTCGAACGGCAGAACGAGGATATCCTGCACACTAGAACCGCCCTCGCGTGCTTGAATGCTCGCCGTGGTGGCCGGGAAACCTGCAGCGAGAATCCCGGCTTGGTGGATTGCTAGGGTGCAGTCAGAGTTGGTTCAGCGAAAGGGGGTTAGCGGCACGACTTGCCGGCCTGATATGCAGTCATGCGGTGACGCTCTCCTTGATATGTTCGATGCGCTTAGTCTTGTGGGCTCTGATTGCGCGCGACACGTTCTTAACGATCCGATTGACGGTTTCGGCATCGAGATTTAGGCTTTGGTCGAGCGCGGCGAAGATGGCCTGTTCGATGGACGACTTTTTCTTCAGGCGCTCGCCTTCAAGTCGGCGCTCCACGAGCGCAGAAATCGCCGATTCGCGAATACGAACGAGGAGGCGGAGGTTGTCGGGATCGAGGGCGATGAGGCGCAAGACATCGTCGGCCGCCTTGCTTTGCACGGCCGTACCGTTCTCCCAACGCACGACCGTCTTCGGCCCGGTCCCAATCGCTTGCTCGAGCTCCGCTTGCGAAAGGCGCAGTGCTTGACGCAGACCACGCACGTCGTCCGACGTCAGTAAGCCCTCGGCGCGGCGACGCGCGTCGATCAGTTTTCGATGCTGATCCCGCGTTACCGGCATGTTCAACCAGCGCTGGCGTATCGGCTGAGAAACTCTCGACTTAGTCAGCGCGAATCTGCACGCTGGCCGGAGACAATTACCCTGGCCACACGGTCAGTTGTCGCCGAGCACGGGCCTGCGGCCGAACCCCGGCAACAGCCGGCAGTTTCGCGAAATGCACCATGTCCGTGCGGCAGCGGAAAGAAGTATAAGCGCTGCTGTGGCTCAAGCCTGCGCGCCGTTTAGTTCAACCACTTAAGACGGCGGGCGATTTGACACCGTATTGACACCCAATGGGGCGAACCGAGGCGAGGTGCCATAACATGGCTCGCACGTTCAGTGAACTCCGCGCGAAGATGTCGCCAACGGCTCAGATCAAGAGCGAAGTGATGGCGCGTGATATCTTGCGTCAACTCCCGCTGCAAGAACTGCGCCGTGCCAGCGAGTACTCGCAGCAGACGCTCGCCGATGCCATGGGCGTGCCGCAATCAGCGATCTCGAAGATTGAACGGCGCACCGATGCGTATGTCAGCACCTTGCGCAAGTACCTTCGCGCGATGGGCGGCGAACTCGAAATCGTTGCCGCCTTCCCCGACGGCACGCGCGTTGAGATCAAGCAGTTCCAAGACATCGGCGAACCCGCTCCGGAGTTCGTCGACGCATGGCTGATTGGAGGGAGGTGAACAGAGATTACAAGTAAGCGCATCGCAAAGAAGGCGTCAAAGCTTGGCCGCAAAGCTAAGAACCTACGGAAAGAGTACGCAGGCATCGAGAAAGACACGAAAGCGCTCGCTGCCGCTGACGGTCGGCATCCTCAGTGGCCTGATGTGGCTCCCGTTCTCATGGATGATCGATCATTGGATCGGCATATTTCACAGTGTTGTTCGCACGGTGTCGATCGTCGCTTTGTGGTACGCGTTCCCCCACGACCGCTTCGTCGTTATCCCTGCGGTGCCGGCCGTGTGCCGACCGCAAAATTGTCGCTCTTATGCGGGGACCCCTTCGCGCGGTTGCACTTCACGGTCGATGATTGCAGCCTTTTCATCCTCAGCCGTCGCGAGATCGTAGTACGCCTGGAGGTTCATCCAGAACTCGCGGGTGGTGCCGAAGTAGCGCGCGAGCCGCATCGCGGTTTCTGCTGTGACGGATCGCTCCCCCTTCGTGATCGCTGCGATGCGCGAAGCGGGAACACGGATCGCCATTGCAAGGGCGTTGGGCGTCATCCGCATCGGTTTCAAAAAGTCTTCCCGTAAAATATCGCCCGGATGCGGAGGTGCAATCTTTACTATTGCTTTTTTCATACTCTCAATCCCTTAGTGAAAATCACCGATCTCGACGTCGTGCGCGTCCTTCCCGTCCCAGCGAAAGCGTATGCGATGCTGTCGCTCGATGCGGATTTGCCACACGTCGCTCCCGCCGAGTTTCTTAAGCTGGTTCCCCGGCGGTTTCGCGAGGTCGTCGATACGACCGGCGGCATTGATTTGGGCGAGCTTGCGGATCGCGGCTTCGGCGTATGGAGCGAGGCGCTTCGACGCAACGCGACTCCTAAACAACGCTTCGGCTTCCCGGTCCTTAAAGGACGCTATCACTCGAGTAGTATAGCACGTACAGCGGTGACCACAAGGCGGTAGACGCGCGGCGTAGGCACACCCAAGGGTGTCCGAAGGCGCGTGGGCTCGCGTGGGTTAAGGAAAGGGGGCCGGCGCTACCCCCCCCCCTACACCGCCTTGACCCTTATGCTTCCAGGCCTTTCGCCTACCTGCTGCAGTAAGTTAACTTAACAAAAATACTGCCCACTCAGAACGGGATTTCGTCTTCGGCTTCGTCGTCGATATCACGCACGGCACCGGACGCCGGCGCAGCGCCACCGGCACCGGCGTGCCCGCCGCCTTCGTCACCGTCGCGGCGCGAGCCGAGCATCTGCATATTGTCGATGACGACTTCGGTGGCTTTACGTTTGTTGCCGTCTTTGTCATCGTAAGAACGGATGACCAGGCGTCCCTCGACCAGGGTATTTGAACCCTTCTTTAGCCACGTATTGCACGTCTCGCCAAGTTTTTCCCAAGCGATGATGTCGACGAACGTCGTTTCCTCTTTATTACGCGGATTGTTGACGGCCAGCGTGAACTTGGTCACGGATTTGCCGGACTGCGTGTAGCGGATCTCGGGATCGCGGGTCAGGTTACCGACCAGGATGATCCGATTATAGGAGCCTGCCATGGTGCCTCTCCTTCAATGGAAATGTGCAAGCGACGGGGAGAGTCTCTCCCACCGGTGTGCCACCACTGTGGCACGACGCCGGCGCGTCTAGAGCGGGGCTGCGGCAGGGGGCGGAGCGGCCGCCTGCGCGGCCTTCATCGCGGCCAATGCCTGCTTATCGAGGCTGACCAGCAGCTCGCGCAGGACGTCTTCCTGAAGCTTGAGCTGACGTTCGAGTTCCTTGGCAACGGCCGGCTCGCCGCGAAAGTGCATCGCCACATACGAACCCTCGCGCACATCGGCGATGGCGTAGGCCAGGCGTTTCTTGCCGAGCTTCTCGATCGCGACGATCTCGCCGCCTTGGCCGGTGACAATCTCGGCGACGCGCGCAGAGTACGCCTCGACATCGCTCTCTTCGAGCGCCGGGCGCAGGATATAGGTGACCTCGTAATCGTTCATGGGTTGCCCCCTTCGGACGCCCGTAACGGACGGCCCGCCGAACGCGGCGGGCAGCGGGTGACGGCCCCTCGAAAGGCGCCGAAAGCGACCCTGACTCTACCACAGCCCGGCCCCTGGCGGCAAGGACCAACCCCCCATCTAAGGCTCGCGCCGGAGGTTCGTATCGCGCCCTGAAGGGTATGCATACACCACAGCCGCGCACCGCCTCCTGCGGCACAGAAAGACGACCTCATGCCGCCATCAGTTCCAATCCTCATTCTCTACTTCGTCGTTTTGTTTCTTTTGGTCTCGTCCGTCAAGGTTCTGCGCCAGTACGAACGCGCCGTGCTCTTTCAGCTTGGGCGCTTTCGTGCGGTAAGGGGGCCTGGCCTCATCATCGTGGTGCCGTTCATCCAGCAGATCGTTCGCGTGGATCTGCGCGTGGTGGTCATGGAGGTTCCGAGCCAAGACGTGATCTCGAAAGATAACGTCTCCATAAAGGTCGACGCGGTGCTCTACTTCCGTGTCGCCGACGCGGAGAAGGCGGTCATCGAGATCGAAAACTATATGGCGGCCACCAATTTGCTCGCTCAGACGACGCTGCGTTCGGTCGTGGGAGAGCATGAGCTCGACCAGCTCCTCTCGGAACGAAACAAACTCAATGCCGACGTTCAAGCCATCGTGGACTCACGCACGGAAGCGTGGGGACTCAAGGTGAGCCACGTCGAGATCAGAACCGTAGAGCTCACCGAAAACATGGTTCAGGCGATCGCCAAACAAGCCGAGGCGGAGCGGGACCGGCGCGCGAAGGTCATCCATGCCGACGCCGAGTTCCAAGCCGCCCAGAAACTCGTGGATGCGGCCAAAATTCTCTCATCGAACGCCGCCGCCATGCAACTGCGCTACCTGCAGACCCTCACGGAGATCGGCGCCGAGCACAACACCACCACCGTCTTCCCGATGCCGATCGACATCATCAAACCGTTCCTACAGATCATCGAGCATACCGCCGACGGCACAACGCATCCACCGGCATAGCAAGAGCAGCAGCTACTCTCACCACGCACACATCAGCCATATCGCCACCCACTTCCGCGATGGATAACGAGTATCTAGCGAAGAAAGAAGACCGCCGTCATCCCAAAGCCGATGGTAATGACGACGGCGCGGCCAACCGAGGGATGCAAGCGCCGGAAGAGCCGTGCGCTGAAGTAGCCGCCTAGGAGCGCCATCACGGCCATGGGAACGGCGTAGGGCCAGCTCACGATCCGTGCCAGCGCAAAGGGCACCAGCGCGACGCCGTTGATGACCACCGAGAGCACGTTCTTCACGCCGTTGGCGGCATTGATGTTGGGCAGCCCCGAGAACGCGAGTACCGCGAGCATCAGGATGCCCATGCCTGCGCCAAAGTAGCCGCCGTAGACGGCGACGCAGAACTGCACCGCAAACTGCCACGAGCTATGTCGCGGCGTCTGCGGCTTGCGCCCGACCAGCCACGGGCTCAAGGTGAACACGATGGTGGCAAAGAGCAGCAGCCACGGGATCATCCGTTCGAAGAGGGTCGGCGGCGTGACCAACAGCAAGAGCGCACCGAGTACCGCACCCACCGCGCTGACGGCCGCGATCGGCAGCAGAATCGCGCGCTGCGCGGCGATCTCTTCCCTGAAGCCCCGGGCGCTGCCCAGCGTCCCCACCCACATCGCCGCGTTGTTGGTGGCGTTGGCCGAGATCGGCGGCACCCCAACGAGCACCAGCGCCGGAAACGAGACGAAGCTGCCGCCGCCGGCGATGCCGTTCATGGCGCCGGCGATCAGGGCGGCCGCCGAGGCCAAGGCCAGGTGCTCCGGCGTCAATACGCTACGAGCTCGCCGCGTTCTTCTCGCGTTTGGTCACGCGATAGACCCGCCGCACGCCCTTCAAGCCTTCGATCTTCGTCAGCAGACGATGCAGGTGCTCCAAATCGCGAATCTGCACGGTGAGGCCGGTCACTGCCGTGCCGTCGCGTTTGACGCGCGCGGTCACCGCGCTAACCTGCGTCTTGAGTTCCGCAAAGACGCCCATGATGTCTTGCAGGAGGAGCGCTCGATCGATGGCCTCGATCTCGATGTCGACCGCGTGGGTAACATCATCGCCCACATCCCAGGATGCCTGCAGAATCCGTTCCGGCGTCGCGCTCATGTAGGCGACGTTCGGACAGTCGGCGCGATGGACGCTCACGCCGCGGCCGATCGTCACGTACCCCATGATCGGATCTCCAGGCACCGGGCTGCAACACTTTGAAAGGCGCACGAGTACGTCGTCAACGCCGGCGATGCGGATGCCGCTGCGCTTGCGCGCGGTGCGCCGCGCGGGGACGGCCCGCGTCGCTCGAGCGATCTCCACAACGTTGTGGGCGCTTAGCTCGTCCCGAATGCGGTTGGCTACCGACTGCGCCGAGGCATCGCCAAAGCCGATCGCAGCGTAGAGATCCGTGGGGCTCGGGTAGTTCATGCGCGCTGCGATGCGCTCGAGCACTTCGCCGCGAGCAAGCTCGGGGCGAAGGTGAGCCCGCGCAAGTTCAGCTTCCAACGACTCTTGCCCGGCCTGCACGTTCTCTTCACGGCGTTCCTTGCGAAACCACTGCTTGATCTTATGCTTTGCGCTGGATGTCTTCACGATCGCGACCCAGTCGAGTGACGGGCGCGCATTCGCCTTGCTGACCAGAATCTCGCAGATGTCGCCGTTCTGCACCTGATAGTCAAGCGGAACGATACGCCCGTTGACCTTGGCTCCGATGCAGTGGTTGCCGACATCCGTATGGACGGCGTAGGCGAAGTCCAACGGCGTCCCACCGGCTGGAAGCGAGAAGACGTCTCCGCGTGGCGAGAAGACGAAAACTTGGTTATCGAAGAGGTCGAGTTTGAGGTTCTCCATGAAGGCGCGCGAGTCGCGCATATCCTTCTGCCACTCAAGCAGTGCCCGTAGCCACGAAAGCTTGTTCTCGAACTGGTCGGCCTTGCCGCCTTCTTTGTAGCGCCAGTGGGCCGCAATGCCGTACTCGCCGGTTCGGTGCATCTCCCAGGTGCGAATCTGAATCTCCAGCGGCTCGCCTTGAGGCCCGACCACGGTTGTGTGGAGCGACTGGTACATATTCGGCTTGGGCATGGCGATGTAATCTTTGAATCGCCCCGGCAGGGGCGTCCAGAGCGCATGCACCGCACCCAGGGCCGCATAGCAATCTTTCACTGAATCCACAATGATGCGGATCGCGGTCAGGTCGTAGATCGTGGAGAAGTCGCGACCCTTTTTAAGCTTGGCGTAGATCGAATAAAAGTGTTTGGGCCGGCCTTGAATCTCGGCGTTCACCTTCAAGTTGGCAAACTCGGAGCGTAGGGCCAGGATGGCCGCTTTCACATCCGCTTCGCGCTCGCGCCGCGTCTTGGCTACGCGCTCGACGATGTCGCGATAGGCCTCAGGATCGAGATAACGCAGACAGCAATCCTCGATCTCCCACTTGATCTTCCAGATGCCGAGGCGATGCGCGATCGGCGCATAGATGTCAAGCGTTTCGCGCGCGATAGCCTGCTGCTTTGCCGGTGGGAGGCTCGCAAGCGTACGCATGTTGTGGAGGCGATCCGCCAGCTTGATGATGATGACGCGGATGTCCTTGGCCATCGCCATGAACATCTTGCGCAGATTCTCCACCTGCGCATCTTCCTTGGACTGGTAGGGAATCCGAGTGAGTTTGGTGACGCCTTCCACCAGCGTCGCGATCTCCTCGCCGAACCGCGCGGCGACCTCGTCGCTGGTGACGATGGTATCCTCGACGACATCGTGCAGCAGTGCTGCCGCGATCGTCTCTCGGTCCATCTCAAGCTCGGCGAGAATCCCGGCGACGGCGAGGGGATGGCCGATGTAGGACTCGCCCGAAGCTCGCCGCTGCCCCTCGTGCGCGCGGTCGGCCAGCTCATAGACGCTCTGTAACCACGCCCCGTCGAGGGAGGGGTCGTAGCTGCGGACGCGTTCTGCGAGTTGGGCGATGCTCATAGCTATGAGCGCTTATCATACCCTGAGCTGCCCCGGCACGCAAAGCACTCCTGTCGTGCGCGCCGGCACCGGCGACTACTTCTTCTTCGGCATGGCTCCATGGAGGGCACCGAGGTTGCGCAGATTGTCGGCATAGAGGATACGAGCGATCTTCCCCTTGGGGTCGAGCGCCAAGAGCATATAGACTTTCCCGCTGGCGCAGATCGCGCGGTAGATGTAGCCGCTCGCACCCGGCGGCATGTGGGCGGCGACCGCCGACCCAACGTACTGAAAGTGCAGGAGGCTGCCGAGCCGGCCAAGCTCTGCGCCGGTCTTGCTGACGACCGCGGGCGTCGCCGCAGACGCAAGTTCGCTCGTATAGCGTGTGGTATCGACGCTCCCGAGCTGCCAATCGAGAAACTGACGACGAGCCGTCGCCGTCACCGCGGGGTTGGCGGTCGGGGCCGGCAGCGGCACGGGCGCCGGTGGGGCTCGATGCGCCGACGCCGGCACGCTCGATCCGCCTGCCGACGCCAGCAGAAGCACTCCAACCAACGTCGCGCGAGATAGCATCATAACGTCACTCCGCCTTTTGCCCGAATACTTCGTTGCTCGTCTCCGAACAAAATTCGGCACCAAATCCGAAAACAGCTCAACTCCGACAGCCTCCTAGTAGTGTAGAAACGAAACGATCTCGGCATTCGGTAGCGCCGCTCGACCGTTCAGGCCATCAAGTTCGATCAGAAACGCAAAGGCCTCGATCTTCGCACCGAGCCGTTCGAGTAAGCGTCTGGTGGCCGCAGCGGTGCCTCCGGTTGCCAGCAGATCGTCCACAACGATGACCCTCTCTCCCGCGTCGACCGCATCTTCATGGATCTCCAGCGAGTTCGTCCCGTATTCTAGGGCGTACGACTCGGCGAGGCGACTATGCGGCAGCTTGCCTGGCTTACGTACCGGCACGAACCCGGCACCGATGGCGACGGCGAGCGGCGCTCCAAACATGTAGCCGCGGGACTCGATGGCCACAACGCGGCCGATGCCGCGTCCCTGGAAACGCTCGACGAAAAGGTCGACTGCGGCGCGATACCCTTGCGCGTCCTGCAATAACGGGGTAATGTCACGGAAAAGGATCCCCGGAATCGGAAAGTCGGGGATCGCACGGATCAAACGTTCAAGCTCCACGGGGCGCGTGGATTCCGTGCGAACCTCAGGCAGGCCTCTTCCGGCTTCTTTGCAGCGCTACGACCACCAGGAGACACGGCCATGAAGCAACGACTCGGCGCCGCAGCCCTCGTCCTCACGATGATGCTCGGCACGATGGCCCCGGCGCTGGCAAACGGCGCCGCCAGCACCAGAAACATCCTCCTCCTCGGCACCGCCGCCGGCCTGCTCATCACCAACTACAATCATAAGGTACGGGCCAAGCGCGCCGAACAACACGAAGCGGCCCGCCGCCAGACAGCGTACCGCGATTGGTTCTACCACAAGTACGGATACTATCCAACGTACGCGCAGTTCAAGAAGTGGTACTTCGAAACGTATCACGTCAACCCCAGCTAAGATCCCACCGACAGGCCGCGCCGAGTCGTCCCGCGTGGGATGGCTCGGCGCCTTTGCGGGCGAGTCCAACGGGCGAAGGCTCCTGGTTGCGCTGGCGCTATCGGTGGCGATCCACGAAGTCGCGATGGCGCTCTTGCCGCCGGTGCTGCCGCCTCCCGGAGAGCCCAAGCGCGCGGCCACGCAGATCGCCTTGCTGCAGATCAAACGCCGCCCGCAACCCACGCCGACCCCAACACCGCAACCGCAGCCGACGCCGGTAGCGATCGTGCACACCCGCGTCATCGCGCCGGTGGCGACGGTGCTGGTGCATCAGACGCCGGGCAAGGCCGCGCACGCCGAACGCATCCATCATCAAGGGGCGGCACGCCCGAAACCACCGCATCTCACCCACGCCACACCGATTCCGCAGGTCGTGCCGACCGGCGGCCAGGGCGCCGGGGCCGGCCATGCCGCGGGAGCCGGAAGCCTTGGCCACGGCGGCAGCCAAGGCACCGGCAGCGGCGCGAGCGGTACGGGCAGCGGCGGCGGCGGCCAACAGCCCTGCGGCTACGTCGTGTTTATCAACCGGAACGGCCTCTCGCTCTACGACAAGCAGACCGGCGGCTTCTTCGTCAACATCAAGATGGAGGTGCACTTCCCGGATGGTCGCACGGCCGCCGTCAACCTCGACTACCCGTGGTACTACCCGAACCAAGCCGAGAACCCATGGTCGAGGCAGAATCTCGATAATCCCGACTTCCCCGTGACGTTCCAATCGCCGCCGCCGGGCAAGCGCTCGGGCCAACCGCCGCTCGTGCAATACGTCATGGCGCACTCCACCGCCCACGGCTTCACGCTGCTACGCCAGTGCCCTAAGGCGCCGTAGCGCAATCGTGGTGCCGTCACCTCGGGCACAAGTCTAGCCGTGCGGCCACCTCGCGGCAGTAGGTCATCGACTTACTCGCTCAGGAGGCCTCATGGACAACCTTACGGTCGCACCCGCGCAGCATCGGGCGCTGGAGTTTGGAATCTATCGCGACGGCGATAATAATCTCGACGCCGTTCAGGAGACGGCACTCGGCCAAGCTCTGCAGACGAGCGCCGCCGACCACCACATCGAGTTCACCATACAGGACACCACGGCACTCCGGCTGGGCCACGGCGACACGGTGAGCTCCGGTCCGCTGCACACCAACGAGTACACGATTGCCGGCGGACGGCTGCGCAACGTTCGTACGGAGGCACCGCACGAGATGAGCGATGCATCCAACCTTGCCAAGTTCGTGGCGCACACGCTCGACAACGCGCAGCGCTCCGGCGCCAAGCAGACCTGGATCGATCTGGTCGACCACGGCGGCGGTGACGGCGGCGGGCTGCAGACCAGCGACGGGCATGTGATGTCGATGCCGGGTATCGCCAAAGCGATCGCCGAGGGCGTCGCCCTCCACGCCAAGGAGCACCCCGAAGATGCCGCTCGCGGCGTGGACGGCGTCGTCGCCAATCAATGTTTGATGTCGACGCTCGGCTTCGCCGACGCGCTCTCGCATGCGGGCGTCAAGTACCTGGCAGCCTCGCCGGAGACCATGGTGGCGCCCGGCGCGCCCTCGTCCATCGCCCATACCATCGCTGCAGACGAGGGGCATCCCGGCACGATGGCTCGCCAAGTCGTCGGTGCCGTCATGTCCCAACGCTACGGCGTTGACGGCCAGAGCTGGGGCCCCGCGGCAGCGTTTGATGTGCTCGATCTCGATGCCGCCAAGCTTGCGCGGGTCGAGCGTTCCGTGAAAGCACTCAACGACACCGTCGTCCACGCCGCGCAGAATCCAGATGTCCGGGATGCCGTCCGCGAGGACGCCAAGAAGGTCGACGGCATGGTGCGCTTCCCGGGCTCCAAAGGCTTGCCGTGGCAGGCGGATCGCCCGGCGATGGCCTTCTACGACACGCTCGCCGGCGACACGCGTTTGGACCCGCAGATTCGCGCACGGGCTCGCGATGCATCGCAGAGCGTGGGCAACATGGTCCTCGCACACAAGGAGTCATCCGCCTTTGGTCCGTTCGGTGGCGCCGACTACGCCGACGCCGCCGGCCCGACGGTGCATGTCCCAACCTCGCCCAAAGAGATCGATCCGTGGGCACCGGCGGTCAGCGAAACCAACAACGCCTTCTACCACCGCACCGACGAGGATGCGCTGGCACGCATCACCGCTTAACAGGTCGCGGAAAAAGGCTGGTGCGGCTATCGCGCCGTGGTTTTGAGGCGGTTTCGAGGAGCGAGGAGCGCAGAATGACCGCGTCATTTCAGTAACGAGCGACGACGAAAGCGACCAAAAGCGGGGTGCGAGAGATGTGCGGGCCTTTCCCCGCAACCTGTTAAGGCCACACCATCCCGATCACCGGCGAGAGCTATCGGACCAAAGATCGCACACCGCCGGCAGCGGGAGCCAAGCCGAAATCCGCAACATCAAACGCCGAGGTGAGGGCGATTCGATTACCGAGCCTGGGGCATTTCGGTTATGGCGCGCAACCGAGCGCGAAATCGTTGTGCCTCAGTCCGATCACGTTTGGCCGTGAGCAAGAACTCAGCGGCGGGTATACCACGGTCCCGGAGTTGGCGCAAAACCGGGCGGTTCGCCGGCGCGAATGATGTAGGGGTTGTCCCCAGGTTCGTAAAAATTATTTGGAAAGCGACCGCTGTTGAGCACCCAATAGCCAGGCGCAACATCTAGGCAAGGTCCATACTGCGCGTCGAAGATAATGAGACGATGGTTGTGTCCTAAGAAGACGAAGCGGATAGTCTTCGAGTGGATATAGCGCTGGATTCGGTGCAACAGATGCAGTTGGTCTTCGGTTAGTGGCGGCACGCCTGACTTCCCAATATCAGCGACGTTGTAGCTCGCCGGACCGAGTGCGTTCGGATACTCGTAGCTTTTGCATGCTACGCCGTAACGAGAAACACGGACGGCGACTGCGTGGAAAGCGAGAGAGTCGTTGCTCGTCGGAGCGCCAGGAGTCGCTTCAGATGCCCGGGAGTGCGCGTTGCTAGAGGAGCGGGAAGCACAGTCCCCTGTTCCGAGAAGCATGGCTAGAATCGCTGCCAGAGCACTAAAGCGACTCAGCGTCATATAACCCTCCGACAATCACACACGTTTACGAGCCTGCATCCCTGTGTGTCAATCATCGCATTGACCTCGGAGACTGCCGCGTCTACACTCGCCGGATCATTCGGCTTGAAATGCACGCTTCCGATTTTCCCATCGAGCGCCTTAAGAGCATCCGATGCATCCCGAAGCCCGCGTTGAAGCTTGTCGAGGCCGTTGATTTCGAATTTCATGCGTTCACCTCAGACTTCAGAGTGAACCTTGTCCATGCCATAGGGGTTGACATTGACCGTCACCGTTCCTGGGAGAACTCGGGTGCTTCGCGCGCATCGGCCCCTTGACACTATGCGAGTATTAGCATAATCTAGGCCTGTGTCCAAAGAACTCGTCTGGCTCGGCTCGACGCTTGAAGACCTCCGAGAGCAGCCGGAGAGCGTCCGCGACTTCATGGGCAGTGCTCTCCGAGATGCCCAGGAAGGCGGCAAAGCCGACGACGCTAAGCCCATGAAAGGTAAGCTCCGCGACGTTATCGAGGTTCCATACGACACGCCGGACGGGACGCTTCGGCTGATGTATACCGTGAAAATCGCTGAGGACATCTACGTCTTGGACTTCTTTCAGAAAAAGAGCAAATCGGGGACAGCAACACCACAAGCCGATCTCGAACGCATCGAACAACGATTGAAGCACGCTCGCGCTCTTGCGGCAGAAATAAAGAAAGCGAAGAACTCATGAGCGAAAAGATCAAAATTACCCGCAGCAGTGGCAACGTGTTTGCCGATCTCGGACTTCCCAACGCCGATGAAAGATTGGCCAAAGCAGACCTTGCCATCGCGATCAAACGCGAGCTAGACGCTCGTAAATGGACACAAGCTCAAGCCGCGGAGTATCTCTTCCTGACGCAGCCGCAAGTCTCTAAAATCCGTAACGGGAAACTCGAAGAGTTTTCACGCGACACGCTGCAAAAGATTTTACGCAACCTCGGAATCGATGTTGAAATCTCGCTGCACAAGCGTGAAGACGGCGGCATTGGAACGCTTCGTGTACTTCAGGCCGGATAACACCGAGCCTGGGGGCATTTCGGTTACGGCGCGCAACCGAGCGCGAAATCGTTGTGCCCCAGTCCGATCACGTTTGGGCGTGAGCAAGAACTCAGCGGAGGGTGTACCACGGTCCCGGAGTTGGCGCAAAACCGGGCGGTTCGCCGGCGCGAATGATGTAGGGGTTGTCCCCAGGTTCGTAAAAGTTATTTGGAAAGTGACCGCTGTTGAGCACCCAGTAGCCAGGCGCAGCATCTATGCACGGCCCGTGCGTAGCATTGAAGAGAGCGAGACGATGGTTGTGTCCTAAGAAGACGAAGCGGATAGTCTTCGAGTGGATATAGCGCTGGATTCGGTGCAACAGACGCAGTTGGTCTTCGGTTAGTGGCGGCACGCCTGACTTCCCAATATCAGCGACGTTGTAGCTCGCCGGACCGAGTGCGTTCGGATACTCGTAGCTTTTGCATGCTACGCCGTAACGAGAAGCACGGACGGCGACTGCGTGGAAAGCGAGAGAGTAGTTGCTCGTCGGAGCGCCAGGAGTCGCTTCAGATGCCCGGGAGTGCGCGCTGCTAGAGGAGTGAGAAGCACAGTCCCCTGTTCCGAGAAGCATGGCTAGAATCGCTGCCAGAGCACTAAAGCGACTCAGCGTCATATAACCCTCCGACAATCACACACGTTTACGAGCCTGCATCGGCGGCAAACGGTTGATGTCCTAGACGACAAAACGCAACCAGGGAGCACTCTAGGCATCCCTCCTAAGACCGGCCGAGGAGCTGCTCAGCGCAGCAGTGCCACACGCTGCGGATAGATCGGGCGATTGACGATGCGTTCGAGCACTTCGGCGCCGGCGCCGAGCGCAAGTTCGCAGTACTTTGCCAGGCTCTCGCGCTCGGCTTCTCCTTCGGCAAACCGTTCCGTCTGCGCGAGGTCGACCTTGCCGGTGACGCGCCGGAAACGCACGTAGCGCCCGTCATCATCGAGCCCGGCCTCGACCAGCCCCGCCTCTTCAAAGATGCGCAGCGCGGCTGCCACCGTGCGTTCGTCGGCGCGGTCGAGTTCAAGCGTGCGCGCAACGTCCACGGCGCTTGCGCGCAGCAGATCCTCGCGAGCCATGTCGCGCATCCCGCGATAGAGATCGCGCAGCGTCGGCAGGGTGGGCGACGAGCGGTCGATGATGAACTCGTTGAGATTGCGATCGCGCTGCCCGTAGAGCAGATGGATGCGCGCCGGTTGGCCGTCTCGCCCGGCGCGCCCGGCCTGCTGATTGAACTCGGGAAAATCGAAGTTGAGGTGGTAGAGAACGACATCCCGCACGTCGGGCAGATCGATCCCTTCACCGAAGGCCGAGGTCGCGACGACCACTCGTAACTGCCCACTGCGAAAGTACTGCTCCACCTCGTGCCGCTCTTTTGTCGGCATGCCGGCGTGGTAGAACATGACCTTGTCGCCGAGCGTAGCGCGCAGTGCCTCGGCCACCTTGGTGGCCTCGTTACGAGAGTTGCAGTACACGATCGTTCGCCCATCGTCCTCTGCGGTCAGCTCGCGCAGATAGCCGATCTTATTCTTCGTTCCGCGAGCGTCATGAACGTGGAGATTCTCTCGAATCGTCGGGTCGATGACCCAGGCGTCGATATGCAACTCGCGCACGATGTGCGCGAACGCCTCGTCGCCGGCGGTCGCAGTGACCGCCAACACCTGGGGCGACCCAAGCGATGCGATCGTCTCGCCCAGCCGGCCGTAGGCTGCACGATGGCGCGATTCATAGAGGTGGTGAGCCTCGTCCACGACCACCAGCGAGGGGACGCTTGGCCCGGTGAACGCGCTTCGATGGAACTCCAGAAACTCAGGGGTGGCAAGAATGATATCCCACTCCCCCGTGCGCAAGGCGCTGAAAAGCTCTTCTCGCTGCGGCGCGGAGATCGAGCCGTTGGCGCGATGGATGCGAATCCCCAGCGGATCGAGCATGCGCATGAGCGCTTCGTACTGGTCGTTGGCCAGCGCCCGCAACGGATAGAGGACCAGCGTCTTCTCGCCCGCATTGAGCGCACGCAACGCCGCAGGATAGTGGAAGCAGAATGATTTGCCGCGGCCGGTTCCCATGATGCCCAGCGCATGGTGCCCCGCTTCGACTCGCTCCAAGAGCGCCAGTTGCGCCTCGTGCGGTCGATAGTCGCCGATCAAGGCGCGGCGCACGCGTTGCGCATCACCGTCCCACGACTCGCGCGCCATGCGGTCACCGCTCGCGGTGGCGCTCGAACCCGCCGTGCGCCACACGTAGAGATTCACGCCGCGATGGATCTTCTGCGTCGCAGACTCGGGCGCCGGCCCGCCGGTCAACGACGCGATCTTCGCGCGATAGAGCACGCCTGCATCCATCGCCGGCGCGAGGTGTTTAGCGATGCCCGCCCGCAGATACCCGAGCTGCAGGTTGCCGTAGTACACCGCGACGGCGTTCGAGTCGTGCGCATTCTCGGCTTGGCGTTTGAGTTCGAGCCCGAACTCCGGCTGCAATCCGGCCAGCACATCCTGACGCCCCTCAAACGACACCCCGACGACCTTGGTGTAGAAGCCGTCGACCGCACCGATCGACGCATAGGGATCTCGTTCGAGAAACGAGTCTTTGGCCGCGAACGCCGCGTCGACGAACGTTGAGAGCGTCGTCGCCTCGGGTTGTTCCAAGGAGCCGAGCAATCGTTCGAAGGCCGCCTCCGACGGCGTCGGCGGCGGCTTCGACTCAGCCGTGTGGTTGGACGGCCTGCGGTTGCGCATCGCGCACGGCAGGATCGCTCTCGTCGGCCGGCGCCGGCGTCTGCAGCTCGTAGGCATCGAGGTTCAGGGTGATCTCCTCGTGCCCCTGATCGAAGGCCGCTTCATCGAGTCCGGCGTTCTGCGCGTCGAGCGGATCGACATCGCCAACCTCGGTATACGATTCGACGAGCGGAACGGCTGCCGGCTCACTGCGTTTGCGCTTGTACTTCGCAGGCGCAGGCGTTGGCGTCGTCCGTGTCGACTTCTGCTTGGCACGGCGCTCCTTACGAGCAGCCACGATATCCTCATGCGCTACCCCACCGCGATGCTGCAGCGCCTGCGCTTGGGCACCGGCGCGCGCCGAGGTTGCACCGCTCGTCGCAAGCCCGGCGTGCCGCCGGCGTGAGGCCGTCTCCATCTGGCGTTTGCGGAACCCGAGCACGAGCGGAGCCGAGAAGAAGATCGAGTGGTAACCGCCGGAGCAGATACCGACCAGCAGCGCGAAGGCGAAGTTCTTCAAGCTGGCTCCGCCGAGCGCCAGCAGCGCCACCAGCGTGATGACGACGGTGGCCAAGGTATTAAAGGAGCGCGTCATCGTCTGCAAGATCGAGGTATTGACGATCTTCTCGTAAGCGACGCCGGCCATCAACTTGGTGTTCTCTCGAATACGATCGAGAATGACGATCGTATCCATCACCGAGTACCCGATGACGGTCAGCACGGCGGCCAGGAACGCGTCGTCTGCGCGGCGATCGGCCAGCGCGTAGATACCGATCATCATCAGCGCGTCTCGGACGAGCGCAATGACGGTCACCAAGCCGAAGATGTAGTTCCAGCCGAAACGGAAAGCGATGTAGAGGAACTGGATGCTCAGCGCAATGACCAAGGCCCAGATCGCTTTGGTCAGATACTCGTGCCCCAGCGTCGGGCCGATCGCGCTGATCTGCGAGGCGTTGCGGTTGATCGGCGCAACCCCGCCGAGCGCGTTCCAGAGCGGAGACGAATGGTTGGCGAACGGCGTTTGCGTGGTGATCGAGAAACTCGTCCCCTTCGTCCCGAGCGTATTCACCCGTTGATCGGCCAAATGCAGCGGCGCGATGGCCGTCTTGACGCTTGAGGTTGGAACGGGATGCGTGTACGTGACATTGATGTCCGTACCGCCGGTAAACGAGAGGCCCAACCGCAGCATGTGCGAAGGCTGGAACCCACCGCCGGGTGCGGTAAAGCCGTGATAGAGCATCGCCGCGATACCCAGGCCGATGACCAGGTATGAGATCGTCGAAACGATCCGGAACCAACCGACGATATTCCAGTTCAGCTTACGAAAGAACATGGCTTACGCTCCCATCTTTGCAAGGGAGCCGATCTCTTCGGTTTTCACGCCATAGAACTCCGGCGCCGTTAAGATATCGTTGTCGACCAACGTGTCAACGAAGAAGCGCGTGATGAAGACCGCCGTCACGAGCGAGAACACCGTGCCCCAGAAGAGCGTGTAGGCGAAGCCTTTCACCGTTCCGCTCCCAAGCGAAAACAGAACCCCCGCACCGACGATCGTCGTGAAGTGGCTGTCGAAGACCGCCGAAAACGCACGCGCGAAGCCGGTGCGCACGGCAGCGCGCAGCGTACGGCCCGCCCAGAGTTCCTCTTTAATGCGCTCGAAGATCAGCACGTTGGCGTCGACGGCCATACCGATCGAGAGCACGAAGCCCGCGATGCCCGGCAACGTCAGCGTCGCTTGCGAGAGCGCCAACAGCCCGAACATCATCAGCACGTAGATGGCAAGCGCCAGATCTGCCAGCAGACCCGGCAGGCGATACCACAGCACCATAAAGACGAGGACCAAGCCCAGTCCCAACATCGCCGCATAGAGCGACTGCACGAGATCGATCTTGCCCAGCGTCGGGCCAATCGTCTCCTTCTCGATGATCCTCACGCGCACGGGCAGAGCACCCGCATTGAGTTCGTTCGCCAGCGTAATCGATTCTTTTTGGGTGAACTGGCCGGTGATCTGGCCGCTGTCGTAGATCGCCCCGTTCACCACCGGCGACGAAAGGTAGCGCTTATCGAGGAACATGCCCAGGCGCTTGCCGATATTAGCGTTCGTCAACTTGCCGAACTTCGCCGGGTTCTTCGTTTGGAAGAGGATGTCCGGATTGTTGGCCTGATCGTAGCCGGCCTGCGCGCCCTTGAGGTCTTTGCCCGCGTAGACGATCGGGCCGCTGGCTTTATACGCGCCGATATCCACGTACTTGCGTGCAGCCGCCTTCTGCTTTGCGGTTGCGCTCGGGTCGGCGAGCGTCGCTAGGGCAGCGTCAGCCTTCTGACCCACCGAGTTCGGGACGATCTTAAAGGCCAGAACCGCGACCTGTTTGAGCAGCTTCTCGGCTTGTTTCGGATTCTTCACATCGGGCAGCTCGACAAGAATGCGATTCATGCCGACTTTGCTGATCCGCGGTTGAGTGACGCCCAGGCCGTTGATCCGGCGATTGATCACCTCTTTGGTCTGCTCTTGAATCTGCGGCGTGATCTGCGGGACGTCGGAGGTCGGGTAGAGCTGCAGCAAGAGGCGCGAGCCGCCTTGCAGATCGAGCCCGAGGTGGATCTTCTGCTGGATCGGCAGCATGAGCCAGAGTGAGATTGCGACAATCGCAACCACCACGAGCGCTCGAATCGGGGTCCGAAGGTTATTCCAGGTCATCATCGTTCCAAGGAGAAGCAGCGCCACGATGGAGGTCGCGGCGGACAACCACCCGAGTCTACCAAGGCCCTAAAGGGCCGTCAAATCGCGCGGCCCGGGGAGGTTCCGCACCGATCGCCCACACCCTTGCCGTCGAGCACCGCAAGCGGCACAAGGGCCATCTCGCCCGGGAGCTCCGCATAGGCATAGACATCGGCCGCCATCCCGGAACCTGCCAGCAACTGCGCCATCGCTGCCCGCAACGCCGCCGTGCAGACCACGACCGGGCGATGGCCCTCCAGTGCCGCTAGGAGCGCATTGCGCAGCGCGATCGCCGCCCCCGGCTCCGGCGCCTCGCCTTCCCAGGTGCCGAGGAGCTGCCGCTCGTAACCGGGGTCGAACACCACCGCCTCCAACCGTTCCACGCCGCCGCGGCGCAGCAACGTTGGAACCAACGCCCGGCGCGCCGCCTCGGCAAGCTCCACGGGATCGCGGCAGCCGCTGTCGATCATCGCCTCGAGCGCCCCCACCGGATCGCGCGGCCAGATGCGCTCGCGCAGCAGCAGGGTGAAGGCCTTATGGACGGCGGGCAGGGGCAGCCCGTCGGCGCCGATCTCCTTCACCAGCGCCGGCACCGCGGAACGTAGGTGTTCGAGGAGCGTTTGGAGCTCCTGGCGCCCCAGCAGAGCGGCCGCGCGCCGCCGAGCGACCTCCGCTAAGTGCGAACCCAAGACCGAGACCGCATCGAAGACCAGCGCGCCGCGCGCCTGGGCGCTCTCACGCCGCGCAGGGTCGATCCAGGCCGCCGGCAGTCCGTAGACCGGCTCCTCGACCGGCTCGCCGCCCAGGCCTACAAGCACCTGCGGTTCGGCGACCGCCAGCATCGCCTCCAGACGCAAGCGCCCTTCGCCTGCCAGTTCGTCGCGCACGCGAATGGCGTAGGTGTCCGGATCGCGCGCCAGATCGTCACGCAGGCGCACTCCGGGCAGCAGGACGCCGATCTCACCCGCCAGCGCCCGCCGGACCTCGCCCACGCGATCTAAGAGCGCATCGGCGAGCGGCGCCTCCAAGAGCTGCAGCAGGTTTGCGCCCATCTCGATGGCCACCGCATCGACGCCGACCAAACCCAGGGCCACCTCGGGGCGACGCAGCGCTTGGCGCCTGTCGCGCGCACGGCTATCGAGTGCCGTCGCCAGTTCCGCTCGACGGCGCCGGCGCGCGGCCTCCGCCGCGAGAAACGCCAGCGCCCCCAGCAGCAAGAAGACCGGGCGCGGCAGTCCGGGGACGAACGAGAGCACCAGCAGCAACGCGCCGGCACTGCGCAGGATCTCCGGCCGCGCAAAGAGCTGCGCGGCGAGATCCGTTCCAAGGGCGCCGTCCGAGGCGACCCGCGTCACCATCATTCCCATCGCCGTCGAGATCAGGAACGCCGGTAGCGTCGTGACCAAGGCGTTGCCGATGGAGAGCAACGCGAAGGTCTGCAGTGACTGCAGCGGCGAGAGCGCGTGGTACGCGATGCCGACGATCACCCCGCCGACCAGATTCAAGCCGACGATCACCAGAGCCGCCACCGCATCGCCTTTGACGAACTTCCCCGCACCGTCCATCGCACCGTAGAAATCGGCTTCGCGTTGGACGATCTCGCGCTTGCGCCGTGCGCCGTCGGCATCGAGCGCACCGGCATGCACGTCGGCGTCGATCGCCATCTGCTTGCCGGGCATGGCGTCGAGCGTAAAGCGAGCGGCGACCTCCGCCACGCGCTGCGAACCGCTCGCGATGACCACAAACTGAATCGTGATGAGAATGGCAAAGACGATCAGCCCAACGACCAAGTTCCCACGCACCACGAAATCCCCAAAGGCGGGGATGATGGCGCCGACGCCGCCGGGCGTCGCGCCGCGCGTGAGTATCAAGCGCGTCGCCGAGACGTCGAGCGAGAGGCGAAAGAGCGTGGCTACCAACAGGGCCGGAGCAAAGGCCGAGAACTCAAGAGGGTCTTCGACCGTCACCGCCAGCAACAAGACCAACGCCGACGCAAAGATGTTGACGGCCAGGAGCAGATCGAGCAGCGGCGGCGGAAGCGGGACGATCAGGATCGCGACAATCGAGAGCAAGACGCCGGCAAACCCATAGACCGGAACGCGGCTCACCCTGCAAGCGCCCCGCTACGAATCAACGCGCAGACCACTTCGGCCACCGCGATGAACTGCTCGGCCGGGATCACCTCGCCCGGTCGCGCGCTCACATACAAGATGCGCGCGAGTGCCACGTTCTCGATGACCGGAATGTGGCATTCCTCGGCGAGTTGCCGGGCACGCAAAGCAGCGGCGTCGGCAGCGCGGACCAGTACGCGCGGGACCGGCTCCCGCGGCGGATCGTACGCCAGCGCAATCGCGACATGGGTTGGATTGACGAGCAGAAACGCGGCTTCGCGCACGCGCGCCACGGCTTCACGCGAAAGCGATCGATGCGCCGCCAGGCGACGCCCGCGCGTATGAGGGTCTCCCTCTTGCTCGCGCATATCGCGCCGGAACTCTTCGAAGGTCATGCGCAGGCGCGCCGACCAGCGCCGTCGCGCAAGCGCTAGGTCAATCAACGCGAAGGCCGCACCCACCGCACAGGTCGCGCCCATCGCCGCGAGCGCCCCGTTCCAAGCACCTGCGGCCGATGCGGTCGGGTTGGCGTCACGCGTCGCAGCAGCGAGTGCTCCAAGGAGAATCGGCCGCAACGCGAGCGCCGCAATCGCGAAGGCCACAAGCGCGCGCAGCATCTGCACGACCGTTTCGCGCGACGCGATGCGCTTGAGCCCTTCCAACGGGTTGAGCCGCTCGAGCTTCAGCGTGGGAGCGACGATGTGCACCCCGCCGACCTGCGCGAATCCCACCAGCGCGGCAGCCAGCGCTCCGGCGGCAACCGGGAGGAGCGCGTACGCGCCCAGCACCGCATAGGCGGCACCGTCGATGCGCCCGTACGCCGCGGCGTTCAGGGCCGGCCGCAACGCGGAGCCGAGCAACGGAACGAACGCAACCACGACCGCTGCAGCGGCGCAGAAGGCAGCGACGGCACTCACCTCGCTCGAGCGCGCTACGTTGCCGTCGGCACGAGCCTTGCGCAAGCGCGAAGGCGTCGCCTCGAAACGCTTCTCACCCTCATCGCTCACCGCACGGCACCTGCCGGCAACGCAAGCAACGGATGCGTCGCCAGGAGCAGTAAGGCGGGCACGGCTACCACCGTCGCGATCAAGGCGGCGGCATACACCAGCGGAAAGGAGAGCGAGAAGCCGCCAAAACGCGGAACCGTGCGCGAGATCGCGCCGAGCGCTATCTGAACGACGAAAGCGAGTGCCAGCGCCGGCGCCG
Source organism: bacterium (assembly GCA_021832345.1). Lineage (GTDB taxonomy): Bacteria > Vulcanimicrobiota > Vulcanimicrobiia > Vulcanimicrobiales > Vulcanimicrobiaceae > JAKBKY01. The sequence continues at coordinate 72,209 of JAKBKY010000001.1, forward strand.
CGACCGCCAGCGCCGTCTCGACGATCGTCGCCGGCAGGAGCAACGCATAGGCCCAGAGACCCTGGGCGCTTGGAACCGCACCGACGGGCAGACGGTCGAAGCTCTGCGCAAAGGCGAGAATCACGACGCGGTAGACGCCCAGCAAGAAGAATGCGCCGGTGAAGGCCAGCGACCAGATGCGCCCATAGCCGCTGGGCGCAACCAGATCGATGCTCGGTGCGATCGCACGAATCCCGACGTAATCGTCGATGAGCCGGCCACCGGCATAGGCGCCGTCGTAGACGAGCGCTGCAGCAAAGCCGACGGCGGAGCCGATTCCAAACTCCATCGCAAGAGCCACGAGCAGGGGGCCTGTGGCGACCACGTGCGTGTCATGGAGGCGCGGCAAGACGGCGAGCGTCAACGCGAGCGCCATCAGCGCGCGAACCGTAGGTGGAACGCTGGGATGCGAAAGCCCGGGTGCGCGAAAGGCAAATCCCGCGCACCGCACAAAGGCGAGCAGCGCGCTCGCAATCACGGTCCGTTCGCGATGCGCGGCAACGCCGCAACGACGTCGGTCAAGAGACCGGCACAGAGGCGCATCCCAAACGCCCCGAAGAGCGCGATCAATCCACCGACGAAGAGCAGTTTCGGAAGAGCGGTGAGCGTCTGCTCCTGGACCTGTGTGGCCGCCTGCACGACGGCGACCGCCGTGCCGACGATCGCGGCCAGCCCCAAGACCGGTAAGGCGAGCAATGCAACGACGCCCAACGTCTCGCGCAGCAATGCATCGAAGGTCTCCATGGGCACGAGCCTAGGGCACGCACGTTGCCGTAGGACGTCAGCGCGATGAACGCCGCGTGACGCTCGGCGAACTAGCTAAACGATGCGCGCCAGGCCGATGCCGCCAGCAGCGCGGAGACGATGGCGCGCGTCGCGGGGGAGCGATTGAGCGTATAGAAGTGGACGCCCGGAGCGCCTCGGCGCAGCAGGTCGGTGCATTGCAGCGTCGCGTAGGCGACGCCGAGATCCTCCACGGCGCCGGGTTCATCGCGGCGCGCATCGAGTTCGACGCGCAGCTTCGGCGGGATCGAGGCGCCGCACATCGCGATGAACCGATCGATCTGGCGATAGTCGGTAATCGGCATCACGCCGGGGAGAATCGGAACGCGAATCCCGGCTTGCCGCGCCCGCGCCACAAACGCAAAGTAGGCGTCGTTGTCAAAGAAGAGCTGCGTGATGAGGAACTGCGCGCCGGCCTGCACCTTCTCGACGAGATGCTGTAGGTCGCTCTGCGCGTCAGCAGCTTCAACATGCGTCTCCGGATAACACGCCGCGCCGATGCAGAAGTGATAGTTGCGCGCCAGCATGGCGATCAGCTCGCCTGCATGTTGGAATCCACCCGAGGCCGAGTCGGCGGCTTCGCCTTTGGGTGGGTCCCCGCGCAGCGCCAGGACGTTCTCGATCCCCGCTCGCGAAAGATCGTCGAAGAGCGCGCGCAACTGCGCGCGCTCGGCACCCACGCAGGTCGCATGAGCCAAAACGCCCAGACCGAGATCCTGGCGAATGCGCTTGGCCAATCCAACCGTGCGGGCGCGCGCCGACCCACCGGCTCCGTAGGTGACCGAGACGAACGCTGGGCGCAGCGGGCGCAAAGCCTCGATCGTCGCAAAGAGCGCAACCTCTCCGGCGTCATCCTTCGGCGGAAAGAACTCGAAGGAGAAGAACGGGCGCGCCGTCGCCAGGGCTTCGTCGATGCGCATCCCCGCACTCTTTATCGAAAACTCGCGACGACGCCTCCGCAGACCAGCGCCCAACCATCGGCCATGACGAAGAGCAGGAGTTTGACCGGCAGCGAGACGACCGGCGGGCTGAGCATCACCATCCCGAGCCCCATGAGAATTGCCGCCACCACCAGGTCGATGGCGACGAAGGGCAGATAGAGAGCAAAGCCGATGGCAAAGGCACTGCGCAACTCGCCGACGACGAAGGCCGGCACCAAGATATCCAGCGGTGCGCGTTGCGGATCGACCCGGGCATGGCGAGCGACCCTCTCAAAGAGCGACAGATCGGCGACGCGCGCTTGGCGCAGCATGAAGCTGCGCAACGGCTCCGCGGCTCGCTCCAGCGCCTGCGAAGGCAGCAGTTGTCCGCGCGCATAGGGAGCGATGGCCTCGCGTGCGACGCGATCGAAGGTGGGGCCCATCGTCACGCCGGTCAACACGAGCGCGAGCCCCGCAAGCACCGCGTTCGGCGGCAGCGCCGAGGCACCGAGCGCCGAGCGCACGAGCGAAAGCACCACCACGATCCGCACGAACGACGTGCATGTCACGAGCAGCAGCGGGATAATGGAGAGCAGCGTCAAGCCGGCCAATACGTCTAAGGGCATCGTCGCATGTGAGCGGTCGACGGCGCTGAGAAGTTCCTGCATGCAACGAGGGTAACGCCCCGGCGTTACCCTCGTGTTACCACTGCGTGGCGCCCACGCGCCGGTGCCTACACTACGTTGGACGAGCGATCAACTCGGTGATGCGCACACCGAAGTTCTCGTCGACCGCCACGACTTCGCCGCGCGCAACGAGGCGCTCGTTCACCAAGAGATCGACGGGACCGCCGGCGAGCCGGTCGAGTTCGATGATCGAACCCGTCCCAAGTTTGAGGACCTCCTCCACCGACATACGGCACTTGCCCAGCTCCGCTGTAATCTGCAACGGAACGTGCATGAGGACGTCGAGATTGGCGCTCGGGCCGTTCTTCTTCTTTGGATCGGATGCCATCGGTTGCTCTCTCCCCTATTCGTGCGCGAAATCCTGGTTTATCCGCAGCGCCGCGCGACCGCCGCGAGCGCCGGCCTCCCCGGTGAGCAGCGTCCGCGCCCCCAGGCGCAGCTGGGCCCGCTGGAGATTCACGGGGGCAAGCACCGCACCGGGTTCCAGGGCGCAGAGCAGGCCGGCCGGTCGTTCACCGGCGGGCAGGAGGACCGCCAGCTCCACTTCGACGTCGCCGAGGTCCTCAAGGCGAACGGTCGCGCGGACCTCGCTCGTAGGTTCGCGTGTCAGCGCGATGCCGATCCGCGCACATGACGCACCCACCAACTCCAACTCGAAGTACGAAACGAACCCGCTGCACCCGCTGCACGCTTCCAGCGCCGGCATCTGCGAGAAACCACAGACCGGAGCCAGGGCGCCAGACACCGCCGCAACGGCACGCTCCACCACGCGGCGTTCCACCGCCGAGAGCGCACGGTCGCTGCCTCCCGGCTCGCCGAACGCGGCGTGTGCCAACGCGCCCGCATCCTCCGGGCGTAGGACCACGGCGGCGTCGCTCGCCGGCCCGCGCACGCGATAGGCGAGGGCGCCCGCAAAGATGGCCTGCCATGCCGTCGGACTGGGCACGAGCGGTTCGAACAAGCGCACCTCAAGCGGCGCGGCCAGCAACGCGCTCAGCGTTTCACGAACGCCGTTGGCGACCACGCAGGCCGCCGCGACCGGCAGTTGCGAACGCGCTTCAAAGTGCGCCGGGCGCACGCCCCTGCCCGGTTCGAACGCCAAGAACTTCACTTCAGCAGGTCGATTGCCGTTTTGCTGACGCCCGCGCGAGCGACCTGCGCCGCGCGCATCGCATCCAGCGCCAAATAGGCTTGACGCAGACGATCCAGGCTGCGATCGGTATCGATGCCGCCTTCGTCGCGGGCAAACGGCTCGAGCGAGCCGAAGTTCCCGTCGCCCGGCCGGCCGACATGCGGGACGATGCCCACCGGCGCGCCGCCGTGCGATGCATCGACGGGCTCGAGGCGCGTTCCGGCGGGAAAGCGCGCCAACAGGATGCGCCCAACGACGACACGCTGCTGCGCAGCCGTACCCGTCCGCGGTTCGACCACGCGACGATCGTAGACCAGATGCCCATCCGCTTCGATGCGCAGATCGCGCGCTCGGCCCAGCGCCACATCCACGGGATCGATGCGCAGCTCCTGAGGCATCGGCTCGCCGCCCACGGTGCCGAGCACCGGCCGCCCCGATCCGTCGACGAGCCGGCCATCGTGCACCGCGAGGCTGCCGTCACGCGTGTAGCTACGCCGCCCGTCGCTGCCGTTCGTCAGAAAGTACGCATCGGCAGGGGCAACGACGGAGAGCGGGTCAAGCATCGGCCGCGATGCCGTATGTGTGCGCGCTACATCATCGTTGCGCGCTCTGGCACCGGGGCGATACGCATTGTCGGCATCGGCTTGGCGCGAGAGTACCCGAGCTTGCGCGAGAGAGACCGCCGGATCAACGTACATCGTCACGCACCTGCGTACGAACATCGAGCGTCATGCCGCGCCCGGCGAGCGCATAGCGCGCCTGCTCGAGCGCACTTGCGACCTCCCGGCGCGCGTTCGGCGCACAGAGCGCAACCAACCGCGCACGCGGTCCGCGTACGTCCAGCACGACATGGATGCGGCCGAGCGAACCATCGAGCTTGAGCGTCGCGCGACGCACTCGCCGTTGCCGGCCTCCAAAAGTGCGTTCGATCGCCTGCGCCAAGCGCAGCCGGGCCGCTCGCCGGTCGACGATGCCTTCGCCGTGCACGTCGGCGTCACGGGTGAGCGCAACCGAGCCGACAGGTGAAGCCACGTGCGTCTGAGCGCATCGCAGCGGCACCCGCTGGGGCAAACGGCGTGATGGAGATGCCGGCCCTTGCTCACGGCTCGTCGCTGCTCCCGGCACCGTGACGCCGCGCTGCACGTGCAGCGCCGAATACCAAGCTTGCGAGAGCGTGCGGCGGTCGGTAGCCGCCAGCGGTGCGGTCAGGACGTCGTAGGCGATGCGACCAACAAAAGTGCTCATGCGGCGATGCTACGCCGCGCTCGTGAACGTCAGGTCGCTGCAGTGTTTCCGAGAGATTGTGGGAGGTTCCGTTCCAGTTTTCAAGACCTCCACATTGCAATCATTCCGTGATTGCGCTCATGTTCCGATCGAACGCGAGATAATCGCCGCCACCCAACCACCCGGCGAGCCCCGTTAAAAGTTTCACCCGGTGAGCTTGTTGACAGTCGAGGGATGAAACGGATATAGTCAGACCAGGGCTGACTAGTTTCAAGGAGATCCTGCATGCGCAAACACGCCATTCGCAAGCCCAGCCGAAAAGAGGTCCCGTGGACGCTCACTGAAGCCAAGGCAAAGTTCAGTGCGCTCGTTGATGATGCGTTATGCGGAAAACCTCAACGTGTGCTCCGCAACGGCCGCGAGGAAGTCGTCGTCGTGAATGCATCCACGTTCGACGCGCTCGCCAAGCCAAAACGATCCCTTATCGATCTCTTTTCGGCGTTGCGCGGCGTTGATATCGATCTCGATCGTCTTGAAGATGACACGCGAGAGGCTCCCAAATTTTGAGCGGGTTTCTTCTCGATACGTGCGTGTTGTCGGAGTTCAAGGAGCCGAAACCGGATATCGGTTTGTATTCGTGGCTGGCCAACGTCGATGAAACGACGGCATTCATTAGCGCGATTACAATCGGCGAGTTGCGATTCGGAATTGCGCTTTTGCCGAACTCCGCGAATCGCCGTGAACTTGAACGCTGGCTTACCTCCGATGTCATGCTCAATTTTGCGGGGCGCATCGTCGCGTTCGATCACCACGTGGCCGACCGCTGGGGAAAAATTCGGGCCCAGGCGCGTGCGCGAGGGAATACCGTTCCGGCAATCGACGCAATGCTCGCCGCAACCGCACAGCATCGAAACCTCACGATCGTGACCCGAAATGAGGCGCACTTCGCGATCACCGGCGTAACAGTCCTCAACCCCTGGACAAGCAAAACGTGAGTTCGACCGCTTCACGATGCTCGTTGGTGCAGAGAACGGCGCCGCTCAGAGCGGCTACTGCGTCGGGTTCCGGCGATACTTCTCGTAGCTGGACAGAACGTTCTGCACGTAGTTCTGCGTCTGTGCGTAGGGCGGAATGCCACCGTACTTTTCCACGGCCCCCGGCCCAGCGTTATACGCCGCAACCGCAAACGGAACGTTCCCGCCGAAGCGATCGAGCAGACCGCGCAGGTACCGTGTGCCGCCCCAGACATTCTGCACCGGGTTGTAGGCATCGGTCACGCCTAACCCCGCAGCGGTCGAGGGCATGAGCTGCATCAACCCCTGCGCACCGACGTCCGAGGTCGCGTTCGCATTGAACCCCGATTCGTTGGCGATCACGGCTTTCACCAGCGCGGGATCGACGCCCCAGGTTGCGGCGTTGGCTGCCACAAGCTGATCGATCTGCGCGGGCGGCACCGGTGCAGGGCCTCCCGGCACGCTCGGGGTCTGCACATCTGCCGACGCGAACGAATCCGACGTCGGAGGGCCTCCCGCCGAAGCCAGCGCATCGCGCACCAACTGGCGGAAACGCGTCGCGCCGACATCGGCGGCGTCGAGGATCGGCAGCCCGTCGGGACCGGCCGGAGCACCCACCGGCGACACGGTCGCGGCAGCCGGAGCGGGCGCCATGTCCATGCCGGTGATTTGCGCGATGCGCCGATCGATCGATGCCAAGTCGTGAGCGATGTTCATAAGGCTTCTCCTAGTCTATCGGCAAGTTCATGAAGCTGGGCCAGGGTCTGCTCGGGAGCGCTCGCTTGGTCGTCTTGGCCCAAGAAGGCTTCCAGAGCCGGCTCATGCGCCAGCACGCGCTGCGCCCACGCCTCCCCCGGAAGGATCCCAAGCTCGCGCGCCTCGGCCGTGCGCTCGAGCCAGGCCAGCGCCGCGCGCACTCTGGCTGCGGCCTCACTCTGCTCATCGGTCACCACCTCCGCCATCGTACGGCTGGCACTGCCAAGCACGTCGATCGCCGGGAAGCGGCCGGTCGCAGCCCGCCGCGCGCTGAGTTGAAGGTGCCCGTCGAGCAGCGAGCGCGCAGCCTCCGAGAGCGGATCGCGATCGTCGCCGTCGGAGAGCACCGTCGCGAGCAATGTCACGCTACCCTCGCACGTGCGGCCGGCCCCTTCGACGAGCGCCGCCAACTCGGCAAAGACGCTGGGCGGATAGCCGCCGCGCCCGGCGCTCTCGCCTCGTGCCACGGCCCCTTCGCGCAGAGCCGCGCCGATCCGCGCCAAGCTATCGACGACGAGCAACACGTCAAGCCCGCGGCCACGCAGCGCCGCCGCTTGAGCGAAGGCGACACGGGCCGCTTCAACGCGCTCGGCTGCCGACCGATCGCCGGTGGCAACGCAGATCGTCATTCGTGCATCCAACTGCGCGATCCAGGCAGCCGCTTCGCGCCCGCGCTCGCCCACCAGCGCAACGACGACTGCGTCCGCCTGCACGTCGCGCACGATGCGTCGCAACAACTGCGATTTGCCGAGCCCCGGGCCACCGAAGATGCCGGCGCGTGCGCCCCGACCGATCGCGAGCAAGCCGTCGATGGCGCGCACTCCGGTCCACAGCGGGCAGCAGATCTCCACGCGAGCATCGGGGCGCGGCGCGCTCCCGCTACGCTGACTCCTCTGCCGGCACGGCGCCGGTGACGGCGCGCCATCCAGGCTCGCGCCGCCGGCATCGACGGCACGCCCCAGCAGAACAGTGCCCAAAGCCGTGCGCGGTGCGCAGGGATCGAACTCCACCCGATCGCCGACGCGAACGCCTGTGGTAGAACCAAGAGCCGCAATCGTCACGCTTCCGTCGCGCACCGCCGCGACGCGTCCATACAGAGCGCTGCGCGCCGTGCCGATACGCACCATATCTGCGCAGGCGGCACGCGGCAGACGCGCCAGCAGCATCGCGCCTTCAACGGCGAGAATCCGCCCGCGCAGAATCACGCGCCGAGCTCCGCCAGAACCTCTGCTAAGCGAACGCCAAGGCCGGCATCAACCTCACCGTCGCGCAGGTCGATCAAAAGATCGCCGCGTTTGAGGCGCTCATCGCCCTCCACCGGCACGCCGCCATAGGTCGTGGCGAAACGCTCGTCCGGATGAACGCGCAGCCGCAAGGGTATCTCATCACCGATCCGAGCGAGAGTACGCGCGACGATCGCTGCAAGCTGCGCCGGAGAGCTGCTCAGCTCCCGCCCGAGAACATCCGCCGCCAGATCGACCAGCAAACGCTGCGCACAGGCCTCAACGCATTCGGCGACACGCGCACGGAAGAGACGCACATCGCGCAGCAGTTGGGTCTGCGTCTCGACAAACGGCGCGTCGCTACCACGCTGCGGCAACGCCTCGCATACCGCGCTAGCCGCGTCGCGTGCAGCCGCATCGTCGCGCAGATCGGGCTCCACGCCGCCCTGCACGATCGGCGGGCGCAGCCAATCTCCCAGCGGCACAAACGCTTCAGGCACGCTCGATCACCTCATCGAGATCCGCCAACAGCGGAGCGTTGCTGCGTTGCATGCGCCGGATGATCGCCGCTCGTTCGTGCGGCGGATAGAGATCGAGCACGGCGGCCGCCGTGGCAGCCGGCAACGCACTTAAAATGGCGGCTGCGGCATGCGGCGGCTCCTCGCGCAGCGCACCGGCGACCTGTGCCGGAGCAAACCCGCTCACGGCGGTGCGCGTTCGGGCGATGCCGGCTCGTTCCACCATGCTGCGAATCGTGCGACCGACCGGCGGCCCCACCCACCGCACGACGATCAGCGCGGCGACGACGAGCATCAATGTCGGCAGGAGCGTCACCACCGTCTCGTAGGTGAGCAACCAGCCGTCACGCCGCGGCGGGTGATGCGTGGCGAAATCCACTGCGCGCACGGCGAGGGTGTCGCCACGCTGCCGATCGTATCCGACGGCGGCCGCCACCAGGGTCGCAATGGCCGGAACCTCGGCGCGTCGGCGCGCGTCCACAAAGACCGCGACGCTCAAGCGTGCCACCCCACCGGCCGGCACCACCAGTGCGACCGTGCGCTTCGCGCTGCCGCGGTCTTGGCGCGTCACGTGCTTTGCATAGCGCAGGCCGCGCTTATCGTAGCGTTCGTCCTGCGCTTGGAGCAGAATCGGCGCGCCGAGTGGAGCGCGGGTCACCAATCGCTCGCGCCGACGCTGCGTCTGCCGATCCACATGCACCGTCACGATCGTCATGCCGACGCCGAAGGCACGGTCTAAGGCCGACTGCACGCTCTTCTCGATCTCGCCTGCGTCCTGGCCGAAGGAACTCCCGAGTGCCACGCCGCGGTCATCCATGAGCATCACCGCTGCCGGGCGTAACCCGGGGACGCTGGCCGCGACGAAGGCTCGTATGCCCGCAATCGTGGCGCGGTTTAAACGCGCGCCCGGCGTTAAGCGCAAGCGTACGCTGGCGCTGGAATCTCGCGGTCGTTGGTCGGCGAACTCCGGCTCGCGCGCCGGCGCAACGATCACATCGGCATCGGCCACGCCTTCGATGCCGCGCAGCGCCAGTTCGATGTCTGCACTGAGCCCCGCGCGCGTCTGCGCGTCGATCACGGAGGCGGGAGTGAGCGCGCCCACGCCGGCCAGCAGTTGCTGGCTGGTCGCAATGTAGCGATGCGGAACCCCGGCAAGCGAGAGGCGCAGCAACAGCGAGCTGCGTTCTCCGGCCGCAACCTGAAGATTGTCGCTCGTCGGAGCAAAGACGACGTGCCATTCGGCCAGGCGTTCTTCAACCTCCCGTACTTGTTCGGCGTGCAGGGGTTCGGGGAAGAGCGCAACCCGGTTCGGTCGCGCCGCCAATCCTACGAAGAGCAGGATCGCGCCCAGCACCACCCCCAGCGTCACCAGCGCGATGCGAGTCGTGCGCCCTGCCCGGTCCCATCGCGCTACGAGCGCTGCGAGCATCGGCATCGCTTAGAGTTGCAAGTTCAACACAGAGGAGACGGCCTGTGCGCTACGCTGCGCGGCCGCGGTCGCTACCGAGAGCGCCACATCGGCGCGCGCGCGTTCGTAGACGGAGTCGGCCAAGCTCCCGGTACCGCGCGCGAATCGATCTTCGGACTGCTCGGCAGCGTGTAGGGTCTCTGCGAGGTTATCCAACGTGTGTGCGAAGGCGTCCGAGAGTTCCGCATGCGCGTGTCTTGGCGCAAGCGGTGCGCTATCCGGCAGCAACGGCTCGACCCTCATAGCTGTCCCATGCGGATGGTCTGCTGGACGAGATGCTTATCAGCATCGAAGAGCGCCGCATCGCTTTCGTAGGTGCGCGTCGCTTGCATGACGGCCAGCATCTCGGTCATCGCGTCGGCATCTCGTCCGCGCTCGCGGCGCATCCCCACAACTTTAACCTGCGCCGTGCCGCCGGCATCGACGACGCGAAAGATCGGCGTCTGCCGCTCGTAGGTGCCCTTGGGGCCGGCCGCCTCTTCGGCGGCGAGGTTGCGAGCGGCGGCATCCAGAGCCGCGCGTTGCGCGCTCATCGCACCGGCAGCCGCTTCCATCAGCGGAAACCTCATGGGCGGCTCACGGCTTTGATCTCGGCCAGCCGCGCGTGAACGGCGCCAAAGAGCGCTTCGCTGAAGAGTTCGGCTTGTGCGGCTCGGGCCATCGAACCGTCGGTGGCGCCGCCGTCGGCATTGGCGCGCGCAACGCTCTGCGCGGCGGACTGTAATTGGTCTCTCGCATCGGTTAAGCCGTTGCGCAGAGAGGCTGCTACATCGAACATGAGGGAAGTCTAGGCCCGCCGTGTTGCCGCCGCATGAAGCTCGTGTAGCCGAAGGATTTTGTGGCTAAGAGCGAACGCGCGGCAACCCCGCACGGTTCAGCGGAATACCGAGTACGAGACGCGTCACTTCATTGTAGTTGGCGATCCCGGAAGCGACGTGGTTACTCTTCAGATAGGTGTTATACGTACCCCAGGAGAAGCGCGCAAACGCGAGGTTGATGTGCCGCGCGTTGCGCCGGCGAATGGCGGCGAAATCGCTCCAGACCAGCGGCGTGAAGGTATCGGCGGCGTAGTGCTTCTTCGGCGGCAGGTACATGAAGAGTTCGAGCCAGCCTGAGTAACGGTCCACCACGTCGCGCGATCGCAGGCAGGTGAGGACGGCTGCGTAGTTGGCTTCATCCTCGCGCGCGAATCCCGCGATGTGCGTCCACTCGTGCGCCAGGTCAAAGGGACGCTCAAACCAGAAAAGATCCGGCGCGAGTTGTGCCTCCAGCGTGAGTGGATTGATAAAGCCGGAGGTTCCGTTGGCGACCATGAACGGTCCCGCAAGCGTGAACTTCGGCGCACCGACGTGCGGTTTCCAGTCGTCGCCGAAACGTTGCACGACCGGTAACCACGCCTTGCGCAGCGCGACGAGATTGAGCGGCTGCTTGGCCTGCGCGTGCGCGAGCGGTGCCAGTGCGTTGATCTGCGCGATGGCAAGCGTGCGCAGGCGCACGGCTGCGGCGGTTGTCACCGCCGATGGGTGGTACGCGAGGCGCGTCTGGAGTGGGGCGCGTTGGTAGCACCAGCCCCAGGCAACGAGAAACCAGATGAGGTAGAAGGCCGCAAGCGCGAGCGCATCGAGCGCCAGGATGCCGCTCGCGCGCCAGGTCCGCCGGCGTAGCGCAATCGCGATGCGCCACGCCAACCAGCCAACGCCGAGCAGCACCGCACTATCGCCGAGCGAGAACGGGACCGCCGACGCGATCGCGGCGGCAGCGTGCTCCCAGATCGGGTAGATGCCGTTGACGTACGGGCCGCCGACCCATGCGGGACTCGGTCGAAAGGTGAACGCGACGATGCCGGCCACGACAAGCACGACACGCAGCCAGAAGGCAAAAGAGCCGCCGTGAATCGGCGACTCCTTTGTCGACTGCCTCCGCTCGCGCGGCACGCTCTTAGCGCTTGCTAAACTGGAAGCGCTTACGCGCGCGCTTGCGACCGTACTTCTTCGACTCTTTTTCGCGCGGATCGCGGGTGAGAAACCCATGCTTGCGCATGACCGCCTTCATCGACTCGTCGATACCGACCAAGGCCCGAGCGATCCCGTGACGCACTGCGCCGGCTTGGCCGGACATTCCGCCGCCCTCTGCCTTGACGGTGATATCGAAACGCGATGCACCCTGGATGGCTTCCAGCGGCTGGCGCACGATCTGCTGCAACTGCGGGCGGGGGAAGTACTCATCCATCGGCTTGCGGTTGATGGTGATCACGCCCTGACCGATGGCCAGCTCAACGCGCGCGACGGCACGCTTGCGACGACCGGTGGCTTGGATGGAATCGCTCACGCGGAACTCCTAGACGAGGGCATGCGGCTGTTGCGCCGCATGCGGGTGGGTATCGCCGGCATAGACGGCCAGCCGGCCCAGTTGGACATCGCGCATCCGATTGGTCGCGAGCATGCCGCGCACGGCCTGTTCGATCAACCGCTCGGGATGCTTCTCATGGAGCTGACGCGCCGTCTGCGTGTGCAGCCCTCCAGGGAAGCCGCTGTGCCGACGGTAGAGTTTCTGCTCCCACTTATCGCCGCCCAGTTCGATCTTCTCGGCGTTGATCACGACCACATGGTCGCCGGCATCGATATGCGGCGTCCAGGTCGGCTTGGTTCTGCCGGAGAGGGCCCGTGCGACGCGCACGGCCAGCGTGCCGAGACGCTGCCCGGCGGCATCGACGATGAACCAGTCGTGGGTGGCTTGCGCCGTCGTCTGTTGGTAGGTCCGCATCTGCTAGTTTCCTAAAAAGTGCGCTCGGGGAGTCGAATCGAAGCCAAACCAAGGGCACGGGCCCCGGCGGCAGCCCTGGTAGTCTACCGAGAAGCTCCCCCCGCGTCAAGCGGAAGGGTCCCCGCGAAGAGCAGCGGCCTCAGAATCTAGCGGTTTCTCATCATTAGTTCTTGGAAGCGAAGGCGCAATCCGATAGGATGAGGATGAGGATGAGTTTCGATAAGGGGCAAAGCATGGGACAACTCGATCGCATCACCCAGCAGCCCGAGGTGATGGGCGGGAAGGCGTGCATTCGCGGGATGCGCGTCACCGTGGGTATGATTGTCGGCCAGGTCGGCACCGGTCAGAGCATCGATAAACTCCTGGCCGATTACCCGTACCTCGAACGCGAGGACATCCTGCAAGCGCTTCGCTATGCCGCCTGGCGGGCCGACGAGCGTGAGGTTCTGCTGGCCGGAGCATGAGACTGCTCCTCGATATGAACCTCTCGCCCCGATGGGTCGAGGTACTGGCCGAGGCGCAGGTCGAGGCGGTGCACTGGTCATCCGTCGGGCCCGCGGGTGCAACCGACGCACAGATCATGGCCTACGCACGCGCGAACGACTATGTGATCCTCACACATGACCTCGACTTCAGTGCCATTCTCGCCGCCACTCGCGGCGAAAAGCCCAGCGTCGTGCAACTCCGGGGCGACGACATCAGCCCGGAGGCAATCAGTGGGCAGGTCATCGCTGCATTGCGGCAGATGGCGCTTGAACTCGAAGAAGGCATCTTGCTCACCGTCGATCCAAGCCGTACGCGCTTACGCGTGTTACCGCTGCAGTCGAGAGGCTGACAGGCCGTGTTCAGCTAGGTCGTATCGAATCGGCGAAGTCATAGCGAAGAGCGGCGGCGGCGCAAAGGAGTCGTAGCCGTCCGGGTAGCGCACCCCGGCCAGGTAGAGCCCCTGGGCCGGCGCCGTCTTGCCGGCGGCGGCGCGGTCGGTCGCAGCCAGGATCTTCGGAATCGAACCTGAGTCGCGCCGGCCTATCGCGCACTCCAGGAGCGTCCCCACGATGGTCCGCACCATCCGGTGCAGGAAGCCGTCCGCGGCGATCTCGATGCGCAGCAGATCACCGACGCGCTCGATCCGCAGATCGCGGATCCGGCGCACGGTGCGCCCTCCGGGCGGCAGCACGCCGCAGAACGAGCGGAAGTCATGCTCGCCGATGAGGTGCGCGGCGCCACTTGCGAACGCTTCGATATCCAGCGGAACCCAGACGTGGGCGGCATAGCGGCGCAAGAACGCGCTGCGCTGGGGCCGATGGGCGATCGCGTAGATGTAGCGCCGGTCCAGCGCCGAAAATCGCGCCGAGAAACCGGCCGGCACCACCGTAGCCTCGCGAACGGCGAGGTCGGGCGGGAGAGCGGCGTTGAGCGCGACGGCGAGACGGTCGAAACGAAACGGGCGCGTCGTCCGAAAGGAGATGACCTGCCCGCTTGCATGCACGCCCGCATCGGTGCGGCCGGCGGCCGTGACTTTGATGGGTTCGCCAAGGAGGCGCAGGAGTGCCGCCTCCAGCTCGCCGGCAACCGTGCGCAGCTCAGGCTGAAACTGAAACCCGTGGAATGCCGTGCCGTCGTATTCGACGGCACAGCGAACGGTGGTTAGACCAAGCTCCGAATCGGAACCGGGCGCTTCTCGTCCAGATCCAACAGGTCCGCCCAGCTCATCACATCGGTGCGATCCGGTGCCAGTTTGCTGCGCAGTTCCAGGAAGGCCTTGAGCGAATCGCCCTCCGGCTTGCTGCTCACCCACTGATGATTCCACTGCTCGATCTCACTCGGGCTCTTCTTTGCGATAAAGGCTTTGGTGTACGCCTCGATCTCGGCATCGCTCTTAGCCTTCTTCACCACCTCAAGCAACGCTTCGTGGTCCATGCCGAGGAAGGCAAAAACCGCCTGATCCATCCCGCAGTTGTAGCGGTACTCGCCGACGTTGCCGTGCGCCACGGCCTTGGCCTTGTCGATGGTGCGGCCGAGCTGGACGATGCCTTGCCACTTCGCGTGAACGCTGCGGGGATAGGTTTTCGTCAAATCCATGCTGCTGCTCTTCTCCCTATAGTCGTGCGGTATGCAGCATCTAACCACACCTACTAATAATAAGTTTCAGAGAGCGGCTGAGCAATCGCTCGGCGAGGCTCCTAGCCGTGCTGGCGCTGGAGCGGGAAGAGGATCACGTCGCGAACCGATACCTGCCCGGTCAGCAGCATGACCAGCCGGTCCATCCCGATCCCGATGCCGGCGGTCGGCGGCATGCCGTACTCGAGGGCGCGCACGTAGTCCCAATCGGGTTCGGGGATCTCCGTATCGCCCTGCGCCCGCTCGGCCACTTGGGCTTCGAATCGTGCGCGTTGGTCGTCGGGGTCGTTGAGTTCGGTGAAGGCGTTGCTAACCTCCATCGAGGCGCAGAAGAGTTCGTAGCGGTCCACCAACTCCGGGTCGCCGGCCTTGCGTTTGGCGAGCGGCGAGATGACGGCCGGATAATCGGTCACAAACGTGGGCTGCAGCAGATGCGGCTCGAGCACCGCCTCAAAGATCTTATCGAGGGCATGGCCGTGCGTCGGCGAGGTGGGCAACCCAAGCTCCGCCGCGACCGCAGCCGCGCCCACGGGGTCGAGCAGACGCTCGCGCGTGAATCGCCCATCGCTATAGCGCGCGATACCCTCAAGATAACCGATCCGCGCAAACGGGCGACGGAACGAGATGCTCTTCTCTCCAAGGCGCAGTTCGTCGGCGCCGCCGGTGACCATCTCCACCAGATGCGCGATCAGCGCTTCGTTAAACTCCCGCATGTCGTCGACGTTCCAATACGCTGCGTAGAGTTCCAGCATCGTGAACTCCGGGTTATGCGTCGTATCGATGCCTTCGTTGCGAAAGATGCGCCCGATCTCATAGACGCGCTCCATGCCGCCGACGATGAGCCGTTTGAGATTGAGTTCGGTTGCGATGCGTAGTTGGAGTTCTTGGTCCAGCGCATTGACGTGCGTCAGGAATGGCCGCGCACTCGCTCCGCCGGCAACGTGAAGCAGCGTCGGGGTTTCCACTTCGTAGAAACCGTGGCCGTCGATGAAGCGGCGCGTCTCGGCCAGAATGCGACTGCGCGCCATCATCGTCTGCAGAACCTGGGGGTTGACGATGAGGTCGACGTAGCGCAGCCGGTAGCGCTTCTCGACATCCTGTAAGCCGTGCCACTTATCGGGCAGCGGCCGCAGCGCCTTGGCTAAAAGGGTGAACTCCGTCACGTGCAGCGTCAGCTCACCCAGCTTGGAGCGAAACATGAACCCTGCGACGCCGAGCAGGTCGCCGCGCTCGATGGCCTTCCAGTCGGCAAAACGCTCCTCGCCGAGTTCGTCTTTGCGCAGATAGAGTTGAATGCGCCCGGTGCGATCGTGCAGATCGGCAAAGATCGTCTTGCCCATCGTTCGCTTGAGCATGAGCCGCCCGGCCAGGTGCAGCGTCCGGCCGGCTGCGCGCTCTTCCGGCCCGAGATACGCGGACTGCGCCAGCACGTCGGCGGCGCTTGCGTCTACGGAGTAACGCACCTGCACGAACGGATCGCGCCCGCACGAACGCAACGCGGCCAGGTCGTCACGTCTGGCCGCGATGAGGGCTGCTTCGCTCTTTCCGAGATCGTCGTGCATCGACGCGCCCTGGTCAGGACGCCTTCTTGGTCGTCTTCTTGGCCGGGATCGAACTGCTCTTGATGGCGTCGATCTTATACTTGACCATGCCGCGCGGAGTCGTGACGTCGACCGTTTCGCCCTTCTTGTGCCCGATGAGCGAGCGGCCGAGCGGAGATTCGTTGCTGATGCGACGCTTCGACGGATCGGCTTCGGTCGAACCAACGATCGAAAACTCGTAGTTCTCGCCGTTCTTGAGATCCTTGACCTTCACCGTGCAACCGAGATGGACTTCATCGGCCGCATACTCGGACTCATCGATGAGCTTGGCGTTACGAACCATGGACTCGAGCTTCATGATGCGGCCTTCGATAAAGGCTTGCTCTTGTTTCGCATCCTCATACTCGGCATTTTCGCTCAGATCACCATACTCTTTGGCCTGGCGAATACGGTCGTTGACCTCTCGACGGTGGACGGTCTTGAGCTCGTCCAGCTCATCTTGGAGCTTCGAGAGGCCTTCCGGAGTGAGAACAGTCTCTTTTTCGTTCAACACCATAACCTCGGCAACGACTCCCACCACGCCCAAGGGCGTCAACGTATGAGTGGTGTAGGAAAGGCGCCTGGTCGGCGCCAGCGCGGGTTCTTCGGGGGCCCGGGTTTCTCACCTGCACCGGCGGGCCTAGAGGGGCGTCTTAGGCCAGCTCGACGACCCGGGGCGCCAGGTGCAGCTCCCGCAGGAGGCGGCCGTAGTCCTCGGCCGTCACCGCCTCCGGGCGCTTGCCGAGCAGGGCGAGCAGCGCCGCCTCGACGACATTGGTTCCAAACGAACGCCCGGCGAAGTCCGGGGTGGTGGTGACGAGCAGGCGCACCCCGCGCTCGCGAAGCTCCTGCACGTTGGCGGCGGTAACGGTGTTCGTCAGGACGATCTTGCCGTCCAAGCGGTCGGGCATGAACTGGCGCATGAAGTGGAAGTCGCCGGCGATGATCTCGGCCTGCTCGTAGTACTGCGGATACTTGGGCGTCGGCGGCGCCTCTTGCTTCTTGCCGGTCGGGTAGAAGAACTGGAACGGCAACTTGCACGCGTCGGGAAGATAGCGCTGCGCCAACGCCTCGAACTCCGCGAGACCCCGTACCGGCTTATCCAGGTCGAGCGCAAAGATGAAGTCGCCGAAGAGCACATCCGCACCGGCATCGACGAGAGCCTGCGCCATGCCGAAGCGATCCAAGGCGCTTACCATCAGCACCTGCTTGCCGGCCAGTTCGATGCCGAGATCCTCGCGCAGAAAGCGCACCGCTTCGCGTTCGAGCGTATTCTTGAGCCCGCTTCCGTCGACGACCGGCGTGCGTTTGGCGGCTTCGAGCAGGCGCAGCCCGTCGCGCAAGGCGTAGCGCGTGCTGCCGGCATAGAGATAGACGTCGATGCCGCCCAGACCGATCGCATCCACCGTGCCGTCAAGTTCGCGCACCTTCGCGATGGCGGCGTCGAGTTTGCCGTCCATGCCGATGCGCGAGATATCAAACTGTTCTCCGAACCACTCGACCTGCACGTGATGGTCCCGGGTGCTGGAACCGAGTGAGACCGAAACGACGCGCTTCACGCCACCACCTGCGAGCGGCGCTCCGCGGCCGCAGCCCGTGTCGCCGCGATCGTTTCGGGAGTGATCGCCATATCAAAGGCCCGCATATCGGCAAGCGTAAAGCCGCAGCGTGTCGCCATCTCGTCCATCTCGACCACCTTCGCGAGATCGATGCCGCGCCCCAGCGTGTAACACTCAAAACGACGCTCGAGCGCCAGCACCATGGTCTCGCTCATGCACGCAAGCGCGGTGCGCGGCGGAAGGTTGAGGTCGAAGTCGCCCTTCGGTTCTCGAACGCGTGCGAAGTGCGGCGCTCCGGGGAGCAGCATATTCCCGCCCTCGGTAACCAAGACGTCGGGCCGTTCGAGCGCGACCCGCCGGCTTACGTCGTGCGGCAGCGAAAGCTCACAGACGACCGTCCCGGTCTGCAGATCGGCCGGCTCGACGATCTCCTTCGTCGAGGAGGTCGCGGTGAGCACCAACTGCGCTCCTCGTACGGCTGCAGCGAGGTCGGTGGTAAACGACGACGAGCATGGCAGCGTCGAAGCGACCTCTTCGTGGAACTTGCGCAACCGCGTCTCGTTGCGCGCGACGAGGATCAGGTGGCGAACCTTCGGCGCGATCAACTTCGCGCAGGCCGAACCGATCGAACCCGTCGCACCGATAATCACCGCGGTGGCCGAAGCGACGTCGATGCCCATCTCCTGCGCGCCGCGAAAGAGGCTCGCGATGCCCGCCGCGATCGTCAGCGAGTTGCCGGTCGTCACCGGAATCGGCGAGCGTTGCGCAACGGTGACGCCGCCGTCGCCGACGACGCCGGTGAAGGCGCCTAAGCCCGCGATCTGCGCGCCGAGCTCCACGCCGATGTCGATGGCCCGCAGGATGCGCGTGTAGACCTCCTCGCGCGGGAAGCTCATCATCTGCTCGGGGAGGAGCGGCGTGCCGACAAACCAACCTTCGGTCTGCCGCCCGTCGGGCGTACGCACACCCGTCACGTGCGCCACCGACCATTCCGGCATCCACTCCAAAATCTTGCGCATGATCGGCTCGCCCTTCCCCTTGGCTCCGGGTTCGTAGCGCTCGATGTCCTTCAAGGAGAGCGGGTGCATCACGAAACAGAACTTCGGCAACGTCGAGCTCACGCGCGTTCGGCTTCCACTTTGAGGGCGGCTAACATCATCTCGCTGTTCTCACGCACCTTCTTCTGCAACGTCGGCCCGATCAACTCGGCCAGCGTCGGCACGCCGAAATCGTATTCGACGCCGAGCACCACATGCGTCTGCCCGTCACGCTCCTCGAAGGTCCACGCCCCTTCGAAGGTCTCGAGATCGCCTTCGAGCAGCTTGTAGTCAATCCGCAGACGCTCGTCATCGAAGCGGTCTTCTTCGATCCACTCGATCGGGGCCTCCTCGACCAGCGTCTTCCAGCGCGTCAGGAGGTGGTCGCTGTGGCGTTCCAGCACCACGACCGCCTCAACGTCCGGCATGAACTCGGGGAAGCGTTCCTGCTCCTTGGCAAGTTCGTAGACGGTGCGGGCGGGAGCGGAGATCGCGATGGAAGTCTCGACGTACGGCATCGTGAAGGCGTGCAGAATCCTCGTGGTTTACAACAGTCGACCGAGGTTCTGTCGGGCGGTGGACACCCCTGCCCGCAGCGCCGCGAGCGCCACCTCGATCTGCGCGGCGTCGACGATCAGCGGCGGCTCCAGGCGGATGACGCGCTGCTGATTGAGCGTCCAGGCCGCCGTGACGCCGGCTTTGAGCATCTCGGGGATGATCCAGCCTCCGTAGCCTTCGCTGGTCAACTCGACGCCCACCAGCAGCCCCAGACCCCGCGCTTCGGCGATCACCTCGGGAAACTCGGTGGCGATCTGCCGGCATCCATCCAGCAACTGCGCGCCGCGCAGGCGAGCGTTCTCGATGAGCCCTTCGTCTTCGAGCACCTCCATCGCCGCCAGCGCCGCGGCGCACGCCAACTGATTGCCGCCGAAGGTCGAAGTGTGGAGCAGCGGCGCCTTCGCGTAGGCCGCATTCCAGGCGTGCGGGCGAGCGATGAAGGCTCCGACCGGCACCACGCCGCCCGAGAGTCCCTTGGCCAGCGTCATCACATCCGGCACCACGCCGTCGCGATCGCAGGCAAAGCGGTAGCCACAACGTCCAAGACCGGTCTGCACTTCGTCTGCGATCAGCAGCGCTCCGGTGCGATCGCAGGCCTGCCGGGCCGCCTGCAGATAGCCTAGCGGCGGCACGTTCACGCCGCCCTCGCCCTGCACCGGCTCGACGATGAACGCCGCCGCGCCCTCGAGTGCGGCTTCGAGGCCGTCCGACCGGCCGTAGGGCAGGTGCACCACATCGGCCAGCAAGGGACGAAAGCGCTCCTGGAAGGATTGGCGCCCGCTGATGGTCAGCGCGCCGAGGGTCTTGCCGTGGTAGGCGTCCTGCGTCGCCACGAACGTTGCGCGGCCGGTCGCGGCGCGGGCCAGCTTGATCGCCCCTTCCACCGCCTCCGTACCGCTGTTGCACCAGAAGGAATACTGCAGATCGCCCGGAGCCAACTCCGCGAGGCGCTTGGCGACGCGGCCCAGCAGCGGATTGAACATCGTCTTGCCGGAGAGCGCCATCTCGTCGAGCTGGGCGCGCACCGCCGCAATCACGCGCGGATGGCGATGCCCCAGCGTAAAGACGCCGTAGCCGCCGGCAAAATCCAGGTAGGCCTTGCCGCGAGCATCCCAGATGGTACAGCCCTGCGCGCGCACCTCCACCGGCGAGCCGGACATCTTCATCACCCGCGCCAGCGGCGGATTCACGTACCGCCGATAGTTCTCATAGGTCTCTTCGACCAGGTGCTGCGCAGCGGCCGCATCGTCGCGTGGTTCCTGTGCTGAAACCGGCGCATTATGACCCTGCAGCGCATCCGGGGCGCCGGCCTCAATCATGTTCGTCGACCATCGTGCTGCCTGCTTCGGCGTCGTACTCGCCCCACCCTGATGGGCGCTAGGCGCTCGTGACAGCCGTCGCATGCGCCGAGGTCCCCACGTCGCACCGGGCCCACCCTGATGGGCGCTAGGCGGCGGTCGAGGAGGATTCCAGCCGTGCGATCGTCTCTTCGAGGACTGCCAGCGCCGCGTCGCCCGAGTCGATGTGCATGATCCGTTCGCGCAAGATCGCCGCACCCGGCATCCCTTTGAGATAGAGCGCGACGTGCTTGCGCATCTGCGGCACCGCGCGCGCCTCGCCAAGCTCCTGCACCATCGTCCGATAGTGCACCATGCAGAACCGCAGGCGATCGGCCGACGACGGCAGCGGGGCGGCGGGGCGGCCTTCCATCAGATCTACGATCTGCGAGATCAGCCACGGGTTGCCAAGCGTCGCGCGCCCCAGCATGATAGCGTCGACGCCGGTGTCGCGCATGCGCTGCAGCGCCACCTGCGCGTCGTCGAGATCGCCGTTGCCGATCACGGGAATATCCACCGCACGTTTGAGTCGCGCGATATGCTCCCAATCGGCGCTGCCTTTATAGAACTGCCGCGCCGTGCGCGCATGCAAGGTCACCGCTTGGATGCCGGCCTCCTGCGCGCGCTTGGCGACCTCTTCGTACACCAGCGCGCCTTCACTCCAACCCAAGCGCATCTTCATCATCACCGGGCAGTCGACGGCCGCAACCACGGCGCGCATGATCGCTTCGCAGCGCTGCGGGTCGCGCAGGCACGCGGAGCCGCCGTTGGTCTTGGTGACTTTCGGCGCCGGGCAACCGAAGTTGATGTCCACGATATCGGCACCGCATTCGCGCACGACGCGTGCGGCTTGCGCCATCATCTCGGGATCGTCGCCCCAGAGCTGCGTCGCCACCGGCTTCTCCAGGCCGTGCTGATCGATCATCTCCATCGTGCGCTTGCTGCCGTAGGCCAGCGCATTGCAGGAGACAAACTCGGTGACGGTGAGCCCGAGCCCAAAGGGTTTATAGAGCGCGCGCATCGTGCGGTTGGTGACGCCCGACATCGGCGCCAAGACCAACGGCGGCCAGACCTGGATCCCGCCGATCTGCAGCGGCGCAACCTGCCTGCTCATCGTTCGGCTAGAGCAATTCACACAGCGCGTCGACGGTGAGTTTTGCATCGGCTAAAATTGCGCGCAGCGTTCCGGGCGGAACGTCGCGGCGCGTGTGCATCGGCACGTTTGCGACCCCACCTTGCGGTCCGCGTAAGATCACGTGCGAGCCCGTCTGCCGAACAATCACAAAGCCTGCGCGTCGCAACGCCCGGACGAGCCGATCAGGTCGAACGTGTGGAAGATTTTTCATGCCCGCAGCATCTCACGGCGCGTGAGGAGCCCGGTACAGTTAAGCCCACTAAGCGGCCGCGTTGACAGCGACCGATTCGAGCCGTGCGATTCCGGCGTCTGGGGCGGGGATTTCCAGGCCTTCCTCGCGTCGGTACGCGAGCGAAAGCTCGATAGCATCGCGTGCCATATCGAGCGCGTCTTGCACGTTCTCACCAAACGTGTGGATCTCGGGGAATGCTGGCACGATGACCTGCAACGCGCCGTCGTCGGGTTCCAAGATCACCGCATAGTGCAGATTAGGCATGCAAGGAAGTTCGCTGGTGGCTCCCCTTTTTCCGGCCCCGCCAGCTAGTTTTGAGTCGCCCGAGCTCCCTTAGCGCGCCCCTCGGAGGCTGTCGGAGTTGAGCCGTTTCCGGCCCATTTTCGGGTGCAGACGGGCGTTGGTAAGGGGGCTCCATCGTTTTGAGCGCAGGCAAGCCACTGTCGATCCAACCGAATCCGAGTGCCTGGAGATCGAAGTGCCCGTTACGGGTTCCCGTGTCGTATGAACGCCTGGCGCAGCCCTTCGAGGCCGAGGTGCGGGTCGACGGAAGCGAAGAGATCGGTCTGGCGGCCGACCAGTTGCGCCAAACCGCCGGTCGCGACCACCGGCGCTGCGACGCCTAGCTCCTGCCGAAAGCGGGCCACCAGCGCCTCGGTCTGGCCGACGAAGCCATAGACGATGCCCGCTTGCAGTGCTTCAACGGTAGTGCGGCCGAGGGCTCGCTCCGGGCGTTCGAGGGCAATCTGCGGCAACTTCGCCGTCTGACCCACCAACGCGTCGAGCGAGACGCCGATACCGGGCGCAATCGCGACGCCGACGTAGGCGCCGGCAGGCGAGATCGCCATGAAGACCGTCGCGGTGCCGTAGCTGACGACGATCAACGGCGCGCCGTAGCGCGTTCGCGCGCCGATCGCCGCGGCGATGAGATCCGCACCGACCTCCTCCGGGCGCTCCGTCTGCACCTCGATGATCTGCTGTTCGTCGGCACGCAGAAAGTAGGGGGCCACGCCGACCAACTCCACGCATGCGTCGGCCAGCACCGGATCGAGCTTCGGCACGACGCTGGCGATCGCAACGCAGCGAATCGCTTGACGATCGAGGTGCGCCAGCGACAAGAGCGCAGAGAAGATCACGCCGTACTCGTCGGCGGTACGCCGCACGTCGGTTGCCACGCGCCAGGTACGGCGCAGCTCGCCCTCCGGCGAAAAGCAGCCGAGCTTGGTCTCCGTATTACCGACATCGATGGCAAGCAACATCGCTCAAGCCTCCCCGTGGCGCGCTGCCATCAACACTCCAACTTCGTCGAGCAGCCTGGCCGCCAAGACGGGCTTGGAAGCCCGGCCGAGATCCAGCCGGCCATCCTGCCCCCATAGGAGCACAAGCGCATTCTCGCCGAGACCGAAGCCGCGTTCGCCCGAAACATCGTTGACGGCAATCGCATCGAGCCCCTTCTGCGCGCACTTCGCCCGCGCGGCAGGCTCGTGGTCGTCCGTTTCAGCGGCGAAGCCGACGACAAACGCCCGCCGGCGCGCTGCCAGAGCCGCCAGCACGTCGGGATTGCGCACCATGCGGACCACCAGATCCTCATCGCCCTTCTTGCGTTTGCTGGGACTCGTCTCCGCCGGGCGCCAATCGGCCACCGCTGCGGTCGCGATGATGAGATCGCTTTCGCCCTGCGCCAGCGCCGCGTCGTGCATCCGGCAGGCGGTCGTCACGCGCACGGTGGCGACGTCTCCCGGTGGTTCGAGCAGCGTCGGCCCTAAGATCAGCGTCACCTCCGCACCGCGCGCGCGCGCCTCACGCGCGAGCGCGATGCCCATCGCACCCGTGGACGCGTTGCTTATAAAACGTACCGGATCGAAGGCTTCGCGCGTGGGGCCGGCGGTAATCAGCACGCGCTTGCCGGCGAGCGACCGGCTGCGAAGCAACGCGACATCCAGCGCGGCGAGGATCCGCTCTTCACCGGCCAGCCGGCCGGTGCCATACTCTCGTTCCGCCAGAAAACCGCGCTCCGGTTCGATCAGCTCGTACCCGCGCGCGCGCAGGATCGCCAGATTAGCCTGTGTCGCCGCATCCTCGTACATCGCTTCGTTCATCGCCGGCGCAATCAGCACCGGGATGCGCGCCGCCAGCAAGAGTGTCGAGACGAGATCGTCGGCGATGCCGTACGCGAGCTTGGCGATCATGTTCGCGGTTGCAGGCGCCAGGAGCGCCACCTGGGCTTGGCGCACCAGGCGGATATGCGGGATCTGCTCGGGCGCATCCCACAGCGTCGTATAGACCGGGCGCGCGGTGAGCGCCGAGAAGGTGAGCGCGGTGACGAAACGCTCGGCATGCGCGGTCATCGCGACGTCGACGACGGCGCCGCGTTGCACGAGCGTGCTGGTGAGCGCCGCGGCCTTGTACGCCGCGATGCCGCCGCTCACGCAGAGCAGCACACGTGCGCCGGTTACTTTTGAATCCACAGGTTATCCAACAGGCGCGTCTGTCCGAAACGAGCTGCGCCGATGACGAACGCCGGCGGCCGTAGCGCATCGAGCGCATCGAAACTCTGCGCGTCAACGACATCGAGATACTCGAGCCTGGCAAGCGAACCCAGCTTTGCGCTTGCTTCTTCGATCGCCTCTGCCTTCGAAGCACCCTCCTGCAAACGATCGCGCAGCGTCACCAGCGCCCGGTGCAAGCTCACCGCCTCGCGCCGCTCTTCGGCCGAGAGATAGACGTTACGGCTCGACATCGCCACGCCGTCGGCTTCCCGCACCGTCGGCACGATCTCGACCTGCGTGGCAAAGCCAAGATCCGTTACCATACGCCGCAGGATCGCCGTCTGCTGCGCATCCTTCTGGCCGAGGTACAATCGATCGGGAGTCACGATCGCCAACAGTTTGGCGACCACCGTCGCCACGCCGCGAAAGTGGGTCGGTCGCGCAACGCCTTCATAGCGGCCACCCATCGCCCCGACCTCGACGCTCGTCATAAAGCCGGGCGGATACATCTGCGCGGCATCCGGTGCGAAGAGCAACGTCGTGCCGACCACTTCGAGTTTCGCGCAGTCGCCTGCGAGATCGCGCGGATAGCGAGCCAAGTCCTCATGCGGCGCAAACTGCAGTGGATTGACGAAGAGCGAGACAACGACGCTTGCGCATGCGCTGCGCGCGGCGCTCGCAAGTGCCAGGTGCCCGGCGTGCAACGCGCCCATGGTCGGAACGAAGCCGATCGGCCGCGGCAGTGCTGCGATCCGGCGACGCATGCCGGCGATCTCGCTGATGATCTCCATGCGAGGTTAAGCGCGCGTCACGCGCAGCACGGTGCGGCCCACCACGAAGGGTACGCCGAGCGCCAGGTCGATGTCGCCCGTGACCGCATTCCCGTGCAGCTTCGTCCCGTTGCGGCTCTGCAAGTCGGTTAAGACGAGGCCTGCTTGGTGTTCGTGCAGTCGCGCGTGCTTGCGCGAAATATAGCGATCCAGAGCGATGCAGGCATCGACCGCACCATCGTCGCGACCGATCATGATCTCCCGATCGAAACGCCAGGTCTTCCCGTCGAGCGGGCCGCTGAGAACCTCCAAGACATACATACCGGAATGCCCTTCTCCGGCGGCCTGCGGCGGCTCCTGGTCGGCCGCTTGGGGCCTAACAAATCCACCGAACCGGACGATTACTCTTTAGGTGACGATGAACGACCGCCTGGACGAGCTCCTCCACCTCATTGAGGTCGAACCCGATGCCTTGCGCGAAGCAGAGTTTCTTCAGGCACAGGCAATTTTGGAGACCCTGCTGGGCAAAACCGTGACCGGGGCCGCACTCGAAGAGACCCGGATCGTCATTACGACCTCCGATGGAAGTCGCTACTTCTTCTACGGCTTCCTCGGCACCAACGGTTAAGCGATAGCGCAGGCTAGCGCTGCGGCTGGGCCGCGAGCACATACGCGATGATGGCCGCGTGGTCAAGCCGCGTGAACTGCGTAAACGCGATTCCGTGCACATAGTGCTGCTTGGACGCATCATAGTATGAGAGTACGATGCGGCCATGCAGAAGCATATCGTGTGACGAATCGGGCAGAGAGAAACGCACCACGACCTTCTGCCCAGTCGGCAGATCTGCGGTGGTCGCTACGCGCATCCCGCCGGCACTCAAATCGAGCGCGCGAGCGGCCATAATAAGCTCGTGCCCCGGCACGATCACGGTGGCGGGGAGATCGACGGCCGCGCGTGCGAAACGCCGGTGCTGAGCTTGGTCGTCTTGGTTGCTCACCGGGGAGAGTGCTTCTCTGCCATGTCGCGTCCGCCTTCAACCGAGCACGGCCTGCGCCGCGCAGAGTGCGCCGAGGTAGGCCTGCTCGGCAACGACGCCGCCCTGGAGATAGACCTCATAGGGCGCGCGCAACGGCGCATCGCACGAGAGTTCGATCGTGGCGCCGGCAACGAACGCGCCGCTGGACATAATGACCGGATCGGCATAGCCGGGGACACTGCCTGGTTCCGGCGCAAACCGCGCATTGATGGGCATGGCGCGCTGCAGCCCCCGTGCAAAGGCAACAACAAGCGCCGGCTCGCGCAACCCAATCGCTTGCACGATGTCGGTGCGCACGGTTCCCGGCGCCGGGTCCACCGCAAAGCCCAGCTCATCGAAGAGCGCCGCCGCAAAATCCAGGCCGCGTAGCGCCTGTTCGACGACCAGCGGCGCGAGGAAGAGCCCTTGGATGAGCGCCCGGCCGAAGCCCAGCGTCGGGCCTACTGCATCGCCAAGGCCCGGCGCATAGAGCTGGGCCGCCACTGCCTCCAGCAGGTCGCTGCGCCCCACGACGTAGCCGCCGGTGGGGGCCAAGCCACCACCCAGGTTCTTGATGAGCGAACCCATCGCAAGGTCCGCACCGGCATGCGTCGGCTCCTGCGCTTCGACCAACTCCCCGTAGCAGTTGTCGACGAGGATGAGCGTCCGGGGGGAGCGCGCTTTCACGACAGCCACCAGGCCGGCAATCGCCGCGACCGGCAGCGAACGCCGCGGCGCATAGCCGCGCGAGCGCTGCACGAAGACCACCGCAACGCCGTCCCCAAGTTCCCGGACGAGCGCACTTTCATCGATCCGCCCGTCCGCAGAGAGGGCGATCTCCCGGTAGCGCACACCTTCACGCACGAGCGCGTAGGGCGCATCGACGATCGCGTTACGCAACGTATCGTAGGGCGGCCCGCAGACGGAGAGCAACGTTTCGCCCGAACGCAGGCAGGCACGCAGCGCCGCCACGATCGCATGCGTTCCGCTCGCGAAGTTCAGCCGTGCCAGCGCCTTGGGCACACCGAAGATGCGCGCAAGGAGCGCTTCGTAGTGCATGCGCGCCGGATCGTCGTAGCCGTACCCCATCGAGACCGACAGATCGCTCTCGCTCACCCCTTCCTGCGCGAACGCCTGCAAGACGTTCGCCTTGACCTGCGTCTGCGCGTCGTAGGTGATGCCGGCAACGCGCGCATACGCCTGGAGCGCGGCGCGGCTCACACGCTCGTCGATGCCGAACTCACGGCACAGGATCTCTACCGGATTCATAACGCGTTACGCTCCAACTCATGCCGTTCGTAGACTCGCACAAAGGGGAAGTAGATCGCCGTTGCCAGCGCGATATTCACGGCCACCAAGACGACGGCACGCGGATCGAGCGTCGCAAGATACGTGGAAAGAAAGGTCGGCAGCGACGACGGAATATAGAAGGCCGGCCGCGCGACCCAGCCCCATGCCACGGAGAAATACGTGGTGGTCGCCAGGACCACCGGCGCCAAAACAAACGGGATGGCCAGGAGCGGATCGAAGACGATCGGCAGGCCGAAGAGCAACGGCTCGTTGGTATTCAAGAGCGCGGGAATCACGACCAGACGCCCCAATCGTCGCAGACGCGGTACGCGCGAGAACGCCAGCATGCAGGCCAGCGGCAACGTCGCTCCCGCCCCACCCGGGAAGACGAACAGGAAGAGCGAGACAACCACGATGTGCGGCAAGGGCTGGTGCGCCGCAAAGGCGCTCGAGTTCTGCACTTGGAGCGTCAAGTAGACCGGCGTAACGATCGCCGCCAACAGCGCCGGCCCGTGGATTCCCGCCACCCACAGCATCGTCTCGACGATGACGATCACCAGCAGCGCCGCGTAACTATCGCCCATGCGCGCCAGCGGCGCCAGCAGCAGATCGAGTTCGCCGGAGAGGCTGACATGCGCCAGCGTCGGCAAGGTGGCCGCCAGGATGACGACGCCTGCGGCCAGTACGTCGGCGCTCACGCGGCGAGGCTTGGTTCGCCCGATCAACCGGCGCATCCACGTGAAGATGCCGGCGGCGGCCAGCCCGACGAGGATCGCGAGCAGCAAGCCGCTCTGGCCGATCAGCGCAAGATAGCCGATGAGCGGCTGCGCCCGGTGCGGCGGCAGCGACAACGCGAAGGCTGCCAACTCGGCGACGAGGAAGGCCGGCAGCGTAAAGCCGTGGCGTTTCGCCAGAGAGACCGCTAGGACGACCGCGAGCACCAGCGCCATCACGGCAAAGGCCGGCAGCATCGCAAACGAGACGCGCCGCGCAAACTGCATCCACGGCGAGCCCGTGGTTGCCGGCGCTAGGAGCGCCAGCGGCACCAGGGCAACGATGAGCCCGAGGAAGCTCCAGGGCAGAGCCTGCCGGATCGCGACGACGGAGGGGCGGGCGCCGAAGGTGCGCAGCGGCGGAACGAGCCGCAGCTCGAACCACGCAAGGGCCTTAGAGCCGACGGATAACCGCCTCCACGCGCCCGACGAGTTCCACATCGCTCGCGAAGATTGGCGCCATCGTCCGATTCTCCGGCTGCAACCGGATGCGATCTGCTTCGCGGAAGAAGCGCTTGACCGTCGCCTCGCCGTCGAGCATGGCCACCACCACCTCGCCGTTGTCGGCAGTCTTCTGTGGCCGCACGCAGATGAGATCGCCGTCGAAGATCCCGGCCTCGATCATCGAGTCGCCCTGGACCCGCAGCATGAACCCGTCGCCCCCACGGCTCAGGAAGCTCGCCGGAAGCACAAACTCCCCTTCGATGTCCTCTTGCGCGGTGATCGGCACGCCGGCCGCCACCTTGCCGAGGATCGGCAGGACGAGCGTCTCCGGGGCGGTGCTCGCCGGCCGGTGTGCGCTACGCAGCGCACGCGGCTTGGTTGGGTCACGAGAGATGTAGCCGCGCTTCTCCAGCGTCTTCAGATGGGCGTGGATGGTGGATGAGGACGAGAGGCCCACCCGTTCCCCGATATCGCGGACCGTGGGCGGGTAGCCACGTTCGTCCGTATAGGCCCGGATCGCATCGAGGATCGCTTGCTGTCGGTCGGTTGTCGGTAGCTGCTTCATGGCTCTCCTGCTCTGCTCCCGGAGGAGACTGCCACCCATATGGCACGGGCAACGGCTATACCCTACCACAGAACAGGCGTACGCGGCAAACATACGTTCGCAGAGGCTTGACAGGCACAGCACGGGGCGTGCTAGAATCTAGTGGACGAACAGGCGTTTGGCCCAAGATATCGCCGGTCTCGTGCCCAAACGGACGTTCGACACACTATAGGCGAAGGAGTAGAGATGGTGCACAAGCGGAAGAAACTGACCCTGATGCCGGCGATTACGCTCGCCGCTCTGAGCCTCGCCGTCACGCTCCCGGTGCTCTCAAGCACCCGGCTTCACGCGGCCACGCCCACGCACTACACCACCGTCACCGTCCAATCGGGCGACACGCTCTGGTCGATCGCTGCGGCGCACATCGTCCCCGGGGCCGGCATTCAAGCGACCGTGGACCGCATCACCGATGCCAACCATCTCACGTCGCCCTCGCTGCAACCCGGCGAAGAGCTCCGCGTTCCCGAGTAACGCGCCGGTCTGCAGACCGTCGCGGGCGCGTCGATGTCTGAGACGACGCCCAATGGTATACTGTGAGTGTGCTCTCCGAAGCCACACTCGATGACGAACGGCGCAATGTTCTTGCGCAACTCGCAAAGACGTATATCTGGTGGAAATCTCCAGAAGAAGCGTTGCTCTTCCCTACGCGCATCGCCTCGCAGGTGATGAACATCGGTGATTGGGACGACGTAGCCCTCCTCGCTCAAACCCTTGGCGACGACGCCTTACGCGAAGTGCTGCAACATGCGAGCGCCGGCGAGTTCAATGCCCGGTCATGGCATTACTGGCATTACCGGCTGGGGCTGGCCTCACCCGAGCAACGCGTTCCGCCGTTGCCCAAGCGGCATCTCCCGTGAGCCATTTCAACGCGCACATCGAAGTTCTGCCACCCGCGCAACGGGCGCTCTGGCCATCCTTGCGCGCTGTAACCACCTTGAGCTTCGTACTCTACGGCGGCACCGCCGTTGGCCTGCGACTCGGGCATCGCGCGTCCATCGATTTTGACTTTTTCAGCAACGCGCCGCTCGATCGTGACGCATTGAACGAAGCTCTTCCTTTCCTGGCGCAGGCGCAGGTGCTCCAAGATCACAGTCATACGCGCAGCGTCGTTGTTACGCTCATCGAGAACGCACCTGTCAAACTATCATTCTTTGGGAATCTCCATCTCGGACGGATCGGCATTCCAGAGCGTACGCATGATGATGTTCTCGACGTAGCCTCGCTCGAGGATCTCATGGCTTTTAAGCTCGCGGTTCTTTCCCAACGCGTTGAAGCAAAAGACTACGTCGATGTAGCCGCAATGGTTCGTGCGGGCGCCAGTCTTGAG
This sequence comes from bacterium, assembly GCA_021832345.1. Lineage (GTDB taxonomy): Bacteria > Vulcanimicrobiota > Vulcanimicrobiia > Vulcanimicrobiales > Vulcanimicrobiaceae > JAKBKY01. Next base: position 103,006 of record JAKBKY010000001.1, read on the forward strand.
CGCGGGCTCGCCGGCGCTCGAGCGATCTACGGATCGCAGTTTCAGCCGTGCGAAAGCCTCAAAGCCATGACCTACTTCGAAGAAGGTGACCTCACCACGCTATCGGAGGCCGACCGCGACACGCTACGCGTTGCCGCAAGCAAGGTCCGTGAGATTCCCTCCGTATCGCTCGCATCGCCACATTTCGCCCTAGGTCCGCTCGGCTAACTCGCGCCCCACGACCTCCAGCACGCTCTTCGCTCGCCCTATGCCAAGCGTGGCTTCTTCGAGTTGAAACGTCGTCGCCGGTACAGCCCCGCCGAGGGCATCGGGATACCGCGTCGACTGATAGTACGCGTCGAGCGCTGCCGCCCCACGGAGTTCGTCAGCAACCGCTGGATCGGCACTGCGCAACTCGGCCAACAAGGCCGTAATCACGTGCGTCCGCGCAAAGTCCCCGCGTATCCAGATCAAGAGCCCTTTGAGCGCCTTTTCAGCGCTCTGTTGGCACAGGAAGAGGACCAGAGGCGCGGGCTTGCTCGAGCCAGCGCCGCGCCTGATCAAGCGGATGCTCTTGCATAGATCCAGCGGCCCTCCGCAACGGCCTGAGCAACGAATGATCGCGTGGCGCGCAGGCGCTCGAACTCTTCCGGGGTGTAGACGATAGCGTCGATCGGGACGCCGGGCGGCAATCGCATATAGAACTGCGCCGTGCGCTCGCCCTGCGGCAGCGACGATTCGGCGATGACGATGAGGTCCAAATCGCTCGTCGGCGCAACTTCTTGCCGGGCGTACGAGCCGAACGCCAGCACCCGCACGATGCCCGCATCCAGCGCGCAGGCCGCGCATACGGCCGCTACCGTCGCGTCGAGCGCTAGGCGCCGCTCACGCGCACGGCGGTGCCACCACTGAGGGTACGGACGCGTTGTCGCCATCAGGGGCAAGGGTTCGCCGCTGCCGCCTGCAGCTCCGGTCGAGCAGGCCGCGCTACCGATGATTTTCGAGTGCGGCGATCGAGACGGCCGCCGTCGCTCAACTCAAAGAAACAGGTCTGCCGAGACGTTGAAAGCCTCCGAGAGTTTCTTGATGTGCGTTTTGCTCAAGGAACGCTTGCCCGACAATACCTCCGAGGCGATGCCGCTCGACCCAAGGAGCCGAGCGAGCGCGGCCTGCGACATGCCGCTAGCCGCCATGAGTTCCTTGAGTGCTTCCAGCGGCTCCGGGGCGGCGATAGGCTCGCGCTCCTCCTCGTAGCGTTCGATCAACACCGAGAGCAACTCGAGGTAACGATCCTCGGCCGTTGAGCGCTTTCTATTCAGAAGGCCCTCCACTCGTGCCAGATACTTACGATGCTCCTTCTCGTTATGGATCGCATGCGGGAGATCTTTGTCGAGCAAGTCCTTGTACGCAGTTTCAACGGCGGTCATAGCCGCATTGTAGGCCGCCCGGGAACGGGACGCGTGGGTATCTCGATCTTCGTATCCCCGGCGGGTGACGCGAGTTGTCGTTCCAAATTGGTAAACGCCGCGATCACCTCGCGGGCCTCGAAGACTTGACCGCGTTGGCGAGCGGCTCGCGAGGGCGATAGAATCCCGACATTCACGAGCCGTTGTATTCCTTCGAGCGTACTCGGTAAGCTACGTCCGATAAGTTTCGACGCCGCCGCGACAGTCGTTACGGGAGCGCCGGGCAGTACGGATAGAATCTTTAGTACAGAGGCATCCGCCCGCGTAGGCCCGAGTTTTGCGCGCCATGCTTGCTGAATCTGCGCGATTGTGTGTTCGAAAGCGGTGGCGTACGATACTGCACGCGTACAGGCGGCGGCGAAGGTTCCCATCCAGCGATTGAGGCCCGCAACCGCTTGCGGGGATTCCGGTTCACCAACGTATGCCGTCGCGCGCAATCCCGCAACATAGTCGAGCGCGCGCGTAGCAAGCACAAGCGAGATAGGCGGGGTGACGACGCTCGTTAATCCGCGCCTGCGCAGGACAAGATGGATCAGCGCACGGCCAACGCGCCCGTTCCCGTCCGCAAAGGGATGAATCGTTTCGAACTGCGCGTGGGCGATTGCCGCTTGTGCGACCGCTGGAAGCACGTCCGTATTGCAAAATTCGCACAGGTCCCGCAGAAGGTCCTCGACGATCTCCGGTGGCGGAGGAACAAAGTTGGCTGCGCATGGGTTGTAGCTGCTGCCGCCAATCCAATTCTGTGCCATGCGTATCTGACCGCCATATGAAGCCAAATCGCTCGCGGAGAGTAAGCGACGGTGTGTTTCCAACAGCATCGCGATAGAAATAGTCTCCTGGTCGCGTATGGCAGCAATGGCGTAGGCCATTGCGTCGATGTTCGCGAGCACCTCGGCAGCGGTAACGTCGGGCTGGGGCTCGCCGAACTGCATCGCTACGTCGGCTTCGAGCAGTCGCCGCGCCCCCACGACTAGCCCCTCTATCCTTGACGAGGCAACCGATTCGGCTCGCAGGAGCAAGCGAGCCAGGGCTTCGGTATCGGCAAGGGTGGACGTCCCCGCATCAAGCGTGGCAATAGCGCGTTCAGCGTCGGCAACATCGGCAGCCTCCTCGCCGCCAAGCACAAATGAGCGTCCAACGAGCCGGTCAGGGATGTAAACGCGGTAAGCACCGCCTTGCCGATCTCGGCGCGGCAGGCCCGACGAGGCGTGTGCTCCATCCCAATATCGTTCTTCGTAGGATGCCACGAACGTAACCTTACCTCGTAAACCTTAATTAAACAAGCGGGGCGTTAGGGATGGGTCCGCCTTAACCCGGCGCCGACAGTTGCGCGATCTCTGTCTGCTTTTTGCTTTCGTGCGATCGACCTGCGCATCAAGCGGCCGTTTTTTTAATGGCTTGAGTTTGGCGATTGCCTTAGCGGTGGGCGCGCGTAGCGCGTCCCACAAGTCGATTTGCTCCTGCTCGCGCAGCCACACGACCGCGCTCGTGCCGAGTACCAGGCCAAGGCGTAGAGCCGTGTCGGGAGTGACTCGCCGCTTGCCATTGATAATCTCATTCAGACGGTGTCGCGGTATCCCAAGCCTGTCGGCGAGTTGCTGCTGAGTGAGACCGTAGTCTACAAGCACGTCGGCCAAGAGTGCGCCGGGGTGCTGTGGACGGTGTTTCGGGAGTCCATCAATCGCGATCATTATTCACTCGTCCTTATCGTGAAAGTCAGCAGTTGTGATCCTCACGGCTTCGCCGTTTTCCCAATCGAACCGAACGCGGTATTGCCCGTCGATCTGAAATTGGTATGTCTGCCGCCGTTGCAGCATTTTGAACCCTTTGAAGATCGCGCAGTCGGTCGGCTTCGCGGCGAGCACTACCCGGTTTAGCTGCCGCTGTGCCTTTTCATGCAGATGCTGCGGAAGCAGTCGGCGCGTGGCCTTTGTCGCCTGGCCGTTCCATATTTGCCACGTTTCTTCGTCACCGAAGCGTTCTCGCACACCTGGAATATATCATGTGTCGGTACGCGATACAAGCCCGTGCGCCGCAAACCCGCATGAATCAAACGCCGGGGCCGCGACTTTGCGCGACCGTCCGCCTTTGCGCCCGTTTTTTCGTGAAGAGGCCCGCTTCGCATCAGTGCGCGCGCTCCCGCCGATCTTCCCGATCGCGCTCATCCATCGCCGGTTGCCGAAGACGCCGCGCAGGAGACCTTCCGATCCGGGACCAAGGATCGCGATCTGTGCAACGTCGACCGTCGCTGCGCCCTTCAAGCCTTGCAAAAGCGTACGCGGGATCGCGAGCTGGACGCCCGTAGAAAGTGCGATCACGAGCTTTAATTTTCTGGCCCATTTTCGGGGTGCAACCACACGGCCGCCTGCAACGGCGATTGTGACGGCCGCCGTCGCTCGGCTGGGCTTTAGACAAACAGGTCTGCCGAGACGTTGAAAGCCTCCGAGAGTTTCTTGATGTGCGTCTTGCTCAAGGAACGCTTGCCCGAGAATACCTCCGAGGCGATGCCGCTCGACCCAAGCAATCGAGCGAGCGCGGCCTGCGATATGCCGTTAGCCGCCATGAGTTCCTTGAGCGCTTCCAGCGGCTCTGGGGCGGCGATAGGCTCGCGCTCTTCCTCGTAGCGTTGTCAGAACCGCAACCGCAATAGAGCGGTGGAAGGCCGTTCTTGTAAAGCGTCGCTTGACAATATATAATCACTGAGATGGAGCGGTTCGGGAGCGACGAGGCTCGCCTGATTTGGGAGGGTCGCCCAAACAAGGCTACTCGGCGAGTCGTTCCACCAAACCTGCACCGGAAGGCTGCCGGCCTGATGGACCGGATTATCAACACTGCCACGCTGAGGGACTGCTCCAACTACCCACCCGGATGGCACTTCAAGGAACTACATGGCAAACTGCGTGGTGCATATCAAATCCGAATCGATGGCCAATACCGTATCCGCTTTCGTTGGGACCCACGTCGCGGGGCGGTTGGCATTACTGTCGGAGAGTTTCATGGAGAGGATAACTGATGGGCAGAGAGGTCATGGTTCCAACGTATCGACGGCCGAGTACGCCTGGGGAGTTTATTCGCGACTATCTCGACGACGCAGAACTTAATCTCACGCAAGGAACGTTAGCAAATCGGCTGGGTGTCAGCCGAGGGAATCTGAATGCCATCATCAATGGCAAACGTGCCATCACGCCGGGTATGGCAATGCGGCTTGAACGTGTGCTTGGCGTGAGCATGCAGACATGGCTCAACCTCCAAGCAGCCGTTGACGTGTACGATGCTCTGCATTCGCCGGAGGCCAAAGACATCGCGAGACTCAAACCGCTCCGCAAACCTGCTGCATAATACTCTGGGTCGCCGGCGATCGACCGCGAGCGGCCACTGCTCCGCTCATGACGCCACCTCCAGCAGCGCGTCGATAGCGTCGATCGGGACCGGCAATCGCATATAGAGCTGCGCCGTGCGCTCGCCCTGCGGCAGCGACGATTCGACTTCTTGCCGGGCGTACGAGCCAAACGCCAGCACCCGCACGATGCCCGCATCCAGCGCGCAGGCCGCGCATACGGCCGCAACCGCGCGGCCGCTTATAGCTCCGGTCAGGCAGGCGAAACGCTAGCGATGCTTTTCGAGCGCGGCGATCGTGACGGCGTGGCCGTCGTGCGTCTCCAGAAACGCCAGGCCTTCGGCCATCCAGGAATCGAGCCCGCCGCTCGAGTGGCGAGCCACTTCGCGGACGACGTGGAGCCGATGCTTCAGCCACACCAACTCCGTGCGCGTCGTCGTGGGCGCAACGCCGGTGCCGCAGTCGTCGCAGTGGTAACCGTACCTCATCGCCTCGGAGTTCGTAGATAACGAAACGAGCCCCCGCTTTCGCGGGGGCTCGCTCGTGATGTTCTTCGAGGTTCTAGTCGAGACTAGAGCTTGAAGTTCATCTGGAAGTACGCTTGGAACGGTAGCGCACCATTGAGTGGATAGTAGGGTTGATTGAGGATGCCGGGATATCCCGCCGTTCCGTTGGCCGCATCCTGACCGCTTGCGCCGTAGTAGAATCCGCTGCCGGTTCCGCCGGGCGCCCCGATATACGAGCCGGTATTGGCTCCATATCCGCAGACGAATCCGTTGGCCGGGTACGCCTGCGACCATGGGGCCGACGTACCGCCGAAGCAGCGGTTGTAGAGGTTGGCGAGAACAAGCGTGCCGCTCATCTTCGGCGTGAAGTCGTACTTGACTTGTGCGCCGAGATTGAGTTGCCATGGCTCGCGGTACTGCCCCAGGCCATCGAACGTCCCGGTGGTCGGGTTCGGAATCGCGAGTTCTCCAGCGCCCGTATAGGACGTGATGAAGCAGCTCTGGTAGTCGGCATTGTTGGCGTACGGTCCCGCCGGAACGACACCGGCTCCAGCCGGCCCTTCGTTCTGACCGCAGGCGCGCGGGTCGATCCCGATGATCGAAACCGGAGAGCCGTACCGGGCGCCCTCATCCAGGGCGGCGTTCGGAGTGATGGTCAGCTTGTTCTTCTTGTAGGAGACGAACGCGCTGAACTGGTTCGGGCCGAACGCCGTGAGCGAGGGATTGATGAGTGGATTGGCGGGCGGCTCGTTCGCGTAGGTGTTGTACCAGCCGTTAGGATCGAGCAGCGGCTGCGGCGCGGAGTTGTAGTAGGGGTTGGTGATGTAGCCTGAGCTACCCGGGCCGCCGCAAGTGACACCGGTGTTACCGGAGCCATTACCAGGCGAGTTGGGATCCGGCGCAGCCGGGTTATAACACGGGGCCGCCACAATGCCGTTGGTCGGCGTTGAGACCAGACCCGCAGCCATGCCCTGCGGGCACTGCGCTGAGGTCGGGTTAGAGGCACAGAACGAGGTCAGTCCGTTGTAGGCGCGGATGTAGCTGTTGAGGACGGTGATCGCGTTCGGCGCGCTGCCGATGGGGGCATACTTGATGCGCGCGTGCGCATAGGTCCACGAGAGCTGCCCGGACCAGCCGTTGCGGCTCGGGTCACCCTTTTGAAGTTGGAACTCGACGCCGGTGGTCTTCTCGGTGCCGACGTTAACGCCGGAGACAAAGGTCGGGCCGAGAGCCACGAACACCGACTGGTTCTGCGCGTAGCGGTAGAACGGCGTCAGGCGGAAGGTGATGTCGGTTCCCTTGAGGTGCTTCTCGAGCGAGATGTCGTAGTTGTTCGTGGTCTGCACCGGGTTGTCGTGGGCCGGCGTGTTGTAGCCGAGACCGTAGAAGTCCTTGAACTGCGTGATGCCCGCCTGCCGGCCGGAGCCGAAGGCGTACTGTTCAAACGCGGTCGCGGTCGGTTGCGCGAAGCGACCGGCAGCGAAGCGAATGATCGTATCCGGGTTCACCGTGAAGGTGCCCGAGAGGCGCGGCTCGAGGAGACGCTTGGTGAGCGACGACGGGCCGATGTTCGTGAGGATCGGCACGCCCGGAGTCAAGCCGTTCGGATTGACGCCTCTCACTCCCGACGGACCCACCGGGCAGGTGTTGTTGTAACCCGTGGCCAGGGGCCAAGCGAACACAGGCGAATGCGGCGTTGCCACGGTCATCGGCAGCCCGGTCGCCGGATCGACGCAGAACGTGTTCTGCGCCTGAGCGAACCAGAAGTTGTACTCCGGGTTGTTCAGGTTCTGCAAGCCGTAGCCGAACTGGTCGAAGCGCAGGACGGCGCTGATGTTCCAGCGGCTGTTCGGCGTGATCTGATCGGCGAGCACGAGAGAGCCGAACTTCGCCCCCACGTGGTTGATGAAGCCGCCGGAGAGGCCCGGGACCGTGACGATGTAGCTTGCACCTGCGAGTGCCGCAGGCGAACCCGGCGGCGGAGCGACTCCCACCGGGGTACCGTAGGAGCCCGTCGTCGAGCCGCTATAGCAGGACGCCAGCGCGCCGGTGCCGCTATTGTAGCAGTTCGTGCCGTCGGAGAGGTTGGTGGCCGCGAAGCCGAGGCCTTGCGACCAGTTGGCACCACTGCCGCCGCCGTTGTAGTTACGCTGACTCTTCGCGACGGTGTAGTTCGCGGTGAGGGTGATGAGGTTCTTCGAGTTGATCTGGTTGGCGTAGGTCGCCTGGAGTCCACGCGTGTGGGTGCTCAACTCGTAGTCCGAGGCCGTAGGCTCGACGTTGTAGGACGGGAAGGCGAACGCCGTGGCGTAGCTCCCAGCCACACCCGACGCGGAGCCCATGAGCCAGTCGGAGTAGAACGTGTACCCGAAGACCCGGAGGTACGCGTTGCTGCCGATGTTCTTCTGGTACTGCGCCTTGAAGATCCCGATGTCGTTCCAGGCGCCGTCGGCGAAGTTCGGGCTGATGCCCGATGCGAAGCCGCGGTTCGTCGACGTGGAGGGGAAGTAGTAGGGTTGCGCGGTCGCCGTGGCGGCCGATTGCCCGAACTGCGTGCCCGGCGCGAAGATATAGCCGTCAACAAACGGGATCGGCGAGCCGCCGGTCGTCGCGCACGAGTTTCCAAGGATACCCATGAAGGCGCAGAGGTTGTCGTACGGCCCACCCTGGCCGGAGTACGTAGTGGGGAATGATCCAGGGCCATAATAGCCGTTATAGATATTCGAAAGATCCTGAAATTCCCCGTTCGGGCCGCCGTAACCGTAGAAGGCGTTATTCAGGTTGGCGAGGTTCCCTCCGGTCATCTGGTTCAGCGATGCCGCGGGGAGCGAGTGGTACGCGGAGCTTGAGTAGAGGAGTTGAACGTCATCGCGGCCGCCGCCGTGCTTGTGCGGAATGCCGAAGTGGAGGTTCACCACCGCTTCGCGGTCCTGCGTCATGTAGTAGTTGAACATGGAGACCGCATAGGGGTAGTAGAAGTTACACGCTCCAAGGGGGGTGTAAGGTAAACCTAGGCCCGCAAGGGCGCCACCAAGGCCGGCATTCGTGTCGACGGGTGTGGCTGAGTTGGGCGGCGGTGCGCCGTTGCTCAAACAGGTCGACCACGGGCCGTTGCCGTTGATGGTGGAGGAGTTCAGGTAGTACATCGAGTTGACCCCGACGCTCGACAGGCCGTTGGGGCCGCTGCCGTCCATGGGGATGTTGCCGCCGTTCTGGGCGTTGATGGTGTTGTAGACCTGATTCGTCCCCGAGAGACCGACATAGTACGAGAAGAGCCGGTTCGGCGAAGCGCCGCCGCCCTGAACCTTGAGGTTGTGGTAGAACCCGGGGGCACCGAGTCCAACCGTCACACTGCCGTAACCCGGATAGGTTCCGGTCTTGATGACTTGGTTGATGAAGCCGACCTGCGTGGCCGCTGCGGCGCCGGCCGGGCCGCTGCCGCTATAGACCTGCACTTCCTGCTGGCCGAGGTTCGAGAGCGTGTTCGCTTGGTAGTTATCGAACGCGCGGTTCACCGGAACGCCGTCGTACTCGAATCCGCTTTGGTCGTAGTTTGCGCCGCGGATGTAGAATACTTGGCCCCAGCCGTAGTTCCCGATAAACGAGGTGACGCCCGGCGTGTTGTAGATCGCCGAATAAGCGTTATTGAGGTTGTAACCGCCGCCGGAGCCTTGTACGGCCGCCTGCTGCGCGGGGTTCACGGAGTAGACGTTTGTCCCGCCGTTAGCGCTGAGCAGGTTGCTCGCCGTGGCGCGCGACGTAACGCGGGCGATGGTCTTGAGCGATTGGGTGCGAAGCGCCAGGCGCTGCACCTGATCTGCGAAGACGGTCACGCCGGTGAGCGTGACCGGTGCGTATCCCTTGGCTGACACCGACACGGTGTACGTATCGGGAGACAGCGAGAGGAATACGAAGTTCCCATGTGCGTCGGTCGTTGTCGACGCTATCTGAGACGGCGAGTTGACGGAGACCTTGGCGCCCGCGATCGGGGCACCTTTCTCGTTCACCACGCTGCCGCTCAAACCACCAGTCGTGCCTGCCAGTGCCCATGTTCCCTGGAACAGGAAAGCGACCAGTAGCACTAGCGCTACTGAGACTCGACGGAGGGTACGTTGTACTGTCATTCCTAGCCCTCTAGTCAAAGTGAGTGTCTTGCGACGCAAGGCGGGCCGATGGGCTCCTCGCCCACCGTTCCCACCTGGTATCGTTGCCGGGCGGATTCTCTCGACAAAGGTCGGTTCCTTTATCCTAGGTTAAAAAAATGAGGCTCCCGGTTTAGGAAGCCTCTGGATCGGTTTGAAGCAAGCGAGCCTTAGTCGACCCCGGTCTCGCGCAGGCGCTGCGCCAAGAGCCGCGGGATCTCCGAGGGCCGGTCGGCGACCGGGACTCCGGCTTCTTGGAAGGCCGCGATCTTGCTCTGCGGCGTCCCGAAGGCGCCGGAGATGATCGCTCCGGCGTGGCCGAGCGACTTGCCCGGCGGGGCGTTGCGCCCACCGATGAAGGCCACGATGGGCATCGCCGCCAGGTGCGCCGCGATGAACGCGGCGGCCTCTTCTTCGTCCGAGCCGCCGATCTCGCCGCAGAGAACCAGGGCCTTGGTCTGCGAGTCGTTGGCGAACTCCCGGAGGCAATCGACGAAGGTGGTGCCGATGATCGGGTCGCCGCCCACGCCGACGCAGGTCGATTGGCCCATCCCGGCGCGGGTCAGGAGATCGACGACCTCGTAGGTGAGCGTCCCGGAGCGGGACATCACGCCGACCGAGCCTTCTTGAAAGACGTGGCCGGGCATGATGCCGACCGAAGCCTTGCCGGGCGAGATCAGGCCGGGGCAGTTGGGCCCGATGATCCGCATGCCCGCGGTCGCGCCGACGACCCGCAGGACGTCGTGGACCGGCACCCCCTCGGTGATGCAGACGGCCATCCCGATCCCGGCCTCGTAGGCCTCGAAGAGCGCATCGGCGACGAAGGGCGGCGGCACAAAGATGCAGGTATGGGTCGCCCCGGTGGCCTCGACCGCCTGCTTGACCGTATCGAAGACCGGCAGCCCGCGGCCGGTCGTCTGGCCGCCCTTGCCGGGCGTCACCCCGCCGACGATCTGCGTTCCGTAGTCGAGCATGCGCCCGGTGTGGTAGGAGCCTTCGGCTCCGGTGATCCCCTGAACGATCACCTTGCTGTTCTTATCGAGAAAGATCGACATCGCTACTTCGCTGCTCCCGCAAGTTTGACGGCGGCGGCCGCGCCCTCGTCCATGGTTTCCACAGGGGTCATGCCGGCTTGCGCCAAGATGCGCCGCCCCTCGGCCTCGTTATTGCCGGTCAGGCGAATCACCATCGGGATCTTTCGCGAGGTCGTCTCACGCAACGCCTGCACGATGCCGCGCGCGACTTCGTCGCCACGCGTGATGCCGCCGAAGATGTTGATGAAGAACGACTTCGCGTTGGTGTGATTGACGACCAACTCGTAGCAGTTGCGCACGAGTTCGGCGTTGGCGCCGCCTCCGATATCGAGGAAGTTCGCGATCTTGCCGCCCGCGTTGTCCACGGCATCCATCGTCGCCATCGCCAGCCCCGCGCCGTTGGCCATCGTGCCCACGAGCCCATCGAAGCGGCGGAAGTTACGGATGCCGAGCCCAGCGGCCGCGGCCAGCGTCTCGTCTTCATCCAGCGGCAGGCTCTTCTGCCACTGCGCAAACTCCGGGTTGCGAAAGAGCGCGTCATCGTCGAGTTCGACCTTGGCATCCGAGGCGAAGACGCGACCGTCGCGCGTGAGCACCAGCGGGTTGATCTCGACGAGCTTCGCGCCGTAACGAAAGAACAGGTCGTAGATTCCGGCGACCACCCCGGGGAACGCCTTGCGGTAGCCCTCATCCAGCTTCGATGTAAACGCCAGCTCGCGCCCGATGAAGGGCGAGTAGCCGATCGCGGTATCGACGAAAAACTTGGCGATCGATTCGGGATGCTGCTCGGCAACCTCTTCGATATCCATGCCGCCGAACGGGCTCACCATGACGGCCGGCTTCTTCGTCGCACGGTCCACGGTGATGGCGCAGTAGGCTTCTTTCGCGATCGGCAGCCTCTCTTCAACGAGTAACGACTTCACCGTCTCGCCTTGCGGATTCTGACGATTCTTAATCACCAGCCCCAGTATCTCGTTCGCGCGCGCGCGCCCTTCTTCGGGCGTCGACGCAAACTTAATGCCGCCGGCTTTGCCGCGCCCGCCGACTAAGACTTGCGCCTTGACCACCCACTCGCCCGGGTTGGCTGCGATAAAGCGCGCGACGTCTTCCGCCGTAGCGCAGTGCCGGCCACGCGGCACGGCAATGCCCACGCGGGCAAAGAGCTCTTTGCCCTGGTACTCCATCAGGTTCATGCGTACCGGATTCGCTGCGCCCGCGGCTACGCCCCTTGCGTGAGAAGTCGCAATGGACCTCAGCGAAGTTTGCCGAGCAGCGAGCGCGCGACGATGATCTGCTGGATCTCCGAGGTGCCTTCGTAGATCTCGGTGATCTTGGCGTCGCGATAGTACCGTTCGACCGGGAACTCGGTCGTATAGCCGTACCCGCCATGCACCTGCACCGCTTCGGCCGCATGCAGCCGCGCCGCGGTGGACGCGAAGTACTTCGCCTTGCTCGCCTCCACCGCAAACGGCTTGCCTGCATCGCAGAGCGCCGCGGCGCGATAGGTCAAGAGGCGAGCCGCCTCCAGGTCCACGGCCATCCGCGCCACCTTGAACGAAACGCCTTCGAAGGCGCCGATGGCTTTGCCGAAGGCCATGCGTTGCTTGGCGAACGTCACCGATGCATCCAAACATGCGGCGAGGATGCCGCAGGCTTGCGCGGCGATGCCGATGCGCCCGCCCGAAAGCGCCGTCAGGGCGTTGCCGAAACCCTCGCCTTCACGCCCCAGCACCGCGTCGTCGTCGACGCGCACGTCATCGAAGGCCAGATCGCAGGTGTCGCTGGTGCGAACGCCGAGCTTCTCGGTGAGCCGCTCGACCACGATCCCGGGCGCCGTCGAATCGATCAGAAAGGCGCTCACGCCCGCCGCGCCTGCGCCGCCGGTCCGAAACATCCCCATCACCACCGCCGACTGACTGCCGTTGGTGCACCACTGCTTGCGCCCGGAGAGCAGATAGCCGCCCTCAACGCGTCGCGCCACGGCGCGCAGATTCGCGGCATCCGATCCCACGTCGGGTTCGGTGAGCGCGAACGCCGCCAGCGCATTGCCGGAGGTCAAGCGCGGCAACCAGCGCCGCCGCTGCGCTTCGCTGCCGAGTTTGGAGATAGCGTTGCAGATCATCGTGTGGACGGAGAGCGTCACCGCCGTCCCCGCGTCGACGCGCGCGATCTCTTCGATGGCCAGCGCGTAGGAGACGTAATCGGCGCCGACGCCACCGTAGGCTTCGGGCACCACGATGCCCATCAACCCGATCTCGTTGAGCTTGGCGTAGAGTTCGCGCGGGAAGGTATGGCTGCGGTCCCACTGCGCGATGAACGGCGCGATCTCTCGTTGAGCGAACTGCGCGGCGAGTGCGGCGATCTGGCGTTGCCCGCCGGTGAGCTCGAACTGCGCAGGCGTTTCGATGTCGCTCGCGCGCCTCAGCCGACCTGCACGAGCATCGCGTCGCCCTGGCCGCCGCCCGAGCAGATCGTCGCGATGCCCAAGCCGCCGCCGCGCGCGCGCAGTTGATGGATGACCGAGGCCAGGATGCGTGCGCCGGAGGCGCCGATAGGATGGCCCATCGCCACCGCTCCGCCGCGTTGATTGATCTGCGCGGGATCGAGCCCCAGCCTGCGCGCGGAGACGAGCGCCACCGCCGCAAACGCTTCGTTGATCTCCCAGACCGCGATGTCGCGCGTGGTGAGGTGGTGGCGATCGAGCAACGTCTGCGCGGCCATCGCCGGCGTGAGTGCGATGTAGGGCGAGTCCCAGGCCACGGTCGCGTGATCGACCAGCGTCGCCAGCGGCTGCAAGCCGTGTGCTTTGGCATACGCCGCGTCGGCGACGAGCAACGCGGCCGCGCCGTCGTTGACGCCCGGTGCGTTGCCGGCCGTAATCGTGCCGTCACGCTCCAAGGGTTTGAGTTTCGCTAGCGTTTCAAGGGTGGAATCGGCACGAACCGCTTCGTCGCGATCGGCCGTCGCCGCCGGCACGTCACCGGTAACGAACGGCGCAAAGTTCGCGTAGTCAAACGTAAACTCGGCCGACGGCTCATGCGTGAAGACGTCGCCGTGCGCACCGGCGGCCACCGGCACGCGCGTGCGGCCCTGGCGCGGCAGGTGATCGACCACGATCTTGCCTCTGGCCTTGGTGGCGACGCGCACGGCAGCGATCTCGCTTGCCAACTCGCCGTTCTGCTGCGCGGCGTGCGCGCGGCGATGGCTCTCCAGCGCGAAGGCATCCTGTTCGGCGCGCGAGAGCCCGAGCTCCGTCGCAACCTTGGAGCCTTGCGTCGCCATCGTCATCGGAAAGTAGCAGTCCCAGAGGCCGTCATTGACCATCGCATCGACCAGCGCACCGTTGCCGTACCGGTAGCCGAAGCGAGCATCCGGCAGCAGATAGGGGGCGTTGGACATCGACTCCATGCCGCCGGCGGCAACAACGCGGTTGGCGCCCGCGTTGATCAGGCGCATCGCGGTCGCGGCGGCCAGCATCCCGGAGGCGCAGACTTTGTTGACGGTCTCGGCGGTGACGGTCTTGGCCAGCCCCGCCTTGAAGAGCACCTGGCGCGCCGGGTTCTGGCCGACGCCGGCCTGCAGCACCTCGCCGAAGACGACATGCTCGACCTCGCTTGGATCGATCTCCGCGCGCTCCAGGGCTGCGACGAGCGCCGCGGCGCCGAGGCTGGTTGCGGAGAGCGGAGCAAGCGCCCCGCCGAGCTTGCCGAACGGCGTTCGGGCAGAGGAAAGGACAACGGCATTGGAGTTCATGTCGCGATTCATAACCGCGTCTGGGTTCGCGTGGGTGCCAACCCGAACCTCGTCGCCCAGCAAGCGCCGGCCGCAGGTTTCGGGCGACGCTATTCGAGCGACGCTAGGCGAAGAGCGCTTTGAGGGCCAGCACGCCGAGCATCGCGCCAAATGTCGCAAGCGTCTTGCTCTCGGCGTCGACGATCACGCTCGGATCCCACTGCCCGGCACCGCCGGGAGCCGGTTGCGGCAGCGGAACGAGCGGCGGCACCCTCTCACAGTAGCGTTCGAACGCCGGCCCGAAGCGCTCGTGCAGATAGGCTTCTTCATGCGGAATGATGGTTGCGTAGACGGCCGCCATCGTCCCGAGCGACGCGGCGATGAGCGCCAAGCGATCGCCCGCGCGATTGCCGCCGGTAAACGCCAGCGCAAAGCCGGCCGCCGTGATGAAGTTGCCGAGGTAAAGCGGATTGCGCACGTGCGCGTACGGCCCTGCGCTCACCAACTGCGGCGCCGTCACGGTGTCGTCGCGCGTGGTGACGCCGGAGTAACCGACCGCCCAACACCGCACCAGCTCCCCCGCAAGCGCCATCGGCAGGCCGAGCGCAACGCTAAACGCGCTGGGCTTGCCGGCCACCGCCAGCAACAGCGCCGGCAGCGAAAGCAGTGCGCCGCGATTCTTAAAGACGAAGGAGCGCAGTTCGTCGTTGCTTGGACCGTTCACCGTGCGCCCTTCGACGCGACCGCCGTACTACGCCTTCCGTCGTATTCGTGTCGCCGCTGCGGGCAGCCGCGGTCTAGGCCGCCGATCGTTTGCGCGGCCGGCCGCCTTTGAGCCCGTTCTTGCGCGCAGCGACAGTTTTAGCGATTGAGCGCGCGCGACCGCCGATTTTCCCAAGCGCACCGGCAAACGCATCGCCGAATAAATCGCGCAGAAGTCCCGGCACGTAAAACGCCTCACCAAACTCGCTAAAGATCAAGCCGTCGCCCATCGGTGACGCCTTCACGTCACGCAAGCGGGCGAGCGGGACGTTGGCGATTTCGTCAATCGCCTTAACGGGGATCGCTAGTTCGAGCCCGCTACGGAACTGTAACCGCACAGTCTTCGCTCTTTCGTCAAGTTTCGCCGAAATGAGGGCGGTCGGCCGTTTCGCCTTCGCTTCGCCACGCCGTTCGGCGACTGCAAGTTGCGCATCGGTTGGAACCTTAGCCATGATAGTGCCTCCAGAGTTCAAGCAGTTCGTCGCGGTGGTCGTCAACGACGCGAAGTGCTCGTCGTGACTCGCTGTTCTTCATGCCGCGTTTTTCACGAATACTGACAGGATCGAGCCACACGACGAGTTCACCGCTGTTGCCGAAGACATGGACGTGCGGCCGATGCCCGCGCTCGTCGCGGAGGTGAACATAGATTTCAAATCCGCCGATCACGCGCTTAGGCATATCACGATTATACCCAATCTGAATCGCTTTTGCAAGTGACGGCGCCGTGCTTGCGCCGCGGTGCGACCCGCCCGCTATGCCGGCGGTGCGGCGATGCGGACGCAGGCGTCGGCGTAGATATCGGCAAGCGTGGCGGCAAGCGGCGTGCGTGGGCGCCACCCGGTCTGCGTTGCCAGCTTTTCATAGGAGCCGAACGCCACCAACATCTCCACCGGCCGCATCCGCGCGGGATCGTTGCGCACCTCCACCGCGACGCCGGCGATGCGAATCAACTCACCGAGCATCTCGCGCAGCGACGTCGCGCGTCCGCTGCACACGTTGTAGACCTCGCCGCTGCACCCGGCGCTTGCAATCGCCAGATACGCCTGCGCCGCATCCCGCACATCGAGCATGTCGCGACGCACGTCGAGGTTGCCTACCGCCATCCGTGCCGGCGCGCCGGCGGCGATGCGCGCCAACTGCTCGGCAAACGAGGCGATCGCAAAGACGTCGCTCTGCCCGGGTCCGATCTGGTTGAAGCCGCGCGCCACCCGCACGTCCAAGTCGTAGGTGCGCGCTTCGGCAAGTGCGATCATCTCGGCGGCGGCTTTGCTCGCCGCATAGGGGTTGACCGGGCGCAAGGCCAGCTCTTCACGAAACGGCAGATCGCCCGGATCGCGCATGCCGTAGACATCGGCCGAACTTGCGAGCACCAGGCGCGGCGCCGGGTTGCCGGCGTCACGATAGCCGCGCACCGCGGCGAGCAATCGCGCCGTGCCGAGCGCATTGACATCGTAGCTGGCCAGCGGATCGGCGTTGGCTGCCGGCACGAAGGCCTGCCCCGCCAGATGGAAGACCACCTCCGGGCGTGCCAGATCCAGCGCCGCGCGCAGATTCTGCAGATCGGCAAGATCGAGCGGAAAGTACGCCCCTGCGTCCCGCGGGCCGCCGCAGGCAAACACTTCGTCGCCCGCAGCCTGCAGCGCCGTCAGCAGATGTGCGCCGACGAAGCCGCCGGCGCCGGTCAGCAGCGCGCGCATCGAACCCTACGCGCCGACGGCGCGCGCGTAGCGCTCGATGTCGGCCTGCACCATCATCTCGACGAGCGCTTCAAAACTCACCTGCGGCTCCCAGCCGAGATCGCGCTTGGCTTTGCTCGGATCGCCGACCAGCAAATCGACTTCGGCCGGGCGCACGAAGCGCGGATCCATGACGACATAATCTTCATAGGAGCCTAAGCCCGCCGCTTGGAACGCGGTCCGCGCAAAATCTCGGACGCTGTGCGTGCGGCCGGTGGCGATCACCACGTCGTCGGGGCGCTCTTGCTGCAGCATCAGCCACATCGCACGCACGTAGTCTCCGGCGAATCCCCAATCCCGTTTGGCATCGAGGTTGCCCAAGCGCAGTTCGCGCGTTAGGCCGTGCTTGATGCGCGCGACGCCGTCGGAGATCTTGCGGGTCACAAACTCCTTGCCGCGGCGCGGGCTCTCGTGGTTGAACAAGATGCCGCTCACCGCAAAGAGATCGTAGGATTCGCGGTAGTTCACGGTGATCCAGTGCCCATAGACTTTGGCCACGCCGTAGGGACTGCGCGGATAGAACGGCGTGGACTCGCGTTGCGGCACCTCCGTCACCTTGCCGAACATCTCGCTGCTCGATGCCTGGTACACGCGAATCGCCGGGTCGACCGCTCGGATCGCCTCTAAGACGCGCGTTACTCCCAATGCCGTAAACTCGCCGGTCAGCACCGGCTGCTGCCATGAGGTCGGCACGAACGACTGCGCCGCGAGATTGTAGACCTCTTGCGGGCGAACCTGATCCAGCAGCTTCGTTATCGACGTTTGATCCAACAGATCGCCGGAGACAAACTCGATGTCGTCGACGAGATGCGCGATGCGCTCGTGCACGTCGGTCGAGGTGCGACGCGTCATCCCCACCACGCGATACCCTTGCGTAAGCAAAAACTCGGCCAGGTACGATCCGTCCTGGCCGGTGATACCGGTAATGAGTGCGGTCTTTTGCATGGCGGCTTAGTTCAGAATCTGGACGGTCTCGCCCTTGTCATCGAAGAGGAAGCGCGTCTCGTAGAGTTCCGAGCCTTCCGTACTGACGACTTTGGACTGAATGGTGAGCCGATGCATGAGCACACCGTTGGTGCGCGCCACCCCGGAGTAGAAGTACTGGACGAGCGGCGTAACGTTCTCGTGCAGCGGCGCCAACTTCCGGCGCTCCACGAGCATCTCCAGCAGCCGGCGCTGCAGGCGCCCCGGGAGTAACCGGTTGGCGTCATCCGGCGTCATCCGAACGGTGACCAACTCCTCTTGGGCCTTGTTCTCTTCGGTCACCGGCCTATCGGTGGTGAAGCGCACGATCGCATCCCAGTCGTCGGCCGAGATGCCGACAAAGCGCATGCCGTACCGCCAGACCGATTTGCCTTGGTGGTTGACGGTATCGTGCCAGGCGGTCTTGGCGCGAACCCGTACCACCCGCTGCTCGACGGTCGCGCGCACCTCGAACTCATCTCGTCCCGCCGGCTCCTGCGTGAGGATGCAGACACCCCCCGCGCTGATATCCAAGCCGATCGCCGCCTTCTGGGTGAGGCCGCCATCGAACGAGACGGTCGCCCGGTAGGGCTTGCGCTTCCTGGGATACTTGCGCCGGTTCGGGTCCGAGCCCGTGAACCACGCCAAGAGTTCTCCAAGCATGCTCGCTCTCTCTTAGACGCCTCCCCGAGCGACTACTGCGCGTTCGGCCAGGCGCGTCGCGATAAAGGCCGCCACTTCGCTCGGCAGCGTCCCCCGCCCAAAACCCGCATCGTAGCCCAGTTCTCCGGCCAGCAGGTTGGTCACCCGCGGCCCGCCGCAGCAGAGCACCACGCGATCGCGTATGCCTTCGGCCTCCAGCAGTTCGGCCAGCGCCGTAAAGTTGGTGATGTCGCTCCCCTTCTGGGTCACCACCTGGGAGGCCAGAAGCGCGTCGATCTCGCGCTCTTTGGCGAAACGCACGAACTCGTCGACCGCCACTTGACTGCCCAGGTTATGCACCTCGAACATCTGGTAGCGTTCGAGCCCGTAGTCGCCCTTATATCCCTTCATGTTGAGAATCGCATCGATGCCGACGGTATGCGCATCGGTGCCGATGCAGGCGCCCGCCACGCGCACCTTGCGCCCCAACCGCTCGCGCACGAAGGCATCGATCTCTTCCATCGACATCGCATGGATTTTGGCGGAGGGCGCTTTGACGCCGGCCATGTCGATCGACTGCGTCGTCGCGGCGTAGACGACGAAGAGCGAGAAGCCGGCAGCGATCGGCCGGCCATCGACGACCTGCACCTCGGTGAAGCCCATCTTGGCAACGAGTTGGCGCGCAGCTTCGTCTGCCGCTTCGCTCCACTCGACCGGCAGCGTAAACGAGAGCTGCACCTTGCCGTCGTTGCGCGTATCGCCGTAGGGGCGGATGACGGTTGACTCGTTCATCGGGGCGAGCCCGCTGCCGGTACGGCGGCAAGCGCCGCCTCAAACGGATTATAGTAGTCGTCGGCGCGCGCGAAGACGCCGTCAAAACCGCGGCCGCCGTCGGGCGGGCGCGACACGTCGGCAAAGACCGCGCCCTGGATCGCCGGCATCAAACCGCGAGCCGCCACGCGCTCGAGCAACGCCTCGGCATTTGCCAACACCTCCTGCGCCCGCCGCTCGATCCGCCCACCCGGCGTAAAGCTGATCTCATCGCCAAAGTGCCGCGCCGTGTTCATCACGTAACGCGCGTTCTCGATGGAGAGCACGCGATCGCCCAAGAACGGCGTGTGAATAGCCTCGGTGAGCATGCCGCACAGGTGGATGCTCTGGCGCGTCATGACCGAGGTGAGGTTGAACATCGCGTCGATCAAGTGCCCCTTGAAGATGTCGCCGGTCATGTGTTTGGTCGGCGGCATGTACTTCAGCGGAGCGTTCGGGAAGACTTGACGGGCGAGCTGCGCCTGGGCCACTTGGAAGAGGAAGCCGTCTTCGAGATCCGGGTCGATTTCGTAGGCATCGCCGAGGCCGATCTGCTCGTCCGGCATCCCCGCGCGATGCGCGAACTCTTCGTTGATGAACTGCGAAGCGAGAACGGCCGGCGCCTGCTCTACCGCATCGGCGGTGGTGAGGTAGTTATCTTCACCCGTATTGATGATGATTCCGGAGAACGCGTTGAGCATGCGGCTGAAGTGCTGATCGACGAAGGTGCGCTTCATGTTGATGTCGCGAAAGAGAATGCCGTACATCGAATCGTTGAGCAGCATGTCGAGCCGTTCGAGCGCCGCCATCGTTGCGATCTCCGGCATGCACAGGCCGCTGGCGTAGTTGGTGAGCATGACGTAGCGCCCGAGCCGCTCCGAGACCTCGTCGAGCGCGCTGCGCATGATGCGGAAGTTCTCTTGCGTGGCGTAGGTGCCGCCGAAGCCTTCGGTCGTCGGGCCGAACGGCACGAAGTCGAGCAAGGACTGTCCCGTCGAGCGGATCACCGCGATGATCTGGGCGCCGGCCTGCGCAGCGGCCACGGCCGCGGTGCGATCCTCATAGATGTTGCCGCTGGCCACGATGACGTAGAGCCACGGCGGCGGCGATTGCGGCAAGCGCGTGAGCCGTTCCAGACGCTCGGCGCGACGCTCCCGCAGCCGTGCCAGCGTGCGCTCGACGAACGGGCGCAGCGCGCCGCGCACGGCAGCGGCCGGAACGTCGATAAACTGCTCCAGCGAGTAGCGCCCGGCGCCTAGCGCCTCGGCGAGCGGTTGCGGTTCGAGCCCCGTCTCGGCCAAGGCCGCACCGAAGGCCGTCGCCACGCCGCGCGCGCGCATCCGGGGCGGCAGGCCGTCTACGAGCAGGTTGGGCAGGGGAATCTCGTCACGGCCGATGCCGTCCACCCCGAGCAGGCGCAGCACCGAACGCTCGACGGCGACCGTCGAGTGAGCGGCGATGAAGGTCGAGACCGGGTCCACGATAGAGGCCGCCAAGCTCCGGCAGCGCTCAACCGCCGCGCGATCGATCCGCAGTTCCATAGATCTTCTATTCTACGGGAGTACTCAAGCGCCGCTCAAGCGCTTTTGCCTGCTAGGCGGTGGCGCGCGAGGTAGCGCGCGATTGGTAGACGAGGCTGCCCGAGACGACCGCCAGGGTCACGGCGTTGCCCACCACCATCGTCAGCACCACATGGAAGAGCGTACCGTGGATGAGGACGATCGCGCCGAGGGTGCCAAGCGTGCCGAGCACGAGCGGAATCGCGAAGGCCATGCGATGAGTGGCAATCGAGTAGGAGCCGACCAGGCTCGTGATGGCGAGCAGCGTCATCGAGAGCCCGTACCACACGAGCAACCCCGACGCCGCCGCAAAGGCGCGGCCGACGAGTGCGCGCAGCACCAGCGGCCCAAAGAGCATGAAGCCGCCCAGGCCGACGCCGGCGAGCACCAGCGTCATGGCGAGCGCAAAGACCAGCGGCTCGCGCGCGTTGAGGCCGCGCGCATGGCGGTTGGCGGCCGCCGACAGCAAGACCGTCGGCGCGAAGCCGACCAGGTAGAGCAGGATCTTGCCGCCTAGGGACGCGGCCGAGTAGAGCCCGGCCTGGTCGGCCGAAAAGTAGTGCTTGACGAGAATCACGTCGCCCGAACCCATCAGCGTGAGCGCCACGGTGAGCGCCGCGGCACCGCCGGTCGTTGCGGCGATGCGCCGCCAATCCAGTTGGAGCACCGCCGTCTTCGCCTTGCCGTAGCGCGACGCGAGGCGTATCGCGATCAGCGTGCAGCCCACGAACACGCCCGCGAAGAAGCTGGCGATGCCGCCGAGCAGCCCAAAGCCGACGAAGGCGAGCGCGCCGACGACGAGCACCTTGACCAAGCCTTCGCTCGCGGCGGAGATCGAGAAACCCAGAAAATCCTGCGTGCCTTGGCTGACCGCACGCAGGCTCGCCGAGAGCATCGCAACCGCACCCAGGATCATCACCATCGGCACCGTCCAATCCGGCACGTGCATGAAGCGCGAGAGCGGTTCGTCAAAGACGAGCCCGGCCACGACGTAGACGCCGCCGAGCATGCCGACACCTTGGGCCACCCGGATGGTGAGCGCCCGCAGGTGCCCGTCGTCGTGGAGCGCGCTAAACTCTGCCGCGAAGCGCGCGATGACGGTGGTGGCGATCGCGGCAGGCGTTCCCACCAAGGCGTAGGCGGAGATCAAGGCATAGAGCGCGCCGTACTCATCGACCCCCAGACGCCGGCTGGCGATCGCATGGAAGATGAAGGCGCAGAGATTCATGAACGTCATCGCGGCGAAGACGAGCGTCCCTTGGCCGACGAGTTCGCTGCCTCGAACGCGGCGCAGGAGATGGCGGGGATGCGCCGCCGCCGCGCGCAGATCGAGTCGAAGCACGCTAGGCGCTTACGACGTCAGGCCGCGCGTCACCCGGTCGGTGAGGTAGTCGCAAAGTCCCTGCCGCCAACTCGGCATCGCGATGCCGAGGCTCTGCAGCCGGCCGTTCGCCAACGCCGAGAAGCGCGGCCGGCGCGCCGGAGCCTTCCACGACGCCGAAGCGATCGCTTCGATCGGATGCGCGATGCCGGCCAGCTCCAACGCCGCCGAGGCGAACGCATGCCAGCTCACCGCGCCGGCGTTGGCGCAGTGGTAGAGCCCGTAGGCCTGCGTCGCAACGAGGGCGCGTAAGGCGCGCGCCAGATGCACCGCGTAGGTGGGTGAGGCAACCATATCGTCGACGACGCGAACCGGCTCGCCCGCGCGCGCCTGCGCGATGATGCGGTCGACGAACGTGTAGCCTTTGGTCGCGCTTGGGCGTACGCCGTAGAGCCCGCAGGTGCGCACCACAAACGCACGGCTGCGACGGCGCAGCACCAACTGTTCGCCCGCAAGCTTGGAAGCACCGTAGACGGAGATCGGCGCCGGGCAATCCGTTTCGATGTACGGCCGGCCCAGGTCGCCGTCGAAGACGTAGTCGGTACTCAAGGTGACGAAGACGCAGTCCCGCTGCGCGCAAGCACCGGCAAGGCGATCGACCGCCAGCGCATTCACGGCAAACGCCCGCTCCGGCTCCGCTTCGCACCGATCCACGTTATGAAACGCGGCGGCGTTCACGACGACGTCGGGCTGGATCCGCTCCAGTGCCTGCTCCAGCGCCGCGCCGTCTTCGAGCGGCAACTCCGTATGCGTCGGCGCCAGCACCCGGCAGTCGCTCCACTCGCGCACGATCTCGGCCCCAAGCTGCCCCGAACCGCCGATCAGCAGGACGCGCAAGCGCTCACTATCGTTCATCCGCTCAGCATACCATGACCTCGCGTTGGGCCGGCCCAGGCTCACAGGTCCAAGATTTCCCTCAGACCGCGGCTAATCTTTTGCATGGTATCGCTCTCTAAGCGCCCGTTGAATCGTTGAAGCCGCAGGTGCGAAACGGTTCGGACTTGATTGCACAACACCAGGCTGTCTTTCTTGAGACCGCCTTCCCCTTTCGTAACTTTGACGGCGATGACCGAGCCCGTTGAACCTTGAGCGTCGCTCAGTGGGCAGACGATCGTAATGGGCGAGGCGGCGTTTGCCGCGTCTCGTTGAACGATGACGCACGGACGCGTTTTCGCCTGCTCGCTTCCGACGGTCGGGTCCAGCGCTACGTGCCAGACCTGCCCGCGCTTTATCTCGGGCATCTACTCCAGGCCATCCATCAGCGTGGGCGCAAACTCCGCGTCAACCGACGCGTCTACGCTCGCATTCTGCGAGCACCATTGTGCGATCTCTGCATCAAGGGCCTCGCGCTCTTTCAGCTTGGCAGCGTTCACTGCAGCACTGACCATGAATGCGCTGCGGTTTGCAGCGACGGAGTCGATCAGAGCGAGCGCCTCGTCCGGCACAAGTATGGATATTTTAGCCATACTAAGAGTATATACTAATGGGCTATATCACGCAAGCCGGCAAGCCCGCAAAATCTGCGCGGTGTTGCACGTGAGAAGCAGAAGCCGCGCTTGACGGAGAGCGGATTCGCAGGCTATCCTCTGGAAGGAATGAAATCCAAGGAGTTCCGAGCAAGGCTCACCAGTAAGAACCAACTCACGCTGCCGGCCGGCGTCAGTAGGTTACTGCACGTCGGTCCCGGCGATAGCGTTCGCTTCGAGGTTACGAAAGACGGCGTCGTCGTCGCTCCGGTGCCGATTCGCGAACGCCTGGCGCCGCTCGTCGGCTGCCGGCGCCGAGGCGCTGGGAAAACGCGTCGAGAGATCGATGCCGAGGTTCGCGAGCTGCGCGGCCCTCGCGACGAGTGACGGCGCTCGACACGAACGTCCTCATCGATCTCGAAGAGGGCGCTCCCGAGGTTGCGGAACAGGCGCTTGCGGCGATCGAGCGCGCCGCTGGACGCGGCGCCGTCGTGGTGTGCGGCATCGTCTACGCGGAGCTCTGTGCACGCCCATCCGGCAATGCGTCGGCGATCGCCGCGGAGCTGCATGCCGCCGGCGTGGTGATCGACGTGGAGCTCCCGATCGGCGTGTGGACGGAAGCGGGGATTGCCTATGCCGCTTTTCGACGCCGCCGCGAACGATCGGGGGGAGGCGCTCCGCGGCGAATCATTGCGGATTTCATCATCGGCGCGCATGCCGGTCGCGTGGGAGCGCTCGTAACCAGCGATGCGGCTTTCTATCGGCGAGCCTTTCCGAGCCTGCGTGTCATCGACGTTCGCAGCTAGACCGAGTCACGTTGCGTTGGCTGCGTCGCGAGGACCGGCGCTCAAGTCCCTCACGTTCACAGTAACCGGAGACGCTACGTCGAAGCCGGGACGCCATATGAGCGACCACTTCGACGTTGTACGCACGCCCATCGACGGGGCGCTAGTTCTGCACCCGCGGGTCTTCTCCGATGAGCGCGGCTGCTTTCTGGAGATCTTCTCGCGCGATCGCTACCGCGAGGCCGGCATCGGCGAGCCGTTCGTCCAGGATAACCTCTCGTCGTCCAAGCGCGGCGTGCTGCGCGGGCTGCACGGCGATCCGCGGATGAGCAAGCTGGTGCAGAGCGTGGCGGGCGACGCCTACGACGTCATCGTGGACCTGCGAGCGGGCAGCCCCACCTACCGGCGCTGGTTCGGCCTGACCTTGCGCGCAAGCGAGCGCACCCAGCTCTACGTGCCGGCAGGCTGCCTGCACGGCTTCCTCGCCCTCAGCGACGAGACGCTCTTCCTCTATAAGCAGAGCGCGCTCTACGATCCGGCCTGCGAGTTCGGCGTGGCGTGGAACGACCCTGATCTGGCGATCGAGTGGCCGGCGGCGGGCAGCCCGCCGGTCCTCTCGGCCAAAGATGCCGCCAACCCGACGCTGCGCGAGCTCGGGCGGCTGTAACTTGGCGGCCCATCGGCGGTAAGACCCAACAGAAAGACCGAAACGAGAGGGGATGGCTAGCGGGGTTCCAAGCGATGAAGCGTTGGTGCATGAGATCCGTGAAGGCGACCGCGAGCGGTTCGCAACGCTGGTCGACCGGTACAAGCGCGGGGTCGCAAACTTCATCGGGGGCAGCATTCGGGACTCGGCCGACGTGGCCGATCTCACGCAGGAGACATTCTTGCGAGCCTACGCCCACCTGGAGACCTTTAACCCCAACCTCGGCAAGTTTTCGACCTGGATCTACCAAATCGCACGCAACGTCGTTCGCACGTATCTCGGCAAGAGCCAACGGCGACCGGCGACGCAAGAACTTCCAGATGAACAGACCCTCGAGAACTGCCTGCCCGATCTCTCGCCCGAGTCCGACCCAGCCGGGGGCATCCTCCGCCAGGAAGCCGAGCGCGATCTGCGCGCGGCACTCGAGGAGCTCCCCGAACGAACGAGGACGGTACTAGCGCTACGCTACTTCGATAACATGGAATACCAAACGATTGCCAACACGACCGGGCTCTCGCTGGGCAACGTGAAGACGCTGATCCACCGCGGCAAGATTGCGCTCGCGCAGAAGATGCACGAGCGCGAAGCGGGGCGCTTGCGCATGCCGACGGCTCCACCGAAGGGAGGCTCCCGTGCGTTGCTCTTCGTGTGAACCGCTGCTCGACCAGTACCGCGAAGGCACACTCTCGGCGCGCCGCACCATCGACGTCGCACATCACCTGCGCGGTTGCGCGAGCTGCACGACGCTCATCGCCGAACTCAAAGTCGTCGATGCGCTGCTCGCGACCATCAAGCCGCTGGAGCCGGCACCCAACTTTACCTTTGCGGTGATGGCGGAGGTGCGCACACAACCGGCGCCGCGCCGCCGGCCGCGCTACCACTGGTTCGCGCTCTGCGCCTATGTGGCACTCGCCTGGGTCGCCGTGGCGCTGGTCGTCACCGGCGGCGAAGGCACGCGCGCCGCGCTCGACTCCCTGGCCGCAAGCCTGGCCATCCTCGCTGCGGGAGCGCAATCGGTGATGCACATCGCCGGCGCCACCGTCGCCTCGGTGCCCCTGGCGGCGGCCGCCGGGACGGGGATACTGCTCGTCGACGCGTTCATCTGCGCCGGCATCGTCTACTTCTATCGCTCGGTGCGGCCGCGTTTGGCCGCGCATCTCTCGTCCAGCCCGGAGGCTTCATGAAACATCGGATGTTGCTCGTGCTCGCCGTTGCGCTCGTCGCTTGCGCCGCCTTCGCGCGCCCGGCGCTCGCGCATACGCAAGCGATCGACCACGGCGGCTCCTATATCGGCAACGTCATCGTGCGCCCGGGGCAAGTCGTCGACGGCAGCCTCAACGTCGTCTTCGGTGACGCGACCATCGCCGGCACCGTGAACGGTGACGTGAACGTGGTGGGCGGGAGCGTGATCGAAGAGCCGGGCGGCGTGGTCACCGGGCACATCAATACGCTCGGCAAGGACATGGCGCGCACCGTCGTGCCGTGGCTGCCGCGCGCCCCGTGGAACATGTTGAACGTCGAGAACCTGCACATGCTCAACAGCCTGATGTGGGACGTCGTGGTGCTGGTCTTCTTCCTCATCTTCCCGTTGCGCACCAAGATCGCACTGGAGCGCCTGGAGCGCCATCCGGGGCTCTGCGCGGCGGTCGGGCTGCTGGGCTGGGTCGCGGTGATTCCGCTGGCGCTGCTGCTGCTGGTGACGCTGATCTTGATTCCGCTGATCCCCGTGGAGATGCTGGCGGTCTTCGTCGGTGTGCTGATCGGCAAGGCGGCGCTGGCGCTGCTGGTCGGCCGGCGCCTGGCGGAGCTGGTCAGCCCCTCGACGACCACGCCGCCGCTGGCGGCGCTGGTGCTGGGCTTGGTGCTGCTCACGGCCGCAGAACTGGTGCCGCTGGTGGGCGGCCTCGTGACGGCGCTGATCTGGCTCGTCGGCCTGGGGGCAACGATTCTGGCCTTCGTACAGGAGCATATCTTCACCGGCGTGACCGGCGGCATAGCGACCGTCACGCCGCACGGCCCGATTAGCGGACCCCCGATGACGACTGCCTAAGTACGTGCCATGAGCACGATCTCTCGTTCTGCCAAGTTCGCCGAGCGGACGAGCCGCCTTCGGGCCTCGACCATCCGCGAGATGCTGAAGGTGACGCAGCAGCCGAATGTCATCTCCTTCGGCGGTGGTCTGCCTGCACCGGAACTCTTTCCGGTGGCGGCAGTCGCCGAGTGTACCGCCGAGATCATGGAAGAGATCGGCGCCAGTGCCCTGCAGTACAGCGTGACGCAAGGCATCCCCGAGATGCGCACTTGGGTTGCGCAGCGATTAGCAACGCAGATGGCACGCGACGTGAGCGCCGACGACGTGCTGATCGTCAACGGCTCGCAGCAAGGGCTCGACCTGCTCGGCAAGATCTTCCTCGATCCGGGCGACCACGTGTTGCTCGAACGCCCGACGTATCTCGGCGCGATTCAAGCCTTCGATGCCTATCAGGCGCAGTACCTCAGCGTGGAGACCGACGAACACGGCATCGTGCCGGAGTCGCTCGAACGCATCATCGAGCGCGCCGATCCGCTGCCGAAGTTCCTCTACCTCGTGCCGACCTTTCAGAACCCGACCGGCCGCACGCTCTCCATCGAGCGGCGCGAGCGCATCGTGCGCATCTGCGAGCGCTTCGAGGTGCCGATCGTCGAGGACGACCCCTATCACGAGCTGCGCTTCGAGGGCGAACCGCTCCCGCCTCTGGTCAGCTTCGCGCGCAACGGCAGCGTGATCTACCTTGGGACGGGCAGCAAGATTGTGGCGCCGGGGCTGCGGATCGCGTGGCTGGTCGCAAGCGATCCGGAGGTGCGCGAAAAACTCATCCTGGCAAAGCAAGGAGCAGACCTGCACAGCGGCTCGCTGGCACAGTACATCTTCCACCGCTTCGTCAGCCGCCGCGAGGCGTTTGCGCGCCACCTCGAAGCGATCGTGGCGACCTATCGCGGCCGGCGCGACGTCATGTACGCGGCGCTGGGCGAGTTCATGCCGGAGTCGGTGCGCTTCAATAAGCCTGAGGGCGGCATGTTCCTCTGGGCGAGCGTGGCAGGCATCGATACCACCGCGCTGCTCGAGCGCTCCAAAGAGGAGCGGGTGGTCTTTGTGCCCGGCGTGAGTTTTTATCCACAGCGCGACGTCGTCGAGAGCATGCGGCTCAACTTCTCCAACGCCGGAGAAGAGAAGATTCGGGTCGGCATCGAACGACTCGCTAGCGTCATCCGCTCGTCCGCCCGGTAGGAGGTTTTTCATGGCAGATCGCTTGGTCGTCGGCATCTTCTCGGAGTCGGATCCCAAGGCCCTTGAAGCGGCGCTGGCCGCACACGGCATCGATTTGCATGCCATCAAGGTGCTCACCAAGGCCGCACCCGCGCAGCAGTACGACGATTCGATGATCAACTTCATCCATGTCTCGCAGAAAATGGAGGTCAACGACTTCTCGGACGACATGACCCACGGCATGGGCATCATGTCGGATTCGGGCGGCACGGGTGTTCCCGGCATCGGCGGCGGGCCGAGCGTCTCCGCCCTTTCGCACCGCGCGACAACAACCAACTACCTAGTCGGCTCCGGTATCCCGGTGGATCAAGTCGATAACTACAACGACGCCATCGAAGCCGGACGCATCGTCATCACGCGCCCGGTGGCCGAGACCGACGCAGCAGCCGTCGAGACGAAGTTCAAGGTCGCCGGCCTGCGTAACGTCCGCGTGTTCTAGCAGCTAGGCGGGGTCGTTGGGGCCATGAAGGTGCCCTTTGAACACCGTCTTGCTCTCGATGCCCGTGGTTCGCGATGATGGAGGAAACGTCCGTTACGTCGCGAGGTCTTCATGCCACGATCAAGAGCGCCGAAGCAGCGATGAGCGTCGTGGCGACGAGCGTTCCGGCCGGAACGCGCATTTGGCTGGCTGCGGGCACGACGGACATGCGCAGCAGTCCGTTCTGCAGCCATCTCTTCGTGTTTCGCGAACGGCGCGGCGATCTGCTCAAGTCTCCCATAGCAGGACAGATGCTGGACCGGATTGGCGCGCTCTATGCCATCGAGCAAACGATTCGCGGTCGACCACCCGACGAGCGCCGTACGGTGCGGCAAGAACGCAGCCGCCCGTTGCTCAATGCCATGAGCGTGTGGTTACAAGAGACTCTTCAAACGCTCTCGCAGAGATCTGACTTATGCTCGCGCGTCACGCAATTGGGACATCGCGAGTCTCGGGTGGGCTTAACACGTTGCGTTCAAATTTCTGCAAGATAAGTTTTGCGGCGAATTGGAGTTCGGTGACGTCGAAGAGGCGGGCGGCGGCGACGAAGACCAAGCCGCCGATGGCAATCTGGCCGAAGAGATACCAGGCGCGTGAAATAAGATTCGGATGCGGATGCACGCCGAGCGCAGCGATCCAGTGCAGCGTTGCCAGCATCACGGCCGATGCGCCGACGATCTTCATGAACGACGCCCCCAACGTCCGAACGTCAACGGCATGCGTAAGGTGCCATACCAGCCCGAAGAGCAGCGCGGATTGTAACACTTGGCTGAGCGAGTTGGCAAGCAGTAAACCACGCGCGCCCAGGGTCGGCAGCCACAGAATCGAGAGCAGCACGTTGACGAGCACCGTGAGGACCGAGATCGCCACGGGCCAGGCGGTCTCCTTACAGGCAAAGCAGCACCGCGTCAAGACGACATTTGCAGCAAGGGCAATCAAGCCGAGCGCCGCATAGGGCAGCAAACTTGCGGTGAGATTCACGGAGTTGGCCTCGAAGACGCCGCGCTCGAAGAGCGTCTGCACGATCGGACGACCCAACACCACGATGGCGACGGTCGCCGGAATCGTGATGAAGTTCACCAGGCGCAGCCCCGTCACCACGGTCGCTCCCACGCCCGCCCGGTTGGAGCGCGCGAACTGCGCGGCCAGGAGCGGAAAGATGACCGTGGCAATCGCCATCGCGAAGATCTGCAGCGGGAAGTAGACGAGCTTGGTCGCGTAGTTCATGCCGGCGATATAGCCCGGCGCCAGCGTCGAGGCGAAGAACCGATCGAAGAAGAGCGCGATCTGCCCCGCCGCCGAGCCCACCACAATCGGGCCGAGCAGCGTCCACATGCGCCGCAGCCCCGGGTGGTGCAGATCGATCTGGAAGCGGAAACGGCCGATCGAGAGAAATGCCGGCAGTTGCACGCAGAGCTGCGCGATCAGCCCCCAGAGCGTTCCGTAGACGATCGCGAAGATGCCG
The DNA here is from genome assembly GCA_021832345.1 of bacterium. Lineage (GTDB taxonomy): Bacteria > Vulcanimicrobiota > Vulcanimicrobiia > Vulcanimicrobiales > Vulcanimicrobiaceae > JAKBKY01. Next base: position 133,262 of record JAKBKY010000001.1, read on the forward strand.
ATCTTGTATTCGAGCGCAAAGACCGTGGCGATGGTCACGGCGTTGAGCGCGATGCCGGTGAGCGCTGCGGCGCGAAAGCGCTGGTAGGCATTGAGCATCGCGGTGAGCACGCCGGACAGGCTCACGGCGATGATGCTGGGCATCAGCATGCGCGTCATCTGCACCGCCACACTCATCTGCGGCCCTGGGAAACCGTGCGCGATGAGCGGCACGTAGTAGGGCGCGAGGAACCAGCCGATCACCGCGCAGACGGTGAGGATGATCGCCAGCAGGTTCACGATGGTATTGGCAAGCTGCCAGGCAGCATCTTCTTCACCGTGCGCCAGATACTCGGAGAACGTGGGCACGAGCGCACTCACGAGCGCTCCGTTAAAGACGCCGAAGAGGATCGTCGGGATGGTCGCCGCGGCCAGGAAGGTATCCATCTCCCACTGCGTGCCGAAGAACCGCGCGTTGACCACTTCGCGCATGAAGCCGAGCATCGTCGAGCCGAGTGTCGCCACCATGATGAATAGCGTCGAGCCGGTCACGCTTGGGCGCGGCTTGCGCAGATGGGGCGCAACCAGCCGCAGATGCGGTCGGCTAATGAGCCCCCTCCTTGCGGAGCACCGCCGGAATCGTCTTCACGAGAATCGCGAGGTCGCCTATGGGATTCCACTCATCGACATAACGATTATCGAGTTCCATCCACTCGTCGAACGAAACCTGGCTGCGCCCGTTGATCTGCCACAGGCACGTGATCCCCTGCGGCACGCTGAGCCGCCGCTGCGCAAAGGCGTCGTAGTGTTCCACCTCGCAGGGCAGCGCCGGCCGCGGGCCGACCAGCGACATCTCGCCCCGCAAGACATTCAAGAGATTGGGCAGCTCGTCGATGCTGGTGCGCCGCAGCATCGCCCCCAGGGGATGCAAACGCGGATCGTTGCGAATCTTAAAGACCGGCCCGTCGACTTCGTTTAAGTGCAGGAGGTCTTCGCGCATCTCGTGCGCCCCGAGCACCATCGTCCGCAGCTTGAACATCCGAAAGCACCGGCCGTCCTTGCCGACCCGCTCCTGCGCGAAGAAGGGCGGCCCGCCGTCGACCAACATGATCGCGAGGCAAGCCGGCAGCACGACCGGCAGCGCCAGCAACGTGAAGAGAGCGCCCAGCGTCAGGTCGCCGAGGCGTTTGGCGAACCACCAGTGGTGAGGAACGCTTCGCGTACGCGCAACCACCGGTGCGTCCGTCACATGGAGCAGTCGCTCGTCCTTTGCGATGTGCATCGTCCCGTTACTTACAGCGCGGCCGACACGGTACGGCCGACCAAGTCTAACCCTTCGATGATGCCCAACTCCGCCCCCGGTTCATCGCCGAAATCCAGAAAAGGCACATACTCGCGGGTATGGTCGCTCCCGGGAGCCGTCGGATCGCAGCCGTGGTCGGCGGTCAGGATGAAGCGGTCACCCGGCCGCAGGGCGGCTTCAAACTCCGGGATGGCCGCATCGAGCGCTTCGAGCGCCGCCGCGTACCCCCGTACGTCGCGCCGATGGCCGTACTTGGAGTCGAAGTCGTTCAGGTTCGTGAAGACCAGCCCATGCTCGAGCCCGGCAAGCAACTCTCTCGTCTTGGCCATGGCATCGTGGTTGTCGACTACCCGCACCGCCGAGGCGATCCCATGCCCGCAGTAGATGTCGCAGATCTTGCCGACGGCATGCACCGGGATCCCGCGGCCGGCCAACTCGTCCAGCACGCTGAGCGGCGGCTCCACGGCGTAGTCGCGCCGGTTGGCGGTACGCACGAAGGCGCCCGGCTCGCCGCTAAATGGGCGCGCGATCACGCGGTTGACTTCGTGGGGGGGCACCAGCATCGCCCGGGCGCGCTCGCACCAATCGTAGAGGGTGGGCAAGCCGACCACACCCTCGTGGGCCGCTACCTGGAAGACCGAATCAGCGGAAGTGTAGAGGATTGGCTGTCCGCTCGTCAGGTGTTCCGCTCCAAGCTGCGCGATGATCTCCGTGCCGGAGGCCGTCCGGTTGCCCAGCGGCGGCTTACCTACGATCCGGGTGAACGCCTCGACGATCTCGCTTGGAAAGCCCTGCGGGTAGGTCGGGAACGGAGTGCCGGTGACGATCCCGGTCATCTCCCAGTGCCCGGTGATGGTATCTTTGCCTTTGCTGCGCTCGCGCAGCCGGCCGACCCGCGCCTGCGGCCGGCTGGCTGGCGGAACGCCGGCGATCTCGGTGAGGTTGCCCAGGCCCAAGCGCCCGAGGTTGGGCAGTCGCAAGCCCCCGACGCGGCGCGCGACGTTGCCCAGGGTGTTGCTGCCGGGAGCATCCTGGTACTGGGCAAAGTCCGGCAGAGCACCGACCCCTCCGGAGTCGATGACGAGAATGACGCAGCGCATAGCGAACCACGCCTTTCTGATCCTCCAAACGGCAAGCCTGCTGCGCCCAGGGTAGCGCAACAGGCACACCACCACCTTACACGTCAATGAGAAAGCCCGGGAAAGGGTATGGTGCACTCCAGCCCGCCTCGGCAGGGAGCGGGGGTGAAGAGCACCGCTGCTGCCGAACATCCCCACATGGCCGATCTGCGATATGCGGCGGCTATACCGTCACGGTGCCTGCTCTGCCGGAAATCGTCACTCAGGGCGACAATCTGGACGAGGCGCTTTTTATGGCGCGTGATGCGATCGAGCTGTCCATCGAATACCGGCGCGACGAAGGGCTTACGTCGTCTTGATGCGCTTGCTCCGTCCAGTGGGAGGCGCGCTCCCGCGCATTGGTTCGAAACCGCCTTTCGAACGACGGGCTAGAATCGTCGTGTTGACGACACCGTTGGACTCTTCATCGACGAGATGCTCGACTAAATAATATGCGCCGCCAACGTGAACACGCGCTGCAGCCATGAAGCGCCGGTCGGGGCTCTTCGCAAAGGTCTCTAATTGCTCGATGAGCGCAACCCGTGTCGTCGGTTCGGTTCCTTCAAAGAGGCAATATTCCGTGCCGCGGGCTGCGGAGCGAATGCGGACGCTTCCCGCTGGGTCGGTCGTGTTACCGACTCGCAGATGCACGAGATTGCCGGCGCAGGAACGAAGAGCCGCGAGCAGTTCGGGCCAATGGAGACTCTCCGAGGGCTGTTGATACATAATGGAAGAGCTTTCGCGCGACCCCCTCGCGCGACCTATGGAACATCCGATGCAGGTCTTGCGGTCAACCCAGACCCCGAATCAGTCGCGGACCTTCGCGTAGAGGGCCATATCGGCGACTCTGCCGTCTTTCACGCAGGCGTTTCGCAGGATGCCTTCTCGCGTGAAGCCTGCCTTTTCGAGAACTCTGCACGAGGCCGGATTCCAGACGATCGGAACGGCGAAGAGCCGCGTGAACCGCAAGGCCGTCAACGCATGCTCTGAAAAGGCGCGCAACACCTCGGTCATGATGCCGCGCCCCCAGTACTCTTCGCCCAGCCAGTACCCGATTTCACTGCAGTATCGTTCGATGTCCCGGCCGGGTTTCAGGCCGATGCCGCCGATCGCGCCCCCGTCAAGCTCGATGACGAAACTCACCGGCGGCTGCTCGCTGGCGCAAGCCGCGATCCAGCCTACTGCATCATCGAGCGTGTACGGATGCGGGAACCCGTCGCGCAGATTCAGCCAAACTGCGCGGTTATTGGCGTGTTTGGCGATGCCGGCGGCATCTGCTGCCGTCGGCCGTCGCACAACGCAGCGCTCGGTACGTACGATCATCGCACCGGCGTGTTACCCGCCTGCGGACGAACGCGCCTGCTCATAATACTGCCCTTTCCGGCTCGAAGCGAAGACCGCTACCTGCGGCATCTCGCGCTGCAGCTCGGGATCGGCGATCCGGCGCCAATCAATCGACCGAATATACTCTCCATGTCGCGCCCCGCCCGGGGTCGCGCTGACAAGTTCCGCATAAAAACAGATTTCAAGCGTCGCTTCCGCCCAGCGCTGTATGCGATACTCCTTGACGTATGCCACCTCCGTCGGCAGAATCTCGTAGCCGGTCTCTTCGCGCACTTCCCGAACAACGGCTTCCTTCAAGGTTTCACCGTATTCAGGGGCGCCTCCAGGGAAAACAGAGCGCTCGCGACCGTGGTAGGATTCACGCACGATTAAAATCTCATCGCCTGGCCGGCGAATGGCGGCACACGCGCGGATGTGATAGAGGCCGCCTTCCGCCATCTCTTCGGGTTGTCGATCGGGTTTCATAGACATAAAAGCTCCTACCTTAACGCATGACGCCGTCAGAAGGTAGAAGCCATTAGCCGCGAGCGGCGTTTCCCGGCGAGCCTCATCGCCGTAGGGTCTAAAAGAACGATTCTTAGCATGGACTTCGCTCACGCGAAGCGCTATCCTCCGCGTGCGGGGAGGCTCTACGCGATGCTCCGCAGAGGGCACCGACGAATGGCGCAAACTTCGACCAAGGAGCGAGAGCAATGGCTTCATTCTACGTCTTGAGCGATTTCAACGGAACGGTCACCGAAGAAGATATGCTCGGCGTCCTCACCAGATCGATCCCGACCAGAACGCCTGCGATACACACCGGCACCATCAAAGAGTGGACGCTGCGCGAGCGCCTCCAAGCTCAGGCCGCAAGCCTTACCCTCACCATGGAAGAGGCGGAGTCCATTTTGGATCGCAGCCTAGCCATCGATCCGACATTCCATGATTTTGTCAACTTCTGTCGCGGCCATGCAACTCCGTTACTCGTCGTCAGTTCCGGCATCACATCCCTGATCGCCGGATTTCTTGAACGCCACGGCATCGATAACCTTAGCGTCATAGCAAATGAGACGGAGTATCTCCCGACGGGATGGAGGCTTCGTTTTCAGGACGACTCTCCAAGCGGAAATGCCAAAACTCCGTATGTCATTCGCGCTCAGGAGCAAGGGTATCATGCGATCTTAATCGGCGATGACGAATCCGATTTTGACGCAAGCCTCGTTGCCGACGAACGCTTTGCCAAGCAGGGCAGCGTCTTAGCCCGCTTTCTTGCCGATCGCGACCTTACGTATCAGCCATTCTCCCAATTCGCAGAGATTCAGGCGAGCATCGCCGCTAGGTTGTCCACGGAGTAACGCTCTGAGCGTCACGGGGCCTCATTCACGAGCGAATATCGAGGTTGCGCAAAACATCGGCACGCCGGGTGAAACGGCGGTAGCCATTGGGGATCGCGCGGTCTCGTTCCCCAGCGGGCGCGGCATACGTCGCACGCCTCTTTCTGACCCCAAACATCATAAGCTCGTGCCGTTTGATCCCGCTCGACGCGATCTGCCTGATCGAGAGCGTTCAACCAATGGGCATAGATTTGCACCAAGGTGAGATCGACGGCAAGTTGCTCGGCGGAGGCGATCGGTTCCAGGTAGCGCTCTCGATCGCGAACGCCCATCAGAGGAGTCAGGTCGGCCAGTCCGCGTTCATAGCACGACGCGCCAACGTCGTGGCGAAGCTCCCCCTCGCGCAAGAGCGACGGGGCAAAGAGCGCACCGGCCATGGCACGAACCAGGCGCGCTTCGTACGACAAGGCCAACCACGGCGCGGTGTCCCAATCTGCGGACGGCCCGTCCACATCGCGCCACAACGGAGGTCGCGGATGGCTCATGCGCGTTCGCCATTCAAGCACGGCACCTCGCAAGAGATCGTGCCCGAGCAGCACTGCCGTGGCCATCTGCGTACCGATGCTCGCCCGAGGCACATCAAGTAGAACGGCGCGCTCGCGTTTGGCGATCTCCGGAAAGTGCGTTCGCACAACCTGCTCGAGGCGTGTCACTCCGGTCGCACTTCGCGCCGTGGTGTGGCCTTCCTTGCGCTTGCACGGCGTCGTTTGGTCGCGCGTAATGATTCGGAAGCATCAGCGCGCGAGGACTTTTCGACGCTGGAGGGAACCCGAGCGTTTGTCTTGCCTAGGCTCATTCGACGTCTGTGCCACACCGCCGCGCTTGCGGTGGTGTTCGGCGTTGCGCTAAGTAGCACGGCGCAGGCCGCCGGTGCCCTGGCGCCGCCGCAGGTCGGTCAGATCATCCACCTCCACGCCAAGCACATCGCCTTCTACTACAATCGCTTCGTTCTCACCGCGCAAGGCAACGTGCGCGTGCAGACCGGCGACGGCGCCACGGTCACCGGCCAAGTCTTCACGATGGACCTCAAACTCGACCGCTTTCTCGTAGCCGGGCACGTCACGGTCACCTGGAAAGGCGGCGTGTTGCACGGAGCGGCATTCAGTGATTTTCTCGCCTTCCACCGCATCTACTTCGTTCCGCTCACCACCGAACCCGATCGCTGGACCTATAAGAACGGCGACTTCGCGCATCCACTTAAAGGGCGCCAGATGCCCGGCGACACGTTTGATTTTGCGCACACGGAAGGCCAGCGGCCGTTCCTCACCTCAAGCTCTGCAGTCATCGGCGCCGACTCCTACGTGCGCTTCGGGCCCTCGCGCATGCCGATCTTCGGCGTGCAGACGCCGCTGCCGTCGTTCTATATCGGCTTCTCCTCCAATCCGAATCTCTCGCAGAACTCACTTGCCGGCTCCAACGCCGACATTACCTACAACATCACCGGGAACGCCTACTCCACCACGGCCGTTCACCTGCGCTACGATACGCAGAACAAGTTCTACTACTCGTTTGAACAACACTTGGCCGACGCCAACAAGTATCTGGTCTTCTCGGTCAACCCGTTGTCTCTTCCATCCAAGTACTGGAACCTCGTCACCGGCGCTGCGCTATCGTCGCGCTTCCAGATCCACACCTTCAGCCAACTGCACACCTACCAGTACGGCTTCAGCCAACCGCTCGAAGTCCAACAAGCAAGCTACATTAACCTCACCCAAGCCTTTGCCGAATCCGCGGTGCAGGCCAACTTCCAGTTCGTCAACTACAGCCTGCTCGGCCAGCCGGCCAGCGGCTTCTATGGCCCCTCCACGTCGCCGCACTATTGGATTCCAAACCATCCGAGCAGCCTGCAACTAGGCGCTACGACGTTCGATCATAAGATCGGCCGTTCACCTTTCCACTACACGCTCAACTACGGCATCGGTTTTAATCACAGCTCCTACGGCTTGCAGAACTTCGGCGGCGTCAACTACACCACGATCTGGAACCACTACGTCGGCGGCACGATCTACCTGCCGTCGCTGAAGATCGGCGAACGCTACAACCCCTATAAGGCCTACTACCTCAACACCACGTTCAGCGCGCAGCGGCAATGGTTTAGCGTTCCGCACCATGTCGACAGCACCGATCTGCTCACCTCCGTCAGCCGCATCTTCAATCAGCGCCTCTCAGCCTACGTCTCCTACGAAGTGCAGAACACCGGCGACTACTATAACGCCGGCCAACAAGTCGCCTATTCACCCTACGTGCCGATCATCGGCGGGGTCAGTTACCCCGGTTACGCGGCCTTCAAGGGCGTCGCCACACTGCACACGCTCAGCCTCGGCGCGACGTGGTCGCCCAATCCGAACTTCACGCTCTCGGTGCTCGCGCGCAAGCATACCGATTTCCCAAATCCTGAGCCTGGTCTCTTTGGCCTGCCGCCGACCAACGTTCTCGGCCAGTCGCTGGGCATGAGCTACCTGGGTCAGCCGCCCTACGATATCACCGGCGACGTGCGCGTACGGGTCTTGCCGCATCTCGTCCTCGACGTGCAACGCACCTACTTCTTCAACTTCGGTACGCTGCGCTGGAGCCCACAGTTCGTGGTACAACTAATACCGTGAAACGACATCGTTTCGGAGCCTTGCCGGTGATCGGCGCGCTGCTGGCCTGCGCGCTCGGCGCCGGTGCGCCCACGCCGCTTCGCATCACCGCACGCCTGCTCGATTTTCAACAGGGTTTCGTCTTTACCACCAGCGGCGACGGCTTTCGCGTCTCGCCGCATCTGCGCATCCTCGATGCGAAGACCGGCAAGCCGACCGCCGAGCAACCCGCGCCTCGGCTCTACGCTCGCCTTACCTTCGATCCGAAGGGCGTCGTCACCGAACTCGATCTCTCGCGCACGAAGCTCCCGCCCGAAGGCAATCCCGCCGAAGTGCAGCAGTTTGCCGTGGCGCTCTCTCCCAGCTATCCCAATCCGGAGCTGGCGCCGCCCAAGGCCGTCAACGGCTTCACGCCCGTCTATACCGGCAAGAAGGTTCTCGTCGTCTTCACCGTGCGCGTTCCACCCACGACGCCGCTCACCGCAACCGTCTACATGACGACCGACCAGAGCGGCTGGAACCCGCAAGCGATCCCGATGAATCGCGTCGACGCGCTGCACTTCCAAGTATCGAGGGTCCTGCGCTCCGGCACGAAGTTGCGCTATCTCTACGACCGCGGCTCGATTCAATCCATTGAATACGGGCGCAACGGGATGCAGCGTCCGCCGCGCCGGCTGCTCGTCAGCAATGCCGACGTGCGCGCCGTGCGCAACGTCGTCTACAACTGGGCGGACAGCTCTCCCACGGGGCAGCTCCTGCAACCAAACGCCATCCCGACGCCGTATAATCCCGCGCCGTTCCCGAACCTGCCGCCAAGCCCACCGCCGCCGCCGCGCTAAGAGCGCTTAACGCACGTAGATCGGAACGGCGCGCGTCGTAGAGGCGCCGGCAGCGTTGCGCGCGATGATCATCATCGTGTAGCTGTGACCGCGCAGAAAGAACGGAAGCTTGGGGACCGTGTAGCGGAGCGCAAAGTGGCCCTCACCGACCTTATTTGCGCCCATCTCGATGCCGTCGATCTCGACGAGCACGGCGGCGACGTTTGACGAGGTGCGCACGCTGCCCGCAACGCTCTGCCCCGGATGGACGACGTGCCGGTCGATCGAGTAACTCAAGATGCGCGGCGGCGCGTTGGGCGCGAGCATCACGATCGGAGGTTTCGGTTGCACGCTCGCCCGCGGCGCGGGCGTCGGCGCGGGTGCGACCGTCGGCAACGCCATGGGGCTGCCGGTGGGGCTGGGCGCAAGCTCCGGCAACGGCGATGCCAACGTCGCCGGCGGTGAGGCAAGTGGTTGCGGTGCCGGTGTGGGTGCGGCCGCCGGACTCTGCGGCGAAGCCGTCGGTGGGGGGGATTGCGCGCTCTGTGCGACGATTGGACGGGTCGCAGCGGCGCTGGGTGTGGGACGAGTCTGCGGGGTCCGTTGCGGAGCAGCGCAACCGGTACAGGTAAGCAACGCGATGGTTCCCACCGCGAGCAGCGTCTTTTCAAACGGCATAAGCGGAGTATTCCTTTCGCCGACAGCGCCGGTTCTCCGTCTGAGCCGGGACGCAGCAAGCGCCGGGCCTACGGGCGTCGAACCCTCGGCGGCCATGAGTACTACCGCCCCGCCGACGCTGAGCGTCGTCGTCCCGCTCTACAATGAGGAAGGCAATGTTGCCGCCCTGATCGAGCGCATCGTCGGCATCCTGGAACGCCTCCCCGAGGCGCCCAGCTACGAAATCGTGCTCGTCAACGACGGCAGCACCGATGCCACGCCGGCGTGCATCCGGGCGGAGCTGCGCAACCGGGCCAACGTCGTGCTTATCAATCTCGCACGCAACTTCGGCCATCAACTCGCCGCGACCGCGGGCCTGGAGCTAGCGGCAGGGCAGGCGGTCGTGTTGATGGACGGCGATCTGCAAGACCCGCCGGAGCTGATCGCCGAGTTTGTGGCGCGCTGGCGCGCGGGCTACGATGTCGTCTACGCGGTGCGCCGCTCGCGCCGCGGCGAGAGCGCCTTTAAGGTCTGGACGGCGCGCTTCTTCTATCGCATCATCAAACGCCTCACGCGTGTCGCTATTCCGGTAGATACCGGTGACTTTCGTTTGATGAGCCGACGCGCCCTCACTGCGCTCCACCGCATGCCCGAACGCCATCGCTTTCTGCGCGGGATGGTGAGCTGGGTCGGCTTCAATCAGATCGGCGTCGAGTACGACCGCGCCGAGCGCAACTCCGGATCCACCAAGTACCCGCTGCCGACGATGCTGCGCTTCGCGGTGGACGGCATCACCTCGTTTTCGGATGTGCCGCTGCGCTTCACCTCGTACTTCGGCTTTGCCGCCAGCGGCATCGCCTTTCTCTATGCGCTGATCGTCATCGGCTTTAAACTCTTCAGCCTCCATCCACCCGGCTACACCAAAGGATGGGCCTCGACGATCGTGGCGATTCTCTTTCTCGGCGGGGTGCAGCTCATTGGCCTAGGCATCCTCGGCGAGTACATCGGGCGCATCTACGATGAAGTGAAAGGGCGCCCACTCTACCTGATCAGCGATATCGAACGCTCGGCCGAGCCTCACACCTAGCAGAGCGCGCGATGCATCTCTTCTCCGCGATCTCGCGCATCATCATTCCGATCCACCTCGATCCGCTGGCTGCAATTCTGTACGCCGCTGCATTCGCCGGCATCGCGATGGCCACGGCGCGCCGCCCGGTCTACGGCCTGGTCGCGCTCATCCTCGCCCAGCCGTTTGCCTTCGAACGCTACGTCTTCCATACGACGATCACGCTGCCGAAGGTGGCGTTGCTCGCCGTCATCTTGGGCCTCTCTACCTACGTCGGCATCTTCGGCTCGCTGCGAGAACGCCCGGCGCGCACGTTGCTGCTGGCCGGCGGCCTGGTTGCCGCAGCGATGGCGCTCTCCATCATCGTGGCCGCCTATCCGCTCGATGCCGTACGCCAAGTGATGAAGGCGATCTGGTACGTCGCCATCTTTGCCGCCGGCTATGCGGCCTACCGCGCCGATCCGGATGAGTTCATCCTGCGCTACGCCATCGTCGGAACGACGGTGCTTGTAGCTTGCAGCGCACTCGTGCAAGAAATCATCGGCGCACCCTCAGCGCTGCTCTTTCACGGGACAGTCATCCCGCGTATCGCGGGCGCACTCGATGGTCCAAATCAACTGGCAGGGTATCTGGAGATTTCGCTTGCGTTCCTGATTGCGCTCGCGATCACGACACGCTCGCGCGCGGTACCGGCGGCGATTGGCCTGGTGATCTTCACCGATGTGTTGACGTTCTCGCGCGGCGGGTGGCTGGGCGCCGCCGTCGCGACGCTCACCGTTGCCTGGATCTATCGCGAGCGCCTCCGCCTTGCAGAACTGCGCCTGCCGCTGGCGCTGATCGCCGGTACCGTGATCGTGGGCATCGGCGCGTGGGGCATCGATCTGCATTCGCTGGGATTCCTGCGCTTATTCAGCCTGCAGTCATCCTATGCAGGCGGCGTCGGTACGCGCCCGGAGCTTTGGCATGCGGCAGTCGTGCTGTGGTTGCGCCATCCGTGGCTAGGGGTGGGCGCGGGCAACTACCAGGATCTGCTCGGCCAGGTCGGCCTGCCCGGCATACGCACCCACGCGAACAGCTTGTACTTGCAGGCGATCGTCGAAGGCGGCCTACCGCTCTTGGCGGCGACGCTGTGGCTGACGTGGACCTCCATCGTGACCTTCTTACGCAGCGGATCGCGCGCGGTCTTCGTGGTGGCCGCCGGCGCCGCCAGCTTAGCGCTGGCGACTCACCAGATCGTCGATTATCTCACCTTCTACGCCGGCGTCGGCGGCTGGTGGTGGCTGGCGCTGGCGCTGGGTGCGGGGCAGCTCTCGCAGGCGCCGGTACAGGCAACGCTGCAGGCGCCGGTGCAGACGCCCGCGTGCGAGTAGGCCTGGCGATCGCCGCCGCCTTCGGCATCGGCGCGCTCGTCGAACGGGGGCTGCTCGCGCACGCCCCGGCCCGCATCGTGGTGGATCTGGCGCAACCGCTGCCGGTCGCCACCACCTGGCACACCTTCGGGCTGCTCACCTGGCTTGGCCTCGCCGCCACGCTAGCGCTCGGCTTTGCCGCGTATGCCCTGCTGCAGCAGCACGTACTCGCCTTGCCGGATGAGCGCATCGGCCACCGGCAAGTCCTATCGCTCACCGCGCTCTGCGCGCTGGCGGCAGCGGCCGGTTGGGCCTGGCCGCTGCTCTTCTCAAGCGACGTCTATGCGTATGCGGCCTACGGTGAACTGGCGCGCCTCGGCCTCTCGCCCTACGGCCACGCTCTGCTCCCCACGCAGAATCCGCTCTTCGCGGCAGCCGTGTGGCAGTGGGGCAACCCGCCGCCGCTCTGCGTCTACGGCCCGCTCTTCGTTGCGCTGGCGAAGATCAGCCTGAGCCTGACCGCACCGCTTGGGCTCCTAGCGCAACTCAACAGCCTGCGGTTGCTCGCCTGCGCCGGACTCGTCGCCTGCGTACCCCTCGCCTACGCCGCCTTTGCGGGGCGGCGGCGCAGCGTTCGCCTCGCGGCAGCCGCAGCGATCGGGCTCAATCCGGTCGTACTCTGGAGCGCCGTCGAAGGACATAACGACGCGCTGGCGCTGGCGATGGTACTGGCCGGCGTAGCGCTGGCGCGCAGCCGCCTGCCGCTGCTCGGCGCCTTCACCGCGACGCTGGCGGCGCTGCTTAAGGCGCCGGCGCTCATTGCCGGCGTGGGGCTGGCCGTTGCAAGCTGGGCAAACGACCGGCGGCGCGCTCTGGCGATGCTGATCGGCGCGACGTTCGGCATCGCCCTCGTGCTCATGCTCTCCCTACCGCTGTTGGCCGGGGTGCGCAGCGCGATGCTCGCCGCTCACGCTCACCCGCATCCGCAGGCCTCGCTTGCGGGACTCCTCGGTCTCCCGCCGGCGCTGTTGATCGCAGGCCTCATCATCGTGCTAGGACTCGCCGCAGCGCTGCGCCGTAAACGCTGGGGCTGGGCGCTCATCGGCATCGGCGTGTGGCTGGCGATTCCCAATCCCTATCCGTGGTACGCCATCTGGGTGCTGCCGCTGGCCGCAATCTCGCCGCGTTCACTGCTTGCGCGAACGCTGGTGGCGCTCACCGCGCTGAGCGTGCTGCGCTACGTGCCGGACATCGTCGGCCCGCTAAGCTACGCGAACGACGTTGGACTCTCGGCGCTCACGCTCGTGCCGCTCGCCGTTGCCGCGATCGCCATCACGCGCCAAAAACGCATCGCGTAGTCACAACACGGCGACGAAACAAGGCCTCCGGCCGCTGGGTACCGCACACATGTGCGAACTCAACCCCAGGCTCTCCGCCCAAGGAGCGATCTCTCGATGTGCATGCCGTTTCCAAGATGAAGATGACGACCACAGCGATCGGAACGCTCGCCGCGCCACAGGGTGCCGGCCCACATCCCGCGATCATGCTGATCGGCGGATCGGACGGCGGTGACGGGATGGCGCGTCTCGTGCCGCGCTTCGCGGAGTTGGGTTATGTGACGGCGACCGTGCCTTACTTCCGGTACGCGGGCCTTCCCGGCGAACTCGTCGAGATTCCGGTCGAGCGCATCGGCCTCGCGCTCGAAGAACTCATCGCACGCCCCGACGTCGACGGCGAACGCCTTGCGGCATTCGGCATCTCCAAAGGTGGAGAGTTCGCTCTGCTTGCCGCGTCGCTCTTCCCCCGGATTCGAGCGGTCGTCGCCGGCGTCCCGAGCCCCTTCGCATGGCAAGGTATCCGCACCGGCGGCGGTTCGCCCAGATCGTCGTGGACGGTCGACGGAAAACCGCTCCCGTTCATTCCGTACACGTGGAAGATGGGAGCAATCTTCGCTGCCGGCTTTTTCACGAGGCGCGCGGTGGACGTGCGCAGCGGCTACGACCACGCTCTCGCGCGCCACGGCGATCGCGTTGATGCGGCATTCTTCGCGCTCGAACGCATTCGCGGACCGGTTCTCTTACTTAGCGCCGGCGACGACCGGATTTGGAACTCGCAGGTGCAGTGTGAACTCGCACTCGAGTATTTGCAAGAGCATCGTCATCCGTATGGCGATCGGCATCTCAATTTCTCCGAAGCGGGGCACCTGTTCTTAGTCGTCTCGCCGGAGTGGCCCGGATTGGAGACACCATTCGGACCGTTCACGCTGCGTCACGGTGGAAGCGCTGCGGCAAACCAGGATGCGCACGATCGCGCCTGGCACGCGATCGTGCGATTTTTGGAAGACGCATGGACCGACGCGCCGTCCGGCGATTGATGTCGGGGATATCATCATTGAGCGTTTTGGAAGTGCACAAGCAGAGATCTACGAGCACATCCTCTCCAAGGAGATCCGCGGTGAGGAATCTCGATCGTAACAAACGTTTGAGGACCAGCGGTAGGCATTTCGGCATCGCGACCATGAGCCTGGCGTTCGTTGTGCTGTTGGCCGCATGTTCCGGTAGATTTACCGAGTATCGAACAAGCAATTTCGCTGCGGTCCCATTTGCCATGACTGCGGGCCCGAATGGGAACATCTGGTTCACTGACGCTAACGGCAATAGGATCGGGGAAATCACGCTGACCGGGCATATCACCACGTATCCGCTTCCAACGGCTCAGGCTTTCCCACTCGGCATCACGGACGGCCCAGACGGCAATCTCTGGTTCACCGAGTGTTGGACGAACAAGATTGGCAGGCTCACCCCACGCGGGCTGATACGCGAATACCCTGTGCCGGCGCCGTATGCGTGCCCGCGAAATATTACTGCGGGGCCAGATGCGGCCCTCTGGTTTACGGAAAATGACGGCATCGGCAAGATCACGACCAGCGGCGCTATTACCGAGTATCCGGTTGGGAAGATGCCGCACCCTGTCGCCGAAGGGCGCGACCGGAACCTTACGTTAGAATACCAGCGCTACGCATATCAAGAACAACCACGCAGTATTACGGCAGGTCCAGACGGGGACATCTGGTTTACGCAATCGTTCGGAAGCATGATTGGGAAAATCACGCCAAACGGCGTCATGACAGAGTATCCGCTGCCGAGGGAACCGGGCAGGATGCCCACGGATCCCTATGCTATCATCGCAGGACGAGATGGGAATCTCTGGTTTACCGACTCGCGAAATGCTCTCGGCAAGATAACTCCAAACGGCGTGGTGACCATCGATGCGATACCTTTGGTAGATGGGGGGTTCGGACCGATCTTCGGAGGCATCATGCTTGGTCGGGGCGGAAACATCTGGGTTACTGAAAATGACGGTCTCGGCAGGATCACTCCGCACGGTACAGTTACCCAGTATGTACTCCCGACGAACTATGCGCCTCCAGCCGAGATGACCGAAGACGCCCACGGTGACATCTGGTTCAGCGAAGATGACCCCTTGAACGGGAAAGGCGGCGGCAGAATCGGAGAGTTGACGCCATGAGCGCTTCTGCACGAACGGCCACCCGCAGCCGGAACTGCGAGGTGGCCGTTTGAAGAACACCGTTACGAGAGCTTAGTTGTGGCTTTTGATCGCGATCTTCTTGGGTTGCGCTTTCGGGTGCAGCTTGAGCTGCAACGTCAGCATGCCGTGCTCGACGATCGCCTCGATGGCGTCGGCGTCGATCTCTTCCGGCAGCACGAGCGAACGCGTGAATGAACGCCTCTCGCTCTTGCCGGCGACGCTGAGCACACCGTCTTCAACGGTGACGTCGATCTCGTTGGGTTTGTATCCGGGAACCGGGACCTCGACGGTGTAACCGGTTTCAGTACGCGCCACGTCGATCCCCGTACTCCCCGGCCAACCGCCGAAGAGCGACCGGAACGGATCCCAACCCAGCATATCGTAGGCGCTGCGAGGAACAACGCTCCGGACTGGAGCGCGCTCAACGGTCGATAGGTTGTTCATACGTGAAAGCCTCCTTCTTCTGGTATACTTAGCGGCCCGTGAACTTCTGCCGCTCCTAGCACTCTCTGCCCGAGACTGCCAAACTTTACTACCGATCGCCCCCCGTAAAGGTTGCACTTTTCTATCGTGATGACGACCCCGAGCGCCCCTCCAACCACCCCCCACCCGGTCACGTTGCGCGAGCTCATCGCCGCCCTCCCCGAGCTGCACCGCGGCTTCGGAGCGCTCCTGGAACGGCTGAGCCGTGGCCACGGCGCCGTGGCCGTTCATGAGACCATCGCCGCCGCGCGCCCCGCGCTGCTGGCCTCGCTCTACGCGCGGCTCGGCGGCGTGATGGTCGTCGTCCTGCCGACTCCGGATGCCGCCGAGCGCGCCTACGCCGATCTGCTGGCATATCTCGGCGAGGAGGATGGCCGCATCGCCCTGGTTCGTCCGCGCGACGAAAGCCTCGGGGCGCTCGAAAGCCCCTCTGAACGCAGCGCCCGCATGATGCTCTTGGCGGACCTTTCGGCAGGGCAGCCCCGCCTGGTGCTGGCCCCGGTCTCAGCGATGTGCCAAACCACGATGGCGCCACACCTGATGCAAGAGCTGCGCTTCACGCTGCGCGTCGGGCAGACACCCGGCTGGGAGGCGACCCTGGCGCGCCTGCATCGCCTAGGCTACGACCGTAGCGATGTCGTCGGCGCCGCGGGCGAATACGCGGTCCGCGGAGGAATTCTGGATATCTTCACGGCCGGCGGCCAGGCACCGACGCGCATCGAGTTCTTCGGCGACACCATCGAGAGCATCCGCACCTTCGCCATCGAATCGCAGCGCAGCAGCGCAGAGCTCGACGCCATCGAGATCGCCCCGTGGCGCGAGATCGTGCGCGACGAGGCCGTGCGCGCACGCATCCTCGAACGCCTGCAAGCACCGGCAAGCGTCGTCGCGGCGGTTGCCGCCTACACCGAACGCGGCAACGACATTCCCGATGCCTGGCTCTCCCTCGCGCAAGCAACGCAGGCCACGCTGCTGGATTACCTGCCGAACGACGCGCTCGTGGTGCTGGACGAACCCAGTATGCTCTCCATGTTCGAACGCTCGCTCGATGACGAACGCGAACGCGAACGCAGCGCGGTGCTCGCCGAGATCGACCGAGCACCGGACGAACTCTCCGTGGCCGGCGACGACGTCGAAGCCGCACTCCTGGCCGAAGTCTCGGCTCCGCATCCGCATCTGGCAGATCTTACCGCAGGGTTGCGCGCACGCACGGTACTCACGTTGCCCGGCGGCATCGAAAGCGAAGAGGCCACCACGTGGGTCCCCGAAATCGATTCAACGTTCGTCGTGGCGAGCCGGCCGATCGATCACTTTAATCGCCAGATCGAGCTCTTTACGCGCACCTTGCGCGAGTGGGTTGGGGGCGGAGAGACGGTCGTTATCGCAACCTCGTCGATCGCGCGTATGCGCGATCTCTTGAGTGCGGCCGGCATCGAGGCAACGCAAACGTACTCCCCGCGCTCGCAGGCTCACGGCGGCGTCATCCTCGCGCAGGGTTCGCTCGAGAGCGGCTTCGTGTTGCCGGATGTTCGCCTGCGCATTCTGGGTGACCGTGAGATCTTCGGGCAGCCGCCCAAACGCGTGAAGCTCCGCGCGATTAAAGAAGGCGTCCCGATCACGCTGGCCGATCTAAAGGTCGGCGATTATGTGGTGCACAGCGTACACGGCATCGGCCGCTATGTCGGCTTGCGCACCGAGACGATCCTCGGAGCGACCCAAGACTACCTCGACCTGCAGTACGCCGGCAACGACCGCATGCTCATTCCCGTCACGCAGATGCACCATGTCGCCAAGTACAGCGCATCCGAAGGGCAGAGCGCACGGCTCTCCAAGATGGGCGGCGCCGATTGGGCTCGCTCCAAGTCGCGCGTCTCCGAGTCACTGGCGAAGATCGCCGACGGCTTAGTCCAGCTCTACGCCGAGCGAGAGCTGGCGCGCGGCCACGCCTTCGCCGCCGATACACCGTGGCAGACGGAGATGGAGGAAGCCTTCGCCTACGAGCCGACGCCGGATCAGCGCAAGGCCATCGACGACGTTAAGGCCGATATGGAACGCGCGCGACCGATGGATCGCCTGGTCTGCGGTGACGTCGGCTACGGCAAGACCGAAGTGGCGCTGCGCGCCGCCTTCAAAGCGGTCGCCGACAAACGGCAGGTGGCGATTCTCGTTCCAACGACGCTGTTAGCCGATCAGCACTACCATACGTTCTCCACGCGCTTCGCGGGCTTCCCCATCCGCATCGAAGAGCTCTCGCGTTTCAAGAGCAAAGCGGAACAACGCGAGACCTTGCGGGACCTCGCGCTCGGGAGAGTGGATATCGTCGTCGGCACACATCGTTTGCTGCAGAAGGACGTCACCTTCGCCGATCTCGGCCTCATCGTGATCGATGAGGAGCAGCGCTTCGGCGTCGCGCATAAGGAACGGCTCAAGGCGCTGCGCACGAGTGTCGACGTGCTCACGCTCTCCGCAACACCTATCCCGCGAACGCTGCATATGTCGCTGGTGGGCGTACGCGACCTGTCGTTGATTCGAACCGCACCGCGCAATCGCATGTCGATTAAGACCGTCGTCGTTCCCGGAAGCGATGCGATCGTGCAACGAGCCGTCACCGCCGAGTTGGACCGCGGCGGGCAGGTCTACTACTTGCACAACCGGGTTGAATCGATCCATTCGGTGCATGCCGCGCTTGCGCAGTTGGTACCGCGCGCGCGCATCGCCGTGGGCCACGGACAGATGGGCGACGATGCCCTAGAGCCCATCATGGCTTCATTCATCGCAGGTGACATCGATGTGCTCGTCGCCACGACCATCATCGAGAACGGCATCGACATTCCCAACGTCAATACGATGATCGTCGCCGATGCCGACAAGTTTGGCCTAGCACAACTCTACCAACTGCGCGGTCGCGTCGGGCGCTCGAACCACCAAGCGTACTGCTACTTGCTCTACCAGGGGCACAAGGCACTGAGCGAAGACGCCAAAGCGCGCCTGGAAGCCATCCGTGAGTTCACGCATCTGGGCTCCGGGCTGCAGATCGCCATGCGGGATCTGGAGATTCGCGGTGCGGGCAACCTGCTGGGAGCCGCGCAATCCGGGTTCATCGCCTCGGTGGGTTTCGATACGTACTGCCAGTTGCTCGCCGAAGCGATCGCCGAGCGACAGGGCAAGGGCACAGCACTGGCAGAGCGTCGCGAAGCCGTGATCGACGTGAAGATCGACGCGTTCGTTCCCAACGACTATATCCCGCAGGTCTCGCAGAAGATCGCCGTCTATCAGGAGCTGGCACGGGCTCGCTCCGTCGCCGACGTCGAAGCGATCGCCGAGGGTGTCCGCGACCGGTTCGGCCCACTCCCTCAAGCAGCGGCCAACCTCGTCGAGCTGACGAAACTGCGCGCCATTGCCCTGGGCAAGCACGTCACGCGCGTCATCGTCGACGAGCATCGCCTCACCTTGGGCGTCGGCAGCGGCTTCGCGCTGCAGCCCAGCGCCGTCCCCCGCTTCCAATCCCTTACTAAGAACCGCTTCCGCTTCGCGGAGGGCAAGATGCTGATCGACCTGCCGCCGCCACGCCCGGGCAGCCGCCCGGAGGAGACCTGGATGCCGCTCCTGCGCGGACTGCTTGAGGCCATGTGAGAGGAGGCCGAGGCAGCTACGCGAAAGGGCAACGGGTCACGGGGCTCATCGGCCTTGTGCCATGTATCAACGCTTTTCTCTCTCTTTGGAGCGCACCATGTCGAAAGCCCACCGCACGATCGCGGGCCTCGCTACGGCACTGCTCGCCGCCTCGCTGGCAGCGTGTTCGGGTGGCGGCGGCTCCGTGGCAACCGTAAACGGACAACCGATTTCCAAAGCATCCCTTGATACCAAACTCGAAGCGAGCCCGACCGCTCGCAACCTCTTACAGCAACTGGTCTACGGCAAACTGATCGATCAGTATGCAACCAAGCACGGCATCAAGGTCTCAAGCGCCGAGATCGCCAAGCGCGAAAAACAACTTAAGGCGAACTTCCCGGCCGGTTCTTGGAGCTCCATGCTCAAGACTCGCGGCTTAACGGAGAAGGACGTCCGCAATGCCTTGCGCCAGCAGATCATCATCGACAAAGCCGTCGGTACCGGCATCACCATCAGCAACTCCCAAGTCGCCGCTTACTTTAGCAAGAATAAGGCCGCGTTCAATAAGCCGGCTGAAGTGAAGGCGCGCCATATCCTCGTTGCAAACCTTGCGACCGCCGACAAGGTGGAAGCGTTGCTCAAGCAGGGCAAGAAGTTCTCGGCGCTGGCCAAGAAGTATTCGATCGATCCCGGCAGCCGCGATAAGGGCGGCGAGCTTGGCTACTTCACCAAGAACCAGATGGTCGCACCCTTCTCGAAGTACGCGTTCTCGGCGCCGATCGGCAAGATCAGTCCGCCGATTCACTCGCCCTTCGGCTACCACATCATTCAGGTGCAGGCGCGTAAGCCTGCGCTGACCGCCACGCTGGCTAACACGCGCTCGAAGATCGTCACGCTGCTCAAGCAGCAGCAAGAGTCGCCGCTGATCCAACCCTTCATCATGGGCTTGGTCCAAAAGGCGAACATCAAGATCAACGATCCGCGCTTCGCTGGGCTCTTCCCGACGCCGGCTCCGTCACTGCCGCCGGCAAGCCCGGCTGCCAGTGCGGCCCCGGCCAGCGCTGCCAGTGCAGCTCCGGCTACCGCCGCCTCCCCGGCGCCGGCCGCAACGTAACGCAACCCCTCGCGTCTGCTCATGAGGAGCCCCGGCGACACCGTCGCCGGGGCTCCTCGCATAGCGTAGCGAAGCACTCGACCGAGTATGCTCCTTCGCATCGTAGGACTCGGCCCCGGCGATCCAGCCCTGCTGACGATCGGCAGCCTCGACGCTTTGCGTCAGGTGCGCCGTGTCACCACCCTGGTGGCGCCGCCGGATCTCACCGGCTACCTGCGCGATGCCGGGATCACTCTCGTACCGGAGCTGGTGCGCGATGCAGCGCTCCTGGTGCGTGGAAGCGGCGATGAAGTCAGCGCCTACGTGCAGAGCCTCGCAAACCGGCGCAGCGACGGGGACGAAGGCGCGTGGGGCCTCGGCGTACTCGGCAACCCGCTCTCCGATTTCCCAGGTCTGCCGCCGCTGCTGCGAGCCTTGCAAGAGCTCGGCATCCGCACCGAGATCCTCCCCGGTATGCCGCGGGCGACGCTGGCAGCCTCGCTCTCGATGCCGCTGGTTCCGCTGCCGCCAAAGTCCGCGCATCACTCCTTCGACGATCTGGTCGAGATCATGGCGCGGCTGCGCTTAGGCTGCCCATGGGATCGCGAACAGACCCATCGCACGCTCGTGCCGTATCTGATCGAGGAGACCTACGAAGTCGTCGAAACGATCGAACAAGCCAACCTCGAGGGACTCTGCGAAGAACTCGGCGACGTCCTGCTGCAGATCGTCTTCCATGCGCAGCTCGCAGCCGAAATCGGCGCCTTCACGGTGGCAGACGTCATCGATGCGCTCTCAAACAAGATGATTCGCCGCCATCCGCACGTCTTCGCCGACGCAGTGATCGAAGATGTCGATGCGCAGTGGCGCAACTGGGAGCAACTCAAGGCCCAAGAGAAGACCGGACGCTCGCGCAAGAGCCGTTTGGAAGGCATCCCCTTGCACCTCGGCGCGCTGCAGCGCGGTCAGCGCATGCAAGAGAAGGCCGCGCGCGTCGGCTTCGACTGGCCAAACGTCTCCGGCGTGCTCGACAAGCTGCACGAAGAACTCTCGGAGCTTGCACAAGCCCGTCGCGAGAAACACGACGACGCACATGTGCGCGAAGAACTCGGCGATGTCTTCTTCACGCTGGTCAACCTCTCGCGATGCCTGGGCATCGACGCCGAGACCGCGATGCGCGAAGCCAACGCCAAGTTTTACCAGCGTTTTTCCTTCATGGAAGAACGCGCCGCGACCGACGGAAAGACGCTCTCCGATCTCACCCTTGCTGAACTTGAGGTACTGTGGCAACTCGCAAAGACGACCAGCGCAGCCTAATCCGCCTGCGCATGAGCGCGCACGATGCGCACTACGGCGGGAACCTTGTCGACGGTGCGCGCATGCTCGCGCTCTTCGGTGATGTCGCAACCGAGCTGCTGATCCGCATGGACGGCGACGAAGGGCTCTTTGTCGCCTACGATCAGGTTGAGTTTCTCGCACCGGTCTTTGCCGGCGATTACATCGAAGCTGAAGGGGAGATCGTCACCGTCGGCAACACCTCACGGCGCATGCGTTTTGAAGCCCGCAAAGTCATCGCGGCACGACCCGAGATCAACGACTCGGCCGCCGACCTGCTCGAGGTGCCGCTCGTCGTCTGCCGCGCCGCCGGCACCTGCGTTACCCCAAAGGCCAAGAAGCGCATCTAGACCAAACGCTCGTGCGTCCTGCGCTTCCAGACGAACTCGTAGTAACAGAGCTGGAGCGCCAAGCCCACCACGTAGGCCGCGGGATAGCCAACCCAGACGCCGTCCAGGCCGATGCGCTGCATGAGCAGGTAGGCCACCGGCACCTCGACCGCAACGATCGAAAAGATGCCGATCGCCGTCGGCCATACCACGTCACCGCTCGCGCGCATGATGCCGCTCAGGACGGCTGAGTTGCCGAAAATAACGTAGCTCCAGAGCGTGATCATCAGCAACCGGTCTGCGATATCCAGCGTATGCCGGTCGACGATGAACCACCCCAGCAGATCTCGGGCAAAGATGTAGCAGATCGTGATGAGCACGCCTCCGACGATGTAGTTCAGCGCAATGCCGGAGCGAATCACGCCGGCCAAACGATCCTCGCGCCGCGCTCCGATGGACTGCGCACCGAAGATGGATGACGCGATGCCGATCGAGATAGCCGGAAACTGCACGTAACTCACCACCTGGTTCACCGCACCGTACGCTGCGGTGGCGTCAGAGCCGAAGCGATTCACAAACGAGATGACGGCGATCTCCGCAAGCGAGACCATCACGACCTGCATCCCAGTGGGCACGCCGATGCGCATCACCAGCCACAGGATATTCCAATCCACGCGCATGTCGCCGGCCATCTCTCGATCGAAGCGCAAGGGATGGCCGCGCCGGCGCAGCACGATGAGCATCGCGGCAAACGCGATCCCCTGACCCAAGAAGGCCGAGACCGCGGCGCTCACGACACCCAGGTGCGGCAAGCCGAACCAGCCGAGGATGAAGGCCGGGGTAAAGAGCAGCGAGAGCATCGTACTCACGATGAGAAAGTAGAACGGCGTCTTCGAGTCACCGGTTCCACGCAGGCACGTCGTATAGACGAAGTATGGAAAGACGACCGGTGCCGTCCAGAAGATGACGCGCGCATACGCATCTGAAGCCGCCAGAATATTGGCCGGCGTACCGAGCAGGCCGAGAATCGCCGGTGAGAGCCACGCTCCGATCGCGGCGATGATCACGCTCAAACCCAGCGTTGCGCCGAGCACGGTCCCGGCGATCTTCTTCACCCGGTGCTCGTCGCCGGCACCGTAGGCCTGTCCGATCAGCACCGTGCTGCCGCTGGCGATGCCGATCAAGAACGACACCAAGAAAAAGAAAACGGGAAAGACCGCAGAGACCGCCGCCAGCGCATTGACGCCGATCAAACGCCCGAGATAGATGCCGGCGAAGGTCTGCGATGCCGCCTGCAGCACATTGCTCAGCATCAACGGCACGAGAAAGATCAGCAGTAATTGCCAGATCGCCTTGTTTTCATCGAACACGTTGGTGCCCATACGGCGAACGGCCCGCACTTCTGCCATCCACTGCGCCAACCCGCGCGCAGCAGGTCTCGGTTGCGCGACTTGGTAGACACCATCCGATGCGACTCGATAAGTTTCTCAAGGTCGCGCGCTTGGCAAAGCGGCGCACGGAGGCTCACGAAGCGCTCGAGCACGGGCGCATCACGCGCGACGGCCTTGCGCTCAAGCCCGCCTACCAAGTGAAACAGGGCGACGTGCTGGATATCCACTACGCCGGCCGCTTGGTGCGGGTACGGGTGCGGGAAGTGCCCTTGCGCGCCACGCCCGGGGTCAAGCCCGCCGAACTGTACGAGGTCCTCGCGACGCGCCGGGACGACCCGGCCGACTGGATCTGACCTCGCCTGTGGCGAGCAGCCTCTCCGCCGATGCCAAGGACGCGCTCGCCCGCGAGGTGCCGCAGCCGCCGCACTGCCGGGCGGCGCTCTTAGGCGCCCTCGCCTACTACGGGCGGACGGCAGACGGGCGCTTCCTGACCCATCGCAATCCGGTAGCCCGGCTCTTTCGCGCCCTCTTCGAAGAGCGCGCCGAGTGGCCGATCCACACCGAGCCCGGGCGGCGACTCCAGAAGCTGGCGGCCTACTCCCTCGATCTGCCGGAGCGTCTGCGCGGCACGCCGCCGCGCCCGGCCAAGCGCTGCGATCGCTCGATGGAGCTGCGGGCCGCCTTCCTCACCTGCGGCTCGCTCTCGTCCGGCGCGCACGGTTACCACCTTGAGTTTGCCCTCGGCGGGAGCGCCCAAGCCGAACGCTTATCCGCGCTCTTAGCCGGCTTCGAGCGTCGACCGCGGCGCCTGCTGCGGCGTGGGCGCACGGTCCTGTACTTCAAGGAGTTCGACGCCATCGAAGATGTCCTCACGCTCTGCGGAGCGTTCGGCGCGGTCCTGGCGCTTGAGGATCTGCGCGCGCTTCGGGAGACCAAGAACCGCATCCACCGCTTGGTCAATACGGAGGCGGCCAACCTCGAGCGCGCGGTCGCGGCCGGCGCCCTCCAGCGGCGCACCATCGATTTCCTCGCGCACCAGTATGGCCTGGAGCGGCTCAGCCCCGCCCTGCGCGAGATCGCCGCGCTGCGCCTGGCGCACCCCGAGGAGTCGCTCGCCCAACTCGGGCAACGCTGCGACCCACCCGCCGGCAAGCCGACCGTCGGCAGCCGCCTGGGGGCGCTCGCACGCTTAGCGCAACGGTTGGGGGCTCCGGCGCAGGGCAAGCCACGGCCTGCCCGGTAAACCCCAGGCCATGCGTATCGGAATCAACGGTTTCGGCCGGATCGGCCGTAACTTTACTAAAGCGCTCATCGAGCGCCATCCGCACATCGAGATCGCGGCGGTCAATGATTTGACCGGCGCCGCAACGTGCGCACATCTGTTTAAATACGACAGCAACTACGGCCGGTATGCCGGAGAGGTCGGCGTCGACGGCGATACTCTCCAGGTCGACGATCGCCGCATCGCGGTGTTCGCCGAACGCGATCCCGGCAAGCTTCCCTGGCACGACCTCGGCTGCGACGTCGTCATCGAATCGACGGGAATCTTCACCGACGCCGCACGAGCGCGCGCGCACATCGACGGCGGCGGCGCCAAGAAAGTCATCATCTCCGCACCGGCCAAGGGCC
Organism: bacterium; assembly: GCA_021832345.1. Classification (GTDB taxonomy): domain Bacteria; phylum Vulcanimicrobiota; class Vulcanimicrobiia; order Vulcanimicrobiales; family Vulcanimicrobiaceae; genus JAKBKY01. The sequence continues at coordinate 158,271 of JAKBKY010000001.1, forward strand.
AGGACATCACGATCGTTCTCGGCGTCAATGGCGATCGCTACGACCCGGCGCGCCACCACATCATCTCCAACGCATCGTGCACGACGAACTGCTTGGCGACGGCCGTCAAGCCGATTGTCGATCGGCTCGGCTGGGTGAAGGGTTTCATGACGACCGTTCACTCCTACACCAACGATCAAGTGGTGCTCGACGGGCCGCATCCCGATCTCCGGCGAGCGCGCAATGCCGCAACGAACATCATCCCGACCTCGACCGGTGCGGCCAAAGCCCTCTATCTGACGATCCCGGAGGTGCAAGGCACCTTCGACGGATTCGCATTGCGGGTTCCGACGGCAACGGTCTCGATGATCTACTTGGTCGCGCAAGTGAAACACGCGACGACGAAAGACGAGCTGGATACGATCCTGCGCGAAGCGGCGGCAGGCGAGCTCCACGGCATCCTGCAGTTCACCGACGAGGAACTGGTCTCCAGCGACTTCAAAGGGTCTTCATACAGCTCGATCGTGGACGGCGGCCTAACCAATGCCAACGGTGATCTCATCCAGATCGGCGCCTGGTACGACAACGAGTGGGGCTACTCGTGCCGCCTGGCCGATCTCACCGCGATGGTCTTGGAAACCCTTCCAGCATAACGCCGGGAAAGGACCCTAGGTGAACTTCCTGACGCTCGATGATCTCGACGTTGCCGGCAGACGCGTGCTGCTTCGAGAAGACTTCAACGTGCCGATGAACCACGGCGCGATCTCCGACGCCGGCCGCATCGACGCGGCCTTGCCGACGTTGCGCGAACTGCACGAACGCAAAGCGCGAACGATCATCCTCTCGCATCTTGGACGCCCCAAGGGCGCTGCCGATCCGGCCTTGAGCCTCAAGCCGATTGCAGGCGCCCTCTCGCAGCGTCTGGGCATCCCTGTCGCCTTTGCCGAGGACTGCGTGGGGCCGGTGGCGCAGGCGGCGTGCGCTGCCGTGCAGGACGGCCGGATTCTGCTCCTGGAGAACGTGCGCTTCCACGCAGAAGAAGAACGCAACGACCCGGCCTTCGCCGCGCAGCTCGCGACGCTGGCCGACATCTACGTCAACGACGCCTTCGGTACCGCTCACCGCGCGCATGCCTCAACCGAAGGTGTCGCGCATCTGCTCCCCAGTGCGGCGGGCCGGCTGATGCAGACCGAACTCGAAGCCCTCGGCCGGCTGACGGATCATCCGGTACAGCCTTACATCTGCCTCATCGGCGGAGCCAAGGTGAAGGACAAGGTTGAGGTCTTCCGCCACTTGATGGAACGAGTTCGCGCCTTCTGCATCGGCGGCGGTATGGCGAACACGTTCCTTGCTGCTCAAGGTATCGATGTCGGCCGTTCGCTGCGCGACGATGATCTCGCACCCGCAACAGCCATCCTGGCACTGGCCAAGGAGCGCGGCGTCGCAATGCATCTGCCCACCGATGCGGTCGTCGCACCGGCCTTCGATGCCGACGATCAAGCGCACGTCGTCGATATCGGCGCGGTCGGCGGCTCGATGATCCTGGACATCGGACCACGTACTGCGCAAGCCTATGCCGCGATCGTCGCGCAAGCTAAGACGATCGTCTTTAACGGGCCGATGGGCGTCTACGAGAAGGCTGCCTATCGCGCCGGAACGCAGGTGGTCGGGCAAGCCATCGCACGCGCCACCCGCAACGGCGCGCTCAGCGTCGTCGGCGGCGGCGACGCGGCGGCGGCCGCCCATCTGCTTGGCTTCGCCGAGGCGGTAAGCCATCTCTCCACCGGCGGCGGCGCAACGCTTGAGTATCTGGAGGGCAGGACGCTGCCGGGGATCGCGGCGCTCGGCAAGACGGAAGCGTACCGCGCGTGAGACAAACGATCTTCGCCGGCAACTGGAAGATGAATAAGGGCGTCGCGCAGACGCGCGAGTACATCGAACGCTTTCTCACGCATGCCGAAGCCATCCCCGAGACGGTTCGCGTGGTTCTTGCACCGCCGTTCACCGCGCTTGAGGCTGCTGCCGATCACCTCTACGGCAGCCGCATCGACCTCGGAGCGCAGACGATGCATTGGGAGGAGCACGGCGCGTTCACCGGCGAGATCTCCCCGCCGATGCTCGCTGAACTCGGCGTCACCTACGTCATCCTCGGTCACTCCGAACGGCGAGCGTACGAGGGAGAGACCGACGACGATGTCCGCCGCAAGGTCGCCGCGGCGCTGGAGCATGGCCTCATTCCCATCGTCTGCGTCGGCGAGACGCTGGAGGAGCACGACGCAGGCCGCGCGCAGCAACGCGTGGTCGAACAGGCCCGCACGGCATTTGCCGGGCTCCCGGCCGAGAGCCTGGCCGGGTGCGTCGTGGCCTACGAGCCGATCTGGGCGATCGGAACCGGACGCAACTGTGAGAGCGCGCAAGCAAACGAAGTCATGGAAGCCATCCGCGCAAGTCTCCCGGGACTCGCCGACGCATCCATCCTCTACGGCGGCAGCATGAACGCCGACAACGTCGCCGGCTACCTCGCGCAACCGCAGATCGACGGCGGGCTCGTCGGCGGCGCCTCGCTCGATGCCGAGCAGTTCCGGCGTTTGATCGAAAACGCATTGCCGGGCGCGGGGGGAAGCCGCCCGTGAGCTATCGGCCCGTCGTCCTGGCCGTACTCGACGGGTGGGGCTGTCGCGACGCAAGCCGCGGGAATGCGATTACCGCCGCGCGGTTGCCGTATTGGCGCGCCTTCTTCGAACGCTATCCGTGGACCACGCTCTCAGCCTCCGGCGAAGATGTCGGCTTGCCAAAAGGCATCATGGGGAACAGCGAGGTCGGTCATATGAACTTAGGCAGCGGCCGCGTGGTGCCTCAGGGCGTCGTCGTCATCGATCACGCGATCGCCTCGGGCGCTTTTGCCTCCAACGCCGCCTTGCAACGCTGCATCGCGCACGTGCGGCGTACCGGCGGCCGGCTCCACTTCCTTGGGCTGCTCTCCGACGGGCAGGTCCACAGTTCGTTCGACCATCTCCTGGCACTGATCGATGCCGCCGTGACTGCCGATCTCCCGTTCGCCATCCATGCGTTTCTCGACGGGCGCGACACGCCGCCGCGCTCGGCGCACGCGTTTCTCTGCCGACTCGAAGCGAAGCTGGCAGCGGTTGGGCGGCCGGGCGCGATCGCCGACGTCATCGGCCGCTTCTACGCGATGGATCGCGATCGGCGTTGGGAGCGCACCCGGCGTGCCTACGAGACGCTCGCCTACGGGCGAGCGGCATACACGGCCAACAGCGCGCAGCACGCGCTCGACGCCGCCTACGCCCGCGATGAAAACGACGAGTTCGTCGAACCCACCGTGATCGGGGAGGCACAGCCCATCGAAGACGGCGACGCCTGCATCTTCTTTAACTTTCGACCCGATCGCGCACGGCAGATGACGAGTGCCTTCAATGCAGCAGCGACCGGCGCGCCGGCCAAGGACTTTGAGGCCTTCCCCGTCAAGCGGTATGAGAATCTTCTTTTCGCCACGATGACGCGCTACGATGAAACGTATCCCAACCCAGTCCTCTTCGGGCCACGCCCGCAGTTTGAGACGTTCGGCGAGATCGTTGCAGCAGCGGGGTTACGCCAGTTGCGCCTTGCCGAGACCGAAAAGTATGCGCACGTGACGTACTTCTTTAACGGCGGGCGCGAAGATGTCTTCGCAGGCGAAGACCGTAAGTTGATTCCCTCGGACCGCAGCGTACCCACCTACGATCTCGCCCCGGCGATGCGCGCCCATGAGATCACCGATTATGCCGTCGAACAGATCGCATCGGGAACCTACGACGTCGTGGTCATGAACTACGCCAATGCCGATATGGTCGGTCATACGGGCGCGTGGGAACCGACGATCGCGGCGGTCGAGATCCTCGATGGCTGCCTGCAACGGTTGGCCGATGCGGTACTGGCCGCAGGCGGCTTGCTGGCCGTCACCGCAGACCACGGCAACGCCGAAGAGGAGATCGACGAGCAGGGCAATGCGCTCACGGCGCACACCACCAACCGCGTGCCGTTTCTGCTCATCGCAGCGGGTCTGCACGGCACCTTTCGCAACGGCGGTCGCCTCGGGGATGTGGCGCCCACCTTGCTCTCCCTGATGAACGTCCCGATACCCAAGGAGATGACCGGGAGCAATCTCTTTCATCCAACACTCGCCGCCCTCCGAGGTAACGCCATCCATGCACGACCGCCGCGCGCCTAGCGACAAAGTTCTCAGCCACGATGCCGATACGCTGCAGAGTGCAGCCGGTGGCCCCATTGACGTGGCGATCATCTTAGGGAGCGGTCTCTCGGAGTCCCTTTCCAACATCGCGCCCTTCGATCACATCCCGTACGACCGGCTGCTCGGCATGCCGATCGCATCGCTCATCGGCCATAAGGGCGAAGTGCTGGTCGGTATGCTGCACGGCAAGCGCGTCGCGGCGCTGGCCGGGCGCGTGCATCTCTATCAAGGCTTCTCGGCTCACCAAATCACGGTGACGATTCGCCTGGCGCGAGCGGCGGGAGCCAAGACGCTCATCCTCACCAACGCCTCAGGGACCCTCAACCCGGGGTTTGCGCCCGGCGATCTCATGCTGATCACCGATCAGCTCAACCTTACCGGCGCAAATCCGCTCATCGGTAGTGCCAACGCGGATCGCTTCGTCGACATGCTCGATGCTTACAGTCCCCATCTGCGCGACCTCGCCTCGGCGGCAGCCGATCGCGCCGCATGGCTGCGGCACGGCGTCTATGCCGGCGTCCTCGGGCCAACCTATGAGACGCCCGCCGAAGCACGCTACCTGCGAACCATCGGTGCCGATGCGGTCGGCATGTCGACGGTCCTCGAAGCAATCGCAGCCCGCGCCAACGGCATGGACCTGCTCGGCATCAGCCTGATCACCAATCGCGCCGGGGATGAGACGACGACCACCGCGCTGGACGTTACGGCGGTCGCAGCCTCGGCGGCCCCGCGCCTGGCAGCACTCGTCGACGGCGTCATCGCGCGGATGTAGCGCGGTAACTCCCGCTGATATCCACGGTGACGCGCTGGGTACCGACGACGATCCCAAGCACGCGATGGTCCCAGAACGTCAGCACCCGTACGATGATCGGTTGGAGCCGAGCCGCGAAGGCCTTGGCGCGGTACGAGACAGCGAGCGCATCGCGCACCAGCGGCGGAAGATCGCGCGGCAGCGGCGGGCTCTCCAGTTCGTCGTCAGGGGCGATCGGAGCGACGGCCTGCGCCGCGTTCGGCGGCAGCGGCGCGTAGCGCCCGGCCTCCCGCTCGCCCTCAACCCGCCGGAGCATCGAGCATCCGGCGCAAGCGATTCAACGCGGCGAGGTGCAACTGTGAGACTCGCTGAGGTGAGACGCTCATCTGCTCTCCGATCTCACGCAGCGAACGCTCCCCGAAGTAGTGCAACGCGAGTACGCGCGCTTCGCGCGGTCGAACCCGCCGCAGGAGCCGCCGTGTATCGGCGCGTTCGATCCGCTCCTCGACGGCGCGGGCCGGATCGCCCTCCCAGTCGAGGGCGACGCGCTCGCACACCGGCAACGCCGCATCGAGCGAGAGCGGCATGCCGCGATAGGCATCCATCGCGGCGCGTCGCAGGCCGGGGACGAGTTGCTCCATCTGCACCTGCGAGGGCATCGCGCCGGTCTCGACGGCGAGCGCATACCGGTGCCGCTGCGCTTGGCGCAGCGTGCGACGCGTCCGCTCGGAGATCGGATCCATCCGCCGGATGCCGTTGAGCATCGTGCCGAGAACGATGCGCCGCACATACTGCGAGACCGTCGTCCCAAAGACCGGATCGTAGGCATCCACCGCGCGAATCAGCCCGACGCATCCATCGCCGATGAGATCATCCAGATCGACGCTGGGAACGAGCCGCCGGATCCGCCGCGCAATCGTGCGAACCAGGGGCAGGAACGAACGCACGATGCGCTCGCGCTCGTCTTGAATCTCAGGCATGCGATCTCTCCAACACACGCGCGAGCGCTCGAGTGAAACCGTCGTGATCGCCCTCGACCATCCGGCTCACCACGGAAGTCAGCGCAACATCACCCATCGGTCCAAGTGCGGTTGCCAACGGCGCAAAGACTCCTCTGAGCAGTAGCCCTTCATACTGCCCGGCAACACGGAGCGCGGATGACTCATCCACGGTTGAGGTTATCCGCGATGCGCAGCATCTCATCGGCCGCCTGAACCCCTTTAGCGTTGGCTTCGTAGGCACGCTGCGCGGTGAGAATCTCCATCATCGCCTCGACGATCGACACGTTGGCTCGCTCCAACATGCCGAACGCCAGCGCAGGCTCGTGTACGCCGCCCGCACTCATCATGCGAGGGGGACCGGAGGCATGCGTAGCGATAAAGAGGGCGCTGCCGATGGTACGCAGCGCCTGCGGCGCGGCAAACTCAGCGAGACGAATGCGGCCGACCACGCGGATCGCGCCGCGAACGGTGACGCTCACCACTCCGCTCGGCGCCACATGCGCGGCCAGGGCATCGCTTGGAATGCGGAGGCCTTCCAGATGCCACCCGGCGGCGTCGCGTAGCCTGCCGTCGGCGCCGCGCGCGAAGGAGCCGTCTCGAGTGTAGGCGACGTGGCCCTCTGCATTGCGCACCGCAAAGAAGCCCGGCCCGCGAATCGCCAGATCGAACGGGCCACCGCTCTTGCTCAGCTTGCCCTGCGTGAGCAGCAGGCGCGTTCCCAAGGTGACGGTGCCCAAGCCCACGCGACCGGCAACGCCGACCGCCGCGAAGGTCGCCGTTGCGGCCTTAAACCCGGTGACGTCGGCGTTTGCCAGATTATCGGCAATCACGTCGAGGTTGCGCTGCTGAGCGGCCATGCCGCTGGCAGCGATGGCAAGCGCACGATCCACGGTCGATCACCCCACCTTGGCGACGTCGTCGGCCGCCTTGCGCTGCGTGCCGTCGATCGCCGCAACGGCTTTCTCCGCACTCTCAAAGGCTCGCTGCGCGCCGAGAACATCGATCATCTGCGTGACCGCGTCCACGTTGGCAGCCTCCAGATAGCCGCTGCGCACGCTGCTCCGCGCGGGCAGAAGGATGCGATCGATGGTTCTCCCGTGCAAGCGCACGCGACCTCGGGAGTCAACGCTCGCACCGGGTAGCACGTGCACCTCGCCGCGCGCACCCATCAACGCCCGCCCCGCATCGTCGCGCAGAACGCCGTACCGATCGGGGGTGAAGGCACCGTCGCGCGTGTGCACCGGTGTGCCGCGCGCATCGCGCAGGCAGAAGCTCCCGCCGCCGACAAGTGCGAGATCGTACGCTCGCCCGGTGCGGCGCAGCGGCCCCTGCGCCGGCAGGGTCCCCTGCGAGATGCGCACACCGTGCGCGGTGAGGCGACCGCGCGCGACCAGACCCCGAAAGCCGTCGGTGGACGCGTTCGCCAGATTCTGAGAGGCGATCTCGAGGCGCTCGCGCGCTGCGAGCATTGCGCTCGCCGCCCATGCAATCCCATCCATGGCGCGAGCCTACATGAGACGGGTGTCCGGCACGTTGCCGGGCGATTACAACTCGGCGATCACCCGTTGCGTAAACGCGCCGGTCGAGAGTGGCGGCTCGCCGGCTCGCGCCAGCTCCGCAGTACGCGCGCCGGCGGCGTAGGCGGCCTCGACCGCGGCTTCGATACGCGCAGCACTCGATTCATCGCCGAGCGAATGCCGCAACAGGAGCGCCGCGGAGAGGATCGCCGCGGTCGGGTTGGCGATACCGCGGCCTGCGATATCCGGAGCGGTCCCCGCAATCGGCTCGTAGAGGCCAAACTGCCCACGCGCAGTTCGACGCGTCCCCAAGCTCGCGCTGGGCAGGGTCCCGATCGAACCGGTGAGGATGCCGGCTTCATCGGAGAGGATGTCTCCAAACATATTCTCCGTGACGATCACATCAAAATCCGCCGGGCGCCGCACCAACTGCATCGCCGCGTTATCCACCAAGAGGTGTTCGAGGCTCACGTCGGGGTAGTCAACTGCCGTACGCCCGACGACCTCTCGCCACAGGCGCGAGGTCTCTAAGATGTTCTGCTTGTCGACGGAGGTCAGCTTCTTGCGCCGGTCGCGCGCCAAATCGAACGCCACGCGCGCGATGCGTTCGATCTCCGGCGCCCGGTAGATCATCGTGTCGATTGCGGACTCGATGCCGTCAACCACGCGACGTTCTTTCGGCTGGCCATAGTAGATGCCGCCGGTCAGCTCGCGCACGACGACCAGGTTGAGCCCATGCACGAGCTCCGCTTTGAGCGACGAGGCCGCTTCGAGTCCTGCAAAGACGCGCACCGGGCGGATGTTGGCGAAGAGTTCGTAATCGCGTCGCAGGAGAAAGAGCGCGTACTCGGGCCGCTCCTGGAGCGGCTTGTTCTCGTACTCGGGCAGACCCACCGAACCGAAGAGTATCGCTTCGCTGCGTTCGCAGATGGCGCGCGTCGCCTCCGGCAACGCGGGGAGACCGGCCGTTAGAGCCGCGCCACCCACCAACCCGTGCTCGCAGGCAAGCTCCGGGCGGACGGCGCGCAACACCTCAACGGCAGCACGCATCACCTCAGGCCCGACGCCGTCGCCGGGGAGAACCGCGATCATCATGCGTTTCTTGCCGGCCTAGTAAACGGTCAGCCGGCCGGTATCGTCGCTGCGAGTATCGCCGGTGACGACCTCGCCGAGCGTGTCGGCGGCGGCGAGCGGCAACTGCGCTGCGACCGCGCCGGCGCGCGAGACCGCTGCCGGGCTGTCCGCGCGCTCCAGCAACGCCAGGTGCGTCATCAGCAGGCTGCGCAGCTCACTGCGCGCCTTCTCACAGGCTTCCACGGCATGCTGATGCTCGCGGCGCGCGTCGGATATCGCTTCGTTGAAGCCGGCCATCTCGCGTTCGGCCGCCATGCGCGCCTGCTGGCGAATCAAATCGGCCTCCTTATGCGCCGAAGCCTTCACCTCATCGGCAGTGCGCTGCGCCAGAACCAACGTATGTTGCAGCGACTCCTCCATCGCCTTAAAGTGGCTGATCCGCTCTTTCAAATCCGCAATTTCAGATTCTAGGGCAACGCGCTGCTGCGCATCGTCTTCGAGCGTTTCGATAATCTCGTCGAGAAACTGATCGACTTCCGCACGCTCGTACCCTTGCAGCGCCTTCTTGAAGGATTTGTGCTGAATATCGACCGGGGTGATTCGCTCCACGTCTATCCTCTCTGAGATAGGAAGTCTAGGCTTCCATCGGCCATCATCGTTTCGCGCAGACCCGCAACGTTCACCGTCACGCCCGCCGGAACGATCAGGTACATCGCTTCGGCGAGCTTCTGAATCTTGCCGTCGATCGTGTAGGCAACGCCGGAGGTGAAGTCCACGACTCGTTGCAGCAACGTGCGATCCGCATTCTGCAGGTTCACGATCACCACTTGGCGACCGCGCAAGGCATCGGCAATCTCTACGACATCGGCAAACGTGCGCGGCGCATAGACGCTCACTTCGACTCCGTTCCGGCGCCCCGCCGCGGCGAGCGGAACAACACGGGGCGAGCCGCCGGGCTCGTCGTCATAGAGGTCTTCTTCTTCCTCGCGCATCGAGAAGAACGATCCGAGTCGACTAAACATGCTCATGCGTGGGCACCTCCTGCGGCGCGCGTGCGCATCTGACGACTCGGTTCGGTTCTCGGCGCGCGACGCCTTTTTAGGCCCTGTACGAGCGGGGGCCGAAGAGGGCGGTGCCGATGCGAATCAGCGTCGAGCCGGCACGCACCGCCTGCCGCCAATCGCCGGACATTCCAAGCGACAGGGTGCTCCCGCCGACCTGTCCGAAGAGTGCGGCCGCACGCTCGAAGGAACGCGCTCGCGCATCGGGATCCTCCGTGAGCGGCCCGATCGCCATCACGCCGTCGAGCTCCAGGGACGGCAAGGCGCGCAGCGCCTCGGCCAGCTCCACGGCCTCTTCGGGGCGCACGCCGAAGCGCTCGCTGGGGGAGATGTTGACCTGAAGCAGTACCGGCAGGCGTTTGCCCAGGGCTTGCGCGGCCTTCGCGAGGGCCAGGCCAGCCTCGAGGCGATCGACGCTCTGGATGACGTCGAAGGCGGCGGCGATGCCCGATGCCTTGTTGGTTTGAAGATGCCCGATGAAGTGGGCGCGCAGCTTCGGGAAGGCCCTAAGCTTGGGCCGAGCCTCCTGCAGATAGCTCTCGCCGATCTCCTCGATTCCAAGCACCACCGCTTCGCGCAGCGCGTCGATGGGCTGCCGTTTGGTGACGGCGACGATCCGTACGCTGCCCGGAGCGCGACCGCAGGCACACAGCTCCGCCGCCAGATCGCGCTTGAGTTCGGCGTAACGCGAGGCGATCGACGGCATGCGCTCGTCACCCGTTACGACGGTGGGGCCGCCTCGATCTTGGCGTCCATCGGCGTCACATCGGTGCGGGGCTCATGCTTCCAGCACCACCACACCCCATAGGCACCGATGAAGATCATCGGGACCGCCAAGAGCTGGCCGCCGGTTAGCCCCAGAAACATGAAACCCGGCGCCCGCCAGAACTCGGCGGTCGTGCGGGTGATGCCGTAGAGCATGAACCAGCTCCATGCCACGACCCCATCCTTCGGTTTGCGACTGTAGAGATAGAGCAGTATCGGCAGCGTTGCGATGTCGAGGATGCCTTCGTAGAGCTGCGAGGGATGGCGATAGTAGGGTCCCCAGAAGGCAGTATTGCCCGGGACCATGCACCAGGGGTAGTCGGGGCGGCAGATATGCCCCCACAGCTCATCGTTGATGAAGTTGACGACGCGCGTGAGGGCGATGCCGATCGGCAGCAGCATGACGACCTCGTCGCCCAGGACCGTGAACTTCAACTGCGGATGCTTGCGCCGGAAGAGCGCAAGCGCAATGATGACGCCGATCAGGCCGCCGTGAAAGGCCATGCCGCCGTCCCAGACGGCGATCAGATTGATCGGGTGCGCGCCGTAGTACATCCAGATGGAATGCCAGCTATGATGGGCGTAGTGAGGATCATGGACGTTGAGACGCGTGATGATGTTGGCAATGACGAAGAGCGTCCGCCCGCCCACCAGGACCCCGACCAAGGCATAGACCAGGAAATCCTGGATCTGCTCCTTGGTTAAGCCCAAACGCCGACGCCCGGCCGGGCGGCTCATCCAGAGGTAGACGCAGATGAAGCCAATCAAGTACGAGATCCCATACCAGTGGATCGCGATCGGCCCCAGCTTCAGGGCGATGGGGCTGACATTTGTCGGATAGTGGAACCAATGGTGCATCTGTCGTACCTTATGGGCAAATGGCTTCGACGCATCTCTCCGTCGGTCTAGCGTTCCTGGCGGGCCTCGTTTCCTTCGTATCGCCGTGCGTCCTCCCATTGGTCCCGGCGTATCTCTCGCTTTTGACCGGAACCAGCGTGGAGGAACTGCGAGCCGACGCCAAGGCGCGCGTCCGCATGCATACGCTCGCGCACGCGCTTTCGTTCATTCTGGGCTTCACCTTGGTCTTCGTCGCGCTGGGAGCGACGGCCAGCACGCTCGGCACAACGCTACGCGACCATCAGTTGCTCATCGCCAAGATCGGCGGCGTCATCGTGATCGTGCTCGGGCTGCAGATGATGGGCGTCTTTCGCTTCGCGTTCCTCATGCGCGATGCGCGCATGCACGTCGCACAACCGCAACGCAGCTACTGGGCCTCGGGCCTGGTCGGGCTCGCGTTTGCCGCCGGCTGGTCGCCGTGCATCGGGCCGATCCTCGCCGCCATCTACGTCTTGGCCACCGAAACCAAGACGGTGGGCGCAGGCGCGTTTCTGCTCTTCGTCTATGCCTTGGGCCTGGCGGTCCCATTCTTCATCACCGCGCTTGCGCTCGATGCCGTCCTTCCCTGGCTCAACCGCATCAAGCGCTTCCTTCCCGCCATCGAGTTCGCTTCCGGAGCGTTCCTCATCTTGGTCGGGCTCGTACTCTTTAATGACGCATTTCTCCGCATAGCAGGATGGTTCTATCAATTTGTCCCGCAACCGCAACTCTGACACCCTGACGATCGCGCTGACGGCGGCGATCGTCTTCTGGCTCGACCAGTGGTCGAAAAGCATCATCGCCCGCACGTTCTTGCCCGGCGAGAGCCGGATGGTGATTCCAAACGTTCTGCGTTGGACGTACGAGCAGAACAATCGCGGAGCGTTTGGCCTCTTCGGCAGCAATACGGCACTCTTAATCGCCATGGCCATGGCCGTGCTCGTGATCTTCTGGTTCAGTTTTCGCGAGGCCGCACGCCAGTCGCTGCTCGTGCGCATCGCCTTCGGGATGATCGTCGGCGGCGCGGTCGGCAACATCGTCGATCGGCTCCATCACCAGTACGTCATCGACTTCATCGACTTTTACCGCATCTGGCCGAATATCTTCAACGTCGCCGATGCCTGTATCACCACCGGTGTCATCCTCTTGATCTTGGCAAGCTTTGCGTCTCGTCATCGAAGCTGAACGGAGCGGCACGCGCACCGACGTGCTCGTCGCCCGCTTAACGGGGGCATCGCGTTCGCTCGTGGCCGCAGCGATCGGACGCGGTGCGGTCACCGTCAACGGCGAGACGGTCAAACCCAGCCGCGTCCTTGAGGCCGGCGATACTCTCGACTTCGAGGTCGCGGCGGCAGCGAAGATCGTCGCTCTGCCGGAGCCGGTGGATATGGCGATCCTCTATGAAGACGACGATCTGCTGGTTGTCGACAAGCCGGCCGGGATGGTGACGCACCCCGCACACGGAACGACCGGCGGCACGCTGCTCAACGCGTTGCTCGCGCATGCCGGCTCGCTTCCCGGCGAGCCCCTACGCGCGGGGCTCGTCCATCGCCTCGACCGCGATACGTCGGGGTTACTCGTCGTCGCGAAGACGGCGCAGAGTCTGGCGACGCTGCGAGCCGCAATGCTGGCCCGGACGATCCGCCGGCAGTACCTAGGATTGGTGCACGGCATCCCGTCGCCAAGCGAAGGAACGCTCAACGGGCCGATCGGCCGAGATCCTCAGAACCGTCTGCGCTACACCATTCTCGCCGATGGACGAGCCGCAGTGACGCACTACGCGTTGCGAGAGGCCTACCCGCGCCACGCGGAGTTGCTCTTCCAACTCGAAACCGGGCGCACGCATCAAATTCGCGTCCATCTCGCGGCCTTCGGCCATCCCATCGTCAACGATCCCGTCTACGGCCGCCCCGAGAGCCGCTTCGCCCTCGCCGGCCAAGCGCTCCACGCGTGGCGACTCACCTTTCCCCATCCCCGCACACAGGCCGAACTGAGCTTCGAAGCCGACCCGCCGGCCGAGTACCTCGGCGCGCGCGAGCTGCTGCGCGGCTAGCACGATGGAGTTCCGGCTCATCGCCCAAGATGGACGCGCGCGACGGGGCAGCCTGCGTCTGGCCCACGGCTCGGTCGAGACGCCGGCCTTCATGCCGGTCGGCACCGCCGCGACCGTGAAGGGATTGCTGCCGGACGAGTTGCGCCAAGCGCAGACGCAGATCGTGCTGGCCAATACCTACCACCTGTGGCTGCGCCCAGGTCGTCAGATTCTCATCGAAGCCGGCGGCCTGCACCGCTTCATGGGCTGGGACGGACCGATCCTCACCGACTCCGGCGGGTTCCAAGTCTTCAGTCTGCAGTCCCGGCGCCGGCTCGATGACGACGGCGTGACCTTCCGCTCGCATCTGGACGGCAGCGAACATCGCTTCACTCCGGAGAGCGTCACCGCGTTCCAAGAGGCGCTCGGCGTGGACATCGCCATGGTCCTCGACGTCTGCGTCAAGCTGCCGGCGACGTTCGACGAACTCGAGAGTGCGGTCCGCCGGACGAGCACCTGGGCGGCGCGCTCTGCGGCGGCGCACACGAACGAATCGACGGCGCTCTTTGCGATCGTTCAAGGTGGGCTCAACGAAGGCTTACGTGAACTCAGCGCCGCCCAGCTCGTCGCACTCGATCTTCCCGGCTACGCCATCGGCGGCCTCTCGGTCGGCGAAACGCGCCAGGAGATGTACGCGACCGCTGCGCTGACGGCGGCGCAACTCCCCATCGACAAACCCCGGTATCTCATGGGGGTTGGAACGGTGGCCGATCTGCTCGAAGCGATCGATTGCGGGATCGACATGTTCGACTGCGTCTACCCGACACGCTGCGGGCGCAATGGGCGCGCGATGACCCGCGGTGGAGATCTGGCGATACGCAACGCCGCCTTCACGCATGATTACTCGCCGCTGGATCCCGGCTGCGACTGCCTGGTCTGCACCCGTTTCACGCGAGCCTACCTCGCACATCTCTTCCGCGCAAACGAGATGCTCGGTCCGCGCCTGCTCTCCTATCACAACATCTATCTGCTCAACGCCCTCATGCGCGATGCGCGAGAGGCGATCGCCGCAGGCCGCTGGCCGGCGTTGCGCGACCGCCTTCTGCCGGCACGCTAGCAGGTCGCGGAAAAAGGCCTGCTAGGTTGCAGGCCTCTCGCTCCGTGCGGCGAGATCGGCGCCGCGCACCACGGCCGCGCAATCCGCGCAGAGGCTCGGATGCTCGGCGTCACTGCCCAACGCCTGATACTTCCAACAACGCCGGCACTTCTGCCCGTCTGCTCGCGAGATCGTCAACTCCACGCGGTCGCCGGCGCTCGGCCTGCCGTTGAGGCCGGCATCGCGCTCGAGATGGACCTGCGACACCACCAGCGCCAGCCGAAGATCGTCGCCAAGAGCGTGGAGTGATTCGTAGAGATCGTCCGAAGCGCGCACACGCACCTGGGCTTCAAAGTCGCGCGCCTCACCACCGGCGGCGATGCGCCCGCGCAGCTCCTTGAGCAGCTCCCAGAGTTCGGCGTGTCGCGCAGCACCTGCCTCCTGCGGTACGCTCCGTACGTCAAACGAACAATCGAAGACGCCGGCGCGCGTTCCGCGCAGCGGTTGCGCAAGCGCCTGCCAGGCCTCTTCTGCGGTAAACGAGAGAATCGGCGCCAGCACGACCAGAAAACGTTCGAGAATATACCAGATCGCGCTCTGAGCGCTACGCCGTTGCCGTGAATCCGCGGCGCTCGTGTAGAGGCGATCTTTGAGGGCGTCGAGATAGAAGCCGGAGAGATCGCTGCCTTGAAATGCGACGAAGGCGACGTAGGCATCGTGCAGGGCAAACGCTTTGAGCTTGCCGTAGACGCCGGCGATCCACGCATCGGTCACTTCGCAAGCCAAGGCATCCAAGGGGAGCATCTGCTCGCGCGCGACGGCCATCTCCGGACGGAAGTCGTCGAGATTGCCCAGCATGAAGCGAATGCGATTGCGCATGTTCCGGTAGACGTTGCCCACCTGCTCGACGACATGCGAGCCAAAGCGCACGTCATCGACGAATTCGACGGACGCCGCCCATAGCCGCAGGACGTCAGCCCCCCATTTCGCCATAGCGTCGCCGGCGTCAGCGCCGGTGCCGCGCGATTTGCTCATGGGGCGGCCCTGTTCGTCGTTCACCCAGCCGTTCTTGACGATGTGCTTATAGGGCGCGCGGCCACGGATCGCGACCGCCGTAACGATCGAGCTGCGAAACCACCCACGATACTGATCTCCGCCCTCGAGGACCACGTCCGCCGGCCACGGCAGGCCGTCATGCCCGAGAACGGCGAGATGCGTCACGCCCGATTCGAACCAGATGTCGACGATGTCGCGCATCTTCTCAAACGCACCGCCTCCGCAGGCCGGGCAGAGCACGCCCTCCGGCACGAAGCTCTCGACGGGATCGCGCCACCATGAATCGGCGCCGTCTTGCGCAAAACGCTCGGCCGTCAAACGCGCAACCCGGGCGTCGAGGAAGGGCTCGTCACACGCCGTGCAGCGCAGCGCCGGGATGGGCGTTCCCCACGTGCGTTGGCGTGAGAGGCACCACTCCGGGTGGTGTTCGAGCATCTGCACCAGACGCTCTTCGCCCCACGCCGGCGAGTAGGTTACGTCGCGAGCCGCATCGATCGCGCGGGCGCGCAGACGATTCTGGTCCATCGCGAGAAACCACTGAGCCGTCGCGCGAAAGATCACCGGATTGTGGCAGCGCCAACAGTGCGGATAGGAATGCTGATACTCAAGCGCACGCAGGAGTGTCCCGTTCTGCGCGAGGTCGGCGACGATGCGCGCGTTCGCCTCGAAGATCTGCATCCCGGCGTACGGCCCGGCCTCCGCGGTGAAGTGACCGGTGGCATCCACCGGGTTGAGGATCGGCAGATCGTACTTCACGCCGGTTTCGAAATCGTCGGCGCCGTGGCCCGGAGCCGTGTGCACCGCGCCGGTCCCGGTCTCTAGGTCCACGTACTCAGCCAGGACGATCGCCGAATCTCGGTCCAGGAACGGATGCCGGACGCGCAAGCCATCGAGCGTGCCTCCCTGCACGCGAGCGAGCAGCCGTGCGGAACGAAAATCTTCGCCGAGCGCCGCAGGGGCCAGCAGGGTTGCAACGACGAGCAACTCCTCCCCCACCGCATAGAGACCGTAGGTCGCGTCTTCACGCAACGCGATGGCGACGTTGGCCGGCAACGTCCACGGCGTCGTCGTCCATGTGAGGACGCTCGCGCGTCCCGGTACGCCTTGATCCACTCCAAAGGCCGTCAGTAGCGCAGCGCGCTGCTCCTCGTTTGCCGGAAAACGAACGTAGATCGATGGCGACATCTTCGGTTCGTACTCGATCTCAGCTTCCGCCAGCGCCGTTTCATCGTGAATGCACCAGAGGGTGGAGCGCAATCCGCGATAGAGTTGATGCTGTTCTGCCAGATCGGCCAGCGCGTTCACGATGGTGGCTTCAAACGACGGATCGATCGTGCGATACGGATGCTCGAAGTCGCCGAAGCACCCCATGCGCTCTCGCACGCTGCGCTGGCGATCCAACCAATAGAGCGCCCGTTCCTTACAGTGCGCGCGTAGCTCCAATGGATCGACCGCATGAAAATCGCGAATTTTCAGATGCTTGAGCGTGTCCAGTTCGATCGGCAAGCCATGCATATCCCAGCCGGGAACAAACGTCGCCCGTCTGCCGTCGAGCAAGGCGATCTTCACGAAAATGTCCTTGACGACCATGTTCAGGAAGTGTCCCATGTGCAGCTCGCCGTTGGCGTAGGGCGGGCCGTCATGCAAGACCCACGGGTCGCTGCCGGCATTGGCCGCCAAGCGCCGGTTGTAGGTCTGCTCCGCCTTCCACCACTGCACACGCTCCGGCTCACGCTTGGGAAGCTCGGCCTTCATCGGGAAGGAGGTCTTGGGAAGATGCAGCGTATCGCGATAATCGCGCTCGACGGAATGGCTCATAGGACTAGGCGCTTTCGCCCCCGGGCTCGGTCTCCCTTATTCGCGCAGCAGCTCTCCGGCGATGTCGAAGTTCCGCGCGGCGGCCATGCGCACGTTCTCCAGACGCGCCAGAAGATGTGCCTGGAGCGACGCTCGCTCTTCGAGGAGCCGATCCACCAGGGCGTCGACCTGAGCAGCACTCGGGATCGGCTCGCCGGCAGTCCAGAGCGCCGGCAAGGGATAGGTAAGATCCTCACAGAGAGCCGTAACCTTGGGATCGTAGGGCACAGCCAGAAACGGCACACCGTAGCGAGCGGCAAGAATCAGCGCATGCAAGCGCATTCCGATGACCACGTGCGCCCGCGCCAGCACCGCCGCCGCACGCGGCAACGACATCTCCGGCAGGAGCATCGGCGCGCTGGTGCACTTGCGAATGACGGAGGTGGCGGCCTCTGCGTCCGGTACGCCCCCAAGCGGCAGAAAGGCGACGGCAACGCCCTGCGCCGCCAAACGATCGGCGGCGCGGGCGAGCAGCGCTACGGCATCATTGAGGGCCGCGATCCTGCGGATACTCAAGACGGCAAACGGCTGACTCCTCGCACCCAAGCCCTCGCGCTCTAAATCGAATTCGTCGTCGGGGGCGTCGTAAAGAAAGACCGGATCGGCGGTCTGTTCCACCGCGACGGCCGGCAGCAACGACTGCAGCAGCTTGGCGGAACGCGCATCCCGCACGGTAGCGCGCGCGACCCCCCTGCACCCTTCGCGCACCACGACCCTCCCCAACGGGTCGAGTGGACCGATCGACTGGGCGAAGATCATCGCTCTGCGCTTGAGATGAACGGCTTGGTGTACGATGCCGACGTAGTAGAGCAGGCTGCGCAAGCTGGTGGCATTCTGCAGCAGGCCTCCGCCGCCGGAGAGCAGCACATCGGCTCGGCGCACCGACGCGCGCACCGCGCGCGCATCCCAGCGGCTAGTCGCCTCCACCTGAAGGCGATTCACCGTTTCATGAGGCTGTGCGGAGAGCACATCGATCTCCACGTAGGGGAACCGCGTACGCAACTGGGCTACGGTCACGTCGAGCAGTGCTTCGTCTCCAAGATTGCCGAAACCGTAGTAGCCTGAGAGCACCACTCGCATCGCGGCTCTCTACGAACGCGCGAAGCGTCGCATGAACATTCGATAGACGACGATCGTTATCGCGCCGATAACGGCGCCGAGCACGAGCGCGATGAAGACGCGAATGATCGACACCAGCAACGGCGTATGGAGATGCGAAAACGTATCGACGACGTCGCCCAAACCGACGCCGATGCCCAGCGCAAAGAGCCAACCGATCGCGCGCCGATGGGCTAGTGCCAACGCCGGCAGAAGCGTCATCGCCGGCACACCGATGAGGAACTCTTTAAAGCGAGGACGGATCGAGAGCGCATCGGTGAGCGACTGCCGGAGCCACAGCTCCAGCGCCGACGGTGCGATCTCGCTTTGATTGCCGCTGCGCATCACCAGGAGCGCCGCCGCGAAGCCCAGGATCCCGATAATGACGAGGTGGTAGGCACGCAGCGGAGCCGCCAGCACGTCGCGCGCACGCTCTCGCGTGCCATAGCGACCGGAGAAAAGGTAGAGGCAGAGTGCGATCAGCGGGGGCAGCACCAGGATCATCTTCACGCCGCGAAAGCGATCGATCTCTTCCATAGCGAGCGGCGTACTGAGCATCCCGACGACGATCAGTGCCCCCAAGAGCACGACGCCGGTCCCAAGGGACGCCGTTCGGACGCCGCGCAGAATCTGCGGCCCGACACCTTCGGGCGGTTCCGCCCGAAAGGTCGGCGCCAGCACCAGAAACGCCGTTCCGGCAAAGAGCAGCCCTCCGGCAAGCGCGATCAAAGAACGCGCCAGCATCTCATGGTGCAAAGCCAAACCCGCGGCAAAGAGCAGCACGGTCGCAGCGTAGGCAGCGACGGCATAGCGGCGCCGATACCATCCAAAGGCGTCGAGCAACAAGAGAAAGATCGACGGAACGGCCAGGGATGTGAGGAAGACGAGGATGCCGTTGCTGCCCTTATACTGCGGGATCGGCGTGGCTCGGCCGAGCGTAAAACCGGCGGCGCGAAAGTGCCGGGCCAAAGATTGGACGAGCGCGACGTTCGTCTTTTCAATCGAGAGACCGCGTACTTCGTGCGCGTAGGGTCGCAGGTAGACGACGCGGATATTGCGCTCGCGCACACCGAGCAAGTAACGCTCGACGATTTCGCTGAATTTGAGTTTATCGAGTTCAAGCTTGGCGATCGCCTGCACGCGCACCGTCTGGCCCGGAATCAGCCGCGCAAGCGCCGCGTTCCCACGTTGTAGCTGGCTCGGGTCGTAGACCTCGATGGTCCCAAAGTTGAGGCCGTGCCGGCGCAGCACGGCGGCCGTAGCCTTGATGTGGTGAGGATAGCCCAAGACCTGGTTACGCAACCCGAAGAAGATCACCGTCGAGACGCGGCGATAGCCGCCCAGACTGGCAAAGAGCGTGTCGATCTGCTTGGCATGGAAGCGCTCGTCGTTCTGGAAGCGGGGGATGATCTCGAGCCCCAAACGGCGGGCCAAGGAAATTTGCCGGCGCGGAATCCCGAGACCGATGGTATCGAAGTAGTCGAGTTGGGTATGAATTTGCACGATCCAAGGCCGCGTTTTGCGCAGCACGGTGACCGATTTTGGCTGGAAGTGCAGCGCCAGCATTTGGCGGTAGCGGTGGTAGGCCGACGCATCGTAGGCGACCAGATAGATGTCGTCCGTCTTGACCTTCTTGGCACGCACCAGTGAGGCCAGCGCCGGATCCTTCAAGGTTGAGAGCCGCGCCGCATCGAGAAGCTGCACTCCCGAGAGCACGTAGGCATGCCCGGCAGCGCCGACGTTGGAGCCTAGCTCTTCGCTCAAGGCCAATGACGTCAGGCCCGCGCGCCGCAGGGCGATCAGAAAGTTTGCCGGGTTGTAGCCATAGGAGCGGGCAAGCGTGGAGAAGTCGTTGTAGTCCATCGCGATCTCGACGCGGCGAGCGCGCATCTCGACGCGCATGCGTAAGAGCGCAACTCCGCCGGCGGCCAAGAGGGCGAGAGCTAAGATGATCGCGGCATAGCGTGTGCGAGCGGAGGTCGTCATTACGGGCGGCCTTCGCTCCCGGAAACACCAAGGCCCGCCAGAGGCAGGCCTTGTTGCCGTCGCGTATGCGGTTGCCCGCATACCGGGTGTGGGCGACGCTTCGTGGATCGACAACCGGGGGACGCCCACGTTCCGCACTCGGCTACCGGCTCATCTATTCGTACCGGGTCGACGCACTCCTTGAGCTGTCGGTTAACTTCCAGTGAGGTTTGCGCTTGGCAAGGAATGCACTCATCCCTTCCTGAGCGTCCGCATCGAAGGCATTAAGGCTCATGACCTCCTGCGCATAGGCGTAGGCCTTGGGTTGATCCAGATCGACCTGCGCGTAGAATGCGGACTTCCCCAGGGCGACGATGTCGGCACTCGCGCCGGTGATACGATGCGCCAGGGCCAGGGTCTCCTCGGAGAGGCGCTCCGGCACGACGACGCGATTGATCAGTCCCCACTGCGCCGCCGTGGCCGCATCGATCGGCTCTCCCGTGAGCAGGAGTTCCATCGCCCGCTTGCGCCCAATCGCGCGGGTGAGCGCAACCATGGGCGTCGAGCAGAAGAGGCCGATCTTCACCCCGGGTGTCGCGAAGTGCGCGCTGGAGGCTGCTACGGCCAGATCGCAGGTCGCCACCAACTGGCAGCCGGCAGCGGTCGCCATCCCTGCGACCTCGGCGATCACGGGAGGCGCGATGCGCTGGATGCACTCCATCAGCTCCACGCAGGTTGTGAAGATTCGGCGGTAGGCGTTCACGTCCCGACCGATCAGCTCGCTCAGGTCGTGGCCCGCGCAGAACGCAGGGCCCGCACCGCGCAGAATCACGGCGCGTACTTCACCGGCCGCGTTGATCTCCTGGAACGCCTCGATCAACGCACGCATCATCGCCAGCGACAGCGCATTACGGCGCTGCGGACGATTCATCGTGAGGATGGCGATGCCGTCGTCACGGTCGGAGCGTTCGACGAAGGGGGTCTCGCTATTGCTTTGCATCATAAAGTTACCTGGGCGATGTTGGGTTCGAACCAACGACCCCTTCCGTGTAAAGGAAGTGCTCTCCCATCTGAGCTAATCGCCCGAGGCGGGAAGGATTCGTTCTTCATCGGATGGCGCCTGGGTTACAAAGCGGTCGTCTATGGGAACCTTCTAGCATGGATGTCCTCCTCGGCCCAACCGTCGCCGTCTTATCACGCAACGTTCACGAGCGAACCACGCAATGTATCGCTTGCCCGCAACGCTATTGCGAAGTTTGCCGGCATGTGCGGTTTCGACGATGAGTCGGTGGGCGAGATTCGCCTGGCCGTCGGTGAAGCCCTAAGCAACGCGTGCGAGCATGGGCGTTCGCAACGCAACGCCGCATTCTCCGTGCTCTGTCTCTTCGAGAACGGTCAGTTGACGGTCAGCGTTCAGGACAGCGGAGAAGGCTTCATTGAGCCTGCTCACACCGACGCCTGCGGACCCGACGAACGCGGGCGCGGCTTCGGCTTATTCATCATGCGTCAACTTATGCACTCGGTGAGCTTTGCCCGCAACGGCACCCACGTGCAGCTCACCCGCCGCATCGAACCTTAACATCTAGCGCGAGGCGATCTTCTTCTGCAGCAGATCGAAGGCTGCGCGCAGTTGCGCATCGTGCATGACGTTGGCGAAGCGCGCGTCCTTATTCTCTTTAACGTGCACGTTGGGTTCTATGCCGCGCAGATTGATATCCTGACCGTTGGGCGTACGATAGCGCGCCGTCGTGATCTTGATCGCCGAACCACCGGGGAGCGGGGTCAATGTCTGCATGACGCCTTTCCCAAATGTCTTGGTCCCCACCAGCATCGCAATGCCGTCGTCCTGTAGTGCGCCCGAGGTGATCTCAGCCGCCGATGCGGTGTAACTATTCACGAGCACGACCATCGGCAGATGCACGACCGGGCCCGGATCGGCATCGATCGCAACCATGCCCTTGCCGCGCTCCTGGTACTCCATCAGCATCTTACGCGAGATGAAGCGCGAGAGGATCGTAAGCGCCGAAT
The DNA here is from genome assembly GCA_021832345.1 of bacterium. GTDB lineage: Bacteria > Vulcanimicrobiota > Vulcanimicrobiia > Vulcanimicrobiales > Vulcanimicrobiaceae > JAKBKY01. The sequence goes on from JAKBKY010000001.1 coordinate 180,676, forward strand.
CCACATAGCCTCCGCCGTCGTTACGCAGATCCAGGACCAAGGCACGAGCATGCTCCGTGCGCAGACGCGCAAGCGCAACATCGAACTCCTGGGGCGTCGTCTTGCCGAAGGCTGCCACGAAGATATACCCGATGCGATCGGGGAGCATCTTATAGACCACGGTCGGCGGACGAATATCGGAACGCACGATCGCGATGGGAGCGAGCGTCTTCCCGTCACGCCGTAGCGTCACATGCGCGACGCTGCCGGCCGCACCACGCAGGTGCGAGGTCGCCGTCACTAAGGACATTCCAAACGTCGGAACACCGTTGATACCGACGATCTCATCGCCCGAGCGCACGCCGGCGCGCGCTGCAGGCGTTCCCGGAACCACAAAGTAGGCGCGCAGCAGCTTGGTGGCAGGATCGATATCCATCAACACTCCGATCCCGGAGATCTTCCGCGGATCGAGTGCATCGTTAAATGCCTGATACTCCTTCGGCGTAAAGAACTCGGTCCAACGATCCTTCACCGACGAGGCCATCGCGGTGATCGCCGCGTAGGCGACGTCACTCGGCGCAACGTGCGCTGCAGCCGCTACTTGTGCAATCGATGCATCCAGCCCGGCGATGCCGGTGCGGCCGGCTTCGTTCGGCACAACCACGTGATGGACGTGAGCGAAGTGCTCCAAGGCCGTACGGCCGGCGCGCAGGAGCACCTGCGGATCGATCGGCTTGTAGAACCTATTGGAGAGCAGCCGATAGCTCTGACGCACGTCGGCGTAGGCGTTCGTGACGCCGGAGCCGACCGCGGCACGCCCGGCGTACGGGCCGAACAGGCCTAGCGCCAACAGGACGGCGATGACGGCAGGGGTTGAAATCTTATGCGAGCTCGGTTTCATCTTATTCCACTCTAACTACCGCAACGCCGCCGAAGTTCCGGCATCGCGGAAGATTGCCGGCGCCAAGCCCAGGGTTGCTCCCTCTCACCGGGCACTGCCGCGCGTGAGGCGATCCATGATCGCAGAACCGAGGCCGCTCTCCGGAACCGGCTCTACATCGATTCGGGTGGCCCCGGCGGCGTCGAGCCGATGCAGAGCGTCAAAGAGGTGCGCGGCGGCAATTCGCAGGTCGCCGCTCGGCGAAAGGGCCAACGCGGCCCGATACCCGGACTGCACGCGACGAAATGCCAGCGAGGCCGCCTCGGTGCGCTCCTGCATCGGCACGCGCTCCGGCGCAATGAGCCGCAGCGGCGTATGGGGCGCATAGTGATGCGGCAGACGCCCCGGTGCGAGCGTCGCGCTGCCGGGAGGGATGTCGCGTTGCACGGGCCCGATGACGGCTTCGATCTGCTCGACGGGTATCGCGCCGTGGCGCAGCAGCGTCGGCGTCGGTTCGATGAGGATGATGCTCGACTCAAGACCATACTCGGTCGGACCACCGTCAAGAATCATATCGACGCGATCGCCCAGCGCCGCCGCGACATGTTCGGCTCGCGTCGGGCTGAGGCCGCCGAAGGGGTTGGCACTCGGCGCTGCGATGGGCGAGCCCGTCCGCTCTAGGAGCGCGCGGGCGACCGGATGCGAGGGCATCCGAACGGCGACGGTGGCAAGGCCGCCGGTGAGCAGCGAGCCGATCGCCTCGCACTTACGCAGGACCAACGTCAACGGACCCGGCCAGAACGCCGCGATCAACCGTTCTGCGACCGGCGGGACGTCGATGACGCACTGGGCCAACTGCTGCCTGTCGGCGACGTGGACGATAAGCGGATCGAATCTCGGACGCGCTTTGATTTCAAAGATGCGTGCCACCGCAAGCCCGTCAAAAGCCACAGCACCGAGCCCATAGACGGTCTCGGTGGGGAAGGCGACGATACCTCCGGTCCGCAAGAGCGCCGCGGCGCGCTCAAGTTGTTCATCGCTCACGGGCAGGCATGCCATGCGCGGATCTTCGCGTTCCTGCGCGCTTGGGACTGCCCGGAGCGCTATTGCACTGCACCATGTGCGTCCAACGCTCGCTTGGCCGCTCGTGGAGGGAGCCTCGATGGGGTTGCGTAAGGTCGCGTCAATGGCGACCCCATTCTCAATCGAAGTCCAACCGACGATTCCGCCGCGTCTCGCTCGTTTGAGCGAACTCTCGGAGAACCTACGCTACACCTGGGATCGCCGTACGCGTGGCCTCTTCGCGCGTCTCGAACCGCAGCTCTGGGACGATGTCGGTCACAACCCAAAGGTCTTTCTGCGCCGCGTCTCTCAGAGCGTACTCGAACACGCAGCGACCGATACGGTCTATCTCGACGAGTTCGACCGCATCGTGGCTCGCCACGACGCCTACATGGCCGGCACCGCTCGCGGCGAATCGTCGCTGCCCGACGATGCGCTCATCGCCTACTTTTCGGCCGAGTTCGGCTTCCACGAAAGCGTCAATCTCTACTCGGGGGGGCTCGGAATCTTAGCGGCCGACCATTGCAAAGCGGCAAGCGACATGTCGCTGCCGTTCGTCGGCGTGAGCCTGCTCTATCGACAGGGGTACTTCAACCAAACGATCGACGCGGAAGGCAACCAGATCGTCAGCCATCGGATTGCCGACTTCGCCGATCTTCCGATCGCACCGGTGTTCGATGAGAACGGCGGCGAGCGCACCGTACACCTGAGGATCGCAGGACGCAGCGTCGCGGTGCGCATCTGGCGCGCGCAAGCCGGCCGCGTTGCGCTCTTCCTCCTCGATACAGACCTGCCCGAAAACGATCCGTCGGACCGCGAGATCACCCATCAGCTCTACGGCGGCGATCAGCGCATGCGCATCTGCCAAGAGATCGTCATGGGCATCGGTGGAGTGCGCGCGCTACGTGCCGTCGGGCTAGCCCCGACGGTCTGGCATCTCAACGAAGGCCATGCGGCCTTCGCGATCATCGAGCGGGCGCGCGAACTGGTCGCCGCAGGCCATGACTTTGACACGGCCTTCGAATCGGTCGCCGGATCGACGGTCTTCACCACGCATACCCCCGTTCCGGCCGGGCATGACGTCTTCAGCGAGTCGTTGGTCGACGAGTACTTCCACGAAATGTACGCGCAGCTTGGGATCGATCGAGCGCGCTTCATGAACCTCGGCTTCAAGTCGGACGAAGGCAGCGGATTCAACCAGACGGCGCTGGCGATTCGCGGCTCCCGTTATCGTAATGCAGTGAGCCGGATCCACCGCCGGACTTCGGCACGTCTATCGGCCGCGCTGTGGCCCCAGATTCCCGACGCCGAAAATCCAATCGATTCGGTCACCAACGGCGTTCATGTCGCCACCTTTCTCGCGCGCGATTGGGTCGAGCTCTTCGATTCTTCCTTCGGAGGCGAATGGCGCAACCGCATCCGATCGACCGAGTACTGGGAGAACCTTTCCCGTATTCCCAATCACATGTTCTGGAGCATTCGGCAAACGCTGAAATCCCGTCTGCTCGAAGACCTGCGCGTGCGCTTGCGCGCTCAATACGTCCGCAACGGAATCGGCGACTTCGAGATCGATCGCGCCCTTCGCTACATCGACCCCACCGAACCGACGGTTCTAACCATCGGCTTTGCGCGGCGCTTCGCAACCTATAAGCGCGCGACGCTCCTGCTCCAAGACGAAGAACGCTTTCACCGTCTTCTCTCCAATACGTCGTGCCCTGTGCTGGTCATCTTCGCAGGGAAGGCGCACCCGGCGGATCATCCCGGGCAGGAGCTCATTCGCCGCATCGCGCGCTTGAGCGAACGGCCGGAGTTCAACGGACGCATTCTGCTCGTCGAAGGCTACGATCTGGCGCTGGGGCGACAACTCGTCGCGGGAGTCGATGTCTGGCTCAACACGCCTGAGTACCCGCTGGAAGCCAGCGGAACGTCCGGGCAGAAGGCCGCCATCAACGGCGGCATCAACCTCAGCGTTCTCGACGGCTGGTGGGGCGAAGGATACGACGGAACGAACGGCTGGGCGATCAAGCCCTCATCGTCTCACGATGCCGACCGGAGGCTGCGCGAAGAGGCAACGCAACTCTACGACATCCTTGAATCGGCGGTGATCCCGTTGTACTACGAGCGCAATATCCATGGCTATTCACAAGGTTGGATCGAACGATCCAAACGCTCGATGGCCACGATTCTCCCGCGCTTTAACGCAGAACGTATGGTCGGCGAATACGTCGACCGGCTCTATGCTCCCGCCGATGCTCGCCATCGGATGCTCGATGCCGGCCGCCTCACAAGCGCCAAGACACTCGCCGACTGGCTGCAACGCGTACGCTTGGCTTGGCCACACGTGGCCTTGCGCCGAGTCGATGCGGTGCCCACGACCGCAACATACGGCGAGCCCGTCTGCATCGACATCGCCGCCGCCTTGAGAGGACTCTCCCCGGAAGACGTGCGCATCGAACTGGTCGCGCAGTGGTCGGATGCGCCCGAAACGCATGACGCCTTCGCCTTCGGATGGAGCGGGATCATTGAAGAAACGCAAGAGCATCGTTTCACCGTCGAGTTTGCGCCGAAACGTTGCGGCTTACTCGCGTACAACATCCGCGCCTATCCGCGCCATGCGTTGCTGGCCCATCCGCACGAAACCGGCCTCATGACCTGGCTTTAGCGCTCAACCGTATGGTGTAGGTGCCGCCCGCCGGGCTTAAGCCCCACATGCAGTCGAGCGTCACGGACTGCAAGACGCGCTCGAAGCCTGTCTCCGATTGCGACACCGTATCGTGCGGCGCGATCACCACCATCGCCGGGGGATCGTAATCCAAGCGAACGCGTGCACCAAGCTGCGCATCATCGAACCAGACGGCACGCAGTTCGCCTGCAAAGCGGACGCGCAAGCCTCCGTCGAGCAACTGCGCCGATGCATCGCCCCCGAGCACCCAGACGGCGGCCGACGGCGCGTCCACAGCGACCAGCGACAGGTCGCTGCGCACGCGCAGCGACCCCTCGGGTGCAGCGACGCGATAGGTGACGCCGAGGGTACCGTCGCGCAGCTCGTAGCGTTTCCGAACGGCCACGGACGGATCGCGATGCTGGAACGAGCAGCCGAGGGCCTCCTGTGCCGCTTCTTCGTATTCGAGCGGCACCATGGACTGCGAACCATCGGGGCACCACCATTCCAAGAAGCAGTTCCTCGGGCGTTCATCGATGCGCAGGTCTTCTTCCGAGATAGCGGTCCGGAACGCGGTGCGATCGTGAATCGAAGCGATGCCTTCGGCCGGTTCCGGCGTCTGCCCGGCACCGGCGCGCATCGCGTCATCGTAGGCCTCGGGGCGGCGGGAGAGCGAATCTGCAAGGTCGTGGGCGAAGGGGTAGAGCGCGATCTCGCAGGCAGCGGCGCCATGGTGCGGGCGCAGGATCACTTGCATACGAGCATCATGCAAGACGATCTCCGGCATGCCGTCAAAATCCACATCCATGCGTTCGACCGGCGGACGCGCCTCGATCCGGTCCAGACGCGCTTCGAGGGCGATCAGGTTGGCATGAACCGCACGGCGCAGATGCGGCAGATAGAGGCCGCCGAACAGACCGTGCCAGTATGCATCGTTGGCCTGGGACCGATGTAAGAGCGTCGTCAGCTCGTCGCGTTCTAAAGCCGGAACATCAAGCCCATGCAGCCGCTTCGAGAGTCCCAGCATCCGCTTGTGCATTCGGTTTGACTCGTCGTAACGCATGAAGAAGTTTGGCCAGATGCCGCCGCGCAAGAGCGGTTTATCGATCTGCAGCGTACCTTCGGCGCGAGCACGTGCCACAAGCTGATCGTAACGGCGCGCACCCTCCGGCGGCAGCGTCCAAGCGTTCATCTCCGCATATGCCGTCGTAGGAAGGTAGGCGATGCCGCGAGCGAGATGGCGTTCCCGGTAGAGGTGATATGGTAGCGTTTCGATCTGTGTCGAGGCCTCAAGGCAGGTGAGAAACTCCTCGAGCCAACCACGTTCGTAGACCCATTCGTAGGTCTGCGGCCAGATACCGAATTTTTCGATGTCGTCAAAGTACACGGCGGCACTGCCGGCAGGCCTAGCCTCGATGGCGGCCACGACATCGTGTGCCGGCGCAAACGGGATGGCATAGCGCAAGGCCTCCGAGATCGGAAAGAGATCGAGACGCTGCCCCCCTTCTTCGGTCGTATAGTAGCCGTCGAGCGCCTCGGACGAGATGCCCGCGCAGCGGAAATGATAGTCGTCGACGGCCACGTAGCCGATCCCCTCGGCAACGAGCGCCGGAACGACCGATGATTGCCAGACCCGTTCGGCCAACCACGCGCCAACAGGGCGCATCCCAAAGTGCCGCTGGATGCGATCGCCAAGAGCGCGCAGTTGTGCGCGCCGATCGATCTGCGGGATCGTCGCTAAAATGGGTTCCGTATCTCCACCACCCACGATCTCGACCTGGCCGCGCTCGACCATACGCCGCAGCGTGGTGATGTCTTGCGGGAAACGCTCCCAGAGCGTCTCCAACAACCATCCGCTACAATGCAGCGTGAAACAGATACGCGGATGACGATCCAACGCTTCAAGGAAGGGCCGATAGCAACGCAGACGCGCATCATCGACGACGTGGGTGAAGTTGCCGACCGGCTGATGCGCATGCACGCCGAACAGCAGCGCGACGCGACTCACGCCGGGGCTCCGGCAATCATCGTTCCACCTGCCGCCGGTGCGCCATGACCGCGTCCGATCGCAACGGTAAGCTCCGGCGGCGCCGGCAACTCCAGCGCGACATAGAGATCGCTCAAGTGGGCTCGATAGAGCCGATCGAACTCCTCAACTGTCTCGGCAGCGTTGTGTTCCGCATACCACCAGAACCAGTCGGAGGCTTCGCAGACGGCCAGCAGCTCTTCGGCGCGAGCCGCTCGTTTGGGGTTGAGCCGAGGTAGCGCTTCGTCATAAGCGCGCTTGGCAGCAACGAGCATCTCCCACGCCCGATTCTTCTCAGGGCTTCCGATCCAGGTCGAGAACGTCCCGTACACCCAGCTCCCGGCGACCACATGCTCCAACGTCGCTTCCGTCGCAACGCGCTGCAGATGCTCGGAGAACGTGGTGAGCCGTATCCCCGGCATCTCGACCAAGCGGTCGTAGAGCTGACGCAAAAAATAGTACCCGTTCTCCGGATAGTACTCCCAGGCGTTCTCGCCATCGAGAATCACGCTTGTGATCGGCGCGTTATCGTGCGCGGTGGCCGCACGAATCCGCTCAAGTTCCGCAGCGAAGTTCTCCACCGCGTCATCGGCGTGCCAGCTCGCATACTCAAAGCCGATGCGATCGGAGAGATGCACGTCGCGAAAGAAGAGCGTCACCGCCGGATGCACGGCTCGCAGACGATACGCCCGATAGAGGTAGCCCTCGCGGACGCTCACCAGCGTTGGGTCCTGCGCGAGCAGGCTATTCGCCAGAACGTTCTCGCCGGAGGCGATCCACAGAAAACCCTCCTGCGCGCAGAGCGCCACCGTTTCATCGGAGACTCCGGCCTCCGAAGGCCAGAGCCCCGCGGGCGGCATGCCAAAACAGCGCTCGTGGAGCGCGCGCGCCTTTCGCAGTTGGTCGACCACGCGCGCCGCGCCCCCGGGATAGCCTGCCGCCTGCGGCAACGGCACATCGGGCATGGCGTCTCGGGCGCTTGCGAAGTCCAGCAGCAACGGCATGATCGGGTGCGTAAACGGACTGGTTGAGAGTTCGACGCGGCCGGCCTGCGCAAGCGCGGCAAAGCGTGGGAGGATGCCCCCGATGAGCTCTTGGAGCACGCCAAGGAGAAGCCTGCGATCTTCGTAAGAGAAGTCGCGCTCTTTGGCTAGGAGCGTGCGAACACGCGGATCGTCACGACGGACCGCCTCCCCGAGCCATGACAGGTGATACCAGACCAGGAGGTCCCCAAAAAAACGCTCCGAGAGATCGGCATCTTCACCGTGAGCGCGCACTGCGGCATCCAGGAGATACAAAGCCTGGTAGCGAGGAGAGCGTTCGATCATCCGTTCGCGATTGGCCCGAAAGAGTGAGTGTCGTAGCTGCGTGCGATCCTCAAGCGTATCGAGATCGCGTGCCGCTAGAGCGATGAGCAGCCGGTCGCGAAAGCGGTTCGTTGCGAACTGATCGGCGTAATCAAGGAGTTGATCGAGCAGAACCGGCGTAAAGTTCACCACCGATTGAGCCCGCGGATGGGCCTCGAGATGCGCCGCTATATCGGTGTAGTCTTTCATCGCATGAAGATAGGTCCACGGCTGCCGGTAGCCACCGTCCGCCGTGCGATACTGCGGCTGATGCATGTGCCACATCAGCACGACATCGAGGGGGCGGTCCGCGCTCATGAGTTTACCGGTTGGCCGGCCACTTCCACGCGAAAGTCTCGTCCCTCCCAACTTTCGCGCCGCAACCAGTACAGCGTGAAGTCGATGTTCGTGCCTACCGGCAATCGCTCCGTCGCCAGATCGGCAACGAAGACGCCCAGCCCCAGATCTCGGGCGCGAACGTCCGCGATGCTCTGCCAACCGTCGAACGAGACGTGGACCAGCGCCGGTTCCAGCGTCTCGATCCGCAAGGTCTTCCCGATGCGCATCCACGACTGCGCATGACCGTAACGCCACCATTCGATCGAAGGGCTGGGCACCTGCCCTTGATAACGGGCCCACACGGCGCCGGAGCGATCGAAGGCCCGCCCAAGACCCAGACTCGCGCAGAGCTTCAGGAACTCCGAATGCGCCCATACCAAAGGCATCGCGCTACCGGTTGGCCTGCCGGGATACAGACGACACTCCGGGATGACCGGCGCATCCCATACTTGCTCCGGGATCATGCCCCCGCGACTAGCCATGCGCAGCATCGCACGCAGATAGGGAGCCCCATCCTGCCCGCAGGCGACGGCATAGTGGCCGCGCTCTCCCGTCAATAACGGCCATCCGCGCCCGATCCCGGTGCCGTCGAAGGGCGAGCCGTCTTCGTGTTCACCATAGCCGTCGTCGGGGTAACGATGCCAGACCGGACCGCTGGGAGTCTCAACGCGCAGCAGCCCGTCGGCGACGACGACGCTATCCATGATGCGCGGATCGTCGAAACGTCGCAATCCCATGCGCACGAGTTCGAGAAACTCGAGGCCCACGACTTGGGACGCCGGCTCGCTATCGCTGCCTGAGGGCCGGTTCTTTATCGGAATCCTTCCACATATCGCATCGCGAGAGTCGAGCGCCTCCGGCGGAGTCGTACGAACATAGTACCCGTGGACGCCGAAGCGATCGGCGAGCGCGGTTCCTTCAACGTACGTCCACGCTTCAATTTGGGAGTTCCAGACATCGGCCAGTTCCAACGCATACTCCTTGGCACTACCGTCAAGAAAGTCGGCGGCGCACACGAGTGCAGAGATCGTGATGGCCAGCGTGAACGGATTGAGTCCGGCATCCTCTTCCCAACGATCTTGCCCGGTTAGCGGGCCTTCTCGCGCGATCAGCGTGGCGGCCCGGCGGACCATCTCCTTGACACGGACGCCTCCGAGTGCCTCACGCTCGCGCAACATGGATGCCAGTAAGATAGGGAAGCCGGCTTCATCGAGTTGGAAGCCGCTCCAGTACGGCGCGCCGTTGAGCCACTGATTCTGCGACCAGCGACCATCGCCGCGTTGCGTTGCAATAACGTAGCGAAGGATGTCACGAGCCGTTTCATCATCACCGATCGCCAAGAGCGCACCGGCACTTTCGACGAGGTCGCGAATCCACACCAAATGGTAGCCGCCGACATCATCGCGACTCTGTCCCCAAGGGATCGAGAGACTCGCGACCATTGCACCGCGAAAGACCTTGTCTTGGTGGGTCTTGAGCACGGCGGCCGACACGACAGCCTCGTTGAGCAAGTCTTGATCGAAGTCATCGGGAACACGTGCGCGTTCGCCGATCTGTGCAAACCACTGCCGCCAGTTCTCGATATATGCATGCCAAACATCGTCAAACGGAACCGCCAGACACGACGCGGCCAGCGTCACGGCGCTGTCCACGCGATTACCGAATGCCAATGACAGCGTCACCTGCGAAGGCAACTCGCAGGCTAGAGCGACGTTCCCCGGACCAGCGCTCTCGTACGTCCACGTCATCGCGCCGTTACGATGAAAATCTTGCCAGGTATCGCTCTCCCCAACGTAGCCGCAGTTCGCTCGACTGATTGCATCATCGCCGTTTTCGCCACCCGCCAGAAGCGCAAGCACGTACGGGCTACGCTGCGCAACCAGCGCCGTCCAACGCCCATGCTCGGTGATGACGGCCTTATTCTCCATGCCTCGGTCGCCCAGGTGCGGCGCCAGCAGCGCGTAGAGACGCAAACCCTGACCTTCCAGGTGCGCATCGATCAAGAGCGCATCGCGATATGAGTTTGAACAAACACGCAACGTCAAGGTGAAACGCTCATGGCGATGCACGATCGTATACGCAGGGATGCCGGGTTCCGGGGTCGTCAGTTCGTAGTCGTCGAGGCGCTTTACTTCGACCCAGAAACCCTTGCTATCCGCCACGATGAACCCGAGGTCTCGCAACTGCGGCGTATCAACATTTGGATAGAAGACCTCGTTGAGAATTCCAAACCCGAGCGTAAACCAGATTCTCGATGAGCACAGACTGGTGCCCACGGCATCTTTAGCGCTCGACGACCAGGTCGAGGCAATCCCGGGTCCACCCGGCGCTGGGCCGCTGCGGGCAACGCTCGCGCTCATCGCGCCACGTGCATAGGCAAACCGAGCATGGCCGGCGTCACCAGGGTGACGCCGCCTTCCGTACGCTCGAAGCGGCGCGCGTCGTCGTCCGCGTTCTCGCCGATCACGATGTCATCCGATAGCGAGCATCCCTTCTCAATGATGGTGCGGCGCAAGCGAACGTTCTTGCCGATCCTGACGTTCGGCAGGACGACCGAATCCTCTACCACGCTGCCTTCGTCGATGCGCACGTTCCAGAAAAGCAACGAGCGGCGCACACTGGCGCCCGAAACGATGCATCCGCCCGAGAGCAAGGAATCGACGGCGCTGCCACGACGATGCTCTTCGTCAAAGACAAACTTGGCCGGCGGCAACTGGTGTTGGTTCGTCCAAATCGGCCACTTGGCATCGTAGAGATTGAGCGCCGGCTGAACTTTGGTGAGCTCCATATTGGCCTCCCAATAGGCATCGACCGTGCCGACATCCCGCCAATAGCCTTGTTCGGCTCCACCGTCTTTTACCGCACTATCGGAGAAACGGTGGGCATAGACTCTATGGCGCTCGACGCAGTGTGGAATGACATCCCGTCCGAAGTCCCTCGACGACGTATCGTCGGCGGCATCGCGCGCGAGCTCTTCGAGCAGAAAGTCGGTTCCGAATATATAGATCCCCATGCTTGCGAGAACTCTCGCCGGATCGCCGGGGATCGCCTTGGGATAGATCGGCTTCTCGGCAAACTCGACGATGCGATCCTCATGATCGACATCCATGACGCCATAGTCGGACGCCAAGTGCACCGGAACCTCGACACATCCCACCGTGACATCGGCGCCTCGCTCGACATGCGATGCCAGCATGATGCCGTAGTCCATCTTATAGATATGGTCGCCTGCCAGAATAATCACATACTTTGGATTGTAGGCGCGGACGATATCGCCATTCTGAAGCACGGCATCGGCCGTGCCTTGGTACCACGATTCCGCCATGCGTTGAGAGGCCGGCATCAGGTCGACGAACTCGCCGAGTTGCCCTTGTGCGAAGCTCCACCCTCGTTGGACGTGGCGGATCAAGCTATGGGCTTTGTACTGCGTCAGCACACCAACCCGTCGAATGCCGGAGTTAAAGCAGTTCGAGAGCGGAAAATCGATGATCCGAAACTTCCCTCCAAACGGAACGGCGGGTTTGGCGCGCCACTCCGTCAGTTGGCGCAGACGACTGCCGCGTCCACCGGCCAGAATGAGCGCTAGTGTCTGCTTGGTGAGGACACTGACGAAACGCGACTCCGTGGCGGCGACCATGGATACCCTCCCCGGCGATAGTGTCGGCCTCTGCCCGCATTTCACGCGCTCGACGCATGCGACCTCCGGCGGCATGGCAGGCGAGCGTCCACGCTACCGGAAAGGACCGCAGGACCGATCATGAACGCACTGCTCCGCTCGATCCTCGAAGCCCGCTGTCACGATCCCTTCGCCGTCCTCGGGATGCATCCAGCGGGTCATGCGTGGGAGGTGCGCGCGTATCTGCCCGAGGCTGACGCCGCCTTCGTTGAAGAGTCCGGCGGTTGGCGTACGATGACACGGCTGGGGAACACCCCGCTCTTTCATGCAACTGCGGCAGCCGCGATGCCGCGTCCATATCGCCTTGCGGTCGACCAAGCAGGCTCCCGCACCATACGCTACGATCCATACAGCTTCGACCCGCAGCTTTCCGACCACGACCTCTACCTCTTTGGCGAAGGGCGCTTGTTGCAGGCATGGGAGACGCTCGGCGCCATGCCGAAGAGCGTGGCCGGCGTTCCCGGCGTCCTCTTTGCAACGTGGGCCCCAAATGCCGAACGGGTGAGCGTCGTCGGCGATTTCAACGGCTGGGACGGCCGTCGCCATCCGATGCGCGCACGCGGGTCGAGCGGTGTGTGGGAGCTCTTCTTGCCGGGCATCGATCCCGGCGCGCTCTATAAGTTCGAGTTACGCCACCGTGGAAGCGGCGTGGTCTTTACGAAGATCGATCCGTACGGTCGCTCCTTCGAACGGCGCCCGGCCACGGCCGCCCGCGTCGTCAGCGACGCGCCGTTTGCTTGGAACGATGCGGCCTGGATGGCGCAACGCGCTGCACGTGACTGGTTGCGCGCGCCGATGAACTGCTACGAAGTCCACCTCGGCTCGTGGCGGCGTTCGCCCGAGGGCGAGTTCCTCTCTTACGAAGAGCTCGCGCGCGGGCTCGCCGAACACGCACATCGACTCGGCTACACCCACGTCGAACTCTTGCCGATCGCCGAGCATCCGCTCGACGAATCCTGGGGATACCAAGCTACGGGTTATTTCGCGCCGACCAGTCGCTTCGGTTCGCCCGACGGCTTTCGCTCGTTTGTCGATCGGCTCCATGCCTCGGGTATCGGCGTCATCGTCGATTGGGTCCCAGGGCACTTCCCCAAGGATTCCTGGGCGCTGGCTCGATTCGACGGAACGGCCCTCTACGAACACGACGATCCGCGGCGCGGCGAGCATCCCGATTGGGGCACGCTCATCTTCAACTACGAGCGCAACGAGGTCCGCAACTTTCTCATAGCCGGCGCCCTGCACTGGCTCTCGGAGTTTCACGTCGACGGTCTACGCGTGGATGCGGTGGCCTCGATGCTTTATTTGGACTACTCACGCAAGGCAGGCGCATGGGAGCCCAACCGCTACGGCGGACGCGAAAACCTTGACGCTATCGATTTTCTGCGCGAGGTCAATAGCCTCGTCCACGAAAGACACCCGGGCGCCGTGACGATCGCCGAGGAATCGACGGCCTGGCCGATGGTCTCACGCCCAACCTATGTGGGCGGCCTTGGCTTCTCGATGAAGTGGAACATGGGGTGGATGAACGATACCTTGCGGTACATCTCCAAAGATCCGATCTATCGCCACTTCCATCAAGGCGATCTCACGTTTAGCCAGCTTTATGCCTATACCGAAAACTTCGTTCTCCCGCTCTCGCACGATGAAGTGGTCCACGGAAAGGGCTCCTTACTCGATAAGATGCCGGGCGATGCCTGGCAGAAGTTTGCCAACATGCGCCTCCTGCTGACCTATCAGATGACGCATCCGGGGAAGAAACTGCTCTTCATGGGCGACGAGTTCGCGCAAGGTCTTGAGTGGAATGCCTCGCGCGAGCTGGACTGGAATCTGCTGGCAATCGCCCCGCACGCTCAAACGATGCGCACCGTTGCCGACCTCAACCACCTCTATGTCGAGCTTGCGGCGCTCCACGACCGTGACTTTGAGTCAAACGGCTTTGAGTGGATCGATTGCCACGATGCCGATGCCTCGGTACTCTCGTTCTTACGACGAGGCAGCAATGGAGAACTGGCAATCGTCGTCTTGAACTTCACGCCCGTGGTACGACGCGACTATCGCATCGGCGTTCCGGTCGGCGGAGAGTACCGTGAAGTGTTCAATAGCGACGCAACGATCTACGGAGGATCCAACGTCGGCAACGCCGGATTGGCACACAGCAGTGAGATCGGCTGGATGGGGCGTTCCCACTCGCTATGCATCTCGTTGCCGCCGCTGGCCGGAGTGATCTTCGTCCCGCAGCCGCCACCGCGTTGATGCGCGTCCTCTTTGCCGCCTCGGAAGCCTACCCCTTAGCCAAGACCGGCGGGTTGGCCGACGTCGTGGGATCGCTGGCAGCGGCACTCGGCGAGCTCGACGTTGAGACGAGAATCATCATGCCCGGTTATCCGTCGGCGCTCAAGCATATGCAGCGTGCGCGCGTCAAAGCCGACTTCGGTGATCTCTTCGGCTTCGGGCCCACAACGTTGCTGGCCGGAACGATGCCGAATTCGCCGGTAGGCGTCTACCTGGTGCGCAACGCCGAACTCTTCGAGCGCACCGGTTCACCCTATGCCGATGCGACCGGAGCGGATTGGCCGGATAATGCTCGCCGATTCACCCTCCTCTGCCGCGTCGCCGCCGCGCTCGCAACAGAACACTCGCCGCTGAACTGGCATCCCGATCTCGTTCACGCGCACGATTGGCAGACCGCCCTGGTACCGGCACTGCTGGCGACGCGACGGGGAGGCCGCCCACCGACCGTCTTCTCGATTCATAACGTGGCGTTTCAAGGCATCTTCCCGGCCTCGGTGTTCCCGGAGCTGGGATTACCGCAGAGCGCGTTTTCCATCGACGGCGTAGAGTTCTACGGGAACGTTTCACTGCTGAAAGCGGGTCTGGCCTACGCCGACCGCTTAACGACGGTGAGCCCAACCTATGCGCGAGAGATCCAAGAGCCGCGCTTCGGTATGGGCCTTGATGGCGTCTTTGCGGCGCGCTCCGCCGATCTCACGGGGATCGTCAACGGCATCGACGAGCGGCTCTGGGATCCAACGCGCGATCCGCACATCCCGGCACACTACAGCGTGGAACACCTCGAAGGGAAGCGCGCCTGCAAAGCCGCGCTGCAACAGGAGCTAGGATTGCGCGAGGAAGCAACGGTGCCGCTGATCGCCATGATCGGCCGCATGACCGAACAGAAAGGGCAGGATCTCGTGCTCGGTATCGCGCCGTGGCTGCTGGCGCGCGGCGTGCAACTCGCCGTGCTCGGCAGCGGGGACCGGGCGCTGGAATCCGCCTTTGTGACGCTTGCAAAAGATCATCGCGGGAGCGTCGCCACGCGCATCGGCTACGATGAACCTCTGGCGCATCGGCTCGAAGCCGGCGCCGACCTCTTCCTCATGCCGTCGCGTTTCGAGCCGTGCGGATTGAATCAGATGTACAGCCAACGCTACGGGACGCCGCCGATCGTTCACGCGGTCGGAGGGTTGGCCGACACCGTAACGGACGCCGGCGCCCAAGCCATCGCTAGCGGCCAAGCCTCGGGATTCGCCTTTACCGAACCGACGCAAGAGGCACTTCTGGCGGCAATCATGCGCACGCTCACCCTCTTGCGCAACGCGCAGACCTGGCAACGCATTCAAGCGGCCGGCATGCGACGTGACTTCGGCTGGCATCGCTCGGCGGCTCGCTACCGGCGTCTGTACGCCGAGCTAGGAGGCTATCGGAGCTAAGCACGCTTCCGTCTTTGGGCCGCCTTTTGTTCGAATACTTCGTTGCTCATCAGTCACGAAGCTACGGCTTCGCTCCTTCTTCGCGCCTCGTCTCCGAACAAAATTCGGCGCCAAATCCGAAAACAGCTCAACTCCGACAGTCTCCTAGTGACACACAAGATACGCAAGCCAACGCCGCGAGCTTAGACCTTCCGAGACAGGGCCCGGCGCACCGTCGCTTTGATCGCAGCGGTTCCCATGCCGTAGTGTTCGATGAGTTCGGTCGGTTCGCCCGACTCGCCAAACCTATCGTCCACGCCCACGAACTCGATGGGCACCGGATACCTCTGAGCAAGAATCTCTGCCACACGCGAGCCCATGCCGCCATGGACTTGGTGCTCTTCAACCGTGACCACCGCTCGGCACGTCTGCGCAGCGGCGACGATCGCCGGTTCATCCATCGGCTTGACCGTGTGGTTGTTGACGACGCGACACTCGATGCCGTCTTCCTTCGCTAACTCTGCGGCTGCCATCAAGGCATTGTAGACGAGGATGCCGCAGGCGATAATGGCCACGTCACCGCCTTCACGAAAGACCTGCGCTTTACCGATCTCAAACGGCGTCTCTTCCGTGGTGACGACGGCCGATTTCTCTCGAGCGAATCGCAGGTAGGCCGGCCCGAACATGGCAGCCAGGGCCAGCGTCGCCTTCTTGGTCTGCACGGCATCGCATGGCACGACGACGGTCATGTGAGGAATAACGCGCATGATCGCGATGTCTTCGATGGCTTGATGGGTTGCGCCGTCGGGGCCGACGGAGACGCCGGCATGGGCACCGGCGATCTTGACGTTGGTCTCGTTCAAGCACATGATCGTGCGCACTTGTTCCCAGGAGCGACCGGGATTGAACATCGCATAACTGGCAATGAACGGGATCTTCCCGACCGCTGCCAAGCCGCCGGCCATGGCCACCAGCAACTGTTCGGCTACGCCGATTTCAATGTACTGTTCGGGGCACGCCTCTTTGAAGGCGAGCATGCGCGTTGACTCCGAAAGGTCGGCGCAGATCGCCACCACGTTGCGATCCCGTTTGCCGGCCTCGACGAGCCCCTGCCCAAACCCGTTGCGCGTCGGGACCGATTCGAGCGCAGCGGCGTTCGTATAGTCAACCAAATGCATCGCAGTCGCGCTCTCCACCAGATTCACATTAGACATGGACGGCTCCGATCTGTTCGCGATCGGCCTGTAGCTGCGCCAAGGCAAGGGCCGCCTGTTCCTTGTTCGGCGGTTTCCCGTGCCATGTGTAGTCGCCTTCCATATACGAGACACCCTTGCCGGGAACCGTATTGGCGATGATGACGCTTGGTTTACCCTTCACCGTTTGCGCGCGCTCGACGGTGGCGATGATGGCCGCCATGTCGTTGCCGTCGCACTCGAAGACTTCCCAGTTAAAACTACGGTACTTATCGGCCAGCGGCTCAAGGGGCATGATCTCTTCCGTACTTCCGTCAATCTGGATGAAGTTCCGATCGATGAAACTGATGAGATTATCCAGCTTGAACTTTCCGGCGGTCATCATCGCTTCCCAGTGCAAGCCGCATTGGTGCTCCGCATCCGATGTCACGACATAGACCCGCCAATCCTCGCGATCCAGCTTGCCGCCAAGAGCCATGCCGACGCCCTGGGCGAGACCTTCGCCGAGGGGCCCGGAGGTAGTCTCGACCGCCGGCAGACGCATCCGCTCGGGATGGCCTTGCAAACGCGTTCCGAGCCGGCGTAACGTCAGCAGCTCATCGACGGGGAAGTACCCCGCATAGGCCATCGCACTGTAACGCACCGGCGCGATGTGGCCGCATGAAAGCAGGAGCCGGTCGCGCTTTGCCCAGTCGGGGCGCTGCGGATCGTGCCGCAGAATGTGGAAGTAGAGCGCCGTGAAGACGTCGGCCATGTCCAGCGAACCGGCCGAATGGCCGGAGCCTGCCGCGACAAGCGAGCGGATGATTCCCTGGCGAACGTCGTTCGCAGCTAAACGCAGCTCGATCAAGCGCTGCGGCGTGAGTGATTGCATCCCGCCTTATACCCGGCCGACCCTGCCGCCCCCTCGAAGGCGGCTCCTCCGATCCAATCGACCGGCGCTAGCCGGGGCTGGTCGTCTGCTTATGCGCCGGGCTGACGGCCAGGCGCGCCAGCATCTCCGGAGTCGGAGTCTTGATCTCCCACGCGAGCCGCAAGCGGCGAAGCATACGGATCACCAGCCACGTGGAGTCGAACTCGAACCAGCGCAGGCCGTGGCGCGCCGACGACGGGAAGGCGTGATGGTTGTTATGCCAGCCCTCACCAAAAGCCATGATGCCGACCCACCAGCAGTTGGTCGAACGATCTCCGGTCCGGTAGCTGCGATACCCCGTCGTGTGCGACGCGCTGTTGACCAGCCACGTGACGTGGTAGAGCACCACGATCCGAACAAAGATGCCCCAGATGACAAACGGCCAGCCGCCGAGCGCAAAGAACGCCACGGCAAGCAGCAGTTGTAAGGGCACCGCAAAGCGCTCGAGAAAGCGATAGTAGGGGTCGTTCACCAGCTCCGGCGCCCAGCGGGCGTACTCGTCCGGAGCCAGACGGTCCGCATTGGCGCGATACAACCATTCGACGTGCGCCCATCCAATGCCGCGATGGATGTTGTGCGGATCGCCCGCAGCATCGGTAAAGGCGTGGTGCTTGCGATGGGTCGCAACCCACTCGATCGGGCCGCCTTGCAGCGCGAGCGTCCCCAGCAAGCCGGCGACATACTCCACCGGCCGCGAGAGCTTCAGGCTGCGGTGCGTGAGAAAACGGTGGAACGAGAGCGCGACGCCCAGGCCGCCGCAGAGCCAGAAGGCCGCCACCGCCAGCGCAACGGCGGGCCATGAGAAGAAGACCGGGAGAAACGCCAGCAATGCACCGAGGTGCAGAATGGCTAAGCCGATCCCGGTCGTATAACTGCGCTGCCTAGGTCGCGCCGTCTCGGCGCTCAAAGTCTCTTGCATCGGTGGCCTTTTCCTTGACGGATGGGGGCTACTTCGATCTTACCCTTCCGCAGGCAGAGCCCTCGCTGCCTCCGGCGAGGGCGCCAAGGTTAGCGAGGCTGCCGCCAATACGCCGGACGCGATGCGTCGAAACGCGCTGATCGAGCGCCGCACACCCATAGGCGACAGCGACGTGACGACTCGGCCAGCCCAACATCGTCATCGACACGGTCGTCGATATCTTGCCGAAGAAGCACTAGCGCGTCCGCGCTTGAGGCCGTCATGCCGACAGGCGACGATGACCTCATCAAGTTTTAACCTGAGCAGTGAAAACCCGTTCATCGCTTGGCACGCAACGACAACCGCTGGACGAGCGTTGTCAGCGTTTCTCAATGAACTATCAGCTAGAGGGGATAGCATGAGCCATCGGAGGATCTGACCATGGCTTCACAATCGCTACCACGCATGAGGGAAATAGACTCTGTTTGGCGATGGGTTCAGACGACGCCGTATCGCCGATTGTTGTGGTTCGCCGGTGCGCTCGCCGTCCTCGCGATCGCCGGCATCCTCGCGGCGACGCGCACCCGCGCGAACATTTCCTACACCACCGTCCCAGTGCTTTCGCAGACTCTCGCCCAGAGCGTCACGGCATCGGGAACGGTGAACCCACAGAACAGCATCTCCGTCGGTACGCAGGCCTCCGGAACGATCGCTGCGATCTTCGTCGATTTCAATAGTAAGGTAACCAAAGGTGAGGTCCTCGCGCGGCTCGATCCAAGCACCTTCCAAGCCCAGCTCGCTCAGGCGCAGGCCAGCCTCGCGCAGGCGCAAGCTCAAGCGCAGGCCGCGGCCTCCAACGCGACGGGCGGACTCTCAAGCATCACGATTGCACGTGACAATAACGTCGCAGAACGCGCAGCAGTAGCCTCCGCACAAGCAAACATCGCTAAGGCAACGTCGACCCTGCAACTCGCGCAGGCACAGGAGACACGCGATGCAAGCCTCTTCGCCCAGGGGTATCTCGCACGGACTCAGATGGATACCGACCGCTCAACGGTTGCACAGGATCAAGCCGCCGTCGTCGCCGCGCAATCCGCTGCAGCGCAGGCACATGCGCAAGCCCAAGCCGGCGGCGCCGGCGTGTCGCTGACCTCTGCAACCGCACAGGCGCAAGGCGCGAGTGCACAGGCTGCGCAAGCCACGGTACAGTTGGAGTCTGCCATCGTAGACGAGGACCAACTCAATCTCTCGCACACCGTCATCACCTCACCGGTGACTGGAACCGTCGTGGCGCGCGATGTTTCAGTCGGCCAGACCGTCGCAGCGTCGTTCAGCACTCCAACACTCTTCACGATCGCGCAGAACCTCGCTAAGATGGAAGTCGATATCAACGTCGGTGAGACGGATATCGGCAGCGTGAAGGCCGCAGACCCCGTCGCCTTTACCGTGCTCGCCTACCCGACGCGCGTCTTTCACGGCACGGTCGCACAAGTGCGCATCAACCCCCAGACGCTCGCTAATGTCGTCACCTACGCCGTCGTTGTCGATGTGAACAACCCTGACGGCGCACTGCTCCCGGGCATGACCGCGAACGCCACGATCCAAACCGCCAGCGTTCCTCACGCACTCGTCGTGCCGCTGGCCGCGCTCGGCTGGAATCCTTCGGGCAGAAGCGCCTCCGGCGCATCGCCCTGGGGGAAGGTCGCAGGTGGCAGCGCCAGCGGCCCTGTGAACCCAGGCGCCCACGCGACGCTCTTCGTCCTTCGCAATGGAGTTCCTAAGCGCGTCAACGTCACGGTGTCGCTAGCGACCAGCACACAGGCCGCCGTTGTGCCGATGCTCACCGATGGCCTCAAAGCCGGCGACTCCGTCATCGTCGGTTCGACAGGGGCGGCACGCACCAGCAAGCACGGGCCCATCGTGCGTTCTCCGGTCGCCGGCGCACTGCGAGGGCTGCGCTGATGAGCAATGTCGTCGACGTGCAAAGATTGCGCAAGGTGTACCCGATGGATGCCGATGAGGTCATCGCGCTGGCAGCAGTCGACCTCACCATCGAGTCCGGTGAGTTCATTGCCGTGATGGGCCCCTCGGGCTCGGGCAAATCAACGTTCATGCAGATCGTGGGGATGCTCGATCGCCCCACGTCCGGCGACTACCATTTTGAAGGCCGGGATGTTGCTTCGCTGCGCGACGACGAGCGTGCAGCTATCCGTAGTCGCCGCCTCGGTTTCGTCTTTCAGTCCTACAATCTGCTCTCACGAACCAGCGCCCTGGAAAATGTCGAGCTTCCAATGGTCTACGCCGGTGTGCCGGAACACGAACGCAGGAGGGTGGCCCTTGAGATGATGTCCATCGTCGGCGTCGAGCAGCTCGCACGACATGGCTCGAACCAGATGTCAGGCGGCCAACAGCAACGCGTGGCGATCGCCCGTGCGCTCGTCAACAATCCCGGCTTGATCCTCGCCGACGAACCCACCGGGGCCCTCGACACCAAGACGTCGCTCGATGTCATGCGGCTCTTCACAGAGTTGAATCAAGAGCGTGGCATCACGATCATGCTCGTGACCCATGAAGCCGACATCGCGGCATTCGCACGTCGCATCGTGACGTTTCGCGACGGGCACATCCTCTCTGATGTTGCCAACGAAGAGAGGGCTGCATGAATCTCTTGGCGACCATCCGCCTTGCCTTCAATGCACTCGTGCGGAATAAGGCTCGCTCGCTCCTCACGATGCTCGGCATCGTCATCGGCGTGGCCGCGGTCATCATTACCGTCGCGATCGGGGTCGGCGCACGGGTTTCGGTGCAGCAGCGCATCGCGAGCCTGGGTGCAAATCTGATTATCGTGCAACCCGGCAGCGTCACCCAAGGCGGCGTGCGCACCGGCTTTGGCGGCGCTTCGACGCTCACGCCGCAGGACGGCATGGCCATCGCGCAACTTCCCGGCGTCGCGGCGGTTTCGCCGATCGTCAATATGCGCACGCAGGCCGTCGCCGGCGGGAACAACTGGCAGACGCTGATCACCGGCGTCGCACCAACCTACACCTATATTAAGTCCTGGTCATTGGCGAGCGGACGCTTCTTCTCTCAGAGCGAAGTGAACTCCATCGCAAAGGTTGCCGTCCTCGGGCAAACGGACGTGCATGAGCTGTTTCCCAACGGTGCCTCTCCGATCGGACAGACCGTCAACATCAAAGGCTCGCCGTTTACCGTCATCGGGACGCTCGCCGCCCGCGGTCAAAGCGGCATGGGGCAAGACCAGGACGATGTCATTCTCATTCCCTATACGTCGGAGATGCAGCGACTGACGGGGCTAAAAACCGTCAATCTGTTGATGATCTCCGCAGCGGGAGCCTCCCAGATCATCCCGGTTCAGAACGAAGTCACTGCATTACTCGCCGCCCGCCATCGAATCGTTGCACCACAGCCATATGACTTTCAGGTGCGTAACCTCCAAGCGTTTGCTCAAGCGGCCTCCTCGACCGGCGCGGTCATGGAGTTCCTGCTCGCGGGTGTCGCCGCCGTCTCTCTGCTCGTCGGGGGTATCGGCATCATGAACATCATGCTCGTTTCAGTGACGGAGCGAACGCGCGAGATCGGCCTGCGCATGGCGGTCGGGGCGCGCGCACGCGACATTCTGCGGCAGTTTCTTACCGAGTCGATCGTGCTCTCGACGCTCGGCGGGTTGCTCGGCGTCATGGTCGGCATCCTGGGGACGGTGTTTGTCGCGCTCAGCGCGCACTGGCCAACCATCATCCCGCCGCAGTGGGTCCTCGCAGCGGTCGGTTTCTCCGGCATGGTCGGGATCTTCTTCGGTTACTATCCCGCGCAGAAAGCCGCACACCTCAACCCGATCGACGCCCTACGCTTCGAATAGCCCGTCGATCGACACGATGGCACGTAGTCGATATCACGCAGAAGCTTACCTGCTGCAACAGAGAACGCCTTCGCTCACGGGTCCCCGTGCAGATGTTCGGCAATTCGCGTGAAGAGCTCGCGCAGCACGACGGCCTCGTTATGCTCCGTATCCTTTGCGGCATACACGAGCGTGATCGTCTTCGCGCTCCTCGCGAGCTTGAGCAACTCTTCAATGGTTTCGCTCGCGTTGGCGCTTGCGAGTTCGGCGCGATACCGCTTGCAGAACTCGGTCCATCGAGCAGGATCGTGCGCAAACCATTGCCGTAACGTCGTGCTGGGCGCCAACGCCTTTGCCCATGTGTCGAGACGGAGATCCTCTTTCCTCACTCCGCGCGGCCAGAGGCGATCCACGAGAATCCGAAATCCGTCATCTCTGACCGGCTTGTCGTACGCGCGCTTGAGCTGGATCATCAACGTCATAACCATCTCCAAGTTGAACCCCGGCGCTGCACGCGACGGCGGTCGAGCGCGCGTTGCGAACAGCCGCCGCGAGGGCTGCGCCGGGCGCAGTCTTCGCATGCAATGCTGGAAAATCAGTGCGGTATCCTAGCCGCCACCGCCACGCGGCGCCGGCGTAGCTTCGATCTAAAGCAGTACCTTGGCGATGAGAATACCTATGATGATGAGGACCAATGCCCACATGAGCGGAACCCCCTTTTCAAGCTGGCGGTAAAGTCATGGCGCTTATGTACCCCACAGGACGCCAAGCAAAACCAAACCGCAGGTCGCTCATTTTCCCCGAAAGCGGTGCAAGAAAAGCAGCGGGAATGTCCCAAAAGCCAGGGAAGTCTTCACGATGTCGTCCGCTCCCTTCGCACCTCATGCACTCGCCGTCACGTTGCTATGTACATTCGTTAGCACTAGCCGCTTAACGGGCATCGCAGACGCGCAACCTGCCGCCCCCAGCGCAACCGCATCACCATCGCCGGGCAGTACCGTTGCGCTTGGCACGATCGAGGCCAAGTCCGTCCTTGCGATGAGGGCGCAGGCATCGCCGGCGCTCATCTCATACAATGAGACCTTCGTCCCGAAGGGTCTGGGGCTACGAATTCTCCAAGTCCACGAAAAGGCCGTCGTTCATGTCGCGTTTTCGTCGGCTACAACACCGCAGACCTTTCAGGTTACGCAGCATGCCGGGCGGAATACTACCGCTATCCTTGATACGCGCTCAAAGCAACGCTATGTCGCGCAACGCCCATTTTGGTCCGCAGTATGGTCAACGGTTCATCACAGTAAACCGACCGCTTCGCCATCACCGGCTCAAACAACGGTGCTCCTCGGCGTCAGGAAGAAGATGATCGGCAGCCTTCTTGCCCCGAGCAGCAAGGACTACACCGTTTCATTCGCTGGGACGCAGACTCTCGATGGCTCGTCGGTGTATCACCTTCACTTCGTCGCGCGGAAGGACGCCGCCGCGCATCCCCTTACCGACGTTTTCATCGATACGCATTCGTATCTGGTTCGCAGAGCCGTCGCAGCCTTCAGCGAAAGCACCCCCGCCAGCGTGACCGGAACTCTGACGTTAAACTTCGGCCAAGTCGACGGTTTTTGGTTGGTTCATTCCGGCAACGTTACCGCTACCGTACACGCGTTCTTTCGACAAGTCTCCGGGAGCGCGGAATTTTCGGTCTCGCGCTCGCTATGACGGCCCGTGATGGCTTTGATTCCATGTATCGAGCGATCAACACCAGTCTCGCCTATCGCGCTGCTGTGCGCGCATCGGAAACCGGGCTGCCTGATTGGCTCGTGCCCTTCAGTTTCATCAATGCTGCATTGCTGGAACTAATTACCGCAACGCTTCGGCTCGGCACCGGCGATACCGTCATCGACCTGGCGTGTGGCACGGGCGGTGCCGGAGTCTGGGTCGCCGAGCGGACCGGTGCCGCACTCATCGGCGTAGACTTCGCCCCAGCCGCGATCGAAGCAGCGACGCTCCTTGCCGAGCGCCGCTGCCCCGGGGGGCAGGCGCGCTTCATCACGGCGGAAGCGACCGCCACGGAGCTGCCGGCCGCCTGTGCCTCAGCCGTCATGTGCATCGATGCGCTCATGTTCATCGATGCAGCGGCTGTCGCAACAGAGATCGCCCGATTACTCAAACCGGGCGGCATCTTCATCGCAACAGCGGCGGAGTCGCTCGGCGAAGCGCTTCTCCCGACGCTGGTAGCCGACTATCGCCCGATCTTTGAAGAGGTCGGCTTTAGGACGCTGCGTTATGAAGAACTTGCCGGCCACGACACACAGCGGCTCGCGTTCTACCACGCATTAGAGAAGCATGCCGATGCCTTGCGTGCCGAAATCGGCGATGCGGCCGAGCGTCTCCTCGCGGAAGCGCGCAACGGCTTAGAGCGCGCGGTCCACAACACGCGGCGCGTGCGCCAGGTACTGTTCATCGCCGAACGCGCCGATGCTTAGGGGTGAAGCACAGCCCCGCACGACGCGTTCACGAACACAGGCTACAATAACCTTGAATTTCATCACTTGAAGCTGTGAGGAAAACATGCAAGCGACATGGGAGCCACACGAAAAGCACGGCCGGCTGACCAAGCAGAGCGACCTGCCCGATACGGCCTTTGCTTTCCCCGGAGCACGCAAGGAACCGATGACCGATGCACAGCATGTCCGAAATGCGGTGGCGCGCTTTGATCAGGTCGAAGGCGTCTCCAATGCCGAGCGCGAGTTGGCGTTTGAGAACATTCAGAAGGCGGCGCAGCACTACGGCGTTACCCTGACCGAGACGTCGTGGAAAGAACTCATGAAATAGTTGTCCGATCAGCGGAGTACGCGCGGTCTGTTCGATCCTGCTTGACATGCGCCACCGGAGGGCACATTATGATTCTTGGTACGCATGCGACGGCAACCTCTTCGGGAGAAGGTGCACATGAATAGCTGGAATTGGCGTACGCTGTTGCCGCTTGGTGCGGCAGTCATCGTTATAGCAGTCATTATCAACATTGCAATCGTGGCCACGTGGGTACATGGGACATCCGCGGGAGCATACGGCAACGGTGAGTATGGCCCGATGATGGGACCATGGATGTGGTCGGGCATGGGATTTTTCTGGATCTATCCGATCATCGGCTTCTTGTTCATAATGATGCTGATCGCGATCGTTGGGCGCGCATTCTTTGGGGAGCAGGCACGACCATTGCCAGCCGACTGGGCGGTGTGCCCGTATTGCGGTACGCGGCGAAATCACAGCGAGTCGACTGAAATACGCCCCGCATCGGACGAACTGGAGAATCGCTGACCCAAGATCCAGCCAAGATGGAACCGATGCACGACCATTGGGGTGTGCATTCGTGCCACAACGGAGCTGTCGGCGCCGCGATAAGGTAAACCCACCTCCGCCGGGTTAAGGCGCCCCCTTCCCGGAATGGCGTTCGCGTCAGCAAGCGTTACGAATAGGAACAGCGGCCGCCCCATTGCAGGGCAGCTCCCAGCCGACCTCCCAAGTTGCGCAGAGTTGTCGACGGTTGGCCTCGACGGCAATCGTTGGGTAACGTTGGGTGGAGTTCTCGGGACGGGCTCTTTCCAGCCAATGCAGGACTACTTGGTCGTGTCGGGATTTTTCCGAGCGCTGACGGTTCCCGCAGCCTAAGACTGATGCGCTCTAGCCGGCCCCGCTCGACCATACCCGCGTCGGCCGCCGACCGGGTGGTCACGAAGCCTTCGTTTTCGGAGGCAAGCTCAAAGAGCGCGTCGAGGTGGTTCTTGGGAACGTCAAAATGTTACCATGGCGGTGACATTCTGAAAATTCCTGGGCGTTACTGGCTCATTGAAGCCTGTTCCCGTCTCAGCGGGGGCGACCGTAACGACCGATCAGCACCGCCTTGCCCAGCACATGGCCGCGAATGGTGAAGCGTAGCGCGGCACCCGTTGCGTGCTGGTCGAGCGGCAGCGAGGGCACATCGAGCGCATAGAGCGTGAAAACGTAGTGGTGAGGCGGATCTCCGGCCGGCGGACACGGGCCGCTGTAGCCGGGTGAGCCGAAGTCGGTGGTGCCCTCCACTATCCCCTTCGGCGCGCTGGGCGAGTCGGGCGTCCCCGCCCCCTTCGCTAGCGCGTGCGTCGACACCGGGATGTCGAAGGCCACCCAGTGGAACCAGCCAACGCCGCCGGTAGGTGCATCGGGGTCGTGGACATCGAGCGCGAAACTCTTCGCCCCCGCGGGCGCGTCCTTCCAGGACAAGTCGGGCGATCTATTGCCGCCCTTGCAGGCCGTGTAGACGACAGAGATCGGCAGCGTGTCGCCATCGGCGAACGTTTCGCTACCGAGCGCGAATGTTGTTTCCATCGGTGTGCCTTTCTCCTATCGGCGATCCGCGATCGTGAGAGTCGCCGGCGCATTCGCCGGCGATGACTGAGTCGTCATTCCAGCCATTGCAGGCGCCCCAATAGAATCCTTTGTTGCCCTTTACCGCCGCCATCGAGCAACAGGTGCCCTACCACGCCGGCGAAGGGCACGAGCGACATCGTGGCGTCGATCGTAACGTGCCGCGCGAATCTTCGTTGCACTACGCTCGCGAGCGATTCCGATGGTACCTTGGGCCTTCACGTCGCGGCCGAACGCTGACAACGATCGCTCGTAGCGCAACGCGCAGATCACCATGGGTAGCGATTCCTCCTGCCGATCAGACCCCGAAGGGGTGATAATCCCAACTTAGTTGGGTTATACTGAGCCGCGCCGCAGCGCCGCTACGGGAAGTTCCACGTCTGGGTCTACACGAAGTTCGCGCGATCGAGGACATGACCAAGGCCGATGCTCGTAAGGCCTTGGAGGTCGTGGCCGAGCACAGGCCGGCAAAGCCGCGAAAATGGCCCCTACGACCGTTGTGCGGGCCTCGGTCACGATCCCGATCAGCGAGGGGCTGCTCTGGCCCGCGCTCGACGTTGGAATCTCAGCACCGGGACTGCTTGAGGACTTTTTCGGCTACGTGACGCGTGCAAAAATCGCCCGCGCCGGCGGGAGCCGATCGACGCCGGCGAAGGCCATTGCCGCCCGAGAGAATGGCCGAAAGGGTGGTCGTAAAAAGCAACGACCACGGCCCGTGGTTACAGAGCGAATGTGGTAGCGCTAACGGGAATCGAACCCGCGAATCGGGGTCCCGGCCGCTCCCGTCGATTACCGGAAAGTCCCGTCCTGTAAGGGTTTTCGCGTTCTCAAGTCCCGGCTCGTCCCAGCCAATCCCGGCGATTTCCGCGAAATCCGTTAGACGGCCGTTAGACGATCGAGCACACCCTTCTGGCCCGGACGACGCTGTCCGGTAAGCGATGTCAGAGAGCTGCTCGATGCTCATGGCGATTGCTCGGTTCTATCCTGGCTGGTCACTTCCGAAGGCGCCGCGCGACGGCTCCAAGCGAGTCTCGCTTGCAAGAGGACCTGCTGCTGCAACGGATGCCTTCAGTTTCTCATGCTCCAGGTGCACAGTTTGAACGGGATCCCACCTCGGTCCGATGATGAGTTCCGTGATTGAGTGACATTCCAACTCGTCGACGAGTTCGGTACTCTGAGTCGCTAGTCGTAACGAGATCTCCGTGTCGTTGAATGCATCACTAGCTTTATCGAGATTCAACTGACGGCGCCTCAAGCTCCCGCTGTACGCCGTCCGGTATCTCCTTAAGGCGTCGTCGGCTCGTGTAAGCCACCCGATGATTCCCGACCTCCCAGGTGCGCCTACGGTGTCGATAACATCGCTCTTAACAAGCTGAAGCCTCCGCTTCTTTGTGGTCACCCTTGCGTGTACTCCGAACCTCGGAACAAGGTAATCTATAAGTCCCTCCCAGGATGGTTGGCGGAGGGCGCGTCTCCTCTCTATCACTTTGCCTTGTTCGATGACGGCTGCAAGCGCTTTTCGCGCTTCAATCGACTCTTTGTTTAGGTGCCCGTCGGCTGTTGCATCTTCTAGCGCCTTCTGGCTCTGCTGGAGTTTCGAGGCGTGCTGCGCGTGAAGCGTGGAAAGCGTGTCGATCTTTGCGATGATCAATCGCCGAATTTCCGTCGTTGGCTGGTAACGTGCGCGCGCTCCATCGGGTGAAAGAATCCAGCGAGCCGGTATTGCTCCAGCAAAGAGTTTTGAGATCAGGTCACGGCGGAGCTTTTCCTCGTCCCTCTCAAGGTCCAAATTGCGCTCTGGAAGGAGCTCGAGCGCGAAGAAGCCGAGTTTTAGAATATCTGTAAGTCTTTGGTAGGACTCAACTTGACTCGTTATCCCGATCTCTATGAGCAGAGCATTCCCGATAAGCATCTCTGATGCACTTGCTGGAATCTCGTCGGCGAAGAGATCGTGGCGGCGAGTTCCTCTGAGCACTCTCAGATCTTTTCGGGTGGTCCGCTCAATACTCGTGCTCGGTCCCAGTCGCGCCCAGAAGATCGCTCCGTTGATTGAACAGCGAAGGTAGTTCAGGTCGAAGATAAGTTCTTGCAGAATCCTGTGCGTTGGACTTGTGCCGGGATGGTGCCCGTGTTTTCCCGCGCCCAGACGCCAATACGAGAAATAATGATTATCGGCGATTTCTCGCTTCCTGCCCGGGAGAACCTTTCGACACATTCGTCGCCCCAGCAGATCGCTGTATTTCTTGTTATCAGGAGCCTGTTTCGCGTTTATCCATTCGTCATTCTCATCGAAGGCATAATACTTGCGAGCGAGGCACATTCGCAGGCTTGCTGGATTCGACAACAGCGGATCAGCCCCAAGCGACGAGGGTGACCCGACGATACGAACTCGTTCCGCTGCGGAGCTCGGAGCCGAGCGACCCCCAATGAGAGCCCCCGGGTCTTGATGATCACGATGCAAGAGTGTTACCCGTGCTTCGGCTCTCGTTTCCAAGGCCGAAGTCTTCGCGCAGCAGTTGGAGAAAGCGCGCACTCATTCAAAACTGCTTCGATCAACATCACGCAGTCGTGCGAGGTGCTGCATCGCCTCTTCATCCTGATCGTACAAGCCGTATTGTTTGCTCAACTCGATGAGATTGTGAAGATGCTGACGCCGTTCGCGCCGGCGTGCGGCGCCGAAGGTCACTACGTCAGCGAGCGCAACGCGACGGTGACGGCCGACGCGCTCAAATGGTATCTTGCCCTCGTCTAATAGCCGCACAAGATGGGTTCTTGAAACGTTGAGGAAATCGGCGGCCTGTTGCGAGGTGAGCATCCGGTCTGCTGGTAGCACACTGACGGCTCCACCGCGCGCGAGCATCTGCGCGGCGATGACGAGCACTTGGCGCAAAGCCGACGGAAGCGGAAAGGGCTCGTCGTTCGGGGCCGCGAGGTAGCCCGTAGCGTCGGGATCAGATCGCGCGATGGCCTCGCCGAGGCTCCGAATCAGGGCCCGTTGACCAGCATTGGGAGCCGCTACAACCTGGCCGGCGTCAGGGATACTGTTCATATTATTCGCTGCGAACGCCTCCTGAGTGTCGATTATGGCGAATATTCGGTGAGGCTGTTGCTTGCGCCTTTGCACGTGGCAAAAAGGGGCAAGGCGTGTTGCGCGTGGTACTCACGCCCCCGATGCCGCGCTCCAGCACCAAAGCCACTGCTCCTCACAAATGGGTTTTCAAAGCCCGCTTCCGGGCGGGCGCGTTCGGCTGGCGCTCGCAGCCCGCGATCGCGCGCATCGCCGAGGCGGCAAGCGAGATCCACCGCGTCGCGCGCACCGATCCGGTACTCGCAGCCGACGGAGCCGTGGCATTTCTCCAACGATTGGTACCCGCGATCGAGCAGGTTGACAGCTCGTCCGGCTCCATTGGCTCCGCCGTCAATCGAGCGATCCGCGAGCTGACGGAGTTGATAGCGGCGGCGCCGGCCGCGGCAAGCGTCCGCGACGCGTGGCTGGAGCGCCTCTGGGACGCGTTCAGCGGAGACGGCTACGGTTATCTCGACGAGCTCGGCGATCTCTGGGGCGGCCTCTGTGCAACCGACGAGCACGCAAATGCGTGGGCGGACCGGCTCGCGCAATTCGTGCGGGCGGCTTATGCCATCCCATGCGACGGCTTTCGCTACGTCAAAGGCATTGATGCCTGTCTCAGCACGCTCTTCAGAATCAATCGTTTCGAAGAACTGCGCGCGATACTCGAGCTGACCGGCAAGACCTTTTGGCACTACCACCAGTGGGGATTCAAAGCGCTTGTCGCCGAGGGGAAGCGCGCCGAAGCGTTACGCTACGCGGAAAGCCATCACGGCATCAACGACGGCTACGCTATCGATCGTGCGTGCGAAGAGCTGCTGCTCGAATCGGGACTCGCCGACGAGGCCTACCGCCGCTACGCCTTACGCACGAATCACCAATCCACGTACCTTGCAACGTTCCGTGCAATCGCCAAGAAGTATCCACACAAAGATCCGCGCGATATTCTCGCAGATCTCGTCGAGAGCACTCCGGGCGAACGCGGCAAGTGGTTCGCTGCCGCCAAGAGCGCCGGTTTCTATGATGAAGCGATCGCGCTCGTGCAGGCCGCACCCGCTGACCCCAAGACTCTCGGGCGCGCAGCTCGCGACTTCGCAGAGAAACGTCCGCTGTTCGCGATGGAAGCTGCGCTCGCCGCGCTGCACTGGGCAGCAAAGGGCTATGGCTACGAGATCACCGGATTAGACATCCGTGAAATCTACCGCAGCGGCCTGACCGCCGCCGTCAACGCAGATCGCGGCAACGACTACAACGCCCGCACTCACGCCATTCTTCAAACTTCCGATAAGCCGTTCGCCGACGCAATCACGTTGGCCTTACCGCCGCGCAGATGACACATGTCGAACGATTCCTGGTTCAGCGATGCGATGCGAAAGACAGTTATCTGCCCCGTTGGCGTCGCCGATAACGATCGGGAAACCTCGCTCTATCATGTTATCAATCCGTGCGCGTACTTCATCGTTCAAGCGTGAGACGTGCCGTGAACCGCCCAAGAACACTGTCGTCATTGATTGCTCCGCGTTCCCTTCCGCCGACGCTTAGGCGCGTCAGTTTTTGGCGCTAACTCAGCCGTGATCAGATTGACGGATACACGAGATCCGCCATCATAACCAAAGCGCTCAGCGTTCGCGGCCATCCAATCGCCCCAACGCTGCTTGAATTCCTCTGGCGAAAGAAGCAGGAGCTCTACAAACGGCTTAAAGTCGCGTTCTTCTGCGAGACGGTAGCGTTCTACATATTCAGCGATCTTGACAAGACCGCGCTCTTCAAGAATATCCAACAGTGCCCGGTGTCGCACGCGAGAGCGTGCGAGTTCGTTCACGATGGCCGCCATTAGACGTTCGTGGGGGATTTCGACGCCAGTCGGCGCCGACGGAATCGGCGCTGGCTTCCGGACCGTTCGGGCTTTGGATGCGCTTGCCATCAAGCCGCTAATAGCGCACCGCTATCGCGAACCGCAGTATTGCGCTCATCGATTAGATTAGCGATCGTTACCGCCTCCACGGATTCTGCATACTCACCGACCACGCTTACGTTAACCTCGCCAGCGTTGGACGGATCAATGATGAATGACAGCTCGATCCGGGCTCCCGTTCCCTTTGCTAGGCGCTGCAACGTTCGCCAAGCAACGCCTTTGTTGTGGGCATTTTCGAGTTCCGAAACTAGGGTGACGGGCAGACCGCCAGCTTTCGCCAAATCGGCTTGCCGCAGTCCGGCCCTTGCACGCAGTTGGATCAAAGCGGACGCCAACTCCGGCAGTCCAGCGGTTTCCTCGACATGGCGTGCTAGCTCCGGATACTCTTTTGCGAGCTGATCGGTCAGACTGTCTCCGCGCCATGACTGAGTTTTCATGTTTCTTTCACCTATAAACGTTGTTTCTTGTAGAGCCCCAAATTCCGTATCGCTTGACTAGTATCATCCGGATCAATTTTGTTCGTCTTCTTCACCTTCACCAGAAGGACAACACACTCGATGCCAGTGGGATAGTAAGCAACGAATAATCGGACCCAATGGTCTTTGGGTTTCCGGATGACCGGAATCTTCTCGACCCGAACTTCCCAGACGCCGTCACGTAGCAGCGATAGGCATCCATACGCTTTGAGATCGACCTGCGGGGTAAGTTCGAGCACTCGCAGGGCGTCGAGGACCGCAGTGCCCACGCCAGGTAACCGTTTGGCATCCTTGCCGAGGAACTGCCTAATGACATCTTGCTTGCCTCCCGCCGAGAAGGGCGTCACCCGTATGCTCGCCACTTCGCTTTTTCCCGAAGTTACCCTACACTAGCGCGAAACTGCAACGTTGTAAAGAAGGCGAGGTTCCCTCGCTCACCGGAGCTACAAGCCATAGGCACGCTACTTCCGGAAGGCTGGGCGGGCCCCCCTTCGGCCGGGGCGAGGATGCGGGGCCAGCGGAACTGCGCGCGCCTGGACCGCCTCGATGGTCACCGGCCCCCCAATAGCGAGAGTCCCAGCTTCGTGGATTGCCGGCATAGAGCCAGATTTGCCCGGGCCCCAGGTGGTAGCGCCCCGGCGGCCATGACGTGAGTGGGCGGCCGGAGCGCTCGCGCCGGAGGGGCGCCACGCCGACCTCGCCGCCGGCGACCGCCGCGACGGGTGCGCAGACCGCGACTAGCATGCCGCGCCGTACTCCGCCCGGCAGCAAAGGTGACAACGAGTAGTCGGAGCCGCCGTTGCGCAGCAGCGATTCTCGTCCCGGTGTCGCGCATGCCGCTCCCGAGCTCGTCGATCCATAAGCGCCCGTCCGGGTTGAGCATCAGATGACCGCAAGAGCGATACTGCGCGACTTCATGCTCGAACTTCCACGCCTCAGGAATGCAATGCGACTATGATACGGCACCAGCGCAGCTTCGACGCGTAGCAGGTAACCGCTCTTTCCCCGTGGCACGCTGCCCTTAGTTTCAGCCTTGGATGGGACCCGACTGCACCCGTTTTGCACCCGTCGCGTCCTCGGCAAAGAAAAACGCCCGTCGATACGAGCGTTTCGTGGTAGCGCCAACGGGAATCGAATCTGATTCCGATGATCCCGACGAATGACGGGGAGTATCGAAAAGTGGTGCGGTGTAAGGCTTTTTACATTTTGTTATCCCGAGTAGCGCTGTCCGAAACCGGCTTCTGACGATGAGTCCGTGCCACAGCGGTGCCATGGCTGGATGATTGGATGGCAGCCAAGGCGGTGCCGACCAGGACCGACTTCGAACGGGCACTCATGACCACTAAGTCGGCAGCTCAAAGCACGATTCGCAAAGGTACTCGCCGCTCGGCTTAAGCGTGTATCCGTCCTCGCCAAGGTTGATCCTCGATCGGCACGAGGCACAAAGCGTTGGCTCGAAGGACGGCGGGCTCGCGAGCTTCTCGAAGTTGTATGCATTGGTACCGTACCAGACGTATATCTCCGTTTCGAATGCATCCCTGCATTCGTCGCACGTGTTCCATTCGCCGCGGTGGTCCTCAGTATCGTGATAGCCGCAAAGCGTGTAACGCCGATGGTTACGGTCACAACTGTTCCGCGCATAGGAGAACACCTTGTAGTTCGCCTCATCATCGCAGATGAGCTTGCCGCAACAAAGCGTCTTGGTAAGATTGCCGGCCTTTCCGCAAAGACCGCAGCGCCTCGCTGTCGATGTCGCGACCTTCGCCTTCTGCCGGGCCGGCTTTTGACTGGTTCGTTGCTTCTTTGTTGCCATTGAGTGTTCTCTTTAACATGACGCCGGTATTTCTCCCTTACTAGCCCCTGATCACAAGTTTGGGGCCCGTAGGAGTGCGCCAGCTCCGGTGCCGTCATCTGCCAAGTATGAAGTTTGCCCGTTCAACACGGAGCATCTCGTAAGGCGTCATGAATTTCACGCCCACACCGATGCACGCGTTTGGAATCTTTACTCTCCGCAACGAGTTCTGCGGAATTTCGTGGGTAACGACAGCATGGTTGTGCGCCAGGGCATGCGCCACCAGATAGTAGTCCGCTACCTGTAGGAACGTGTTTACGGCCACCGGTTCGTAGTTTTGCGCCGAGACCCATGTGCTCACTGTGGCAAGCGCCGCGGCCATCGGCTGGTCCGGCCTCAGAAAGAAGCCGTCGCCACGGGCGGCGGCCCAGACGGAAAGGTCGTCCGCGCCGGCGGCAATCTCGTCACCCACCTTTTCAATGCTGAACACCTCGCCACTGCCATTCTCACGAATCAACCAGTCCCAGAATGCCGGACAAAAATCCAGTCCGTAGTGCAGGTTCTTCGCCTGAATGAACACGTTTGCGTCCAGAAGATACGCCACTTATTCGACGCCCAGGCTGTGGCCAAATTCGCGAAATGTCTCCATCTTGGAGATACCGAGCATCCGCATCGCATCTCGGTATAGCGTGTTCCCTTCAAGCGTGCTGACTACCAGGGCTCGCCCGAAACGCTTGCCGACACGTACACCTTGAGTGAGGTAGAAATCTCCGCCGCTCGCGCGCTGCACCGATTGGATGCGACCCAGTTCAGCATCATAGGCCGCCCAGAATTGCGCAGTCGTGATCGCGCCGATTCCTCTGATGCGCCGTAAGATGACAAGCGTGCTAACTTTGAATTGACGCGCGAGTCGACTCAAGGTGTCCTGCAATTCCTCTCCGGTATCAAACGTCTCGCGGAAGGCGGCTTTCGGAACCAGCACCTCGGCCGCAACTTCGTTGCACCAAGCCTCGGCTTCATGCGCAGGTCCCCTTGCGCGATCGGAGTCAGAAACAGCCGACTCCCCCAACCAGATGTGAGCGAGCTCATGAGCGAGCGTAAACATTTGCGCCGCCTTCGAGTCCGCTCCATTGACGAACACCATCGGCGCGATGTCATCGGACAAGGCGAAACCACGGAACTCCTGGGGGTCCAGCCTTCGGTGATTGTTGTTCCCAACAACGCCATTAACTGTAACCAGCACTCCGAGCTCGTCGGCTAACTCGATGAAGCACCGAAGCGCTTCAGTCCAGGTTGCCATGCGCTGTCGCTCCGCGAGGTCAAATCGCAGCGCCTCACGCATTGCCGCTGCTGTATCCTCAACGCTGCTATTCAGGCTGGCCGATCCGACAAAAGGAAGGGGCCTGTCGCCATGAAATCGCGCAAACTCGCGATACCATTCCTGACGCTCCTGGCAGATGTAAATTGTATCGAGCAAATCCGGACTAGGATGCTCGATGTTTTGATTAGCAACCGTTCTAAGATCAGGGATCGGCACGCGTTCAACAGGAGGCTCGGGAAGAAAGAAATAGCCGATCGCCGTCCGCGTTGTGCGTGCATATTTTTCCAATTGCTTGAGTGTCGGCTGCCCCTCTTCGTCCTCCCAATGCCGCAAATGCGGAAAGCGCACCGCGAGGTCGTCCGCAGTTAGGCCAACTCGCTCGCGCGCCCAACGAAGCAACTTCGGTTTAACTTCGACTCGCATTGTTAGCTATTGGGTTCGCTCTAACGCGCAGTATTTCCACTCCGGGGATTTTCCGCACCCCGCGGACGAGCCGCTTATGACGCCCGGCACAAGAGCTCCGCTTGCTCCAAGACCTGCTCCGTCGCCTTCCCGGTTGCGTCCAGAGGGTTGCCGTGTCTCTACCCGGGTCGGGAAGCTCGCCGCCATCTTAGAGATCACCGTCAGGCTGGAGCGTTGATGTCGAAGTCTTCTTCAACGGGCTCGTCTGGCTCGCCAACGCTCCTTTCGAAGTGCTCGACCTCCCACGATACTTCATCCGAACATCGTATAGGGCGAGGAGCAATGCCCTTCCCAAGCCACGGCTCACGAAAAACCGGATAAGCTAGCGACGCTCCGAGCGAGCGATACTCGGTGATGTACTTGTTGCCAAGAACATCCCTGGCGCGAATCCGAATTTTCTGACAATAACTTGCCTGCGAGGGCATTACGTAGAATTCGGAAAGAATCAGATCTTCGCCGGGATCCAGCTTTTGGACGAATCGATTGTGGAATTGGCTCGAAGGATCACGTCCGGTGATCAACAGATACGATCCCACCGATCCAGAGTTTGACAGATGCATAACGTAGCCATCTCCCGCTGCACCGAGTCTCATTTCGGCGGTAATGCGTGGTGCCAACGCACGAGCTCGATCTATATCCGCCCTCTGCATATACTCAAGCTGCTGGCGGCCAAGTTCCAGCGCTTCTTGTGTTTGGCGTGTCGCCGACTCAGTCATGAGCAGTTGCTCGCGTGCGAGTTCCAGCTCATCCTTCGCCGCGTCAAGGGTTTCCTTGGCAAGCCTAATCTGCCTCAAACTCAGCCTAAGTGCGCGAATCGCAACAATTAGGGTGAAAATGCCGACGATTGCCGCGACGATCGCGGCTATTCCGGCGGTTACGGCCCATGGATCAGCCTTGAGACTGTCAACGATGACATGCATCATTGCAGGCCCATGACGTTCGTAGACGCCCCCAACGGGCTCATCTTCTTTAGGCGAGCCCGCGGATCGCAAAGCTGAAAATACCGGGCGCTCTTTACGCGGATCACACTACGCAGCATATCACGCGAGTCCGATCCAGTAGGCGCCGAAGTAGCTGCGCGCCAATCTGCGAACTTCACTCGACAACTCCAGTATACGAACCACACCCTCCCGCGGCATGTCCATTTGGTCAAGGTACGGAAACCAACGCGGCCAGGAAAACCGGTCGCTCGGCCACCCCTCATGCGCGACCTCCTTCACAATCTCTTGTTTTTGCAGAATGGTTGTGAGGGCTTCACGGACCTTCTTCAGGTGAGCTATCGTCTGATCTTGCTTTTCGCGATTAGGTATCGGCGCTGCCTCGCCTTGTACTCGCAGTCTATCGAGGGTCTCGACCAGGCGCGTTATTTTGCCTATATCTCTCCACTCGGAAAACTCGCCAATCTGGCTTTGGTTGTATGCGACGCAGTGACGTTTTGAGTCCGTAAACCAGCTCATCGAATTGATGTCAACCGCTACCGAGTTACTTGCGATAGTATTCTGCTCATACATATGACCGTATTCGTCATACCGGTAGAACATCGGCGCAACGTACAAGACGTCTCCCGGAAAAGTGTCGCTCAGGTCTTTGAGCAGGTTATGTTGAGTAGATGTGCCGTGGCTGTGATGGAGGCGGAAACGGTAATACGGACACGCTACACGGTTCTTTTGCGCGGCACGCGGATGATCCAGATATTCGCTCACCTTGAATTGGATGAAAAGCGAACGCCGTGCATTGAGCGACCACTCCATATCGAATGGAACAAGGAACTCCTCGAAAGTCGATGGGAAATACGGCGCTCGAAAGCTCGGCAATACGCGCAACATCTCGCCGTAAAGAGCGTGGCTGAAAGTCGTCTCTGAAAATCCGGGCTCCATGTTTAGCTATGACGGCGATTCCGGCGCCAAAGCTCGAAGTGAGGCCGCCACTTCGGTGAACTCGGCGAGTGCGGCTTCAAGGTCTTCGACGATCTCAGCAGCCAGGACATGCGGCTCCGGCAGATTGGCGGCGTCTTCAAGGGATTCATCCCGAAGCCAGAAGATGTCAAGGCTCACTTTGTCGCGCGCGAGGAGCTCATCGTAGGTGAAACGGTGGAATCGCTCGGTTTCAGCCCGTTGTCCCCGATTGTCGGCGCGGTAGCAGGCGACGAAGTCGTCGAGGTGTCCCCGTCGTAACGGATTCTCTTTCAACGTGAAATGCATGTTGGTGCGCAGATCGTACACCCAGAGCGCTCGCGTTGACGGTGTTTCTGAAGCGGGCTTCCGATCAAAGAAAAAAACGTTTGCCTTGACCCCCTGGGCATAGAAAATGCCAGTCGGTAGGCGCAGGAGCGTATGCACGTCGCATTCATGTAGGAGGCGGCGGCGCACCGTTTCGCCGGCGCCGCCCTCGAAGAGCACGTTGTCGGGCACCACGATCGCGGCGCAGCCTTCAATCTTCAGCAGAGTCTTGACGTGCTGGACGAAGTTTAGTTGCTTGTTGGACGTCGTTGCCCAGAAGTCGTCGCGCACGACGGTAAGGTCGTCGCGGCGGGATTCACCGTTCTCGCCGACGATCGTGACCGAGGATTTTTTTCCGAACGGCGGGTTGGTGAGCACCATCTCGAAACGCAGTCCAGGATCGGCCTTGAGCGCGTCGTCTACGCGAATGGGACTCTCTGCTTCGGCTGCGGTGATTCCGTGCAGGAGCAAGTTCATTGCGCAGAGTCGTGCCGTATTGTCGACGATCTCCCAGCCATGCAATGCCTCGTACCGGAGCTGCCGCTTCTGGTCGGGATCAAGCAGCGCGCCACGTGCGATGCGCTCGTACGCTGCGAGCAAGAAGCCACCCGTACCACAGGCCGGGTCACAGATGGTCATACCCGGTTGGGGTCGCATCACATCGACGATCGCCCGGATCAGCGGGCGCGGCGTAAAGTATTGCCCAGCGCCGGACTTCGTGTCCTCGGCGTTCTTCTGCAGTAGCCCTTCGTACGCGTCGCCCTTCACGTCAGCATCGAGCGTCATCCATTGCTCTTTGTCGATGAGATCGACGATCAGGCGCTTTAGCTTCGCTGGGTCTTGGATGCGATTCTGTGCTTTGCGGAACACGATACCCAGCATGCCCGGATGCTTGCCGAGCTCGGTCAAGATGTGGCGATAGTGAACTTCTAATTCGTCTCCGTCTAGACGCAGCAGAGACGGCCAGTCAAGGCCGCTAGGCACAACTGAAGGTCGGTTGAACGGCGCGCGTGTCTGTTCGTCCGCCATCTTCAGGAATAGCAGGTACGTCAATTGCTCGACGTAATCGCCGTACGACAATCCATCGTCTCGAAGAACATGGCAATAATTCCAGAGCTTTGCGACTAACGCACCGGGGTCTTCCGTCATGCACCAACCCTCAAGGCAGCAGCGAATTCCTTCGCGCGATTCTCTTTGAACTGCGGTTCTTGGCCGCGATCATCTTCGCTTGCTAGTGACGCGATCGCCGGTGGTTCTCCATGGCGCTGCTGAATAAGGTCGCCAGCGAACGCCCGAGCGAGTATTGCGCTTCGCAGGCGGTGCGACCTCTGGAGAGCATTTTGAATTAGCTTGTTGGCGCTGTCCCGCAGGGACAAAAGCTCACTGTACTTAGACAGGGCGCGCTGCTGATCTCTCAAAGACGGCACATTTAACATCAACTCCGAAAACTTTGCTTTACTGAGAATCGGCAATGTAGTGCTCGACGCGCGCTCATGGATCTTGCGCTGGAAATCAAGTCCCGAAACTACGGTCAGCAGATAGTCCGGAAGTATCACCGATGGATCAGGAACGATTGCGTTGATCTGCTGATTGATGGCACAGTCGATCTCGCTTACGCTGGCCTTGCCGATAGTCGCGCCAATGCAGGTTACAAGCACACTGCGTGCGGGGACAGATCGCGCGGCCTTTGTTGCGAATTGCGAAAGCGAACGTCGCCCGGACCGGACGGCGCCGGCATGTTGCAAATCACCTGGGGTTATAAAAGGTATCGGCCCTTCCCAGTACCTTGCCTCCTTGGTTGATGGGGTGTTGCCGGTGACAATGTCCCCGATCTCGGAGATCTTTCGCTGGATTCCCGGAGCGCTGGCAACGGCGGTTGCGATAGCTTCGGCGAGTCTCCCGGTATGACGCAGCACGCTCGCGAGCGATGCTTCGGCGGCGTCGAGGCGGGAGAATTGTTCCTCGATGACTTCGACGATCCGCTGCTGCTCGGCTATTGGGGGGGCTGGGATCGTCAGGCTCCCGAGATTCTTCCTTGAAATTCGCTTTCGCGTGGTTCCAGATTGTAGGGCCGCTATTTTGGCGCGCATTGGCGGCGCATTGAGGAACCACATCAACCAACTGGGATTTGCGTTGTCGGGATGGGGGCGCATGACGCATACATCGACCACCGTGACTGCCTGTCGCGGATCGCCTGGGAACATGCAGGCCCGTCCCAGCGGGTCCGGCATCCGTGCGACAAGCACATCGCCTTTCTCGAGATACGTGCAGCCAAGGCGCTTCGCATTTTCGCGTGTCATGCTGCGGTTGGACCGATTTCGCCAGCAGCCTTCCCCGATGTCAGCGAGTTGGGTTAGTCGTACCTCTCCATCCTCGTCCTGGTCTTTTGTCTCAACCCAGTCACCGTCGATGAATAGGCCTCCATCCATGAGGCGCGCGAGGGTCGTCTCTGTCCAGCCCCCTGGTAATTCGCTCATGCAGCGAGAACCTCGTTCAATTCGTCGATCAACGAATTCAACTGATCGCCGAAAACTTCTGACGCCTTGCCAAGACCGCCGTGTTGGGAAAACGGTGTGTATTGGAAGTCGTCGGGCGATATTGCGAGGCTCGCCGCAATATGATCGCGGATACGTTCGAGCCACTGCGTTTGTTCTGGGGTAAAAGTGCGGCCAGCCTGTTTCTGCTGGAGCATCCATCCGGCAAAGCGTTCGTTGACACGCTCTGGGAACGGGACCAGTTGCTCGTCCTGATTTAGCGCGAAGCGCACGATTTGGACGATATCGGCCAGCACGCGGGGGCCGGAGCCCCGAACTTTCGACCTATCGAGGGTTTCGTACGCGGCCCACAAGTTTTCCGGAGTCCAGTGCTGCGGCGTTCGGCTGATAGCGCTGGCCAGCTCTTTCACTTCTTTCCACGTCAGGCGATGCTTATACAGGCGACTGTAGAGTATCTGCAACGCGGTGATTTCGTCCTTGTGCTCGTCGATGTATGCGCGGAATGATTCGACGGTCTTGCTGGCACGATCGGCGGCATCAACGGAATAATCCGCCCTGAGCAGCGTGTCCGCCGAGGTTTCGTCGATCACTTGATCGTAGCTGCGCCGCAGCTCGACCAGCTTCTCCCTAAAGGCGGGATTGTCGGCAAGTGCCCTAACCGCTTCATCAATCAGCCGCCCCGCAACGGCGTCGCATGCGTCGGGACTGGGCTGTTCCATGCCCGTCTCTCGCTGCGCTGCCTCCAACTGCTTGTCCGGATCAAGCGCGTCGACGATCGTCTCGGCCAATTCCTTGAGTGGAACGCCCGCAACCGCTTCCAGCTCCTCTCGGTCTTGCTTCGATAGCCTCAAATTGAGGCGTGCGATACGCGAGGCGATAGAAGACACCAGGCTGCGATCGCGAGATCCGAGCGCGAGGTTGTGGAGGAGTTTTTCGAAGCCCAGCTTCGGGCTCCGATCCATCGGAGTCGTGTCATGAAGGTCGGTCTCTGTCGCGCCGACGGCGTCGACGATCACAAAGCGATCCTTTACCTTCGCGTCCGGTGTCACGCCTTGCAGGTCCGTCGGATTGATGACGCGCACGCCACGACCCTTCATCTGCTCGAAGAACTGCCGCGAGCGGACCATACGCATGAAGAACACGCACTCGATCGGCTTCACGTCCGTTCCGGTCGCGATCATGTCGACGGTTACCGCGATTCGGGGATTGTAGCTGTTACGAAAGTCCTGGAGGAGCTGCTCGGCCGTTTGACCTTGCGAGCCAGACTTATAGGTGATCTTGGCGGCGAACTCATTGCCCTTACCGAACTCCTCGCGCACGATTTGGACGATGTCGTCGGCGTGGCTGTCGTCCTTGGCGAAGATCAAAGTCTTCGGGACGTGCGTGCGCCCCTCGAAGAGCAGCGGAAGGCTGTCGCGGAAAGCTCGCACGATAGTTCGGATCTGGTCTTTGGCGACAACCTTGCGGTCAAGCTCCTTGGCATCGTAAACGATGTCATCGTCCAGTTGTTCGAAACGCTTTTCGCGCGTCTGTCGGTCTCGAAACGTCGTCACCAAGCCGGCATCAATCTTTGACCCCTTGGCGCTGATCTCAGTCGAGATGCGGTACACGTCGAAGTCGACGTTTACGTTGTCTGCCACGGCGCGCTCGTGGTTGTATTCCATCACCAGGTTTTGATTGAAAAATCCGAGCGTCTGCTTTCCGGGCGTTGCCGTCAACCCGATGATGAACGCGTCGAAATACTCCAGCACTTGCCGCCACAGGCCATAGATAGAACGATGGCACTCATCGACGATGATAACGTCGAATGTTTCGATGGGAACCGCCGGGTTGTATGCGACCTCGACCGGCTTCGCGGGCTGCAAATCGTAGGCCGATTCTTCATCGAGTTCTTCCGGCAGGTCGGGTTCGCC
Organism: bacterium; assembly: GCA_021832345.1. Taxonomy (GTDB): domain Bacteria; phylum Vulcanimicrobiota; class Vulcanimicrobiia; order Vulcanimicrobiales; family Vulcanimicrobiaceae; genus JAKBKY01. The sequence continues at coordinate 223,250 of JAKBKY010000001.1, forward strand.
CTTGAGAATCGAATAGAGGCGCTGAATCGTGGAGATGACGACGCGCGAAACGCCGTCGATGCGATTCGAACCGAGACGCTGGACATTGTAGAGTTCGGTAAACTTACGGCCGTCGTCGGGCGTCGAGAACGCCTGAAACTCCTTGAGCGTCTGTCGCCCCAGATTCGCGCGATCGACAAGGAAGAGAATCCGGCGTGCTCCGGCATGCTTGATGAGCCTATAGGCGACATTGGCGGCGGTAAACGTCTTTCCAGAACCGGTAGCCATCTGGATGAGAGCGCGCGGTCGGCCGTGCTTGAGCGATTCTTCCAAATTGCGAATCGCCTCGGCTTGTGCAGGCCACAGGCCCTGTTCGTTGACCTCCGGGAGATCGCGAAGACGAGCGCGCAAGGTCGTATGTTCGGCCCCGATCTCTGCGAGCGTCTCCGGACGATAAAACGTAAACACTTGGCGGCTCGCGGGGTCTGCATCGAAGCCGTTCGTGAAGCGCGTCTCTACGCCGGTGGATTCGAACGCAAACGGCAACGGCTTCACGAGCGCGGAGATCCCCTCCGGCAAACCCGTGGTGTATTTTGCCGATTGCCACTCGACGCCGGTGAGGGTCGAGCCGGCTTTCTTTGCCTCGATCACTCCGGCGGCTCTGCGGTTGACAAATAGAAGATAGTCGGCGGCATCGTAACCGCCGTTCATTTTGAACTCACGAACCGCGACGCCAACGCCGGCGCCGAGATTCAGTTTCTTGTAGTCCTGGACAATCCACCCGCACGCGCCCAGTTGGCGATCGATCTCCATGCGCGCCCGGGCTTCAGGGTCCAGGTAATCCTCAACGGCCAAATGCCAACCTCGCCAGCAACGGAGCCACCGCAAGGTGTCTTGCGACACTATACTGCGCCGAGCTGACTCAAGCCTAGAGCAGACCGTTATCTACGAATAGTATAGCAATATGCTATACTATCTGCATGGCCAAGATCGAGGACGCGCTTAGAGACCTTGCTGCCGAGCATGAGGGTCTTTTTACGGCAAAAGAGGCGGAGGCGGCAGGCGTGGCCCGCACCCTGGTGGTTCAGCTCGCCCATCGAGGCCGGCTGGATCGCGTGGCTCAGGGGCTGTACCGATTCCCAAGCTGGCCAACAACTGGCCTCCAGCAGTACCACGAGGCCGTTCTCTGGCCTCGGGCGCATCGCGAGCTGGCATACGCTTTAGTCTCCCACGACTCCGCACTGGAACTCTATAATCTGACGCACCTCAATCCTGGCGTCGTCCACTACGGCCCGAACGGCGGCCACGGCCGCGTTCTTGTTGGGCGGACGCACCTCGTGGGACGTCGAATCCACAAGACATGGCTGACCTGCGCTATACCGTCGTCCTCGAGCCCGGGGATCCCGACGAGGGCGGATTCGTGGTGAGCGTTCCCGCGCTGCCGGAGGCGCACACCCAGGGCAACACGGTCGAAGACGCCCTCGCGAACGCCCGCGAAGTGATCGAGCTTTGCATCCTATCACGTCTCGATCACGGCGAGGACATCCCGCCGGGCGACGTGGGCGCGACTCGAGTAGAAAGCGTCGCGGTCTCGGTCCCGGCCGCCTAACGGCCCCCTGATTGAGCACGAGACTTCCCGCCCTGGACGGAGCCGCAGTTGTGCGCGCGCTAAAGCGCGCCGGCTTTGTCGTGGATCGCATCAGCGGCTCGCACCATATCATGCGCCACGCCGACGGTCGCAAGAGTTCAATCCCGGTTCACGCCGGCAAGACCCTCCGGCGAGGGCTCTTGGCATCGATTCTCAAGGACGTCTGTCTCAGCATCGAAGAACTTCGCCAGCTCTTGTAGCGCTGAGATCCTGAAAGTTGCCCGCAACCGTACATGGTAGCGCCAACGGGAATCGAACTCTCGAAGTGGGGTCCCGGCAGGTCCCGCCGACTACCGGAAAGTCCCGTCCTGTAAGGGTTTTCGCGTTTTTCAATCCCGGTCTGTCCCCTCGAATCCCGGCCTTTTTCGCGAAATCCGTTAGACGGCCGTTAGAGGGGCAGCCGCCAGCCCCGTATGGGTCGGCCAGAGGCGACTGCTGCCCCGGCGCGCGCGCTGTTGGCTCCAAGCAAGCATCGCGGCTGCCGATACCCTGACAGTGACGCAGATCGACCTGGGCGTTTCGACCGCCACCACGACCGCCAACCTCCTGCAATACTGGCGCGATTGCCTCATCGACGATGCGATGTCGGGCATAACTTTCGAGCGAGTGCGACAGTCACCAACGATCGACTTTCAATCGATCACCAAGGGCCGCCTTGGCGCGCAAACTACCGACAGGATACGAGCGCTAGCGTCGAGCGGTGAGAAGCCGACGACGGAGCGATCAGACACAATCGAGATCGCTGTCGGTTTGGGGCGCATTTCGGCAAAATATCAGAACGGTGCGCGGCGCTCGCACGTGGATGCCGTAGTCCCACTGTGGATACCGGCATTGTTGTGCGACGGGGGCATACTTCGTCCGCAGGAGCAACGGCATCCCTTCATTACGCGAACGGTGCTGGAACCATCGCCTACGAGCATCGCAGTCGGAACACTTGACGACGCCGATGCCTACTACGAGACACATGTTCCTGAGCAACGGTGGAGCGAAAACTGGGCGGCTTGCATTCAATGGGCGCTCGAATTATGGTCGAGCGTCGTGGGCTCCGATTTTTCCACGTACGCTTCTGAGGACTTTCATTTCGAGCGGACGGCATACGTACTTCCTAATGAAGTGGCAATCGACGTTACGAAACTTGTCGAAGTCCTCGACTTGGCGCGCGAACGCGCAGAGCAAGGCGGGGGCCTTGCGATACTGCAATCCGTCGTTCGGTCCCAGGCGTCCACCGCGCACGACACGGCCAGCGGCGTTCGCCATGGCGGACACTACGGCCCGCACCCATTAACGGACGATCAGCGTGTGGCACTCGAACACGTTTTGCGCACGCCGCATGGAGCATTGCAGGCGGTTAATGGGCCTCCCGGCACCGGAAAGACTACGCTTCTACGTTCAGTCATAGCCAGCGCGATGGTCGAGGCGATCGCATCCACACAGGATTTGTTTTCCGTAGAACCGCCGATTATCGTCGTCACTTCGACGAATAACAATGCCGTAACAAATGTGTTGAACTCGTTCGCCGATGTTGAAGACCAAACGCCCTTCGGGAAGCGCTGGATCGACGATGTTGGCGGGTACGGGGCATTTCTCGCCGGCAAAGACGCGGCGAAACGCGCGGAGCGCTCGAATATCAATTACCCGACGCTGCTCTTTCAGAACGGCGGCACGATACGAGGCGTGTTCGACGGCATAGAGGTAACCGCTGCCATCGCGACATTCCTGAAGAATTATCTGGATGCAACGGGCAAGAGCGCTGAAGACTTGGAGTCAGCGGTGTCCGACCTCCATGCAAAAACATTGTCCCTCCGAGCAAAGGCCGCCTACGTCGCCCAACAATTGGAGGAGTATCGGCGCATCGCTGATCCCAGCGAGAGCGCCGCACGATCGACTTTGGGTGAGCGGTTTATTCAAACCCTGGAGCCCTTGCGAGAAAAACGCGTTGCGGCGGAACGCGAGCTGAGCGTCATACGGGAGGAATGTAGCAGGCAGCGCCAGCGCATCGAGCTCGGACTTGATGCGCTCCAGCCGATCTGGTGGGAAGCGATATTCGGATTTTTGGATCCCGTGCGACGACATCGTTACAGAAGGTTCGAAAAAGCGTACGGCGTTGGCACACCTCCTTACACGAATGACCTATCCGCTATCGAAGACGGCATGCGGTCCCGTCGATCCGCCTTTGACATCAGCGAATCCCAGGCTGCGGCCGTGCATACGGGAGCCGCGCAGGCGTACTCAATCGCGGAACGAGAGTGCGAGCGGGAACGCGATCAATTCGAAACAAGCTGCCGACGCTGGCATGACGTCGTTCGACAGCTAGAGGCGGACCTGCGCACTTCGCTTGACCCGGCGGACTGGGGGGCCGTGCAACGCGCGTTGGATATCGCATACCGCACTGACGCATTTCGCGTAGCGATGCGCTTTTGGGAAGGCCGATGGCTATTGCAGATGCGTAGCGAGAAGGATGACATTTGGAGGCGGAACAGCGCGACTCGGGTTCGTCACAGGCATCGCTGTATTGCAAAACTTCACCCATTTGCCGCCGTCACGTTACACTCGCTTCCGTGGCGATTCAACTACTTCATCAGCGGCACAGCCCCGGGTCGCGAATTAGAAGATGGGCATGCGGAGCCGCTGTTCGAGGGCATCGATCTACTAATCATCGATGAGTCGGGTCAGGTAGCGCCACACATCGGCGCCATCGGTCTCGCGCTTGCGAAAAAGGCGATGATCGTCGGTGACGTCTACCAACTCGAACCCATCGTTAGTCTTGACGAGCCGCTGTCACTGGCGAACGCTCGAAACCGCATCTCTGCGAGGCCCGACGTGGCCGATGATCTGGGGCGCCGCGGTGTGCTCGTGCACGACAACGGGCCAAGCCTGATGCATTTAGCGCAAGGCGCAACGGCATACACCCTTTCGAACGCAAGCGTGCCGGGATCGTTCCTGCGCACGCATTACCGCTGCGTTCCGGAAATCATACGGTACTGCGACGAGCTAATCTACGGCGGCCTCATTCCAAAACGCCAGTCACTCGAAAACCCGCTATTCCCTGCGATGGGCTACGCGCACGTGCGTGGTACGAGTGCGAAGTCCGGTTCGAGCCGGGTAAACGAGACGGAAGCCCGCCTTATTGCCAATTTTGCCGCCAAAAACAAGGATCGAATCCTTGACCACTACGTTAGCGATCCGGCGATTGCGGGGATTACGACCACCGAGGCCTTGAGTCGCCTGCTCGCGATCGTAACGCCGTACGCGGCGCAAGCGAACGAAATTCGTCGGCAGCTGCGAGGAGTGTTACCGAATGACGCACCGATTACCGTCGGCACCGCCTTTGCGATGCAAGGCGCCGAGGCGCGCATCATCCTGTATTCTAACGTCTTGAGCCCACGCGATCCCGTCGGCTTCGTAAACCGCAAGAAGAACCTACTCAATGTCGCCGTGTCCCGCGCAAAGGATCACTTCCTGGTCTTCGGTGACATATCCACGATTGCGACGCAACCCAAGGGTTCGGCGCTGCGTCTGCTGTCCGAACATCTGCTTCGCCGCGACGAAAATGCCCTAGGCGAGGTTCCGGTGTCCTTCTACGGTGAAGGCGCAGACGTTGTTCACGTGATGGAACATGAGCGGCATCGAGACATCTTCCAATACGCGTGCGAGCACGCATCGAAATGGCTGCTCGTGGTGAGCCCATTTCTAGGCCAGACGGCGCTGGCCGAAGAAATCGTGAGCCCCATAGCACAAGCCGTGGAACGCGGCGTAGTCGTTGACATAATTAGTGATTCTAAATTTGCTAAGAATCCAGCGCTAGCCGACCCGCTTCGGGCAGCCGGCGCACATTTTCAACTTGTAGACCAAATACATGCAAAGACACTCGCGATGGACGAGGCCTTACTGTATGAGGGCTCCTATAATTGGCTGAGTGCCGTAGCCGAGGGTGAGTACCACCGAATGGAAAGCGGCTGGCTTGTGCGGGGTCCTGCCGCGTCGCGAGCTATCGCTTCGGTGCGCGCGTATTTCGACTTTTAATTTACGTTCCTTAAATACCGAGATGAAATGAAATGCCGCGCTGGAACTGAGGCGCCACGATACCGACGATCCGAACAATGTCTGCGACTGGAAGGCCGCGTCGGTCGCGTTCCAAGGTTCTCAGGACTTCACACATACGCTCGTGATCGACACTGAGAAGATCGGAGAGAAATTCGTCGACTGAGCACAGTCTGATTTCATACGGATCGCATGCCACTTTCGGGAAATGGCGGAGATTCTCAGTAACGATGGTTTCGGCATTACCGCGAATTGCCGCGGCGAGCACATGGCGGTCACCCTCATGGTTTGTCATCGTGGCGATGAGCGGTTCATATCCCGAAACGCGGGATTCCGGAAAGGCGCGATTCATCTCGCCGCGCAAATGCGCAGTCTGTTCGCGCGTTAGCCCGCGATTCTCGATGAGATTTCGGTCCAGTTCATCGAGAACGTCGGCGCTCCACAACGGATAATAGAGACCGCTTTCTGCGGCCGTCAACAATACGTCTCGGAGCGTCTGCGGAAAAAGCACGCAGGCGTCGATAAAAACTCGAAACCGCGCGCTCATTCACCGCCGCGTCGATCGGCATCGCGAAGTCTTGCGAGATGCTGCATCGCCTCTTCATCCTGGTCGTACAAACCGTACTGCTCGCTCAAGTCGATAAGGTTACGTAGATGCTGACGCCGCTCTCGCCGGCGAGCAACATCGAAGGTCATGACATCTGCAAGAGCAACGCGACGGTGCCGGCCGACGCGCTCGAATGGAATCTTGCCGTCGTCCAGCAATCGCACGAGATACGTTCGTGAAACGTTCAGAAAGTCGGCAGCTTCCTGGGATGTTAGCATTCGATCGGCGGGCAGAACGCTAATGCCCCCACCGTGCGCGAGCATCTGGGCGGCGCGAACGAGGACTTCATAGAGAGCACGCGGCAGTTGCAGAGGCTCATGATCGGGAGCCACAAGATAACCGGTCGCTCCGGGCCCCGATCGGGCGATTGCCTCCCCAAGGCTCCGGATGGACTCTTGCTCCCTCGCGTCCGGGGCCGCTACTATCTGACCCATATCAAGAACTGTATTCATAACTAGTCACCGTAAACGACACTTGTAGTTTCGATTATAGCGAATATTTCGAGCCTTTGTCCAGAGCGACCCGGCGAGCACCGGCAAAGGAATGAGGCGGCCGCTCAGGCGAACAAGTGTTCTGTAGATTTATTCCGATAGCTGGCCTCAACCATGCGGAGGTACAAAACCGTGGATGATCTCGAAGGCGAGCGTGCAAAAATACGCGGTGATCAAAATCAGGTTTTTCAAGCTCGTGACATCGTCGACTCCAGCGTGCAGATCGTGCACAATAGCGAGGCGTCCGACACCATCATTCCCACAGACATGAGCTATCGCCTCGATACCAGGCTTACCACAATGCAGATGAGATTGGGGTCGCTCGCGTCCTTTGTTTTGGGAGCGCTCGCTTTTTTTTCAAACTTCGCTTCGTTAGCCAGCTTTGCTGGCTATACGCTGCCGCTTGCATCATTCGCTAAGGCGCACTCAGTGATCGCGCCACTCGGGGTCGTGTTTCTCATGCTTGGAATGCTTCTTTGGTTCTTCAGCCGTGAAATCGAAGACCAGGGATTTCTTCCGATCGGGCGGCTCAAGTTCCGACTAAACTCACGCACCGGGCACATCGAGATTGTCGAGCTTCGCGGGAAGTGCCCAAAGTGCGGCGCACCGATAACTTATGGTACCGAGAAGCACACACCGGGCTTATTTGCGACATGCAGGAGAAATCCGCATCAGCACAAGTGGCTGTTCGACCATACGACGATATAGGCCAGCCGTATCCGCATAAATGCGGATAGTAAGAGATTCGTGGTAGCGCTAACGGGAATCGAATCCGTCCCGAGAGGGTTGCAGAGAGTCGCTAGCGGCCAAGCAAGGTAATAGAATCAAGGCTTTCCGGCTTGCGATGGTCGCGGAGAGTTACTCGTGGTTGCCCTCGACGGCAACCGAATGGCAACCGTTTGGCAACCGTCGGGCGTCGACAATTGCACCGCGATGATTCGTGGCCGAATGGCGGCCCGCCGGCGCGTCTTGCGACGTTGCGTGCCCCCCAAGTCGTTCGATCGCGTTTGCGCGCCCTAGGTGGCGACGTAAGCCAAAGGAGCGCCTACCCTCGATGACTCTCATGCACGCGCACGGGGGTTTTCGCGCAGGATTCCCCGGATTTTACCGAGCATCCGACGCGCGCGCGCGTAACGCGCGAAACGAAAGGCTGACACCTTGGAGACGATCGCGATCCGGCTGCGAGCCGAAAAAGAAACCCCCGGCACCCAGCGGTACGCAGCCGACGACCCGAACGCGCCGGTGCGGTTCATCTACTTGAAAAAGGTGGCCTTCACCGGCAGCGACGTGCCGAAGGTAATCACGGTGACGATCGCCGCGGCCGCGAATTAAACCGAGGAAACCGTCTTGCTCGGCGCCGCCGAGACCCCCGGGCCACGCCTTCCCTCTGCCGCTCATGCTGCGGTTCTCTTGGCCGAACGGCGCACCGGCCGCACTTGGCGGATCGTGAAGCCCGCGCGAGCGAGCAGCGACGCCGCCGCAACGATGGCCCGTGCTTCCTGGAGCACTCGCTCCGCAGGGCTCATAGGAGCCGCACTTGGCTCGGCTGGACGCGCTCGACGATACGCTCCTTCGCGTAATTGAACAGCGCCTCGGCAGTCTCTTCGGTCTCATCGACGACCTCATGCCCGCTCTCGTCCGGGTCCCCAGGTTTATCAGGTTTATCAGGTTCTCCAGTAGGGAAAACCTGAGAATCCAGGGGCTCTTTGATAAACCAATAGCCCTTCGCGGGGTATCCCCGATTCTCGGTGGTGACGCCAGCCTTCTTGCGCGCGCGATACAACGTGGGCTGCGAATGACCAGCCCTCTTGCCCGCCTCGCACACATCTGAAGCCCGGTGCTCGTCCGCGCCGAGGTAATCGGAAAGCCAATCTGCCGCCGCGTCGATCTTCAACTTTTCACCCTCGTCGGGACGGTTCGTCAACTCATCGGCCGTGATAATCGGCGGAACCGCTTCCCACTCGACGCACGCGATCGTTGTCGCCTCGCCGTCGTCATCGGTCACCCCGACGGGGACAAGCCGATATGCCATCGTTGCCGAACGATCTTCGGCGAGATTGGCTTTAGAGATGGCTACGACGAAGAGGCCGGGATGCGCTTCATCGTCAGGATGCGGTGCCACGGCGAGCTCCGAGCGACTGACATTGCGCGCCTCGATGCTACCGAGGCCGCGTGCGCTCGCCAAACCCGCCGCTTTGCAGAAATGGCGGATCGCGACGATGGTCGCGCCGGTGTCATGCGCGACGGTCGAAAGTGGGCGACAGACCTTGCGCATGTCTTGAGGTTTCGCCGAGTTGAGATCATCGGCAAAGTGATTGAGGAATGCGTCGATCATCACAAAGTCGAACCCCCCCTCTTCGATCGCCCGACGCAGCGTTTCTGCGTGGGTCGGGAACACGGCAAACTCCTGCTCGTCGCCGATTGATTCCAGAAGCCGGATGTTATCGAAATTGGCGCGGGCGACGTCGAGCCGAGCGCGCAGTAGGCCGTGCCGATCCTCCTCGGCAAGAATGAGACAGCGTAGCGGCTTCTCATGGCGAAGCCCCGTCGGCATCGGCCGACCCGCGCTCGCCCGCGCGATAAGGTCGAGCACGAAGGTGGTCTTCCCGATTCCGCCGTCACCGTTCACCAGCGTCAGCTCGGCGCGCGGAAGCGTGTTTTGCTCAAACCAACGCACTCGCTCAAAGCGGACGGTGCGAAGATCGAGAAGATTTGCGCGCGGTACGCCATCTGACTGCGTGCGCGACCCCGCCGCCGTTGCCGGAGCGGCCGCAAGCCTCCTCAGCGCGTTATCTACCGCATCGTCCTGGCGCTTCATTCGACCGCCGCTCCGTGCAGCCGGGCGCGCGCGAGTAGCCCCGCCGCTCCGCGATCGCGCCGCCGCCGCTCGTCGGCGACCTCGGGAAGCGCGCGCAAGAACTCCGCGTCGAAGCCGGGTTCCGCGACGTCGAGCGGATCGGGCCGTTCGCCCGCGTCCGCGCGCCGGCAGGCGTCCGCGACGTCCAGCGGATCGTCGCCGGCTTCGAGGAGCAGGTGGTATGCGCGCAGTCGCCGTTCGTACTCCTCCGGATCGTCGAGGACAAGCCGCGAAAGCTCAAGCTCGGCGGGACTAGGCACGATCTTTCCCCGCCGCGACTTGTCGCGAGATATACTCATCCAGCGCCGCGCGGGGGAAGAGCACGCGGCGGTGGACGTTCACGGCCGCGATCTCGCCCTGCGCCCTCAAGAGTTTGAGCGTCGAACGGGAAATGCCGCCGAGGTAGTTCTGCGCCGCGTCAAAGTCGAGTAGAGCCGAGGTGGGGGGTTCAAAAGTGTCCATGGCTCAGAGGCTACCACGGCCTTGACCCGGGGCCTAGCGCGTGGTAATATCGGCTGGTGCTTATTACCGCCTGGAGTGACACCGTTCGCGCTATCCTTGATGCGGCTAACGTGCGGCAAACGGAACTTGCCGAGCGCCTGGATATGGAACTGCCCACCATCAACCGCTATGTTCACGGAGAACGACGCCCCGATCCTAAGACGGTCCTGAGAATCAATCACGCCCTCGCGCTGCTCACGGGCCATCCGAGGGTCGAGGACTTTCTCAACTTCGAGGCGGCCGCGTGCGGCCTGCTCCAAGAAGAGCGTTTCGAGGCGTTAATCAAAGGCGCTGCGTGGTGCCTTCGTTGGTACGGCGATTTTTTTAAACCGGGCGCCAATGAGCGCCTTCGCGAGAGCATGAACGCGCTCGACAAGGCGGAGAAGCGCAAGCTCCTTCTTGGCCTCAACCGTGCGCTGCGGCGCGTTGTCGTTTCCGCGTTGTTGCCCTCTTCGACCCCCGTCGGCTTCCGTGCCGTCTTGGAGGCGTTCGAGGCACGCGGTATCGACCTTAAGGAACTCGTTTCCGAAAAATGCGTCGCGCAGCTTGCGTGGGAGCGTTTCGTGCAGACCGTACAGCACGAGCTCGCCGCCCAAAACCCGCGCACTCCGGCGCGCGAGCGTCTTGCCGCAACGCGGCGCATCGTCGAGGCCCTCGCGGACCCCGACGTTCTCGCGGCCATTGAGGTGTCGACGGACGGCGCAGCCGAGGGCCTGCGCGAAGTGAAGACCACAGTGAACGGCGCGCAAGTCAGCCGCTTCTTCGGCGATAGCCGAGCGGCGTGGGCGCCCTTCACGCCGCCGACGCGGTATCTTATCAAGGTCAACAACGCGCCTTCGGTTCGCCGAAAGGGAGGCCATTCGTGAGTGTTTATAAGCGCCGGAGCGGTAAATGGGCCGTTCTTGTCGACCTCGATCCAACCCCACTAGGTGGCCGTCAGCGGAAGAGCATCGGGACCTATCGCACCCGTAAGGAGGCCGAGCGCGCGGAACGTCAAGCGATCGAGGCACGAGACCGCGGCATCGACCTCTCGCCGAGCACGGTATCGCTCTCCGCTGTGCTCGAACGGTATTGTGCCGATTGCGGGGCGCGGAACCTCGCAACCAAGACGGTGGAAAGATACCGCGAGATTGCGACGCAGTATATTGCGCCGCATATCGGTTCGCTTGCGCTTGCGCGGCTGCGGCCTGCGCACGTTAGCGCTTGGTTACATACCCTCGCCGAGCGCGGCGGGCACGACGGTCGCGCGCTCTCGGCCAAAACGGTGCGGCATGGTTTCGCCCTCCTCAACGCCGCGCTCCGATTCGCGCAGCGCCTCGACCTCGTAGGCCGGAATGTCTGCGAATCGGTACGCCCACCGAAGGTTGCCAAGTCGCCTGCGGACGCGATCTCGTCCGAGGATCTTGCGGAACTGCTTGCCTCTGCGAATGGAACGCGGTGGAGTGCGTTTGTAACGCTTGCGCTTGCCACCGGGGCACGTCGCGGCGAACTGTGCGCGCTGGATTGGGCCGACGTTGACTTCGAGCGCGGCATGATCGCTATTAGAAAGAGTCTGTCGCAAACGCGAACAGGCGGCCTGGCGCTCAAGAGCACCAAGACGGGTGCGACCCGGCTGCTACCGCTCTCGCCGGTCGCGATCGACGCGCTACGGCGGCAGCGCATCATGCAGGCCGAGGAGCGGCTGCGCGCCGGAAGCGCCTACGAGAGAGGTGAGGGCGTATTCGCCGACGAGCTTGGGCGGCGCATATCGCCGATGAGTGCGACTAACGCCTTCGCTCGGCTGGCGAAGAAGGCCGGAATCAAGACGACGCGGCTTCACGATGCGCGGCATAGCGCGGCAACGGCGCTTCTCACCGCAGGCGTTGACGTTCGGACGGTCGGCGGCATCCTCGGGCACGCGGCAGCGAGCACGACCCTGAACATCTACGGGCACCTTATCGAGGGTGGCCAGCGCCGCGGGCTCGACGCCCTGGGTGCGACCCTCGAACGGGCCGCCGGAACCAAGAAAGGGTGACTTTTTTTCAGCGCACGGCAACCGAATGGCAACCGCGGCCCCCTATGGCATCGAAAAAAGCCCGTGGTTATGGGCTTTCGGTGGTAGCGCCAACGGGAATCGAACCCGTCTTTGCCGCGTGAAAGGCGGCTGTCCTAACCGATAGACGATAGCGCCGTAGGGCTCCTCATTCGTACCCGAGCGCCCGTGGCCTGTCACGTGAGCGAGGCCGGGAGCGCGAGCATGGGCCTGGTAGGATTCGAACCTACGCGCAACCAGTTATGAGCCGGCCGCTCTACCGCTGAGCTACAGGCCCGCGCGCTGGCCTACTATCGTGCGGCAGGCGACGATCCCTGGTGCCTGCGGTCGCCTTAACGGCTCCGGCGAGGGCCCCGCAACACGCCGGCCCCGGGATACCTGGCGCTGGCGCCCAGGCTCGCTTCGATGGCCATCAAGCGGTTGTACTTGGCGATCCGCTCGCTGCGTGAGAGCGAGCCGGTCTTGATCTGCCCTACCCCCGTCGCCACGGCGATGTCGGCGATCGTCGTGTCCTCGGTCTCGCCGGATCGATGCGACACGACGCAGGCGTAGCCTGCGCGGTGCGCAGCGTCGATGCAGTCCAGCGTCTCGGTCAGCGTGCCGATCTGATTCACCTTGATGAGGATCGCATTGGCGACGCCTTCGCGAATGCCGCGCTCTAAGAACTTCGTATTCGTCACAAAGATGTCGTCGCCGACAAGCTCGACGCGATCGCCGAGCGCAGCCGTGAGCTTCGCCCAGCCGTTCCAGTCGTTCTCCGCGAGCCCGTCTTCGAGCATCACGATGGGATAGCGATCGATCAACTCGCGGTAGAGCGCGATCATGCCGTCGGCATCGACGCGGCGATCCTTCTCCAGTGGATAGTAGGCGCCGTCCTGATAGAACTCGCTGGAAGCGGGATCGAGCGCAATCGCGACATCTTCGCCCGGGCGATAGCCCGCGCGTTCGATCGCCGCAACGATCAGATCCAGCGCCTCGTGCGGCGTGGCGAGCGGCGGGGCATACCCACCCTCATCGCCGACCGTCGTCGGCAAGCCGCGCTCGTGGAGCAGCGCACCGAGCGCGTGAAAGACCTCAGCGCCGTAACGCACCGCTTCGTGGAACGTGGGCGCACCCTGCGGCACGATCATGCACTCTTGGAACTGCAACCCGCCCGGCGCATGCTTACCGCCGTTGATGACGTTCATAAACGGCACCGGCAGCGTCGCCGCCGTCGGCCCACCGAGATAGCGAAAGAGCGGCATCGAGAGACTCGCAGCCGCGGCCCGCGCTGTTGCAAGCGACACGCCTAAGATGGCATTGGCGCCCAACCGCGATTTGTTCGGCGTACCGTCAAGCTCGACCAAGCGCTCGTCGATCTCGCGTTGCGAGGTCGCATCGAGCCCTTCGATGGCGGGCCCGCACGTGTCGTTCACCGCTGCAACGGCCTTGAGCACACCCTTGCCGCCGTAGCGGTGCATATCCCCATCGCGCAGTTCAGCCGCTTCATTCGTGCCGGTCGAAGCACCGGAAGGCACCAGCGCCTCTTCAACTGCGCCAAAGCTCGTCGCCACCTCGACGGCGATGCTTGGATTTCCACGCGAATCGAGGATCTCTCTGGCGCGAACGCCTTCGATGAGCGGGCGTCCACCGCCGCGCAACGATTCAAGCGACATACACTACTCCCGGAACCAGCGTTCCATGTCATGTCTACGCGAGACGAAATCGTTCTCGCTGAAGAAGATCGCCAGCTCCCGCTCGGCGCTCATCTTGCTGTCGCTGCCATGCACGAGGTTGCGGCCGATCGACTGCGCGAAGTCGGCACGAATCGTACCCGGTGCCGCACTCAAGGGATCGGTCGCACCCATCAGTTGGCGCACACCTTCGATGGCGTTCTCGCCTTCGGCGCACAACGCCACGATTGGGCCGCTGGTGATGAAGTTCACCAAGCCGGCGAAGAACGGCTTATCCTTGTGCTCGACGTAGTGCGTACGCGCGCGCTCGCCGTCAAGCTGCATGAGCCGCATCGCAACGATGAGGTAGCCGCGCTGCTCCAAGCGCGCGATAAGCTCGCCGACGAGCCCGCGGGAGACGGCGTCGGGCTTGGCGAGAATCAGTGTGCGTTCGATAGTCATAGCGCCCCGAAATACGGCCTCCCGCGCGGGAACGCCTCTCACCGCGCGCAAAGATCGCTTCGATGGAGACGGCAGGGCCCTACGCCGAGGTTGAACGCGCGCTTGCGGGCAGCGCCTTTGGGCGCATTACCTACATTGCCCAGACCACGAGCACCAACGCGGACGCCGCCGCGCTCCTGGGCCTGCCCGAGGCGCTGGGGCTGACGATTGTCGCAGAGTCGCAGAGCGGCGGTGCGGGGCGCAAAGGGCGCTCGTGGATCGCTCCGCCGGGCAGCGGGCTGCTGCTGACCACGATTCTCCCATCCGCGATGGCCGCCACCGACGCGTGGATCGTGCCGTTCTGGGTGGCGCTTGCGCTACGCGACGCACTGCAGCGCCACGGCATACCGACCGAAGTCCATTGGCCTAACGACCTTCTGCTCCACGGAGCCAAGATCGCGGGGATCCTATGCACCAGCCGCATCATCGGCGAGCAGGCTTGGGTCGCCTGCGGCATCGGGGTTAATACACACCGTTTTGCCGAGGCAGGCACGGCCATCACGCCGCCGCCGGCCTTCTGCGACGACGTCGCAACCGTCGCCCGCGATACCCTCCTCCGCGAGATCCTGCTGACCTTCGACGCGCGCCTGTCGCTATTGACGACGCCGCAGCACCTGGCGCGACGGTGGGAGCAGGCCGCCGGCCTTCCCGGCAGACGATATCGCGTATTACGCGACGGTGAAGAGCATCCGTTCGAAGCCACGGCGCTGGCGCTTGCGACCGGCGGGGCGCTCATCATTGAACGCGACGGCCGGCGCGAGCAGATCGATCTTGCCGACGCGCGCGCGCTGCGTTAGCGTCCGGTGCTACTTCGCGATGCCGCCCAGTGCAACACCGGCTCCCGACAGCGCCGACTTGGCCTGGACTTCGACGCCACCGTCGATGCTCAAACACAAGTTCGCCGACGAGCTGACATGCGCAGGCTTCGGGATCATCTTTGCCGTCACGCCCGCATCTTTGAGCGTTTTCGTGGCAATCATCGTATCCGCGTTGCTTGCGAAGTACAGAATGACGTCAGCCATACGCCGGCCCCGCTCCCCTTAGTTCGTCTCGCCGCTGACGAGCCGATTGAGCCCGCCCGCAACGTCGTTGAGTTCCGAAACCCGGTCCACAGCCTGCTGCATCCGTGAGTTCATCTCTTGCGAAAGCGTATCGATGACCATGATGTCGCCCTGCAGTTCGTCGTTGAGCGCTTTGAGTTCTCCGACCTTGCCGGAAGGATCTCCGGCTGCCGAGATCTGTTCGATCAGCGCGCCGCTACGTTCCACGACCGCCTTTGTCGCGCTCACATGATCGCCCGAAACCTCACTGCCGACGATGATGACACCCAGCTCCTTGGCGGCATCGCGAACCTGGCGACTGCGTTGCGCCAATGTCCGAGAGACCCGCTCGACGATCGGGATCGCCAGCGCCAACGCAATGATCATCGCCACGATCCCCCAGAGGATCAGCGACTGCGTCGTATGATCGATGATGTCGGTAATCTGTGAGAGCGGCTGACCGTACCACAGCGCGCCGATGACCGTGTTCTGGTCGTTCTGAATCGGAGCGATGTGAACCAGGTACTGCCTGCGCCCCTCGGTGTCAACGCCGGTATACCCACCACCGGATTGCGCGGCCGCGTTGAAGAGCGGCACGCGGCGGTCGAAGACGCGCATACCGTCCGGTGCAAGAATGGAGCTGGCGATGATGTCATTGCCTTCGAGGATCGCCGTCGAACCGCCCAGTGCCAGCGTGCTTTGATCGACGATGTCATAGAAGTGGTTCATCAGTACGCCGCCGTAGATCGCCCCGATCGTGCGCTCGTTGCGGTCGCTCATCGGCGCCGCCGCGATCAACGCCAAGCCCTTGCTGATCTGCCCGACCGTCTTGCCGCCTGCGCCCTTGATGCTCGCCGCAGCCTGTGCCGCCAGGCCTTCAGCCTGCAGCTCCGAGGCCGGCAGAAGCGCCGCCGTACTCACCGTTTCGCCGGTCAGTGCTCGCTGGATATACGAGTTGGAGGCAAGCGAACCGAGCTGCGGCCCGTTGGCACGGGCGACCACGTTGCCCTTATCGTCGACGACCGTCAGCCACGAGAGCCCCGAGGTGCGGGCCACGTTGGAGAGTTGATCCTGCAGTGCCTTACTGTTGTGGCTCTGCAAGTCTTTGCGCAATGCATCGGCCACCGCATCCTGCGAGATCAACAACTTGATCTGGTCCTGGCGAGACTTCCAGAAACCCCCGAAGGCCTTCGCGCCGTCGGTCACCTGCGTCTTGCCCAGACTCATCAGGTCGCGCTGCAACGTTATCCGCGCGGCGATGCCGCTTACGATGAAGAACAGGACGACTGCCCCGACGATCGTCCCCAAGAGACGAACTCGTAAACTGACTTTCATGCGCGGGTATCCTCCGTTGCATTGTCGCTGATTCTAAACTTTCCGATGCGGCCGTCGATGCGGCCTGATAGTTCGATCATGCGATTGACCGATGCAAGGATGCGTTGTGCGGCATCGGTGACTTCACGATTGACGTAGGTCAGCACTTCGACCGAGGACGCGTTCTGATGCGAAATCGAGGCGATGTCGGCAAACGCCTTATCCACCTCCACCGATTGCCCGCTCATCTGTTGCGTCGCCTGAAGGTTCAGCGCCACGGACTTGGTGATCTCTTCAATCGACCGGATGACCTGATACGAGTTCGCGCTCATGGCGCGCGTCACGGAGCTGATCTCGCCGATCTGCTGGTTGGAGGTCAGCACGGCGTGAACGATGTCCTGGAGCGCGCCGGAGGCGGAGTTCGTGCTGGAGACGCTTCCTTCGACCCGCTCCGTCAAACGGGCCATCGCTTCCACCACTTCCATGATGACGACTTGGGTGGAGTTGATGTGCGCCGCAATCTCCTTGGTGGCTTGGACGCTGCCGTCGGCCAGCTTGCGGATTTCGCTTGCGACAACGGCGAAGCCGCGACCGTGCTCGCCGGCGCGAGCGGCTTCGATCGCCGCATTGAGCGCCAGGAGGTTCGTCTGCTCCGCAATCCGATCGATGACCTTGACGATATCGCCGATCTGCTCGGAGTTGGTGCCGAGCTGACGAATGTCGCCGGCCAGCTCGTTGATCGTCCCGCGAATGGTGGACATCCCGTCGACGATCGTCCCGATCGCCGTCCCACCGCGCTCGGCGGTCTTTGAGGTCCCAGCCGAGATCGACGAGAGCGAATCGACCTGCGCGGTGACCTGCTCGATGGAACTGGCCATGTTGGAGACCGCCAGCGCCGTCTCATCCAGGCTGCGCGTCTGCTCTTCGGCGGAAGCTGCGATCGAGGCGATATTCTCGGTGAGGATGCGGACTTTTCCGGTAGCCTCATTGACGATCTTGGACTGTTCCCCGACGCCGTCGTCGAGCTGGCCTTGGGCTACCGCCGCCCCTTCGATGACCGCTAGCGCCGTCGAAGCTGTGTCGCGCAGATCCGTTCCGGCACTCCCCAGATCCCCCGCATGCCGGTGCAACTGCCCGAGGAACTCGCGCATCCCGAAGATCAGCTTATTGAGCGCGATGGCCAACTCTTGGAGCGAGGTGTCCGAAACTGCGATATTCTTGGTGAAGTCGCCCTGGGTAACGTCGCGAATCCCGGCCGCCAGGGACGCGAGGCTCGTCGGCGAGGTCGTGACGCTCTCGGCCCGCGGCAGCGCCCGGTAGCCGCCGGCACGAAACGCAAGCTGACCAGGGACGACCTCCTCCGCACTGCGGATCGGCACCACCTCTCCTGAGAGCAGCAGGCTCACGACGATCCCGCTGCCGCCGAGCAGCAACGAGCCCGAGAGAGCGCCATGCGCGCCATGCGCATGGCGCACGGCGAAGTCCAGCAAGCCCACGGCCACCGCCACAATCGTGGAGAGCGGCAGCCCCAAGACGACACACGCCAGGGTCACGACGAGCAGCTCCGCGACCTCCACGCCCGGGACGTGCCCCGCCCACCAGGCGATCGCGAAGGCAAGGAACACCGCGGCCACGGCAATGACGAGCCGAGCCGGAACGCCGAGTCGAACCCGCACGTTGGCGAGATAGGCGCTAATCACGACGCTCCTCTCTTAGGCACGCAAGGACCTGGTTCCGGCAAATCGGCATCCTAGTCTCTCTGTACGGCCGGAGCACTGCGATTCTTTAGGGCCGCCGGCCGGCGCAGGGGCGCCTACTGGCGAGCCCGGCTAATCCGCTTGTCGCACGCCTCGCAGAAATGCGACATCTTGTTATCGGTCTCGAAGATCGAGTTCGAATAGTACATGGCACAACGGGCGTTGTAACAATGTTTGAGCCCAAAGGCGTGTCCCAACTCATGCACGCACTCCTTCAGTGTTCGTTGGAAGACGAGATTCTCATCGGGCGGCTCACCGTAGAATTCGGAACGCAGCCGATGCATCGAGATGATCGCAATGCGCTGCATCTCGTCGGCATCCCCAAAAATGTACCTTTGCGAGGTCTTGTAGAGATCGAAATCGGTGATCGTTAAAATGGTGCCGTCGTCGTCGGGAAAGGCACGCATAACCTTCGTGATGAGGGTTGAGAGGAAGAGCTGACGGCGAGTCGAGTTGAGCGCGCTACGCGGCACGATCAGCGAGCGTTCGATCCGGGCGCTTGCTAGGAAGCGCTCCTCAAGGCAGAGCGCAAGGCGGTCCAAGAAGACGCCGTCGACGGCGTTGACTGGGACGATGCGGATACGCGACTCCATCTCGGCTTCTCCTCTTCGCGATCCCTGGACGGAAAACTCCTCCCCGGGTGCGAAGGCGCACTCATGATCCTCGGAGTCGGACTCGATCTGGCAGAGGTCGCGCGCTACTCGTTCGACGAGCGCGCGCTGGCCTGGTTTGCTCGACGCGTCTATACCGATGAAGAGATCTCCTACGCGCTTCGCAAGCGCAATCGCGCCGAACGTCTTGCGGGGTTCTTCGCCGCCAAAGAAGCCACGCGCAAGGCCTTCGGTGTGCCGATCCCGTGGCGCTCGATCGGCGTCTGCCATGAGCCCGGCGGCAAACCGCAGATTGTGCTCTATGCTCCGGCCCTCGACTTCGTCGAGCGACGTCAGGTCCGCGCCATCCACCTTACCATCACCCACACCGCGACACACGCGGCGGCCATGGTCGTGTTGGAACGATGATTGCCGTCCTGACCGCCGCACAGATGCGCGCCGTCGACGCGGCCGCGTGCGAGCGCATCGGCGATGACGCGCTCATGCGAACGGCCGGCGTCCGGATCGCCCAACGCATCGCGGCGCGCGTTGCGAGCGGTCGCATCGTGGCCTTCGCAGGCCCCGGCAACAACGGGGGCGACGCCTTTGCGGCGCTGGCCGAGTTGCCCGGCTCCTACGAGCGTATCGTCTACGCGATGCCGGCAACTCGCCGATCCCGCGCCGCCGGCGCTGCGCAGAGACGCGCGCTCGACGCAGGCGTCATCCTGCGCGATCTGCCGGCAAGCGACGCTGCGGCCGATCTCGCCTGCGAGCAGGCTGCGCTGCTCCTCGACGCCCTGGTCGGGACCGGCGCACGCCTGCCGCTGCCGCAGAGCTTCCACCCGGCGATCCGCGCGATGGCTCGCAGGCAGAAGATCACGCTCGCGGTCGACATTCCGTCCGGGGTCGATGCGGATAGCGGCGCCATCGCCGAACCCTGCGTGCGAGCCGATGAGACGGTGACGCTCGGCGCACTCAAACCCGGGCTGCTCCTCGATCCGGCACGCAGCTATGTGGGCTCGCTGTGGCTTGCGGATATCGGGATGGAAGATGAACTGGCCGCAGTCGAAGATGCCCACTTCTGTGCCGATGACGACGACGCGTTCCTGGATCGCCTCCCCGTGCGCGAGCCGACCGCGGACAAGCGCACCGCCGGCGCCACGCTGATCCTCGCCGGCTCGACGCAGTTTCCCGGGGCCGCGATCCTGGCGGCGCGCGCAACCGCACGCGCCGGGGCCGGGTACGTGACCGTCGCAACGCCGGCCGACGCCGCGCCGGCGCTGCGTGCGCAGCTCATCGAGCAGGTCGTCGTGGCGCTTGGCGACGAGGCCGATCCCGAGTCGCTTGCAAGCGAGATCCTGGAGCTGACTCGCCGAGGCGGCAGCCTTGCCATCGGTCCGGGGCTGGACCTCAACGAACGAACCGGCGTGCTGGTCCGTAGCCTCATCGCACGCGCCAAGCTGCCGATGGTCATCGATGCGAGCGCACTCTTTCACCTGGCCAAGCATCTGGATATCCTTAAAGAGGCCCGCTGCGTCCTCACGCCGCACGCCGGTGAGTTCGCGCGCCTCTCGGGCGGAGGAACGCTCGCCGAAGCGGACCGCACACGGCGCTTGCGCGCGTTCGTGGAGCGCACCGGTGCGGTAACGCTGCTCAAAGGACGCGCGACGCTGGTGGACGACGCGCGTTACGTCTACATCAACACCACCGGCACCGACGCTCTGGCGACGGCGGGCAGCGGTGACGTGCTCACCGGAGTAACGGCAGCGCTGCTCGCGCAAGGCCTCTCGCCCTTCGACGCAGCCTGCACGGCCGCATATTGGCACGGCCTTGCCGGCCAATTCGCCGCATCCCGGCGTCCGGTCGGCGTCGTGGCAAGCGATCTCCTCGAAGCGCTCGGCGCTGCGTTACCGGTACGCCGTGCGAGTCGCCCGTCGCTGCAACGAATCTTCTAGTCGGCGCTCTCGCCGCCGAGCAGCGCGCGGAGCTGCGCCTCGTCGAGTAGTGTGATGCCCAGCGCCTGCGCGCGAGCAAGCTTACTGCCCGGCTCGTCGCCGACGACGACGTAGTCGGTCTTCCTACTCACCGAGCCCACGACGCTTGCGCCTGCGGCGGCGATGCGCCGCGTCGCCTCATCGCGAGAGAGGTGCGCAAGCGTTCCGGTGAGGACAAACGTTCGCCCGGCGAGCGGCCCCCAGTTGCGGCGCGCGCGCTTGGCTTGCTCCATCACGACGCCGGCTCGTCGCAGGCGTTCCACGATGTCGCGATTGCCGTGCTGCGCAAAGAAGAGCACCACGCTGCCGGCGACCTCCGGACCGATCCCATCACTACGCATCAGGCTCTGCTCGTCGGCCGCAGCCAGGGCGTCGATGGAACCGAAGTCATCGGCCAAGATCTGCGCCGTCTGTTCACCGACGAAACGGATGCCTAAGCCCGCCAGGAGCCGCGCTACTCCGCGCGCCTTCGAGGCCTCGATCACGGCAAGCAGTTTCTCGCTGGAACGCACGCCCATGCGCGGCACCTGAGCGAGTCGCTGCGCATCGAGCGCGTAGATGTCGGAGATATCTCGCACAAGGCCCCATTCGATGAGCTGCGCTGCAAGAACGTCGCCCAAGCCCTCGATATCCATCGCGCCACGCGAGGCAAAGTGCCGTACGCGTTCGACGACTTGGGCCGGGCAGGCAGCGTTGGTGCAGCGCGACATCGCCTCGCCGCTGGGATGATCGACGTCGGCACCGCAGACCGGGCAATGTTGCGGCATCGTAAACGGCACCAGCTCGCCCGTGCGTTCTTGCAGAACCGGCCCAACGACCCTGGGAATCACATCGCCCGCCCGCGCTACCACCACGGTATCCCCAATGCGAATATCGTTCTCCGCGATATACGCCGCATTATGCAGGGTAGCGCTCTTGACGGTCACGCCGCCGAGCGCCACGGGTTGGAGGACTGCCGTTGGATTGAGGGTGCCGGTGCGGCCCACGCCGATCGTGATATCCAGCAGCTTCGTGCGCACCTCTGCCGGCTTGAACTTGTAGGCAATCGCCCAACGCGGGTCACGCGCAGCCGCGCCGAGCCGCTCGTGCAGCGACAAGAGATCGACCTTCACGACCACCCCATCGATCTCATAGTCGAGCCCATCGCGGCGCTCTTCCCACGCGCGACAGTAGGCCATGACGTCGTCGATCGTCGGGCACTGCCGGATGTTTGGGTTGACGGGAAACCCATAATCACGCAACGCCTGCAACGCCTCCCACTGCGTCGCCGGCGCATGCGTCGCTGCCTCCGGCAGCAACAACTGATAGGCAAAAAAAGAGAGCTTGCGTTGCGCGGTGAGGTTCGGATCGAGCTGACGCAGTCCACCTGCGGCGGCGTTTCGAGGGTTGGCAAAGACGGCCAAGCCCTCGCGTTCCCGGGCGACGTTGAGTGCGGCAAAATCGCCCTTGCGCAGATAGACCTCTCCGCGCACCTCCAACTGCTCCGGCGCCTGCGTGCGCAGGCGCAACGGGATCGAGCGAACGGTCCGCAGATTGGCGCTGACATCTTCGCCGACGCGGCCGTCACCGCGCGTACCGCCTCGGTCGAAGCCGCCGTTACGATACGCCAGCGCCACCGCCAAGCCGTCGATCTTGAGCTCGCAGACATAGCTCACCGGTTGGCCCGCGAGCTTGAGCACACGCTCGTCAAACGCCCGCAGTTCATCGGCATCAAACGCATTGCCCAGGCTGAGCATCGGATGCATGTGTTCGTAGGGTGCAAACTCCTGCGCCGCCGGGGCCCCGACGCGCTGCGTCGGCGAATCCGCAGTCCGCAGCTCCGGATGTTTCGCCTCCAGCTCGATCAGCTCGCGCAGTAAGGCATCATACCGTGCGTCGTCGATCGTCGGCGCATCGAGCACATAGTAGCGATAGTTAGCCTCTTCCACTTGTGCGCGCAGCGCTTGTGCCCGCGCCTGCAGCGTCGCGCTCATCGGCGCGCGGTGGTCCGCCGTGCCGCAACTTGGATCGGATAGCCATCGGGATCGCCGATGACGGCGGCTCGCCCATGCGGTTCATCGTAAGGATCTTGAAAGACCGGCACACCCAACTGCGTGCAGTCAGCCACAAACCTATCGACGTTTTCAACGACGAAACCGAGTTGGAGCGAGCCCGGGCGCACCGCCAACAGATCGCTGCTGGGATGCAGGCCGAGCGTCACGCCGCCGCCCAAATCGAAATCCACCCATTCCGGAGTATGGTCGGCCTGGACGCGCAATCCCAGCACATCGCGATAGAAATCGCGTGACCTGCACAGGTCGCTGCAGACGAGCATCGTTACCGATAGGCGTGCCACGAAGACTAGGCTTCTACGACTGCGGGCTTGGCGCGGCCTGTCCCGTTCGAACGATCGGCGGCAAGCTCCGCGAGTGCCGTGAGGTTCTCGCGCTCCATGCGCTCCACCGCGCGAGCATCGGCCCGGCCGTGGCCGACGGCACGCTGATCGCGTAGCACCGCAGCAAGGTACTGCCCCGTGTAGGAATGGGTGTCGGCAACCACTTCCTCCGGAGTACCCGTCGCAACCACCGTCCCGCCACGGTCGCCCCCTTCGGGGCCGAGATCGATGAGATAATCGGCGGTCTTGACGACGTCGAGGTTGTGTTCGATGACCAAGACGGTGTTGCCGGTCTCGACCAAGCGCTGCAAGACCTCCAGGAGCTTGTGGATATCCGCGAAGTGCAGGCCTGTGGTGGGTTCGTCGAGCACGTAAAAGGTGCGTCCGGTCGATCGCCGCGCAAGCTCCGTCGCGAGCTTCACCCGCTGCGCCTCACCTCCGGAGAGCGTCGTAGCCGACTGCCCCATCTTGATATATCCCAAGCCGACATCGCAGATGACCTTCAAGCGGTTATGAATGCGCGGGATCGCCGCGAAAAACTCGTTGGCTTCATCCACCCGCATCTCCAGGACGTCGGAGATCGTCCTGCCCTTATACTTGACCTCCAAGGTCTGCTGATTGTAGCGCTTGCCTTTGCAGACTTCGCACGGCACGTAGACATCGGGCAGGAAGTGCATCTCGATCTTGATGATGCCGTCGCCCTGGCACGCCTCGCAGCGTCCGCCCTTCACGTTAAACGAGAACCGGCCCGGTGCATAGCCGCGAATCTTCGCTTCGGGCACGAGCGAGAAGAGCTCGCGGATCAAGTCAAAGGTTCCCGTATAGGTGGCCGGGTTGCTGCGAGGGGTTCGGCCGATCGGGGATTGATCGATCACCACAAGCTTGTCGAGCTGATCGTCGCCCTTGACGCCGGCGTAAGTTCCGCCGGAGGATTTGCCGTGCAGGCGATGTTCCAGTGCTTTGACGAGGACGCCATTGACCAGCGTGGACTTGCCGCTTCCGCTGACTCCCGTGATGCAGCAGAGCACGCCAAGCGGAAACGCGACATCGATGCCGCGCAAGTTATTGGCGTTGGCCTTTTTGACGGTGAGCCAAGCACGGGGACGGCGCCGTTGATTGGGAATCGGAATGAACTTGCGCCCGGAGAGATACGCTCCGGTCTCGCTACGCGGATTGGCAACGATCTCATCGAGCGTGCCCACCGTGAGAATCTCCCCACCTTCGGCACCGGCGCCGGGGCCCATATCGACCACCGTATCCGCGCTGCGCATGGTGTCCTCATCGTGCTCGATCACCAGTAACGTGTTCCCGAGATCACGCAGCGTTCGCAGCGTCGCCAAGAGTCGATCGTTATCGCGCTGATGCAGACCGATAGACGGCTCATCAAGGATATAGAGGACGCCGACGAGCGACGAGCCGATCTGGGTCGCTAAACGGATGCGTTGTGATTCGCCACCGGAGAGCGTGGTGGCGGACCGGGCCAGGGTGAGGTAGTTGAGGCCGACGTTCGTCAAGAATCCTAACCTGGCGCGCACCTCCTTGAGTATTTGGTAGGCGATCTTCTGCTTTCGCTCGGTGAGCGCTAGCGTGCGAAAGAATGCCTCCGCTCCTTCGATCGACATTCTCGTAATCTGATCGATGTTCTGCGCCCCGAGCGTCACCGCCAATGCCTCTGGTTTCAGACGCGCGCCTTTACACGTTGGGCAGGTGGAGGACGACATATACTTTTCGATGTCTTCCTTGACGTACTCACTCGACGTTTCATCGTATCGACGCGCAAGGTTATTGACGACACCCTCGAAGGTCGAGCGATACTCCCACGACTTCCCACCGCGAGTCGTGTACTCAAATGCCTGTTCGCGGTCCTCGCCGTAGAGGATGACGTCGACGACTTCATCGGAGAGGCGCTCAAGCGGCGTCGACATCTTGACGCGATAGCGGCGCAGCACCCGCTCGAGCTGCTGGAGGTAGTAGGGATTCATCGACGGGTAGCGCCCCGAGCCCAAGGTACGGCTCCATGGAACGATCGCGCCGTCGTCGATCGACTTGGTCCGATCCGGGATCACCTTCCAGGGATCGATCTCGATCTTCTCCCCCAAACCGCTGCACGCCGGACACGCACCGTACGGTGAGTTAAACGAGAACAGGCGTGGCGCCAACTCTTCGTAGGAGACCCCGCACTCAACACACGCGAACGCCTCGCTCAACGTCAGCTCCAAACCATCGCCGATGACGGTGACGATGCCGCTTGAGAGCCGCAAGGTCGTCTCTACCGAGTCCGTCAGCCGCTTGCGCACATCGGGCTTCACCACGAGCCGATCGACGACCACTTCGATCGTATGCTTACGCTTCTTATCGAGCACAATCTTCTCACGCAACTCGTGCAGTTCACCATCCACCCGAACGCGTGCAAACCCTTCCTTGGCGACCTCCTCGAACAGCTTGGAATACTCGCCCTTACGCCCGCGAACCATCGGTGCCAACAGTTGCAGCCGGCTACCTTCGGGTAGCGCCAAGATGGCATCGACGATCTGCTCGCTTGACTGCGAGCTGATTTCGCGCCCACATCGGTGGCAGTGCGGTGTCCCGATACGGGCATAGAGCAGGCGCAGGTAGTCGTAAATCTCCGTGACCGTCCCCACGGTCGAACGCGGATTGCGGGAGGTCGACTTCTGGTCGATGGAGATGGCCGGTGAGAGCCCCTCGATGTAATCCACGTCGGGCTTCTCCATCTGCCCGAGGAACTGGCGCGCATAGGACGAGAGCGATTCGACGTAGCGGCGCTGCCCCTCGGCATAGATGGTATCGAAGGCGAGCGACGACTTGCCCGAGCCGGAGAGACCGGTGATAACGATCAAGCGATTGCGCGGGAGGACGAGATCGACGTTCTTGAGGTTGTGCTCGCGCGCGCCCTTGATGACGATTGAATCTAAACTACTCGGCATGTGCAACCCAAAGGACCAACCCGGGCGCCGCCGGGATGCAGCGGCGCCAGCCGAGAGGTGCCGGCCGAGGCCCCTACTGCGGCGCTACCGGCGGCTCTTGCCGAAGCTTGAGATACTCTCCCACCACGACCAGCGCGCCGTAGGCCACGGCGACCTGGCCGATGAGCAAGCCGATCAGCGTGCCGATCACCGGAATCACTCCAAAGAGCATCCCGATGAAGTGGCCCAAGAAGGAGACGAATGCCACGGCGATGAGGATGATGAGCGACGGGGCAAGGTTGCGCCAGGCCAGTCGACCCGACTCCGAGAGCGCGATCGTCGCCTCTTCATTGCCGATCACCACCCCCGGGATGGCGTACATGAAGAAGAAGCCGTACGCCAACAGGCTGAGAAACAGCGTGAACGGGGCCAGCACCATCGCCACCAGACCGATCACAAAGAGGAGGATGAGGAGCAAGAGGAGCGCGGGACCGCGTTGCGCGAAGGCGCGCGCGCCCTCGACCAAGGTCGCGCTGCCGGTCTCCCAGGCTTGAGCAGCCATACCGGTGATATAGGCCAACTGAGCGATCGTCAGCAGCAGGACGACCGCCGCGCCGATCAGTCCCATTAGGGCTGCTCCGACGATGCCTGCCGCGCCCCCGTTCGCGACCGCATACGAACCGATCGCCCCGGCCGTGAAGAACACGCCGACGATGAGCGCGAGAAGCGAGACGACGACGCCGGGCACCACGATGACCCAATT
The DNA here is from genome assembly GCA_021832345.1 of bacterium. Lineage (GTDB taxonomy): Bacteria > Vulcanimicrobiota > Vulcanimicrobiia > Vulcanimicrobiales > Vulcanimicrobiaceae > JAKBKY01. Next base: position 250,315 of record JAKBKY010000001.1, read on the forward strand.
GGCGGTGAGTAAGGCGAAGGCGCGGGAGAAGGTACTCTGAAGGTCGTTTGACGTCTGCATAGCGCCGGATGTGTTCTAAGTCGCTATGCTCGCGGCCTCCAGCAAGCGACCGACTTCTTGAATATCCGTACAGGCGGCATCGGGCGGCGGCGAGCCGGCGGGCAGGGGTTCCCGCCGGATGTTGAGCCAGATGGTGTAGAGCCCGGCGATCCGAGCCCCGCTCACGTCGCGGTCATACCGATCGCCCACCATGGCGCTGCGCTCCGGCGCAGCTCCCAGGGCGCCACATGCGTGCAGGAAGAGGTTGGGATCGGGCTTGAGCATCCCGACTTCGTCCGCGATGAAGATCTTATCGACGTAGTCGCCGATCTGCAGCAGGGCGATCTTCTCACGATGCGTCTCAGAGAATCCATTGGTGATGATGCCCAGCCGGCAGCCTTGCGCTCGCAACGATTCCAGCAGCGCCAGTGCCCCCGGAAACGGCGCGAAGTACTTGCGCCGGTAGCGGTTGTACCGATCGGCGACCGTTGCGGCCAGCGCGGGATCATCCAGACCGACGTCTCGCAACGCGGTGGCCCACAGCCCTCGGCGCACCGAGCCGAGGGCTCGGCTCAAGCCTTCGGCATTGAGTCGCCCCCAGAAGGCCTCCGCTTGCGCGATATAGGCAGCGCTCAGGCGCCGTGCATCGACTCCGCACTCCTGCGCCACCTCCGCTGCAACCTCGGCCGTCGCCGATTCGAAGGCATACGTATCGTCGTGCAGCGTATCGTCGAGATCGAAGAGTACCGCCTCGAAGGGCGAGCATGAGCGCCGTGCGTCCCTTGCGATCACGCGATCATCCCTCTCGACATCATCATGACGCAGGGGGTTCCGCATCCGGCCGAGTGGTTCTTCTCTCCGGCGAGACGCGCGAAGGGGGTGCGCAGGGCCCGCTACCGTCCGAGGAGGTCGGCCAGGGCTCGTTCGAACACCTTGGGAGCCTTGCCGCCGAAGAGCATGGACTCATTGCCGCCGAGCTGCTTGCGCAGCTCCAGCAGTTCATCGCGCACTGCCGCAGCCTTCTCGAACTCCAGCGCCGCGGCAAAAGCATGCATGCGCTTCTCAAGCTCGGCCATCGTGCGCACGGCGACTTCGCGCGGAAGCTTCTCCCGCTTGGCCGGCTTCGAGCCACTGCCGTCCCCGATCATCGCCAGGATATCGCGGATCTCCTTACGGATGCTACGCGGTTCGATCCCGTGCTCCAGATTGAAGGCCACTTGACGCTCTCGACGGCGCCGAGTCTCGCCGATGGCACGCGCCATCGATTCGGTCACGTTGTCCGCGTACATGATGACCTTGCCTTCGACATGGCGCGCGGCGCGACCGATGGTTTGAATCAACGACGTTTGGCTACGTAAATACCCTTCCTTATCGGCATCGAGGATGCCGACGAGAGAGACTTCCGGCAAGTCCAACCCTTCGCGCAGAAGATTGATGCCGACGAGGACATCGAAGACGCCGATGCGCAGGTCACGGAGAATCGCCACCCGCTCGAGGGTATCGATTTCGCTGTGCAGATAGCGTACTTTCAGGCCTGCCTCCACGAGAAAACTGCTCAGATCCTCAGCCATCTTCTTGGTCAAGGTCGTGACCAAGACGCGCTCTCCACGCTCGACCCGCGCGCGAATCTCGTGCATGAGGTCGTCGACTTGATGCCGAGTCGGCCGCACCTCAACTTCAGGATCGACCAAGCCCGTCGGGCGGATGATCATCTCCACCACGCCGGTGCTGCGCTCCATCTCATAGGCGCTCGGCGTTGCCGAGACATAGATCACTTGGCGCAGGTGCGCGTCAAACTCATCGTACGTCAGCGGGCGATTGTCGAGGGCGCTCGGCAGACGGAAGCCGTGCTCGACTAAAATCTGTTTGCGCGAGCGATCTCCGGCGTACATTCCGCGAACCTGCGGCAACGTAACGTGCGACTCATCGACGAAGAGCAACCAGTCGCCGGGAAAGAAGTCGAGCAGACACCACGGGGTCGAGCCCGGTTCCCGTCCGGTCAGGTGACGCGAATAGTTCTCAACTCCGTTGCAGTAGCCGACCTCGCGCAGCATATCGAGGTCGTAGCGGGTGCGCTGCTCCAGGCGCTGCGCTTCCAGCAGTTTGCCTTCCGCGCGAAAGAGGGCCAGCCGTTCGACGAGTTCGGCTTCAATCGAAGCGATGGCCCGGCGCAGCTTCTCCTCGGGCGTAATGAAGTGCTTGGCCGGGAAGATCAAAAGCTCGTCCTTGCTCTGGACATACTCTCCGGTGAGCAGATTCACCACGTTGATGGCTTCGATCTCATCCCCGAAGAACTCGATGCGATGCACCAACTCGTCTTCCACGCCGACGTATTCCAGCGTATCTCCTCTCACGCGAAAGGTTCCGCGCACGAGATTCAGATCGTTGCGCCGGTACTGCATATCTACGAGCTTGCGCAGCAACGCGTCGCGATCGACGCTCTCTCCAACATGGACGCGCGCGGACATCTCCACATAGTCCGAGGGCGAACCTAAGCCGTAGATGCACGATACCGAGGCGACGATCAGGGTGTCCCGTCGCGTGAGTAATGACTGCGTCGCGCTGTGACGCAGCCGCTCGATCTCATCGTTGATCGCGCTATCTTTTTCGATGTAGGTATCGGTTTGCACGACGTACGCTTCAGGTTGATAATAGTCGAAGTAGGAGACGAAGTACTCGACCGCGTTCTTCGGGAAGAACTCGCGAAACTCGGCACAGAGCTGGGCGGCCAGTGTTTTGTTGTGGCAAAGCACGAGCGTCGGCTTCTGTACGAGCTCGACGACGGCCGCCATCGCCAGCGTCTTGCCGCTGCCCGTCACGCCGAGCAGGGTCTGCGCGCGATCCCCTCGCGCCAGGCCCTCGGCGAGCGCCTGGGTAGCCTGCGGCTGGTCTCCGGCCAGCGCATAGGGGCTGACCAGTTCGAAACGCTGCTCCATCGCCGGTGGGTTCGACATCCACGCGGCCTGACCCGAGGCCTCGGCCGATATTTCGCCGACTGCGAGGAGTGCGCGGTACGCCGGGGAACCCTCTCCGCTCTGCTACCGCCTGGGAGATCGACCGTTGAACAAGAGCCCGCTCCTCTTCAGCGGGAACTCGAATCCGGCACTAACGGATGAGATTGCCAAACGACTGAAGGTTCACGTCGGGAAAGCACTCGTCTCGAAGTTCAAGAACGAGGAAACCCGCATCGAGATCGGCGAGAACGTCCGTGGCGCCGATGTCTTCGTCGTTCAATCCATCTGCAAGTCGACGACCGGCAACGGCGTCAATGACGCCTTGATGGAGATGCTCCTGATGGTCGACGCGCTACGCCGCGCCTCGGCGGAGCGCATCACGGCGGTCATCCCATACTATGGGTACGCCAAGCAAGACAAGAAATCGAAAGGCCGCGAGCCCATCTCGGCCAAAGTCGTAGCCAACCTCCTAAAGGTGACGGGAACCAAGCGGATCGTCACCATGGATCTGCACGCCGCCCAGATTCAAGGCTTCTTCGATATGCCGGTGGACAACCTCATGGCGATGCCCACGCTCTGCAACTACCTCAAAAAAGAAGGGCTTAGCGACGATCGCATCGTGGTCGTCTCGCCGGATGCCGGCGGCGTCCATCGAGCCGAGCTCTACGCCAAGCGCCTCAATGCGTCGCTGGCCATCGTCTTCAAGCGCCGGCCGGAGCCGGATGTCTCGGAGGTCACCGACATCGTCGGCGATGTCTCGGGGAAGGTCGCGGTCATCGTCGACGACATGATCTCCACCGGCGGAACGCTTGCCAAGGCAGCGGAGGCCATCCTCGCTCACGGGGCAGCCAAGGTCTTTACGGTCGCTTCGCACGGCATCTTCGCCGGTGACGCCATCGACGTGCTCGAGTCGTCCGCGATCGAGCGCGTGGTGGTGACCAACACCGTCCCATTCTCCGGCCTTGAAACACATCCGAAGTTCGTACAGCTCTCGATCGCTCAGACGTTTGCCGACGCCATCATACGCATCACCACCAACCGTTCGGTCTCCGAACTCTTTAACGGCGATGAGATGACCAACGGCGCCGGCGGGCATGTCGCACCCGAAACCATCGTCACCACTTCGTAGACCTCACTATAGGGAGACCCATCCGTGACCACCAAGACGCTCTCCATCGAACGCCGCGAGAAGACCGGCACGACCTCGGCGCATGCACTCCGTTCTGAAGGCAAAGTGCCGGCCGTGATCTACGGGCACGGAACCCAACCGCTCCACGTCGCCTTCGACGAGCGAGCCTTCGCCGACGCGCTCCACCATGGTGGACGCACCGCGATTCTGACCTTAAGCCTGGGTGACTCCCCAAACGAGACGGTGCTGGTGCGCGACCTTCAACGCGATCCCATCTCCAATCGCATCCTGCACGCGGAACTGCAACGCATCTCCGAGCATGAGAGCGTCCACGCGCGCCTGCCGATCGTAACGGTCGGGGTCGCACGCGGCGTGAAGGATTTTGCCGGCGTCATGGACGTGCTGCTCCACGAGATTGAGGTCGAGGGGCCGGCCGACGCGCTGCCCCAGCATATCGAAGTGGACGTCACGCCGCTAGGCATCCACGAGCACACTAGTGCCGGCGACATCGCGCTTCCATCGGGGCTGAAGCTGCTTACCCCCGCCGACACCGTCATCGTCGCCATCGAAGCTTCGAAGACCGCGCGCCAACTTGAGGAAGCGGCGTTCGAACAGAGCGAACCCGAGGTCATCGGGCAGAAGCCCGAAACGACGACGCCCGAGTAACGGCGCACCGTACCCATGGGGGAACGGACGCCTATACGCCTGGTGGTCGGGCTCGGCAATCCCGGGAAAGAGTACGCTGCGACACGCCACAACGTCGGCTTTATGGTGGTCGACGAGGTGGCGCGCCGCCTCGGCATCGTGAACTGGCGAAAGAAAGATAGCGCTCGCCAAGCTGCCGATGTAGCCCGACGGTTCGTCCTGGTGGAACCAACCTCGTTCATGAACCTAAGCGGCGCCCCCGTGCGCTTGATCTCCGCCTGGTACAAAACGCCGCCGCCGGAGATCCTGGTCATCAGCGACGATATGGATTTGCCCTTCGGCGTTCTGCGCATGCGGCCGTCAGGCGGCCATGGAGGGCATAATGGATTGCGCTCCATCATCGCCGTGATCGGCGACGGCTTCCCGCGCCTGCGCATCGGCGTGGGGCGACCGCGTTACGACAGCATCGATCACGTCCTCAATCCGTTCGATCCCGCCGAGAGCCGCGAGCTTCCGCGCGTCATCGCAGCGGCCGCCGACACGGTGGAACGCTGGCTCGCCGAGGGAAGCGAGCGCGCGATACAGTTTGCGAACACCTGGAAACTTGAGGGCTCTGCGCCGAATACTTGAAACAGAGGCGTATGCAACAGTTCATCGGCAAGTACTTCGTCGTCCGCATCGACGCAGCCACCGCGCTCGATGCCGATTCAACCTTCGTCGGCGATATGCACTTTCTCGCTGCATCGGAGCTGCGACCGATCGTCGTGGCGCCGGACCCGCCCACCGCGCGCAACCTCGTACGAGCGCTCAACCGCAGTGGAAACACAGCCTTGGCGCTAGGGGGATCGGACGCCGGCATGATCCCGCAAGGACCCGAAGGCATCGGAATCGTCCAGGTTGCCATTCTCCAGACGCTGACCGGAGCGGGCTACATTCCCGTCATCGAACCGACGGCATTTGCGGTCTTCGGCGCCTGCGACGTAGCGGTCGTGGCCGACGAGGTCGCCGCCTCGATCGCATCGGCGACCGAGGCAGTGCGCGCGGTCTTCTGCCACGTGGCAGGCGGGGTCGTCGATCCGCAGACGCAGACGCTGGTCGAACAACTCACACCCGCCGAGGCGCTAACGCTCGCCGACGATGGGCGCCTCCCAATGGATATGTCGGCGACCGTTCGCGCCGCGGCGCGCGGCGTACGGGCTGGAGTGAGCGCTGCGCAGATCGTCGATGGACGCCTGGCGCACGCAACGATCGTCGAACTGCTCACCATGCATCACCTCGGCACGCAGGTAAGCGGCGGCGTCGTGCTCACCGCATAAGCAGGCCTCTTACGGGCAGCGCGGCGATACGCCGTTGAGCATCGCGACGCGCGAGGCGATCGATGGTTGCGGCAAGAGGAAGAGCCGCTCCATCACATCGGGACAGACCAGCTCCATCCCCTCATCAGCCCAGCGGATCATCGCCCGCTCTCCGGCGGTACGATTGCCGGTCAAGCGCACCGCGTAGGCGTCTGCGCTCGCCGCCATGTGTGCACGATACGCATTCTCGACCGGCACCGCGAGAATAAAGGCGCACCCCAAGAGAGCGCCGACCAGTGCCAAGCGCGAAACGGGATCGTCGTCGCGACGAAAGCCCACGCGATCGGCGATGAAGACCGCCAGTGCCGTCGCGAGGACGGTGAGCGTCGCGAGCAAAAGCGCCGAACGCAACGGATCGTTCTGCGCCACGTGTCCAAGCTGGCGCGCCGTAGCAAAGAGCACCTCGGGACTGGGATCACCGGCCACCAGGGTGTCGCCGAGTTCAATGTGCATGGTGGGGCCAAGTCCGACGACCCGCGCGCCGTCGGTCTGCGTCTTGCGCGATCGATCGACCACGACGACGGGAATCGCACCGATCCCGGCTCGTCGCTCCAACCTAGCGACGGCTCCAGCCAGAGCTGGATGCAAAGGCGTAATGGCACGTCCCATGCTCGGGTCGAGGAACGGCTGCACGAACGCCCCGCAGAGCACCGCTAGGTAGACGCCCCCGATCGTGATGAGATACCACTGGTGCGTACGGTCGGCCAGCATCAGGATCACGGTGGCGATGATGCCTGCGAGCAGCATGAGCGCGATGGTGTGGAGCAGCCACCTTTGCGCCCAGGGGATGGTCAGCCGGTCGGAGAGCTGCATCACCCGTGCCACGCGATAGAGAAAGAACTGGGGCATGAGCGCAGCCAGTGCTGCGAGCCCCGCCAAACCGGCACCGAAGACGAAGCGCACGAGATGCTCGCTACGAATGCGCCGTCGCAGGAGGTCACGCCAACGACCGGCGTGCCCGCTGCGCCAAAAGTAGAGCAAGAGGATGACCTGAAAGAGGACCATCGCAAACCAGCCGACGAGATCGAGGCGTTCTAGGTGCGCGGCCGCTGCCTGTCGATCGGGGTCGACAAGGCGCGTGGCCGGCAAAGAGGCCAACCGTGCGGAGGCGATCGCATCCACGCGACGATCGAGCGCGTCGGGGCGCGCGACCCGAGCCTGCGCCGCCTGGCCGCAAGCCAGTACGCACAGGAGGAAGGCGACCGCGATTCGACGCCAAGAGAGAGGAGCGTACACGCCCGAGAGAGTTCCCCTCGCAGGCAGATTCGCCCGCTTCAGCGGGACTCTAGAGGCTGTCGGAGTTAAGCACGCTTCCGTCTTTGGGCCGCCTTTTGCCCGAATACTTCGTTGCTCATCAGTCACGAAGCTACGGCTTCGCTCCTTCTTCGCGCCTCGTCTCCGAACAAAATTCGGCGCCAAATCCGAAAACACCTCAACTCCGGCAGCCTCTAGCGCATGACGGCTAGCTGATCGCGCTCCAGATAGAAGGCCACGCGGTCGCGCCCGTGGTGCTTGGCGTGGTACATTGCCGCATCGGCGCGCTCCAACAGCATATTGCCGTCCAGCGCATCGCTCGGGAAGCACGCGACGCCGATGCTCGCGGTCAAGCGCAGGCCCAGGCAGAAGTCGTGAACACGCACCGCCGCACAGGCGCGACCGGCTCGCTCGACGGCGACGCTCTTGCGTGATTCGCCCAAGAGAACGCAGAATTCGTCGCCGCCGTTACGCGCCACGATATCCATGCCGCCGGTTGCCTGCCCGCGTAAGACGGCAGCTATGCCCTGCAGCGCGACATCCCCGGCCGCATGTCCGAGTCGATCGTTGACGCTCTTGAACTCATCGGTGTCGACGAACCAGAGGCAACACCCAGCGCCATGCACCAGGCTCAAGCGCTCGATGTGCCGGCGCACCTCCGCTCGAAAGGCCCGAGGCGTCAGCAACCCCGTCAATCCATCGAAGATCGCCTCCGAGCGATCTCGCTCACGCTCGCGCGCCAGCGCGAGCGCCGCTGCCGCATCCTCGAGCAAGCAGGTCAGCATCGATGCTGCCGCAGCGTCGGGCGTCCACGATGCTCCGACGTAGGCGACCACGCGATCGGTCCGGCTACAGGCGAGCGGCACGCTGAGCGCCCAGCGGTGAGCAGGCGCCAAGGCCTGCGAACTCTCGACAAGCGTCAGCGCACAGCCCCGGTAGGCCGCCCGAGCCGCCAGAGACTCTCCGTCGATCGGCAACGTGAGACCCTCGTAATACTCGCCACCCGCTCCCCGAGCATGGACGCAATGCAGGGCCTCATCGCGTTGTTCGAAGATCAAGACCGCATCGAGGTTGGCGACCGATCGCAGCGCGCGCTCCAACGCATCGTACACCTCACGCGTCGAACGGCGCGAGGCCTCAACGTAGAGGCGCCCGGCGCTGCGTAGCGCGAGCGCGTCGCGTTGCGCGCCGTCCGCCTGCCGGCGAGCCTCTGCCTCGCGCAAGCGCGCCGCCAACGCCGCGCCCCATCCCACGGCCGATAGAGCAACGATACCAAGCCACACAAACGGCACGATCACACAGGGGAGTTCCCCGAGAGCGCGCGAAGCCGACACTCCCGTGCTCGATCCCACGAACTGGCCGGCGTTCAGAGAGCGCAGCCATCGCCTACTCGACGAACTACTCGATAACCTCGAGCATATCGCCGATGGTCCCGTCTGGCACGAGTTGCCTGAGGAGATCCAAGCGCGTTTGCGCAGCCCGATGCCGCAAGAGCCCTCAACGTTCGAGGCGGTCTGCGATGAGTTCGTGCGTGATATCCTACCCTATCCCACCGGCAATCAGCATCCGCGCTTCTTCGGATGGGTGCACGGCACCGCGACGCCAAGCGGCGCGCTGGCGGATCTTGCGGCATCGTTCCTCAACAGCAATCTCGGTGGCCGCAATCACGGCGCGGTCTACGTCGAACGCCAAGTCATCCGATGGTTTGCCGATCTCTTCTCCTTTCCGCAGTCGGCAAGCGGTTTGCTCACCGTTGGGACTTCAGTCGCCAATCTATTGGCGGTCGTCGTCGCGCGTTCGCGCGCACTCGGCCACGACGTGCGCGAACGTGGCCTGCGAGAAGGCCCTGCGCTGGTGGGTTATGCATCCACCGCCACCCATGCGTGTGTGCGCAAGGCCTTTGAGATCTCGGGCATCGGGTCGAACGCCCTGCGCGTGCTGCCGGTCGACGACGATCATCGCCTCGATCCGAGGCTGGTGCATGCGGAGATCGCACGCGATCGTGCGGCCGGCCTTGTGCCGTTCCTGGTGGTTGGGAACGCAGGCACGGTCGATACCGGGGCGATCGATCCACTCGATGAGCTTGCCGATCTCGCGGCCGCCGAACGGATCTGGTTTCACGTCGACGGAGCCTTCGGGGCGCTGGCCGCACTCGCGCCTTCGTTGCGCCCGCTCCTGCACGGCATCGAGCGCGCCGACTCCTTAGCCTTCGACTTTCATAAGTGGCTCCACGTTCCCTATGATGCGGGGTGCGTGTTAGTGACCGACGGAGAGCTTCATCGCGCGACCTTCGCCTCCGAAGGCCCCTATATTACACGCATGACTCGAGGACTCGCCGGCGCATCGCCGTGGTTCACCGACTATGGGATCGATCTCTCGCGGTCGTTTCGCGCCTTAAAAGTTTGGTTTGCGATCAAAGAGCATGGCGCTGCGAGATTGGGCGCATCGATCGAGCACAACGTACGACTGGCCCACCGGCTTGCCGAACTTGTGATGGCCGATCCCCAGTTCGAACTGCTCGCACCCGTGTGTCTGAATATCGTCTGCTTTCGCTACCTGATGGCGAATGCCGACGATGGCGTGCTGGATCGCTTCAACGACGAACTCGTGATTCGCCTGCAAGAGAGCGGGCGCGCGGTCACTTCGTCAACGACCATCGACGGGAAGCGCGCGATTCGCGTCAACTTGACCAACCATCGCACCTGCGAAGCCGATCTCCACATACTCCTGGAGGCGTTGCGCGACATCGCCGCCGGCATGCGCTCCGAACCATCTCGATGAGCGACTCTCTCGGGCCTGCAGGGAGCGCGCAGCGCGCCAACCATGAAGCCTTAATACTGCGCGCGCAAGGCAAACTCGGCGAAGCCATCGCCGTTTTGCGCGCGGAGATCGCGCGTAGCCGTGGCGTCGCGCAACTCCACCACAACCTCGGTCAGCTACTCGAAGAGAGCTCCGATCTGGCGGGAGCATGCGGCGCGTACGACGCCGCTCTCGGTCTCGATCCGACGTTTCTGCCGTCGCTGCTGGCTCGAGCGGCCTGCTACGCTCGGCAGCAAGCGTGGGACGACGCGGCCGGCGCCTACACGCGCGTACTCGAGGTCGATCCCACATCCTTGCAGGCGCACCTCGCCCTCTACGAGATCGAACAGATTCGCGGCCACGCCGACCGTGCGGTCGAACACCAACGCCACGCTCTAACTCAACAACGCCTCTATTCGCGCCGGGCGCCCCAAGAGCGGCGGCGCGTCCTCGGGCTGCTGGCGCCCGGAGACTGGAAAGCCAACGCCCCGCTGGAGCTGATCCTGCCGCCCGAGCAGACCACCCTGCATCGGCTCTATGTGGTCGGCGACGAGCCTCAGGTAAAGCTCGACCTCCCGCCGGTCGACGTTGCCTTCGTCGCGATCGGCGAATCGCCGGCGGCAGTGCGCCCCCTACGAACGGCCGCTCGTGTGCTGCGCTCCTTGGCTATCCCGGCCATCAACGAACCGCGCTTCGTGCTACGCACCAATCGGATGCGACTGCCCCGCTTTCTTGCCTCGATTCCAAACTGTGTGGTCGCACCTATCGCACTGGCCACGCGCGCGATGCTTCTCGAAGGCAACATGAACATGCCGTTCCCGGTCATCGTTCGCCCGATCGGCTCGCACGCCGGTGAAGGCCTCGAGCGCATCGACGATGCCCGCGCACTGGCAGACTACGCGGCCCGCATGCCGCAGGGCACCTATTACGTGAGCACCTTCATCGACTATCGCAGCGCCGACGGGTACTATCGAAAGTATCGCGTCATCCTCATCGATGGCCGGCCCTATCCGTTTCATCTGGCCGTCTCGCCGAACTGGATGGTGCACTACTACAACTCACCGATGCGCGAGCAAGCATGGATGCGGGAGGAGGAGGCACGCTATCTTGAGGGCGGCGGCGAGTGCAACAGCGCTCCGATCCTGGCAACGCTTCGTCTGATCGCCAAACGTCTGCGCCTAGATTATATCGGCGTGGACTGCGCGATCGACCGCGACGGGCGCCTCGTGGTCTTCGAGGCTGACCCGGCGATCATCGTCCATCTCTTAGACGATCCGCAACTCTTCGGATACAAGCGAGGGGCTATCAAAAACATCTTCTCCGCTATCGAGAGCATGCTCGACGAGCGAGCGCAGACAGCCGCAGGGAACTAGCGACCGATCGACCGCGCCGGGTTTCCGACGACGCGATCTCCGGCCGCAACGTCCTTGGTAACGACCGCACCGGCCCCGACGAGGGCGCCGTCACCGATCGTCACCGGCGCCACCAGAGCGCTATTTGAACCGATAAAAGCGTCGCGCCCGATGGTCGTGGGATGTTTTTGCGTTCCGTCATAGTTGCAGGTAATTGTGCCCGCTCCGACGTTCGTGTTCTCGCCGATCGTCGCATCGCCGAGGTAGGTGAGATGGCTCGCTTTGACGCCTCGTGCGAGCTGCGATTTCTTCACTTCTACGAAGTTCCCGATGCTGACGCCATCGGCAAGACACGTATTCCCACGCAAATGGGCGAACGGGCCGATCGTCACATCGCTGCCGACCATGCTCTCCACGATCACGGAGTCACGTACCGTGACTCTGTCTCCGAGCTTGGCCATCGAAAGGCGCGCGTTCGGACCGATCGTCGAACTCTTGCCGATCTGCGAAAGCCGCCCGATGCTCGTATTTGGGTAGATGATCGTATCTTGGCCGATGACCAGCTCCGGCTCGAGGTAGGTGGTGACCGGGTCGATGATGGTGACCCCATCGCGCATGTGTTGCGCACAGAGGCGCTCGTTCATCTTGCGCCGCGCGATGGCCAGCTCCACCCGATCGTTGATGCCCAGCACCTGAAGATAATCGTCACAGAGCACCGGGGTAACCCTCTGCCCGCTCTGAGTTAAGTGCTTCACCGTGTCGGTCAGATAGTATTCGCCTTGTGCGTTGTCGCACTGCAGATGCGCAACCGCATCGCGTAGCCGTTCTTCGTCAAACGCATAGATCGCGGCATTCATCTCATCGACCGCAAGCTCGTCGGCCGAGGCATCGCGAACCTCAACGATGCGCTCGAGGGCGTTACCGCGTCGCAGCACTCGACCGAAGTTCGAGGGCAGCGGCATCCTTGCCGTCGCAAACGCCAACGCCGGGCTAGCGGTACGATCGTCCAAGCGCTCCAGTACACGCGCAAAGAGTTCGGCCGGGACCAGCGGCATATCGCCGGAGGCGATCAGAATTCGGCCTCCCGCAAGCGTCTCGAGTGCCGATAGCGCCACCTGTACGGCATGCCCGGTCCCCAGTTGTTGGGCCTGGACAACGCTGCGAACGCCCAAGGAGGCGACGTGCGGATCAAGCTCGTCGCTCGTCACGACCAAAATATCTTCAATCCCCGCGCCCTGTAAAGCGCGCAGCACATACCAGAGCATCGGCCGCCCGCAAACTTCGTGCAACACCTTGGGGCGCTCGCTCTTCATGCGCGTCCCTTTGCCTGCCGCCAGAAGAATTGCGCGCACGCGGCTCATCGCTTCCACTCCTCTACTTCACGCTTACTTGGTACACCCAGAAGTTCCAAAGCCGCCCGCAATCGCTCGCGCACGATGTCGCGGCCCAAGATATCCATCGCATCATACAACGGCACCGATGTGGGGCTCCCCGTAACGGCGACATAGAACGGCCGCACGATGTCGCGAAACTTCTTCGCAAGGCGTTGGGCCACGCGCTGCAACACCGCCTCGATCCCAGCCACATTCCACGCCGCCAGACCATCGAGTTCCCATAGCGCCAACTGTAAGGCCTTGCGCGTTTGATCGTCGTCGAGCTTTCCACCGAGGAGTTGCTCGCGCTGGAGCGATAGGCGCCCTGCAAAAAAGAAGGCCGTGAGGTTGCCGAGATCGGCCAACCGTTCGATACGAGGGCGCGCGAGCTGCGCGATGCGAGCCAACCGCTGCGGCGCGAATCCCCACGTTTGGACGCGCTGCAGAAAGCCGGCCTCGTCTAAACGTTCGCGTAGATAACGCCCGTTGAGCCAATCGAGTTTCGCGACGTCAAACACCGGTCCGCCCAGTGCGATATGCGCCGGGTCGAACCGCTGCACGAGTTGATCGAGCGTCATCATCTCTTCGCCTTCGCCGGAGCTCACCATCAGCAGGCCGAGAAAGTTCAAGAGCGCTTCGGGGAGATAGCCCATCCGCTCGTAGAACAAGATGCCGGTGGGATTCTTGCGTTTGCTTAATTTGCTCTTGTCGGGGTTGCGCAACAGCGGCAAGTGCATGAGGATCGGCGGCGTCCAGCCGAAATACTGGTAGAGCAAGAGGTGTTTCGGCGCGCTGCTGACCCACTCTTCGCCGCGAATCACGTGCGTGATCTCCATGAGATGATCGTCGACGACGTTGGCTAGATGGTAGGTGGGCAGACCGTCCGATTTCATCAAGATCTGCATATCGACGCTCTGCCAGTCAATCTCGATTGCGCCGCGGCGCAGATCCTGCACCGTGCAGACGCCCGTCGAGGGAACCTTCATGCGAACGACGTAGGGTTGGTCGCCGGCTTCACGCCGCGCAACCTCGTCCGGCGCATACTCCAAGCACGTCCCATCGTAACGCGGGGGAACCTTCGCGGCCCGTTGCGCTGCGCGCATCTCTTCGAGGCGCCCGGGCGTGCAGAAGCACTTGAAGGCGTGGCCGGCATCGAGCAGCTCTTGCACGTAGCGCTGGTAGAGCTCCGAGCGTTCGCTCTGGCGATACGGTCCATGCGGTCCACCCACATCGGGACCTTCATCCCACTGCAGGCCAAGCCATCGCAAGGAATCCAAGAGCGCGTGCTCAGCCTGCGTGGTACTCCGTGCGCGGTCGGTGTCCTCGATGCGCAAGAGGAACGTGCCGCCGTGTTTACGTGCAAAACAATAGTTGACCAGCGCTACATACGCGGTCCCAACATGCGGGTCACCGGTGGGCGAAGGCGCCACCCGAGTTCTAACGTTCAACGAATTCCCTTCAGTAGCGCGATAGCGAGGTGCAGCAGACGGCTCTATGCAGCCGGGGCGCGCCGTTTGCCACACTCGCGCCGGACGAAATCGACAATCTCCTGCAAGGGTGCTCCGGGCGTAAAGATCGCGCGCACGCCGCGTTTCGTGAGTTCTTCGACATCCTCCGGTGGGATCGTTCCACCGCCGAAAAAGACGATGTCATCGGCCCCTTGCGCCGCTAGTTGCTCCAGCACCAGCGGAAAGAGCGTCATATGGGCACCGGAGAGAATCGAGAGCCCTATGCCGTCGGCATCTTCCTGGATCGCCGTTTGCACGATCTGCTCGGGCGTTTGGAAGAGCCCGGTGTAGATCACCTCCATGCCGGCGTCTCGCAGCGCGCGAGCGATGACCTTCGCACCGCGATCGTGCCCATCGAGGCCGGCTTTGGCCACGATGACGCGCAGGGGTCTATCGAGAGCCATGCTTAACCTCATATGGAGCGTATCGGTTCACGGTGGGCGCGGCCTCCTCGCGCTCGCGCGCAAGCTGTAGCGCTTCTTCGAGGCGAGCGAGTACGGCACCAAGGGTCCGCTGAGCCTGCTCGCGCTGCGGCCCATCTCGAATCGTCAACATCGACATTGTAGTTAGAACACCGACCTTTCAACGTACCGTCCGTAGACCTTTACCATCGCTTCGACGATCTCACCCTCCGTGCAGTACGCATTGACGCAATCGATCAGATGCGGCATGAGGTTGTCTTTGGGATCTCGACAGGCGGCCTGCAGCCGATCGAGGGTGACTTGGACGCGATCGGCATCTCGCTTGGCGCGGACCTGCGCGACGCCGCGCGCCTGCTCGCGCTCGACTTCTTCGGTGATCCGTAAGAGTTCCAAATCGCTCTGCGTTTCGTTCTTTTGGAACGCATTGACCCCGACGATCACGCGATCCTTGGCTTCAACGGAGCGCTGGTAGCGATACGACGCCTCGGCGATCTCCCGTTGGAAGAACCCGGATTCGATAGCTTCGACCACCCCGCCAAACTCTTCGATCTGGGCGAAGTATGCTTCGGCTTGGCGCTCCATCTCATCGGTAAGCGCTTCGACGTAGTAGGAGCCGCCCAGCGGATCGACCACATTTGTGACGTTGGTTTCATAGGCCAAAACTTGCTGCGTGCGCAGCGCAATCTCCACCGACTTCTCCGAGGGTAACGCCAAGACTTCATCCATCGAGTTCGTGTGCAGCGACTGCGTTCCGCCGAGAACCGCCGAAAGCGCTTCGTAGGCTACGCGCACGATGTTGTTCTCGGGCTGTTGTGCGGTCGCACTGCAACCGGCCGTCTGCGTGTGGAAGCGCAACTGCCACGACTTCGGGTTCTTGGCTCCGTACTTCTCGCGCATATGCCGAGCGTAGATCCGTCGCGCCGCACGAAACTTCGCAATCTCTTCGAAGAAGTCGATGTGGGCGTTGAAAAAGTATGAGAGGCGCGAAGCGAACGAATCGACGTCCATCCCCGCCTTCATGCAGGCTTCGACGTAGGCGAATCCGTCCGCTAAGGTAAAGGCAAGCTCTTGCGCGGCGGTCGAACCGGCCTCACGAATATGGTAGCCGGAGATCGAGATGGTGTTCCATCGCGGCATCTGCTCGGTACAGAAGGCAATCATATCCACGATCACGCGCATGTGGGGACGCGGCGGGAAGATCCATTCCTTCTGCGCGATGTACTCTTTGAGGATATCGGCTTGGATGGTTCCCCCAAGCATGCGCCGCGGGATGCCCTTCTTCTCGGCGGCCGCGATATATTGCGCGACGGCGATCGCCGCTGGGCCGTTGATCGTCATCGAGGTCGTAATCGACCCCATGTCGATGCCCTCGAAGAGCGTCTCCATGTCGGCAAGCGAGTCGATCGCCACGCCGCATTTGCCGACCTCGCCGCGGGCCTGCGGCGCATCGGAGTCGTACCCCATGAGCGTCGGCATATCGAAGGCGACCGAAAGCCCCGTCTGCCCTTGGGAGAGTAAGAAGTGGTAGCGTTCGTTGGTCTGTTTCGCATTGCCGAAGCCGGCGAATTGGCGCATCGTCCAGAGGCGATCGCGATAGCCGTTGGGATGGATGCCGCGCGTATACGGGTACTGCCCGGGCCAAGCCAGATCGCGCGGCAGGTCGAGGTGCGCGACATCGGCCGGAGCATAGACGGTTTTGAGCGGAATGTCCGAGATCGTTCGATCCACCGCACCCGAACCCGGGCCGCTGCGTGGCTTGCCGGCCGCCGACTCCCGCTCCCAGGCACGGCGCTGCTCTTCGAACTCCGGGGTCGTCTGCGCGCCCATGTCGGTCGGACGGTCAATCATCTTCGCCAAGCGGCTCTCCTCCATACTTCTTGTGCCGGTTTGCGCCTGCCCCACCTTTACCGGCCCCCCATTCTCTCGAAAAATGAGCCCGGATACAAGCGCCGAGGTCCTCAGGCCAGGCCCTTCACCGCCGCACGCGGTCGCCCAACCGGTAGCGCCGCGTCGTCGCTCTCCTCCCCTGCACCAAACTGGCGCAACACCCCTTCGGCCGCTGCATACGGATCGATGCCGGCACACAGTGCCACCTGCGAGATGGAGCGGGCGAGACGGCGCTCAAGGCGGCCGAGGACGAGCTGGTGGACCTGCTGGACGAAGGCCTCCCGCCGGCGCTCCTCGATCTCCCCGCTCTCGTTGAGATAGGCCACGTGAGCCTCGATCGCGCCCCACAGTTCGTTGATGCCGGTTCCATCGAGCGCTTGCGTCGCGACCAGCTCCGGCACCCACCCGGAGAAGTCGAGCATCTCCATCATGGAACGGATCTCGCGGCGTAGCTGGCCGGCCATCGGGTGGTCCGCCTTGTTGACCACAAAGATATCGGCGATCTCCATGATCCCAGCCTTGAGGACCTGGATCGAATCCCCGCTGCCCGGCTGGAGGGCGACCAGCGTGGTCTGCGCCAGGCGCGCGATCTCGATCTCGCTCTGCCCCACGCCGACCGTCTCGATGAACACGATATCCAGCCCAAAAGCGTCCATGAGCAGCACCGCATCGGCGCTCGCCCCGGAGAGTCCACCGAGGTGCCCGTGGCTGGCCATCGACCGAATGAAGACATCGGGGTCGAGGAAGTGTTCGGCCAGGCGAATCCGGTCGCCCAGCAACGCTCCGTGAGAGAACGGCGAGGACGGGTCGACCGAGATGACGCCGACGGTCTTGCCCAGCGAGCGCGCCTTGCGCACCAGAGCGGAGCTGAGCGTCGACTTCCCCACGCCCGGCGGGCCCGTGAGGCCGATCGTCATCGCTCGACCCGTGCGTTCGTACACCTGCCGGATCAACGGACCGGCGCTGCCCGCCTCCGCAAGCGAGATAGCCCGCGCCAGCGCTCGGGGATGATGCTCCTCAAACTCGCGCAACAACGCGTCCGTGGATTGTTGAACCGGCACGAGGCCTCAGATTTGCGGCCCATGTGAACGCGGACCTTCCGGACGAGCTCGCCGAAGCGTCGCCATGATCCCAGGAGGCTCTCTTCGGGGCGGCTGACGATCCTTCGGTGCCGGCGCGGGGGCCATGTTCGATGTCATGCGGGTTTGCGGCCGCCGGGCGGTTTCGTCTATCACCAAAACGTTCGATTTGGGGATCTTCCCGGCGGCAACAGTTTTACCGGCGCTTTGGGTTAAAAAGGCTTGTCCATATGGGGAATACTCGTTACAATCATCCCCTCGGGGGAAAGTCAACCCATGAACCTTTTGCGCTGTGCGGCACTTTGTGCGCTCGTTCTTTCGGTCGCCTGCAGCGGATCATCGAATACGCCGGTAGCACCAGCGCCAATCATTTCGAGTGGTCCGTTAACGTCGGGCACCGAGAGCATCACACCGTCCGTGTCCGCGACCACCGCGCCGTTGCCCAACATCGACGGAATCTATGGCGGGCAAATCGTGCTGCCCCCCGGAAGCGGTACCGCGACCTTGACGTTCTTGCTGAATCCTCCGCCCGGAATTACCGCGCTCACAGAGTACACGCCGACGCCGCAAATCGCATACATCACACTGACGGCACAATCAGCCTTCACGCTTGCGGCGTCCCCTGGGCTAAATTTGACCGTTCCCAATGCCTACATGGGGATCGACATGTGGCTGAATTACTATGGCAGCGCAGCGTGGTCGTCTCGCCAGCTGGGATGGCCAAGCACAACCTCGGGCGTCTCGGCGATGTGCTTCGCGGCGCAAGGCGGTCCGGTCTCACTACAATCCGGCCAGTCGTTGTATTTGGGAATCAATGGCGACAATGTGATCCCGACGCCGATCGCGACAGGCACCCCGGCTCCGTGCCCGCAGCCAGCCTAATTTTCGTCCGAAAGCGTTGAGGGGCCATGAACCTGTTTAAGATTGCTCGATACGCTTTCGATTGCATCTACGAAAAAACGCCATTACTTCTTGAATCCGCTCGGCGCAACGAGCGTGGCGGGCTACCCTTCACTGCATAGCCACAAACGTTCGATTTGGTGCTCCGGCGGCGCGTAATCATGCCGCTACGGCGTGATCTTGCCGATCTTGTTGCCGCCCTCTTCGGTGAACCAGAGGTTGCCGTCCGGGCCCGTCGTGATGCCGCCCGTGATGCCGCCCGTGATGCCGCTCGAAACCCCGCCAGCCGGGTATTCGGTGATGACGCCGCTCGTGGTGATCTTCCCGATCTGATTGCCATTGACTTCGGTAAACCAGAGGTTGCCGTCCGGGCCTGTCGTGATGCCGAGCGGACTCGCGCCGGCCGTTGGCAACGGATACTCGGTGACCGTGCCGCTCGGCGTGATCTTGCCGATCTTGTTGCTGCCTTCGGTAAACCAAAGATTGCCGTCCGGCCCCGCCGCGATGCCGGCCAGCCCAGCGTCGGCCGTTGGGATCGCATACTCGGTGATGACGCCGCTCGGAGTGATCTTGCCGATCTTGTTGCCGTTGGATTCGGTAAACCAGAGGTTGCCGTCCGGGCCCGCCGTGATGCCTTCCGGCCGATTCTTCATGGTTCCCCCTTCGGGTATGGCCGGATCGCTCCCCCTTTCGTCACCGTGCGGCGTGAGCGGCGATGAACGCTTGCAGGCGATCACGTACGTCACTCGGGGTTGCGTTCGGCGATGCAGTTCTTCTACATCCACAAACGTTCGTTTTGGTGCGGTGACACCGCTGCACCACGCGAACACAGCGAGCCGAAGGGCTCGCTCGGGATACACTCCGTCGCGATGCGACGCCTCGCCCCCTCGACCAACTCAGGGCAGGCTGAGCTCGGCGTGAGCATCCTAAAGGGCACTATCAGGCGCCCTTACCAGAAGCGCCGTAAAGCCCCGGCGTTCAGGCCGGGGATATAAGGCGCTAGGCGCGTAGCGCCTACAACGGAGTGCGCTGGTTTTCGATGTACTGCTTGATGATCGCCAGAGGCGCTCCTCCGCAGGAAGCGGCGAAGTAGCTGGGCGACCACAAGACGCCCTTCAAATAGCGCCTCACGAGAGCGGGGTACTGCTTGCGAAGCAGGCGCGACGAAACGCCCTTCAAGCTATTCATGAGTGCCGACAGGGCCGCTTTCGGCGGATAGTTCACGAGCAAGTGAACGTGATCGTCTTTCCCGTCGAACTCGGCGAGCGAAGCCTCGAAGTCGTAGCAGACGTTCTCGAAGATGGGCCGCATCGCGTCGAGGATCGCTTTGCTGAAGACATGGCGACGATATTTCGTAACAAAGACCAAATGAACGTGGAGTGCGAAAACGCAGTGTGCTATCATAAGGATGTGACTCGTCGCCAGGGGTATCGCTTTCGACTCAAGCCGACGCAAGCTGAGGCTACGCTTTTGCGGCGGTTCGTCGGTTGCTCGCGCTTTGTATGGAACGAGGTGCTCGCGCTCAACGAACTGCGGCATGAGTGCGGCGAGAAGCGACTTGGATACAAGGCGATGTGCGAGTATCTCGTCTATCTCAAGGACGAGTATCCGTTCTTGCGTGAGGTCCATTCCCAACCGTTGCAGCAGACGCTCAAGGACCTCGCCACGGCCTATCAACGTGCGTTCGATCCGAAACTCTCGGCGCGATTCCCACGCTTCAAAAGGCGAGGACGCCCGCAAGGCATCCGATTTCCGCAGGGCTTCGCTTTCGATGGCAGCGGTGTCTCTCTGCCGAAGATCGGCTGGATTGGGTTTCGCAAGAGTCGCGAGATCGAGGGAACGCCCAAGAACGTCACGGCATCGAGCGACGGCAACCATTGGTACGTCACGATTCAAGCCGAACGCGAAGTGAATGAGCCTGTCCACGCGTCGGACTCGGCGGTCGGAATCGACCTGGGCATAGTGCGGTTCGCCGCCCTTTCGGACTGCACGTTCGTCCAAGGCGCGAACGCTTTCAAGAAGCGCGAGAAACGTCTTGCGTTCTATCAGCGCCGGATGGCGCGCAAGGTGAAGTTCTCGGCCAATTGGCGCAAGGCAAAAACGAAGGTCACACGTATCCAACGCAAGATCGCGAATATCCGCAACGATATGCTCCATAAAGCCAGCACGACGATCAGCAAGAACCACGTGGTCGTCGTGATGGAAGACCTGCGGATCACGAACATGACGGCTTCAGCCAGAGGGACGGTCGAAGACCCCGGCACGAATGTCTGCGCCAAGAGCGGGCTCAACCGGCGCATTCTCGATCAAGGCTGGGGCGAGTTCCGCCGTCAACTCGGCTATAAACTCGAATGGACCGGCGGGACGCTGCTGCTGGTCGATCCGCGCAATACGAGTCGAACGTGCGCGAACTGCGACCACGTCAGCCGAGAGAACCGGCAGACACAAGCGGCGTTTCGATGCGTCGCGTGCGGCCACGCGAGCAACGCGGATACGAATGCCGCAATCAACATCCTCCGAAGGGCCGGATCGGCCCGGATCGCCTGTGGAGATTCGCCGTTGGGCGAGTCTATGAAGCAGGAAACTCAGCGTGTCGCATGAGCGATGCGTGGAAGAATCCTCGGCCTTCAGGCCGGGGAGTAGGTCAAGTGAGATTCATGCCGGTCTCGCTCAGTCGCGAGCCCTTGAGTCTGACACTCCTATTGGTGAAGGCACAAATGTGCGCATCTAGCGATGCACGATGCTGTTCAATGATTGGACCATCGAAATGCTTCCACGCCTCGCGCACCCGCTCGCTCATTTCCAAGGCCTCGCGGCGCACCATCGTGTACGGAAGCTGCGCGCGTTCTGCAAAGGCGCGCAAACGTCGTTCGTCGAGCACGTCGAGCGATTTGCTTTTACCGAACGAGAGGCCCAAATCGTGATCCAAGCCTGCAAAAGGCAGCGTCGTTACGTAGTCGTACGCCGGCGCAAGGATCGGATCGCGACCGTTCGGGTAGAGGAGGCTCCAATTCTTCAAGTGCATGTCCCCGTTACCGATTGCGGCGGAAAATACCACACGGCGGACGAACTCGCGTGCCTGCGCAAAGCCCGCGCGCTCGTTCAGCAGCCGTGCAACATCACTATACGTTCGGTTATCGTATTTCTCATGTGGAAACTGCCCGAACGCTTGGTTGAAATCTTCCGCGTGAATCCGTGCGCCTCCGGCGCGATCAAATCGCCGGATCGCGAGCGCTTTACCGTTGAGGTCGAAGGCGTCCGGTGCTCCCTGAACGTGGCTCGCGTCGATGATACGGGTTTCCGGCACCTCGATGCCAACCATACGCGCCAGCGCGAGCATGGAGAACTCATTTTCCACCAGCCCCGGGAATTGCCCGGAGGAGATTTTTACAATCCAGTCCCCGCCTGCGCCATGCGCCGGGATCGTAAGGTAGTCGGCCTCCCCTAGTAGCGCGCTGAGTTTGAGTTGCACTCCTGGCAGCGCGAAGGTCAACGCATCTGCCGCCGGCGACTCGATGGGCTCTGTGGGTGAGAGCCGTACCGCACCAATGAGATCGCCGCCCAAGTATGCGAGTAATGGGAAGTCGCGATTGGGCGAGACGCGCAGATACCGTGCGATGATCGTGCGCAGCCCACCCTCGGGCAGGAGGTTTGAAAAGAATGGCGGGGCGAGGCGACGCGCACTCTGCGCCTCCTCGCGCAGGTTACCGAGATCGTCCAAGAAACTTTGGCTCAACACGGGCCGCGCATCATTTTCAACGTACTCTGGAGAAAAGGCAAAAACCGTGCGGTCGTTGACCAGGTGCGTCAGATATCCAACATGGGCATCGCCTAACTCGACCGCGAGCGTGCGGATCACGGCACGCTCGCGATGACTTCGCGGACCAGCGCAAGCACCTTGCGTGGGACGAGCTGCGGTACAAGATCGAGCGCAGCGGCGAGTTGCGTGAAGGTCGATAGTCGCAGATCAGCGCCGCGTTCGGCGAGCGACACCGTGGCTTGCGTGACCCCAGCCTGCTGGGCCAGCACTGCCTGGCTCAGGCCCGCTCGTAGACGCGCTGACCTCAAGCCCTCGCCCGTATATGGTACAGCATATATCATGCTTGGATTATACGCCATACCATATTAGTGCGCAAGGAGCCGCGCAAGGTGTGCGTACGCGAATTCCTCAATCGTTCGTGGTGCTCGGGGTTCGCAGACGGGCGAATGTTGGAATTGTTGCGGCTCGACTGCGCCCCACAATCACCGCCGCACCACGGCAACTTTGAACGACAAAAGTTATACTACCGCCGCTTTACGCTATCTCGATTGCTGTAGGTTGCCAGGAAGTCGGCCTTCCTCCAGCCTCCTCGACGACTTCGAACGTTCCACATGTGCGAGGCCGGAAGCCGTACTTGCGACGCCGAAATTGCGGCAGGTGATTACTCCTTAGTAATCGGGAGGAGCATGATGAAACACCTCGGGATACTATCACTCCTGGCTGCGCTCGCCTTCTCGACGAATGGCGCGCACGCCGCGCCGGCCTCCATCAACCCATGTGCGGTCGTGACGCGCGCCGATGCGAGCATGGCGCTCGGGGTTCCCGCCCCACCGGGGTTCGCCGCCTCGCATATCGTCAATGCCGAACTTGGCGGGGGCCATCCCGTGGGACCAAAGGTGCTTTGCCGGTACCTTACCTCGGTTGGCGATGTAAATGCACACATCCAGTCGTACGCGTCGGCGCGCAGCAAGTTCGACGCCGATCGTAAAGCCTGGTGGCCGACGAAAGCGTACACGGGGATCGGCGATGGCGCATTCTATGCCGGCGGCGGCAACATGGAAGTGCTCAAGGGTCACTATATCCTGTGGCTCTCGCTGACGTTCAAGAAGCAAATTGCGCCGCGCTACGCGGACCCGCGTCTTATTGCGCTCGCCAAGAAAGCCGTTACGCGCCTATGAACGACTCCATCTGATGCGCCGCCTCGCGTCAACGCGGCATGCGTACGCGTTCCAGGCCTAGCCACTGCGCCATCGCCTCGAGATCCTCGCGCAGGCGCGGGCGCAGGCTGCGCGCGTCGACGTTGGGTTCAAGGTGGACCGCATGCACGAGCAACGAACCGGCAGCGCGATCGGCTTTCACATCCACGCGCGCCACCAGCGTTTCACCGAAGAGGTACGGCAGAACGTAGTAGCCGTGGATGCGTTTGTGCACGGGGGTGTAGATCTCGATACGATAGTGAAAATCGAAGAGGCGCTTCGTCCGCTTGCGATTCCATACCAGTGAGTCGAACGGCGAGAGCAGGGCACGCGCTTCCATGCGGCGGGGTAGGCGGGCATCGCGGTGCAGATAGGCGGGCTGCTTCCAGCCGTCGACGTTCACCCGCTGCACGCACCCTTCTTCCACCAGTTCGGCGAGAGGCAACGCCGCATCGACAGCATCGAGGCGAAAGTAATCGCACAGATCGGCCTGCGTAGCTATGCCAAAGGCGCGAGCGGCGATCGCCAGCAGCGTGCGGTGCGCGTCGCGCTCCGTCATCTGCGGTGCATGCAGGAGTTCCGGCGGAAGAATGCGCTCGGGCAGATCGTAGACTCGTTCGAAGCTCGGCCGTCGCGTCGCCGCCAAGAGCTGACCGCTCCAAAACAGGAACTCGAGCGCGCGTTTGGTATCGCTCCACCCCCACCAACTGCCCGTACTCTTGGCATCCGTGAACTGCGAAGCGCTCATCGGGCCGTTCGAAGCGATCGTCG
This sequence comes from bacterium, assembly GCA_021832345.1. Classification (GTDB taxonomy): domain Bacteria; phylum Vulcanimicrobiota; class Vulcanimicrobiia; order Vulcanimicrobiales; family Vulcanimicrobiaceae; genus JAKBKY01. The sequence continues at coordinate 274,738 of JAKBKY010000001.1, forward strand.
CTCGAACGCGCTCCACCAACTCCGCGGCCTCTCTGCCCACTCGCGCGACGTTGCCCCAGGTGCCGCGACCCTGACGAGCTCGCTCCATGCGCCACCGGAACACCGGATACATTTCGATGGGAACGAGCGACGCCTCATGCGCCCAGTACTCGAAGAGCCGGCGCTTGCGCCCGTACGCAAGCCGCTCGAGGGTTGCGCGATCGTAAGCGCCGAAGCGCGAGAACGCAGGAAGAAAGTGCGATCGAACGAGCACGTTCACCGAATCGATCTGCACTGCGCCAAGCCGTTGCACCAGCGTGCGCAGCCGCCGCGCCGTCACCGTGCCCTCGACCGTTCCGAAAGCCTGCGCTGCCAGGGCGATGCGCCGAGCTTGCGAGGCGCTCAAGTCGCTACGGCGTTGACTCACTTGATGCGCAAGACACGGCTCTGCTCGGTAACCGTCAACTCAAGCGCAAGTTGCGGGTGCTGCGCCCGCAAGGCCGCGAGATCGACCCGGCTACGAGATTGATTCTTCCAGGTGACCAGCGTCGCACCGCCGTCGACGAGCCGCTCGCGTTCACCGAGCGCCAACATCAGTGTCGTTTTGAGGGCCTCTTCACGTTCTTCAAGCGCGCGCACCTGCTCCCGGAGATTCCGCAACTCGGCAACGGTCCCACGCAAGGCATCGTCGGCGGCCAGGGTCTTCCCGGGATCGGCGAGCGGATAGGCCAGACGCGCATCCATCAGCGTACGCAGTGCAGGCGGCTCGCGCCGCTGGATGCACTCCCAGAAGGCCAGCTCCTCGGCGATGAGGCCTTCGATAAACTCATCGTCGCGCTCGTATGAGTAGACGCGCAGATCGTTACCGCCGATCAACACCGCGATGTCCCAGACCGCCCACCCGGTGACCGCCAGGTAGTGCTGGATCTGCGCGTAGTAGCTCGGCGGAACCGCATCGGGGGAGCGCGCGCCGTCATCGCCCCACTGATTCGCGGCAAACGCTGAAGCGGTCTTGCACTCGAGCCCCACCTCTTTGCCCGCCACGGCGAAGTCGATATGGGCACCCAGCATGGGATGCTCGGGGTGAACGAGCATCTCGGGGTGGCGCACCAAGCGTCGTCCGGTCCTCTCGGCGTAGGCTTCGCCGACCACGGGCTCCAAGCGCCTTCCCCAAGCCGTAGAGTGGTTCTCGGCTTCGATTCGTTCACTCTGCCCGGTCTTCTCGAGCCAGAGTTGGTAGGGGCTCGTATAGGCGTTCACTCCGAGAATCACCCCGGCGTCGCTTCCCCCGATGAAGTCCCTGCGCTGCGATGCATCCATGAGCGCGCTCTTCGACGCGAGCCGGCCGGGACCGTGCCTGGGCCGCTGTGGGAAGACGCTCAGAAGGCAGGGACCATCTGCCGAGAGCATACTCGTGAAGGTGACCGCGCAGACCCCGCTTTGGACGAGCACGATCGTCTCGTTATGTGTGACCGCTCTGCTGATGCTCGTTCCACGGCTAGCCGACGCGCGCGTGACGCCGCTCGGCCCGGTGCAGATCGTCCACCTCGACGAGATCGTGCGCACCGTGATGGGCGAATCCCACATCAACGGCCTGGCAATGGGCGTCGCAGAGGGTGGGATGACCCTTTACGCGCACGGCTACGGCTTTGCCGATCGAGCTCGTCGCGTACGCACAACGCCGGCCACCGGCTTTGCCATCGGTTCGATAACGAAGAGCTTTACGGCGGCCGCAGTGCTGACGCTCGTCGCACGCGGTGATCTCGCACTCAACGATCGGCTCGGTACTCTGGTGCCGATGTATCGACGCGGGCACGACGTGACCTTACGCGACGTGCTGCAACAGACCAGCGGCATCCCCGATTACACCCATCTCCCGTCGTTCGACCGATCACGGCGCCGGCCGGTCTCGGCGCACGGCCTCGTCGGGCGCATCGCGTCGCTGCCGCTGCGCTTCCAGCCCGCAACCGACTGGGCGTACAGCAACACGAACTACGTGCTGGCGGCGCTCGCGGTGCAGCGCACGAGCGGCCAACCCTACCAAGCCTATCTCCAGCGCGCGTTGCTGACGCCGCTGCACCTGCACCGAACGCACCTTGCCTGGCCCTTCCTGCGCAACCCCGACGATGCGCAAGGCAATCTGCCGCTCGGCTCGCCGACGCTCGCCTTCGGCAGCGCCGATCTCTCCTCGGATGTTCCCGATCTGCTGCGCTGGGGCAGCGCACTCATGGCGGGGCGCGCGCTCCCGCGCCGTTATGCGCGAACGCTCTGGCAGCCGGCGCAGCTTGCGACCGGCCAGCGAATCGGCTACGGAGAGGGTCTCTTCTTGGAGCGGGACTTTGGCCGGAGGGTCGCGTGGGCGAGCGGCTACGTCAACGGCTTCTCGGCCTTCTTCATGCTTGTGCCGCAACGTCGCGTGGTCATCGCGCTGCTGGCCAACCAGAATGCCGTCGACCTCGGGCCGCTGGCGCGCAGCATCCTCGCGATCGTTCTCGATGCGCGCGACCCATAAGCGCTTACGCGCCGAAGCGGCGTTGGCGCTCGCCGAACGTATCCAGCGCTTGGCCGAAGGCGACCTCGTCGAAATCCGGCCAGAGCACCGGCAGCGTCATGAGTTCGGTGTAGGCCAGTTGGTAGAGCAGAAAGTTTGAGATGCGAAAATCGCCGCCGGTGCGGATGAGCAGATCGGGATCGGGCGCGCCAGGCGCATCCATGCGCGAGCGCAACGCCGCCTCGTCAACATCGGCTGCTCGCAGACGACCGCGTTCGACATCCCGGGCAAGAGCCTGCACGGCACGGACGATCTCTGCCCGGCCGCTGTAGTTGAGCGCCAGACTCAAAGTCAGACGCGAGTTCTGCGCGGTCGCACGAACCAGGTCCCGCACCGCGGCACGAGCCGGAAGGATGAACGCATCAAGGTCCCCGATGACCTCGACCCGGACGCCTTGTGCGCAGAGTCCCGCCGATTCGCTGCGGGCGCTCGCGGCACAGAGTTGCATGATGAGGTCGACTTCGTGCGGGGTACGGCGCCAGTTCTCGGTGGAAAACCCGTAGACGGTCAGCCGAGCAACGCCACGGTCGATGGCAGCGCGCACCGCGGCGCGCAACGCCGTTACCCCACGACGGTGCCCCTCGACGGCGGGCAGCCCATGGAGGGCCGCCCAACGCCGGTTGCCGTCCATGATGATCGCCACATGGGCCGGCGCCGGATCGAGCGCGCGAGCGTTGAGCATCCCTCACTTTGTACCACAGAGACAAAACTACGGCAAGTCCTTCAGCGCGCAAGCGGGCAGCCTGGCGGAACGGCGCACCCCCGTCGCCAAAGGGAGCGCCATGGATCAAGGCTACTACCGTCATCCGACGATTGCACAGAACCTGCTCGTCTTCGTCTGTGAAGACGACCTCTGGAGCGTCCCCGCCTCCGGTGGGAGCGCAACGCGCCTGACGGTCAGTTTCGGCGCCTGCAGCTTCCCCCGACTCTCGCCCGACGGTACGCGTCTGGCCTTCATTTCGACGGACGACGGCAATCCGGAACTCTACGTGATGCCGGCGGCCGGCGGCACGCCGACTCGCCTCACCTTTCTCGGCGGCACGATGCTGGCGACCTTGGGCTGGAGCCCCAACAGCGAAGAGATTCTCTTCGTCGCCAATCCGAGCGCGTGGTACGAACGCGAAACGCGCGCCTTCGCGATCGGAGCCGACGGCGGGCCGCCGCGCGAACTGAATCTGGGGCACTGCAAGGCGCTAAGCGCCGGCCCGAACGGCGGAACGGTGATCGGACGCAACAGCGACGATCCCGCTCGCTGGAAACGCTACCGCGGAGGCACCTCGGGCGAGGTCTGGATCGATCCTAACGGCGACGGGAACTTCGAGCGTCTACCGCTGCCCGCCGGCAACCCGGTTTGGCCGATGTGGATCGGCGAACGCATCTACGTGCTGGCCGACCACGAAGGCATCGGCAATCTGTACTCGTGTCTCCCCGACGGCAGCGATCTGCGGCGTTGCACGAACGAAGCCGAGTACTACGTGCGCTTTCCATCCACCGACGGCACGCGCATCGTCTATGCCGCGGGCGGCACCCTGCAGTGTTACGACGTCGCCTCCGAGACGACGTCGCAGATATCCATCGATGCGCCCTCCACCGCGCCGCAGGCCGCGCGGCGCTTCGTTTCGGGTGGCGATGAACTCGAACATATGGCCGTGCACCCCGATGGTACGCGCGTGGCCCTGATTGCACGGGGGCAACCGTTCACGATGCCGCTCTTCGAAGGCGCCGTCCTCCATCACGGGATCGGCAGCCGCGCGCGATATCGACTCGCCGAATGGTTGCACGACGGGACGCGCTTCATCTGCGTCACCGATCGCAACGGGCACGAGCAACTGGAGATACATCATCACGATACCTCCCACGAACCGCGAATCGTCTCCAGCGGCGATATCGGGCGCGTCACGGATCTGGTCGCTTCGCCCTGCGCCAACCTTGTCGCCTTTGCCAACCATCGTCACGAACTCTGCGTTCTCGATCTTGACGACGGCAAACTACGCCTGCTCGACCAGAGCCCGGCGTACCGGATCACCGACCTTGCCTTCTCACCCGACGGACGTTACCTCGCCTACGCCTGGTGGCCGGCCGAGGGGACTTCGCAGATCCGCATCGTGAAGATCAAGTCGGGCAAAGTACACGAGATTACCTCACCCTTACGGGTGGATCGTTGCCCGGCGTGGGATCCAGAAGGCAAGTATCTCTACTTCATCGGTACGCGTGACTTTCACCCGGTCTACGATGCGCTGCAGTTCGATCTCAGTTTCCCGCAGGCGCAGCGGCCGTTTGCCGTCACGCTGCGATACGACGTGCCGTCACCCTTCGTCGCGCAACCGCGCCCCATCCACAACGACCACCACGATCACGGCGATGCCAAAGACGACGACAAGGAGAAGAAGGCACCGCGCATCGAGATCGATTTCGACGGCATCCAAGGGCGGGTGCTCGCCTTCCCCATCGATGAAGGCGACTACCAGCAGATCGTTGCCGCCAAGGGACGCGCCCTCTTCACGCGCTTCGAGGTTCGCGGCATCGTCCCATCCGGGCGTGCCTGGGACGAAGAGGATAACGTTGGAACGTTGCTGGCGTACGATTTCGAGCATCAACGCTGCGCGACCGCGGCACACGACGCCGGCGAGATTCGCCTGGGGAGCGATGGGCATACGTTGCTCTACACGTCGCACGAACGGCTACGCGCGATCGATGCGCTCGCCGAGTTGCCCGAGGAGGGTGACGAACCGAAAATCCCGACCGAGCCTGGTCGCAAGAGCGGGTATCTCGATCTCGATCGCATCGAGATCGAGATCGTCGCTCGCGACGAATGGGCACAGATGTATCGCGAGGCATGGCGACTGCAAACCGAACAGTTCTGGGTCGAGGATATGAGCGACATCGACTGGGATAAGGTCTACGATCGCTATCTGCCGTTGCTGGCGCGCGTTCGCACGCGGACGGAGCTCTCCGATCTCATCTGGGAGATGCAAGGAGAACTTGGCACGTCGCATGCGTACGAAATCGGCGGCGACCTGCGCGTTCCACCGCAGTATCAGCGTGGCTTCCTCGGCGCCGACTACGCCTGGGACGGCCAACGCGAAGGCTATCGCATCGAGCGCATCTATCGCGGCGACTCGTGGATTCGTCACAGCGACTCTCCACTGGCCGAACCGGGGCTCGACATTCGGGAAGGCGACCTGCTCTTGGCCCTCGGCGGCAAGCGGCTCACGCTCGAGTTTCCGCCGGAACGCGCGCTCGTCAACGCCGCCGGCCGGGATCTCGCGCTCACCTTGCGCCAGCGGCGTGACGAAGAGCGGACCGTGGTCGTCAAGGCGCTTGCAAGCGAAGCGAGTCTACGGTATCGCGCCTGGGTGGACGCCAATCGCGAACACGTGCATACCGCCACGAGCGGTGCCGTCGGCTACGTTCATATCCCAGACATGGGGCCGTGGGGATTCTCTGAGTTTCATCGCGGCTTCTTAAACGAGTTCGATCGACAGGGGCTCATCGTCGACGTGCGCTACAACCGCGGCGGACACGTATCTCCGCTGTTGCTCGAGAAGCTTGCGCGCAAACGCGTCGGCTTCGACGTACCGCGCTACGGCAAACCGCTCCCGTATCCGCCCGAGTCCGTCGCGGGGCCGATGGTCGCGCTCACCAATCAGTTCGCCGGCTCCGACGGCGACATCTTCAGCCACTGCTTCAAGCTCTACGAACTCGGGCCGCTGGTTGGCAAGCGCACTTGGGGCGGCGTCATCGGCATCAACCCATACCATCGACTGGTCGACGGCACGGTGACGACGCAGCCGGAGTTCTCGTTCTGGTTTCGCGACGTCGGTTGGCGCGTAGAGAACTACGGCACCGATCCCGACTACGACGTCGACATCGCTCCGCACCACTACCGGCAAGGGATCGATCCTCAACTGGAGACCGCCCTTCGCCTGATTCAAACGGCGCTTGAGCAGAGCACACCGCTGCAGCCCGATCTCTCGACGCGCCCGTCGTTGCCGTTGCCGACGCTGCAGTAAGCGCTTCTACGTCGTCGTGTAGGCGTAGTGGTACCGTAACTGCAGGTAGCCGATCGTGGCTACCTGCGAGGGCACCGCGAACGCTTTGGGGACGAGGTTCGCAAGCAAATCGTTGAGGACGGCTTGCGCCGTCATGCCGGCGGGCGCAGCGCCGCCGGCCACCAGTTCTCGCGCAAGATCTGCGGCCGCCGTGTGGCAGGCCAGAAAGACCACGCCGCGACGCTGGAGCGCTTGAACGGTGCCGTCTTGATACATCGCGTGCGGATCGTTCGGATCGGCCAGCGTATCGTAGGGAGTTCGCGCCGGATAGAAGATGTTGGTCGTGATGATGTCGCCGCTGGGATCTTTGAGGCCCAGGGCCTGACCGAGGTGGTAGCGCTGCCACAGATGTTCGTTGTAGAGATACGCATTCGCGGCACCGTGGAAGCATGCAGCCATCGCGATCTTCTCGGGCGCTAGCCCGAAACCGAACTGCCAACCGTTGAGCGCGTTCTTGATAGCTCCGAGCACGAGCGGATCGTAAGTGCCGCTATCCCAAAGTTGGCGCGCGAGCGCATGGGGCGCATCGACCAGTTTGGCAAACGTCGCCCGGTCGAACTGCGCGCTTGGTTCAACCAGCTCCAACTCGCTTGTTTGAGGGTTTCGGGCGCACGCCACCGCGCCGGTCGCAGCGAGCACTGAGGAGACGAGAAAGACTCGTCGCTGGATCGATCCCATCGCTGCCGTTGCCTCTCCTTTACGCCGCGTTACGCCGCGCATCTTTGCGCCGCGCATCGCCGGGCTATTGCCCCGCTAGCCGGCGCGTTCGCCGAGAGCGCCGCTTTACCCCATGTCGTCCCGCCGCCGGCAAGTCGGGCGCTTGGGTCCGGGTTGCTACGGCACGATCTTGCCGATACTAGAGTCGCCGTATTCGATGAGCCGGATGGTTGCCGTATCGGCTGGGAGCCCGGGACCGATCACGGGCTCCCAAAGCGTACGGAATCACCCGCGCAACGCGGATCGCTGCTACGGGAAGATCTTACCGATCTTGTTGCCTTGCTCTTCGGTGAACCAGAGGTTGCCGTCCGGGCCCGCCGTGATGCCGAACGGAGCAGCGCTGCCCGTTGGCACCAGATACTCGGTGATAACGCCGCTCGTGGTGATCTTGCCGATATTGTTACCGGTGAATTCGGCAAACCAGAGATTACCGTCCGGGCCCGCCGTGATGCCGAACGGAGCAGCGCCGGCCGTTGGCACCGGATACTCGGTGATAACGCCGCTCGTGGTGATCTTGCCGATATTGTTACCGCTGAATTCGGTGAACCAGAGGTTGCCGTCCGGGCCCGCCGTGATGCCCATCGGCTGCGCGCCGGCCGTCGGCACCGGATACTCGGTGACCACGCCGCTCGTGGTGATCTTGCCGATATTGTTACCGCTGCCCTCGGTGAACCAGAGGTTGCCGTCCGGACCCGCCGTGATGCCGTACGGCAGTGCGTTCGCCGTTGGCACCGGATACTCGGTGATAACGCCGCTCGTGGTGATCTTGCCGATATTGTTGCCGTTCTGTTCGGTGAACCAGAGGTTGCCGTCCGGACCCGCCGTGATGTCGTACGGACCAGCGCCGGCCGTCGGCACCGGATACTCGGTGACCACGCCGCTTGGGGTGATCTTGCCGATATTGTTGCCGGTGCCCTCGGTGAACCAGAGATTGCCGTCCGGACCCGCCGTGATGCCGAACGGATTCGCGTAGGCCGTTGGCACCGGATACTCGGTGATCGTGCCGCTAGGGGTGATCTTGCCGATATTGTTCCCGCAGTATTCGGCAAACCAGAGGTTGCCGTCCGGGCCCGCCGTGATGCCGATCGGAGCAGCGCCGGCTGTTGGGATTGAATACTCGGTGATCGTGCCGGGCCCCGGCGTTGGCGTCGGCAGCACCGTGGCATTCTCGACGATGGCGAAGATGTAAGCGCTATTTGCGCTGAGCGCGAGCGGCGGCGACGCATCCAACTGGGAGGGGAGCGTCACGCTCGTTCCGCTCGCCGACACCGGGCCGGCAAGGGCGTTCCAGCCGAGTTGGGGATTTGTCGGATCGAAGAATGCAACGTAGGCGTAGCCCTGCAACGCGCCGGTAGGGAAGGTGAACGTTAAGCCGGGCGTCGCTCTGAAGGTCAGTGCGCTGCTGGGGGTAACGACGATGTAGGCCAGCGGCGTGACCGACGCGCCGAGGCTTTCCGGCTGGCGACCGGCGCTTTGGAGATTCACCGATTGCGGAACCGGTACGCCGGTCGGCAGCGTTGACTGCAGCGTGACCGTCGCCAAGCCCTGGCCGGAGCTCGTGGCCGGGAAGGCCACGCTTCCCGACGCCCCCGAGGCGATCCCGGTGAAGGTGACCGCCTGTGGCAGCCCCAGCGTCACGGTCTGCGTTTGGGTCACGGGGGTGGTCGCGACCGGACTTGGCGCCACCGGTGGCCGCACTCCGTGCGGGACCACGCTGTTACTGTTCCCGCCACCACAGGCGGCAAGCGAGATGGCGAACGCAAAGCTCGCAAGCAGAACGGCAGAACGGGTAACCAACATTCGACTCTTCATGGGGGCCTCTCTATGGCAGGTTGTAGTTCCCGAGCCTTGAGGTGGCTCGCCAACGGGCGGGCCACCTCAAGGGCACATTAGTGATTCACTAAGACCGCGTCGCACCTGGCGAATCCCGGTAGCGCCTTGGGGCAAACGCGGCTAGTCGGTGTGCCTGCGGCCGGCAGAAGAACGTGCCGCCAGACGCGGTGGCCGACCGGTTGCGCCGATTGTGCTGATACCAGAGCGGGACCACCGAAGGCGCCGGTACCCAGCGGCGTTCCATTTCCCGTCGGCCCGTTATAGCCGACTCCAGCGGTGCAGAAGTACGCGGGTGAGCAGGAGCCACCATAGAGTTCGTTGTTCCCGGAGGTTACATTGTTGAGCGCGCCCGGGTTACCGTACGAAGACGATCCGTAGGTGAGCGACGCGCCGTTGCCGCCGAGGGCATAGACGCCGGCAATGATCGGTGTCGCTACGCTCGTTCCACCGTAGACGTTCCATCCGGCACTGTTCGGCCCCCCATTGAATAGGTACGTGTCGTAGACGGCGACGCCGGTGTAGGGATCGGCGACGGCCGCGACATCGGCCTCCATACGATTCGGGCAACCGGTGTCGGTTTGCCATGCCGGTTTCGGCTCGTAGGCGCTGCACCCGCTTCCGGTCCCCTGTTGTTCTGCGTTGTTCCATACGACTTCGTTCCAGCCGCGACCGTTGGACGCAACGGTGAGGTTGGTCCCGCCGACGGCGGTGACGTAGGGGGACGTGGCCGGCCACACAGCGCCGTAGTCTGAGTCGCCGGCGGCGACTGTAATCATGATACCGGGATGGTTAAAGGAGGCATCGAGTGCGGTCTGTCCGCTGAACTCGGCTGCGGCCCAGCTATTGCTGATCTCCGTTGCACCGAGGGTTGCGGCCTCGTCTTCCGCAGTGTCCAAGTCGCTGAAAGAGGGGCTATTCGCCTCGACGAGGATGATGTGGCAGTTCGGACAGATCGCCGAAACCATGTCGAGGTCGAGGGATTCCTCTGCGGACCAGCCCGTCGTGTCGGCAGGTGGGGGGCTGCCTTGGACGCCCTTTTGATTGACTTTCTCGAAGCAACCGTTGGCGGTCGTGCAGGGCGGCAATCCAAACTCCGACCGGTACACGCCGAGGTCGGCTTCCGCGTTCGGATCATCGTACGCATCGACGATCGCGACCGTCTGTCCATATCCGGCGGTCATGCTCGGAAGCGAGTACGCGTTCTGGAGGTCGCACGGATAGTAGCCGCCGATGTTCTTGAAAGTCGAGCAGACGGATCCATTGGAGAGGAGGGTGACTTGACCGGAGACGGATCCTTCCGTAGCGGTGATCGTCGCGCCTTGGAAGCCTCCCAAGGGCGATCCGCCCAGGCCGTTATAGGTCAGCGAGACGGCGGTGGCGGAGTTCGGCACGCTGGTCACGCTGAGGTGGGTGGCGCCGCTCGTATCAGAGTCGGAAAGGATAATCGGCGTGGGGTACGTGCCCGTGATGACGGCGCCGTCGGCGCTCTCCGCGGTGATCGAAAGACTGTAGGTTCCCGGGGTGCCGATCGTCGGCGTGCCGTTCACGACAACAGGGATCCTAGCGATAGCCAGCGGCGTATTCGGCACCGGCGCCGTCGGCGACACCGACTGCGAACCGCCGCCGCAGGCCGTTAGCAGCACCGCGGCCACGAAAGTTCCTAAACTTAGTCGAAGCAACTCCATATTATTAAACCTTCAGACACACACAGAAACAAACAAAAAACTACCATTCCCAATGGAAACCAGCGTAGGCGGTGTCCCACTTGTCTTTTTGGTGACTATACCAGGGGACAGACGGATGAAGGAGTGCCGTCCACCGCTAAACCTGCCGTAAACATGACATTTTAGAAGAGGTTAAGTTTCTGGTTGTTACTAGGTCGCGAGAAAAGGCTGGAGCGGCTATCGCGCCGTGGTTTTGAGGCGGTTTCGAGGAGCGAGGAGCGCAGAATGACCACGCCATTTCAGCAACGAGCGACGACGAAAGCGACCAAAGCGGGGTGCGAGAGATGTGCGGGCCTTCTTCCGCTTACGTGCTCGAAAACGATCACCATCGCCGCAATCGTCCCGTCTCCCGCAGTGAAGATTGAGGTGGCGCCGGGGCTGGATCAAGCACGCAAGGTCGCGAAAATCTCTTCTGCCTCGGTCCGATGACGGGCGTTTACCGTGATTTTTGCCGACAACTCGTAGGCCAGCGCGAGCGAGAAGGGGTGTCCGCGGCGTTCGAGGATGCCGATGGAAGCGTCTATAGACTGTACGGCTTTGCGCTTCCGCCCAATTGCGACGTACGCGCGTGCCTCTAAGTAAAGCGCAGAACCAAGATAGCGGGCCATACCGAATCGATCGAGTTTCAAAACAGTCGTCGTAGCCAGCGCGGCGGCTCGATGCGGCTCACCCACATTTAGGAGTAGTTCAACCTCGTTTAGATCCGTCAGCATTCGCTGCATGCAGTTCTTCTCTAATCGCAAACGGCTCTCTTTCAAGAGACTGAGCGCGAGACTGCTTCGTCCCGCCATTGCCTCGACACGGGAAAGGTTGGCCGCGTTCGTTGCGAAGGTTTGGGCACTCCAAAAAGAACGGCCCAATGCGAGCGCGCTCCGGCCGTACGACGTAGCCGAATCCAGATCGCCACGAAAAAGTGCGACGCTAGAGAACAGTGCAAATGCTTCGGCCGCTTCGTTCGGTAGATTGTAGCGCCTCGCGCACTCAAGAGCCTGGGACAATTCAGCCGTGGCAAGCGACAGTCCGCCGGTCATCAGCATGTAGGTCGACGCGAGATTGAGGTGAAGATGTGCCCGTAGTGTTGCCGGCGGATCCGGCATGCGAGCAAGCATTTCACGAAATCGTCCGCATGCGGCCAGCGACGCCTCAGGGTCGCCGATGACGCGATAGAGTGCCCCCATGAGGTCAAGCGCCTTAAGCTCAACGCCACGGTCGAAGAAAGGCTCGTCGAGCGTCTGCAAGAGAGTGAGGCTGCGCTTGTTGGCCGCCATCGCTTCGTTGGCATCGCCGCTCTCCCAGGCGACTTGAGCCTTTGCAAGTTCCATTTCGGCGAGCATCAACGCGGCATCGGGCCTACAGACGGAATCGTCGGAATGCACGCGCCACATGGTGTCGAGCGCTTCACGCGCCTGGACGATGCGCCCCGCGGCGCACAGAGTCGAGACGATCTCACTCAAAGCGCGGATCAAATCCGGCGCATTCGTGACCTCTGTGGCGAGCGTCCGCAAAAGTTCAAGGGCGACATCGAACTGGGCGCATTCCCGTAAGTGGATGGCATAGTTCAGGCGCATCACGAACTCGGTTGGCGTGGTTCGAATGGGTTCGACTGCGGATGTGAAGGCCCCGAGGAGCAAGCCGCCGACACGCAAGCATGCGGAACGTCGCTCGCGATAGAACTGCCTCTCCGATAACCCTAAGTCGGCAGCGACGACGCGATGCAATTCGCCTCCCAAGTCGCAGCGCATGATGATTGCGTGCTGCCGCTGAACGGCACGCTCCATGCGACCACCGCTGCGCTCGGACCGCAGCATCTGGGCGGCCGTGAGGACGACGGCCCGTACGTGCGCGAGCACGGCTTGCTCTTGTATCGGATGCAGGGGTTCGTCGCCGACGAAGAGATGCTGCACGATACGGTTATGCTGCAACGTGCGCGCATCATTGAGATGACGGAGGAGATGCTGAACCTCCCTGATGAGGTCAGGCGCTCGCGATTTCACAGGCGCTTCAATGCAAGCACATTCTTCAGTCCTTTTGCCCCAACCTAAAGCGTTCCTGTTGAGTGCCTCTGGCAGATAGGCAGAGATGGAGGCGAGTCCTTCGAGAAGCTCAGGGTTGTCTCGGCGGGAGATTCCCCGACGCGTTCGCCGAGAGCGCCGCTCTCCCTCACAGTTTAGGGCACCTCGATACATCCAGGCACTCGTCTTGAACCCTCGGAGAACGCACCTGCTTCGTCGTGTGTTCAGTCACAGATCACGCTGTATATGCTCCCTCGCACCCTCCTCGCATCTGCATTTCCCGAGCGTCCAATCCGGGCACCTGGATTTATCGAGGCGCCCTTTATAGTTTTATCAATGCCGCATATTGACAAACCGAGCGGCTCCTCTATACTTTAATACCATCCAACGGTTCTAGTAAACCAGTCCAAATAGAGGTCCATTGGGGAAGCTGGAGCCGTCCATTTTACGCCCGTGCAGGAGGATATCATGACCGCACACGCCGCCGACCTCGCGCATCTCTGGAGCAACGCCCCCCGCTGGAAAGGCATCGAACGCCGCTATGCCCCAAGCGACGTTCTCCAACTGCGAGGCAGCGTCGTGGTCGAGCAGAGCTTGGCGCGCCTGGGCGCCGAACGCCTCTGGAAGCTCCTGGAACGCAACGAACCGGTGACGGCGCTGGGCACCATGACCGGCGGTCAAGCGGTTCAAGCCGCCAAGGCCGGCTTGAACGCCATCTACTGCAGTGGTTGGCAAGTAGCGGCGGACGCCAACCTCTCGGGCGCAACCTACCCCGACCAGAGCCTGTATCCGGCGAACAGTGCGCCGGCACTGGTAAAGCGTATCAACAATGCGTTGCAGCGATTGGACCAGATCGAAACGCTTGAAGGCCGCGGCGGAGCGCACCTCTACCTGCCGATCGTGGCCGATATGGAAGCCGGGTTCGGTGGACCGCTCAACGTCTTCGAACTCATGAAGTCGATGATTGAAGCCGGCGCCGCCGGCATTCACCTTGAAGACCAACTCTCCTCAGAGAAGAAGTGCGGTCATCTCGGCGGCAAAGTGCTGATCTCCACCCAGGCGGCCGTGCGCCATCTGCAAGCCGCAAGACTCGCAGCCGATGTTCTCGACGTCCCGACCGTCATCATCGCGCGCACCGATGCCAACGCCGCCACCTTGGTGACCAGCGACATCGACCCGCGCGACCGCGCCTTTACCACCGGCGAGCGGACCCCCGAAGGCTTCTTCGTCACGCGCCAAGGCCTGGATGCGGCGATCGCACGCGGCCTCGCCTACGCTCCCTTTGCCGATCTGCTGTGGGCCGAGACGTCGGAGCCGAACCTCGAAGAGGCGCAGCGCTTTGCTCAAGCCATCCATGCACGCTATCCCGGCAAACCCCTCGCATACAACTGCTCCCCGTCGTTCAATTGGAAGAAGAAACTCGACGACCGCACGATCGCCCACTTCCGCGAAACGCTCGCCGGCTTCGGCTACACGTTTCAGTTCATCACGCTCGCCGGCTTTCACGCGCTCAACCATTCGTTCTTCGAGCTGGCACGTGACTTCCACGCTCGCGGCATGAGCGCATACGCGCAATTTCAAGCCATGGAGTTCGCCAGTGAAGCCGCAGGCTACACCGCCACGCGCCACCAGCGCGAAGTCGGCACGGGCTACTTCGATGCCGTCGCGAGGGTGATTGGGGAAGGGCAATCTTCAACAACCGCTCTGGCAGGTTCCACGGAGGCCGAACAGTTCTACGATGGGCGTGCGGTCGTCTCGGTATGAACGTCGCACCCGGTCGCTTCGACATCACACGCGATCTTCCGCAGGGTTTCGCATCCTTCTACGAGCCGCTGCACGCGCGCTTCACGCCCGAGGCACAGCGCCTGGTGCAAAGCCGCCATGCGTGCTTAGCGAAGGCCCATGCCGGAGCTCTTCCGGACTACCTTTCGCCCTCGCAAGCCACCACGAGAGACTGGCAGATCACGCTGCCTGCGTGGTGTCGCGATCAGCGCAATCAGATGACCGGCCCCGCCGACGATGCCGAGCTGGTCGTCAAAATGCTCAACTCCGGCGCGCCCGGAGTCATGCTCGATCTGGAAGATTCGATGGCGAACGAGTGGGAGCACCTGATGAACGGCCACGCCAACGTCGTATCGGCACTCTACGGCGAGCTCACCTACGATGATCGCAAGCGGGCGACGCGCGTCGGGATTAAGCCAAGCCAAACCGTGACCTTCGTGCGCGTGCGCGGCCTGCATCTCTCCCAAGCCGGCATCCTACCCGACGAACTGACGAGTGCCTCGCTCTTTGATCTCGCACTGCTGATCTATCGCCTCGACTACGCGCGCCTGCAGCACCCGCTGTGCATCTACATCCCAAAGTCGGAGAGCGCGGAGGAGGCGCTTTGGTGGAAGGGCGCCTTCGATGCGCTGATCGCTGCGAAAGGTTGGCCCCTTGGGTCCATTGCCTGCATGGCGTTGGTGGAAGCGCACCCGCTGCCCTACCAGATGGAAGAGTTTCTCTTCAATCTGCGCAATTATATCCTTGGATTGAACCTGGGGCGCTGGGATTACATGGCCAGCCTCATCCACTACAACCTCGCCGATCCCGAGTGGGTCTTGCCCGACCGTAATACCATTCCACTGGACGTTGCATTCTTTCAAGCCGTACGAGGCCTGATGGTAGATATCTGCCACAAGCACGGAGCGCTTGCGATCGGCGGCATGACCGCGCTCTATCCCAGTCGCGAGGATGCCGATCTCAACGCACGAGCGCTTGCGGTTCTCGAGCGCGACAAGCGAAACGAAGCCGACTGTTTGATGGACGGCGCCTGGACCGGTCACCCCGATCAAAACGCCGTCGCGGTCGCGCAGTTTCCCTATCCGAATCAACTCGACCAACGCCCACATCTGCCCGACATGCACCCGAATCTGCGACCGATCCCACGCGATGTCGGCAAGACGACGCTCGAAGGCACACGCGCCGCGGTACGCACCGCGATTCGTTACCGATTCGGGGTGCTCGAGGGGCGCGGCGCAAGTCTCCTCGACGGCTATATGGAGGATCTGGCAACCGATCGTATCTACCGGCTGATGATCGCACAGCGCCTGCGCTTCCCGGGAGCCTATACGCCGGCGTCGCTCGATTCGATGTTCGACGATGAGCTCACGCGCTTGCTCGCCGAGCTGCCCTCCGGCACACCGAGCACAACGCTCGAACGCTACCGCCGCGCGCGCGATCTCTCCGAACAGATGATCCTCACCGGAGCCTTCGACCCGCGCTAGGAGGCAAACTCATCGCTGCCGCCGCGTCCCCGGTAGCGCACCGCTGCGCAGTGGAATAAAGGTCTATAGATTATAGGAACGGTAAGAGGGAGAGGAGATGCAGGCCGTCATTGCGATCCTCCGCGTTGCCGTCGGGGTGCTCCTCATCGTGACCGGGGCCCTGAAGGTCGGCCATCCCGGGAGCTTTGCCGCCTCCATCGCCGATTTCCGGCTGCTCTCGCCCGCGCTCATCCGACCGCTGGCGCTCTTTCTCCCGATTCTGGAGATCGGCGTTGGAGTCTATCTCGTCGCCGGGCTCTTCACTCGCGCCGCGGCGATCGTGGCGGCCTGCCAGTTTGCGCTCTACGCCGGCGTCATCGCGTCGGCGATCCTACGCGGCTTGCCTGCGAACTGCGGCTGCTTCGGCCCTGCCGATAGCGCCCCCGCCGACTGGCCGCACGTTCTCTTCGACCTGGCGTTGACCGTCATCGCGTTGCTCGTCGCCGTTTTTGCACCCGGGATCCTTGCGCTCGACCTTCGCTTGAGGAAATCTGATGAACCGTAAACTGTTGCTGGGCATTACCGTCGTACTCGTGGCCGCTGCCGTGATCTTTGCGCTCGTCATGCAACGCCGCGTACCAAAGTCATTCACTGCGGCGCCGATCATCGGCAAAGCCGCGCTGGGTCAACCGGCACCGAACTTTCGCGCGCTCACGACGCACGGTCTCTTCGTGCTGGATAAGGCGAAGAAGCCGGTGCTGCTCGAAGTGTTTGCCACCTGGTGCCCCCACTGCCAACACGAAACGATCGCCCTAAATAAGCTCTACAGGCGCTTCGGTAAGCGGATCGATTTTGTCGCGGTCTCGGGGAGTACGATGGCGATGGATGGGCAGTCGCCCGAGAATCAAGTCGACGTGCTCGCCTTTGCAAACCGCTTTCATGTTCGCTATCCCATCGCCTACGATCCGACTCTCAAAGTCGCCAACAGCTACCTGCAAGGTGGTTTCCCGACCATCGTCGCCATCAACCGTGCCAAGAAGATCGTCTACCTGCAGAGCGGCGCCGTCCCTGCCTCTCAATTGGTCCCGATTCTCCAGAAGGTGCTGCCTTAACAGGTCGCGGAAAAAGGCTGGTGCGGCTATCGCGCCGTGGTTTTGAGGCGGTTTCGAGGAGCGAGCCTTTCCCCGCAACCTGTTAAAGCATGGTCGCGCAGAAGCAGTCGGCGAGATGGTCGTCGACCAGGCCGACCGCCTGCATGAACGCGTAGCAAATCGTCGGCCCGACGAACGAGCATCCTCGCGCGCGCAGGTCTTTGCTGAGTGCGTGTGCGACCGGCGTCGTCACCGGAATGTGCTCTGCTGTGCGCGGACGATTGCGTTGCGGCCTGCCCGCGACATAGCGCCAGAGATAGGCATCGAAGCTGCCGAACTCGCTCTGGACCGAGAGAAATACGCGTGCGTTGGTCACCGCCGAGACCACCTTCAGGCGATTGCGCACGATACCCGGATCGCTTAGAAGCGCTTCGATGCGCCGCGGCGTATAGCCGGCGACACGCAGCGGATCGAACCGGTCGAACAGCTCCCGGTAACGTTCCCGCTTGCGCAAAACCGTCTCCCAACGTAAGCCCGCCTGCGCACCCTCCAACACCAGGAACTCAAAGAGGCGCACGTCGTCATGCAGCGGCTTGCCCCACTCGGTATCGTGGTACGCCACCAGCAACGGCGTCGTCGCCCACGCACAGCGTGACGGCATCAGCCTGCGCTCTCGGCGCCGGCGCTCGGTAGCTGGTCGAGCGTTCGAAGGACCTGCGCAAAGGCCAACTGCGCCAATCCCGAGCTGCGCTCGGGTTCGATGATGTCGTGCGACGGCGGCAGGCCCTCAATGGACACCTCGTCCACCCAAGCACCATGCCCGCGCCAGAGTGCGGCCAGCCGCGCTATCGCGCGATTATCCACCCCGATCTCATTCAGGTTGGAGACCAGCGTGATGCGGCGGGTTGCCGGCGCTTGGAGCGCCGCGTCCGCGAAGATGCTTCGCCCAAAACGATAAGCTCGTGCCATGCCATGCGTGGAGAAGCGGGGATACCCGTGCGCCGGGCCGAGGCGTTCGCGCAAGCCGCGATCCCACCACAGAAAGCGATTTGGGCACCAGAGTGCAAGCTGTGCCACGATATCGAACCGGCGCTGCGACATGACGGCGACGCCGAAGAACGGAGCAATCGGCACGGCATGGTCGACAGCTTCATGCTGGGCAATCCACGCCGCCAGCACGCCGCCAAGCGAGAACCCCGCCACCAGGACGCGTTGCCCGAGGCTGCGCGCCCATGCCAGGCTCCGGAGGCTACATGCGGTCAGCCGCTCGGCGGTCAGATACGCCAAGGCCGGACTCATCCGGTCGATGTGCCCGTGCGCCGGAAGCCGTGGGACGAGTACGTTGTAGCCTGCCTCATGCAGCGACTGAGCGTAGCGTATGAGTTGACGCGGGCTCGCCGACATTCCATGAAAGAGCAGCGCGACCCGATCGGTACGCCCGGCATGGAGCAGCACGATGCTGCGCGACGAGGGTGCGATGTGGTCGTCGTCACGCATCAAAAAGGAGGGTTCCACTGGGGTCGATCCTTAACCCATAGAGAGAAGCGTTCCTGGAACGTCGGCTTGTGCCCCGACGTTCCCTCTCGATCGAGGGGTAAACGCACGCGGCGCTAACGGATACTATGAGCGTTTCGCAACAATCGTCGATTGACCTCATCGCGCTCGAAGAGCGGTACGGTGCGCATATCTACCATCCACTCGACCTTGTCGTGGAACGCGCCGAGGGCGTCTGGTTGTGGGACGTCGAGGGACGGCGCTACCTCGACTGTATCAGCGCCTACTCTGCCGTGAACCAGGGGCACGGCCATCCGCGCATTCGGGCCGCCTTGATCGAACAAGCACAGCGCGTCACGCTCACCTCACGCGCCATGCGCAACGACCGCTTGCCTGGGTTTCTCAAGCGCCTTACCGAGTTCTGCGGTTACGACATGGCACTTCCCATGAACACCGGGGTCGAAGCCGTCGAAACCGCGATCAAACTTGTGCGCCGCTGGGGGTACGACGTCAAGGGCATCGCCGAGGATCGTGCCGAGATCATCGTCTTCTCCAACAACTTCCACGGGCGTACGACCACCGTCATCGGCGCTTCCACCACACCCGAGTATCGTCGCGCTTTCGGACCGTTTGCACCCGGCTTCGTGGCGGTCCCCTACGGCGACGTTGCGGCGCTGGAGCGTGCGATCGGCCCGCGGACCTGCGCCATCCTCATCGAACCGATTCAGGGCGAGGGCGGCGTCATCGTTCCACCTGAAGGCTACCTCAAACGTGTTTGGGCGATCTGCAACGAGCATCAAGTGCTCTTCGCCGCTGACGAGATTCAAACGGGCTTCGGGAGAACGGGCGATCTCTTCGCCTGCGATTATGACTCCATCAAGCCCGACGTCCTGATCGTGGGCAAGGCGCTCGGCGGAGGATTCTACCCGGTCTCGGCAGTGCTCGCCGGCCAAGCGTTGCTCGGACTCTTTGCCCCCGGCGACCACGGCAGCACCTTCGGCGGAAATCCGCTGGGAGCGGCCGTCGCTTCGGCAGCCCTCGATGTGATCGTGGACGAAAAGCTCACCTCGCGCGCGCGCTACGCAGGCGCCAAGATCATGCAGGGCTTGCGTGCCCTCACCTCGCCGCATATCCTCGACGTGCGAGGCCGCGGTCTCCTGCTTGGGGTCGAGTTTGACCAACCCGCGCGCCGCATCTCGGAAGCCTTGCTGCAGCGCGGCGTTGTCGCCAAGGACACCCACGAACGCGTACTGCGCATCGCGCCGCCGCTCGTCATCGACGATGCGGCAATCGAGTTCTTCCTTGAGGCCTTCGCGGATGCGGTGGCGACGCTCTCTTCCTAAGTTAGTTCACGTTTCTTCGCTTCCTCGTAATATATACAATGCAGCGACAAAGGCCATCACCACAAACGCCAGGACGGCCAAGTCCAACGTGGTGCGACCGATCGGGGCCGAGCCCCTCACGTGTGGTTGCACCTCTTGGATCGTAGTCACGAGCACTCGCCGGATGACCGCGATCAACCCGACGATGAGAAACGGTCGCGGCGAGAGGACCATGCCGCGCACCGAGAGCGATACCGTATAGATGATCTCGGCGATCATCAGGATCGAGAGCACAAGATCTAGGAAGCCGGCACTTAGCGTCACGACCGTCGCTTTCGGCGCGGTCGCCAGCACCAGAAGTGCGCCGAGCGCCCGCCACGCCAGCACCAGCGCTGCGATGAAGAGCAGAATGCCGACAATTACGAGAACCAACCGCTCACCCGTGGAAAGCACTTTGCCCGCAAGCGCCAGTCCCGACGATCCGTTCTTGGCGACGCTCTCGCCCGATTCATCGTGCATGGGGCCCCTCCGTCTCGCCGGTGACATGCTCGGCTCACTTCGCAGGCAGGCTTCAAGCGCCCTGGGCGGCGGCGAGCGCTTAGGCTAGGGCTAGCGCCACGTACATCGTCACCGTGTATAAGAACTCACCCCGCGCGGCAGCGTCTCGAAGTTCAACGTTGCACAACTCCGCTTCATCGGCGTCAAGCCGGCCACTGCGCAGTGCAACGTCGAGCGCAGTCGCCAAGACGAATCGGTACGCCTGCTCGTAGGAGAGGCGCGCGACGACCGGGTGCACCACGACATCGCGAAACCCGGCACGCACCAGCTGCCGGGCATGCTCGAGCCCCGCATGCGGATTCGTAATGGAGGCGCAAAACGACGCTCGGAGCGCCATGCGAAAGCGCGAGGAGGTTCCGTCGACTGCAAGCGTACCCCAATCTTGATCGGCGACCAGCAGTCGCCCACCCGGACGCAGTACCCGGCGAGCCTCCGAGAAAGCTCGCTCGGGTTGCGCCAGATGCTGGATCACGCGTTCGGCGCGAAATCGGTCAAATGCGCCATCCTCAAATGGGAGCGCCTCTGCACTGCCACGCAGGAAATGCGCGTTGGGCGGCACCCCACGTCCGATACACTCGGCGATGAGTGCGGCGCTGCTGTCGATGCCGACAACGCTGCCGCTGCTCCCGACCAGCTCGCAGATCGCGCGCACGTCATCACCGTTACCACAACCGACGTCGAGCACATGGAGTCCGGAGGTGATCTCCAAGAGCGCGTGCGAAGCCAACTTCGCTTGCTTGGCGACGGCAGCGGTTTCATCGAGATAGGCGATGGCTCTGCGCGCGTCGTCGCCGTCCACATTGGAGAAGGTGGGCGTTCCACCCGTCGTTACTTCGTATATGGCTTGACGACCTCACTTAAGCGATTTGGCGTGCCTTTGATGCGGACCAGATGCGGGTAGCGCGGCCCGGAAAAGTAGGCTATGGCGATGGTCCGGTACGCACCCGTATGTTCCACCAACAAACTGATGGGAGTTTTCGTCTTCTTTGCTGCAACGATCGCATCATAAAGAAGATTGTCGGAGTACGCGCGACCGTTTACCGCCACCAGTCGCGTATTGATGCCCAGGCCTGCCTTCCAGGCCGGCGATCCAAACTTCACGTCGGCTACCGTGCCGCGCACGTTCGATATGCCCAAGGAGTACCAGAAGTTGCGTTTGGGCACGGCATGGGTCGGCGTAGCGGTATAGACCAGCTTCCAACCATCGACGGTGAATGCATCCGGAGGATGGGACGCCACCGAATAGACCCATTTGTGGAAGAACCCGGCCCAGTCGTAGGGCAGCACCTTGTTCAATCCGGCGATGATGTCGTTGCGCGTATAGGTGACCACGATCGGCCCGGTGGTCTTGCCGCCGAAGAACTCGCGTGCAAAGGTATCCAGCGACTTCTTCCCGTTAGTTCTTGCGCGAATGATCGAATCGACGCGCAGCCACATCAGCTCGCCTTCTTCGTAGAAGTCGCCGGCACTGCGTCGCTCGTTCGCATACCCACGCGGAGCATAGTAGAGGTAGGGGCCCGAGGTCGCCGTATCCACGAGCGGTCGCCACATTCTGCCCGGTTCATTATCGTAGTACGCATAGATTGCGGCGAGATGATTCGGCCAGCTCTTGGCCTTGCGAATGCCGTCGCGATAGGACATGACATCGCCGTAGTATTGCGTCATCCCCTCGTAGACCCACAACAACGAATCGTCGTAGGGCATCTGGAGATTCGGCGGATAGAGACCGGCAGGCATCCGATACTTGCCGTCCCAGGAGTGGTTGAACTCATGCGAGAGCAGATCGCCGCCTCGCCGCAGCACCTTGAGATTCGTCAGATAGTCACCCGGACCACCGTCATCGCTCGATTCGTGGTGTTCGATCCCCTCACCGGGCATAACGTCCGACACGGTGAGAAGAAAGTTATAGTTACGCCAGTGCCGCGCACGGTACATGGCAAGCATCTCGCGCACCAGTTTCTTGTAGTGACCGATAACGCTTGGCTTGACGTCGAGTTCCGACGGGATGTCGGCGAAGACGTTGAGGTAGGCATGCGCACTGCCTTGTTGCCAGAGCAGCCAACGGCGGTAGTGCGTCCCCATGTCGATCGGCGAATCGATCAGGTGTTCGAGCGAGACCGTATCGAAGCTGACCGTATCGCCGCGGCGGATACCGCCGACCAGTGCCGTGGCGTACTTCCACGCGGCTGCCGGCAGGGTAATCGACGGCTTGAAGAACGTGTCTTGGATCGTACCGGTCGAGGGATAGAAGAGGCTCTGGTTCCAGGTGATGACCGCGATGTTCGAGGTGGCTAACCGCGCCGAGGAGTAGCGCCCGAAGGTGGCTCCAAGATAGGTAAAGCCGACATGGAGCGCGCTCACGCCGGGCGGCACCGTGAGGTCGAAGGCGAACATGTCATGCGGCTCGCGGCGCCAGGCGATGACTTTGCCGTTGCCGGTGAGGATCAGGTCGGCCACGTTGACGATCGGCCCGACCGGCGCATGCTCTCCGGGGATCCATTTGGGATAGTAGAGCGTGAGCGGCCCCGGCTTGACCGGGATCACTTCACGCGTCACGGCGATGTTCTGACTGGGGGCCTTCGTCAAATCGACGTGCAGGGTGATCGGCGCGCCGGCCGCCGGCTTCGGCGTCGAGACGGGGGCAGCCGACGCAACCTGAGGGCGGGACACGAGAGCAACGACAAGGACGACACCGCCAAGAACGGCGCGCATAAGGGTCAACGAGCGCTTCATGGTGGCCTGCTACGCGAAGGGAGACGGCTCCCCTTTCAAGGCGAGCTCAAGAACGCTCAAATTCTTCTCACTCCCACCGCCGATAGGACGCGCGGTGTGGGCGCCTGCCGCGATGCCGTTTGACAGCCCCCCCTGGGCGTGTGCTACACTCGGCGAGCCGAAGTAGCCCTCCGTTCGCGGAGCGCTCACCGGATGCCGAGAGGCGATCCGGTCTTCTCGTGAGGAGCCGCCGGCCGGTCTCCGTCGCGATGGGGTCGCTTCGGCGGTCCTTTTTTTTTCGCTTCGGCATAGAGGAGACTTTGCATGGGAGTTCGGCCATAGCTCGACCGCTTCGCATCAACGATCAGATCCGCATCCGCACGGTGCGCGTCATCGACGATGACGGCCAACAGCTAGGCATCATGGCGACCGAGGATGCACTTGCCCAGGCGCGCACCGCAGGGCTCGACTTGATCGAAATTTCGCCGACGGCGCAACCCCCGGTCTGTCGCATCGGGGACTTCGGCCGACTGAAATACGAGCAAGCCAAAAAAGACAAGGATGCCCGTAAGAAACAGCGGCATGTGGAACTGCGGGAAGTCAAGCTTCGACCGAAGATCGAGATACACGATTACGAAACCAAGGCCCGCATGGCGGAGCGCCTGCTGATCGACGGAAGCAAGATCAAAGTGACGATCATGTTTCGAGGGCGCGAGATCACCTACACGAGCTTTGGAAAGCGCTTACTCGATCGCATGGCCGAAGATATGGAACCACTGGCGATCGTCGAGCGAGAAGCGCGTCTCGAAGGCCGCAACATGTTCATGATCTTGGCACCCCGCGTGGCGCCGACCGGTCCGCCGAAATACTCGCTTCATCGTGACGCCGAGAAGGACCATGCAACCACCGTCGCCGCGACGACGGCCACAGACCCCGAAGATGTTACAGATCCCGCAGATACGGATGACACGAAGGAGCAGACCAGTGCCTAAGATTCGAACCCACCGCGGTACCGCCAAGCGCGTCAAGGTGACGGGCAACGGGAAAGTGCTGCATCGCCACCAGTTTAGCGGATGCGGGCATATTCTGAGCAAGAAGACGCGCAAGCGCAAGCGCAACTTCCGCAAGGATCAGCCGACGTTCAAAGGCGATCTCAAGCGCCTGGCTCCAACGATTCCGTACTTGGTATAAGGAGGGCTTCAACAGATGGCACGCATTAAACGCGGCGTCAGCGGTCTTAAGCACCGCCGCAAAGTCATGAAGCTCGTTAAGGGCTTCCGCGCAGCGCGCCGGCGCAACTATCGCGTTGCAAACGAGGCGCTCCTCAAGTCGCTCGCCTATGCCTTCCGCGATCGTCGCGTTCGTAAGCGCGACTTCCGCTCGCTCTGGATCAGCCGCATTAACGCCGCGGTCCGGCGCGAAGGGCTCTCGTACTCGCTCTTCATGCACGGCTTGAAGAAGTCCGGCGTCACGCTGAATCGCAAGGCCCTGGCCGACCTGGCCGTCCGCGACAGCCAAGCGTTTGGCTCACTCCTGTCGCTGGCAAAACAAGCCGTCCAGAAGTAAGCGCTCCTACGACGGGGCTTGAACGCCGATCGGCTCGTCATACCGTCCGCGTTCGAGCCACTGCAAGGCCAGCACCGTCTTCGCATCGATGATCTCCCCGGTGTGGAGCAGTCGCCGGGCGTCCTTTTGCGAGAAGACACCGACATCAATGGCTTCATCTTCATCGAGCGATTGCGTGCCGGCCTGCAGGTCGTCCGCCCAAAAGAAGTGCAGCACTTCGTCGCAGAATCCCGGCGTCATCGCCAACCATCCAAGCGGGCGAATGCGGCGTGCATGAAAGCCGGTCTCCTCGGCGAGTTCACGGAGCGCCCCGGACACCATCTCTTCATCACGCTCTGCGGTGCCGGCCGGAATCTCCCAGAGCATGCGACGCAAGGGATGGCGATACTGGCGCACCAGCACGATGCCGGCGTCCGCCGTCGCAATGATCCCATACGAACCTCGGTGCCCTACGATATCGAGCTTCATCGTCCGGCCATCGGGCCCACGCACTTCGTCGGTTCGAACGGAGAAGACGCGCCCGGAGAAGATCGGGGTCGAGGCCAGCACGGCAAACTCATCGCAAGACATAGCCGCCGTGTTCGACGCGCCCTTCAAGCCGGCTCCCGGATCGAATGGCCGCTGAAAAACGGAGTCACGGACCTTCGGCGCGTACGTCCCCACGCGTGCAGCAACGTTCATCGATCGTGGCCGAACTGGGATGGCTCGGCCTCTTCCTGGGCATCTTCGCGGTGCTCGCCTACTGCTCGCTACGCTTCCTCGTCCCGCACCACTTCAACGATCGCATCGCCATCTTGCTCAGCGCGATCGTCGCCGGCCTGATCTGGACGGCACTGCGCGCGCGGGCCATGCGACGGGGCGGACGAAACTGACGTGCCGACGGTGCTGGGCGCCCACGCACCTCGTATCGGCCTGGTACGCGCCCTCTTAACCCCCAAGGGCCGGCGCGAGCAGAAGCGCTTCATCTTTGAAGGCGCGACGCTCCTTGGGGAGGCTCGCCGCAGCGGTCACACGATCGTCGCCCTCATCGCCACCGTTTCGGCCCTGGAAGCGTGCGCTGACGCGCGAGCGCTCGAAGGCGAGGGAACGCCCGTCTATCTTGTGGACGAGCGCACCTTTGCCAAGCTCTCGGACGTACAGACGCCGACCGGACTGCTCGGCATCGCCGCCATCCCACAAACCGGCGTGGCCGATATCCTGTGCCGCTCCGGCCTGGCGCTGGCCATCGCGGACCTCTCCGACCCCGGCAACGTCGGCACCCTCCTGCGCTCGGCCGAGGCCTTCTCAGCGACCGGCGCCATCCTCGGTCGCAACGGCGCCGACCCCTACCAGCCGAAGGTCGTCCGCGCCGCCATGGGAAGCCTCTTTCGCTTACCGATCGCTCGAACCGATCCCCAGGAGCTCGCGGCGGCCGCCAAGAGCGCCGGAAGCCTGGTGGTGGGGCTGGACAGCGACGGTGAGCCGCTCGAAGACGCCATCATGGGGACCGATCGCCTCGTCATCCTTGTGGGACACGAACGAGCGGGCCTCGGCCCTTGGGCGGCAGCTTGCAGCCGGGTGGCGCGGATCCCCATGAGGGGTCCCGCCGAGAGCCTCAATGCCGCGATCGCGGGCTCCATTGCCCTCTACGAGGCCACTCGCCTCAAAGCTGTCAAGAGAGTCCTAACCCCCTAAAAAGTCAAGACTACCTCCAGAAAAAGTCGCATGGTATAGTCGAGGTGTCCGGCGCGAGGGCGTCGGATTCGCCGCTTGGAAGGGAGACCGTCGGCCTCATGGCAACCTCCGATTTCTTCTGGAA
Organism: bacterium; assembly: GCA_021832345.1. Classification (GTDB taxonomy): domain Bacteria; phylum Vulcanimicrobiota; class Vulcanimicrobiia; order Vulcanimicrobiales; family Vulcanimicrobiaceae; genus JAKBKY01. The sequence continues at coordinate 301,392 of JAKBKY010000001.1, forward strand.
GCTATTCTCAAACACCGGGTCGATCAAGGCATACTTGGCCTATCGCCATCTTCACCCGACACATCTGCCGACTTGACATCCACACCTAGAAATAGAGTAAAATTCGCCAGCGCCCGGAACTATGACCCGGGCGCTTTTTTGTGCCATGATTCTATGCTATGGGCACCTCGCTACATCCAGGCACTCGTCTTGAATCTTCGGAGAACGTACCTGCTTCGTCGTGTGCTCAGTCACAGATCACGCTGTCTATGCTCCCGAGCACCTGGATGTATCGAGGCGCCCTTATGAGTGAACTCGCACGAAACCTCAACGCCCTGGACGAACGCTTCGCTGCTGCGCTAGCGCAGGCCGATGACGAGCGAGCGCTCGACGCGGTCCGGGTCGCGTTTCTTGGCCGCAGCGGTGAGGTCACCGTGCTGCGGCGTTCCATCGGCCGGTTGCCGGCGCATGAGCGACCGGGTGCAGGCAAGGAGATCAACGACGCTGCGCTCGCGATGGAAGCACGCCTCGAAGATGCGCGCGCTGCGCTCCAACGCCACATCTTCGACGCCGATCTCGCGCAGTCGATCGACGTCACCTTCCCGGCCATCGCCCCCGTGGAGGGTTCGCTCCACCCGATCCGCCGCGTCCTGAACGACGTGTGCGCCTACTTCGAACGACGCGGTTTCTCGATTGTTCTCGGCCCGGAGGTAGAGCCGGACTACTATGTCTTCGACGCCCTCAACATCGCAACCGACCATCCTGCGCGAGAGGGTTTCGACTCGTTCTTTCTCTCCGACACGCTCTTGCTTCGCCCACACACCTCGCCGATGCAGATCCGCACGATGCAACTCCACACACCGCCGGTGGCCGTTATCGCTCCGGGGAAGTGCTATCGGCGAGATGCCGTGGACGCTCGCCACCTCTATCAATTTAATCAGATCGAAGGATTGTTGGTGGCGCCGGGCATCCATTTCGGGCACCTCAAGGGGACGCTGCTCGGAATGTGCCGCCACCTCTTCGGCCCGGATCAGCAAGTCCGCTTTCGTCCGTCGTACTTCCCATTCACCGAACCGAGCGCCGAAGTCGACACGACGTGCCCCCGATGCGCCGGTTTCGTAACGCAGTGCAAGATGTGCGGAGGCTCGGGATGGATTGAACTCGGAGGCGCGGGGATGGTCCATCCGAACGTGCTCCGTGAGGTCGGATACGATCCGGAGACGGTCAGCGGCTGGGCGTTCGGCTTCGGCATCGAACGCTTGGGACTCATCCGCTACGACATCGACGATGTGCGGCGGTATCTCGAAAATGACCCCGATTTCTTGGAGCAACTCGGATAGATGCGCGTCCCTATAGGTTGGTTGCGCGACTACGTCGATCTTCCCGACGATCCACAGAAGATCGCCGACCGGCTAGCTATGCTCGGCTTCCCCGTCGAACAGATTGAAACGCGCCCGGTCATCTCCGGCGTCGTCGCCGGCCGCATTACAACCTTGGAGAAACATCCTCAGGCCGACCGGCTACAGGTGGCGAGCATCGATATCGGCGCGGATGCGCCGGTGGTGATCGTGACGGCCGCCACCAACGTCGCCGTGGATCAAGTGATTCCGGTCGCCGTCGCCGGAGCCCATCTGCCGGACTTGACGATCGAACCGCGCAAGATGCGCGGCATTCAATCGGAGGGGATGATGTGCTCGGCGCAGGAGCTGGCGCTACCGGGTGAGTGGTTTGAAGACGGCATCATGCAACTCGATGCCGACCTCCCGTTGGGGAGCGATGTCGTCGCTGCCTTTGGGCTCTCCGAGGCCGTCCTCGATGTCGATGTCACAAGCAATCGCGTCGATGCGATGTCGATCTTAGGCATCGCACGAGAGCTGGCGGCAGCCTATACCACACCGCTCCGCGCGCCGTCCTTTGTGCAGCCCGCGCCTACCGATGCGCCGGCCGGCGATCTGCCGCGCGTTACCTTGGAATCTGCCGACTGTAAGCGCTTCATCGCTCAACGTATCGCCGATCTTCCTGCGGGACCGGCGCCGAGCTGGATGCGCATTCGCCTGGCCCTGGCCGGCCAACGCCCGGTAAGTGCGGCCGTAGATGTCTCGAACTACGTCATGCTGGAGACGGCACAGCCATTGCACTTCTACGATGCCGCCAAGGTCGCCGGCCGCCATCTCGTCGTTCGCGACGCCCATCCGGGCGAGACGTTGCTGGGCCTAGACGGCATCGAGCGCACCCTCGACGACCGTGCCCTCGTCGTTGCCGACGAACGCGAAGCGTTAGGATTAGCGGGAGTCTTGGGCGGCGCCGCAAGCCAGATCACCGCGACGACCAAGGAGCTGCTGCTGGAGAGCGCGACATTCACGGGCGCTCGCGTGCGGCGCATGAGCATGGCCCTCGGAGTGCGGACTGATGCATCATCACGCCACGAAAAGTTGCTCGCTCCGGCACTGGCCGATGCGGCTGCGGCGCGAGCCGCACACCTGCTTTGGGCGCTGGGAGCAACGGTCTACGCGCCGCAGATCACCGGCGCACCGCTCTGCGCACCGAAGGCGATCGATTTTGACGCTCGCAGCGTCGAACGATTACTGGGTTTTCCATTGGAAGACGCCGAGATACGTAGAGCGTTGCAGGCGTTGGGTTGCACCATCGAGCCGCTTGCGCCCGGCCACATGCGCGTCGCCCCGCCCGCATGGCGAACCGACCTCAGCATCCCTGCGGATCTCGTGGAAGAGATCGCACGCATCGTCGGTTACGACCGCGTTGTCGCAGTCAACCATGCCATCGCCCCACACACCATCGAGAGCCATGACTTTCACGTCGAGGAGCGCCTGGCAAACGCCCTGGCTGCGCTCGGCTATCGGGAGATCGTCACCTCGGCCCTGCACGGCGCGCGACTCTTCGACATCTTGCGACGCGCGGGCCTAACGCCCAGCCACCTCTCGGCCGAAGTCCGCAACCCGCTCTCCGAAGACCAGCGCTTTCTGCGCTATTCGCTCGCCCCGGGAATCTGCGAGTACCTGGCTCGCGTCGATGCACCGATGCGTGTTTTTGAGATCGGGCATGTCTTCATGCGCGAAAATGGACACGTTGCCGAAGTTCCGGCCGTTCTCTTTGCATTCACGCAAGAGCCGGGCGACGAACCGGCTTGGCGCGATAGTGGATTTCTGCGCCTCAAAGGGGACACCCAAGCCCTCGTACGCCGGATGACGGGTGTTACGCCGACGGCCGCGCGCGATCGGCGTACCGGCGCGCATCCCGGCAAAAGCGCGGCCTTCCTGATCGAAGGGCGCGAGGTCGCGACTTGCGGCCGGCTGGACCCGCGCGCGGAGGTCGCCTTTGGAATCCGCCGCCCAACCTACGTCTGCAATCTCTACCTCGACTCTCTCCCTGACCTTGTGATACCACGCTACGTCCCCCGCCCGAAGTTTCCCACCACGTACCGCGACCTCGCGCTGGTACTGCCGCTGGATGTCGAATCGGCACGCGTCGCCGAAATCGCGCAAGGTGCGATCGGCAGTCTCTGCATCGGCGTCCACATCTTCGATGAGTATCGCGGTCCACAAGTTCCCCCAGGGCGCAAGAGCTTGGCGGTGCGCGTGACGTTGCAGCGCAACGACGCAACCATTACCGACGAGCAAGCCGACGAAGCCGTCGGCCACGCCATCGCGGCCCTAGAGAGAGAACTCGGGGCGCAACTGCGCACATGATCCACCCTGGGTGGCCCGATGTCGTCATCGCCATCATCGCCCTGTTTGCAACCGTCCGCGGGTACCGGCGCGGATTCGTCGGAGAGCTCGCCGGCGCAGTCGCGCTGGTGGCGGCGTTGATCACGCCTTGGTGGTATAACGGCGCCGCCGACGGCATGTTGGAACGCTATCTGCACGTCGGCCCGGGTTCGTCGCACGTTCTGGGCATGTTCCTGACCGGCATCATCACCTACGTGCTGGTGCTGCTCCTGGCTTGGGTGCTCGACCGCTTTGCGCGCTTACCGATTCTTGGCCTGGGCAATGCACTGGGCGGAGCGGCGATCGGCTTCGCCAAAGCTGCCGTGTTTCTCTGGTTCGTGCTCTACGTTGCACTCTTCTTTCCGCTCTCGCCGGACATCCGCACGGCCCTTGGCCGCTCGCAACTGGTCGGCTACCTCACCGCGCCGAACGCACGCATCGATCACGCGCTCTACTCAACGGTTCCCTGGTTTGCCCGGCCGTTCGTCTGGCCGTACTTCCGGCGACACCATCCTTAAGGGAAGCTTACGGCGTCGCTGTATCGAGGACGGCCTTAATGGCAGCCAGCGCATCGCGCACGTCGCGCTCGTCGATGGCGCCCATCGTTCCCATACGCACGATCTTTCCAGAGAGAGGACCTTGACCACCGGACAGCACGACCCCGTACCGTTGCCGCAAGCTCTCCAGCAACGGCGCCACCTCAACCCCCTGCGGCGGGCGCGCGGCGACGACCGTCACCGAATGGGCTCCCGGTTGCGAGAACAGTTCAAAGCCCATGGCGACGAGCGCCTCGGAAATCATCTGTGCGTGGCGCGCGTGCCGCGCGAACGCAGCGAGCGAGCCTTCCTGCCGATAGCGCTCCAGCGCAACGTCCAACGCACAGAGAATGGAGATGGGTGGAGTCCACGGGGTCTGAGCCTTCTCCGCGAACTCGAGCGCGACGCGAAGGTCGAAGTAGTAGCGCGAGCAGCGGGTCTGCTTGAGCTTTCCGACGGCGCGCGCACCGAGCGCCACCATCGCGACGCCGGGCGGCGCCGCCAACGCCTTCTGCGAGGCGCTCACCACCGCATCGTAACCCCACTCGTCCATCCGCATCGGACTCGCCGCCAGGCCGCTGACCGAATCCACTAGCGTGAGCGCACCGTGTTCGCGCAGGCAGGGCGCAAGCGCCGCCAGGTCGTTCTGCACGCCCGTCGATGTCTCGCTGTGCGTGAGCAGGACGCCGGTGATGCGGCGCTGCGTATCGGCGCGCAGGCGCATCGCCAGCGCCGCCGGATCGAGCGCCGCGCCGTACGCCGTCGGCAGCACCTCAACCTCACACCCGAAGGCCTGGGCAATCCCGACGAGACGCTCTCCAAACACCCCCACGGGGCATGCCAGGAGGTGATCGCCCGGTGAAAAGAGGCTGGTCAGCGCTGCCTCCAATCCCCCCGTTCCCGACGAACCGAGGACGAGCACGGCACCGCTGGTCTCGAAGATCGGCTTACAGCCTTCGACGATACGCGCCAGCAACGCAGCGAACTCCGGACCTCGATGATCGATCAGCGGCCGCGACGCTACGGCAAGCACCTCATCCGCCACGCAGACCGGACCCGGAAGAAAGAGGAGCATGCGTCGTGCCAACTAGCTGCGCGGCAAGCGTGCGGTGGTTTTTGCGCGCCTGCGGGTGCCGTTGCGTCGAATCGGAACCACGTTGGTGTCGCGTTTGTTCGGCTCACCCAGTTCGACCGGTGAAATGATCCGCTTCCCCAGTGCATGATAGAGCACTTGCGAAAGCTCCTCGACCGGAACGAAAGTCATGCTGTCGCGAACTTCTTTGGGGATATCTTCCAAGTCGCTCTCGTTGCGCATCGGCAAGAGCACCTTTGAGATGCCGGCTCGTTTGGCTCCCAGGACTTTCTCTTTAAGCCCGCCGATCGGCAAGACTTGACCCGTGAGCGTGATCTCGCCCGTCATGGCAAGGTTCGGATCGACCTTCGTTCCGGTGAGCATCGAGGTGATCGAGGTTGCGAGGGCAATCCCGGCCGACGGGCCATCCTTGGGCGTGGCGCCAGCCGGCACGTGAATATGCAGATCGTGCTTGGCAAAATACTCGTCCGGCAGCCCCAACTCCGCGCTGCGCGAGCGTAGAAACGACACGGCCGCCTGCGCGCTCTCTTTCATCACATCGCCAAGTTGTCCGGTAAGAATGAGCTTCCCGGTCCCAGGCATCGCTTGCGTTTCGATGAAGAGAATATCTCCGCCGACGGGCGTATAGGCCATGCCCGTCGCCACGCCGACCGACGCCACGCGTTTCTTCACTTCGTTGTAGAACCGCGGGCGCTTGAGATACTCCAGCAGACTCTCCGGTTTGATTCGCGCTTTATAGCGTGGTTGCTCCGCAATCTTACGTGCAACTTTGCGGAAGATCGTACCGATCTCGCGTTCGAGGTTGCGCACCCCGGCCTCGCGGGTGTAATCGGCGATGATCGCCTTGATCGCCATATCGGAGATCTGCGCTTGCATCTCTTTGAGCCCATTGGCCTCGCGTTGCTTCTTGACGAGATAGCGCTTTGCGATCTGTAACTTCTCGAGCTCCGTATAACCGGCCAATTGAATGATCTCCATGCGGTCGCGCAATGCCGGGGAGATCGTATCGAGGCTGTTGGCAGTGCAGACAAAGAGCACGTGCGAGAGATCGAATGGCAGATCAAGATAGTGGTCGCGAAAGGCCTTGTTCTGTTCGGGGTCAAGCACTTCGAGGAGCGCGGACTGCGGGTCTCCGCGATAATCGGCGCCGACCTTGTCGATCTCGTCGATCATCATGACGGGATTGAGCGTCGCGGAGTCGCGCATCGCGCGAATGATCGTCCCGGGCATCGCGCCGATGTACGTGCGGCGATGGCCACGAATCTCTGCCTCATCCCGAACGCCGCCGACCGAAAGGCGCACGAACTTGCGCCCCATCGCACGGGCAATGGATTGCCCAAGTGAGGTCTTGCCGACACCCGGCGGCCCGACGAAGCAGAGGATCGGCCCGGCCAAACGCTTCTTGAGTTTGCCCACCGCCAGGTACTCAACGATGCGATCCTTGATCTTCTCCAGATCGTAGTGATCCTGATCGAGAATCTGCCGAGCATGCGCGATGTCGATGTGATCGGGCGTCTCTTCATCCCAGGGAAGCTGCGTGAGCCAATCGAGATAGGTCCGGATCACGCTGTATTCAGGGCTGGCCTGTGGGACCTTGTTCAAGCGATCCAGCTCGCGGTCGGCAGCCTTGCGCGCATCCTCAGGCATCTTCGCGGCGTCGATCTTCTGACGCAGCTCGTTGGTTTCAGCCTGCTGGGGATCGACTTCGCCAAGCTCCTCTTGAATAGCTCGTAACTGCTGCCTGAGATAGAACTCCCGCTGGTTCTTCTCCATCTCGCGTTGGATATCGCCTTGGATCTTATGACCAAGTTCGACGACTTCCAGCTCTTTGGTGAGCAACATCGTGAGCTTTCGCATCCGCTTCGCGGTATTGCGTTCTTCAAGTAACGCCTGCCGCTCGGCAGTCTCTAAGCGCATGGTCGATGCAACGAAGTAGGTCAGCACGTTCGGGTCGGAGATGTTTTGAACTTCCATCTCCATCTCGCGCGGTGCCTGCGGGAGATAGGAGAGCAGCTTTTGGAAGAGCCCTCCAAGGTTGCGATGCATCGCCACGAGTTCTTCGCTATCTCGCGTGATGTCGGGGCGCTCCGTATATGAGGCCACCATGTAGGGTTCCGTCCGCACGAACTGTTCGATCTTAAAGACTTGCTGCCCGGCTACGATGCACCGCAGCGTTCCGTCGGGAACTTTCAGCATCTTCTGGATGATGCCGATCGTCCCGACCCGATAGATATCGCCCGGTCCCGGGTTTTCGATCTCGCGGTCTTTGAGGACGGTCAACCCGATCGGCTTGCCTTCGCGCAGCGCCTCTTCGACCAGCGCAATGCCCGGCTTCTTCACCACGGCGAGCGGGATGACCGTGTTTGGGAAGAGCACGGCTTCCTGGAGCGGCAGGATGCCGATGAGGTTTGTGGACGAACTCGCAGCGGCGCTTGATCGGGGCATCGGTTAGACGTGTATCCTTTTGACGATCAGGTGGATATGGGCGCGCGCGGTCGGTGCGTAGGCGACGGGCGCAATCGGTAGCCTCGCAAGCAGCATGCCGTTGTCGTAGGCCGCCTCGGCCTCGTCGGCCAGGACCTCGGACGGGAGCGCGACCTCGCGCACGAAGTCGCCGTAGGCGATCTCTTTCTGGGTGAAGCTTCCAAGCGAAGCGGGCGCCTGGTCCCGACGACGCCCCGCCACGATCAGGCAGCGATCGCGCAACCCAACCTGCAGGCTCGCAGCCTCCACGCCGGCGAGTTCCATGCTCACCAAGATGATGCCCCGATCCTCGTCAACGAAGACGTCGACGTTCGGCTCGAAACCACCGACGCGCGGCCGCAGCAGAAAATCCATGTGCGTAGTTACATTGCCGGGTCGGGTAGCGGTTGGTTCGCCGGCCACGCGACACACGACTCCAGGCTGACCTGCAACGGCGCCAGGGCTGCCGCAGGGATACGCACCTGGAAGAACTCCTGGTACTTCGTTTTCACCCCATACTTGGTCTGCGGCGGGAATGCCGTCACCGGGTCGCTCGGCAGATGGGTGGAGGCGAGGACCTGGTTGGCTTGCCCCGCATCGGCAGCAGACATATACTGCTGCGCTCGCTGCCCGAACCAGGTGGTGCCGTCCGCCAGCGTATAGAGAAAGCCGATCACCTCGCCCTGCGTCATGGTGGCCGTCGAGACGACCTTCTCGATGCCCACGATCTGCATCGGCTGCGTGATGGGCGGCTGCAGCACCTTCGGCACCGGGCGCGAATCGAGGCACGGACCGTTGTTAAAGACCGTTGCGGAGCCCGGGATGGGGGCCGCCAGTGGTATCGGCGTCGGGGTTGATGCCGGCATGGCCGGCGAGACCTGCGCGACCAGTGAACCGGATGCCAGGGCCGCGATCAAGGAAAGATGAGCAAACATCATGCGCGCTCATTCGCGCCGGGCGAGCCGCAACCATTGAACCGGGCGGTGGTTCCGCAGCGAATATGAAGGCTACCGTCTATCACGGCACACGCGACGTCCGGTTCGAAACCGTCGCGGACCCGGTTCTGCGCCGACCCACCGATGCGATCGTTCGTGTTACGCGGGCGGCGATCTGCGGATCGGACCTCTGGTTCTACCGCGGCATCCGTCCCTGGACACCCGGGGAGCGCACCGGCCACGAGTTCATCGGGATCGTCGAAGCGGTGGGCGGCGAGGTCCGGACGCTTCGAGCCGGCGACGCGGTGATCGCGCCGTTTGCGATCTCCGACGGCACCTGTGGATTCTGCAAAGCGGGGCTCCAGACGAGTTGCCTCCATGGAGAAGCCTGGGGCGATGACGCGAACGGCGCTCAGGCGCAAGCTGTGCGCGTACCGTTGGCGGACGGCACGTTGGTCCGCATGGCCGACGGCATGGCCAACGAACCGCGAACGCTCGCCTCGGCTCTCGCGCTCTGCGACGTCATGGGAACGGGGCATCACGGCGTCGTGATGGCCGGCGCACACGCGGGCGGCGACATCGCCGTGATCGGCGACGGTGCGGTCGGGCTGTGCGGCGTGCTCTCAGCGGCGAAGGTCATCGGTGCCGAGCGGGTCTTTGCGGTCGGTCATCATCCGCATCGTCTCGACCTTGCGCGCACGTTCGGCGCAACGCACACCTATAACTCACACGATGCCGGCGTCGCCGCGCAGATCATCGAAGCAACCGGCGGCGGTAGCGCTGCAGTCCTTGAGGCGGTCGGCAACCAAGAAAGCCTCGATCTCGCCCTCCAGATCGTGCGCCCCGGCGGCACGGTGATGTTTGTCGGTGTGCCGGCAACGATGGAGCGTGTGGATTTTCGGGCTCTCTTTACGAACAACGTCGCGCTGCGCGGAGGCGTCGCGCCGGTTCGCGCCTACATCCCGTCACTGATGGATCACGTCATGAGCGGGCGCATCGATCCGTCGCCGGTATTCGATCTTGCCCTTCCGCTCGATCGAGTCGCAGACGGCTACGCAGCGATGGACGAACGCCGCGCCGTCAAAGTCATCCTTAGCGCCAGTTGAGCGATCCACGCTTGCGCGCGGCGAGTACGACCTACGGCGCTCCCGGGCGACCGGCGATCGTCTTGCTTCACGGCATCCGCCTCGGACGCGACATCTGGGTCCAGCATGCGCGCGCGCTTGCCGATGAGTTCTTCGTCATCACCCCGGATCTCCCGGGGCACGGTTGCCTTGTGGACGTCCCCTTCACCGGCGAAACGTTGAGCGCCCTTCTCGACGTCATCCTCGATGAACTTGTCGGTGCCCCGGCGCTGATCGTCGGCTACTCGCTCGGGGGATACGCCGCCATGAGCTACGCTCTTGCGCGCCCCGAACGCACCTGCGGCCTCGTCCTGGCGGGTTGCACGCTCGACTTTGACGGCTGGAAAGCCTGGCCGGGGCGGGTCACCGGCTGGATGAGCCGGGCGATCCCGGCGCCGCTGCTGCGTACCGCGATGCGCGCGTCGCTGCGCGCAACGGTCGGCAGCCTCTGGGCCGAAACCATCGAGCCGATCCCGTTTTCAACCGACGTCCTGATGCAGATGCAGGGGCTCGCCTTCGCGGCGCGCCGGCCGAGCGCAGCGATGCACGCGTACGCGAAGCCCGTCCTCTACCTCAACGGCGCGAACGATCTGATCTTCCGTATCGACGAAGGTCGTTTCATGCGCGACACGCCGCGAGCCGAGCTGCGGCTGATCGACGGCGTCGACCATACCGCGCCGCTGCGCCGCGCCGGCACCTTTACCGATCTTGTGCGCGCCTTCGCCCAGCGAACGGCCTCCTAGGAACCGGAGCAGAAGGTCGCTCGCAGGGCCGGCGACAACCGCTGCCGGTTATGGCTACTCTGCTTCGCCGGCTCGGCACGCGGGACGCAGCGCTCATCGTCATGGGCGGAATCGTCGGCTCGGGCATCTTTCGCAGCCCCTCCGCAGTCGCCAAGATCGTACACGCGCCGGGGTTGGTGCTGCTGGCGTGGATCGTCGGTGGGCTCATCGCACTCTTGGGCGCAACGCTCTTCGCCGAACTGGCTGCGCGTCGCCCCGAGAACGGCGGGCTCTACGCATACCTGCGCGATGCATTTCATCCGGCGGTTGCCTTTGCGTACGGTTGGACCCTCTTGCTGGTTTCGCAGAGCGGCGGCGCAGCGGCGTCGGCCGTTACGTTCGCAGCCTATATCGGGCCACTGATCGGCATCCACGCGCCCGTTTGGATTCTCGCCGTGCTCGCACTTGCGTTTTTCACCTTCATCAATAGTTTGGGCGTACGCACGGGCACGACGACGCAGAACGCCTTCATGGTCGCCAAGATCGTCGCCATCTGCGCGCTGGTCGTCGTAGGGCTCTTCGCGCCGCAGGCCGATGCGGCGGCGTCCGCCGCGAATACCGTCTTCGCGGCCGTTGGCCCATCGCTCTTTCTCTTTGCCTTAGTGCCGGTGCTCTTCGCCTATAACGGCTGGCAGACCGCGAGCTTCATGACCGGCGAGCTGCGCCGGCCGGAGCGCACCCTGCCCGCCGGAATCATCTTCGGCGTCCTCGGCGTCATCGTGCTCTATCTCGCCGTCAACGTCATCTGCGTGCGCGTCCTCGGGCCGGTCGGCCTTGCGCAGACCACCACCCCCGCATCCGATGTTGCGCGGGTGGTCCTTGGCGGCTTCGGAGCGCGTGCCATGGCGCTCGTTGTGGCGCTCTCAACGCTCGGCTTCATGAGCAATCAGATCCTCACCGCACCCCGCGTCTACTTCCAGATGGCCTGCGACGGCATCTTCTTCGGACAGCTGGCGCGTCTGCATCCGCGCACACGCGTCCCCGTCATCGCGATCCTCGTGCAGGGCGTCGCAGCGATGCTCCTGGCGCTCACCGGGAGTTTCGATCGCATCCTCAACTATGTCACGAGCATCGATTACGTCTTCTTTGCGCTGGCTGTCGTGGCGCTCTTCATCTTCCGGGCACGCGACCGGCGTGCCGGCAGCCCGACGATTCCTTTCCGCGTTCCGGGGCATCCATGGACGACCGCGCTGTTCGGGTTGATCTCGGTCGCCGTCGTGGCCACCATCGTCCTCCACGATCCGACCGATGCCGTCATCGGCTTCGGCATCCTCCTGGTTTCACTTCCCGTCTACGCGCTCTTTGCTCGACGCCGGGTCAGCGTTTAATCGGCGACCTGCATCAGCGCCGACCATGCATCTCGGCCGATGCGCAGTTCGTCTTCGCCCAACTCGACGAGCGGCTGCCGCGTCATGCGTTCGCGGCTGCAGAAGTCTTGCGAGCGCGTGTCGGCATAGAGCAGGCCCGTGATAAACTCTCCGCGCTCCCGCGAATGATGCAACATCGTGAGGGCCGCGATACGATCGGAGGGATCGTAATCGACGGCAAGTTTGCGCAATAGCACGCGAGAGCCGTCGTCAAATTCAACCTCTTGCACATTGCCCGGTTCGTAGTCCACGACGATCTCCGTGCCTGCGGCGATGTAATCAGCGGTATGCAGGATGATATCGTGATCTTTGATATAGGCGTAGCTCTTGGTCGAGCCTTCATGGTCGTTGAAGGTCACGCAGGGGCTGATGACATCGACGATCGCAGTTCCGCGATGCGAGAACGCGGCCTGCAGGAGGGGGACGAGCTGCTTGCCGTCACCGGAGAAGGAGCGCGCCACGAACGTCGCACCCAGTTCGATGGCAAGGCCACAGACATCGATCATTTCATAGGCGTTCACCGTACCGCCCTTGAGCACTGAGCCCACGTCGGCGGTGGCCGAGAACTGTCCCTTGGTCAGTCCATAGACGCCATTGTTCTCGATGATGTAGGTACAGTCGAGGTTGCGCCGGATCAGGTGGCAGTACTGCCCAAGCCCGATGCTGGCGGTATCGCCGTCACCGCTGATGCCTAACACCATCAGGTCGCGGTTGGCAAGCTTAGCGCCCGTTGCAGCCGACGGCATCCGTCCATGCACGCCGTTGAAGCCGTGCGCCCGTTCGACGAAGTAGGCGGGCGTCTTCGACGAGCATCCGATACCGCTCATCTTTGCGAGCCGGTGTGGTTCGACGCCGTGCTCGTAGAGCGCCTTGATGAGGTGATTCGTGATCGAGTTGTGGCCGCATCCGGCGCAGAGAGTCGTCGGCAAACCCTTGTAGACTTCTCTGGTGAGCCCGATGATATTGACCTGTGCGGTAGGCGTTGACATGATGGCAGTGCTCCTTTGTATCCTATAACGATCCGGTGCCGGTTGCTGCTGCCGCGAGACTATCTTGCGCTGCCAGGAACGGTTCGACGATCGCCTCGGCGTCGATCGGCACACCGTTGTAGTGGCGAATAGAAGAGAGCCGCGCCGCGATGTGCGGCGCACACTCCTGACGCAACAAACCATAGAGCTGGCCATCGCGATTCTGCTCGACGACGTAGACGCGCTCGTGCCGTTCGATGAACGCTTCCACCTCGGCAGCGAGGGGAAGGGCACGTACGCGCAGGTAATCGAGCGCATACCCGGCTGCACGCAAGCGATCGCGCGCCTCGACGACTGCGTGGTGCGTCGTGCCGTAGGCCAGGATCGCGCACGCGTGGCCGGCGTCCTCGATGAGGGGCTGGGGAACTGCGCCGCGCGCCGTCTCGTGCTTGCGCACCAGGCGATCGAGGTTCTTCTGCCACACATCGGAGCGCTCGGAGTAGAGCGCGCGCTCATCGTGTCCGGTTCCGCGCGTGAAGAAGCCGGCGTTCGGGTGTGGCGTTCCGGGCAACGTGCGATAGGCAATGCCGTCGCCATCCACATCGCGATAGCGCGCCCAATCCGGCAGCCGGCTCAGGGCGTGCGCATCGAGGACTTTCCCGCGATCGAAGCCATGCTCGGGATATGGGAGGGGCGGCGTCAGCCAGGCATTCATGCCGAGATCTAGATCGCTCAACACGAAGACCGGCGTTTGAAAGCGATCCGCCAGATCGAACGCCGCCATCGCAAACTCGTACGCTTCGAGCACCGTCGCCGGTAAGAGCACGAGATGCTTCGTGTCGCCGTGCGAGAGGGTATAGGCGAAGGCAACGTCCCCTTGCATGGTGCGCGTCGGGAGGCCCGTCGACGGCCCGGCACGCTGCACGTCGAAGATGACGGCGGGGAGCTCCGCGAAGTACCCCAACCCGACGGATTCGGTCATCAAAGAGAGGCCGGGCCCCGAGGTTGAGGTCATCGCTCGTGCACCCGCCCAGGTTGCGCCGAGCACCATGCCGATCGCCGCCAGCTCGTCTTCAGCTTGGACGACCGCGACCCGGCGCTCGCCCGTCTGCGGATCGACCCGGTAACGCTCGCAGTACGCGATGAACGACTCACAGAGCGATGACGCCGGCGTGATGGGATACCAGCCAACCACGGTGCAGCCTGCCATCACGCAGCCAAGCGCCGCAGCCTTATTCCCATCGAAGAACATCAGCCCGTCGGTCATTCCGTGCATCGGCTCCAAGCGGTAGGGATCGCGCTTCGTCAGATTCGAGCGCGCATACTCGGCTCCGAGCGTGACTGCGGTCATATTGGCTTCGACCGCCTTGGGCTTGCGTTTGAACTGCGCCCGCATCGAGGCTTCGATGGTGTCGAGCGGAATGCCGAGCAACTCTGCCAGCACTCCGACATAGATCATGTTGAGCAGATATTTGCGCAAGGAGCCTGCCGGGAAGTGCGCCTTGGCCAGCTCCGTGAAGGGCACCGCGTAGTAGGTCAGGTCCGCGCGTGCCGCGACACCGCTCACCGGATAGGTCGCCTCGTGGACGACGACGCCGCCGGGTTTGACGGCCACGACATCTTCGGTCCAGGTCGCCGCATTGAGAGCGACGAGCAGATCGACCTCCCGGCTGCGACAGGTATAGCCCTGCGGTGTGACGCGCACGTCGAACCACGTCGGCAACCCTTCGATGTTCGAGGGGAAGACGTTCTTAGGCGCGACCGGGATACCGAGACGAAAGATCGCATGGGTGAGCACGAGATTCGAGGATTGGCTCCCCGAGCCGTTGATGGTTGCAACGCGAATGGTGAGGTCGTTGATCCTACTAGCTACAGTCATGGCTCTAGAAGTTTGTCTGACTTGAGCACATTCCCGTCTACGGGTCGCTTTTCGTCTCCGAATCCCAAAACGGGCCACGTCAGACGAACTCCTCGCGAAGAGGCCCCGGCATTACTGCCGGGGCCTCTTCCCTGACTTGAGTTGCGCAAGGCAACCTACATCATGTCGTAGCCGCCCATGCCGCCGCCGGGCATCGCCGGGGCATCCTTCTTGGGTTCAGGCTTGTCGGCGATCAGCGTCTCAGTCGTGAGGATCAGCGCACCGATCGACGCGGCGTTTTGGAGTGCCGAGCGCGTTACCTTGAACGGCTCAACGATCCCAGCCTTGAACATGTCGACGATCTCGCCCGTCATCGCGTCGAAGCCGTGCGGAGCGCTCTTGCCCTTCACGGTATTGACCTCGACGGAACCCTCGAAGCCGGCGTTCTCCGCGATCTGGCGGAGCGGCTCCTCGAGCGCCTTACGGATGATGTCGATGCCGATCTTCTCATCGGCCCACGTCGCTGCGTGACCATTCGACTTCGGTGCCGTTTCGACGTACTTGGCGATCGCCTTGACCGCATGGACAAGCGAGCTACCGCCGCCCGGGATCATGCCTTCCTGCACGGCCGCACGGGTCGCCGAGAGGGCATCTTCGATGCGATGCTTCTTCTCTTTGAGTTCGGTCTCCGTCGCTGCGCCGACCTGGATGACCGCCACACCGCCGGAGAGCTTGGCCAAGCGCTCCTGGAGTTTCTCGCGATCGAAGTCGCTGTCGGTCTCTTCGACCTGCTTCTTGATCATCTCGATGCGGCCCTTAATGGCCTCCGGCTTACCGGCACCGTCGACGATCGTGGTCTCTTCCTTCGTGACCTTGACGCGCTTGGCGCGGCCCAACTGCTCGGGCGTAGCCTTGTCGAGCTTGAGTCCCAGCTCTTCGCTGATGACCGTCGCGCCGGTGAGGGTCGCGATGTCCTTGAGCATCTCTTTGCGGCGATCGCCGAAGCCCGGCGCCTTGACCGCAACACTCGTGAACGTGCCGCGCAGCTTGTTGACGACCAATGTCGCCAGCGCTTCGCCTTCGACATCCTCGGCGATGATGAGCAGCGGCTTCTGGACCTGAACGACCTTCTCGAGCAGCGGCAGGATGTCGGCAATCGCCGAGATCTTACGCTCCGTCACGAGAATGAACGGGTCATCGAGAACCGACTCCATCCGCTCCGAATCCGTCACCATGTACGGCGAGATGTAGCCTTTGTCGAACTGCATGCCGTCTTTGGTTTCAACTTCGGTCTTGAGCGTCTTGGACTCTTCAACCGTGATCACGCCGTCCTTGCCGACCTTCTCCATCGCCTCGGCGATGAGCGAGCCGATCTCTTTGTCGTTGGCCGAGATGGACGCAACCTGTGCGATCTTCTCTTTGGTGTCGACCTTCTGAGCGAACGTCTCCATCTCTTTGACCGCGACTTCGACCGCCTTCTCGATCCCGCGCTTGATGAGCAGCGGGTTGCTGCCGGCGGTTACGTTGCGAAGACCTTCGCGGATGATCGCTTGCGCGAGCACCGTCGCGGTGGTCGTGCCGTCACCGGCGATATCGTTGGTCTTCGAGGCGACTTCCTTGAGGAGCTGGGCGCCCATGTTTTCAAAGGCGTCCGGCAGTTCGATTTCCTTAGCAATGGTCACGCCGTCGTTGGTGATGGTCGGCGAGCCGAACTTCTTATCGAGGACGACGTTGCGTCCCTTAGGTCCGAGCGTCACCTTGACGGCATCGGCGAGAATGTTTGCACCACGCTCGAGGGCGCGGCGTGCGGTTTCGTCAAATACGATTTGTTTGGCAGCCATGATATGTTCTAGTACTCCTTAAACGCCGGCCGCGACTTTGTCGACGATGGCGAGGACGTCTTTTTCCGAGACGATCAGATACTCTTTACCGTCGATCTTGACTTCGCTACCCGAATACTTCGAATAGATGACGCGATCGCCGGCCTTGACGCTCATCGGCAGCGTCGTGCCGTTGTCCAGCACCCGGCCGGTGCCCACCGCGCGGACCATGCCCTCTTGGGGCTTCTCCTTGGCGGTGTCCGGGAGAAAGATACCGGCGCTGGTTTTGTCGTCTTGCTCGACATGCTCGACGACCACGCGATCGCCCAAAGGCTTGAGATTCACGGGAACCCTCCAACTGCAATCTTCGATTGAAACTTGGCACTCCTAGCAATCGAGTGCCAGCACTGGGAATCTTAGCAGAGTCGAGGGGCGAGTGCAAGCGCCTGGGTCAGCCTACATGCCGGTGGTGATCAGGAAGTAGTGGACCCCGATCGAGCCGCCCAGGGCGAAGGCCAGGGCAAAGGCCGTCAAGCCGAGCCGGAGGAGCCCCCCGCGCTGGACGACCGCCAAGCACGCCACCGCGAAGGCGCCGAGCAACATGAAGGCCCGCAAGAGGACCAAGTCGATCCCCGGTGGAGCTTGGGTCAAGACGACGTACGAAGCGCCTAGGCCGAGCAGCATGGCCAGCAGCCCGTCGGAGGCAGCGATGACGAGGGTCAAAATCCGGTGTTCCGCGTCCATGCCTGGAATGCTAGCCGTCGAGACGTAAGAGTTCCTGAGGTCCGGATTAGAGGTTGAGAAGAGCCGCATGCGGGCCAACGAACGCGAGCGGTCGAACGCCCTGAAGCATGACGCGTATCACGCTGCCACTCGTTCTGCCTCGCCTCGCGTTCTGCGGCCTCTACCGAACGGTGTTGCGCCCAACGGTATGACCGGTTCCATCGAGATATCCCTGCCGGCGTTACGGCGCAACGCTCGGGCGCTGGCCTCGCTCATCGCACCGAGCAAGGCGGCGTTCGTCGTCAAAAGCAATGCCTACGGGCACGGCATCGTGGAGACCGCGCGTGGCATCGAAGGCCTGGCCTCGCATCTCTGCGTCTATGCGGTCGAAGAGGCCGTCTGTCTGCGCGATGCCGGCATCACCAAGCCGATCATCGTTCTCGGACCGGTCGCCCCGGAGATGCTTGAGGCGGCCCTTGACGCCCGCGCCGAAATTGCGCTCTGGAGTACCGGAGGATACCTGCGCGCACTGACCGCGCATGCCCGCCGGCGGCATACGCGCATGCGCGTCCACGTCAAGCTCAACACCGGCTTGAATCGCTTTGGTCTAGAGGTGACCGATGCCGCCGGTGCGATCGAAGAGTACCTGCACCTGCCCGAACTCCAGCTTGCCGGCATCTTCTCGCATCTTGCGGCCGCCGAAGAGCTTGACTCACCCTACACCATGCACCAACTTCAGCAGTTTGAGTCTGCGCTCGCGCACGTGCGCCCGATCGCCGCGGCACACCGGGCGCACATCGACGCGCACCTGGCCGCATCGGCCGCCGCCATGCTCTGGCCGCAGACCCGGCTCGATTTGGCGCGCTTCGGCATCGCGCTCTATGGGTTGTGGCCTTCGCCCCAGACGCAACAAGCGATGAACGGCGACCTCGTCGACCTCGTCGCGGCGCTCTCATACCGATCCTCCTTGGTTTTCATTCGTGAGGTGCCGGCGGGCGCGCCGATCGGCTACGGATGCACCTACCATGCGCCGCACTCGATGCGCATCGGCATCGTGCCGCTCGGGTATGCCGACGGCATCCCACGCGCGCTCTCGAACACCGGAGCGTTCCTGGTCGACGGCGCCCGCTGCCCCATCATCGGGCGCGTCGCCATGAACGTTACCATCGTGGATCTGACGGCTGCCCCACGAGCCCAGGTCGGCTCGAACGTCACCTTGATCGGCCGCGATGGAAGTGCAGCAGTCACCGCCGGCGATTGGGCGCTCTGGAGCGGCACCATCTCCTACGAGATCGTCACGCGGCTTCCGGCGGAGATTCCACGCCGCTTCGTTCCGCCGCTCGAAGAAGACGGCAATGGCGTTTGAGAGCCCAACGCTCTGGGCGAAGGTGCTCGATCAAAGTCGCTGCATCGGCTGTCATGCGTGTACGACGGCCTGTAAGTCGGAGAACGAGGTGCCGATCTCGGTCACGCGGACGTACGTGAAATCCGTCGATGTCGGGAGCTTCCCGCAGGCTCGACGCGCGTTCGCGGTGACGCGCTGCAATCACTGCGAGAACGCTCCGTGCGTTGCGGCCTGCCCAACGCAGGCGATGTACCGTCGTAGCGATGGGATCGTCGACTTCGACAAATCGGCGTGCATCGGCTGCAAGGCATGCATCGCCGCCTGCCCATACGACGCCATCTTCATCAACCCCGAAGATCACTCCGCAGAGAAATGTAATCTTTGCGCGCATCGACTCGACATGGGGCTTGAGCCGGCATGCGTGACGGTCTGCCCGGCGGAGGCGATCCTGGTTGGCGATCTCAACGACCCACGCTCGAAGGTGGCGCAGATCGTCAACCGTCAGCCGGTCACGGTTCGTAAACCGGAGAAAGAGACCAAACCGAAGCTCTTCTATAAGGGAGCACATCAAGCGACGCTCGATCCGCTGGCAGCGGCACGCCCAACCGGCGGCATCTATGCCTGGGCGGAGCAACCGCGCGGCGCCGGGCAGGTCGGTGCCGGGCACCCCGGGCAGCGCAACTCTTCGGCTGCCGCGCTGCTCTCCTACGACGTCTCGCATGTCGCGCCGTGGGATTGGCGCGTCAGCCTGTATACCTGGACCAAAGGGATCGCGGCGGGTGCCTACCTTGTGGCCGTTCTCGTTGCGTTGCTCTTGGGTGATTGGTCCGGGCCGCTTGTCGGGTGGGTAGCGCCCATCGTCTCCGGGGCGTTTCTGGCGTTTACCGGGATTCTTCTGATTTGGGACCTCAAGCATCCCGAGCGTTTCTACATGATCTTTACGCGCGCTCATTGGCGCAGTTGGCTCGTCCGCGGTGCCTTTGCCATCGGCGCCTACTCGGCGATCCTCGCCCTGCACTTCATCGCCACGCTCTCAGGGTTGACAAGCGTGCAACCGTGGCTCGCCGTTCTCGGCGTCCCGCTTGCGGTGCTGACCGGCATCTACACCGGGTATCTCTTCGCGCAAGCCAAGGCGCGGGATCTCTGGCAGAGCCCGCTCCTGCCGCCGCATCTCCTGGTGCAGGCGCTGATCGCAGGCTCCGCCGCACTCCTTCCGTTTGCAGTGATCTTCCAACCCGGGGCGGTCAGCCTGTTGCTGGCCATCCTGGGCATCAACGCGGCGCTGCACGTCCTCTTCGTCCTGAGTGAGATGACGATGGGGCATCCAACGGCGCACGCGCACCTGGCCATGCACGAGATGACGCACGGGCGCTACGGACGTTGGTTCTGGGCCGGCGGCATCCTCGTCGCCGTGGCCGTCCCGGCACCGTGGATTGGATTGTTCGCCGTGCCGGCGGCCCTGCTCGGGCTCATCGCCTACGAGCACGCCTATGTCCAAGCCGGCCAGTGTGTGCCGCTCGCATGAGGAACACGATGGACGAGCTCGCAAAGATGCCCACTATTTTGGCGCTCAACGAACGGGTGAGCGCTGCGCGCCACGAGGTCGAAGCGCGCGGCGAGACCTTCTACCCCGGCGCCAGCCGCATCCACTTGGCCGCCTTTCCGCCGCACGAGCGATGGAGCGACTGGGTCGAACTCGAGTCGAAGTCGTGGCCGCAGCGGCGTGAGCGCCGCTATATGCTCGTTCCCACGACGTGCTTTAACTGCGAATCGGCCTGCGGGCTGCTGGCCTATGTTGATAAGGAGACGCTGCAAGTCCGCAAGTTTGAAGGCAACCCGGAGCATCCCGGATCGCGCGGGCGTAACTGCGCCAAAGGTCCTGCCACCGCGAACCAAATCACCGATCCGGATCGCATTCTCTTTCCTCTCAAGCGCGCCGGTGAACGCGGTGAAGGCAGATGGGCGCAGATTTCGTGGGATGAGGCTCTGGATGCCGTAGCGGCACGCGTTCGTGCGTCCCTCGTCGCAGAGAGACCGAATGAAGTGATGTGTCATATCGGGCGGCCCGGCGAAGACGGCTTCACCGAGCGCGTCCTGGCCGCATGGGGCGTGGACGGTCATAACTCGCACACCAACATCTGCTCTTCCGGCGGGCGCGCGGGCTACGCCTATTGGATGGGCTTCGATCGCCCGAGTCCCGATTTCGCCAACGCATCCGTCATTCTGCTCGTGAGCGCGCACCTTGAAGCCGGGCATTACTTCAATCCGCACGCGCAGCGTATCACCGAAGCCAAGGCCGCGGGCGCTAAAGTTATCGTCGTCGATGTACGCCTCTCGAATACGGCGACTCACGCGGACCATTGGCTGCCGACGCAGCCGGGCAGCGAAGCGGCGATGTTGCTGGCGATCGCCAACCATCTCATCCAAACGCGCAGTTACGATCGCGAGTTCGTGCGACGCTGGTGGAATTGGCAGGAGTACCTCGCCCATGTTCAACCGGGCGCTCCACCGGCCTTCGACAACTTCGAGCGCGTACTCGGCGAGCTCTACGCGCAGTACACCTTCGAGTTCGCCGAGGCGGAGACGGGCATCGCGGCCGCGACGTTGCGCACCGTGGCCGATCTCGTTGCCTCGGCTGGAAGCCGCTTGGCCACGCACTGCTGGCGCTCGGCGGCCGCCGGAAACCTCGGCGGTTGGCAGGTATCGCGCTGCCTCTTCTTCCTCAACGCGCTGCTTGGCGCCGTCGCAACGCCCGGCGGCGTCTACCCCAACGCCTGGAACAAGTTCGTACCGCGCCCTATCTATTCACCGGCGCATCCGCCGAAGTGGAACGAGCTGACCTGGCCGCAAGAGTATCCGCTGGCGATGAACGAGCTTTCGTTCTTGCTCCCGCATTTTCTCAACGAGGGACGCGGCAAGATCGAAGCCTATTTTACGCGCGTCTACAACCCCGTCTGGACCAATCCCAACGGCTTCGCGTGGATCGAAGCCTTGAGCGACCAGAGCAAGATCGGCTTGCACGTTGCACTAACGCCGACGTGGAACGAAACCGCGTTCTTTGCCGACTACATTCTGCCGATGGGGCACTCCTCGGAACGACACGATCTCCATTCTTATGAGACGCACGATGCACAGTGGCTCGGTTTCCGCCAGCCGGTTCTACGCGCCGCACGAGAGCGCATGGGCGAGAAGATCACCGACACGCGCCAGGTGAACCCGGGGCAAGTGTGGGAGGAGAATGAGTTCTGGATCGAGCTTTCCTGGCGCATCGATCCCGACGGAGCGCTCGGCATTCGCCGCTACTTCGAATCGAAGAAGCAGCCCGGCACGAAACTGAGCGTCGATGAATACTACGCCTACATCTTTGAAAACTCGGTGCCCGGGTTACCGGAGAAGGCGGCCGAAGCGGGCCTGACTGCACTTGCGTACATGCGTACGTTCGGCGCCTTCGAGATCGCGCGCAACATCGGCCCACTCTACCGTGAGCCGGTACCCCCGCAAGAACTCACCGATACCAGCGTCGGACGCTTCGAACGCGTTTATACGAGCGCGCCCAAGCCGATCTCCAGCAACGTCGTTCCCATTCCGTCTCCCGATGCCGATGCGCAAGGACGCCGCCCCGTGGGCGTTGAGGTGGACGGCGAGATCCTGCGCGGTTTTCCGACGCCGAGCGGTCGCCTCGAGTTCTTCTCGGCAACACTGGATGCATGGGGCTGGCCGGAGTACGCCATTCCGGCGTACATCAAGAGCCACGTCCATCCCGAGCGTCTCGCCGCGGGGCAACTCGTTCTGGTCCCGACGTTTCGTCTGCCGACGCAGATCCACACGCGTAGCGCAAACGCCAAGTGGCTCGATGAACTCGCGCATACCAACCCGCTCTGGATCGCTCCGGGTGACGCCCAACGCCTGGGCGGCATCATCACCGGCGACCTGGTTCGGGTGACCACCGACTCCGGCTACTTCGTCGTTAAGGCGTGGGTGACGCAGGGCATCCGCCCCGGCGTCGTCGCCTGCAGCCATCACATGGGTCGCTGGAAGCTCGGCGACCAAGGGCCGCGCCAGATGGCGGCGACCGTCGCGCTGGAGCACGACGGCGCGACGGGAGATCAGTGGGCGATGCACCGCAAGGCCGGCGTGAAGCCCTTCGCCTCAAGCGACCCCGACACGAAACGCATCTGGTGGACCGATGTCGGCGTCCATCAAAACCTCACCTTCCCGGTCCACCCGGATCCGATCTCAGGGATGCACTGCTGGCATCAAGCCGTCCGAGTCGAGAAGGCCCAACCGGGCGACGCCTACGGCGACATCTGCGTCGACACCGGCCAAGCAGAGAGTATCTATCGCCGATGGTTGGCGCTGACGCGCGACGCACGCACGCATTCACCCGACGGAACACGCCGGCCGTATTGGATCTTGCGTCCGCTCAAGCCCGGCCACGATGCCTTCCGACTGTTCGACCCAGCGCCGGTCGCCGATCCACGCTAAACGATGGAACTCTTTCGCGCCCTCGGAGCGCTCGTCGAAGGAGCCGACGCGCCTGCCGTCGCTGCGGCCTTGGGGATGAACCAGCCGCTCGATCCGGCCGAACAGACCAATCTCTTCACCTTCCGGCTCTATCCGTATGCCTCGGTCTATCTGGGCCCGGAAGGCATGCTCGGCGGCGAGGCGCGCGACCGGATAGCGGGCTTCTGGCGAGCGATTGGGCGAACTCCGCCCGATGAGCCCGATCATCTGTGCGTGCTGCTGGCGCTCTATGCCGAGTTGAGCGAGGCGGCCGAACGGCAGACGAATCCGCCGCGCAAGGTGATGATCGATCACGCGCGTCGCGCGCTCTTCTGGGAGCATCTGGCAAGCTGGCTGCCGATCTACCTGGCGCAGGTCCATCGCATCGGCACCCCGGCGTACCGCCAGTGGGGCACCTTGCTTGAAGCGGCCCTTCTCTGCGAAGCGAAGACGCTCGGGCCGCCGGAGCAGCTCTCGCTCCACCTGCGCGCCGCACCGAGCCTCCCCGATCCACGGCAGGTCGGCGGCGAGTCGTTCCTCGCCGCTCTGCTCGCACCGGTCCGCAGCGGTTTCATCATCATGCGTGACGATCTTGCCGAGGCCGGAGAAGCCCTCGGCATCGGGCTGCGCCATGGCGAGCGTCGTTTCGTGCTCAAGGCGATGTTCGCGCAAGAGCGTCGCGAACTGCTGCGGTGGTTGGGAGCACTGGCACGGCGCAACGCCGCCGCCCATGCGAATCTCGCGGCTCCATGGAGCGATGTGACGGCGTTTTGGAGCGGTCGTGCCCTTGCATCCGCCCAGCTTTTCGAGACGCTCGCCGAGCATGCCGATCCCGTCGCGTCGTAAGGCGCCTCTACGGGAACGCGTCGCCGCCGCGATGCGTTATACTGCGTAGAAGTATGACATTCCGACGCCGGGTTCTCGCACTTACCGCAATGGCTGCCGTCTGGCTTGCCGCCGGGCCGGCCTTGCCGCGCATCACCGTGAACGATCGCCCCCTCAACGTCGCAGCGATCCTGGACCAGAATCGCCTCATGGTCCCGATGCGGGCGATCTTCCAAGCCCTCGGTGCTCGCGTCGATTACCACAACCGCACGCACCGGATTGTGGCAACGCTGGGCAAGAAGCGCGTGACGCTCACGGCCGGTGTGCGCCGGGCTGAAATCGCGGGTGTACCGGTCAGGCTCAATGTTCCGCCGCGCATCATCGCAGCCCGCACCTACGTGCCGCTCCGCTTCGTCGCACAGGCGCTCGGAGCGGTCGTCGGATACGACGGACCGATGCAGCTCGTGACGGTGACGCTGCCGCATCGCCATCCGGCGCGCGCGACGGCGGTGCGCATAGGAAAACTCCAGCCTCGCCGGGGCGCGAACCTCGTGACGGGCTACCCCACGATCTCGGCGCGGCTGCGGCTCCCAGCGCATGCACACGTGCGTTCGTGGACGCTGCGCGTTGACGGCATCGATGTCTCGCGCGACGCGAGCTTCAACGGACGAACGCTCGTCTATCTGCCGCGCACAAGCCTTGATGCCGGCTCGCACCTGGTGCAGTTCTCCGGCACGCTCAGCAACGCCGTGCCGTTTCAGCAGCGTTGGAGCTTCACGACGACGCTCCCGCAGAGGCGAAACCGGCGCATGCCCTACGGTGGCTCCGGATACCCGTACCCATCGGGCGGATATCCCATGGGCGGCTATCCCTATGGGGCCTATCCGTTCGCACTCTCTGCGCCATACGGAACGTATTTCAATCTGGGCGACACGATGCAGTTTCTCTTGTACGCACCGCCCGGCGGCTTTGCGTATCTCTATACCTGTTACTCTGCAATACCGTATACGATGTGGTATGCAGGCCCGATGCAGTACGAGCTGATGCTCCCGGCACCGCCCGGACTTGCGATTGCCAGTTGTCCGATCACGGTAGAGTACGTCCAGCCGGACGGCATCGCCAGCTACCTCCCGTGGCCGATCTTCATCGATCTGGCGACGAACACCAATCCGGAACCGCAACCAACCGCGAGCGCCCAGCCGACCCCGCAGCCCACCGCAACGCCCCAACACCGCTATCCATTACCGATCCGCCGGACGCCGCCACCGACGCCACTACCGACACAGCACCCCATCCCCGCTCCGCGGCCCACGCTCGCGCCGCCGCCTCGGCTGCCGATGCCACACCCGATGCCCCACCCGATAGCGCACCATACCCCAGCGCCGCAGCAACCGCATTCTCAACCGCATCCTCAGCCGCATTCTCAACCGCATCCTCAGCCGCATTCTCAACCGCATCCTCAGCCGCATTCTCAACCGCATCCTCAACCGCATCCTCAACCGCATCCCAAGCCGCATCCAGCACCAAAGCGGACGCCCGACGCGCGAGCCTGAACTCCCACGCTGATGGAGACGCTTGACGTTCGCGCGGCCACCGGCGACGAGTTGCCGGCCTGCGCCGATATGTACGCGGAGATGTACAAGGAGGCGAGGATGACGCCATGGGAGCCGCTCGACGGTGCGTGGCGAGCGCGTTTTGTGGCTCGCTACGCCGAGCGCATCGCTACAGGCGAGGTGCTCTACATGATCGCACTATACAACGGGCAGATCGCCGGATCGGCTGCTGCAGCCGTGCGCTCGCATCCGGGATTCGCTCAGGAAATGCCGCCGATCGGTGCGATCTCAGGCGTCTATGTCCGTCCGGAGCATCGCCGCCGCGGCATCGCGCGGCGACTCACGCTCGCTTGCATCGAGTACTTACGCGCCAAAGGCTGTACGCGCATTCGCCTCCATGCCTCGGCGATGGGGCGACCGCTCTACGAGCAACTCGGCTTCCTGCATACCAACGAGATGGAGCTGCGCCTGGAAGGCTCGCAAGCGCGCTAACTGCCGGCGTCGCGCTCGGCTCGTTGACCGATCGGCATATATGGACCGGGCGGCGGCCCCGTATAGGCGGCTTGCGGCCGGATCAAGCGATTGTCCGCCAACTGTTCGAGCACATGCGCGCTCCAACCGGCGATGCGCCCTCCAACACTGACGCCTCTCGGGGAGGAGTTGGCGACTCAGTTATCCTGATCTGCGGTCTGCTCGCCCTGTTGCCGCCACCCGAGCGAGCGCAAAGCCGACGAGCCGTTCGACCAAGGCTTCGTAGGACATTCCGATCGCACGCGCAGCATCGGGAAGCAAGCTCGTAGCCGTCAAGCCCGGGGTCGCATTGATCTCTAAGAGGTACGGTCGCCCTTCCGGCGTCACGATGAAGTCCGCGCGCGAGTAGTCGCGCAGTCCAAGCAATCGATGCGCAGAGAGCGCGAGTGTCTGTAAGCGACCGGCTAAGTCATCGCCGATCTCGGCAGGAACGACGTGCGTACTGGCCCCCGCTTCATACTTGGCCTCGTAGTTGTAGAACTCGTCGCGATTGGGGATGATCTCGACGACCGGCAATGCGTCTTCACCGACGATCCCGCACGCAAACTCGCGACCCGGGACATACTCCTCGGCGAGGATCTGGGTGTACTGCCCTGCCGCCTCAAGCATAGCCTTGCCCCACTGCTCGTGCGTGCGCACGATGGCCACGCCCACGGACGAACCTTCATCACGAGGCTTGACAACCAGCGGCAGATCGAGAGAACCCGGCAACAACGGCAACGTGCCTCCGGCGACATCGAAGAGTTCCCACGACGGCGTCGGCAGCCCCTCGGCGGCAAAGAGCTTCTTCGCGAGGTGCTTATCGAGCGCCAGCGCACAGGCACGAAGCCCGCTGCCCGTATAGGCAATCCCAAGATGATCGAGCAGTCCCTGCAACTCGCCGCTCTCGCCGCCGAGGCCATGCAAGGCGTTAAAGACGGCGTCGGGTTCGAGAACGCGCACGGCATCGATAAAGCGCGCGTCGTAATCGAGCGACTGCGCGTCGTAACCAAGCGCATGCAGCGCACGCATGACGCCCGCCCCGGTCTGGATCGACACCTCGCGCTCGCTACTGCCCCCGCCCATGACTACCGCGATCTTCGCCGATTTCGTCATGCCGATCGCTCTGCCTCTCCTGCAACAAATGCACCGACCAGATGCACCTCAAGTTGCAACTCCACGCCGAAACGCTCGCACACCGCTCTGCGAACGCGGGCCAACAGTGTTGCAACATCGCAGGCCGTCGCGCCTCCTAGGTTGTTGATGAAGTTGGCGTGGAGCGTGGACACTTGAGCTGCGCCTTCGGACCAACCCTTGGCACCGACGGCCTCGATCAGCCGTGCCGCCTTCTCACCGGGGGGATTGCGAAAACACGAGCCCGCGTTGGGAAGCGCTATCGGCTGCGTTTGCTTTCGGCGCACGAGCTTGGCCTGCATCGCCTCCCGCACCTGCGCCGGATCTCCGTGCTCGAACGCCAAACGTACGCGCGAGACGATCGCATCGCGAGGCAGGGTCGTATGGCGATAGAAGTATCGAATATCGACGCTATGCGGCGCTGGGCGGCTGGGGGACTGTACCCACACCTCTTGCACGAACTCGCCAAACTCACGATCCGTCCCGGCATTCATGCGCAACGAACCGCCGACCGTTCCGGGAATGCCGACCAACCCTTCGATGCCGAGCGCCCCTGCGCTCGCCCCACGCGCCGTTACCTGCGCCATGTTTGCCGATGCGCCGGCCTCAAGGACGACTCGTCCGCCGTCGACGTGCGCCTCGATCTGCGCGAAAGCGCCACCGAGCCGCAGGACGATGCCGCGGATTCCGCCGTCACCGATAAGCAGATTACTGCCGCTTCCCAGCACAAACCACGGCAGCTTCCGGCGTAAGCACAGTCGCATGACCCGTGCGATCTCTTCCTCGGACTGAGCGCATACGAGCGCGTCAGCCGGGCCACCGATCTTCCACGACGTATACGCCGCTAAGGGCCCATCGAACGCGACCCGTTCGGCAAACCACTCCAGGAGCGCAGCGCGATCGTCTTCGCGCAGAAGGCTTGCCTCGCTTGCAGACGTCACGTTCACACCGGCGCCTGGACCTGCGCGCGCAACTGGGTCGCTAGCGCCGCGGCGACATCGCTGATGTTTCCGGCCCCCAGCATCAGCACGAGCGCTCCCTGCGGAGCATCGCGGATGAGGCGATCCACCAGGTCGTCGACTTGCGTGACATAAGAGACGCGGCCACCGGCACGTTCCAGCGGGTCTCCGACGGTATGCACGTCCACACCGGTGATCGGCTCTTCCGATGCGGCGTAGATCGGCGCGAGATAGATCGCGTCGGCGCCACGTAACGCATGCGCAAAGTCAGGTGCGAGATAGGCGGTCCGCGTATAGCGGTGCGGCTGGAAGGCAACGAGGAGCGGGCCTGCATGCACGGCTCGGGCCGCCGCAATGGTTTCGCGCACGGCCGTCGGATGGTGCGCATAATCGTCGACCACGCTCATGCGCTCTCCGGCAAAAAGGACTTCAAAGCGCCGGCGCACCCCTAGGAAGGTTTCGAGGCCATACGCCATCCGCGCAAACGGGATACCGAGTTCGCCTCCAACGGTCAGCGCTGCGAGCGCATTGCGCACGTTGATCACGCCGGGCAGCGGCAGCGTAATACTGCCTAAACGGCAACCATCTACGACCGCGTCAAACGTCGTCTTGAAATTTTCGCAACGAATACGCTCGGCTCGCACGTCGGCGCGGACGGCCAGACCGAAGGTTCTGGTTCGCACCGTACGCAGACCGGCAAGCAACTGCGCACAACGCGGATCATCGAGGCCCACAATCGCCACGCCCGCCCGTGGTAAGCCCGCGAGAAACGCCGCAAGACTCTCGGCCAGCGCCGGAAGCTCGTCGTCGCTTGCGAGATGGTCGTTTTCAACGTTCGTCAAGACGGCGATCCGGGGATGCAGGCGCATGAACGAGCCGTCGGACTCATCGGCCTCCGTGACGAACCAGGCGGCGGCCGGAGGCCAGGCATTCGTATCGAGCGCAATGTCGATGCCGCCGAGCGCCAAGCCCGCATCGATGCCGCCGGCACGCAGGACTGCATGGGTCATCGCGGTCGTCGTCGTCTTGCCGTGCGTTCCGCAGATCGCAATCCCGTCACGCTCGTCCAGCAGTTCGGCCAAGAGTTCGCCGCGATGCACGATCGGAAGGCCCAGTCGCCGAGCCTGGACGATCTCCGGATTCTGCCGGTCGATCGCCGAGCTGACGATGACGCTATCGGCATCGCCCAGATGAGCGGCGTGGTGTCCGATCGCAATCTGCGCACCCTCGACGCGTAGGCGAGCGATCAACGGCGTTTCCAGCACATCGCATCCGCTGACCCGCTCGCCGCGCGCCAAGAGCAGACGCGCCAGCGCGCTCATGCCGATGCCGCCGATCCCTACGAAGTGCCGATGCCGACTCATATCGATGCCTTGCTTCGCTTTATCAGTGCCTCGATCCGCGCGAGAATGAGGCCCGTCGGATCGGCACGCCCTAGGCTGCGTGCCGCGCTGCCCATCGTTTGCAGGCGATCTGCCTCCAAGAGGGCGGCGAACTCCCGCGCCAAGCGCGGCGCATCGAACTGCGCGTCCTCGACAACCACCGCAGCGCCGGCCGAGGCCAGCGCCCGGGCATTGGCCATCTGGTGATCGCGCGCGGCATACGGATAGGGAACCAGGATCGACGGGAGGCCGACCGCCACGAACTCCGCGAGGGTCGAAGCCCCGGCTCGCGCCACGGCGAGATCGGCCACCGCGTAGGCGTCGGCCATCTCCGGGAGGTAACCAACCACGCGCACGGCGGCTCCCGGATGAGCGGTCAAGCCCTCGAGCCGCGCGCCGTCGCGCTCGCCTGCCACCAGCAGCACCTGCCACCCTGAGGGGAGCAACGAGGCACTCAAAAACGCGACGACGAGCTCGTTGAGCGAACGCGCGCCCTGACTGCCCCCGAGGACCAACACGGTGCGCAGCGACGGATCCAGGCCGAGTCTGCGCGCGGCCGCTTCACGGCTGGGCAACGCCGCCAGGGCCGAGCGCACCGGGACACCGGTCACGACGAAGCGCGCTCGCATGGAGCCCCGCGCGCGAGCGAACGCGGCGCCCCAGACTTCGTCGACGAGCGGAGCCAAGAGCGTGTTGCTCAGGCCTGCCAGAGCATTGGGCTCAAGGAGTGCCAGAGCCACCGGCATGCCGAGCCAGCGGCGTATCCGCGCGGCAACCACGACCGGCACGCTGACATAACCACCGGTGGCAATCACGATGTCCGGGCGCAGCTCACCGATCAGACGCATTGCCGCCGTCACGCCGCCGACGTTGGCTGCGAGTCCCCGCAGCGAGCCCAGCGACGGCCCACGCTGCAACGGTGCAGCGGTGACGGTGAGCAGACGGTATCCCGCAGCCGGCACGATCTGCGCTTCCAGCCGATCTGCCGTCCCGATGAAGGTGATCTCGGCGCTCTTGCCAAGCGCGTCGGCGATCGCAATCGCCGGATAGAGATGGCCTCCGGTGCCGCCGCCTGCGAAGATAACGCGCACGTTAGGCCGCGTCGACGCGGCGTTGGCGACCGACGTTGGCGATCAGCGCGACGGCCACAAGATTCACGATGAGCGAGCTGCCGCCAAACGATATGAAGGGCAGCGGCACTCCGGTCACCGGCCACGAGGACGTGACGACGCCGATATTGACAAACGCCTGGAGGACGATCATCGCCGTACACCCGGTCGCTAGGTAGCATCCAAAACGGTCGGGCGCCGCGACCGCGATGCGGATGCCGCGATACGCCAAAAGCACAAAGAGCGCCACGACGCTCACCGTGCCGATGAGCCCGAGTTCCTCGCCAAGGATGGAGAAGATGAAGTCGGTATACTGTTCGGGGAGATAGAAGAACTTCGCACGCGAGTTTCCCAAACCCACGCCGAAGAAGCCTCCACTCCCCAGCGCATAGAGGGACTGCACGATGTGAAACCCGGTATTCTGCGGGTCTTTCCAAGGGTCGATGAAGGCCAGAATGCGCGCGCGCCGATAGGGGCTGGCGATAATCGCAAGGACCGCGGGTGGAATCGTGACGGCGCCGACCGCAATCAGATGCGTGATCCGCGCTCCGGCGGCAAAGAGCATGACGGCCCCAAAGAGCGCGTAGAGGCTCGCCGTCCCCATGTCCGGTTCCATCAACACGAGCACGGCCACCGCCACGATCGCGCCGCATGCCGGCAACAAGCCGCCGGCGAGCGAGATGATCTTCTCATTCTTCTTCGCTAGCAGCGCAGCAAGAAAGATGATCAGCGCCGGTTTGGCAAACTCAGACGGTTGCACAGAGAGCGCATGGAAGCCGAGCCACCGGCGCGCCCCGTTCACCGCGATCCCGACGTGCGGCACCAAAACCGCCGCGAGCGTCAGCAGTGACAGGATGAAGATGGCGGGGGCGAGACGATAGAGCAGACGATAGTCAAGACGATAGGCGATGTAGGCGCAGAGCAGCCCAAGGGCGAGCCACTCCGTTTGTCGCTTGAGGTAGTAGGCGGTGTCCCGGTGTTCGGCGTATGCCGTGGCGCTCGATGCGCTGAAGATCATCACCAAGCCGATGCCGACCAACAGCGCAACCGCGATGAAGAGCCAGCGATCCGGCGGGACCGCGATATACGAGCGACGCGACGCGACGCTCGGTTCGCGTTCGACGATCCGTCGTGGATCGGTACGCGCGGCGGCGCTACGCATGCGCTCGAGCCTCACCATTTCGCACGGCGGCGGCGAACTGCTCGCCACGATCCTCGGCCGACGTGAAGAGATCGAAACTGGCACACGCCGGCGAGAGCAATACCACATCCCCGGGATTGGCCAGCTCCCGGGCTCGGCTCACCGCTTCCGGCATCGTCGCCGCTCGCACGATCGGGGTGCGCGTGATGGTTGAGGCGATCTCATCCGATGCTTCGCCCAGAAGCACGACGGCCTTGGCTCGAGCGTCGATCGCTGCACCCAGCTCGTTAAATGCCGTGCCTTTGGCGCGTCCACCGGCAATCAGAACGATCGGCCGCCGGTAGGAGCGTAGCGCGGCGAGTACCGCGTCCGGATTGGTCGCCTTGGAGTCATCGACGTAGAGTACGCCGTCGATCTCGGCCACCGGTTGGAGACGATGCGCCGGTGGGCGAAACGTCGCAACAGCCGCACGGAGCGATTCGCGATCGCACCCCAGGGCCAAGGCCGCTAAGAGCGCGGCCATGGTATTGCGGAGATTGTGCTCGCCCACCAAGGGAATTTCGCTGCGCGCAAGCACCGTCTGCGGCCGCGGATCGCCGGTAATGGGTGCATAGATGATCTCGCCGCCGCGTAGGAACATCGTGGCGGATTGGTGATGCTCTCCCAGCGTATACCAAAGCTGGCGCGCCTGTAGCCGCGGCGTTCCCGCGCGCCAATGCAACGCCGCAAGCAACGGGTCGTCGAGATCGCCGACAAACATGTCGTGGACGCCTTGGTTTGCAAAGATGCGCATCTTCGCTTCGGCGTACTCTTCCATAGACGGGTAACGATCGAGATGGTCGGGCGTTACATTGAGGATGACGGAGACGAGCGGTCGAAACGCGCGGATCGTCTCCAGTTGGAACGACGAGACCTCCGCCACGACATACCCGTCGGCCTCGATGCCCTGCACTTGCGCGATCAGCGGGCTGCCGATATTGCCGCCCACGCGAACGTCTTTTCCGCAGGAACGCAGGAGGTGCCCGATCAGCTCCGTCGTCGTCGACTTGCCTTTCGTTCCCGTGACCGCAATGATCGGTGCGCGGCAGAGACGATAGGCCACCTCGACTTCGCTCAGCACCGGGACATCGGCCGCCTGAACGCAGCGCACGACGTGACTGGTCAGCGGAACGCCGGGAGAGAGCACCGCAGCGCTAAGCTGCGGCGCCAGCGCGCTCAGCTCATCGGGCGCGACGAAACGCGCGCCGTAGCGCTCGATCTGCGCGCGCACATCGACCAGCGCGGATGCGGGCTTCTCGTCCGTGGCATACACGGTTGCGCCGCGCGCACAGAGGACATCGGCGCTCGCCACGCCGCTGCGTCCCAGGCCGATGACGAGGATGCGCTCGTTCGCGCCAAAGGTTAAACTCATCGCACGATAGCCAAACCGAGCAGCGAGCAAACCAGCGACGCGATCCAAAAGCGCGTCGTGACCCTGGTTTCGCTCCAGCCGGAGAGTTCAAAGTGATGGTGCAGCGGACTCATGCGCAAGATGCGCTTGCCGTGAGTTATTTTGAAGTAGCTCACTTGCAGGATCACCGAGAGCGCTTCGGCCACGTAGACGCCGCCGATCACGAGCAGCAGCAGCATCTCGCCTTCGAGGATGGCGACGGCGGAGAGCAACGCTCCCAGTGCGAGCGAACCCGTATCGCCCATAAAGAGCTTCGCCGGATGGCGATTATAGATCAGGAAGCCGACGCAGGCGCCAAGGCCTTCGAGAGCCGCCTCGGCCGGCGCCCGCAATAGCGTCTGCGCGCCGATATAGGCCAGCACGGCCAACGGCCCGATCATCGTGCCCGCCGCTAAGCCGTCCAACCCGTCGGTCAAATTGACGGCATGCATCGTCCCCGTCATCGCGAGGATTCCTAAGATGAGCCACGCCCAGTGTGGAACAACCACAGCGAATGTGCCTGCGTGAAAGAGAACGTCGCGAGGGAAGAATCCGTACGACGCACTGACGGCATCGAGAAACAACACCGCTGCCAGCGCAGACAAGAGATACTTCGTCCGTGCCTGCAAGCCGCGGTTCCGCCCTTTGGCAATCGCCAAGAGATCGTCGATCAGTCCGATACCGGCGCAGACGGCAACCACGGCAAATAGCTGCCTGCCGAAGGGAGCGTTCCAGGCGAAGAGCAGCGGTACTAGTGCCGCGACGAACACGATTCCGCCCATGGTGGGAGTTCCGCTCTTGGCCTGGTGCGCCGGCGGGGCATCTTCGTAGGCACGCTGCGCAAACTGCAAGCGCCGCAACACCGGCAAGGCGCCCCCACCGACGAGGAACGCAATGAGGAAGCCCATCGCGACCGCACCGATCGTTGTCAAGAGCGCCATTATGCAGCATCCTCTGTCAGGAACGGATTCTCGCCCTCGCCGCGCCACTTCAGCACCACGACCGGCGTCTGTTCGTCGCCGTTTCCGTGCGGGTTATCGAGCAGCGCCCACTCGACCATCCGCCGGTCGACGCTCTGGGATGCGCCAAGAACCTTGACCTTCTGCAGGTCGTTCGCATCCACGACCGCGCAGGCGACACCGATGCGATCGCAGAGCGCCTGCGCTACCGCGTCCGGCTCGCGTGGCGCCAAGACGATCGCGCGTTCGTACGGTGGGAGCGTCCCGGTGTATCCGTCGATCGCAGCAATGGCTTCGCCGAGAATCTCGTAGAACAAGCCGCGCCGGCCCCCCAACCGTCCAAGGACCTGCATCGCCGCCGCATAGAGAACCTTCGGCGCGCCGACGCTCTCGATCACCAGTTGCATTGACTCCGGTTGATTGACCGTGGCAAGGGCCCCGGCGTGCCGCGCGAGCAGCAAGGCAAGCCGGCTTGGCCGCACGTATTCGGCAGCGACGAACGCACCCTGAGCGATGGCCACCGCCGTCTCGGAGACGGCGACGACATCACCGCGGCGAGCGATGCCGCGCACCGCCGCTTCCACCAGCGCACCCAGATCATCGCCGGGGACAACCAAGCGCGTACGCACCGGCAGCGCAACGATGCCGGGCGCCCCCCCGGAGCGGCGGACCTCAAGCGTTTTCATGCGACTCCCAAGCGAAGGACGATCTCCTCCAAGCGATACCGGCGCGATCCTTTCAACAGAGCGACATCCTCGCAGCGGCCGTTAGCACGCAGCCACGCTGCAGCCTCTTCGTTCGTCGTAAAGTGCAGGATGCGCTCCGAGGAGAGCCCTGCTCGCTCGGCACCGCGAGCCAGATCGTCGGCATAGTCACCCCCAACGAGGAGGATGTCAACGTTGCGCAACGCCGCATGAGCGCCGACGCGTTCGTGCAAGGAGGCAGCCTCCGGGCCCAACTCGGCCATGCTGGAGAGCACGGCGATATGGCGTTGCCCCGGCTCCTGCGCAAAGGCATCGAGCGCGGCGCACATCGCGCTGACGTTTGCATTGTAGGCATCGTAGATGATGCGCGGCCCGGCTGCGACCACGAGTCGTTGAAAGCGGCCGGCAGGCAGTTCGAGCGCCGGGATCGCAGCAACGATCGCATCGAGGGCGACGCCGCACTCTAACGCCGCAGTGATCGCTGCAGCAAGATTCGCGCGATTGTGCGCTCCGGGGAGAGTCACCTCGATCGCGCGCTCCTCGCGCAACGACCCGCGCACGGTGACGAGCCGGCGCTGCCCCACAATGAGGGTTGCATGTTCGACAGCATCCAGTTCATCAGAGAGCTCATCGCACGAACCAAACCATGCCGGCGAACGCGCCATGGAGGCAGCGGCCCGGCGTGAGACCGCGTCAAAGAGATTGAGGATGGGCCGGGCTCCGGTGCTGAAGAGTCCAAGCTTCGTCTGGGCTAAGCGCTCGCGCGTCCCCATAATTTCGAGGTGAGCTTCGCCGATATTCGTAAGAATGCCGATCGTCGGTCGCGCGGCAGCCACGAGCGTCGCGACGTCTCCGTAGTGGCGCGCTCCCATCTCGAGAACGAGGACCGCCGTGTCGGCATCGGTACGCTCGTAGAGTAGCCGGCTGACTCCGATCTCGTTGTTCTCATTTGCCGGAGAGGCGATGACGCGCTCGCCGTATCGCAACGCGAGCAGCGCTCGCAGCAGTTCCTTGGTGGTGGTCTTGCCGGAGCTGCCCGTAATGGCGATAACGCTACCGGAGAATCGCCGGCGCGCGGCAGCCGCCAGGGCGAGATAGGCAACGAGCGTATCGGGGACGAGCAGCGTGGTGATGCCGGCCACGCGAGCCCGCTCATCGGAGAGCACGACGGCCGCCGCGCCTGCTTCGACCGCGCGCGCAACGTAGTCGTGGCCGTCGAAGCGCTCACCGCGCAATGCTAAGAAGGTATCGCCGGCATTCAACCGGCGCGTATCGGTCGAAATGCGCAGCTCGAGCGGCGCGCGCTCTGCCTCGAAGACCTTCGCTCCCATGGCCGCGACCGCTACGTCAAAGGGAAGGCTCATCGCGGCACACACCGTTGCGCCAGCGCTTGACGCGCGATCTGCACGTCATCAAACGCCACGATGCGATCGCCGACGATCTGATACCGTTCATGCCCTTTGCCCGCGACGAGGACGACGTCTGCGCGCTCCGCTTCGCTGACGGCGCGTTCGATGGCCAGCCGCCGATCTAACTCGACGACACAGGGAGTCGTGCCGAGCCCAACGAGAATCTCGTCGACAATCACCTGCGGGTCCTCGCTTCGCGGGTTATCCGAGGTGATGTAGACGCGATCCGCCAAGCGGGCGGCGACGGCGCCCATCTCCGCGCGCTTGCCGCGATCGCGGTCGCCTCCACACCCGAAGACGACGAGGAGCCGGCCGCCTGTCGTGGCGCGCAGGGCGTCGAGCGCGTGCTCTAAGGCATCGGGGGTGTGGGCGTAGTCGATGATGACGCCGATTCCCGCGCCTTCGAGTCGTTGCATCCGGCCGGGCACCATCTCGACGCTTGCCAGCCCCCGGGCACTCGCAGCATCGTCAACTCCAAGCAGCCGCGCGCAGGCGATCGCGCAGAGCGCGTTTGCAACGTTAAATGCGCCGGGAAGCCGTAGCTCATAGCGCTGCCCATCTACGACGAAACGGCTTGCGTCCGGCGTAAGCTTGAGCCCGTGAGCGACGAGGTCGGCGCTCTCGTTCAGGGCGTACGTCACGATCCGCCGAGTCGTCGCCGGTTCATCGGCCCAACGCTTACCGTAGGGATCGTCTCGATTCAGCACGCAGGCGGGAGCAAGTTCCAGCAGATGGTGCTTGGCGGCTGCGTAGCTTTCCACATCGGCGTGAAAGTCCAGGTGATCGCGTGTGAGGTTGGTAAACGCGGCAACGGCGAACGCAACGTCTTCGACTCGACCGAGCGCCAACGCATGCGAACTGACCTCCATCGCCACGCTGCGAGCCCCGCCCTCGCGCATCTCCGCGAGAAGGCCATGCAACTGCGGTGCTAGGGGAGTCGTGTTCGCCAGCTCCCATGTGCGCGTACCGAGGTGCGCGCCGATCGTGCCGATGATGCCGCAAGGCCGGCCTGCCACTCCCAGAATCGCTGCCAAGAGGATGGTCGTGGTCGTCTTCCCATTGGTGCCGGTAACGCCGACGACATCGAGAGCGCGCGACGGTTCGCCGTAGAACGCCGCCGCGATGCGTGAAACGGCAGCGAGCGTCGAGGGCACGCGCGCGATCGCGACCTGATCGACGCCGGGCACCTGAGCCCGCGCTTCGACCACGAGGGCAGAGGCGCCGCGCCGCACCGCCTGCTCGAGATAGTCGTGGCCGTCGCTGTGCTCTCCGCGCAAGGCGATAAACAGGGCGCCGGGTTGAACTTCACGCGAGTCGATCGCAAGCGAGGTGATCGGCACACCGGCGTCACCGGACAACTGTACGCCGTCGATGCCGGCCAGCAACGCGGCGAGCGTCGACGCCGTCACGGTGCCGCCGACGGACTGGATGATGGTCGAGGACGCGCCTCGTCACGCAGCATCGCCGCTAGCGCGATCTTCGAGAAGGCCGGCGCGGCGACGGTCGTCCCGTAGTAAGATCCAACCGGATGGTCGACTTTCACCAAGATGACGTAGCGCACGCGCGGGTAGGGCACCATCCCGATGAACGAGGCAATGTAGAGCCCGCGCTGGTAGACGCCGTTGACGGCGACCTGCGCGGTCCCGGTCTTTCCGGCGGTCTTGTAGCCGGGGATCTGCGCCGTGGGATCGCCGGTGCCGCGCGTCACGACCGCGCGCAGGAACGTCAAGAGCTCTCGTGCCGTCTTCGGGGAGAAGATCCGCCGCTCGATCTCGGTCGGATACATATAGACGACCTTGCCCTTCTGGTTTAAGACCGCGCGCACGATCCGCGGACGCAACAACAGACCGCCGTTGGCAATCGCGCAGTAGTAGCGCGCAAGCGCCAGCGGCGTGACCGCCACGCCCTGTCCGAAGGACATCGTCGCCAGCGACGAGCCGCTCCATTGGCTGGGCGGCGGCACAATGCCCGGATTCTCACCGGGCAGCCCAATGTGCGTCGGCTTGCCGAAGCCCGCCTTCATCTCCATGGTGTAGAACGTTCGCGCTCCAATGCTCATCCCGACTTCCGCGGCACCGACGTTGAGCGAATCGGCGATGATGGTCTCCAACGTCTCGGTCGCGCCTTTTGCCGCAAGTCCATCTTCTGCATTATAGAGTGTGCGCCCACCGACAGTGATCGAATTGCGAGCGGGGAAGCGCGACTGCGGGGTCACTTTTCCGCTCTGCAAGGCGCCGGCCGCCATGACGAGCTTATACGTCGACCCGGGTTCGTAGGCGTCCTCAACGGCGCGATCGCGCCAGTCGAAAGCGGAGTATTTCCAGAAGCGATTAGGATTGAAGTCCGGCAGGGAGGCCATCGCGAGTACCGCGCCGGTGCGCGGGTTCATGACGATGGCCGTCCCGCTGCTGGCATGGTATCTCTTGACCTGTGCGCCTAAGGCTTGCTCGGCCACAAACTGCAGATAAGAATCGATCGTGAGCTCGATCGAGTAACCAGACCGAGCGGGCTTGATAATGGTTCGCTTGCCGAACGGGATCGGCCGGCCGAAGACATCGGTCTCCAGCGTCTCCTTGCCGGGATGCCCGCGCAGCCAGCCGTTGTAGGCGTATTCGAGCCCATCGAGCCCCTGTTCATTCGTCCCGACAAAACCGATGATCGGCGAAGCGAGCGTACCGACTGCATCATACCGGCGGCCGGTCTGCTCCTCTTCCAATTGCACGCCCGGCAGATGCAGCGCCTTGACGGCCTTCGCCCATGCGTGCGGCACCTTGCGGGCAATCCAGACAAACCACAGGTGCCGGTCGTGGAGATCCGCGATAACGGACGGCGAGAGTTTCCCGACGACGCGCTCGAGCCCGGCGGCGACTCGATCGGGATGATCGATGTCGTGCGGCACCGCATAGATGCTCTGCGACGGAAGCGAACGAACGAGGATGTGCCCGTCGCGATCGAGGATGCTGCCGCGACGCGCAAAGAGATCGACTGTATCGGAGCGTTGGGCGAGCGCCGCCTTGGCCAGTACCGGACCCTGCCGAATCTGCACGTCGATCAATCGCCACGTCAAATACCCTGCGATCGCCAGAAATCCGAAAAAAAGGAGCTTCGCCCGCATGGTCGCGACGCGCGCAAGGGCCCGCCGATGCATCCCTACCGCGCGTGGTGAAGCAGGTCGAACAGCGACGACAGGAACGCGACCCGTTGTCGAGCTTGATTCGGCGCTTGCACGTAGACGATGGCAAAGCGGCGGGGCTCATGCATGCCCAGCTTCTTTGCAATGCGCGCCAGCCGTGCATCGCTCGTGAGCACACCAAGCCGATCGTCCAAGCGCAAGGTTTGATCGATCAGGTGATTGCGCTGACTATCGACCTTTGCCACCGCATAGCCTAAGCTCGTCACGTTGGCCGTCAGCGTCACGTACCCCAGTACGATAGCAAGCACGACGGCCAGCATCGCGCAGAAGCGAAGGATCGGCAGGTATCGCGCCCGCGCGCTGCGCTCGACCCGTTCTTGCGCAGCGTAGCGGGCGCGACGCACATTACCGCTGCGCGGTTGCCCCGGTCCGGGGCTCGGGCGAGGATGCACCACCCCGCTACCCTACCTTGCGTTCCGCGCCGCGCAGCTTTGCGCTACGCGAACGCGGGTTCTCGTCGATTTCGGTTTGCTCTGCCACGATGGGCTTACGCGTAACCGGCGTCACGCGCTCGTCTTCGCGGAAGGTCGTCTTGACGATCCGATCTTCGAGCGAGTGAAAACTGATGGCAACGACGCGGCCGGCGGTGCGCAGGCGGCCGATCGCGGAATCGAGGCCATCGCGCAAGGAACCCAGCTCGTCGTTGACGACGATGCGCAACGCCTGGAAGACGCGCGTCGCCGGATGGATGCGCTCGCGGTATCCTTTACGTTGCACCACGCCGGAGACCATCGCCGCAAACTCGGTGGCCGTCTTGGGCAAGGTTCCGCTCTCCCGGCGGCGGACGACGATCCGCGCGATGCGGCGAGCGGCGCGCTCCTGGCCGTAGTGGAAGAAGATATCGGCAAGTTCGGTCTCACTTGCACTGGTGAGGATGTCGTAAGCGCTCGGACCGGCGTGCGGATTCATGCGCATGTCGAGCGGCGCATTCGCGGAGAACGAAAAGCCGCGCAGACCGTCATCAAACTGCATGGACGATACCCCCAAGTCGAAGAGGACGCCGTCGACCTGCTCGACACCGATGGCATCGAGCCGTGTCGAAAGCTCGCGAAAGTTGGCTGCTATAAAGGAGAATCGCGGGTCCAGGATCGTGGCCGCCCGTTCTTGGGCCTCTGGGTCCGCATCGAAGGCGATCAAACGCCCCGAGGTCAAGCAAGCCAGGATCGCTTGCGTATGCCCGCCGCCACCGAAGGTCGCATCCACATAGACCCCATCCGGACGGATCGCCAAAAGCTCCAGCGCCGGGCGCAAGAGGACGGGAGTGTGACTCACGGGCGCACCACATCAGTACAGCCCGAGGTCCGCCATGAACTCGGCGACCTCACCTTGCGGCGCAGCATGTGCGGCGTAGCGCTCCTTGGCCCAAACCTCGACCCGCACGAGGGAGCCGATGGAGATGATCTCCCGCTCGATGCCGGCGTAGGCCCGCAGCGGCGCCGGGACGAGCAGGCGGCCCTGGGCATCGCACGCCACCTCTTCGGTATGGGCGAAGAGATGCCGGACGAGGCGGCGGAACCGCTCGTCCTTGCGTGGAGCCGCCTCGAGGCGTTCGCAGAACCCCGCCCAGGTCGGCTCCGGATAGAGCGCCAGGCACGGATCGGGCTGGGCGATCGTCAGAACAAAGCCGGTCCCCAACCGCTCGCGGAAACGAGCGGGCACGACAAGGCGACCCTTTTCGTCGAGGGCATGCTCCACCGAACCCGTGAACCGCGGTAGCTCCGCGTGCATGAGCCCTCCCTCAGCCACCACTTCGTGCCACTTTGCCCCACTATACGCCCCGGGTCAGACGAAGGCAAGGTGTGGTGTGGTGTGGATGTCGGAAGAAAATGCGACTGTCCAGAAGTACGTGCGACTGGCCAGGACTCTTCCGCGTCCAAGAGGGCGTGTTAAAATCGTGTGTGTGGGTGGCGACAGCAAGCAACTGGTCTAGCGGGAGCTAACCGACAAGGCGTAGGCCAAGGCCGATGGCTAACCCGGCTCGGCTTCGTCGGCGACGCCGTCCTCAATGGGCCCCTCAGTGCCAAGCGCCTCGCGTAGCTCCTTCTCGAATATCGAAGGGGCGCTCCAAATCGCTAGATGTATCAGCGTCCGGCCGAACTGCTCCCGGGGCATGCGAAGCCTCTTCCTCATGCGTTCAAGCGCGGCATGATCGTCGCTCGGAACGTCTCGAATCGTTAGATTCCTCGGTTTGTCCTTCGCTTCGCCAGTCTCTTCGGCCATGGGGTACCCAGTATAAGGAATTGGCAACAATTCGACAATAGAACGTATACAAATTCGCTGGCTCTGCGCGAGTGAACTACAGATTTGTATACGAAACCGGTTGAACTTCTTAGCTGTCTAGGGTATACTAGATGTGCGGAGAGTCGGTGTTCACTTGAGTGATCAGCCGGCTTCTCGCTTTCTCGGGCTAGGTGCGGACGATTTGATACCGCGGCGAGAATGGCCAGACGCTGAGGTAGTTCGGTTTCTTGAGCCGGAAGTTCCCCCGAGCCGCGAACGACCCTATGCCGTAGGCCGCCGCTAGGCGATCGGCAACGGCTTTCTTTTCACTGTCAACCCTGGTCAGTACCGGCATCTTGTAGTGGTACATCACGCAGCCGAGCAGCACGTCAACTAGCTGGAGGAAGATGGACGCAGACGAGTCCATCATCACGACGTTGGCCGCCCGTGCCCCAAGGCCGCGCACGACTTGACGCTCGAAGTAGTGCGGATGGTTACGCGGCTTTTGGTAGTTGTCCGAGATAACGATGGCTTTTTCTGACGACCCAATATTGTTCTTCAACAGCATCAGCGAATACGTTATCAGCGCGTCCCAACTTGAGTGGCACGCAGCCATGGGATCTATTCCCTGCCTGCGTTTGTCGATGACGAGGGCGCAAAAATATCCGTCCTGTTGGCTCACAAAATAATCAACCAGCTCTTCATAGAAGCGTCGCGTGTGAATTTTTATCTCTGCGAAGTGAAACTCTATTGCCGACCGCGGAAACTTCGGGCGTGGTGGCAACACCTCGCCCCTTGCGGCCCTTCGCTCGCGAGTCTGCGTAATACGCTCCTGGATCGCCGAAACGAACCTGTCACGGATGAGGTTCAAGTCGTCGGCCCAGCGCCCCGCGTCGGCCAGCTTGATCATCCCCACGCCGTAGAACGGCTCCGTCTGCGACGTTACGACAACACCGGATTCGTCAGTGAAGATGAACGGGAAAGCGCCTCCGACAGGAGGCGCTTCCGTAGCCTTCACCCCTGACTCTCGTCTTTACGCGGTTTGCGGGACGCGTTCTTGGGGCGTTTTGCCTCCAACTCACTGAAACTCTGGCACGGTGCGCAGCCGATAAGGACCGTGCATTCTCCTTTGCGAAGGCCGGAACGTCGCAACAGAGTTCGAGCCGAAACGTTCCGAACGTCATCCGTTATCGGTTCGATTCCGATGTTTTTCGCGTATACAGCGGATGCTTGCGAATCGTTGTCGACTGCTCCGACGACGCGAAAACTGTTCTTCCGAGCGAAGCCGAGCGACATCCCGCCAACGCCGGAGAAGATATCGATGACCGTGAGTTTGCCGTTCTTCATGCAGAACAACTTTCCTTGCCGATTGCGAATCCTGCCTCTTCAGGAGCCGAAAATTTCATCCTTCCAAGTATAACTGGTCTTTCGCGTTCTGAAAAGATCCCGGTGACGCAGCTAATGCAGATTCGCGCCGCGATTCTTTGCGGGTCGTGCATACAGAAGCATTCCCCTATCTCGGCATCGAGCTTGCCGCTGGACCGGGTTTCACGGCTTGATCCTTAGGGATGTTTCAGATTTCGTGGTGGGCAACCAAGAGAATGTATCGGCCAGTCCATGCCGCTGCCGCGACCGGCAAGAACCAAGAACCAAGATGTCCGTCCCTGCAGGATTTCCGTTCACGAGATGCACCCCATGCAGGTACGTCACGGATTTGCACCAAACCAGTGACATCGATGAGTCGGGTCATGATCGACTCTCCTCGCCGCGTAACGGCGAGCCGGTATGATGTATATTTTACTATTAAGCGTTCATGGTCTTATACGCGGTCACGATCTTGAGCTTGGAGCCAATGCCGATACGGGTGGTCAAACCGGTTACGTCGTAGATTTGGCGCGTGCGCTCGGACGCCATACCGAGATCGGTCGCGTCGATTTAGTGACGCGTCTCATTCGCGATCCGCGCTATTCAGCGGATTATGCCGTTCCGGAGGAATCGTTAGAGGGAAGCGCTCGCATCGTTCGCTTGCCGTTCGGCCCCGCGCGCTACCTGCGCAAGGAGATGCTTTGGGAGCATCTGGACGCGCTGGTCGACTCGTGCCTGCACTTCCTCAGGCGCCAGGGGCGTATTCCTGACGCCATCCACGCGCACTATGCGGATGCGGGCTACGTCGGAACGCATCTTTCTCGCTTGCTCGGTGTGCCGCTCATCTTCACCGGACACTCTCTCGGCCGCTTCAAGCGAGACCGGCTGCTCGCGTCCGGCAGGTCCGGAGAGGCGATCGAGCGGAAATTCAATCTCGCGCGCCGCATCCACGCCGAGGAAGAAACCCTTGAGACGGCGCGCTTGGTGATTGCGAGTACGCGCCAGGAGATCGAGCACCAGTACGGTCTCTACGAGCGTTTCGAGCAGCGTCGCGCCACCGTCATCCCGCCGGGAGTCGATGTGGCGCGCTTCATCTCGAAGCCCCGGCGTCAACCCGCTCCGCGCATACGCGAACTGCTCGGCCGCTTCTTGTGCGAT
Source organism: bacterium (assembly GCA_021832345.1). Lineage (GTDB taxonomy): Bacteria > Vulcanimicrobiota > Vulcanimicrobiia > Vulcanimicrobiales > Vulcanimicrobiaceae > JAKBKY01. The sequence goes on from JAKBKY010000001.1 coordinate 345,663, forward strand.
CCCGATAAGCCGACGATCTTGGGCATCGCGCGTCCGGCGGAGGCGAAGAACCTCTCCGCGCTGGTTCGCGCCTTCGCGGAAGAATCGCGGCTGCGCAACGTCGCGAATCTCGTGCTGATCGCCGGAAACCGTTCGGATATTACGACGATGGAAGAGAACGAGCGCACAGAACTAACGAAGCTCCTCTTGGCCATCGACCTCTACGATCTCTACGGCCACGTTGCGATACCAAAGCAACATGCGGCCGACGACGTGCCCGAGTTCATGCGCTACGCCGCGGTCACACGCGGGCTGTTCGTCAATCCAGCCCTCAACGAGAACTTTGGACTCACGCTGCTCGAAGCCGCTGCATCGGGCCTACCGATTGTGGCCACCGACAACGGCGGTCCGGTGGAAATCGTCGCGCAGTGCCGCAACGGCTTGCTCGTGGACCCGCGCGACACCGGCGCGATCACGGCAGCGATCAGCACGGTGCTTTCCGATAAGCGGCGGTGGGCCGTGTGGTCGCGGCAAGGCATCGCCGGCGTCACGCGCCATTACACATGGGAAGGGCATGTGGCAACGTACCTGCGCGCCGTCAAGCAGGTCGTCCGCCGTGGGGCGAAGCATCGCAGGAGGACGCTTGGGCTTGCGCTTCACCGTCAGGTGAACCCACTGCCAATCGTGCAGCGCGTGCTGGTCAGCGACCTAGACAACACGCTTTGCGGACCACCCGATGCTTGGCAGAGATTCCTGACATGGCTTGAGGAGAATCAGGAACACACGGCTTTCGCCATCGCGACCGGCCGCTCGCTCAAGAGCACGTCCCGTTTCTTCAAAGACTTGCAACTTCCGGTCCCCGCAGTGTTGATCGCCGCCGTCGGCACGGAGATTTACTACGGCCCGAACATGGAGCCGGATGGCGGCTGGCGCCGGTTCGTCAGCCACGATTGGCGCCGAGAAGAGGTGCTCGACGCTTTGAAGGGCGTCTCCGGTATGGGGTTGCAGAAGCGCGCGAACCAGCGCGATTTCAAGATCAGCTACTCGGTCGATCCCTCTCGCGGTTTCTCTCTCGCTGCAGCGCAGCGACGCCTACGCGAGCGCGGCCTGCGCGCCTCTCTCGTCTATTCGCATGGACGGTATCTGGACGTCTTGCCGGTTCGCGCGTCGAAAGGTTCGGCTATTCGGTACCTCTCGTATCGCTGGGAGCTTCCATTGGATCGGTTTCTCGTCGCCGGAGATTCGGGAAACGACATCGAGATGCTCCGCGGAGAGAGTCTCGGCATCGTTGTCGGCGATTGCCAGCCCGAGATGGAATCCCTGCGCGGACAGCACCGCGTCTATTTCGCGGAGCAGCCGGGATTGCTTGGAATTCTCGAAGGCATCGACCATTACGACCGTGCGCGCATGTCGTCCGCGGCGGGATCGTATCCGTACGAGACAGAGCGAGACGACGAAAATGCGGTGGCTCCGCGCTCATCGTGCCTCGCCACAGTACGCTAGAAGCAGCGTTGCCGGCGTGGCCTCGGTCATGGCGTACAGCGCCTTCATGAGGCAGGAGAAACTTGGCGTTGATGCGATGGAGCCGGCCTTGCGCTTTCGCGCAGGTTAGTGCCGCCTTCAGGCGCGGCTTAAGGGTCCACCCATCGGAGGGAGGCTGGTGCGAGAACGGTCGAGGAAGAATGAAAAGCGACGCTTGCCGTGGCATCCACGGGCATGGCGAGAAACTACGATGTGATCATCATCGGCGGTGGGCATAACGGGCTCGTGACGGCCTGCTATCTCGCGCGAGCCAAGTGGAGGGTGCTCGTGCTCGAACGGCGCGACGTCGTCGGCGGAGCCTGTGTCACCGAAGAGACCTTCCCGGGCTTCAAAGTATCGACGGCGGCCTACGTCAACAGCCTGTTTAGGCCGGAGATCGTTCGAGACCTGCGCCTACGCGCGTACGGATTTGACGTCATCGAACGCAATCCGTCGTCGTTCACGCCGTTTCTCGACGGGCGCCATCTGCTGCTCGGGCCCGAACGCGCGACGAACGTGCGCGAGATCGGCAAGTTCAGCAAGAAAGATGCGGAGAACTATCCAAAGTACGAGGAGATGCTCGAACGCGTAGCGTCGGTCGTCGAGCCGACGCTCACGCAGACGCCGCCGAACATCGTCCGGCCGAACGCCGGCGCGCTTCTCGCGATGATAAAGCTAGGCCGCGCGATGGCGAAGCTCGGATCCGGAATGGGCGAAGCCGTCGAGGTGCTCACCGGCGCCGCGCGGCCGATCCTCGATCGCTGGTTCGAGTCCGAGGAACTTAAAGGTACGCTTGCGACCGACGCGATCATCGGCGCGTTTGCCGCGCCGTCGATGCCGGGAACCGCCTACGTGCTGTTCCATCACGTCATGGGCGAGACCAACGGTACGCGCGGCGTGTGGAGTTACGTCCGCGGCGGCATGGGCGGTCTCACGCAAGCGCTCGCGGGTGCCGCGAAAGATCTCGGCGTCGAGATTCGCACCGGAGCGGAGGTCGCAAAGATCCTCACGCACAACGGCGCTGTGACGGGCGTCGCGCTGACCGGCGGCGACGAGTTCCATGCCCGCAAAATTGCGAGCAACGCCGATTGCCGGATCACCTTCACGCAATTGCTCGATCCAAACGCGTTGCCGCCGGATTTTCGCTCGGCGATCGAGCGTATCGACTATAGCAGCGCCTCCGTGAAAATCAACGTCGCGCTGGCGGGACTGCCGAACTTTACGGCATACCCGGGCACCGATGCCGGCCCGCAGCACCGCGGCACGATTCATCTGTGCCCCGACCAAGACTACATCGAACGCGCCTACGACGATGCGAAGTACGGCCGGCCATCGAAAGAGCCGGTGGTGGAGTGCACGATCCCATCGTCGGTCGATCCGAGCGTGGCACCGCCGGGCCGGCACCTCATGTCGATGTTCGTCCAATATGCGCCCTATACGCTCGCAGACGGCGCTTGGACGGAACAACGCAAGAACGACTTCGCCGATCGCTGTTTCGATATCGTCGAGCGATACGCGCCGGGATTCAGAGGTTCGGTCGTCGCACGCCAAATCTTGACCCCCGTCGATCTCGAGAGCACGTTCAACCTCACCGGCGGCAATATCTTTCAGGGCTCGATGGCGCTGCACCAACTCTTCGCGTTTCGCCCCGTTCCCGGCTTTGCGAGTTACCGCATGCCGGTCGAGGGCCTGTATCTCTGCGGTGCAGCCGCACACCCCGGCGGCGGCGTGATGGGCGCCGCGGGCTGGAACGCCGCACGCGAAATGCTCAAGCGATGATATGATTACTTCTGCGCAATGCCTTCGACGTTGAGTTCGATGCGAACGTCATCGCTGACGAGCACACCACCAGCCTCGAGCGCCTGGTTCCACGTAAGCCCGAAATCCTTTCGGCTTATGGCGGTGCGAGCGCTGAAACCGATGCGGCTGTTCCCCCACGGGTCGTTGCCGCGCCCTTCGAACTCGGCCTCCAACACGACCGGGCGCGTTACCCCGTGCATGCTCATCTCTCCGTGAACCTCGAAGCGCTCGCCGGAGCCCTCGATCTTGCCGCTCTTAAAGACGATGCTGGGATAGGTGGCGGCATCCAGGAAGTCGCCGGATCTCAGATGCTCGTCGCGCTGCGCCTCGCGGGTGTCGATGGAGTCGACCTCGATCTTCGCCTCGATGTCTTCCGGGATGACGCCGCCTTCGGGGACGGCAAAACCGCCGGTAACCTTGGCAAAGGCTCCGCGAACCTTCGCGATCATCATATGACGGACGATGAACTCAACCGACGTGTGGGCCGGGTCGATCGCGTACTTCGCAAGTGTCCTGTTCACGTAACTCTCCTCTCGTGGTATAGTTACTATTCCACACCAAACAATAACCCGCAAGAAGGCACCGGCATGTTGCATAGGTACCCAGGAGTAACCAAGAAAGAGCCCGATGCGTTCTCGGGGAACTGCCCGACGCGCGAACTGCTCGACCGCATCGCCGACAAGTGGACGACGCTGATCATCGGCATCTTGGGGCGTGCGGATGGCCCCGTCCGTTTCGGCGAGTTGCGCCGGTCGATCTCCGGGATCTCGCAAAAAATGCTGACCCAGACGCTGCGCGACCTAGAACGGGATGGCCTGGTGATCCGCAGGCTTTACCCCGAGATCCCTCCGCGCGTCGAGTATTCGCTAACGCCGTTGGGGCAGACGCTCGACGAGCCGCTGCGCGCACTCGCGCGCTGGGCGGAGCGCCATATGCCTGCGGTGCGCACGGCACAGGAAGCCTTCGACCGGCGCTGACGCGCTGGCCGGAGGCGAGATCACCGCTTACGGCACCGCGGCGGTCATCGAACCCGGCACCTGACGATGCTTCGGCGCGCCTTCCTGCTCGCCGCCGTCCTTCTGCTCGTCGCAGGCGGAGTGATCTTCGTCGGCGGCACCGCGCTCGTAGCGGCGATCCTCTTCGAGCGCTCTCGCTACCGCCCGGCGATCGCTTCATCGATCCCACCAGCGGAAAGCTGCTTGAAGTCCGCTACAATCCGCAGACGGGCGAGCGGGATTACGTCGAGGTAGCGGGGCAGTAAGCGCTCGGTCGCCCTGGCCGGCGCTCCACAATCTTCTCGGCGACCGGCCGGCCACAAGGCCGTGGGCGAGCGTCGCAGAAAATGCAGTGAGAAATCTACCGGGGCTGGCCGCACCGCGCCCAGTCCGTGGTACCGTTCGAGGTGGGATGAAACGTCTGCGAGGGCTCTGGATGCTCTTGGGCTTGCTCTACGGGTGCGGAGGGACCGGCTACCTTCCCTATGCCCCGCACGCCCTCGACCCGGGCCAGATCGACCGGCTCGTGAACTCGGCGGCGGCCATCAACCGCGTTCCGGCGGCGCTGGTTCGCGCCGTCCTGATGACCGAATCGGCGGGCGATCCCTCCGCCATCAGCGTGGCGGGTGCGCAGGGCCTCATGCAACTCATGCCGGGCACCGCGCAAGCCTGCGGCATCGGCAACGCCTTCGATCCCACCGAGAACGTCGGTTGCGGCGCATCCTATCTGCACACGCTACTGACACGCTACCACGGAGATGTGACGCTGGCGGTGGCGGCCTACAATGCCGGCCCGGGAGCGGTGGATCGATACCACGGCGTTCCGCCCTACCCCGAGACGCGCGACTACGTGATTCGCGTACTCAACGCGTACCGGAGCTACTAGCTCACTCACCGGCACAATGGCAACGCTCTCCGATACGCGCCCGCTGCCGCATCTGCGCGTAGCGATGCCGCGCCTGCCGATTCTCGACCGGTATCTCCTTGCCGAGATGGTCGGGCCGTTTCTCTTTGCGTTCGGCGCCTTTCTGCTCTTCTGGGCGCTCAACATCTTCTTCATCGCCGCCGACACGCTGATCAACCAGCACGCGCCGTTCTTTCTCGTGCTGCGTTTCGTGCTCTTCCGCGTGCCGCAAGCGATCCCGATGGCCTTCCCGTTTGCCAGCCTCTTTGCATCGCTGCTGGCGATGGGCCGGCTGATGGGCGACAATGAAGTCACCGCGATGCGCACCGCCGGCATTCCGCTCTGGCGCTTTGCGCTCACGCCGCTCATCTTCGGCTTCGCGATGTTTCTGCTGGCCTATTCGATGAACGAATACGTGGCGCCGAAGTCGGTCGACCTGTCGACGCGCACCTTCTACCAAATCATCTACCACACCAACTCGCTTCCCATCGAAACGCAGTTTTTCCGCAAGGACCCCGATACCGGAAACGTCTTCTACGTGACCCAGGTCTCCCCCAACGAAAAGACGATGCTCGGCGTGCAGATCTTCCAGCCGGGCCACGACGGCTACTGGAGCCAGACCGTGCAAGCCAAGACGGCCACGGTCAAGGGCACGATCCTCGTTCTCCACGACGCCATTCAGACGCGCTATAATCCTGACGGCTTCGTCACCCAACAGCAACGCGTGAAAACGTTTCGCATCGGGTTGCCGCTGGGCGAAACCGTCGCGTCGTTCTTGAGCAGCCTCAACAGTGATCCATGGACGATGAGCAGCAAACGGCTCGCGGCGCAGGTGAAGTCGCTTCAAGCTCAGGGCATCGGCGGCATGGCGCTCGGAAACCTCGAGATCAACCTCGCAAATAAGCTTGCGTGGCCCTTCGCCTGCTTCATCGGTGTGCTCATCGCACTGCCGCTGGCACTGCGCTTCGGCCGGCGCGGGCGAACGCTGGGCACGGCGCTGGCGATCCTCGCGTTCTTCGTCTACTTCCTGATGAGTTCGGCGGCATCGGCCTTCGGCCAGAGCGGAGCGGTGAATCCATACGTCGCGGCCTGGGTCCCGAATATCATCATGGGCTCGGTGGGCGGCACGTTGCTCTGGTTAGAAGAGCACTAGCCGATGCCGTATCGCCTCAACCCGGCCCGCACCTCGGTCGCGTTCGCCTGCATCGTCTCGCTGCTGTGCGCCTATCTGCCGCGCCCGTCGCTGGGCGCACAGAGCCGTATGCAGCGTGCGCTGCGATTGCTCAACGCCACCACCTGCGCGCAACAGGTCGCCCAGCTCCAACCCTCACCGGCCACTCCTGCGCCGTCGCCCTCCGCCGGGGTGAGCCCAAGCCCTGCGCCGACTCCGACGTTTGGACCGGTCCAGAGCGGCGCGGCTTCGCTCTACGCCACGCCGCGCCCCCAGAGTCCGGCCGTCACCCCTCCGCCGGTCCCAACGCCGACGCCCAACACCTCCGGCGCGAATGCCCCGATCTTCCTGGTTCGCGGCGGCTCGACGCCGCCACCGATTCCGCCCGCCGGCGCACCGCCGCCGTCACCGACGCCGGTCCCGAGCGCCGTTCCGACGCTCGGCCCGGGCAACATTGCGATCCTCGCCGATAAGATCGTGGGCAACACCGGGCCGGGACATCCCGGCGATGCCATCGGCAACGTCCACATCTTCTACGCGCAAGAAGAACTCGTCGGGCAGCGCGCTCACTACGATGGCCTGCGCACGGTCACCGTCACCGGGCATCCGTACGTCATCAACCATGCGCACGACTCCATCTTGCAGGCGCACAAGATCATCTTCGACACCATCAGCCAGACCGTACGCCTCATCGGTGGAAGCGGCGAGAGCGATGAAGGCGTTCAACACGGCCTGGTCCATTTTCGCGCCAAGCAACTCCGCTCCGACAGTAGCGGCGTGGCCCACGGCACACACGCCTTTGTCACCACCTGCGAGAATTCGCGTGGCGGCTACCACATTACGGGAAAGACGATCGACGTCTATCCGGCCGATAAGATCGTCATTACCGATGCGATCCTTTGGCTTGGCGCCGCAGCGGTCTTCTTTCTGCCGCGCGTGGTGATCCCGCTGCGCCAAGTGGTGAACGAAACGCGGCGCCCATCGTTCTTTCCGGTAGTCGGCTACGATCAATATGAAGGGGCGTACGTCAAGGCTCGCTTGAGTTTCGGGAAGAACCAATACTACTATGGCTACTACCGCGTGAACTACTTCACGAAGGTTGGCCTGGGCCTCGGGTACGTCGGCTTCTATGCAAAGCAGAACGGGCGGCGAACCGCTTCGCTCAACTTCTACGGCATCCACGATCGCCGCAGCAACACGACGAACTACAACGTGAACGCGCAAGAACAGGAGAACTTCTCATCGCGCCTGCGCGGCAACTTCGGCTTCACGTACCAAGGCAACTATGGGCCGCTGACCAACGTCCCGCCGAACAGCGGATTCAATGCCTCGATCGTTCACTCGGGCCTGCGCGAGTCTCAGAACTACACCTTCAGCCGCTCCGCCGTCGGCCAACAGTCCAGCAGCGACACCTTTGCGTTCACCGATCAGCACCAGTTCACCAACAATCTCTCGCAGGCGATCAACTTTAGCATGTCGCGCAGCCAAAACAGCTACGGTGGCGTCAGTACACAGAATGCGTCAGCGCACTTCACGTCGCTGACGCATCTCACTACCAAGAACGCCGACTACCAGCTCACGTTTGACAAGACGTTTTCACAGCAACCTTACGGCATCAACAAGCTTCCCGAGCTGCAGATTCGCCCATATAAGTTCTTTGCCCACGCGCCGATTCCGATCACCGCGCAGTTCACGCTGGGGCAGTATTCAGAGCCCTCCAATCGCTTCAACACCTCGCGCGCGAACCTCGTCTTCGGCCTGGGGCCGGCGCTCTACAAGGTCTTTGGGAGCGACTTTTCGGCGGCGGTGAACGTCACGCAGGACGCGTACGGAACGGGTGACCTCAAGGCCGCCATCCAGCAGAACTTGAGCCTGACGACGAGTCTCGGCAAGCATATCGTCAATGCCGTCACCTACAACGAAGCAAACTACAACGGTCCGCCGTTTGTGCCGTTTCAATACCTCGACCAACAGCCGACCCAAAACATCAAGGGTGCGCAAGATCTCTTACGCTTCTTCAACGGTGACGTTTACACGCTCACCCTAGGCTTCGCCACCAGCTTTAACGCCCTGGCCCAACCGGTCACCTACCAACTCACCAGTCGCCCGTCCCAACGCTCGCTCCTCATGCTGGGCGGATCGTTCGTGCCCGGCGTCGGGCAGGGCTTCACTCCCTCGACCATTCAGTTCGTCACGCCCTTCGGGCGCGATACGACACTGCAGTTTCTCGGCACGCTCGATTGGAAGAATAAGGGTCGTATCGAGAACAAGACGATCTACTTGAGCAAGATCATCGGCAACTGCTACGAAGTGCAACTCCAGTACAATCAAGCATCGCGCCAGGTCAACGTCGCGTTGAATCTGCTGGCTTTCCCGTCGCAGACCGCCAACTTCGGTATCGGCCACAACGGCCCGATCATCCCGTCCACGTTTAACGGGTTCTAAGCGCGGGCGCTGCTCAGATATTAGGGGTTGTTTGCGATTTCGGCGGTCGTGATTTCCTCGTAAGGTTGCGGGGCTTGGATGGCGCCGGCCGGCACATAGTACGTCTCATCGAAGATCTGCGTCGTGTCGATGGGCGGATTGAAGTTGAATGACTGGTCCATCGCGCCCTGCGTCCCCAGCGCGTCGTAGGGATTGCCGTTCGGATCGGTGGTGAAGAAGTTGACGAACCACACCGTCTGCGACTGGGTCGTCGGCTGCGGTGCGGGCGTCGGCCCGCTCGAAGGCGTCGGAGTCGGCGTGGGTCCCGTTGACGGCGTTGCAGAGGGCGTCGGTGAGGGCGATGGACTCGGGCTGGAACTGGGGGTGGCGCTGGACGTGGGTGATGGCGCAGGCGTCGCGATGCCGTAGAGGAGCGTGCGGTCGAAGATGATCGAGAACTGGGTGCCGAGACCGTTGCTGTTCGGGCTGAAGATCACTTGCTGGGGCGCATAGGGGAGCTGCACCGGCTGCACCAAGGAGCCGCTTGATTGGCGCAGGTACTGCACCAAGATCGGCTGCGCGACGGTTGCGCCGCTGCCGCCGACGATGAAGGCGAACGAGTAGTTCTGGTAGTTCGTTTGGTTCCCGTTGGCGTACGGCGTCGTGCCGGCTCCACTGGTGTTAAAAACAATAACGTAGCGAACGGCCTGGAAGTTGAAGGGTGCCGCGACCGTGAACTTCAACTGCATGAAGCCCGGATTTAACCCCGAGCCGTTGCTGCCGCCACCGGAGGTTGGATTGGGCGTCACCTGTCGACCGCAGGCTGCTACCGCAAGCGCTGCGACGAAGATCAACAAACTGAGTTTACGAATCATCCTGACCTCGGGAGTTGCGCTCGATCTCGGCGTTGCAGCCTGTGCCGGCGTCCTCTTGGCTCTGGCGTTTCCAAAGACGAATCTGACGTGGGCGGCCTGGTTAGGGGCGGCGGCGCTGTTCTGGACGTGGCAGCGCGCCTCCTGGAAACGCGCCTTCTGGCTCGGTTGGTTCGCCGGAGCGATCTTCTTTGCGATCTCTTTCTCCTGGTTCGGCCATACCGTGGGCGCGTTCGTCGGCCCGTTTGCGCCGGCTATCGTACTCGTACCGGCGCTGGCAGAGGGCGCCTTTGTCGGCCTGGCGGCGATCTTGGCGACGCTGGCCTACCGGTACGCGCTGCCGGCGCTCGCGCCGCTCGGCGCCGCAGCCGCCTTCACGATCTTCGAGTGGTTCCGCTCGATCGGTGTGCTCGGCGTCCCATTCGCGCAACTGGGCTACAGCCAGGCCTCGACGCCGTTCGTGGTCTTCGCCGCCTACGCCGGCACCTACGGCCTCACATTCGTACTCTGCACCGTCGCCGCGTACGTGGCAGACACGGCAGTACGGCGCCGGGTGCGCCCCCTTGCACTGGCGCTGGTCAGCCTCATGCTCCTCTTCTTTGCCGCATGGAGTGCGTGGCCGGCGCGCCAACCCGCTCCGCCCACCATCCGGGTCGCTGCCGTCCAGGGCGACATCGCGCAATCCCTCAAGTGGACGCCCCAAGCGCTCCAGCTAGCGGTGGGTCGCTACGAGCGGCTCACCCGCTCGCTTACCGCCTTTCACCCGAAGCTGGTCGTCTGGCCCGAGACGGTCATTACCACCGTGCTCAACCGATCGCCCCAACTCGAAGGCTCGTTCGGGCGCCTCGCCGCCTCGCTCGGCGCCACCCTGGTGGTCGGCAGCCTCGACGTTCGCGCCGGCAAGCTCTACAACGCGCTCTTCATCTTCGCGCCGAACGGCCGGCTGCAGGCAATCTATCGCAAGCGCCAGCTCGTGCCCTTTGCGGAATCCTTTCCCGGCAAATCATTCTTGGGCTGGCTTCCATATGTCGGGAAACTCGTCGGCGGCTTCTCGCACGGCCACACGAACGGTGTCTACCCGAGCGCCGCGCTGCCGTTTGCGCCGCTCATCTGCTGGGAATCCGCTTTTAGCGACCTCACCGACGTACAGGTGCGCCGCGGCGCCCAGTTGCTGGTCATCAGCACCGACGACGCGTGGTTCGGACGCAGCGCCGGCCCATACCAACACGCGCAGATCGCGCAGTTGCGTGCGGTCGAGTACGGTCAATGGGTCGTGCGCGCGGCGGCCACCGGCGTGAGCGGCATCATCGCCCCGAATGGGCGCTACGTCACCCAGACGACACTCGATACGCAGACGGTAGCAACCGGCGTCGTGGGCCCACCGACGGGTTCCGTCTTCGCGCATCTTGGCCCGACGACGATCGGGTTTGCGCTCATCGCGCTCTATGTTGGTGTGCTGCTTCTGGGCTTGCTCCGAGTGGAGCCGCGCGATGCGCCGTAAACTCCGGCTAGCGACGATCGTGGCCGGCGCGGCACTGGCCATCTACGTGGTCGTCGGCGTGATCTTCGCGGGAGGGGGCGCACCCCCACCGATCCCAGGACCGCAACAGATCCATCTGGTTGGTGGGCACGTGGTCGGCAATCGCATCTCGACGCGACGCTGGTCCTTCGATTATCGCAGCGCCCAGCTCTCGCCGGATGGAACGACCGGCACGATCAATCACATCCGCAACGGCATCATCTTCAAGCACGGCAAACCCTACCTGAAGATCTCGGCCGAACATATTTCGCTGAACACCAACACGCTCAACTTTACGGCAACCGGTCGCGTTCACGTGCAGCGCATCGGTAAGAAAGGAACCATTCGCTCCTTCGACACGGATCTCGTCGTCTGGACCAACGGCGCCAAGCTCCTAGAACTCGACCACCCGAGTTACGTGCGAACGGGGCATCAGGTACTACGCGTCGCTAGGATCACCGTCAACTTCGCAACCGACTCGATCCATTTCAGGGCCATCTCCGGGAAGGTCCACATCGGCAAATGAGCGGACCTGCAAGAGTTTCAACTCAGCTTGTGGGCGCTCTTGCAGCGCTTGCCTTCATGTCGGCCTGCGCCGCCCATCGCCCCGACGACGTCGCGACGACCGGGCCACTGCTGCTGGATTCACGCGGGGTCGTCATGCCGCTCGGCAAAGCGATCACAAAGATCGGGTTTACACCGACTCTCCCACATGGGCGCATGCTCGGGGTAGCGGTCATTCCACCGCTGGGCAATCTCGACAAACGCTCGACGCGCGGGATCGCGTTTGAATACCGCCATGCCAAGGGCGCGCTCGTTCTCTCCGAATGGCCGACGCAGCGCTTGACGATCTCATTTGGGAGGCTCGGTAACCCGGCGTTGCACCCATGCACGGCGATCCGCTATATGCCGCAGGGATACGTATGGGCCACGAAACGCCGCCTCACGATGACGCTGCAGCCCGATGGTTACATTGCCGCACACGCACTCCGGCATGAGGCGGTAAACCTCGCCAAAACAACCTGCGGCTAAATTCCTTAAGAAGCGCGACCGTTTTCGTCGGCTCGATGGCCTTTGGCTTCGGCGATTAGCTTCTTGACCTTCTGCCCACCTTTATGGCCGATCTCTTCGTAGAAACCCGATCCATACTTTTCCTTAACGACTCGCCCGCCTTTTTGGCCGATCGATTCGTAGAACTCGGACCCGTGGCGATCGCGCGTTGCCTGGCCGCCTTTACGTCCTATCTCTTCGTAGAACTCGGAACCGTACCGATCGCGCACGGTATCTCCGCCTTTTTTCCCGGCTTCACGCACCGACATATCGCCTCCACGAGGCGGCACTCCGTTTTTTTCCATTGTTCCCTCAGGCAAGCTTGCTATGAGTCCTTCGTACCCATGACTCTGCGAGCTAAACCTACTTTTACCTCCGTGATTACCGCTGGACACCGTCGCCGCCGACTGTAGCCGATGGAGAGACGGCAAGCCAAGCAGCACTGCGGGCGCGTTCGAGGCGATGTCGAATCATGGCACCACCATGCGACTCGTGCGTCACCTCAGCGTCCTGGCCCTCATCGCACTCTGCGGAGCTGCGCCGGCACCGCTGCGCCTTGCCGTAACGCTCCAGCGCCATTCGCTCGACCCGCTCGCCTCGATCGGGATTGCGGTCTCAATCGATAATCCGTCTAAACACTTCGTGGCGTTGCATCTCCCCAGTGTGCCCGCATACCGGATCGAGATTCTTGCGGCCGGGCATCGCGTGTGGAGCAATACGACGACGGCGCGTCCGCTGGCCCTTGCCCATACACGCACGTTGCGCCCCGGCATCAATCCGCTCGTGACCTACGAGTGGAACGGCGTCCTTACGGGCGGCGTCGCGCCGCACCGGGAGACCTACCTCCTGCGCGTACGCATCGCCGGAGACCGGCGACTGGTCGCCCAGCAATCGCTGCGCTTTGCCTCTCCCTTGCCGATCTCGGCGCTGGCGCATATGCGCCATGCCGTTGTGACGATCGCCGGAACCCTCAGCGCAGACGGCCTGCACCTGCGTGACGCCGGCGGTCGCGTGCGCCTGTCGCGCCGGATCATCGGGGTTGCGCCGGCAAGCGCCCTCGTGGTACGCGGCACCGCAACGGCTCCGCATCACCGGCTGCTCTTTGACGTTCGATCGTGGGCCTACCTCAGGGCACAGAGAGCCGTACCAACTCCTGGTAGACCCGCTGCACCGCCGACCGCAAGTGCTCCACCCCATCGTCGTTCTTGATGACGTAATCGGCCCGAAGCGCGGCCTTCTCCGGCGAGATCTGAGTTGCCATCCGCGCCCTCACCTGCTCTTCCTTGACCAGGTCTCGTGCGACGACGCGAGCGATACGCTGCGCGTCGTCCGCGATGACCACCACGGACTTGTCGACCAACTCGATATAGTCGGTTTCAAAGAGCAGCGGCACGACGTGCACGATGAGTTGTCCGGGCGCGGCGAAACGCTCGCGTTCGAGCGCTAGACGCCGCACGTGCGGATGCACGATCGCATTGAGGCGCTCGCGTGCGCTTGGATCCGCGAAGACGATCTCCGCCAAGGCTGCTCGATCCAACACGCCCTCGCGCACGGCCTGGGGCCACTGCATCGCAATCTCACGGATCCCGTCACTGCCGCGGGTAACCGCCTCGCGCGCGAGCAGATCGGTATCGATCGTCAGTGCGCCCAACTCACTGAAAATCTCTGCGACCGCACTCTTGCCGCTACCGATACCGCCCGTAAGCCCCACACGCATGCAAGGGCAGTTCGCCGTTCGTGCGGCGAGCCTCCCTCTTACTCCGTGGGTTGAGGCGAGGATATCTCCTCCGGCTCCGGGGCCGGCTCCGGTTCCGGGGCCAACTCCGGCGCCGACTCCGGTTCCGGCGCACCGAGCGCATCGCCGATCGTGCCCAGGATCCCGTCGCTGACCAGCACTTCGATCTCTTCGGGCGGGATATCCGCCACGTGTTCGATGGAGGCAGTGATGCGTCGAGTGGCTTGATTGATCGTATTGAGCGTGACTTCGATCTCTTGCCCGGCCGAGTAGTGACCCGCCGGATCGAACTCGCCCTTCGGGACCATCGCCAAGATGCCGGGAACCAGCTCCACGAGGAGGTAGTTCGGCGTCACTTTGACGATCTGCGCTTGCAGCTTCCGGCCTTCGACCAGCTTCTCTGCGTGCTCGTCCCAAGGATCCGGCAACGCATGTTTGAGCGACAAGCTCACCTTCTTGGCGTCTTGATCGAACTTCATGATCTCGACTTGGACTTCATCGCCGATCTTGACGACCTCCGACGGATGCTTGATGCGCGCGTATGACAACTCGCTGTTGTGGATCAATCCATCGATCCCACCGAGATCCACGAAGGCACCGAAATCGGCCAGCCGCACGACGAGACCGGTGCGAATCTGCCCGATCTCCATCGTGTCGAGCAACTCTTGCTTCTTGGCCTGCATCTCTTCTTCGAGAACCAAGCGCTGCGAAAGCACGACGCGATGGCGTTTATGATCGAGATCGATCACTTTGAGGCGCAGCTTCTGATTGATGAGTTCGTCGAGGTTGCCGACCGGTTGGCGACGGATCTGCGACGCCGGCACGAAGCCGCGCATCCCCAGGTCCACCAGAACGCCGCCTTTGACAACTTGCGTGACGGTCGCTTCGATCACCTCATCGCGTTCGTGCGCCTCCATGACCTTCTCCCAGGTCTTGAGCGCGCGAGCCCGGCGTTCGGAGAGGAACAGTGTGCCGTCCATCTCGTCGATGCGATGGACCATGACTTCAAGCGTATCGCCGACTTTGAGGCCCTTCGGCTCGATGGCTAGCGACAGTTCGCGGAATGGGAGGACGCCTTCCGATTTTCCACCGACATCAACGAGTAACTCGTCTTTGTCTTTCTGGACGATCGTACCGACGAGGACTTGGCCTTCGTCTAAGACCTTGAGCGACTCTTCGTACAGCCGCTGCTCGAATGCGAGTTGATCCTCTTCTTCGTGGTGTGACGGAGCGATTTGCGTGGTAGAGATGTTGAACTTCCTACTTTCTATTTTTTCTTTTGTCGCGAACGTTACCGTTGGCAGGTTCGGCACCACCAGGTTCCGCGTTGTGCGATCACCGTTCGTACGATCGGCCGCTCGCAACGCGAACACGGCTCTCCCGCTCGTCCGTAGACCGACAGACGATTTTGAAAACCGCCCGCCAAGCCATCGGCATCCACATAGTCGTCGATGCTCGTGCCGCGCAACTCGATCGCCCGGGCTAAGACATCTACGACGGCATCGCGCAACCGGCGAATCGCCGGAGAGGTCAACGCCTTTCCAGGCCGGCTCGGTCGAATCCGAGCCCCCCAGAGCGCCTCACAAGCATAGATATTGCCGATGCCGACGAGTCGCCGCTGATCCAGGAGAAACACCTTAACCGGCGTTGTCCGCCCAGAGAGCATAGCCGTAAAGCGCTCCGGAGTAAAGTCCCGAGAGAGCGGCTCGAGCCCCAAGGCGGCATCCCAGGCCTCGGTGGGCTCCACCAAGCGCATCCGGCCGAAGGTCCGCACGTCCGCAAAACTCAGCCGCAGACCGCCCTCCAGCCGCAGGCTCACGTGCGTCGCCGGGTAGGGCGCATCGCCCTCGTCCCCCACGATGAGGCGCCCGGTCATCCGTAGGCTGGTCACCAGCCGCCGGCCGGAGGCCAAGAGCAGGACCGCGTATTTGCCCCGCCGCCGGCTGCCGACGATCCGCTCTCCAACCAGCGCGGGCGCGAACTGCACGCCCACCGGCGCGAGCGCCATCTTCGGCAGCAACACCTGGACCGCGAGGATCCGTCGACCCACCACCGCTGCCTCCAGGCCGCGAACGATCGTTTCAACCTCGGGCAGCTCCGGCATCGGCCGCCTACGGGGAGGAGCGGCGCGGCGCCAGGAGCCGTACGCCCGGGACGATGCCGGCCTTGGCCGCTTCGCCGGCGGCAAGCTCGATCACGTACTGCGCGCGCCCACGCTCACGCGGAATGCAGACATCGGTGAGCGTGGGCGAGACGGTGGGCACGTCTGCCGCAATCGAGCGTACGCGGCCGTCGGCTCCGATGAAGACCATGTCCAGCGGCACCAGAGTGTCCTTCATCCAAAACTTGACCAGGCCGTCGTGCGCGAAGACAAAGAGCATGCCGGTATCGGGCGGCAACGTCCTGCGATCCATGAGGCCGCGCTCCCGTTCGGCGTACGTGTCGGCAACCTCAAGCGACAGGACGGCCCGCGGCGCCCACACCACCATGCGCTGCAGCGGCGGCGGCGGCGTGGCCGCCGAATCCGCTTGCGCCCAGGCGCCGCTTGCGAGCAGCACCGCCAACGCCAGCACCTTAACCGTGGTATGGTTGAACGTCATACCAGTCTCTCCCCGACTTCAAGGTCACGACGAGCGGTACGCTCAACTGCATCGCACCCTCCATCTCGCTGCGAACCATGGGCGCAACATCGGCCAGCGCATCGCGACGAACGTCGAAGATCAACTCGTCGTGGATCTGCAGCAGCATCGTCGCCTCGCAATGCTCCACATCGATGCGCCGCGCGATCCGCACCATCGCAAGCTTCATTAAATCGGCGGCACTGCCTTGCAGCGGAGCGTTTACCGCCTCTCGCTCGGCGGAGCTGCGCACCAAGTAGACATCCGAACGCAGGGCTGGAACATAGCGACGGCGACCCATGATCGTCGTGACATAGCCGCGCTCCCGGCCCTCTTCGAGTGTGCGTTCGAGATAGGCGCGCACGGATGGAAAGCGCGCGAAGTACGCCGCCGTGATCTCTCGGGCGCGCGAGCGGTCGGTCTCCAAACGCTGGGCCAGGCCGAAGTCCGACATCCCGTAGAGCAGGCCGAAGTTGACGATCTTCGCCATGCGGCGTTGTTCCGCAGTCGCCGTTTGGGCTTCATTCAAGGCAAAGAGCTGACGGGCCGTAAAGTCGTGAATATCTTGCCCCGCCTCAAAGGCCGCCCGCATCGCCGCGTCTCCCGAGAGGTGCGCCAGCAGGCGCAGCTCAATTTGGCTATAGTCGGCGGCAAGTAAGACGTGAGCGCCGTCGGCGGCCACAAAGGCCTTACGAATGCGCCGTCCGAGATCGCCGCGCACGGGGATGTTCTGGAGGTTTGGGTTGGTGGACGAGAGCCTGCCGGTTGCCGTGGCCGCCTGATTGAACACCGTGTGGAGGCGACCGTCGCGCGGATCGACCAACTGCGGAATGACTTCGACGTAGGTATTCTTGAGCTTGGTGACTTCGCGCCAGTCCAGCACCAGCCGGCAGATCGGGTACTCGGCTGCCAGCGCCTGCAAGACTTCAACGCCCGTCGCCCATCCCGTCTTGTTCTTCTTGCCGCCCGGAATCTGCAGACGCTCGAAGAGGACGTGCCCGAGTTGCTGGGGCGAGCCGATGTTAAACGTCTCGCCGGCAAAGTCGTAGATCCGTTGCTGCAACGTCGCGATGGAGGCATCGAGTTCGCCTGCGAGGCTTCGCAACTCGCCGGTGTCGACCGCAATGCCGGCCTCTTCCATCCTTCCTAAGATGGTAGCCAGTGGAACTTCGATCTCTTCATAGAGGCGTATTTGGTCGCGCTCGGCCAGCACCGGGCGTGTGTAGTCGAGCAGTTGCATCGCCGCATCGGCTTGCGCGGCCGGATCCTCACCGGGATCGATCTGCAGATACTGCAGCGTGGCTTGCGCAAGCGATGAGAAGGTGAGCGATGGATCGAGCAGATGCGCGGCCAGCATCGCATCGTCGCCGGCGACGCGCCATGCAAAGCCGAGGTCGCGTAGCGCATGCATCGCCCGCTTCGCATCGTAAAACGCGAGTCTCGGATGCTTCCACAGGGCCTCACAGGCGGCGCGAACGTCGCGCTGGGCCAGAGCGCTGCGCGCAAAGGCCAGCCCCGACCCGGCGCGATCGGTCATGCCGAGCCCGTCGCCATCAAGCGTCAGCATAACGCGCTCGCACCCGGCGAGCTGGGTGATGGCCTGCGCTAAGCGCACGAACTCCGGCGGATCGACCGCCGCAACAAACGAACGATACTCTCCCTTGGGCCGGGGCGCCCGATCGAAGAGCGGCATATCGCTTGGCGGATCGAGTTTGTTCAACAGCGACGTGAACTGCATCTCGGCATAGAGCCGGTAGAGCGCGTCGTTCGACGGCGGCGTATACCAAGCGCGCTCCCAATCGACGCCCACCTTAAGGTCGCGCCGAATCCGGGAGACGTCGCGACAGATCTTCGCCTGCTCGCCGTAGCGTTCGATCAGCGTACGCAGCTTCTCCGTCCCGGCAAGCGCCGGCTGCGCGAGCAACGCATCGAGGCTGCCGGCAGCGGCGATAAGTTTGCTCGCCGTCTTCTCGCCGATTCCGGGGATCCCGGGCAGATTATCCGAAGGGTCGCCTTTGAGTCCGCGATAATCGGCAAGCTGCGACGGTTTGAGACCATAGCGCTCTCGCACCGCAGCCGGATCGTAGCGCACCACATCGCTGATTCCACGCCGCGTCGTCACGACGGTCGTCCGTTCGTCGACCAACTGCAGCAAATCCAAGTCGCCGGTGACGATCACCGTCGTCGCCCCGGCATCTTCGGCTTGCCGCGCGAGGGTCGCGATGACGTCGTCGGCCTCCTCTCCCTCCTGTTCGAGGATCGGGATGCCGTAGACCGCTAAGATCTCGCGTACCAGCGCAAACTGTGGGCGCAAGGGATCGGGCATCGCTTCGCGATGCGCCTTGTACGCGGGGAAGAGCGCTACGCGTTCGGCGGGCATCCCCTTGTCGAAGGCCGCAATGACATGCGTCGGCCGCTCCTCGGCGAGAAGCTTGTTGAGCATCATCGTGAAGCCGTAGGCCGCGTTGACCGGCATCCCGTCCTTGCGCGTGAGCGACGGCAACGCGAAGAATGCGCGGTAGACCAAGCCGTAGGTATCCAGCAGCATCAGCTCCGCGCTCTCGCAACGCCGATCGCTCATCGCACGACGATTCGCGCCGAGCCGGCCGCAAGACGACCGTTGTCGGCGATCTCAAGCAAAGAGAGCGTATAGGCGCCGGCACGGCGCGGCAGCGGGACGCGGATGAGGTCGCTCGCCGGCCGTTCAACTTTCCAGTACAGGGCGCTGGAGTTGGCCTTCGCCAAGGTCGCTTTCGGGCGCGGCGCAGTCGGACGAACGAAGACGATCACCTGCGGATGAGCGCCGGTTGAATCGACCCACGGATGCCAGGTGACTCCCGGGGGCGCACTCGTCTGCGTCGTCGTCAAGCGCACGCCCAAAAGCTGCGGCGCGGTTTCAAAGAGGGCGCTGCCGGAGGGAATGCCGCGACTCAAGCGCACGACCAACGTTCCGTGCGTCGCCAACGGCTGCACCACGCGAACGAGCGCGACGGCGCCGGGCGTATTGCCGCCGCCGATGGTGATACGCATCGGCACGGCACGCCCGGGTGCGTCTTCAGGCAACGGGACTACGTTCCAGGCGAGCGCCCCGTCCCGCACGACCGCCGCTCCGACGTCCAACTGCCCCGGAGCATCGAGTACGCGAAACATCGTCGAGGCTCGACCGTCATGCGTGGGCACGACGCGCGTGTACATGCTGATCGCGCTATCGACGGAGAGAAACGCATCGCCGCGCGCACCGGGGCTGGTGACCTGCACGCCCATATCTTCGCCTGCCCGATAAACGCTGCGGCCAAGCCCGATGTGCACAGCATCGCTTGCGTCCGTGCGCTGCACGTCGTCGGCTCGCGGCACCACACTGACCTGTGCTGCATCGGAAGCCTCCGCACCGTTGAAAACAGCTTTCGCCAAGACGATACTGGTGCCCAGAGATGCACGGCGAAAGACGCCGTGCGCCCAGCCCTGGGCATCGAGCGTCACGGTCTGTTGCTGCACGCTTGGATCGTGCGCCAGTTGCACCGTTACCGTGACGTTACGCGCGGGTGCATCGGTCGCCACATAGCGGCCGACAACTTGAAAGCCGACCGGAACTCCGAGCGTCGTACGGTCGTGGTCCAGCCGCAAGCGGAGCGCGATCGGCGCGGTGGGAACGACGATCCGGGTATCGGCGGTCGCGCCGCCCGCCGATGCGCGTACGCCATAGGTGGAGGCGAGCCCGTCGGTCGGGCGCGGGATATCGAACGTGGCCTGCCCGTCTCCGCCGGTACGGACCGTCGTCTTATACCAGCGGGTCGTCCCCCACGCATCGTCGTCGCCCGGACCACCGAAGAGGATATGCGGCGAGCGTACCACCGCGACCGTGACGGGAACGCCGCCGACCGGCCGCCCATAACGCCGCGCTCTGACCGTCACGGGCACGTTTGCATCGGGATTGCATTCGCGCACGCACGCCGAGGCCACCGAGAGCGAGAGCCCGTTGGCATCGGCATCGATATGCAGCGACGCTCCGGCCACGCCGCCCGCCGCCTGCGCGAGCACGGCATAGTCTCCGGCGGGCGCGTTCGCCGGAATCTTGAGGCTCGTCGCAAAGGCGCCCGCAGGATTGAGCCGCACGGCATCGTGGGCGATCAGGCGCGCGCCGTATCGTAGCTCGACTTCACCGCCGACATCACCCGCCGGTCGAAACGCCGAGCCGACTTGCCGTCGCGCGAATCCGACGACCTGGACGACGCCTCCGGCGTGCAGCGACGCGGAATCCAAACGTATTCCCAGGAGCGTGCGCGGCAACGGCGCCTGCGGAAGAAACGACACGAATGCGTAGCTATCACCCCACTGCGCGAGCGCAAAGACCGGCCGCGGCATACCGGTCCAGCGCAGGACGCCGTCGTCATGTGTGTAGCGCGTGACAAAGCGCCCGTTCACGACGAACTGCACCCGCATGTGCGAGAGCGCCCGGCCGCTCCCGAGGTCGGTCGCGTACAGGAGAATGTCATGGGGCGTCTGCTTGGCCAGCAAGGCGACCAGAGTGCGATTGATCCACACTTGCTCGCCGACGTTGCCGCGCCGCGCCTCGACCACGAAGAACCCTTGGCGGTTCCCAAGCGGAACCGTAACCTCACTTGACTGGAACTGAAAACCGCCCGGGGGTGTATAGCTCCAGGTCGCAACCGGACGCCGGCCTGCCGTGACGATCACGCGCGGCCGGGCGTTCGTGCCCGCCGTCAAGACGTCGCCCGGGTTCACCTGATAGGCCGCGAACTGCACCGGCGCGTTCGTATAGGTATCGAGCCGAACCGTGGTGGGCTGCCACGGCACGTTTGAATCCCGCGCGAAGAGCATAAAGTTCGAGTCCAGCTTGTGGAAATCGACGATCGGTCGCTCTGCATTCGCGGGCAGCGCGCAGAGGAGGGCGCAGACCAGTGTCGCGGCCAGGATTCGTGAGGGGCGGAGCATGCGGACTCGGGCCTTCGACGGCCCGGGGCAGGGGCCTTGCCCTGCAGGGCACCGCTCGGCTACCGCGTAACCACCCTTTGTGGATGATCGCGAGCCTCAGGGGAACTCTACCTCGACCCGTTGCCGTTACTGCGGTAGCGAGGAGCCGGCCACGACATGCGACGATCTGCGACGACGCGATCACTACCAGGTTGTCGTCGCGTGCGGATCCTGCGGACATGTCTTCGTCGCTATCTCGCGCAACTAACTCTCCACGGAACGACCATGAACACGAAATGCCTTTCGAGCGCCGCGTTTGCGCTGGCCGCGATCTTCGCCCTGGGCTCCGGCTCGGCATCGGCTTCGCCCAAGCCCACGCCGGCGCCGATTCGCATCCCGATTCCCAAGAACAAGATGCACTCCGACTTTACGGTCGAAGTCAACCATCTGGGCCAGATCGTGCGGGTCACGTCGGGAGACTGGAGCCATAGCGCACACTTCAACCACATCACCTACGGCAACGTCCTGCAGGCGTTCATCCGGCGCCCCGACGGCACGGCGGTCGTTGGGGTGTATCGCATCAGCTACAACTACGATCCGCGCACGACGCGCATCTCTCGCTCCGTCGTCTTGCTCAAGCGCGGCGGCAACTGGGGCAACCTGCCCGGGGCGGTCGAGCAGATGATCGCCAAGCAGCGTGCCCGCGAGCGCCTGGCTGCGCAGCGACGCGCGGCGAAACTGCCGACGCTCAAACAGATTCTCGGCCCCACACCCAAGCCGACGCACGCGCCGAGCTAGCGGCGCGATGTCGCGTCGCCGCCGCGCCGTGCGCCCACCGCTGCCGCTGGCCGTCGTCGATGCGGCGCGCGATCGTGCCCGTAGCTGCGAGCGCAAGGATGCCTACGAGTCGCAGGCGCACGCTCGCGCGGTGGCCGCCATGAACGGGACGGCGCAGGCGCTCGTTACGTACGAGTGCCGCTACTGCGGCTTCTGGCACGTGGCACGGCGCAAACCTCCCGAAGACCCGCCGGGTTAGAGGCAACGTGCGATACGTCAGCTACCTACAGGCCGGTGAAGCTCGTCCCGGTCTGCTCACGGAGACCACCATTACGCCGATTCGCACCATGTCGCTGCTGGAGTTTATCGCGCTTCCTCCATCGGCGCGTACCGCCCATATCACGAGCGAGCGAATTGCACTCGAGAGCGTCTCCCTCGCAGCGCCCGTGATCCCGCGACGCAACATCTTCTGCGTCGGGCGCAACTACCTCGAACACGCCAAGGAACGCGCGCGCGCGCTGGGACGCGAGGTGAAGTTGCCCGATCTCCCGGCTTTCTTCACGAAGGCTCCCGGCGCCATCGCCGCTCCCGGCGCGCAACTGCACCTCCAAGCCCGCCTCTCCTCGGAGTACGACTTCGAAGCGGAGCTTGCCGTGGTGATCGGCACGCGCTGTAAGGACGTTGCCGAAGACAAGGCCATGGACACGATCTTCGGCTACACCTGTTTGAACGACGTCACCGCGCGCGACCTGCAGCGCGCGCATCTCCAGTGGTTCAAGGGCAAGAGCCTGGATGACTGCGCTCCGCTCGGCCCGTGGATCGTCACGCCCGAGGAGTTCGGCGACCCACAAGCTCGCGCGATTGCCTTCCGCTTGAACGGTATCGAAAAGCAATCCAGTACGACCGCGCAGATGCTCTTCCCGATTCGCCGGCTGATCGCAGAACTGAGCAAAGGGATGACGCTGCTGCCCGGAGATATCATTGCGACGGGTACGCCCGAGGGCGTCGGCTTCGCGCGCACACCGCCTGAGTTTCTGCGCGACGGCGACACGATGGAGGTCGAAATCGACGGCATCGGGATCCTGCGCAACACGGTCCGCATCTCCTAAATGGTGCTCCTGCCGCTCGCTTTCGTGCGCGGCCTACGCACCTAAAGCCCGCGAACGCGGCGCATGCAGGGTTCACTCCTTCGGTGCGGAAGCAACTCTCCCGTATGATCGTCGCCGTTCCTCGCGAAGCCGCTCTGAATGAACGGCGGGTAGCTCTTGTGCCTGAAACCATCGCGCGCTTGGCGCGCAGCGGCGTTGCCGCGCAGGTCGAGCGCGGTGCGGGCCTGGCGGCCGCCTTCCCGGATGCCGAGTATGAGCGCGCCGGTGCAACGCTGGCCGATGCATCGTCCGCGTGGGTCGCCGGTTGCGATGCGCTGCTGTGCGTCGGGCGCCCGAGCGATGCGCTCCTGCGCACGGTTCGTCCCGGAACGCTCCTGGTCGGCTTCCTCGCACCGCTCGGCGATCCCGAGTACGTCGCGCGCCTCGCTGCAGCCGGCGTGACCGCATTCGCGATGGAGGCGATCCCGCGCGTGACCCGCGCGCAAGCGATGGATGCGCTCTCCTCCCAGAGCAACATCGCGGGGTATAAGAGCGTGCTCTTGGCCGCAGGTACGCTGCCGAAGTTCTTTCCGATGCTCACGACCGCCGCCGGGACGATCCCGCCGGCCAAAGTCCTCGTCCTGGGCGCCGGCGTTGCAGGTTTGCAGGCGATCGCCACGGCGCGCCGGCTCGGCGCGGTGGTCTGCGCCTACGATGTGCGAGCGATCGCCAAGGAGCAGGTGCAGTCGCTGGGCGCAGCGTTTCTCGAGTTCGATCTCGGCGACGCCGAAGGCGCCGGCGGCTACGCGCGCGAGCTCACGGCCGAACAGGCGGAGCGCCAACGCGCCTGGATGGTCGAGCAGATCGGCAAGAACGATTGCGTCATCACGACGGCCCTGGTGCCGGGACGAGCCGCCCCGCTGCTCGTCAGCGAAGCAGCGGTGGCTGCGATGCGCCCCGGCAGCGTCATCGTGGATCTCGCCGCAGAGGCCGGGGGCAACTGCGCTTTGACGCGCCGGGATGAAATCTTCACCACCGAGAACGGCGTCACCATCATCGGAACCACCAACCTTCCTTCGACGATGCCCTTCGATGCGAGCAAGCTCTACTCGCGCAACATTGCCGCGCTCCTGGCGCTCTTCGTCGCAAAAGATGGAACGTCGGCGATCGATTTCAACGACGAGATCGTGCGTGGCGCCTGCATCGCCCACGACGGCAACGTCCTCCTCCAGCAAGGATAAGGCCGCATGATCGACGCGCAACACTTCGTCATACTCCTGACCATCCTGGTCCTGGCCGTCTTCGTCGGCTTTGAAGTCATCTCGAAGGTACCGACCACGCTGCACACGCCCTTGATGTCGGCGACCAACGCCATTCACGGCGTGGTGCTCGCCGGCGCGATCGTGGTGACCACGGTGCTCTTTACCGATCGCGCACCGTCGTGGATTCTCACGACGGTAGCTATCACGGCTATTGCACTAGGCACCATCAACGTCGTCGGCGGATTCGCGGTCACCGAACGCATGCTCCAGATGTTCCGTAAGCGCGGAGCCTCCAAGTGACCGCCGCCAACCTTTCGGCGATCTACGGCGCCGTCGAGCTTGTCGCGATCGCGCTCTTCATCTTAGGGCTGCGTTTCTTGAGTTCGCCCGGCAGTGCGCGCATGGGCAATCGCCTCGCGGCGATCGGGATGCTCATCGCGCTCGCCTCGTTCCTCATCCAGACGCAGGCGGTCGCGTGGTGGGTCATCACCGTGGGCATCGTGATCGGCGGCGTCATCGGCTTGGTCTCCGCACTCAAAGTCAAGATGACGGCGATGCCGCAGATGGTCGCGCTCTTCAACGGCGCCGGCGGCGCGACGGCGCTGCTCATCGGAACCATCGAGTACTACGCCAACTCCGGCGCGCCGTTTGGCGCTGTCATCGCCGTCTCGCTCGTGCTCTCGGCGATCATCGGCGGCCTCTCGGCAGCAGGCTCGGTGATCGCGTTTCTCAAGCTGCAGGAGGTGATGACGGGCCGGCCCGTCACCTACCCCGGCCAGCAGATCGTCAATAGCGTGGTGGCATTAACGATTCTCGCCTGTGGCGTCTGGTTCGTCGCCAGCAGCGGCCAGATGCCGCCGGTCGTCTTTCTCGGGATGCTTGCTGCAACGCTCGTGCTCGGCGTCTTCTTCGTGCTGCCGATCGGCGGCGCCGATATGCCGGTCGTTATCTCGCTGCTCAACTCGTTTACCGGCGTTGCCGTGGCGATCACGGGCTTCGAACTCAACCACACGCTGCTCATCATCGCCGGCGCCTTGGTCGGCGCGAGCGGCACCTTGCTCACCGTCTTAATGGGCCGCGCCATGAACCGCCCGCTGACCAACGTCCTCTTCGGAGCCTTCGGCTCGGGCGGCGGAAGCGAGCCGGCCGGCGGCAGCGGCGGGCAGCAGAACGTTCGCAGCGCAAGCGCCGATGACGTGGCGATGATGCTGGCCTACGCGCAACGCGTCATCATCGTTCCCGGCTACGGGCTCGCCGTTGCGCAAGCGCAGCATGCGGTCAAAGCTCTCGCCGATCAACTCGAAAAACGCGGCATCGAGGTGCGCTACGCCATTCACCCGGTCGCGGGCCGCATGCCGGGGCATATGAACGTGCTGCTTGCCGAAGCCAACGTGCCGTATCCGCAGTTGCTGGATATGGAGGACGTCAACCCCGAGTTTCCGACCACCGACGTCGCCCTGGTCATCGGCGCCAACGACGTGACGAATCCCGCAGCGCGCAACGTCACTTCGTCGCCGATCTACGGGATGCCGATTCTCGATGTCGACAAGGCACAGAACGTCGTCGTCCTCAAGCGTTCGATGCGCTCGGGCTTTGCGGGCATCGAGAATCCCTTGTACGAGATGCCGAATACCGTGATGCTCTTCGGGGATGCCAAAGCCTCGGTGGACGCTCTCGTCGCCGCCGTCAAGACGGTCTGATCGGACGCCCCTGTTTCAGTTTGCGAATTGGCGGAGGAACGCCGTAGCTGTCAGACGGCCAGCGCAAGCAACGCAACAACGTCACCGCGCAGCCTAGCGTAACGACCATCCTGCTGCGTTCCAGGTCGGCAGGAACGCATTGGGCGCAAAGCCGCGCATGCGCGTCCGATACGCATAGAGATAGTCGGCATTAAAGAGATAGACGATCGGCACCGCAGAGGCGACGCGGCGCGCGATCTGCGCGTAGATGCGTTTGCGCCGGGCTTGAGAAGGCGTATCGAGCGCGGCGCGCTCCAACGCGTTGACGCGCGGATCGCACCAGCGCATGTAGTTTTCCGGCGCTCCGCAGGCTAAAACGGCGGAGTCGTCGGGATCTGCGCCCATCGTCCAGGGCACGTACGCCAAATCGAAGGAGCCGCTCGCCAGTAAGCCGGTCTTGGGGAGAAAGAGCTGCGCCATGCTCACCGACTTGAGAACCACGTCGATGCCGATCGTCCGCAAGGCGGCCGCCACGAACGTGGCGACGCGCACGCCGGTCGTCGATTCGGGAAACTCGACGAAGACCAGGCGCAACCGGCGCCCGTTCTTCACGCGGATGCCGTCGCTGCCGCGTCGCCAACCGGCGCCCCGCAGCAGGGCCTCGGCAGCGCGCGGATCGTAGGCCGGCTCGCGAATGTTCGGATCGTACGCCCAGGAGAAGCGCGGCTGCAACTGATTGGTCACCGGATAGACGCCGAGCGTGATCTTGCGGCTAATCGCTTGCCGATCGATGCCCATCGCAATCGCCCGCCGCACCAGGACGTTGCCGAGCGGCCGATGCGTGACGTTGATGGCGATACCGGCCACGACGGAGGTTGGAACCCGATCGAACGCGATCCCATGAACGCCCGCGAGGTCCGCGCGTTGGTTCGGCGCGATGAGGTTCCAATCGATGCTGCCGGTGCGCAGCAGCAAGAGATTGGTGCTTGGGTCGGCAACGATCCGGGCAACGATACGATGGAGCTTCGGCTCCGCACGCCAGTAGAGCGGATTGCGCCGGTAGACGAGGCGATCGCCGCGCTGCCACTGCGACAGAATGTAGGGCCCGTCGACGACGTTGGGGCCGGCGTTGAACGGAGCCTGCGCCAACGGCTCCTCGTTCCGCAACACATGCGCGGGGAGGACGACCTGCGGTGACGCTCCGTAGGAGAAGAACGTGGTCGCTGCCGGCGCCCAGGCATGTTTGAGGCGCAGCACGACGGTGTAGGGACCGGGAGCGCGCGCGTGTTTGATGAGCTCGTAGCCCGCATGCGAACGCACGGGATTGCGCGGATTGAGGATCGCGTGCAAGGTGAAGAGCACGTCAGCCGAGGTAACCGGCACGCCGTCGCTCCAGCGCACGTCGCGCCGCAGGTGGTAGACGATCGTGCGGCCATCGGCGGAGATGCCGCCGTTGCGCTGCGTCGGAATGACCCGTAAGAGGACCGGCACCAAGCGGCCCTGCGCATTCATCTCCACGAAGGGCAAGAACGAGAGCCGGTCTACCTGCGCCTCCACCGACGCCGCATCCGGGTGGATGAAGAGCGGGTTGAGGCTGCTCGGATCGCCGGCGAGATCGAACCGGATGGTATCGTTCGGCTGCCGGCCCGGCGCACACCCGGCCAGCAGCGCGAGCAACGTGAGGACGGCGGCAAACCGGCGGTAGCCCATCGCGCGGCGGTTCGGCGCGCCGGCGAAGCGGGCCCGCCGTGCAGGCTGCAAGCGGCGGCCGGGATGCCTGGACGCGAACGACTGTTCGGGGAATTGCCGATTGCGCCGAATGAATCGTGCGTGGTACACTATTTCTACCGAGCATTGTTCGGTATACCATGGACTCTGCCGAATGATTTTTACCACGGACGACCTCGACGACCTCGACCTGCGCCTGCTCGACGCCTTGCAACGCAATGCGCGTTCGACCTTTGCCGAACTCGGCGAGCTGGTCAGCCTGAAGGCACCGGCGGTTCACGACCGCGTCAAGCGGCTCGAAGGCCGGGGCTACGTGCGCGGCTATGCCGCGCAGCTCGATGCCAAGCGCCTTGGGTTTGAACTGGTCGCCTTCGTGAGTTGCTACACCTCGCCCGATTGCGACTACGATGCCTTCATCGAAACGCTCGCGGCGTTACCGGAGGTCTGCGAAGTGCATAGCGTTGCGGGCGAAGAGTCGTTCATCTGTAAGATCGTCACGCGTTCCACCCAGCATCTCGACGATCTGCTGACGCGGCTCAAGAGCCAGCGCGGCATGGCACGCACCCGCACCACGATCGTCCTCTCTACGCCCTTTGAGCGCGGCGGCATTACGGTGCCGCAATGAAGACCATCTTCGCCGGTAGCCTTCATCCGCTCGGCATCCACCGCGTACTCGAACCCATCGGCGCCATGCCGCAAGCCGCGTGGAAACTGAATGCCGAGCCGATCTGCGCGGAGAACGAGATCCTCTGCGATGTCGAGGTGCTCAACATCGACTCCGCGTCATTTACTCAGATGCGAGACGTCTGCGAGAACGATCCGGCACGCATCGGCGAGCACATCGCCGCTACGGTTCGCCAGCGCGGCAAGCAGCATAATGCCGTCACCGGGTCGGGCGGCATGTTCATCGGTCGCGTCGCAGAGGTCGGCAGCCGGCTGCGCGACCGCCTTGCACTCCAGGTGGGCGATCGCATCGCTTCGCTCGTCTCGCTCACGCTGACGCCGCTGCGCATCGACGCCGTCGAGCGTGTCGATGTTGCGACCGGTCGCGTCTGGATTCGCGGTCAGGCCGTCCTCTTCGAGACAGGGCTATGGGCGCAACTCCCGGCGGATATCGACGAGAACGTGGCGCTGGCCGTCCTGGATGTCGCCGGGGCGCCCGCGCAGACACAGCGGCTCTGCAAACCGGGTCAAACCGTGGTGGTGATCGGCGCGGCCGGCAAGAGCGGACTACTGACCTGCGCGCACGCCAAAGCTCGCGTCGGAGCCGCCGGCAGAGTGATCGGCATTGCGCACGATGCCTCCACGTCCGGAGCGCAACTGCTCCGCGACGCTCAGCTCGTCGACGCTCTCGTGAGCGCCGATGCCCGCGATGCACTGGCCGTCGCCCAAGCCGTCGAAACACTTGCGCCGCAGCTTGCCGATGTCACGATCAACTGCGTGAACGTCCCCGGTACCGAGTTGAGTTCGATTCTCTGTACGAAAGACGAGGGCATCGTCTACTTCTTTTCCATGGCGACATCATTTACCGCGGCAGCCTTAGGTGCCGAAGGCGTCGGTCGCGATGTCACGATGATCGTCGGCAACGGCTACTGCAAGAACCATGCCCAGATCGCGCTGCAGACCCTGCGCGATCATCCGCAACTTCGCGCTTACTTCGAATCCAAGTACGCGACGCCGGTCTAGAGCACCGGAAGGAAGAGATCATGAGCCAGATCGTTCACAAAAAACCGCCCGCCTCACCGCAATCCATGGAGCATCGCAACCTCAAGCAGGGTGAGTTCTGGCGAGAGATTCCCGCCTATCGCGATGTCGACGAGGCGACCTTCCTCGACCACCTCTGGCAACAGCGCCACTCGGTCAAGACGCCGGAAGAACTGCTCGCAACGATTGAAGGGCTCGCCTCGCCCGAGTTCATCGACGACGTCAAAGCCGGGTTCCATCACGCACCGATGGCCGTCCGCGTCTCGCCTTACGCGATCTCGCTCATCGATTGGCACTCTCCCTACGACGATCCCATCCGGCGCCAGTTCATTCCGGCTGCAAGCACGCTCTTGCCGGATCATCCCAAGCTCACGCTCGATTCACTCCACGAACAGGACGACTCTCCGGTGCCCGGGCTCGTCCATCGCTACGTCGATAAAGCGCTCTTCCTGCCGATCAACGTCTGCCCGGTTTACTGCCGCTTCTGCACACGCAGTTATGCGATTGGCCCCGATACGGATGAAGTCGATAAGGTGTCACTGGCCAAAACACCGGCGCAGTGGCAAGAGGCTTTCCAGTATATCTCCGAGCGCCCGGAGCTTGAGGACATCGTCATCTCCGGCGGCGACGCGTATCAACTCCCTCCAAGAAACATCGAGCTGATCGGCAACGCTTTGCTCGACATCCCGCACGTGCGGCGGATGCGCTTTGCCACCAAAGGGCCGGCCGTCATGCCGATGAAGCTGCTCAGCCACAGCGAGTGGGTGGATGCACTGGCAGCCATTGCCGATCGCGGCCGCAAGATGGGCAAGGACGTCGTCCTCCACACGCACTTCAACGCGCCGGAAGAGATCACATGGATCACCCAGCGCGCGATGGATGTGCTCTTCCAACGCGGAATATTCGTTCGCAATCAATCGGTGCTGATCCGTGGCGTCAACGACACGCCGGAACGCATGCAACTCTTGGTTAGACGGCTGGCCTATCTTAACGTGCATGCCTACTACGTCTACATGCACGACATGGTGCGCGGTGTCGAGGAGCTGCGCACGACGATTCAGACTGCGATCGACACGGAGAAGTTCGTGCGCGGAAGTCTCGCCGGCTTTAACACGCCGACGTTTGTGTGCGACGCCCCGGGCGGCGGCGGCAAGCGTGACGTCCACTCGTTCGAGTACTACGACCGGGAGAACGGCATCGCCGTCTACGCGGCTCCAAGCGTCAAACCCGGGAAGGCGTTCCTCTACTTCGACCCGATCGATCGGCTGACCGCCGACGCCCAGGCTCGCTGGGCCGTGCCTGCGATCCAGCAGCAGATGATCGAAGAGGCCTTGCGCAAATCCGGCGCCGGTCGCGAGCAACTCGTTCCGGCATAGGCCGGCGTGTGCTAACGCGCGTCGATCGCGATGTCACCGCTCGCCGTCGAGAGCGAGATCGCGGTTGCGCCGGTGCCGAGCCTGGCATCGACCGACCTCGATCCATACTCCCCGTGGATCGATAGACCAAGATTCGAGCGAATCGATCCAGAGGCCGTCGCGGCATGGAGGTCCACCGAAGGACGCGCCGGCAGCCCGAGCCACACGTCACCGCTGCTCGTGTGAAGCTTCAGCTTCTTGACCGCAGCCAGCGAGGAGACGGCGGCTCGAACGTCTCCGGAGGAACTAATCAGCGTGGCCGAACCCGAGAGCTCCGATGCGCTGATGTCGCCGCTGGAGTCGGACGCCGACACCGTTCCGGTGATGTCGGCAATCGAGATGTCACCGGAGCTGTCTTTGATGCGCACCCAACTCTGCGGTGAACGGGCCGCGCCGTCGATCTGCACGTCGCCGCTGGCGGTCGTTGCGGCGACGCTCGCGCTCATCTGCTTGACGACGACATCTCCCGATGAGGTCACGAGCGTTAACCGCGTCATCGGCGGCACGGCGATACGAAACGAGACCTGCCCGCAGTTCCAGTTACAGCCGCTCGGATAGCGCGCTTGGAGCGATACGGCGGTGTCGCTCACGTGCCGGCGAACGTGGAGTCCAGCAAGCTGCGCAGGAGTTTGGCCACGCTTGACCACCGTCACTTCGATCTGATGGGCGACCCCACGAACGACGGTGATGTCACCGCTCGCCGTCGAGACCGAAAGCGGCATCGTCTGACGGACGTCAACGACGAACCGCTCGGTCTGCTTGAACGGAAGCGAGGGATTTCCGAAGTGTATCCCAAAGAGCGAGAATCCGAAGAGGAGCGCGAGGATGGGCATCAAGTGACCTCCGGGAGAGCATCACCGGCATGTACGCGCTACCGAAGCTCAATGTTTCGTGGCCAGCTCAATGTTTCAGTGGCCCGGCCCAAACACTTGCCCCTGGAAGATGACGTTCCCGGAGACCATGTCGCTGTTGCTGCCGGGCGTGGCAAACCATGAGGTGCCGTCGGTGAAGTTGACCGCCGCAATCCCACAGCTTATCTGCGGATGGCTAAAGATCGGCGAGACGAGCGTCCCGACCGTGTGCCTGAAGTTGTGCTTGATCGTGATGCCCGGAGAGAAGGTCCCGGCGTCACGAATATAGGCCACCTTGTTGCCGCCCCAGTCGATCTTAAAGCGCACCACATCGGCCACCACGTTGCTCTCGTTGGTGAACTGAATCTGCAACTGCCCCGTTTGACCCACCAGCAGATTGCCGATCATCTGCAGTGTGCACGAGTAGATCTGCACCGGCGGTGGGCCGGTGTGCGCGGCCGGCAGGGCGCTTGTCGTGGCAGCGGCCGGTGCCGGAGCAGCCGGCGGCGTGACGCCGGGAACCGGCACCGGCGTCGCAGCGCTCGGCGCTGGAGTCGGGGGCATCCCGATGACCGGGTCAGCCAGGCCGACACTCAACGACAGAGCGACGAGCGCACTCATCGCCATTACACTCCTGATCGAAACTCGCGTCACCACTATCCTCCAGCTCTCTTTGCTCGACGACCCTGTGCCAGGAACCACGCGAAGATGGTCTCTCGGTGGTTCCCTTGGATTTGGACGACGCCCTCCTTGACGGTGCCGCCCGTTCCACATATCTTCTTTAACGTTTTTGCGATATCGGAAAGTTCTTCATGCGAGAGACCCGTGATCAGCGTCATGCTGCCGGCGCGCCGGCGTTCAAGGAAGAGCCGTACGACGCCGTCGTCTGGCGCGCCGGGGCGCGCTGACGCAGCAGGGGGCGCTGCACCGGCCTGCCGCCGAGCAACCGGTGAAACGTCAGTCGAGTAGGCGAGTCGGCGATGCGCGGCCATGGAGACTCTCTTCGGCAGGCGCACTCGCCTTCACTTGGGAAAGCTGCTCGGTGACAATGCATCAACGCGTCTGCGTCTTCTGCGGTAGCCGCAGCGGGCACGAGCTCATCTATGCCCAAGCTGCTCGCGACCTGGCGAGAGGCCTGGTGTCGCGCAACTACGGTCTGGTGTATGGCGGCGGCAGCATCGGTCTCATGGGGACCCTAGCCGACGCCGCCATCGCAGCCGGCGGCGAGGTGATCGGCGTGATTCCCGAGTCTCTGGCCCGCGCGGAAGTCGCCCACGACGGCATCACGCAGCTCCACATCGTCACCACGATGCACGAGCGCAAAGCGCTGATGGCCGAACTCTCGAACGGGTTCGTTACACTGCCGGGAGGACTCGGAACGATGGAAGAGTTTAGCGAGGTGCTCACCTGGCGCCAACTCGGCCTCCATGACAAACCGATCGCACTGCTCAACCTCGACGGCTTCTACGACCGGCTCCTCGCGCTCTACGACCAGATGCAGGCGCGCGGCTTCATGTCGGCAGCGTCGCGCTCCCTCTTTACCGTCACCAACTCGGTCGACGAACTGCTGGCGTCGTTCCTGCGCCACTAGCCGGTTCGAACACGTTCCTTCCATTCGCACTCGTGATGAACCGTGCGTACCCTCGCGCCGGATGCGCTCGGCCTGCGCGGCAGTTACGTCTTGCTCGCTGCGGGATCGAGCGGCAAACGCTTCTCAAGTACGCGCTTGACCGTCGCCATCGCATTGAGCGCCTTCGGGAAACCGATATAGGGAATCAACGTCATCACCGCTTCGACGATCTCCTGCGGGGTTAGGCCGACGTTGAGCGCGCCGTGGACATGCGTCTGCAGTTGCGCGTCGCATCCGCCCATCGTCGCAAGCGACGCGATGGCGACCAGCTCTCGCTGCCGCAGGTCCCCGTCTCGCGCGTAGATCTCGCCAAAGGCGAACTCCACCAGATGCCGAGCGAAGTCGGGTGCGACGTCCTCGTATGCGGCGAGCAGATTCTCGGTGACCGCATCGCCGTCGATCAGCCGCATCAACTCTTCGCCGCGCCGGAAACGCTCGGAGCGGCTCATGCGAGGGCGTTATTCGGCGAGTGCCGCAGCGAGGATCCGCTCCTGCTCGACCGCATGTTGCCCGGCGTAGCCTTCGCTCGTGCTGGCACGATAGCCGCGCCCGATATACCCGATGTTGAGACCATCTTTCTTGCTCTCCAGTAAGCGACGCCGCACGAACGCGCGTGCTCCCATGTTCTTGGGCTCTTCCTGAACCCACACCAACGTCTTGGCGTTGGGGTAGCCCGCGAGAACGCCGTTGATCTGGGTCGTCGGCAGCGGCGCCAGCAACTCGATGCGAACGATCGCCGTCTTGCGCAGATTGGCATACGCCTCATGTGCCGCCAAGTCGTGATAGATCTTGCCGGTGCATAGGAGCACCCGTTCGATTCGTTTGCGATCGAGCTCCCGTGGATCGTCGATCACCGGCGCAAACTCCCCCGTCGCCATCTCATCGAGATTGCCGGCGGCCGACTCCGCACGCAGGAGCGATTTGGGCGTCATGACGACCATGGGAACGGCCAGCGGCGCCTTGGCTTGGAGCCGCAACAGGTGGTAGTAGTTACCGGCCACCGATGGGTAGGCGACGCGGAGGTTGCCCTCGGCGACGAGTTGCAGAAACCGTTCCAGCCGGGCGCTGGAGTGTTCGGGGCCACTGCCTTCATAGCCATGCGGCAGCAGCAGCACCAAGCGCGACGTCTGCCCCCACTTCGCGTGGCCGGAGGCGATGAATTGATCGACGATGATCTGCGCGCCGTTGAAGAAGTCCCCATACTGCGCCTCCCAGAGCACGAGCGCATCGGGCACTTGAGTCGAGTAGCCGTACTCGTAACCCATGCACGCATACTCGGAGAGCGGAGCGTTGTAGATCTCAAACGAAGCACTCTCCTCCGGCAGATGCTGCAGCGGAATCCACGTGGCTTCGCTCGCTGGATCGTGCAACACGGCGTGACGATGGCTGAAAGTTCCGCGTTGCGTGTCTTGGCCGGTCAGTCGCACCGGCGTTCCATCGGTGAGCACCGAGGCAAAGGCCAGCGCCTCTGCGGTGCCCCAATCGACGATCCCCTTCTGGGCGACCGTCGCCGCACGACGCTCGAACTGCGTCACCAGCTTCTTATGGATCGTGAAGCCCTCCGGCACCACGGCGAGGGCCTGTGTCCACGCGACCAGTTGAGCGCGCTCGACCCGGCGCAACTGCGTACCTTTGAAGGTGTTGCTGCCGGCAAGTTTGAGGCCTTCGACGGGCGATGGCGGCCCCTTCACCGCTTTGCGCGCCTCCTGCAAGCGCGCGGTGGCCCGATCGGCCATCTCCTTCGCGTCCTCGGCAGAGAGTACGCCTTGAGCGATGAGCTTATTGGCAAAGAGTTCGCGCACGGTCGGATGTGCCTTGATCTTTTCGGCCATCGCCGGCTGCGTGTAGGCCGGTTCGTCCTGTTCGTTATGGCCGAAACGGCGATACCCGATCAGATCGATGAGCACGTCGCTTCCGAAACGCGTGCGGAAGTCGACGGCGAGATGCACCGCCGCAATACACGCATCTACATCGTCGGCGTTGACGTGGACGATCGGAACGTCGAAGCCCTTGGCCGGATCGGAGGCATAGCGCGTGGAGCGACCGTCGTGCGGATCGGTGGTGAAGCCGATCTGATTGTTGGCGATAATATGCAACGTGCCGCCGGTCTCATACCCCGGCAACGATTGCAGGTTGAGGACCTCGGCCACCACCCCTTGCGCCACGAACGCCGCATCGCCATGGATGAGGATCGGAGCGGCGCGTTGCAGATCGATACGCGGCACGCCGGCGTTCCGATCGGTTTGCAGGGCGCGAGCGCTGCCTTCGACGACGGGGTCGACGGCTTCCAGATGGCTTGGATTATGAGCGAGCGTCACCGCAATCTGCTTGCCGTTCGCCGTGTTATACGTGCCGGTTGCGCCGTGATGATACTTGACGTCGCCCGTGAGATCGTCGTCGCCGACCTCTCCGCGCCACTGTGCGGCTTCAAACTCCGTCATCACCTCTTCGTAGGGGCTGTTCACGACGTGCGCGATGACGTTGAGCCGCCCGCGATGAGCCATGCCGATCACCGCATCGGCAACGCCGCCGTCGGCCAGCATCTCCAGCGCCTCTTCGAGCATCGGCACCATGACGTCGAGCCCTTCGCCCGAGAACGTCTTCTGGCCCATGAACGTCTTCCGAATATAGCGGTCGAAGGCGTCGACGCGCGTGAGCCGCTCCAACACCCGCAACGCTCGCTCTCCCGAGAGCACCGTGCGATAGGCTCCCGACTCGATGTTCGTGCGCAACCACTCGCGTTGCTCGGTGTTGGAGATGTGCTCCACTTCGTAGGCAATGGTTGAACTATAGATCTCGCGAAGGCGCGGGAGCACGTCGGCCAGCGTATGCCCCGGCACCTTCGTCCGCAGAACGGGGGCTGGAATAGCGCTCTGGAGCGCAGGCGTCAGACCGTAGTGCGCGGGGTCGAGCGACGGATCGCCGGGCGGCGGCGAACCGAGCGGGTCGAGGCTGGCCGCCAGGTGCCCATGCGTGCGATACGCAGCGACGATCGCCATACCCGCAGCCACGGCACGCAGAATCTCGTCAGAGGGCGCGACGGCGGTCGAACCGCCGGTCAGGACGGCCGGCAGAGCTGCGGCCGTCCGCGCAGGCAACGAGCCGATCGGAACGTTGAGGCTGGAGAAGACCGCTTCGTAGAAGCCGTCCTTGCCCTGCAGCAGCTCGTCGATGCGTCGCAGATACTCGCCCGACTGCGCACCCTGAATCACACGATGATCGTAGGTGCTGGTCATCTGCATGATCTTGCTCACACCGAGCGCACGTAGCGTCGCTTCGTCCATTTGAGCAAAGCCCGAGGGATAGCCGATCGCACCCGCTGCTAGAATCGCCCCTTGGCCGGCCATCAAGCGCGGAACGCTGGCGACCGTTCCGATCCCACCCGGGTTGGTCAGGGTAAACGACGCACCTTGCAGATCGTCGGCGCCAAGTTTGTTCTCGCGTGCCTTGGTGACGAGCTCTTCGTAGCGCAAGCGGAACGCCGCAAAATCAAGGGTGTCGGCCGCCTTGATGACCGGCACAATCAGAAAGCGCGTTCCGTCCTTACGCTGCGCATCGACGGCCAGGCCCAGATGGATCCCGGGTTCCAAGCGCGCCGGCTGGTCGCCATCTCGCCGGAAGCTGTACGTGATCCACGGCAGCTCGGCGGCTGCGCGCACCAGTGCAAAGGCGATCAGATGCGTGAACGACACCTTCTCCGCGCGCCCGGCAGCCTTGAGGGCGGTGCCAAGCTCCTTGCGCCGTGCGTCGAGCACCGCCACCACGAACGTTCGAAAACTCGTAGCGGTCGGAATCGTCAAGCTCTGATCCATGTAGCCGACCAGCGCTGCTGCCGGCCCGCGTAGGGGCGTCACGCGAGCGCCCTGGGGAACCGGCGGAGATGGCGGCGCAGCGCCGGCCGGGCGTCGCGCGCCGGCAGCTTGGCTCGTCACATCGGCGCGCAGAATGAGGCCGCTCGGTCCGCTGCCGCGCACCAGCGCCAGATCCACCTCTCTCTTGGCGGCGACACGACGCGCCTGAGCCGAGGCCCGCACCGCGCCCTCTGCACGCCGCGGCGCAGGTGCGCTCGGCGCTGGTGCTGGTGGCGCGGGTGGTTGCGAGCTTGCGCTTGCATGACCGTTTGAAGAAGCGGCTTGGGAGGTGTCGATCTCGGCGAGCAGGCTCCCGACGGCAACCGTCTGCCCTTCGTCGGCAGCGATGCGCACCACGACGCCGGAGGCGGTGGCCGGCACCTCGACATCCACCTTATCGGTCGTCACGTCAACGAGCGGGTCGCCCACACTCACGAAGTCTCCGACGCGCTTGCGCCATTCGACGATGGAGCCTTCCGTGACCGACTCACCCATCTCGGGGAGCGTAACCTGAACCACCGTATCGGGCACCTGAAGTCTACTCCGTCCTTCTCTCGAGCCAACGC
The DNA here is from genome assembly GCA_021832345.1 of bacterium. GTDB lineage: Bacteria > Vulcanimicrobiota > Vulcanimicrobiia > Vulcanimicrobiales > Vulcanimicrobiaceae > JAKBKY01. The sequence continues at coordinate 383,734 of JAKBKY010000001.1, forward strand.
CGTGGCGCTCTGGGCGCCGTACACGATGAAGTTAGCGCCACGGTAGTGTAACTCCGCTCAGGCGTCGGCGGCGGCGGCTTTTCACGGAGACGCTGCTCTCCCGCCGCTCGGCCGCCCCCAGGCGCGGTTAGAAGAACGAGGCCGGAGCCGGCGGGAAGACGATCATGCGGTTCTTCACAAACTTCGGCCTCGCATGCGAGAGGACGAAGGCCGCGACATCGTAGGACTGCTGATCCGTCAAGGTGCCGGGTGCATTCTGCGGCATGTTGTAGCGGACGAATCCGGCCATCATGGCCACCTTCTCCATCCCCGCTCCGTTGTTGAAGGACTTGGCGCCCCACAGCGGCGGGAACGTCGCACTGCCGCTGCCGTCGGCGCCGTGGCACATCGAGCATTTGCTCGCATAGAGTTTCGAGCCGCGAGCGATGCTGGGTGGAGCGGGAGCCTTAAATTGCGCGATGATGATCTGCGGATCGGGCTTGGACATCGTCGGCTGCCCGCGCGAGATATACGCCAAATACGCCGTCATCGCGATCATGGTCTTGCTCGTATACGGCGGCGGCGTACCGTTCATGCTGTAGAGGAAACACTCGGCGATGCGATCTTGAAGAAAGATGAAGCGCTTGGAGCGCCCGTTCCACTGCGGAAACTGACCGTAGATCCGTAGATAGCCTCCGCGCTTGACCGTACCGCCCGCAACGTGGCAGGCCGAACACGACATGGTCACAGCGACGTTGCGCGGCGCGTACTTTTGCGTATGCATGAAGAGCGCGCGACCGTAGGCGATGAGCTTACCTTCGCGGCCGGGCGGCAGCGCTTTTGCATCGTAGAGCGGCGTCGCCGATGCGGCCGCCGGGGAGGTACCGGCGGCCTGCGACGCCGTCGCAGCCGATGAGTTCCCCGACATGTTGCCCGCACAGGCCGCAATGGAGACGCCGAGCGTGGCCGCAAGCCCGGCGAGGAGAAGTGAACGCTTCACGCCGTTCCCTCCCAGGTGACGAGCTTTATTTCGCATACTGGAAACCCGCCAGCTCCAGCTCCGGCAAAGTACCCACGATGCCCGGCGTCAGGACCACGCCGGGGATGAGGTGGTTGGTGAACTCCGTCGCCATTTTCTCGTGGGGGAGATGGTCCGGGTTGATACCGTCTTTGCGTAGACCCATCGTGAGTTCCCAGATTTCGTTGTGGCAGGCCAGAAAGACCGCGCCGCGCCGCTGCAGCACCGCTATGCTGTTGTCATGCGGTGAAAATACGCCCTTCGTATTCTCAACGTCAGAGGGATCGGCGTTCGACGCGGGGGGCTCTTCCAACCACACGTTCCGTTTCCACTTCCCCTTCGTGAGCTTAGAGAGGTACTTGCTCCAGATGTAATCATCATACAATGCAAAGTGCGCCGTTCCATGCGTGGCAGACACGCAGAGAAAATCCGCATGCTTGAAAGACCAGATCTGGCAGTTCATGGCATTGCGCATGAGATTGAGCCACGGGCTTCCCACGGAGGTGTTGTCCCAAACCTGTTTGGGTCCGCCCGCGTAGTGAAGGATTTCATTCAACGCTTCGTTGTCCCATTGGTCAGGGTTCGTGAGAATCATCGAGACGGTCTTGAAATCCCTACGCCTTGGGGCTCTTGCCAGACGGCTGCTCAGTTTCCGAAGGGTGTCCGCTCCGCTCGGCAGCAGGTTGGCCGGGGTTCCGGAGACGCCGGCCGCCATCGCATCGGCATGAACCGCCGCGGCACCCACCGCTACCGCACCTGCACCCAGTAGTGCACGCGTCATCGCTTCTCTGCGGGTCAGGAAGTTGTCGAAGTTTCGCATTCTCTATCCCTCATGAGATCATGGCCTGATAGTATGGCCTGATAGTATATTGAGGCACGGGTTCTTCGATAACGCATAACAACTCGTCATAGGAGAACCGCTTCACAAGTATCCCAAAGGAGTTCCTATTTTAAAGAAGGCATTGCCTATTCCCAACCCCTTTTTGTGGGGCGTAGCCCTGCCTTGTGTCTCAACCTCGGTTGAGACCGGCCGTCGCCTCTCCGCCGGCGGCGGCACATCGGTCGAGGCGAGCGTGGCCCGGAGCTGCGCGCCATCTCCTCGGCGGAGTCAGCGACACAGATACCGTATGAGACGGCATGGAGCCCCCTAGGAAACCAACCGCGACGCCGCCGCCGGTCGTCCCCGAGAAGAGACTCGCCCTGCCGTTCGTTCGTGAGGACGATCCCAGCATCGTGGTCGACCGCGTCTCCCTCAAGCGTCTCGACTGCGTCATCGAGTCCTACTCCGCGTGGCCCCGGCGCGTCAATGCCCGGACCCCGGCGGTCGTCATCGCGATGGACATCTGGGGCGTCGATGCCTCGATCCGCGATCTCGTGCGTCGTTTTGCCAAGGCCGGCTTCATCGCAACCGCACCCGACCTCTTTGGGCGACTCGGCGCATCCGCCGCCGACGGCCTCAATGACCCGCAGCCGCGACTCCCCTATGTCAAGCAACTGACGCGAGCCCAGTGTGACGGCGACATCCGCGCCGCCGCGCTTTGGGTCACGACGCGCCATCCCGCATCGCGCCTGGCAATCGTGGGCCTGGGCATCGGCGGCCGGATGGCCCTCCAACAAGCCGAGGACAACGACGCCATCTTCGTCGCGGCGGTGAGCTGGTACGGCCCGGTCTCCGGCATCGATCCCGATCGCATCCATATGCCGATCTGCGGAAACTACGGCGCCGGCGATACGTCGATTCCAGTCGAGGAGGTACGGCTCTTCCGCGACGGTCTGCGCGTGCCGCACGACCTGCGCATCTACCGAACGGCCGCCCACGGCTTCTTCGACGAACGCCGTGCAGCCTACGCGCCGGCGGCCGCCAATGACGCCTGGCCGAACACGATTTCATTCTTACGCCGTTACTTGGTGCCAAGCCGATGAACGCGACACTGCCGATAGTTGCCGGCCTCGTTGGGCTGCTCATCGGCAGCAGCGTCGTGTGGCTGGCGATGCGTACCGTTACCGCAAGGCTTGAAGAGCAGCTCGCAGCCGGCCAACGCCGGTCTGCCCAGGAAACGCTACGCGCCGAGCAGGCTCAAGCGGAGGTCGTGCGCCTCCAAGCGGCGCTGGGCGCAGAGCAACAGGAACGCGCCGCAGGGGCCGCGCGACTGCAAGAGATGGGGCAGACGCAGAGCCAAGCGTTTGCGACCCTTCTCGAACAGGCCAAGAATGAGTTGGGGCAGGCGCAGCGCGCACTGGTCGATGCGCAACGCAAGGAGTTCTTGGAACTCGCCGGCCAACGCTTCGAGCGCTCACAAGAGGTTGCCAAGGCTGCACTGAGCGATCTCGTTTCACCGGTGCGTGAGAAGCTCGTCGAGTTCGACGGCTTCGTGCGCGACCTCGAGAAGCAACGCGCCGGAGCCGCAGAAGGACTCAAAGAGCAGATCGCGGGCCTGGTGCGCCGCACGGAGTCGCTCGAGAGTGCGGCGAATCGCTTGACAGGAGAGACCTCCTCGCTCGTGCGCGCGCTGCGCGACCCAACGACGCGCGGGAAGTGGGGCGAGATGCAACTGCGACGCGTCGTTGAGCTCGCCGGGATGGAACGCTACTGTGACTTCGAAACCCAACAGAGCTTCTCGGCGGAGAATGGAGCACTGCGCCCGGATCTTGCCGTACATTTACCCGAGCAGACGCTCGTCTTGGTCGATGCCAAAACGCCGCTCGGTGCCTACCTCGATGCGATGGAAGCGCTCGACGATACGATACGAGCGCAGCGCCTCAAGGATCACGCGCTTACGATGAAGGCGCATGTCGACGCGCTGGCCCGTAAGGATTATCGCCAGATTGAAGGTTCCGTCGATTTCGTCGTGATGTTTGTTCCAGGCGAAGCCTTTCTCAGCGCCGCCTGCACCGAGAATCCTGCGCTGATCGAATATGCGGCAGCGCGCAACGTTTTTTTGACCAGCCCGCTCTCGCTGATCGCGCTGCTGCGCTCGTACGCGCAAGGATGGCAACGCGTGCAGCAGACCGAGAATGCCCAGAAGATCGCCAAGCTCGGTCGCGAGCTCTACGAGAGTATCGACAAGTTTGCGGAGTTGTTGGGCAAGCTCCGCAAGAGTCTGCTCGGCAGCATCAACGCCACAAACGAACTCATCGGCTCGTATGAAGGCCGGCTGCTGCCGCGCGCGAGAAATCTCGGCCAACAGGCGGCGCTCGATGAGAAAGAACTGCCGGAAGTTGCCGCCATCGACGAGCCGTTACGCCCGCTTGCATCGGAGCGACGCTCCAGGCTCACCGCGCTCGTGGAAGAGGAGAGCTATCCTGCGCTACCGTCCGGCGATTAGAGTCCCATCAAACGCGCGATGACCACGCGCTGAACTTCGTTCGTCCCTTCGCCGATCTCGTTGATCTTCTGATCGCGGTACATCCGCGAGACCGGATATTCGTCCATGAACCCGTAACCGCCGTGAATCTGCACCGCTTCGTTGACAACACGCCGGGAGATTTCGGCCGCGTGGAGCTTGGCGAGACTTGCCGTCTGGGCGTAATCGCGCCCGGCATCCTTCTCCCAGGCGGCCTTGAGGACCATGAGCTTGGCATGCTCGATCTCGCAGAGCATATCCACCAACTTAAACTGGATCGCCTGAAACTTGCTGATCGTCCGACCGAAAGCCCGCCGCTCCTTGGCATAGGAGAGCGCCTCGTCGTAGGCGCCCATGGCTAGGCCCAGCGAAAGCGCTGCGACCGAGATGCGGCCGCCGTCGAGAATCGTTAGAAACTGGCGCAGACCGTTTCCCCGTTCGCCGAGCAGATTCTCTGCGGGGACCTCGGCATCCACAAACGAGAGCTCTCGCGTATCCGACGCGCGCCAGCCCATCTTTCGATACTTCTTGCTCCGGCTAAAGCCCGGGGCATCCTGGGGGACGATGAGATTGCTGATTTCAGGCTTGCCGTCGGAGCGCTTGCCGGTGACCGCGGTGATCGTGGTGCCCCCGGTGAGGTCGGTTCCGCTGTTGGTGATGAACGCCTTGGTCCCGTTGACGATCCAGCGACCGTCCCGTAACTCGGCCTTCGTCTGCGTGTTCGCGGCGTCGCTGCCTGCGCCGGGCTCAGTCAAGCCGAAGCCCCAGAGCATCTTTCCCTGCGCCAGGGGGACCAGGTAGCGCTGCTTCTGCTCCTCGGTCCCGAAGAGGGAGAACGGCGTCGCACCAAGCGAGACATGAGCCGCCAGCGTGATCGCCGTGGAGGCATCGGCCCGAGCGATCTCCATGACGGCCAGCGCATAGCTCACCGTGTCCCCGCCGGCGCCACCGTAGGCCTCCGGGAAAGGCAGTCCCATAAAGCCCAGCTCCGCCATCGTGGCCACCAGGTCGTAGGGGAAGCTCTGCTCCCGGTCCATCTCCTCGGCTCGGGGCCGGACCCGTTCCTGTGCGAAATCCCGGGCAAGGGAGGCAACCGCCTTCTGCTCGTCGGTTAAGTCGAAGTTCATCGTCCGGAGGTATAGGCCGCTGCTACCGGAAAATCCCCTCCTCGAAGCAATGATCTCCCTGCGCAACGTCACGCTGGCCTACCCGAACGGCGTGCGTGCCCTCGACAACATCAGCCTCGAGATCGGCAAGGGCGACTTCGTCTTCCTCGTAGGGCACTCCGGAACCGGCAAGACCAGTCTGTTGCGCCTGCTCTACCGCGAGATGGCTCCGTCGTACGGCGAGATCATCGTCGACGGCATCCGCGTCGACAGGCTCAAGCGCCGCCGCGTTCCCGCCTTGCGCCGGCATCTGGGCGTCGTCTTTCAAGATTTTAAGCTGCTGACGGATAAGACGGTCTGGGAGAACGTCGCTTTCGCCATGCAGGTAACCGGCGCGCATACCAAAGACATCATGCGTCAGGTTCCGCGTACGCTGGATATGGTGGGCCTTGCGCACAAGAGCCGGATGTATCCGGGCGAACTCTCCGCCGGCGAGCAACAGCGTGCCGCGATCGCCCGCGCGCTGATCAACAATCCAAAGCTGCTGCTCTGCGATGAACCCACCGGCAATCTGGACCCGGCCAACACGACCGAGATCATGGAACTCTTGCAGCGCATCAATCTCAAAGGGACGACGATTGTCGTCGCGACGCATAACCAGGCCGTTGTCGACCGTATGCGCCGGCGCGTCGTCCGGCTCGAAGACGGCCGCATCGTCACCGACGAAGAACGAGGATACTACTATCTTGGACTGGGGCAGAGTCAGATTCTTTCTGGGTGAGGTTTTTCGAAACTTCACTCGTAACGCCGGGATGCAGGCGACCGCGATCGGCACTGTCGCAGTCACCATCGTTCTGCTGGGCGGCTTTCTCTACGTTCGTGCGGTACTGGGCGGCGTAGGCCACGATCTACTGCAACAGATTCGCATCTCCGCCTACCTTCAGCAGAACGCATCCAACGCCACGATCGCTCAACTGCATGCCGCGCTGCTCAAGGACCCGCGCATATCCTCGGTTCAATTCGTGCCCAAAAGTGTCGGCTTGAAGGAGCTTCGCAAGGAGACCAAGGGCGTCATCGATCTGTCGATTCTCACGAAGAATCCACTCCCGGATGTCTTCCGCGTGTCGGTGCACTCTGCAAGCGATGTGCCGGCCGTCGCAGCCGCGGTTCGCCGCATGCCCGGCGTAGCCAACGTCGTCTATGGAAAGACGATCGTTCGCCGCTTGCTCCACCTGGGCGCCGTGATGCGGCGTGTCGGCATCGCCGTCATCGTCCTCTTTCTGTTGGTCGCCGGGATCATCATCTCCAGCACCATTCGCCTGACGGTCTTCGCCCGGCGGCGCGAAATTGCCATTATGCAACTCGTGGGGGCCACCAGCGCATTTATCCGCCTACCCTTTATCTGCGAGGGATTCCTCGACGGGCTCTTGGGTTCGCTGCTCGCCGTCGGCATATTAGCCGTAGCTCATGCCGCCCTCTGGTCGCGCGTCTTTCGTGCCTTGCCGTGGTTACATATCGACCCGAGGCTCGTCAATACGCCGCTCTTCTTCGCGCAACTGCTGCTGGTCGGCGCTGCAATCGGGGTCATCGCGTCATGGATATCGGTCGGACGCTACCTCCGAACGTAGGGTTGGTCTTCGACGCCGAATACCAACACCTGCAGGCACGCCACGAAGCCCTACTGGCGGTCTGCGCACCCGGCATCATCGAACTCGACGCGGAGGGCCGTATCGTCCGTTGGGATGCCGCAGCCTGGGCGAACCTCGGCATTCGCAGCGATGCGCCCATCGGAACTCCTCTTCGTTCCCTGCTCGTAGACGGGGAGACGAATGATCCGCTCGCAGATGCCCGGGCTCTGCCGCGCGATCTACGTTTGCGCTTTCGCACTGAGGCTGGGATCGGTGAGGTTGTCTGCTCGCTGATCGCGATCACCTCACAGGATGCATCGCTCGGCTACTTTTTGGCCCTGCGCCGCCAGCAGCGCTACGATGAGATCGAGCAACTCAAGAATGAGTTTGTCGGAACGATCTCACATGAACTCAAAACGCCCCTGGCGGCGATCAAAGCCTACGCGCAGACGCTGCATGCCAACTTCTCGAGCGGACGCCCGATCTCCGAGGAGTACCTCACGGTCATCGAAGAGCAGACCAAGCGACTCGAGAGTGTGATTGAAAACCTCCTCCTCGTCACACGTGTCGATGCGGAGTATCTCCTGCGAATCCGGTCCACGGTAGATCTCGACCACCTGCTCGAACAGATCATCAGCGCCTTCCCGGATCCAGCCTGCCGAACGCGCATCGCGCGCTCGGTAACGGGCGTCCAGGTGTCAGGCGACCCCGAACTGCTCACATTACTCTTTGCGGCGCTGTTGGACAACGCGGTGAAATTCTCTGCGCCGCACACGCCGGTCACCATCTCCGGACACGAAGAGTCCGACCGAACCCTCATCAGGATTCAAGATCAAGGAATCGGCATCGCGCACGAGGACCTGCCCTATATCTTTGAACGCTTCTATCGCGCCGGCCAACACCTTTCGACTCAGACCGCGGGCATCGGCCTTGGGCTCTTTATCGCCAGGTCGATCGCGCAAGCACACGGTGGAACGATCGTCGCCGCCAGCACGCCCGGCATCGGCAGCACCTTTACCGTTTCCTTGCCGCGAAAACAATGAGCGTTCCAGAACCAAAGCATCGAGTGCTCGTGATTGACGACGATCGATCGCTGCGCAGGATCATCGCAATGAACCTTGAGATCGGCGGCTTCGACGTCGATATGGCTGCCGGCGGTGAGGAAGCCTTGCATATCCTCGACGAGCGAACGCCCGACGCGGTGCTGCTCGACCTGATGATGCCGTTTATGGACGGCTACGAGGTCGCCAAGCGAATTCGCAGCCACCCGAATCCCGTGATCGCCAATGTGCCGATCATCATGGTCACCGCCAAAGGGGAGACCGAAGACAAACTCCTCGGCTTTGAAGCCGGCGCAGATGATTACATGACCAAGCCCTTTGGAGCTGAAGAACTCCTCGCTCGCATTCGCTCCAAGATTCAGCGCGTCGAACAGGACTCGTCACTCTCTCCGCTTACCCGGCTTCCCGGCAACCTCACCATCGAACGCGAACTTCGTCGCCGCATTGAAGATCGGGTGCCGTTTGCGATGCACTATCTCGATCTGGATAACTTTAAAGCTTTCAACGACGTCTATGGCTTCGGGCATGGGGACGAAGCGATCCGATTGCTTGCTCGCATCTGCGTCGACGCGGTACGCGACCGAAACGAATCCGCCGACTTCGTTGGCCATATCGGTGGCGACGACTTCGTACTCGTCACATCGGTTGACTCGGCCGAAGAGGTGGCCGGAAAGATCACCACCACGTTTGATCTTGAGATTCGCGCGCTGTACAAACCACAGGACCTTCACCGGGGCTACATCGAAACTCGCGACCGCCGTGGTTCGCTAAATCGCTTCCCCATCATGTCGCTGTCAATTGCTATCATCACGACCGACGGCCATCGGTATTCGAACTACGCAGAGATCGCCGAGGCAGCGGCCGAACTCAAGCGCTACGCCAAAGCGATCAACGGCTCCGTTTTCATTAAGGACAAGCGCCGCACATGATCCAACGCCTTTTCGCGATCCTCCTCCTGACAGCGTTTCTCCCGCAGGTTTGCCTCGCCGGCTCGGCGCTGCAAGCGCGCATTGCAGCGAAACAGGCCCAGAAGGCGCGCCTCCAGGCGCAGTTGCACCAGAAGCGAGCCCAGCTTCAGGCCGCCACCTTCCGCGTCAGTCAACTACAGACCCAGCTCGGCCGCACCAATGCCGCGATTGCCGGTGTGAATGGACAGCTAGGCAGCCTTGCAGCGCAAGCGCGCTCGGCGCAACTACGCCTGGCCTGGAATACCAAGCAGCTTGCAGCCGCAACGCGTTCCTTGGCCTTGCACGATCGCTTATTGCGACAACGGCTCGTCGGCATCTACGAGTACGGGGCCGTCGGCTACCTCAACGTCCTGCTCTCCGCGCGCTCGTTCTCCCAGTTCGTTGAGCGCTGGCAAGACCTGCGACTGCTCATCGCCGCCAACGAACAGGCAATCCGGGAGCGCAAAGTTGCAGCCGAACGCGTCGCTGCCGTACAAGCCGACCTCGAACGTACGCGCTTGGCCATTGCGGCTCAACAGCAAGCCCAGGAGCAGGCGCGCTCGCGCTTGGCTTCGCTTGCGACCGAGCGAAGCAACCTCGTGGCACTGGCCTCCCAACAGCGCCGCAACGTCGCCTTCCAAGTCACGAACATGGAAGAGCTGACCGCGGCACAGGAAGCGCAACTCGAAGCCCTCATACGCCAACGGCAGGCCGAGATCGCCGCGCAAGCCGCGCAGCAACGGCGCGCGGCGGGCATCGCAGGGACCGCTGCGCCGGTGCGTTCGGGGCTGTTTTCCTGGCCCGTGACCGGCATCATCACCTCACCCTTCGGCTGGCGACGCAACCCCTTTGGCGGCGGCCCGGAGTTTCACCCGGGGCTGGATATCGCCGCGCCGATGGGGACAACCGTGACGGCCGCAGCCTCTGGGGTCGTCATGATGGCTCAGGCCTATGGCGGCTATGGCAATTACATCCTCATCGACAACGGCGGGGGATTCTCAACGGGATACGGCCACCTCTCGGCGATCTACGTCTCGGTAGGGCAGCATGTCAAGCGCGGGCAGGCGATCGGCGCCGTAGGGTCGACCGGATACTCAACCGGTCCTCATCTCCATTTCGAGATCCGGATCAACGGCAAGCCCGTCGATCCGGCCCCCAGACTGCCGTAATCGTTAATCTTCTACCGTTTCGCCAAGGTCGCGCACCCTCGATGGGATAACCTGGGTATCAGCACGTTATGTCCGGACCTCTTCGAGTCTTCCTCGCGGCCCTCGCCATCGCGGCCCTCGCCCTGGCGGGCGCCGTTTATCTCGGCTATCGCAGCCGGCTGATCTCGGCACCACACTCGGGCGATGTCTTCAATCTGGCCAGCCGCGGCAACATTGCCGCGTACCTGCACGATCCACGCATGGATGAGTCTCTGGTTGCCATCACGCTGCAACGCGTGGAGCAGTCGTACTACCAGCCGGTCAATGTCGGCAGCCTCTTGAAGGGTGAACACACGGCGCTCGTGAGCCTCCTTGCGCAGCATCATCTCACGGACATCTCGCTCCCCAGCCCAAGCGCCGGCCTCGATCGTTCGGCTCAGCTCTCGCTCGCCGAACGGGAACTAGGAGCCGCCGAGCATCGTTACGGCGTACAACTCGGCACCAAGGGCGACGACGAACTCACGACCGTTGCGCTCTCCGGAATGCTTGCGCCGCTCCACGATCCATATACCGTCTACCTCTCGCCACGGCAGATCCGCAGCCTCAATGAATCGCTCTCCGGCGGAAATTTTGGCGGCATCGGCGTGTACATCGAGCCTGCGAAGAACGGGGATGTCTTCGTCGCCCCGATCGCGGGGATGCCGGCTGCACGTGCGGGGATGAAAACCGGACAAGTGGTGGATGCGGTCAACGGGCAAAGCATCGGCCACCTCTCGCTCGATCGCGTCGAACAGTTGATTCGCGGCCCGGTTGGATCGATCGTCCGCATTCAAACCCACGACTTCGATCATCCCAAAGTCACGCATACCTACTCCATCGTTCGCCGGACCATCCACGTCCCGACGGTCTATTCCAAGATGATCAACGGTTTCGATTACATCCACCTTGCAGACTTCGGCGAAACGTCCACGGCGGAGGTACGAAAGGCGTTGCTCAACGGGATCGCCCATCACGCCAAGGGATACATCCTCGACCTCCGCGATGACGGCGGGGGATTGCTTGAGACGGCGATCGGGGTTTCGAGCCTCTTCATTAAGCACGGCGTCATCGTCTCGACCATCAAGCGCGATGGGTCGCACAACGATCAAGAGGCGCGCGGCACCGCCATCGGAGGCATCCGGCCGCTCGCCGTGCTCGTTAACCAGTATACCGCCAGCGCGTCGGAGATCACCGCCGGTGCCATCCAAGACTATAAGGCCGGCATCCTCGTAGGGACCAAGACCTTCGGCAAGGGCGTGGTTCAAAGTATCTATGCGCTGCCCAACGACGGAGCGTTAAAGATCACCACGGCGCGCTATCTCACGCCGCTAGGCCGCGACATCGAGCACCGCGGCATCGAGCCCAATATCATCGTTCGTCAGAGCGCCGACCCGGCACTCTTCGGCACGCCGGCCGACAAGCAACTGGCCACGGCCGAGGCCGAGTTGCAACGCCGGAGACACCCCACTCGTTAGGATATATCATGCACTTTTCGTACCGGCGGGCTGCCGCCGCACTGCTGCTCGCCTTCGCTCTCGCGCCGGTCGCCGGCTCCGCCGCTGCCGGTGGGACAACGCTCTCTCCAGCCAATGTCGCCGATATCTCGATCAGCTTCGATCACCTGCTGAAGAACTTCTACAAACCGGTGAACCAACAGCAGGTCCTCAACGGCACGAGGGCATCGCTGCTTGCTTCGCTCAAGAAAATCGGGGTCCACGGCAACCTCCCGGTCCTGCATGCCGGCAGCAATACTACACTCGAGCTGAGCCAGATCGACCATGAAATCGAAGCCGCCGCGCACCAAACGCATGGGAAGCTCAGTGTCAACACCCTAAGCTATGCGGCGCTCTCGGGTATGATGCAGTCGGTCCACGATCGCTGGACCGTCTTCCTCGATCCCAAGGATTTCTCGCAGCTCAATCAAGCCCTCGACGGAGTGAACTTCGGCGGCACCGGTATCGTCATTCAAAAGGACACCAAGACGAAGTTCATCGAGGTGACCAGCGTTATCCCACATGCTCCGGCCGATAAAGCGGGCATCCGGCAAGGCGATCTCATCACAGCCGTCAACGGTGCGTCCACACGGCGCATGACGATTCAAGAAGCCAGTAAGCATCTACGCGGAAAGATCGGCACGACCGTCACGTTGACGATCCAACGCGACGGGAAGCTCCTGGCGCCGATCATCATAACCCGCGCGAAGATTCACGCGGTGAGCGTCTACAGTAGGATGCTGCCACACAAGATCGGCTACGTTGAACTCTCGGTCTTTGGAGAGACCACCGGCCACGAGCTGGCCGTCGCCCTCGCTCAGTTGCAGAAGGAAGGGGCGCGCGCGATCATCCTAGATCTGCGAGATAACGGTGGCGGCTATCTTCAAGCAGCGCTCTCGGTCAGTTCGAAGTTTATCTCAAGCGGGCCGATCGTTTCGATCGAATCGCGCGGTTCGAACGTGACGACGCTGGAGGCAAACGACACGGCGATCAGTCCACCACTCCCTCTTGCGGTGCTCGTCAACGGAAACACGGCATCCGCCTCGGAGATCACCTCGGGTGCGATTCAAGATACCGGCGTAGGCGTAATCATCGGCACCAAGACCTTTGGTAAGGGCGTCGTTCAAACGATCTATCGCCTACCGGGCAAGTCCGCCGTGAAGATTACGACGGCGCGGTATCTTACGCCGCTCGGTCGTTACATCAATCACCGCGGCATCATCCCGGATATCGTCGTGCATGAGAACAAGCACCCGCGTTACGGTCAGCCGGCGCACGACGCGCAGTTGCGCCGCGCAATGCAGTACCTTGAGGATCGCCTAGCGCACAGCGCCTAGCGGGGTGGCTTCCCCGCTACTTGGCACCCTTCTTGCGCCCGCCCGCCGGCGCCGTCGAACTCTTGCGAGCGGGCGCCGCCTTTGCGGCGGGCTTTACGGCGGGCTTTGCGGGCTTTGCGGATTTACCGGCTTTACCGGCTGCCGAGGCCTTGGATGCCGCCTTGGGTTTGCCGGCGGTTGCCTTAGCCGGCGTTGGCTTGGTAGCACCGGCCTTGCGGATGGACAGCGACGCAGCCTTCTTGGCGACCGCCGGCTTGGCCGCCACCTTGCGGGTCGGCAATGCCGCTGGGCTCTTCGTCACCTTGGGCTTGGCGAGAGTCGTTGCCCGGCGCCCGGGCTTGGCCGGCGCACCCACCGCTGGCCTCGCCGCCGCGACCGGCGGGCCGGCTGGGACAAGCTTCGGCGGGCCTCCGGGCGAGGCCGACGGACCGGGAAGCGCGGTAAGCACCGCGGTCGCCAGCGCCCGGCTCTTCGGGGCTCGACGGCGACGCGCAGGCGTGGCAAGTCGAGGTGACTCTTCGTGCGCAACCAGGCTCGGCGGCGGCGGTTCGACGGCGGGCGGGCCGGCTTTATGCAGCGTCGCAATCGCACGAGAGGGTTCAGGTGGAGCTGTATGCCCGGTGGCTTCGGCCGCGCCATCGGCACCCACGCGAAAGATGTGACGATCGGGAAGCGGTAGACCAGCCGCAACGCCCGCACCACCACGACCGCGACGCCGGCGCCGGCGCCGACGCCGCTGCGGCTCACCTTCACCGCCTGCGCCGAGCCGATCGGCCGGCACCTCTTCGGCGAGCGGCGGCGCCGCGACCGGCGCTGCCATGCTAACGGCCGCCGGTTGCCCAATCCGTGGAGCCGCGGCACCACCGTGCCCACGACGGCGACGATGACGCTTGCGGCGACCCGTCTGGTCATCGGCGTGCTGCACCTCGCCCTCGGCGATAACGATCGCATCGACGGCCTTCTCACCCTTGGCTTCAGCGACCAGCGCCTTATCCTGTGCCTCTTCCTCTTCGGTGGTGGTCGTGATGCCGATCGGCGGACGCGACTGCGCCGCTTGGGCGGCTTCCTTGGCAAGTTCGCGCAGGGCGGCCGTCTGCTGCGCAGCGGTGAGCGGCGCCTTACGCTTCTGCCGACGTTTACGCTCTACCGCGGCTGCGCTCACAAGCTCGGCCAGCACGTAGTCCTCGTCCACATCGATGATGCGAACTCTGGCATCGCTGCCCGCATTGTTGGCGGCATTTTCAACTTCAATGATTCGATTGCCGATATATGCGGCAGCCGAGGTGGCCGTCGGCAGACGCCCGGAGAGCAACGCCACCGGGAGCTCGTCACCAACGCGCACCGCTGCACCCGATACCGCCTCGGCAGCGCGCTCGATGCGAGTTACTTCGGGATGGAGTGTCGCGTCCACGCGAATGTGGATAGCGACACCAAGTTCGCGGCTCAGCTCCTGACATTCGTTCTCATACCAAAATTCGAGTTGAAGCGCAACGCTCGGCGCGGCATAGATGTCGACGGCACCGGAGGTTTTCTGTGCGGTGTCACGCAAGCGGCGCAACGTTTCGATTGCGACCGACTGCGGCGACATGACAGACCCCAAACCGCTGCAGGTCGGGCAGGTCCCGCGCAGTTGCCCGCCGAGATCCTTACCGACTCGCTTGCGTGTGAACTCCAGCAAGCCCAAGTTCGAAAAGGACTGGATGGTCGAGCGCGTACGATCGTGCCGTAGGCCCTCTTCGAGCGTCTTGATGACCTTGTTGCGCGCGGTCTCCGACGACATGTCGATAAAATCGACAACGATTATGCCGCCGATATCGCGCAGTCGAACCTGGCGCGCAACTTCGGCGGCCGCTTCGACGTTGGTTTTCCCGATTGTATCCTCGAGATTCTTGCCTCCGGTAAACTTGCCGGAGTTCACGTCGATCACCGTCAGCGCCTCGGTCGTCTCGATGACGATCGAACCACCGGACGGGAGGTTGACCTTCGGCTTCATGAGGCGATCGATCTCTTCGTCGATCTTGTAATCCGTGAAGAGCGCTCTGCCGCCTTTGTAATGCTCGACTCGATCGAGGTACTGCGGGCCCAAGAGTTGTAGGAAGGTTTGTACCTTTCGAAACTCTTCGGCATCGTCGATGAGGACGCGATCCACGTCGGCCGTGACGAAGTCGCGCGCCGCTTTATAGACGAGATTCATGTCCTTGTGCAGGAGCGATGGCGACGCCGCCCGTTTATACATCTCCAGAATCCCGTGCCACATGCGGATAAGCACACCGAGATCTGCAATCAGTTCGGCTTCGCTGACACCGGCTGCCGCCGTGCGCACCACCGTCGCCATGTCTTCGGGACGAATTCGCTTCATCACGGCATTGAGACGATTACGTTCTTCGGCAGATTCAATCTTCCGCGAGACCCCGGAGTACCGGCCGGTCGGCATGAGGATCAGGTAGCGCCCCGGCAGGGAGATGTTCGTCGAGATGCGCGCCCCTTTTAGGCCACGCGGTTCCTTGACGATCTGCACAAGGGCGTCGTCGCCTCGTTTGATTTTCTCGCCGATGGTGAAGCCGCTACGCCCCTGCGTGATCTCGACATCCCCAATATTGAGGGGTTGCTTATTGATATCGTCGACGTAGAGGAAGGCATTGCGCCCCAATCCGATGTCGACGAAGGCCGCGCCCATGCCGGGCAAAACGTTCTGGACCTTCGCTTTGTAGATCGAGCCGATAACTTTTTCTTCGCGCTCGATGTAGAGTTCGGCGAGCGCACCGTCCTCGAGAATGGCGACCCGGTTCTCCCAGGGGTCGCTCGAGATGAGGATCTCGGTTGACACGTTGTATTGTAACCCTCTAGTTAGGGGCGAGCACCGGGCCCGGCTTCGAACTCCTCCGCGACGACACCCCGGCAGGCTCACTCATATCGAAGAGGAGACTCCTGCGGATGCTATCGAGCGGGCACGTCACCTGGGACGCTTGCGGCGCTCACCAGAAAAGCTGTTTCTCCGGCTGGGTGTTCCGGCCAGTCTTCCTATGAACCTGCACGGCGGCCGATAGCCTCCCTCTACCACTCTCGCCACGCGGGACGAAGGAGAGCGAACTGGCGCTCCCTGAAGTCTGTTTGCGAGCGGCGCGCTCGCTGCGACGGGCCGCCGCTCGGCATTCGAACATTTGCGGATATGCGGCGACGGGGGGCAGCCCGCAATCGTGCCCACCGCCGATCACCCGTACGGTGTCGTACGCAGTCCGCAGAACGCTCGTCACCGAACGCCGGCACAGCGCGGCTGTCATCTGTGATGAAAAAATATGATCGGGATAGCCGTCCATAGCGTCCAGATGGATACGGCTATTACAATTCCGAATACCACCCAAAAAATCGCAGGTCGCTGCTTCTTATCTCGCATCGGCATCTCTCAGTTCCTGCATGCTAATTCCATCGCCCTAAAATCAAGCCCATTGGCTATAACGGCTAGCGCAAGAAGAGCATCGGAGATCGGATCGGCAAATCCGTGCATTGCAGCCACAATCATGGCTGCTTGCAGTGCGGCCGTAGACGCGGCGAACGCGTCCTCTGCAGCTGCACACGAGCTGCCTTGGGGGACCGGCCCTCCTCCGCTGGTCGTCTTCGAGCCGCTTCCCTCCAGGGCCAGCCGATTCCCCTGATACATCTTCATGCTCATGGTATTGGCATTGGTTGGACTGACACCGCAGCATATCGACCCGTGTAACGAGTACACGTCGGCGGTGAAATTAAAGATGCCCTGTCCAATGTACGTCATAAGAATGTGATTCCCAAGCTTGAATTGACCCCCGCGCCCTCGCTCTATCGCGTGGGCCAGGCGGCCCAGACACCGAATAAGAACATCAGCAGATCCCAGGTATAGTGCGTAATCAACGTGGTCCCAAGCGATGTATAGCGCAAACGCAACCAGCTGAGAAGCGCGATAAAGGGAATGAGCGAAAGGTCCGTACTTAGGTGGGCGCCAAAAAACACGATGCCGGTGAGAATCGCTCCGGCCAAGCCTCCAAGATACTGCTGTAAGCGCGTTTGCAGCCACACCCGGAAGATCATCTCTTCGACGAATGGACCTATTGGCAGCATTGCTAGCAGCAGCAAGGATGGCGCGTACACGGATTTCTGCATGTAGTCGCGGAGCGAGGTGTGAAAGCTATAGCTCAGGCTGATGATCAAGCCTGCCCACGGCAGGAAGAGCGTCAGTGCGGGAACGAGCCCGATGAACAAAACCCTGCGCGTATCGAGATCCCCGAAGAATATGCGCTTGAACTCGTGTCTTTTCCAGCACACGAGTGCCACAAGCGGAAGCCCGAAGCCAATGTTGTATGCAATCGCGCCTCCTTCCTGATAGGTGAGCGGGAACTTGAACCCGTACCTTAAGAGGAATCCATCGCCTGCGGCCAGGCCCACAAATGTAAGGATAAAGGCAGCGCAGCACCCCACAAGGACAACGCCCAAGCGAGTGGAGGTGATAAAGTCGAGAAAATACTGCTCGGCTTGAGGTCGCGCGACTGAGCGACGGAACATGATGCTTTGGCCCTTTCCCTGTGAATCAGGACGATTCAGGCCTTCCACCGCTGCCGACCGGGAGTGCCGATTCCCGTGCTCGACCCACACGAATTCCCGAAGCGCCAATATACGAAAACGCTTGCGCGCCGCCTCGGCCTTGGCGCGCGACCGCCAATCTTGCTGAGCGCACCCGCGAACGCCTCGCCGTAGTCGCCCAAACGCCCACAGGCACACAATGAGGCCCGTCTGGCCCTCCGGATGGCCGGGAGTCGCCCGAGTCCCTAAGCATTGCCGAGAAGGTCGCGATCCTTCTGCGAGTAGATATTGAGCAGGACCCCAATGGACGCAAAATCGGTGAGCAGGGCCGAACCACCGTACGACATGAACGGCAACGGGATCCCGGTAATCGGCATGATTCCAATCGTCATGCCGATATTTACGAGGATGTGAAACGTCAGCATGGCGACGATCCCACCGGCAAGCAGAAACCCGAATCGGTCGCGAGCGACCAGCATCGTACGAATCCCACCATAGAGCACGACGCCGTACAGCACAAGCAGCACCAGGGACCCTAGGAACCCGAACTCTTCGGCCAGCACGGTGAAGATGAAGTCGCGCGAGTGCTCCGGGACGAAGTTGAGTTGGGTCTGCGTACCATGGTGAAAGCCGCGCCCCAGGAGTTGCCCGTTCCCCACGGCGATCTTTGACTGATCGAGATTATACCCCGCGCCCTGGGGGTCGGCATGCGGGTTGAGGAACACGAAGAGCCGCGCTTTTTGAAACGGCTTGAGCACGACGTTGGTCAACGCAGTAAAGGCAGCCACGGCGATGACGCCCCCTGCAAAGACGGCGAAGTGCCGCAGCTTGGGTAAGCCCAAGAAGAGTTGCGCGGTGAGAATCCCCAAAAGAACCAAGGTCGTACCGAGGTCGGGTTGTTTGAGGATCAACAACGCAGGCAGCGCGACGGCGAGCAGCGGTCGCAGAAGATCGCGTAAGCGATCGTAACTCCCCCGGCAGAGTACGGCTGCAAGCGATATCGCAACGACAAGTTTGGCCGGCTCCGACGGCTGAAACGTGCCAAGGGGTCCAAGCGAAATCCAGCGCTGCGCCCCGAGCGCGCGGTGGCCGGCGACGAGAATGAAGAGCAGCAACAGGACATTGAGCGCATAGATATACGGCCACAGACGACGCCAGTTCCGGTAATCGATCTGCGAGCACACCAGCATGACCCCAATGCCCAGGGCTCCAAAGAGCGCCTGCTTCGCATATTCAGCCCCGACGCTTCGCTCGTGAAAATCTGCCGATTGAATGCACGCAATGCCGAGCAATGTAATCAATACCGGCGTCACCGCCAGCGGCCAGTTTACCGTGCGCGTTGCACGCTTGAGGTACGGAAGAAGGTGAATCAGGTAACGGTTACCGCCTTGGACGCAGGCTTCTTGCGGCGCTTGCGACGCGGAAGCGCGGCGCTCGCCGGAGCGTTCGGATCATCGCCGGCAACGCTTGCGTGAGCGGCAGGCAGAGACGCCGCCGCGGGCGCCGCTGCCTCAACCTTGGGACGGTTCACCGCGAGAATCGGGATGTTGGCCAGCATCGCCAGCGCCGAATCCTGCTGCTCGAAGCTGACCTCGATCTTGGTTCGATCGACTTCCACATAGCGCGAGATCACTTCAACGAGGTCGATCTTCAACTGTTCGACAAGTTCGGGCGCAAGCGAAAGGTGGTCACTCATCAAGACCAGCCGCAGTCGCTCCTTCGCTGTGGAACTCGAACCGGACTGCCCGAACATTCGTTTGAGAAACTCAATCATGGCTAGCGACGCCCTCCGAAGAAAGAACCCAGGCGACCAAAGAGCGATTCCTTGGCTTCCACCATCGGAGCCGCCACGTCATCGCCGGCAAGGCGCGCGGCAATCGCGCGATAGGCGTTCGCCGTTGCCCCTTCGCTGCGCAGGGCCAACGGTTCACCCCGGTTCGTGCTTACGATGATCTCCGGTTCGTCGGCGATAACGCCGAGAAGCGGCAGGCGCAGGATCGCATTCACGTCATCCACCGAGAGCATCTTCCCTTTGCGCACCAGCAAGGGCCGCAGACGATTTACGATCAACTGCGGGCGGAACGCACTGCCGAGCAAGCCGACCACGCGGTCGACGTCGCGCACGGCCGATACCTCCGGGGTACAGACAACGATCGCTTCTTTTGCACCGATAACCGCGTTTTGAAAGCCGCGCTCGATGCCGGCGGGTGAATCGATGAGAACGTAGTCGAACTTCGTTCGCAGCTCTGCGACCACCGCTCGCATCTTCTCCATATCGACTTCATCTTTCTCGCGCGACTGAGCAGCCGCAAGCAAGAAGAGCGTGGGCGAGTGCTTATCCGTGACGAGGGCATCGTCGAGCGTCACGCGCTCTTCGAGGACGTCGAGAAGATGGTAGCGGACGCGATTCTCCAACCCAAGCAGAATGTCCAGATTACGCAGGCCGACGTCGGCATCGATCAGCGCAACCTTGGCACCGCGCTGCGCAAGCGCCGTCCCCAGATTAGCGGTCGTCGTGGTCTTGCCGACCCCGCCTTTGCCCGACGTAACGACGATGGCACGACCGAGGGTGGGCGCCGGTTGCGTGAGGACGACCGGTGACTCTGCTTTGAGTTCGTGCATGTTATCCCGCTTTCAGAGCGCCCAAAAGACGCCCGAAGAATCCCGGCTGATCGAGGTTACTAAACGGTACGATCTCGCCTTCAAGCCGGCGAGCGATCTTTTCGTAAAGGGTGCGCAATCGACTGGTATCGTCGAGGGCCACAGGCTCACCTCTATTGGTCGTATCGATGATCTCTTCGTCGTCGGGGACGATTCCCAACAACTCGGTCGAGAGAACTTCGCAAACGTCCTCGACCGAAAGCATGTCGCCGCTACGCACCATCTCCGGGCGGATGCGGTTGATGATCAAGCGCATCGGCAAACGCCGTTCGTTGAGTTTGCCGACAACCCGATCGGCATCGCGAATCGCACTGACCTCGGGGGTCGTCACGATGATCGCTTCGTCGGCGCCTGCTACGGCATTGCGAAAGCCTCCCTCGATACCGGCGGGGCAATCCACGAGGACAAAGTCCGCAACCTCGCCGCATTGGCGAACGACGCCGGCGAACTGCTCGGGCGTGACGGCATCCTTGTTGCGAGTCTGCGCCGCCGGAAGGATGGAGAGGCACTCCCCGAAGCGCTTATCGCGGATGAGGGCTTGGCGCAACTGACACCGCCCTTCGATCACCTCAACCAGATCGAAGACGATGCGTTTTTCGAGGCCCAGGACCAAGTCCAGATTGCGCAACCCAATGTCGGCATCGATCAACACGACGCGATGACCGCGCCGGGCAAGTGTGGCGCCGAGATTCGCAGTGGTCGTGGTCTTCCCCACGCCTCCTTTGCCCGACGTGACGACGATCTTGCGAGCGCTCACTGATCTGCCTCTTCTCTGGACGGTTCCCAACGATCGTAGGGGATGATCATAATTTGCGCTTCGCGCACGATGGCGACCTCCGGCTGCGGAGATCTCTTTGCGGGCGGAGCGTCGGCGGCGATGGAGGTCGCGATCCGCAGTTGGGTCGCCGCAAGGTCGAGCGCAAGCACGACCGCGCCGGCATCTCCCTGGGCGCCCGCATGCGCGACGCCGGCCAGGCGCCCGAAGACGAGAATATCGCCGGTCGCGACCAACTCCGCGCCGGGATTGACATCGCCGACCACGACGAGGTTGCCGAGTTGATGGAGGGATTGGCCACCCCGCAGGGTGCCGACGTGGTAGCGGGTGGCCGGTGACTCGACCAGACTCAAGGGAGTCTCGCCGGTGGGGCCGCGTACCGGAGCAACGACGCGCGGAACACTCGGCTCGCCGCGGCGACGGCGCGACGCGATATCCGAACGGGCTCCGGCAAAGTCGGCGATCAGCGACCGAGCGGCCTCCGAGAGAGCGACCTCGCGCTTGGGCCGTAGCGCCCGTCGCCGCTCGAGCTCTCCGTCCGGCGAGCTGCGCGCCGGCACGAAGGCCAGCCCACGAGCCGCCGCTGCCGGAGAGACCGCCGGCCCGCCGGAGAGGGCTCGCAGGATGATCCCCGCCTCGTTCAGGAGCTCGCCGGCCGCGGCCAGCAGCGCATCACTAGGCGCCTGGTCACCGCAGGCTAGGGTTGCGTCGGTTCCGCGATAGAAGCCCGGGCGAGCGTGCAGGATCGTCGCGAGCTCCTCGAGCGTCGCCGCAGCGTCGCGTCCGGCCAGCGTAATCTCAAGTCCGGTTCCCTTGCCGCGTAGCAGCGTCACGATAGCACAGCCGTCTTCATACCGAATCGCGCGCGGATTCCCGCGCGGCGGTGACGAACCCTTGCTCCCTCCACATCTCCTACACAGCTTCTTTTCGTTATCCACACCGAATACACAGCACTCCACTGCAACGCCGGGAGAGGCCGCGGCGTTCTGTAACTATCCAGGGACTGAAACACCAAGGGGTTCGCAAGGTAGAAGGAAAGCAGCCGTATGCTTCGTCGAATCGCTCCCATCACCGTCATTCTCTCGCTTTTGCTCGCCGCGATTCCCGCACCGTCACCGGCGCTGTCGACCGCGGCCGAAGTTCAGATCGGCAAGGCCGAAAACCGGCAACTCGTGCGCAGCGTCGTTATCGAGAAAGATCCATTGCTCAACGCATGGGTTCGCGGGATCGCCGATAACCTGTGGAGGCAGGTCGCCCGCAAGAAGGTTCCCTACAGCATCCGCATCATCCAATCCAATCAAATCAACGCCTTCGGCACCGAAGGCGGCTACATCTATGTCTACGACGGGATGCTTGATTTCGTGCAGTCGGACGATGAACTCGCCGGCGTTCTCGGGCACGAAACCGGACATATCGAGCGACGCAACGTCGTGACCTATCAGGCGAAGTCCGAAATCCTCGGGGCCCTTTTCAGCATCGCGGCGCTCTTTTCACCCATTATCTACAACTTCGGAAACATCGCGGAGGCCGGCCTTCTCGCAAAGATGTCGCGCGTCGATGAACTTCAGGCCGACCGCTATGGCTTGCAGCTCATGGCACGCGCGGGTTACGACCCGGAAGCGATGATCACCATGATGCGCCATCTGGGCGTCCTCAATGCACAACACAGCGACCTCGTCTCCAACTACTTAGCCAGTCACCCGCCCTCAAACGCGCGCGTGGCGCATCTGATGGGTTATCCGGAGCTCGATCCCACCAAAGTAACCACCGCCGAGCGCTTGGTTCGCGCCCTCAGCGACGAAGAACGCGCACGCTATGATACCGCGGCCAGGCAACTGACCAAGGTGCTCAAGACGGAGCCCGATAATCCAGAGGCCCTCCTTAAACTCGCTCAGGCCCAGATCGCCCTTGGACTCATCAACAAGAGCGAGCAGACGCTGGCTCTGGCAGCCCAATTCGGCACGGACAACACCAAACGCATTGCGCTCGACCGCATCGCCGCACTGCAACAGATGCAGGAGCGTAGCCTTGCTCTACACCAGCCGGATCTGACGAACCTCCGAACGCAGATGACCGGCGCGCAGACCCGGCTGCTGAGCGACGGCGCTCAAATCACCCTCCGCGCCAAACAAGGCGCGGCACAGTTACGGGCGGTCAATCGGCGACTCCACGCACTGCAATACGAAATCCCAAACTTTAGCAACGTTAACGTGCGCAAGGATTCTCGCCTCGCGGCGATTACACATGATCTGACGACCATTGCACGGGCCATCAATAGTGCGATGGAGCAAGCGCAGGACCCGATCAACGGCGTGGGCACACTCTCGGCCAAGAAATCCACCGGGCTCATCGCCGAGAACGCGGCGATCTACAAGAAGATGCAGGCGCCGCTGGCGCTCACGCCGATCCCGCGTGATTCGCTCGCCGTACTGCCGGAGTATCCCACCGTCCTGCACGAGCTTGGGCGCACCGATAACGACATGCTGCGCGGGGTTGATGCCGCTCGCGCGTCCTTGCTGCTCATGGATAGTTCCATCAACGATCTCGATACATTCTTACGGCAATTTTCGACGGTGCAGATCAACGCTTTTGGAGATATCAGCCAACCCAGCTACGATGCCCTGATGCCGCAGCTACGCACGTGCTACGATCATTTCGACCGAGCCGCTAGTGCCGCGTCGCAGGCGGCTCAGCTCTACAACATGGCCCGCTCGCGCCAGCTTGCCGCTCGGATTACTCTGCTCGGCGTTGGAACCTCCGCCGAGCGCTATGCAACCCTGCAATATGCGCTACGCCTTCGTTTTAACTCGGGAGGCATTGCCTACCAACAGATGCGCCGGCAGAAGTTGACGCCGGGGCAAGTCGCCGCCGCCACGATTATCGCCGCCGACACGAAGAGTACCCCGCAGCAGGTGATCGATGCAGCACGCGCCGCGCATCTCTCCATCGTCGATGAAGGCAACGCCCGCGGCATGGAATCGTGGCCCCTCGAAATCTTTATGGGCCTGCTCTATCTCGACTACACCGACGATCCGCTCGAAGAAGTGCAAGGCTGAGCGGCGCGACGATGTCTGCTGCGGTAGGTGCTCGCGACTTCCTCCATCTCGTCCGCAAGGGCGTCGATATCGGTGCGGTGCGCGCTCACGTCGGCAAACCTTTCCGCTTCCTGCTCTGCGGTGATCGCAACCTTGTCGCAGAGTTTCGCGCACTTCTCCTCACCGGCGGCGACGCATCGCTCGCCGAAGGAGCGGCGTGCTTAGAGACGATCGATGCGGCTGCGCCGCCAAGCGATCTGCGCGATGCACGCGTCGTCGTTTCGCTCACCTACGGCGGCTTACCGGATGAAGCGGCCCTCGCGCGCCTCTGTGCGACCGGTTTGCCGGTATTGGCCGTCTGCGTGAACGATGCCGCGGCCGTGCCGCCGCCAGGAGCCGCTCCGCTGCGCGGGTCATGGGCACGATACTCCGTCCCGGAACTCACGGCAACCGAACTCAAGGGAGCGGTCTTCCCTCACCTGGTCGAATGCGCGCGCGGCGTGGAGATCGCTGTGGGACGCAGGCTTCCGGCGCTGCGAGAGACGGTTGCGGCCAAACTCACCCGCGGTGCCGCCGCCAACTCGCTGAAGATTGCACTCGCAAGCGCAACGGTCGAAAGCATTCCGTTGCTCGGCCTGGTCCTTGGCGCCGTCACCTCCGCGAGCGACACCGTCGCGATCACGGGCATTCAGATGATGCTCTTGCTCCAGATTGAAGCCGCCTACGGCCGAGATCCCGATTTTGGGCGACTCTGGCAGCTCTTGCCGGTCATCGGCGGCGGGTTTGGCTGGCGCACCCTGGCGCGCGAACTGGTCGGCTTCATCCCCGTCGCCGGCATCCCGATCAAAGGCGCCGTCGCCTATGCGGGGACCGTCGTTGTCGGCGAGGGCGTCATCTTCTTTCTCGAACGGGGACGACACATGACGCCAAGCCAAGCCGGAGCGCTCTACGAACGCACCAAGAACGAAGCGCTACGCACTGCGGGCCAACTCTTTACTCGACTGCGCCGCAAATAGCTTCCACTAGACCATCTCAAGCAGCGCCTCGTCGTCGAGCGAGCGCAGCTCCGGCGGTGCGCCGGCGCGTATGCTTGCCGCAAGCCGCGCCGCCAGGCTGCGCCGAGCCTGCGGATCGAGCGTCGCGCGGCGCGCAAGAAACCCAAGAACGATCGCCCGACGCTCAGCATCAAGCCACGAGCCGCCCGCGCAGGAGCCCGTCGCCGGCGCGATCCGGCCTTCGCGCACCACGATGGTGCCGGCGGCGAAGTCTCCCAAGCGTTTGTTCTCGGAAGAGAGCAGCGCACTGATCGCGGAAAGGATATAGAAACCCAGGAGCATCTCCGCGATGCGCAAGATATTGCGGATGATGGACCCGGTGAGATCGAGCGGGAAGCCCCCGTCGCGAACGACGCGAAGGCTCAAGGCGCGCTTGCCCGGAGTCTGGCCGCCCATGTATGCCTCAAAGACGATGAAGTACGCAAAGAAGATGATGAAGAGAATCACGACCAGGAGCGCGATGCCGATCGCCATTCCCAGTCGTTGCTCCGCGGGTAGGGTGTGCGAGGTCTTGGGCAACCGAGAGCCGGCATAGGCCAAGCCCCCGAAAATAGCCGCCGCGAGCACGATCTGAATGCCCAAATCGACCATGACCGCCAACATCCGGCTCCCGATTCCGGCCAGGTCATAGGTCAAGGTGACGCTCTCGGGCGTACGGATATCCAATCGGCGTTCCATCCCTTACCGCTTCGACACGTTTAGCATGGGCCTTTGCCCTGCTTGAGGAAAGGCGCCCGTCGTGAACCAACATCGCTTCGTCGAAAGCCGGCGTCCGTCGTGGGAGCGCCTCGACGCGCTGCTCGAACGGTTCGCCCGCAAAGGAGGCGGCTGCCTCTCGGCCGAGGAGGTCGGCGAACTCGGGCCCCTCTACCGGCACGCCGCAGCCGACCTCGCCTATGCCCGCGGCGCGAGCTACGACACTCCGCTGATCGATATGCTCAATCGTTTGGTCGCGCGCGCCCACGCCCGCGTCTATGCCCACAATGCCACCCCCGAAACCAACGCGATCCTGGCGTTTTTCTCGACGACGTTCCCGCGAGAGTTTCGACGGTCCATCGGCTATATCGGCATCTGCACGCTGCTGACGATCGCGTGCGCAATCGTCTCCTATGTGGTCATCTACAATCGCCCCGGAGACGCCTTTTCGCTCTTGCCGACAGCGTTGATCTCACCGGAGATTCACAAGAGTCTTCACAACTCAAACTTTGCATTCAACGAAACCAACTCACCGGCGGTAGCCGCCCAAATCGTCACGAACAACATTCGCGTTGCCTTCCTTGCGTTTGCCGGTAGCGCGACGCTGGGAATTCTGACGATTTGGGTCATCATCCAAAACGGACTCATGCTGGGTGGAGTCGGCGCGCTCTTCACGCGGGCGGGATTCGGCTATGACTTCTGGGCGACCATCGCTCCGCACGGATTCATCGAACTCACCGCGATACAAGTTGCCGGAGCCGCCGGCCTCCTCATCGCCGCCGGAGTCCTCTACCCCGGCGACTTGCGCCGGCGCGATGCCTTGGTCATCAACGCCAGGCGGGCCGGCACGCTCATCCTCGGCGTCGCCGCGATGCTCAGCATCGCCGCGACCATCGAAGGGTTCTTCTCCCCTTTACGCTTACCGGCAAACCTTCGCATCGGGTTCGGGCTGATGACCGCAGTGGCGCTGGTTGCCTATTTCGCTTTGGCGGGACGTGCTAGCAGGTCGCGGGAAAAGGCTGGTGCGGCTATCGCGCCGTGGTTTTGAGGCGGTTTCGAGGAGCGAGGAGCGCAGAATGACCGCGTCATTTCAGCAACGAGCGACGACGGAAGCGACAACCCATCTAAATCAAGCCGCGTTGCTTCACGCGCAGGTACGAGTCGATCAATCGTACCCCCAACGTCGGCGCCGGAGCATCGATCGTCACGACGCCGACTCGCTCGAGGGCCAGCACCGTCGCCTGGCGCTCGCGGTCAAGTTCGAGTGCTACTGCGCTGCGATATGCGGCATCTATCGTCTGCGGCTCACTTCCCAATGCAGACTCTACCGCCATGTCATTCATAAAGACGCACACAACGAGGTGATGGCGAGCGAGATACCCGATCTCCGAACGCATGGCCCCGCCGGCACTCGCTCCGGCTGCATCGGAGAGCAGCACCACGAGAGAGCGTTTACGCAGGTAGCGCCGCACCGCCGCCAAGGCACCGGCGTAATCCGACTCCTCGAAACGCGGCTCAAGATCGTAGAGCAACTCACCGATCTGCCCTGACGACGACTTGCTCGGGCGAGGCGCACAAGCGGCCAATACGTCCCCCGCAAAGGCAAGCGCTCCCACGCGATCGCTCGTCAACGACGCAATGGAGGCAAGCGAAAGTGCCGCTGTCACGGCATAATCGAGTTTTCGCAGCGTCCCGACGCGAGGGGTCATCAACCGGCCGCAATCAAGGACGATAAACACGTTCTGGCCTCGCTCCACCTCACGCTCGATGGCCATCAACTTACCGCGCCGAGCGGTGGCCTTCCAATCGATGTCGCGTGGGCTATCTCCCGTCGTCCATTCGCGCAGTGAGGCGTACTCGCGTCCAACTCCACGACGACGCAACGCTCGCAGTCCCGCATCGACGGCATGACTGCGCAGATGCAAGGCGCCGTAGCGCTCCACCGCAGAGAGATCCGGGAACACTCGCCACTGCAAGGCAGCGGGGATAACCATGCGACGGCGTAGTAAGCCGAATCGGTTTTCGTACCACGCGTAGAGCGTATCGAACGAATCCCTTCCCCGAGCGACGGGAGTAGCGCGGCGTTTCAGCGTCGCCCGTGAACGAGAACCAACGCGGCCCGTCGCCTCACGCTCGTGCAGCGACAACGTTCGCGCAGACGCTTCGGCGATTCCGAGGAGAATTGCTTGCCCGGAGCGGTTCGTCACGTCGTAGAGCAGATCGCAGGGCCGGCGTAGTGCGACCGAAGCGAGCGGACCGCGTACCACGTCCAGCGCCTGGCGCGGCGGCCCCACCCACAGATCCACTAGCGTCGCGATGCCCAGACCGGCCGACATGACCAGCGCTACCGGCAACAGGAGCCGAACTCCCGGGGAGAATGCCAGTGCCGCCGCGACGGCTCCGAGCAACCAGAACCAACGCGGTGTCATCCAGAGGCGCAGCCGGAGCCTACTCACGCGGCACTGGGGTAGCGGCAAGAATATCCGCGAGGATCTGCGTTGCTCGTACGCCTTCGATTTCGGCCTCCGAGCGCAGGATGAATCGATGCGCGAGGACCAGTGCGGCGACATCCTTGACGTCATCCGGAGTCGCAAAGTCACGACTGTCCATGGCCGCGGCGGCTTGGGTTGCAAGCAGAAGGGAGACGCCTGCACGTGGTGAGGCTCCAAGCGCCAAGCGCGCATGGTCTCGCGTTGCAGTGACGATGCGTTGCGCATAGCGCGCGACGGCCCGCGCAACATGCACGCGGCGGACCGTCGCTTGCGCCTGCCGAATCTCTGCCAAGTTCGCGATGACCGTCACGTTGGACGCTCCCAGGGAACGCGCATCGAACCCCGCTGCCACGCGCTCCAGCAAACGCGCCTCGTCCGCCTCCGATGGATACCCGGTTTCCACCTTCACGAGGAAACGGTCAAGTTGCGCCTCGGGAAGCGGATACGTGCCTTCGTATTCGACCGGATTCTGCGTCGCACAGACCATGAAGGGATCCGGGAGATCGATCGGCAGACCATCCAAGGTGACGCGACCTTCTTCCATGGCTTCGAGCAGCGCCGCCTGCGTCTTGGGCGGAGTGCGATTGATCTCATCAGCCAGCACGACGTTTGCCACGATTGGGCCGGCATGGACCGAAAATTCGGCGGTGCGCGGGTCGAAGACGGTGGTGCCTACGATGTCCGAAGGCATGAGGTCGGGGGTGAATTGAATGCGACGAAACTCGAGTCCCAGACTGTACGCAAAGGCACGAACTGCAAGCGTCTTGCCCGTTCCCGGCACTCCCTCGATCAAGGCGTGTCCCCGAGCCAGAAGTGCAATCGTCAGCGCAAATGACAGGTGCTCTGCGCCGACGACCGCCTCTGCGATGCCATGCGCCAGACGCGCGGCTAACTGCCCTACCTGCGAAGAGTCGGTCATCGGAGTTCCTTTCGGAGACGAACATAAGCATCTGCTGCGCGCAAGACATCCTCGTCGCTTAGTCGATCGAGCATAGCTCGGCGAGAGAGGTCGGCCAGGTCCAAGCGCAAGGCTGAGCGGTCGATTCGCGGAACGATCTGCTCGGCGTCACACTCAGCGGCAAGTCCAAAGCGCCGCCGAGCGCGCACGAGCGCATCGGCGGCGAAGAGGCGGACGGCATAGCGAGCCGCATGCGCTCGACGGAGCACACCGGCCATAGCGTCGACGTAGGCTACGTTGCTGCGTTCGTCCGGTGCGTTGAGTGAGATGGGCGGCATGCTGCGTATGTTGGCGCCGATCAAACCTAGCACCACGATGGCAAGCACGATAAAGATCGCGACATGAACGGGTCTTGGCAACACGCTCCAAAAGCTCTCGTCAGCGACGTAGCCGTGAACGCGCTCGTCGAAGGCCACCGCTCCGTGACCTGCAAACAGATCGACGGCAAAACGTGCGTTATCAGCTCGTGCAATCCACGCATTGCCAAAGAGTTTAGGAGCGCAGATCGCAATCACCTGGCCTTTGCCGAGCGGATAGGCAATGGCGATGGACCCGTGGGCCGTTGCGAGCAGCGGAGCCGCCTTGGGTATCGCAAACCCAAAGAGGGAGCGGATGACCACTCGAGCTCGGCTGACTCCCTGCAGCAGCGGACCACGTTCAATCGGCACGGCGTTGCGACTGCGAGCGGCGATGCGCACCGTGCCGGGTACGCCGATGATCCCGGCACCGGCTCCGCCGAAGTGGGAGGACAGGAGCACCAGACGGCCGCCACCCGCAACGAACTCTTTGAGGCGAACCAAGCTCGCATGGTCGAGCGGATCGTACGGCAGACGGGCGCGCTTTTCAGGTCTCCACGTCGAGATGACCAGCGTTCGTACATTACGGGGAAGCAATCCGAGATGCGCTTGGAAACGGCTGACGGAGACATGCTCGGCGCGCAACACCGCATAGAGAGCACGATAGCCGTTGCGCCCCGAATCGTAGGTGGAGTAGGTCGATACCTGCACCTGCCTGCCGCCTTTGCTTATCCAACCGATCCCCACCAGCACAAGCAACGCGACCACGATGGCCACCTGTTCGAAACGGCCGAACTTCACGGCGCGGCTCCGCCGGAGAGCGTTTGTGTAAAGGCCATGCGAGCGCGTTCCCAATCTTGGGCCACAATCGGTCGCTCCATATAGGCGGCCGCAACGTACACTTCGGCAAGGGGATCAAAGCAATCTCCGAGTGCCGCGCTCTCACGGCGCAGGCGCAGACGCACGTCGCGCACGGTGGTTCCGGCTTGTGCGCTGATCGTGCCGCGCATATCCAGCGCCGCCACGGCGGCGACAAACAGGCCTCGGACGGCTGCGGCAAAATCATTGGCCTGTGCCATTGCTTCGGCACGGCGGTAGGCCAGGTTCGGATCGACGCTCTCCAAGCTATCCGCCGTGTGCGGCAGTTTCGACAGAGGGCGCAACTGCGTGAGCAACAGACGAAGCACAACGCTCAGCACAAGGACCACGGCAGCGATAGCGATCAGCATACCGACCGATACCCGTGTGGCGACGCCGGGGTGGATCCCGTGCGTCAAGGAGTTCCATACCTGCTGCAGCCATCGCAGAAAGCGGTGCCACGCCTGCAGCCACCACGGCGCTGGGCTTACAGCCTGCAGCTTGCGGCGTAACTGGTACCGGCCGGGGATGGAGAGTTCCACGCGAGCGATCGTCCGAGGATCGTGGGCTAGGGTCAGGCCCACCTGATCTCGCCCAGCGCGCAGGCGCGCCAGCGTTTCCGTGAAGAGGCGTTGCTGCACGGCGCGTTTTGCAGGCGGGGTGACGCGAGCGAGAGACGTGCGATTGATCTGCTCCCAGCGCGCTCGTAGCCAGCTCGGAGCGAGCAGCGCGGGACGCCCGAAGGCGGGCTGCGTCGAAACGCTCACGAGCACCGCCAGAGCGACGCCGGCGAGGATGCGCACGGCGCGATGCACCCTAGAGCGTGATCCCGCGATCGAGGAACTCACCGAGGGTCGAGCGAGCGCAACGCAGCGTTCAACAAATGGCCTACGGCTGCGGCATTGAACACATGGTCAATACTCCGACAGCCTCCTAGGACCATCGAGCGACGCCGACAGCGAGATCGACACCGTCGCGGCGAATGCGCAGATCGAAGTAGTACACCGAGAGCAGCACCGGCAAGAAACTTCCACCGAGCGTCGTCACCAGCACATTGATGAGGATCTCAAGCGGCAGGGTAGCCACTTTTGATGCCACGACCAGCGCGATCATGCCAAGACCGCCGATGGAGATCACGCTTTGCAACACGCCCCAGGCGAGCGTCAGCAGAATCGCTCGCCACCATTGGTCCCGCGCGAAGACGCGCGCAAAGCCGCGACCCAGCGCAGCGAAGACGCCCCCGTCTTCCAACGTCATGGTGCAGAGCGCGTAGGCGCCCGCCAACAACTCGAGCGGCAGCACCAGCAGAAGCGCAAGGGCCACGATTACCGCGAGGACGCCTGTCACGATCCCAAGGATCGGAAGCACATGAAACGCCCACACGACCGCGAGGATCGCGACAACCGCGACGATGACGAAGCCGGCGTACCAGACGAGAGTAGCCAGCGTCACCAGGAGCGCCATCGCGACGCCGCGTGGCCAACGCGAGAACGCCGAACGCAGGCAACCGACCAACGTCGCCGGCTCGCCACGGTACCGTGCTGCGACGCCGATGGCACATGCTTGATAGAGCAGCGGTTGTAAGAGCAGAAACTGGACGAAACCGGTGATCACCATCGGAACGGCATCGGCGCTGAATTGCGCCGACAAGCGCCGAGCTTGCGGGGAGCCCGGATGCGCGAGTATCGTCCCTAAGTGACCGAGAAACGCATTCCCGTGCATCTCAAAGGGGAAGACGAGCGCTGCATTGACGAGCGCAATCACCAGACCGATCCCTAAGAAGAGCCAAGCATTACGCACGTAGATCGTTACGGCGCGGTCGAAGAGCTCGCCGAGCGAAAGGGGTCGTAACGGCAGCACATCACCTAATGGTTGCATAGAGGTGGCCTTCTTGAGGATTTGGGCGGGCTCCTATGGCAGAAGCCGGGATGGGGCGGCTCCCGTACGCCGGAACAGCGCGCCCCACGATCACAACTACGTAGGCTCCTTCCGATGAGCCTATATTGTGCCGCGGACAAAGGGTTCGATGACATGGGCGTGTTGGGGTGAAACTGCAACGTAGTTGGAGTATTCAAAATACTCTTCGTACAGGGCATAATTCAGGGTGAACAGCCCTTCGCGCTTGAGTAGGTATGTAGCGTAGCCTCGTTCTTTGAGAAACGAAAAGGCCCCAAAGAGTGTGTCGCCGGCAAGTTGCCAAGCGCGATTATACTCGAATTGAACGAGCGCGATGCGCTTGGCGTCCAAGGATTCACGCGCGCCGCGAAGGATACGGAAATCGTAGCCTTCGGCGTCGATCTTGACGAAGTCGACAGATGGCCAGTGTAGGCGGTCGATTTCCGCATCTAACGTCGTCACGGTCACCATCCGATTCTCCCCCTCGATGCGCGTGAGCCCCGGTACCAGCGAACTACCCTTCCCTGCATTGTTTTCTTCGAGAAAGCTCAGCGCCCCGGAGCGATCGCCTAGCGCAACGTCAAAAATCTGGATCCGCGCGTCATTTGTACATCGCGACCGTAAAACGGCGAAGGCGCTCTGCGAAGGCTCATAGGCAACGAACTGCGCCTCGGGTTGGGCGAGTTGCTTCAAAGCGAGAGTCCAGTCTCCGATATTGGCGCCGACATCGATGAAATAGTGCCCCTCGCGTGCTATGAGTGTGCGCAGCCACGCTTCACCGGTCGCCAGTGTGTCTGGGCTCTCAGCCAAGTGATACTTGATGACACATCTGCATTGGTTTCGAATTCGCACCGCTATGCGAACGAGAAACGGCGACATCGCAACGATACGCTGAATGCGGTCGAGCGCAGTTCTCAGGCTCAAGAGTTACTCCTTCGAAGTAGCAACACTTGCCGGCAGAGACCGACTTTGAGTCGCCCAATGCCAGCAAGCGCTATGCAATTACCGATTCGCGCCTAGGTGGCAAACGGGAACAATAGTTTGAAGTTGTACGTGCTCACCGTTCCGATTCGGTTGCTATTGATTTCTCCCGGATTGACTTCACCTGGGTGATTATCACGGTAGAGAATACCGTCAGGACCGTAGTACAGAAAGCCACCGCCCGAAGTTGTTGGAACTGTTACGAAGTATCCAGTCGCAGTATGGAGTTACTGCCTTCGCTGGGCAAAGAAGAACTCAGAACCGCTCCTCTGCTGGAACGCCATGGGTTCAAGCTCCACACTCAGCGCTTGATTGGCTCTCTGTGCGATTCGTTAGGCCGGTAGTTCGTCCTGCACCACGTGTTGCGCGTGCGATCGGGCAAACGGAATCGAGCGCGCAGGCGATCCGGCGACCCTACGCTATTGCGAGGTGCCGGCGGAGGGAACGGCGCGCGCCGGCGACGGCGTGCGTTTGGCGGCTCGTTGAACCTCTCGCACGATGGCTTCCAGCGCATCGATGTACTCGACGAAACGCGCGCGTCCCGTCTCAGTGATGCGGACCATCGTCTGCGGGCGCCCGTTGCCGGTCCGCCGTTCGCTCTCGACGATCTGCTCTTCGGCCAACGCATGAAGGTGCCGATTGAGGTTGCCGTCGGTGAGGCCACAGACTTCCTGTAAGCGCGTGAACGACATCCCGGCCGCCTGGGTCACCAAAGCGCTGCAGATCGCCAGCCGTCCGCGTTCGTGAAAGACACGATCCAAACGCGTCGCACTCATACGTTACACTCCCGCTCGCGCATCAGCATGATGCCGATAGCGATCTGTCCAAGGCCGAATCCGAGCGGCAGGACCCACCATGAAAGCGTCAGTGAGGCCGGCGCAAAGAGGAGCGCCATGCCGGCGACTAGGAAGAGCGCGGCGATCCCGACTGCACCACGTGGGATCGTCGTGCGCGAAGCCAGCAACCCGACTCCATAACAGCCGTACCAGACGCCGGGGAGCAGGTCGAAACGCCGATTCGCCACAAGCGCGAACGAGAACGCGGCGCCGAAGATGAGCGCGGGCAAGATCGATATCCCGACGGTCCGCGTCTGCCAGCGATCGCGTATACTGGCGTCGCTGACGAACCACTGCGCGATGGCTCCGTAGTTGACGAGCGCTGCCGCAGCGCAGCAAATCAGCCATATAGCGAAGTAGATGCGCCCCTGTGCCGCCCCCATCGGCAGAGGAACGAGGACCGCTTGCACCACGCCCGCGACCAATGCAAAAGCGCCCGAGGTCGCCGCCGCGATCCCGGAGTAGCCCTTGAAGCGCTGCGAGACCGCTAAGCGCTCGCGCACCTCAGCGATATCTAACAACGCCCGTTCCAGGTCCGTCATCAGCTTGGATGTATCACAAAGCCTGCACGGAAACAAGCTCCATCTTAGAGGACGCGTCGCCCTTCGAGGGCCCGAGCGAGCGTCACCTCGTCTGCATAGTCGATGTCGCCGCCGATCGGCAACCCGTAGGCCAGTCGCGTCACCGCCATCCCCAGCGGCTGCAGGAGGCGCCCGACGTAGAGAGCGGTCGCTTCGCCTTCGGCGTTCGGATTGGTCGCCAGGATAATCTCCGCCGGAGCGTCGGCACCGACGCGTTCGACGAGTTCCTTGACGCGTAACTGAGCCGGCCCGATGCCGTCCATCGGGGAGATGAGCCCACCGAGCACGTGGTAGCGCCCCTTGTACGCTCCCGTGCGCTCGATCGCGTAGATGTCCTTCGCTTCGGCAACAACGCAGATCATCGAAGCATCTCGACGCTCGTCGCTACAGAGATCGCACGGATCGTGCTCGGTGAGCGAGTAGCAGGTCGTACAGAGATGCACCTTATCTTTAACGGCTAGAATCGCTTCAGCCAACGCCTGGGCCTCATGCCGCGGACGATTGAGCAGATAGAAAACCAGCCGCGCGGCCGTCTTCGGCCCGATGGTCGGCAGCTTTGAAAACTCGTTAATCAGCGCTGCCACCGGTTCGGCAATCGCTCGAGGCACCGGCACGAGAGGGCTCGCGCCGCCTACGTCAGCCCGGGGATGCGCAAGCCACCGGTCACGGCCGACATACGGCGACTCGACTCTTCGGTGGATTTTCGCAAGGCGTCATTGACGGCAACGGTGATGAGATCTTCCAGCGTTTCAACATCTTGTGGATCTACCGCCGCCGGCGCGATCTTCACTGCGTTCAAGCGCTGATCGCAGGTCATCTCGACGGTGACGCTTCCGCCTCCCGCGGTGCCGGTGACCATCGTCGCGGCAAGCTCTTCTTGAGCGCGCGCCATCTCGCTTTGCATGCGCTTCATCTGCGCGAGGAGCTGGGCTTGGTTCATCATGCTTCGGGTATCCGTTCGGTGAGGTACGTGAGCAGGAGGGTGGCGTCTTCGGCACCATCCTCTCCATTCGCTGCAGCGGAGCTCGTTTCGTCCGGCTCGGCCCGCGGCACTTGCGCCCGCGGCGGCGCCGGCACGCCACTCTCCACGACGAGTTGCACGCGCATCGCCGCACCGAGCACATCTGCAATCGCGCTTTCCAACAACGGCAGATGCTCGCGCAGAGCCTGATGGCTCCAGCTATCGGGAAGTTTTAGAATGACCGCACCGCGCTCGACGCCGTCGATCTGTGCTCGCGAGAGAGGGGCTCGCAGTGATTGGCGTTCACTCTCGACCTTTCCGCGAATCGACTTCCATCCGGCGCGGACTCGCTGCAGCGTGACCTCGCCGCTGCGCGGCGCGGGCGCCGTGACCATCGGCTCGGCATGGGGCGACGGTGCCCGACGGGCCGACGATGCAGGCCGGGCAGGCGTCGGGGCTGGGCTCGGTGCGGGCGGCGATGCCTCCTCACCGGCGAGGACGAAACGAAGCAGCGCCGTCTCAAGCTCCAAGCGTGGATTGCCGGAGTTCCGCGCTAACGCCACGGCGTCTGCCAAAAGACGTAGCGCGCGGACACCGGTCGCTTGCGTCATCGCCGGGGCTCGTTCCGAGGCGCGAGCGGCATCCTGCGGCGCCAGATCGCGGGCGAGCAACTCCGGATCGATCCGCGCCACCAGCACGTTGCGAAACTCCGCGATCAGCGCGCGACCGAGGACCAGCATGTCGGCACCGGCGTCGGCCGCTTCGTCGACGAGCCGAAGGGCCTGACCGGCGTCCTCGGCCAGGAGCGCATCCATCAACGGCCCGGCGAAGTTGCGCCCCGTCGCCCCAAAGGCGAGGTCGAGGGTCGCCGCCGTGATCGACGCGCCGGGGTCGGCAAAGGAGGCCACCTGTTCGAGCATGGTGAGCGCGTCGCGCAGGCCGCCGTCTGCGCGGTAGGCGATCGCGGCCAGCGCCGCAGCCTCGATGGGAATCTGCTCTGCCCGAGCGATCGTCTCCATGCGTTCGATCATCACCGGAATCGGAATGCGGCGAAATGCATAGCGCTGACACCGCGAGAGGATCGTGACCGGTAACTTCTCGGGCTCGGTGGTCGCCAGGATAAAGAGCGCGTGGGCGGGCGGCTCCTCGAGCGTCTTCAAGAAGGCGTTTGCGCCTTCTTTGGTGAGCATGTGCGCCTCATCGATGATGTAGATCTTCATCCGCATCGCGGCCGGTGCGAACTTTACGGCATCGCGCAGGGCGCGAATCTCGTCGATTCCGCGGTTACTGGCAGCATCGATCTCCAAGACATCGAGCGCCGTCCCCGCAAGCATCGAGAGGCAGAACGGGCAACTGTTATCCGGCGCGGCCGTCGGACCGTTGACGCAGTTGACGCAACGGGCGAGAATCTTGGCAGCGGAGGTCTTCCCGGAGCCGCGCGGCCCGGAGAAGAGATAGGCGTGGGCCAGTTTTCCGCTCCCCAGGGCACTGGCCAGGGTGCGAACCACCGCGTCCTGCCCGACCAGGTCCGCGAAGCTTGCGGGACGCCACGTACGATAGAGCGACACCCGGTGGGACTACGCAGCCGCGTTTGGCTGAGCCTGCCCAGGGGTACATCGTTTATGCGTGGATCTTTACCCCCTTTCTACCGGTAGGGTAGAATCGGGTGTTCTTTCGGCAGACGCGCACGTGAGTAGGCGACGATAG
The DNA here is from genome assembly GCA_021832345.1 of bacterium. Classification (GTDB taxonomy): domain Bacteria; phylum Vulcanimicrobiota; class Vulcanimicrobiia; order Vulcanimicrobiales; family Vulcanimicrobiaceae; genus JAKBKY01. The sequence goes on from JAKBKY010000001.1 coordinate 421,173, forward strand.
ATGACCGTTCTCGATTTAGGAGTCGAACTCCGAGAAAAACTCGGGTTCACCGCCTTCTACCCCGGCCAAGAAGAGGTCGTCCTGCGCGTGCTCGCGGGCGAAGACACGCTGGCTATCCTGGCCACCGGTGCAGGCAAGAGCCTCACCTACCAGCTCTCCGCGCTCTTGCTTGAAGGAACGACCCTGGTCGTCAGCCCGCTGATCGCTCTCATGAAAGATCAGCTCGATATGTTGCGGGGTCTTGGCGTTACCGACGTCGTCGCGCTGAACTCGACGCTCTCGGACGAACAAGAGGCGGCAGCCCTCGAACGAATCGCCTCGGGGCGCGTAAAGATCGCGTACACGACGCCGGAGAAACTCGAGGACGAATCCTTCATCAACCTGTTGCGGAAGATCAACGTCCCGCTCTTCGTCGTTGACGAAGCCCACTGCATCAGCCAATGGGGACACGATTTTCGCCCGGCATATCTAGCGCTCGGTTCGGTGATTGCCAAGCTCGGCAAACCGACCGTCCTCGCTCTGACCGCCACCGCCACCCCAGCCGTACGCGATGACATCCTCCATCAGCTCGACATCGAACATATCAAACCGATCGTCCGCGGCTTCGACCGTCCCAATCTTATCTATGAAGCGCGGCGCGCCGACAAGGAAGCCGATAAGCTCAAGGCCATCTCGACGCTCTTCTCGGGCCAACAAGCTCTTGCCGGGACGGGGATCATCTATACGGCTACGATCAAGAACGCCTTGGAGGTCTGCGCGTTCCTTACAGAGCAGCTCGGCATTCCGGCGGCGGTCTATCACTCAAAGTTGCACAAGCACGAACGCACACGCGTTCATGAGTTGTTCATGAACGAAGAGATCCGTGCGGTCGTCGCAACCAATGCCTTTGGCCTGGGCATCGATAAGCCGAACATCCGCTTCGTCGTCCACTACGACTTACCGGGATCGCTGGAGGCCTACGCGCAGGAGGCCGGCCGCTCGGGACGTGACGGAGACCCATCACGCTGCATCCTCGTCTATCGGATGAGCGACACGCGCGTGCAGAACTACTTCCTAACGGGCAAGTATCCCGGCGTGGAAGAGGTGCAACGCGTCTTCGGAACGATCAAAATCTTCGGCGATCAGTCCAGCGGCGTGACGATGACGGATCTGCGCAAGATTCTACAGCTTCCGTTGACGAAACTTAAGGTCATCATCGCGCTGCTCAAGAAATCGGGGTACATCGAAACGCTGGGGCGGTCCTCGTACGGCTTGACTGAGGCGGTGCGCAAGAACCGCGAACTCGTTCTGAGCCTGGCCAACTACGAAACCAAGAAGTCGTACGATCAGAGCAAACTTGCGATGATGCTGCAGTACGCCGAGACCACGGCCTGCCGCCGCCGATTCATCCTCAACTACTTTGGGGAGGACTACCACGCCACCAACTGCGGTGCATGCGATAACTGCTTGCGGGCCAGCGCCGGCGGCGGGAATGCCCTGACTCCGGGCGCATCCACCGGGCCGTTTAGGATCGCCGACGTCGTCCTGCACCCCAAGTTCGGACAAGGCACTGTAGAGCGAGCTGAGAAAGACTTCGTGACCGTGCTCTTTCCCAACGTCGGCTATAAGACGCTGCTCACCTCATCGGTGACGCGCGGCGCCGCAAAGATCGCGTGACCGCGGGCGCGGCCGTTGCAACTGCGTAACTTCCGTCTCGCCGAGGCGCTCCTAGCGGCCCTCTTCCTCGCAGGTGCCGGGATCGCAGCACTGGGCGCGGCGCCGGCGCCCGTGGCTACCCCGTTGCCGCCTAGCCCACCGTCAACGCCGGCCCCGCCAAGCGGTTTCCCAACCGGCACGCCGCCGCCAACGCTGTCCCTTCCATCGGCCGCTCCCAGCGCACTGCCGTCCGCCGCGCGAGCGGCACTGCCCAGCCCAACACCAACCCCGACGCAGCCGCCGATCGACGTGCAACCCGCCGCAGCCGACCTGCCGGTCGGCTCTTCGGTGACGCTCCAGGTCCAGAGTGCGCTTGGCAATCTGACGGTGACGGCGCAGAATCCAGCGCTGCTCACGGTGACCATCAACCAGCCCGCAGAGACGGTAACGCTGGTCGGTGTAGCACCGGGTGCCACGGCCCTGACGATCACCGATCAACGGGGGGTCAGCGCCATCGTCCCCGTGCGCGTCGCCTATAATGCCGGAACCTATGCCGAGAACGCCTCGCTGCAGCTCACCGGCGATCCGGCCGGCCCCGAGTTCGTGAAAGCCGAGGCTGCGGCGCTCGCCCGGTCGCTGGCGCAAGCTCGACCGGGGGCTCAGATCGTCGCAGGAGCCGGCGACGTCTCTTTCGAGCACGCCCTCGGTCAAGACGACGTCGCCGACGTGCCGGTACCGGTCTTGATCCAAGGCAACGGTGACTTCTCGGTCTCGGGAACTACGATGGTTAGGGTCGAGAACGTCGCGGCACCGCGAATCTCACCCGACTCACTCATGATCAGCGACTTCCCGGAGAAGCTCCTGCACAACGGCTTGCTCTTCACAGCGAAGCTGCGGCACGAAGTTCCCACGAGATTTCTCTACTACCACTATAATCCGCCGGGTCAACCGGATCGACGCATCGTCTTGCGCGTTCACAACTACTCGCCGGAGCCGGCAACGCTGCAATTTATTGAAGGCCGCGCAGGCCCCTACCGCAATGGGCTTGAGGTCGGGCACGATTCGACCAAGACCTTTCTCGTTCGCCTCGTGCATAACGAGGGGCGCCTCATCGAGATCCCCGGAGACGGAACGATGAATCTCGTCGAACAACTCCTCCCGGCAGGCGATATCGTGAATAACCTCATGCAACTGCGCGTGCTCAACGGAGGAACGGTCAACCTCACGCTCTTCGCCCAGAATGCTTCGGGCAGCCCCGACGAGTCGCTCGCCAACATCAAGCTGCTCAACGGCACGCACCGCCACGCGCGTGGAATCTTCGCCATCCCGGAGTTACACTACGCCGCGCAATGGAATGTTACCGATCCTTACCTGGAGCTGCCTATCGGGCAGATCCCTCTGCCCAATCTGCTCAAGGGGCACGCGTTGGCCGGCGATTACGGCGTGCTGCAGTCCTTTGTCGTCAACATCATTAATCCGATGCCGACTCCGCAACATGTCGCCATCTACGAAAACCCGCGTGGCGGCACGGCCACCGGCACATTCCTCATCGACGGCACCATCGTGCAATCGCATCAGGTTCCGGCCTTCTCTCGCTTTAAGATCCGCCAGTACGTGATCCCAGCCAAGGGTTTCGTGCGGGTCACCATCGTCACCATGCCGGAGAGCGCCTCGAGTTATCCGCTGCGCTTGATCTTTGCCCCGGATGACGGCTCCGTACCGCCGGGCGCTCCAGGCTCCCCGATCTACTAGCCGCTTCGCGCTATGCGTTGACGCAAGCGGTTCATTTCGGCGTAATCTCGATGAGCGCAAAGCCCCCGGCGTCGATGACCAGCGCAATGCCGTCGAGAATCGCCTGCTTCTTCATCGTTCCTCGCTCTTGCCAATCGTTCCAAACGGTCGAGAAGATGCGTACCGTGTGTTCGTCCTGCGGTAGCGTCGCAAGAGAGGCGGCAGCGGTAACGGCCTGCGTGCCCGAGTTGCCGACAAAGAGCAGTGTCCGCTCGCGATCGGCGAACGCGACGAGGGTTGCGCGAGGATCGGTCGCTTGGCTCTGCTCCGTAATATCCTCCGCATAGTGCGTCAGAGGCGCGTCGCAAGGCAGGTCGGAGGTCGTGTAGACGTGCAGGCCATCCGGCATCCGCACGGCGATCCAAGCGATCTCCTTGCCGCGAAACGGGACGTTCGTGGCAGTGAGCCAACGCCAATCGTCGGCAAGCGACGGACGTATCCGCGCCTGTTGGCCGGCCACGTCCAGACCACCGGCACCCTCGATCGCCGCCCAGAGGTAGCGCGGCGCATCCCAGGGCGAGAGCATCATGCCTTGGTTGACCAGGATCTCACCGTGAAGCCACTCCGAAAACTGACCGGGCACGGTATTGTTGTGCCGGGGATCGCTCGAAAAGTGCCGGAAGCTCGTCGAGAGCGCCTTGGCCATGAAGCCCGGGTTGTACTGCGCCGCCGCAAAGGCGTACCAAAATGTCACAGCGACCCAGACACCTCCAAGCAGCCCGTAGCCGTTGGTCGGGCCGTAACTCAAGTCATCGCGCGGCACCGTCCGTATGCCGGCATCGGTCCAAAATGCAGCATCGCTCAGCGTCCCGATGATACGTGCCGCGCGTTCGGGTGGGGCGACACCAAAGAGCACCGGGAAGACGAGATCTGCGGTGACCTCGCTGCGGCGCGAACCGTCAACATCGAGGGTTAGGTAGTACAGGTCGTTATCAGGATTGACGAGGTGCGCGTTGATCGCCTCGCGTAGGGCCGCCGCCGAGGCACGGTATTTTGAGGCTGATTGCTCGTCTCCAAGGAGTGCCGCCATCTCCGAGAGTGATTGGAGTGCGGCATAACATTCGGAGTTGATTTCGGTTGAGGCTCCGCTAATCCGATAGTTTTGAATGACGTTGCGCCACCCGACGATACCCCAGTCTGAACTCCGTGTCGCTGTGCACCATACCAGGCCTTGTTCGTTGCGTTGTGAGAGCATATACTCCATCGCGCGGACGGCACGCGGATAGCACTCCTGCAAGAACTCTCTGTTAGCGGTGACGGCATAATGGTGCCACAAGGCAATCACCGCCAATGGAGTGTTATCGTTGACATTGAGACCGTAGTCTTCGCTCTTATCGTTGCGGACATCGTAGTATTCGACAATCTTTCCGCTGGGCTCTTGAAGCCGGAAATAAGCCCCCAATGAATCACGCGCAAAGTCATGGTTGAGGTAGTCTGCGCCGAACGACATCCATGCCGTATCTCGTCCAACGCTATTGTTGCTGCGCGTCGGATCGTTCACAAAGCACCACCCGGTAGGCGCATACGTTTGCACTCGCAACATATTTGCCTTTGCCCAGAGGACGCCCTGATTGACATCGTGGTTTGGCGTTCGAAGAATGGACCGGCGCAAGTATTTCCAATAGTGCGCAGACGTCTGCGTTAGGGCACCCTCACCGCCCGGACAGCGTTTTCGAGCAGTCGCTAGATCGTCGCGCGACGTCGCGGAGATCACACAGAGCAGGTTGACCCACCGGTCCGCCCCGGGTTCTAAGTCGATAGCGAGGTGAAAGGCGCCGACGGGATCGGGTCCCAGCGCCACGACCCTTGCGGCCAGTTCGCCCGGCGACGTGCGCGCCACGACCTTCCCGCGATTGTCACTGACTTCCCAGCCTTGGGCGGCCTCAAGCGGTCCAAAGAACCGAATCTGCGATGGACTGCTGCGGTTCCAGGCCACAATCCCTCCCAAACGCTCGTCATACTCTGCGGCGATATCGGGAGCGGTATCTCCGCGCAACTCGCAAAAGGCATAGAGATCGAACGAGACCGCCGCCGCAGACGGATTGGTAACATGCACACGGTAGTACACCGCCGGCGGCGGGACTGCACCCTCGCCCGCGTCGTGATTATAGGCAAACACCTGCTCGTGGACGCTGACGCCGTTGTCGAGCGTATGCACGTAGTCCTGGCGCTCGGGATGTATATGAAACTGCCCGTGGTGACGCGCCAGGCGCACCGTGCTGCGGCGATCCCAGTAGCTGACGTCGAGGGCGCCAAAGTACCGGCACCCTGCATCGCTGCCAAAGATGGTCGCGATTGCTCCGGTCGGCTTGAGAATGACGAAGCAGCGCGGCGCCCCAAGGGTGCTGCCTTGTGCCATTTGGTCGTCGTCGAGAACGTAGGCGAAGCGCTCATCCACGGAGCTCCCGGTGGAGGGTTCGACCACAGGCCCAATCAGGTCGTAACGCGCCATCAGAGCCCTGCTGCCCGAGATCGGGTTCGCGGAACGCCGCTCGACGCATACGCTGATGCGCCGGTTGCACTCGCGCACTCGGGTGTCCATAAGATCATGATGCTCACGGTATACCCGCCATGCGACCGCTCACGTCGGGATACGGTGCCTACGTTGCCAACGCGCGTTGATAGACGCCGGTCATGGCCTGCGCCATGGCCGGCCAAGCGAATCGCGTAACGGCGCCGGCGCGCAGCGCCTCGGCACGTAGCTGCGCCTGCGAGGACCCCAGAGCCTCGCGCAACGCGGCGGCCCACGCTTGCCCGTCATCGGGCGCGATCAGGGGCGCGCCGTCGCCCACGACCTCCGGCAGAGAGCCGGCGTCGGAGACCACCAGTGGAACGCCCGCGCAGAGCGCCTGCGCTGCAGCGTACCCGAAGCCTTCGTAGCGAGAGGGAACGGCGGCCACCGCGCACTCGGCATGCAAGGCGATCAACTCCGCACGGCTCACGTAACCGCGCAGTTCGACCCGCTGCGCGACCCCAAGGCGTCCGGCAAGCGCGAGGCACTCTTGCGCGTAGGGAGTCCGCGGCCCGACACTCACCAGCCGCGCGTACGGCACGGCGGGAAGCGCGCGTATCAGCACGGCGAGATTCTTTCTCCGCTCGACGGTTCCGACCGCCAAGATGGTGGTGCCGTCACTGCGGCGTTGCAGCCGCGCGTACTCTGGGGCGACACCGGGATAGACCACATCCACGCACGCCGGATCGATGCCGCCAAACTCACAGAGCTCCGTGCGTGAAAACGTCGAATCCACGACGATTCGACGAGCGTGGCGATAGCGTGCCAGCGAAAATGCGCCGAAGTACGTGCGCGCATAGAACCGTGCGTGATTTTGGACTCGCAGCCACGCGACATCGTGGACCGTGACCACCGTCGGAAGCGGCAGGAACAGCGGCATCGTCCCGGAGGCACAATGCAGCAGATCGGCCCCCGAGCGCGCAGCACGCCGCGGGAGCAGCACCTGATCCCAAAGCAGGCGCCGATCGAAGCGCCATGGGCTCAACGTCGCCTCGGCTAGGGTCGCGACATCAACGCCAAGGTCTCGCAGCGCCGCCGCCAGCCCATGAACATATTCACCGATCCCGGTGGCCGTGCCGACGGCCAACTGCGCATCGAGCGCAACCTTCATTGCAGCTTACGTTCCAAAGAGAGGACCGCCGGAGCTCTCGGCGCGCGCGCGCGTGCCTGCTGGAGATAGCGCACCGCCGCGACACGGTCGCCCTGCGCCAAGGCCACCATGCCTAAGCCGGCGTACGCATCGGCGCTGGCCGGATCGACGCCAAGATCGCGCATGAACGTCACCCGCGCGGCAGGAAGATCGCCAAGATGAAACTGCCCAAAGGCGAGTGCCAGTAAGTACTTCTCAGAGTATGGCGCAAGCGTGACGGCACTATGGTAGCGTAGGACCGCGCGAGCTCGTAAACGGCGGATCGCCGTCTGCGAGGGCGCATACCAACTGCGTTGCGTATCCAATCGCCCGAGCTCCCAGTAGGCTTCGCCCACCGCATTGGGATGCGTGCCCAGCGTTCGTAGTCGTCGTAAGAGCCTGCGCTCAACCCGGGCCGCGGCCTGCGGATGGTGCGCCGCTGACGCCCGGACGATCGCTCGAACCGCGTCGATATCCGGCGCCGCAAGATCGTAGCGCAGGGCGCGCTGCGGGTGCCCTGCGGCACGCGCGATCCGCGCCAAGAGTTCGTTGCGAATAGGAGAATCGGGCAGCGCATCGGCGTAGCGCCGGGCGGATCGAAGATCGCCTTGCTGCAGAGCAGTTCGCGCCAGCGACGTTTCGACGTACGGTGCCGGAGCAACCCGTGCGATCGTGCGATCGATTGCGACGCCGACGGAGATCGGCACACGTGCCGGAAACGACCACGACACCGCTGCGTCGTGGTAGAGCGCATCCGAACCGAGCTGCACGACACCCAGGGCAACGGTCAAGATGACGATCACTGCAACCAGTACGGCCCGGTAGGGCGCGAAGCGCCGGGCCAGGGTCAGAACTTCACCGTGAGCTTGAGATCTTCGTGCGTGCTGGAGAAATCGAGTTGGGGTGAGAGCATATCCTGATACCGATAGGAGCCCGCTGAGAGGGTGAGCGCCGCCGACGTTCGCGGTATCGAGAACGTGAGATGACCAAGATAGGCATCGTTACGAGCGTTGAGCGTCGTTGCACTTGAGTTGACGCCATGCAGGCGTTGTTGGTCGTATCCAACGCCGAGCGTGATGCCCGGAGTCAACGGGACCGCCACTCGCGCCCCGACGTTATGTTTGGCAACCTCGGCCGAACCCATCGAAAAAGGAAGCCCTACGATCGGCACATAGGGGAACAGCGCGGATGCGCCACGCGTATAATCGGCAAGGCTGGATGAGACATGCACGTGGAGATCGCGCGAGCCTGCGTGCACCGCGAAACTCGCCGTCGTGGCGATGCGCCGCTCGCGAAGACCACTGCCCGCCAGCGGTACACAGTTGACGCCAAGTGCACACCGGCGCATGCCTGAAGGCGCAAATGCCGGCTGCGGATCGCCGGCCGAGACGCGCCCCACCAGGCGCAAGGCGCCGATGCGCAACGCTCCCGGCGGCTGGAACTTCATGGCGGTGCGCGGCAGAAGCATACTCTCGGCAACGTTGTGCCGATCGGGCAAGGGCGCCAATGCGATCACCGCCCGCGTGGGGACGACCACGCCCAGGCGAGTGTCAAACGGACTAAGCGCCTGCCTGCCTTGCGCAAGGGTGCCTCCGTAGTGAAACGTCGGGACCGTAATCCGGAGCATCGATGGTGCCGAGGAACCCTCAAGCGCGGCAACCGAGACCAACGGGAAAGCCATCGTTCGAGGACCAAATGCCCGAACCGACGCCGCGGGCAGCACGGGTGCCGCACCGAAGGAGAACCCTAAGCCCCGAAGCGGCGAGCGTCCCAGTTCACCTGCCTGTTCCGGCACGGCGCCGGTCGTCAACCCGCCGAAGAACTCCGAGACCAGCACCGGGCCGATCTGCGGAACCGCGTCAAAGATCGACGGCGCGCGAAGCGGTACAGCGGCCAGACCAATGCCCGGAAGAAGCGCCCCAGCGAACACTGCTCCGAAGATCCAGCGTACCAGCCTCCCGAGAACCACTCGATTCCTTCCGATGAGCCGAACCATCAACCTGATACTCTAAGGTATCGTCCTTATGGGCCGAACGTTACATCTACGACGTCATATTTCTACATTCCCTGCGGAGCAGGTAACGACGCGCAATCAGGACCGCCGCATAGTCGTCGATCGGAACCGGGGGGAGTTGGAGACCGATGGGGATGATCCGGCGCCAGCCATGCGGGGGATGCTCCGCGAAGTAGAGGGCCCGGGCGCGCAGGGTCGTCTCCCGCTCGTCGATGGAGCAGAGGGGGAGGCCCATCCCTTCAAGGATCGCGCGGACCTGGCGGGCATTGGTTCCGCTCCCGAGCGCCACCACATCGATCGTCTGCGCCGCTGCCAGCCTGGCGAGAAGCTCGGAGAGCTCCCGCGGAGGAACGATCCCCCGCACCAGCACGAGCCCGGCGGGGTCGAGTACTGCGTAACCAACCTTGGCCGTGCCCGGATCGACGCCGAGAACGCAGCCGCCGGCCATCAGGGAGCCTTGGCGTGCTGCAGCGTGATGACGACGGGCAGCCCGCCGGTGTGTGGATAGATGTTTTCGGCCGCGTAGGCGGTCAGCAGATAGGTCCCATGACCCTGCGTGAGCATGGTCGCCATCCGGCCGATGTCAGGATAGGTCTGTTTGGGGTCGAAGTTCGACAAGAAGAGCGCCGGCATCCCGTGCTTGTTCGCCTCGATCGCCACGGCGTTGCGCAGCTCGATGAGGGCGTAGTTGATGCTCACCGTCTTGCCTGAGGGGATGACGATCGAGGCGATCGGGGTCTTCGCGGGATAGACCAGCATATCCGGCGCCTCATAGATGCCAAAGTGGATCTTATCGTGCGCGAAGAGATTTTGGTCGGCGACCGCCGCCAGCATCACGTTGCCGGCCGACAGTTCAGCTTCTAACTTGGGGTCGTTCGCGGCAGCTACCAGCTTCTTGTTCACATCCGCTGGTGGGAGGAACTTCTGCAATCCGAGATTCGGATAGTACTCGTTGATGTACGCAACCGTCTCACGGTAGAAGCGCAGGTAGAGCCGATAACGATCTTGGGCAGAGGCGCCCTTGGGGATGATCTGATTAAACGGTGCCATCACCGCGTTGAACGGGACCACGAGAATGCCCTCGTTCGCGCGGGTTTGCAACTGGTGTGCACGCGCCTCCAACTCACTGATGCGAGAGTTAATCGTATTCAGCCGAAAGAAGGCGGTCTTGACTTCTTGACTGGCCAAGATAGCGCTCACGGTGACCAAAAGGGCGATCACCATCCCGGTGCCCACGGCAATGATCGTCGATGTATACTTCGGGCGCATCCCAAAGAGCGTGAGTCGCCGGCGACCGACCTGGTGCCCAACCCGATCGCCCACATAGGCGATCACGCCTGCAAGCACGGTGATGAAGAAGACTAAGCCAAGCCCGCGTATGGTCTCTAACATCACACCGCTGCCACGCGACGTAAGCGATAGGCACCGATCGCCGTAAAGATGAGGTTCGGAGCCCAGGCTGCCGGCATCGCAAGCGCCGGCAATGCTTCACCCACATACGAAAAGATCGTCGCCACCACGTAGTAGATAAAGACGATCCCCACCGCCAAGCCGAAACCCAGACCCGTGCTTCCGCCGCCTCGAAGCGACCGAATCCCAAAGGGCACCGCAATAAGGACAAAGACAAAACAAGCAAACGGCCGTGCGAGCTTCTCGTCGTATGCGGTGACATACTTGCGCAGCTCGGTTGGGGTCAGTTGCCCGGAGCGAATCACGGCGGCAATCTCGGTCAGGCTCATCTCCTGTGGGTTATTGTTCTTGATTCTCTGGACCAAGTCGGTTGGATTCTCGCCCAGTTGCACCTTCAGGGTCGGCGTATGGGGCTGCTCGGTGACCGTCCCATCACTATTAAAGCGATAACTCGATACATTGTGAAGGGTCCAACTCTTCGCCAAAAAGTGGGCTCGGCCGGCAAAGGCCACGAGGGTCGGCTGGTTGTGCGCATCGTATTGAATGATGGTCACGTTGAGCAACGCTTGGGACCCCGGCTCATAGGCCGTAGCAATCGTCTCCTGACGCCCACCACCCGGCAAGGGTGCCGAGACCGTGAGGTCGCGGTTAAAGGCGCTCGTATGGTTGATCACCACATCTTCGATGGTGGTGACTTGGTCTTGGGCAAACGGCACGACCAACTCTTGCAGGAAGAGCGTCACAAACGAAAAGAGGACGCCGGCGACCAGCAAGGGTGCCACGATACGATTGAAACTGATGCCCCCCGCCTTCATCGCCGTTATCTCGCTCTCACCGGAGAGCCGCTGCACGGCCAGGAGCGTGCCGAGTAAGAGTGCCATCGGGATGACCAATACGACCATCGCCGGCAGCTCCCACAGGAAGAGTTCGATCGCCGCCCACAGAGGAGCGTGATCGTCGCTGACCAGTCGGCCGATGTTGAGGATCTGCGTCGCCGCAAAGATTAGGACGAACGCCGACAGGCCGAAGCCAAAGGGTCCGCTCAACTCCGAGAGGATGTACCGGTCGAGGATCGCCGGGCGCAGGCGCGCCATCAGAGGCGAAACCCTTCCCCAAGATAGAACTGCCGCGCAAGCGGCGACTCGAGTACCTCTTGTGCCGTACCGGAAACGTCGATCCTGCCGTTATTTAAGATATAGGCCCGGTCGACGATCGCAAGCGTTTCGCGAACTTGGTGATCGGTAATCAGGATCCCGAGTCCGCGCTCTCGTAACTGCCGAATCATCGCCTGAATATCTGCAACGGCGATCGGATCGATGCCGGTAAACGGCTCGTCGAGCAAGAGAAAGGCGGGGTCGGTCGCAAGCGCACGCGCGATCTCCACGCGGCGACGCTCACCCCCCGAGAGACTGTCGCCTCGCGCACGTTCGAAGGCACCCAGCCCAAATTCGTCCAGCAGCTCCGGCAAGCGACGCTCTTGCTCTTCCAGAGCGACTCCATTCTGCTCCCAAATCAAGCGCAGGTTATCGCCGACCGTCAACTTGCGAAAGATGGAGTTCTCTTGCGAGAGGTACCCGATGCCGGCGCGTGCGCGACGGTACATGGGAGCCTTCGTAAGATCGACCTCGCTATCGGCATCCAGGAGCGCCACACTTCCGCCATCCGGTTTCACGAGCCCGACGGCCATATAAAACGTGGTCGTCTTGCCGGCGCCGTTGGGCCCGAGCAGGCCGACCACCTCTCCGGTGCGCACATCGGCGCTCACTCCGTTGACGACGGCGCGCTCGCCATAGTACTTCACCAGACCGCGCAGTGCGATCGATCGCCCTTGGTTCATTGCATCTGCATCCGTGTAAACGATACGTTCGAATCGAAGCGGGAACCGCTGGCACGCATTCCATGGCGGTCAACGATATACACGTCCCCGCGCCCGTGCAGCATCCCGCCGGCCTGATCGTAGGTCAACCGACGGCACCGTAGGACGAGGCCATCGTTCGACCGTGCAGTAACACCGCCGGTCATCGTCACCAGTTTGCGCGCTTCGTCCACGTAAGCCTGCGGCGCAGCAGCAAGTAAGCGGTGCCCGTGATGACCGTAAAACGTGATGTGGACGCGATGGAAGGTCGCAGTCGCCATCCCGTTGGCGGAACGACTTGTGTAGGAGCGCGCCGTAAGCTCGTAGAGCGTACGGTTGCCGCGCTGCTGCACGATCCGCACCGGGTGGTTACGCGTTCCGGCGCCGGTGACCAGCAAAGGGGGTGCGCCGGACACCCCGGGTGTCGGCGTCGGAGAGGCGCTCTGATGTTTTGGCGAAGGCGCGCAGGCCGCCAGCAGGGCGAAGATGAGCGCCGCCGAGCGTTTCACTTGAGGTCCTCGCCCAATCCATCGCGGGCCAAGACGAGCGCAAGCGCCATCGTCGGCAGCCATAAGCCGAAGATCACCACGCTCACCGTGTCGATCAAACCCTGTACCAGCGTTCCGAAGAGTCCCGCCGCGGCGGCCAGCGCCAACTGGACGTGGATCGGTCGAGCCGCGCGCAGGCGCTGCAGGAGCGTCTGAGCGAAGCGCCACCAGGTCCACACCACCGCGGCAACGCCGATAATACCGGTCTCGGCGAAGATCGTCAGGATAGCGTTGTGCGCGTGGAAGGCAACAGCATCGCCGTCGGGAACGCGCACGTGGGCATAGATCCGCGAGAAGTCCAGCGGTCCGACGCCGGTCAACGGGAAGCGAGCGATCGCCGAGAAGGCGGCGCGCCAGATGGATAAGCGCGTGTAGTTTTCGCTTGGATTATGGTGGAAGTTGAAGACCGCCAAGACGGCCAGGACGCTCACGGCGACGACCGCCACCGCTGAGCGCCACCTCATGCGTCCCGTGACCAGCCCATAGAACGCAACCACGGAGGCGAAGCCCACCCAGCCGGTCCGTGAGAAGCTCAAGACCAGCGCCAGCAGACCCGACCCAATCCCGCACCATGCGACGTAACGCAGCGCCGGCCGCCGCGTGGTCGTTGCCACCGCATAGGCCAGCGGCAGAAAAACGATGAGGTAACCCGCCAACTCGCCCGGCAACACAAAGGTACCGATTGCTCGCCCGTGTCCAATCGTGTACTGCGCGGCAGGCCGGTGGGTGAGCACCATCACGATCGCAACGAGTGAGCCGAGTGTTCCCGTCGCCAGATACGACCACCAGATGGCGGAAGCGACGTGTGGCCGGCGGTAGAAGCGCAAGATGCTCAGGTGCCAAACGATGCCCAAGCCGAAGACGCCGACGAAGAGCGTGCCGGCCAGCGGATCGAGGCCGAGCAACGCGGCGAGGACCGCCGAACCAAGCCACGCGAGCAGCGGGATAAGCGTGGGCGGCGCCTCCCGTGGCGCCTGCAACAACAGCACGCCCGCATAGATCGCCGCTAGCACCATGGCGGCAAGTAAGACGGCGGCGGCGTTCGGGGGGATGACCGACACCCCGGGAACGCTCACCCCGGCGAGCATCACAAACGAAGGGAAGAGTGGAAGTGCCCCATGCACGAGGGCAAACACGCTCGGTAGTGCGCGTTTCACGACGCCTCCTCGAGCATCGCGGCAAGGTAGCGGGCTATCGCAGAGGCGCCGCCCGGCGGCCCCATGCGCTCTCGACCGATGCGGCCCATCCGCTCGCGCTGCGCTGGGTCAGCCAGCAGGGCGCCGATCTGTGCGCTCGTCGTTGCGCGATCGTCCGGGAGCATCAGGAGCGCACCATCCAGCAGGCCCCGCTGGCGACGACGATACCAGGCCGACTTCGACTCCCCGGGTGACACAAGCGCAACGACCGGGACGCCGGCCGCCGCTGCAGCCTCGTTTGCCGTACCGGCCTGCCCAACGACCAGCGTAGCCCGGGCCAGGAGTGAACCAAGGCTCCCCTGCCAAGCGCGTATGCGTACCGCGTGCGTAGACGGATCGATCAGCTCGAAGGCGACGGGCGCATCGGTACCGGAACGCACCTGCCAACCGTCGCTCGCAAGGACGCTCGCGAAGCGAGTCGCCTGCAGCCCGGGTGCAAGCGAGAGCACTCCACCGATCGAGGGTTGCCGGCGCGCGAGTTCCCTGACCGTCGCGGTCAACGCGCGTGCGTGCTCGTACGCGCTCTCGCGACTGCCGGGAAAGAGCGCCAGCGTCGGGGCGAAGCCGTTCACGGCCGCTTGGACCCGCGAATCGTCATCGGTGTAGAGATCGGCGATGACATTCCCGGGCGCAAGCGCAGGAACACGCTGTTGTTCAAGTCGCTGTGCGGTCGCCGAGTCCCTAACGAAGACGTACCGCGCACGACGCAAGACCTGACGCTCACACGGCCCATAGGGAGCTACGTAGACGCTCTTGGCCGTCCCGACAAAACAGGTTGGAGCGCCGACCAGCAGGCTCATGCCAAGCGCGTAGATATCGCCGACGGCGACGACCGCTGCATACCGCCGGTGCAAGGAGCGCAAGAGGCGTACTTGCTCGAGAGTGATCCCGATGAGACCGCTGCGCAGATCGGCAAGGATGTTGCGCAGGTTGAGCATCGCGATGAGGCCGCCGCTTGGCATCGCGGCCCGTGGCCCGACCTCCCGCATCGACGACGGCAAGGCAAAATCACCGACGAGCGCCAGGTGGTCGCAGCTCACGTTCGGGCGGAGCACTCCAAGCTCTTGCGCAATTCGGGCGGCAATGGCCTGCTCACCGTGACCGTTGCTCACCATCAGGAGCGCCGTCATATCGCGCCTAGGAGTTTGTCGGGCTTGGCCCATTTTTGGATCCGGAGGCGATTTTTGTTCGGAGACGAGGCGCGAAGAGGGAGCCGCCGTAGCTTCGTGACCGATGAGCAACGATGTATTCGGCAAAAAGCGACCCGGAGACGGAAAGGTGCTCACGTCCGGCAGACTCCCAAAAGCGGCAACAGCTCACTGCGCTCGACGACGAAACGCTTGCGCGGCTCGTTGTACGATAGCTCGGTACGCGAAACGTAACGCGCGTAGGGACCGGCATGGACGATCGGGACCTCGTTCGCGTACTCCGGCTCGTGTAAGGTGTCATGACTGTGCCCACCCAAGATAAGGTCGATCCTTGGAACCTTCGCGGCAAGCTGCCGGTCGAGCTTCAGGCCGACATGCGAGAGAACGACCAGGGCCTCCCCGGGCGCAACCCGTGCGGCATACGGCGCCACCGCGGCCCACGGTTCCAAGAAGCGCCAACCGAAGATCCGTTCCCAAAAGCTTGCCGCCGGATACTGCATAATGAGCAGGCCCAGGACATGAACCCGTATGCCGTCTTGCTCGAGAATCAGCGAAGGAACAAACGGCAGGGGACGACCCCGAAGATCCAAGAGATTGCTGCAGACGAGCGGGTGCTGCATCCGGCGCGCACGTGCCGCGAGCAATGGAGCGATGTAGTGAAACTCGCGGTTGCCGATTGCCTGAGCATCGTAACCGGCAGCATCGAACTCGGCCAGCACCGGTTCGTCGCGACGATAGATCGTTTGGCTGCCGCGCAGACTGTCGCCGCAGTCGAAGAGCAACCCGGGGCGCTGCGCTCGTAGCTCTCGTAAGCGCCCCGAGAAACCGCGCCGCCCGTGTATGTCGCTGGTGTGGTAGATGAGCACTACTTCGACCCGGTCTGGGCCAGCGCTACGGCGAAACGTGCCGTTTGCTCCAGTGCGTCGCTGGGCCCTAGCGCCTGGCGCAACTCGTCCAATCCGGCTCGCTGGACGCTCGGATCGACCATCAGGGAGTCCATCGCCGCTGCCAGAAGATCGGGCGTTGCGCGCTCTTGAAGAAACTCCGGGATCAACTCGCGGCCCAACACAAGGTTTGGAAGCGTGATATAGGTGCCGCGGTAGATTTTTCGCGCGTGCTTGACGAGCAACGGTGAGATCACGTAGAGCGCGATCGACACAACGCCCAGCAAGGCACACTCCAAGACCGCGGTGCCGGAGGCCACCCATGCCGCGTCCGCCTCCTGCGTCGCTTCGACCACGCCGCGCACCACGCGCACGTCTTGCAGCGCAGCTTTCGCCAAAGCCTTGCGCACAAGGCTCTGGGCGCCACCCTCCGCAACGCCTATCGTCACGTGCAACCGCGGGCGTTTGACACGAAGTCGTTCGACCGCAGCCAACAGAATCGGCAGATGTGCACGAATCTCTCCGCGGCGACTTCCGGGTAAGAGCGCCACTCGCCCGCCGTCGATGGGAGCCTCGGCCCGCGGATGACGAGCGCTATACCGAGCAGCCAACGGATGCCCGAAGTAGACGACGGGCAGGCGCTGCTGCTTATAAAACTCGTACTGGTGTAAGAACGCCGTCACCGGAACGCATGCAGCCGCAACGCGGTGCGCACGCACTCCATCGTCCAACCACGCCGCGGGCGGAAACCAATACAGGATGGCCCCTCGATAGCCCAGGCGCTCGCGCAACGTGCCGGCTAAGCGCACGTTGAAGGCCCCGAAGTCGACTAACACGAGTAGATCCGGACGGGTCCGTGCGATGTGTGCGGCCGTCAGCCACATGATGCTCAGCAGTTTCGGGATGCGCGGCAATGCGGCCATCGGGCCCATGCTCGCCCAGCCGGTATGATCGCGCCAGATCCGAAAGCCGCAGGCGCGCATAGCGGCAGCACCGATGCCTTCGAACTCGGCTTGTGGATCGAAGCCCCGCATGGCTTGCGCCAAGAGCGTGGCGTTCAGTTCGCCGGAAGCTTCGCCGGTTGAGATGAAGTAGCGCACGCGCGCCTCACTTCAAGATTCCGCGTTGCGAAGGCGCCTCCAGAAATGCCACAAACTCCCGGCCGGCCTCCGTCTGTACCGACGCTTTAATCGCGTCCATCGCTTGCGAAACATTGTGCCGAGGATCGTAGAGCACTTTATAGGCTTGTTTGACATCCTTGCGCTCCTCAACCGAGAAACCGGCTCGACGCAACCCAACGGAGTTCAAGCCATAGGGTTGAGCCGGATTACCTTCCACGAGAATGAACGGGGGGACGTCCTTTGTGAGCTTCGAAGCGCCGCCGACAAACGCATAGCGTCCGACGCGCGTAAACTGATGGAGGCCAGCCATGCCACCGATCGTAGCGCAGTCGTCGATCTCGCAGTGGCCGGCAAGCTGAGCGAGATTGCTCATCGTGACGCCGTTGCCGACCCGGCAGTTGTGTGCGATGTGAACGTATGCCAGTAACAAGCAGTCGCTGCCTACCGACGTGACGCCGTCCTCTCCGGTAGCACGCTGAATGCTGACATACTCGCGAATGACGGTACGGTCGCCAATCTTTGTGAAAGCACGTTCGCCTACGTACTTGCGATCCTGGGATGCCGAACCGATGGTTGCGAATGGATAAACGTTACAGTCGTTGCCGATCTCGGTCCATCCGTTCACCACAATGTGCGCTTGGAGCACCGTACCGCTGCCAACAGATACATCTTCTCCGATGACGCAGTACGGACCAACTTCAACGCCGCGTTCGACGCGTGCGTTTGGGTGGACGATCGCCGTTGGATGAATCATGCGTGCAAGACCACAGCGTCCGCACCGAACATCCGGGGATCAGAGGCGATCGAGAACATGAGTTCGGCCGCGCAGACAAGTTGTCCGTCAACGTTTGCTTCGGCACTCACCCAGCCGATATTTCGGCGATGGCGCAACAATTGAACCTCCATCATCAGCCGATCGCCTGGGACGACGGGGCGACGGAACTTCGCTTTGTTGATACCGGCAAGATAGGGCGTCTTGCGCGAAAACTCGCCGGGTTCCAGCAGGACCGCACCGCCCAACTGGGCCATCGCCTCGATCATGAGTACCCCGGGGAAGAGCGGGTTGTTCGGGAAGTGGCCCGTGAAGATCGGCTCGTTGTACGTGATATTCTTGTATCCGACGGCACGTACCCCAGGCTCGAGTTCGACGATCCGGTCGATCAAGAGGAAGGGGTAGCGATGCGGCAAGATCTCCATGATCTGTCGAATGTCGAGTTCAGCCACGGACATGACTCCCAGGGGCGAGGTCGGCGAGAAAGCGTTGCCGGAGCGCGCGCACGGCTCGAGCGTGCAGCTCGTGCCCGCTCTTGATAGCGACGATCTCCGCGAGGGGCCAGAGCCCAAGTAAAGAGAGATCGCCGAGCAAATCCAAGACCTTGTGCCGCACGACTTCGTTCTGCCAGCGCAGAGGCTGCATGGGGCCATCCTGGGTGAAGACGAGTGCATTCTCCAAGCTTCCGCCCAGCGCCAAGCCACGTGTGCGCAGGGCTTCAACTTCATGCAAATAGCCAAAGGTGCGCGCCGGGGCGATCTGCCGGGCATACTCCTGCGCAGCAATCTCGCCGTCAAAAAACTGCACCCCGATCGGTGCTGGAAAATCAGCCACAAAACGTACGCGGAAGCGTTCGGAGGGCAGGGCGATCACCAACTGCTCCCCGCGCGCAACGACCAGAGGCTGGGTGATGACCAGGAGCGGGCGCGCTCGCGCCTGTTCGAGGATGCCGGCGCATTCTATCGCCTCCACGAACGGGCGGCCACTGCCGTCCAAGACAGGAATCTCGGGACCGCGCACGTGGATATCGGCGTTGCTCACGCCCATGGCAAAGAGGGCGGAGAGCAGGTGCTCTACGGTTGAGACGCTGACCCCATCTCGACCGATCACGGTCGCTCGCGAGGTATCGACGATATACTCGGCCAGGGCCGGAACGCGCAGATGTCCATCCAGCACAAAGGTGATGCCGGCGTCGATCCCGGCTGGACGTACCTCGATGGCGCAGCCGGCCCCCGTATGAAGCCCGACGCCATCGAAAGCACAGGGCCCGCAGAGCGTGGCCTGCGCTATCTCGGTCGGCACGTTTGGGTGTTCAGTCGCGCGCGCGCGACCGTTCGAGGGCTTCGACACGAGCGATTAACTTCGGGAGGTTGCGGAGTTGGACCTCGAACCGAAGACGCTCTCGATGCTCGCGGGCGGGAGTCCCGGAGACCATGGTTCCATCGGGGATATCGCCCCATACGTGCGAGCCGCCGGCAATGGTGACGCCCGACCCAACCGTGAGGTGTCCCTTGAAACCGACCTGCCCTCCGACGCGAACGAAGTCCCCGATAACGGTGGTCCCCGCGAGTCCGCTCAGAGCTGCGATCGCACCGTGGCGCCCCACGCGGCAGTTATGACCGATCTGCACGAGATTATCGATCTTCGTTCCGCAACCGATGGTCGTACTGCCGGTCTGAGCGCGATCGATGCACGTGTTGACACCGACCTCGACATCGTCCCCGAGCACGACGTTGCCTATCTGGGGAATCCGCCGCAGGCGATTCTCCATGAACGCCCAGCCGAACCCTTCGCTGCCAACCGTGCTGCCGGCATGGAGGACCACGTTGCTTCCGAGGACGCAACGGTCCATAACCCGCGCGTGAGGGTGCAGCCAACAGCTCGACCCGAGCCTCGCGTCGGGACCGACGTACGCGCCAACGCCGATAATGCTCCCCGGATCGACACATGCGTGCGCCCCAACGAAGGCGTGTGCATCGATGTAAACGTCGTCAGCCAGGATTGCCGTCGGATCGATGACGGCGCTCGGATGGCGATAGGGCCCCTGTGGTCTCGCCGGCTCGAAGGCCGTCAACAGCGTTGCCAGGGCCGCTCGGACGTTGCCGACCACGAGCAAGGGCTTCGAGTATGTCGCACCTTCGACGAGCGCGGTCTCAACGAGGATACCTGCTGCACTCCCCTCAAGCGCCCGTTCCAGATATCGCTCGTCCGTGGCAAAGGTCAGGGTCGTATCGTCGGCATCCTCGACCGCAGCGATGCCTGCGATCAAAACGCTCGCATCCCCGACGGTACGACCGTCGACGCGCGTCGCAAGCTGGGCCAGGGTCCCGAGCATGGGTTCCTACGAAGAGGGCGAGGGTGACGGTTTCTCGACGATGCCGAGAGCCTTCTCGACCTGGGCCGTGATACTGACTCCGCCATAGCCCACGCCCTCACGCGTGAGGACGAGCGTCAGGTGTTGTTTGCTTGCGATCTTCGCGGCTGCGTCTCGAACCTGATTCGAAAGGTTGCGTTCGATCGTCGCATACTTCACCTGCAGGGCAACGGCCTGGCGAATCTTCTGCTGCTTACCGACCTTGCTCTTGACAAGTGCTTCTTCTGCAGCGCTGAGGCTCTGCTGTGCCGCATTGTAAGCCGGCCAGTTTGCCGTGATGCGCGACACGTTGACCAAGCCCACCGGGCTCGATGTTCCGCACGCGGCCAGAAGACAGGCCATACCTAGGGAGGCAAAAACCAATTGCTTTTTCACTTGTTTAAACTCTCGATGTCCTTCGTGACTTGATTCGTGAGATCGTAACCGCCGCTTGCGGCGATAACGCCTTGGAAAACGACTCGGAGTCCGAGCCTACGCGCGACGCGCTGTGCGTCGTTCCGAACCTGGGTCTCCATCTGACGGTAAAGAGACACCCGCCGGCGTTCGAGTTTGGCCAGCTCCTGCCCGGCAGCGCCGGTTGCCCCTGCATTCGCGCCGGTAAGGGCGGCATATTGCCGGTCGATATCGGCTTTTGTGCTGTCGTAGTTCGCGATGATCTTCTGTGCTTGGGCTTCGAACTCGCCGGTGAACTGATGGTGAATGGTCTCGATCTTTGCTTTGGTTGCCGGCGAAAGATTCTGCGGGAGCGGCGCCGGGCCGAGGGCGCGCAACTTTGCCAGCACGGCGTCTCGTTGCATCGCGACCTTGCTCTGAGAATCGCGCTGAATGTTCTGGGCTTGCTGGGCGATCTGCGCGTTCGTTCTGGCCTGGAGCTGCTTGCCGTATGCCGTCAGGCTTGCCTTATGGCGGTTGCGCATCGCGTCGATCGCAGCCCGCTCGCGTTGCTCGATGGCTTTGAGCTCACCCTGTAGGCGCTTTTTGGTCGCACCGTCCAGCGCTAGATTCGACAGGCGCGTCTTGATCGCGACAACCTTTGGCGCATCCTGCTTTGATAACGAATAGGAGAGTTGCGCCTCTCTCTGCTGGTCTTCCATCACGCGCGCCTGATACTTTCGTGCTGCCTTGAGCTGGATCTGATGCGCGATCTTGGCGATAGTCGCACGATCCTCTCGCACCACGCTCTGCTGATAGCGCACGAAGCCTTGCGTCGCTTGCTTGGCAATCGCTTGCGCTTGAGCGGCGGACGTTGCGCCCATCGACTGCCCGGCACGATCTCCCGCGCCCGTGTTCCCCACCGCGGCTAAAGCAGCGGCAATCGCTGCCCGTTCGCGTTGTTCGTAGTCTGCTCGCGTTTGAGCTAAGATGCGACTCGTTTGTTCGCCTGCCACTTTGAGTTCCTGGGCCAACTGCGTCGTTTGCGCGGCGATTCCGGCGGTGGAGGGCGGCGGCGACCCGGCGTATTGAAGTTTAACGGCAGCGATGGCGTCGTTGAGCTTCGTAAGTTGCGGGTAGAGGGGATCGTGCTTGATCACCTGATCGACGCGAACGTACCCGACGCCGCGAATCTTCGCCGAGTTCACATCAACCCGAGCACAGCCGGCCATGAGTGCTGTCAACATTACGGCAACGACGAGCGCACGTTTATTTGAGAAGCGCATTTTGGACATCTTTGGTGATGTCCACCCCCCCGAAGACCACGTCGGCACGATCGATCACAACCAGCAGACCCTTTTTCTTGGCGGCTGCGGCGGTGGCGGAACGGGTCTTGTCGACGAGCGGCTGCAACAACTGCTTCTGCTTGGCCGCAACCTTCTTATTGTACGACGCAGCGACCGCAGTTCGCTCTGCGTTGTTCTTGGCCGCGTTGAAGCGTTGCTCGTAGATTTTGCGTTGGGCTTGCACGTACTTGCTGAGCTTCTGGTCGGCCTCCTTCACCGTGGGCAATGAGTCCAGGGCGTTGTTGTCGACGAAGCCGATCTCGGAGGGTGGCGGCGTTGCCGTCGGTGCCGTGATCGCCTGGCTGCTCGAGAGCAGCGCCACCACGGCCTTCGTAACGTTCTCTCCGCCGTAGACGACGATGCGCTTGTCGACAACGATGGAGAGGTGGTTCTTCGCGGCCACCTGTGCAATCGCCATCTGCGTGCGTTCCAGCACAGGTCCCATCAGTTCATTCTGCTTATCCGAAAACTTCTGCTGAAACTCCAGCGCGACGCGCTGGCGATCCGCATCGGTCTTGGCGCCTTTCATGGCCGCCACGAACTGGCGATCGAGAACCGCCTTGGCTTGAGCCAGTTGAGTATTGGCCTTGGCAAACGTGGGCAGACTGCCGACCTGCGCCTGGTTGAGGTACCCCACGCCAGTAAGGTCCGCGGCGATGGCGGCCGGGGTGAGCGCGACGGTCGCGACGGTTGCCGCAAGGCATAAATGAATAAAACGAGTTTTCATGTCTCTCCGTGTCCTAGAAGCTTTGTCCGATCCCGAAGCTCGTATGCCAGCCGTTCTGCCCTCGCCCGAAGTCGATGCGAACGGTGTGAATACCAAGCTGCGGAAGATCGAAACGGAAACCAAATCCGTAGTCGCCGAGGTTCGTCCAATTCCCAGGATAGCCGACAACGCGATTTGTAAACGGGTTCAAGAGCGGGACTGCGCCCCGGATCCGATAGCGCAACTGATCGACGAACAGGGCTAAGGTCAACTTTCGATCGAGCGCAATCGGCTGGCGAAGCTCGACCTGTGCTAAGCCGTAGTCCGTGCCGTAGAAAACGCTGTTATATCCGCGCATCACCTGGTCATCGAAGGTGAAGAGTTCGCTTGGAGGGATCGTTCCGGTTGTCAAGCCGACTTCGCCGTGCAGGGCCAGGGTTGCATCTTTGAGGACCGGGATGAACTTTGCCGCGTTCAAGAGCGACTTCGTGTACTTGAAGCTCGACCCCATCCCCGGGGATGAGATCGTCTCCATAAGCGAGCCGTACATCCCATGACGCGGATTAAAGATATTATTTCTGGTGTCGGTCTGCACGCCGAAATTGAGGTATGTTAAGCGGTAAGGCATGCCCGTATTGACGTTGGCAATGGAACTTGCGGCGATGCCGAAACTGCCGTTGGTCGTGATATTCGACGTCAAAGGATTAGGCGTAGGCCCAACCAAGACGTTGGGCTGACCTCCTTGGAAGAAGTACGGCGGCGGGGCGACGGTTGAGTTGGAGATCGTCTGCCCGCTCGCACCGAGGAGCAGCTGGGTGTAGTAGTTCAGGCGACGGCCAACCTGGACCGTAAGCCCGGCGGCTTTCGCCGTACTGGTGGCGGCCGTGCCGCCGATAGGAGAGCTCAGTCCGTTGGAATAGAGAGTGACCGGCACCGGAGCCGGTGTGCCGCCGATCGCCGGAGCCGGCGCGATGGTTCCTTGCGTGGAGACGGGGTAGATCGGGTAATAGTACGTTGACCCGTTGGCAAAGAGCGTCGCCGAGAGACTGTACTTCTGCGACTGCGGCGTATCGCCGACATAGGGAATCGTCGCAGAGAGCTGCGAGACGTACGTGCGCACACCGCGTTGGAAGTTCACCTGTACGCCGTTTCCGGTACCGTGGAGGTTGCTATCGGTATATCCGACCGTACCATAGAGGCCTTGCCCCATGATACCGCCGGAGTATCCGAAACCAACCGATGCCGTTGCGGTACGCTGTTCCGTCACCTGCCAATTGATCGTGATGTCTTGAGGGCGCTTGGGATTGGGGCCGGCTTTGGGGTTAAAGTTCACTTTTGAGAAGAATCCGGTGTTCTGCAGACGTTCGTAATCCTGTTTGATGGCTGAACGCGTGATGATCATGCCGGGCTTGAGCGTCAAGAGGCGGCGAATGACCTGGTCTTTGGTCTTCGTATTGCCGGTGATCTGCACGGCGCCGACCTTCGCAACCCAGATATCGTACTTCACGTTCGCAGAGTCGTTCTTGAGGTTGATCGATCCGGGATCGATTCCCCCTTCAAAGCGACCGACGATCAGATTGTACTTCTTGTAGATCTTCTCGATGGCTTTAGCGTCCTGCGAGCGCATCTCGTTGGAGTATTCGACGCCGGGCTTGGCCGCCAACTTTGGAAGGATGGCCGCCGGGGGCAGAATAGGGTCACCGCCGATCAAGATCCGGCGAATCGTCAGGCCCTCTTGGACCTGGAGCGTGAGGACGCCCGTCTTCGGATCGAGGTGAAGATCCTTGACATGGGTTGGAAGCTGCCCCGAGTAGCCGATACGCTCGTAGTAACTGTTGATCTTGAGGACGTCTTGACGGAAGGTATTCGTATTGAAGACCTGGCCCACGGAGGTGTCCATCAGCGCCAGCAACGTGTCGCTAGGGACGTGCTTGTTCCCGTGAAAGACGATCTTGGTGATGACCGGATTCTCGACCACGCGATAGGTGATCGCCAGGCCGTTGGGCCGCTCTCGAATGAGCGGCGGCGCAACGTCGGCAAAATACCCCATGGCGTTCAGACGCGCGAGGTCCGCCGAGATGAGTTTGGGGCTATAGCGCTCACCCGGTTTGGCCTCGAGGATCGGCAAGATTTCGGACGACGGCACATGGGTATTGCCAACGATGTCGACCGAGATAATCTTCGGCGCGGTCGCCGACTGTGCCACCGATGCGAGGCACACAATGAGCACGGCGAGGACAAACACGGCACTCGCATACCGCGCGAACGCGGCGCGCGCTCGCCCTTGGTTGCTGATCATCAACTACTCGTTGTCCCTTGCGGATATATCTGCAGGCGGCCATAGCCGCGGAGTGCGCGCCGCGATAGGCGCGCCGTTTCGACCCGGGTCGCCCTGTTCGCGCCGGGAGCCGCTGCTCCTTGCAGCTTAAGGAACACTCCTGGGAGATTTCACTTAATCCGCTGCTGGAGGGTGAAGCTGAACCCGCTCTGCCCGCCGATCGCTTGGCCGACCGGCAAACGAGATATCCCGAAGAGTCCGCGCGATACCTCTGACAGCGTCGAGGGACCGGTCGTAAAGAAGACGGAGAACTCCGCTGCGGTCTGACGGTTCGGGGCATAGTTCAGCGCAAACGACTGTCGCGCAGGGATGCCGAAGGTTGTCTGGTAGATGGCGGTGACGAAGCGGCTCACCCGCCGCCGCAGGTTCAGCCCGACATCCCCATAGTAATCCACCGAGAACCCGACGCTGCCCAGGCCCAAGCCCGACCCGAGGACGTTCTCCAGCGGCGCGAGGACCCCGGAGGTGAACTGCGCGTTGAGGATGTTGAAGGCTTCCTCCCCCACCGTGATGCTGCCGCTGGCGCTCTGCGTGAGTACCCCGGGCAGGAGCGCTCCCGTCCCCGGCGCAGGCGCGCCGCGCAAGGTCTGGATCGAGGCGTTGGGAATGCCCACACCTGAGTTCCCTGCGTCGAAGGCGATGCCGTTGACAAACCCGCCGAGCGGAGCCAAGAGCGCGATGATCTGGTCGCGGGTGTAACCCGGCGGATTCGAAGAGAAGCTGACCGCCAGGTGGTTGACCGGCCCCCGCACGGCGATGCGAATGTCCGCCGTACCGTAAGGGTTGCGCGCCTGGTTGGGATCCGGATTGACGACATGGGTCGAACCGACCGCTCTGACCGTTGGAATGAGCCCGCCCTCCGGAGTGAAGCTCAGCGTCCCTCGCCGTAAGAGGAAGGCCCGGTCGAAGTAGGTGACCGTCCCGCTCGTCGCGGTGAATTTGCCGTCCAAGCGCGGCGAGCCGAGCGTCCCGGCAACCTGAATGCCCCCGCGTCCGCTGAAGTCTAGCCCGGCACCGTAGCCATTCCCCCGAACTTGAACATTGCTCGCAGCCTGCAGGTCCAAGTGGAGCTTCAGGCCGGCGAGCCCGGGTGGCAGGCCCCCGGCTGCGCTCTGCGAGCCGGCGGCCAGAAACGCCGAGAACGGGATGACCGTATCGCGGAAGGTCGCCGCCCCACGTAACGTGGGCGCGGCACCCAAGGCGCGCTTGAGTGTCAGCTTGGCGTCGACGCTGCCGGCGGCATAGTTCGGCACGTTGAACCCCGCGTTTTGGGCAACCGCGTCGAGACGGTAGCTCGGCGCCTCGGGTGCCGCCATGCCGCGAGAGAACGCCACCCGGCCGCGCGCGGTGATTCGCCCCGCGCCCATGCCGGCGGCAAATGCGGTCAAGGTTGCCTGCGAGCGTGCAAACTGTAGCCGGGCGCTCGCGCCTGCGATCGGCACCCTCTCAAGGTTGCTGCTGTAGCGTCCGCCGGAGAGGGTGACCTCTCCGAAGAGCTGCGGCGAGGCCACGCTGCCGCCGATGCCCACGTGGCCGTTGACGCTGCCTGCGAGCGCTGCTCCGGGCCCGAGCAGGCTTGCGAAGGTGGCCGGATCGAGGTTTTGAACGGCCACATCGAGACTGATCGGGCTGCCCGAGGGACCGAGCCGAAAGGGGTCGAGCTGGAGCGGCAGGGTTCCGGCCAGGGTTGCCGATCCATGCACGAAGGTCACCCCGGCGTCCTTGACCTCGATCCGACGCCCATGCAGCACGACGGCCCCGAAGAGCGAGGCCACCGGTACGCCGTAGAAGGCAGCGTTACGGGCATCGACCGCACCCCTGAAGTGGGGCGAGTGCGGCGTTCCCGTCACGCTCGCCGTCGCCTCAAAGTGCCCGGCCACCGGGAGATTCGTCTTCATCGTCTGCGCCAAGAGATGCGCTAAGCTATCGGTGCTCGCATGAATCTCCAACTTCAGCGGATCGTCCAACCCCAACCCAAAGCTTCCGCTCCCCTGGGCGTCGAGCGCGGAGGTCACCAGATCCGCCTGCGCAATCTCGACCCGCGACCCGCGGCTGTGCAGCGATACCCGCAACGAGCGGATCGGCACACGCCTGAAGACGCCATCGTCCAGCTTCGCAGAGACGGCCCCCGCGAGGGCTGGATACCGGCCACGAACATCTCCGTGTGCATCGAGTCGACCGAGCAGCGGCACCTGGGGGAAGCCCAGTGCCGGCAGCCAGGTGGAGAGATCCAGATGAGAGAGATTCGCATTCACGTTGTAGGTCGAGGCCATCACCAGGTGGGCCAAGCTCGTCGGTTTCGCCGCCAAGATGCTCCCGTTGGCGCGGAGGAACCCATGTGTGCCGCCGACATCCAGCGAGCCCGAGATGGTGTTCCTGCGGCTGAGCCAACTCGCCCGCGTGTTGCCGATCGGCAGCGCCAAGTACCGCAGGCCTTGGATATCGACGGCGGCGTTGCTCGCCACCCGGCGGCCGCCAAACGCCAGCCCTACGCGTATCGAGCCCGTTCCGGCAAGCGTACACCCTGTGTCGAAGAAGTTATCGAAATCGCTCAGGTCGGCACGACGGCTGACGAACGAAAACCGGCCGCCGCCCGACCCGTAGGCGCCGGAGACGTGGACCCGCGTAGAACCGAACGTGGCGATGCCGTTGGCCGCAGCCACCGCACCGGATGCGACCCGCAGGTCGGCTGCGCCATCGACGAACGGCAGCCCGTTGATCGATCCGGCGCCCAAGCGGACGGGGCCCGCCAGGCGCGCTTGGGTTCCCAGGCCGTCTAGGCGCAGGTCACCGCCGATGGAAGCCTGGCTGCGATCGCTGGGCAGAGCAAAGGCATGGAGTGTGGAGGCAAGATCGGCCTCCGGTACCCGGACCTGAAAGGCATAGGTCGGTGCGCTCCCACTCAATCCCGCATACCCGGTGATGAAGCCGGGGACCGGGCCAAGGTAACCGACGCCGCGCTCCACCGTCAACCGGCGGCCATCGAAGGCGAGATGGGCGGTCCCGCCGACCCCGAAGGTGCCGTATCGGCCCGCTCGCAGGACGACGACGCCTTGAAACCCCGGTCGCGGCCTCCCGGGCAGGACGGTGCCGCTTGCCCAGAGGCGACCGCGCTGCAGCGGGAGGCCAAACGCCCCGAGATCGGCGGCCTGAACGCCGAGGGCGGTGATGTCCAGTGCCGGCGCCGGCTTCGTCTTTGCCGTCGCTCCCAGCCGGCCGGCCGCGATGAGCTCCCCGCCGGCCACCGTCGCTCGTAACGCATCGACCCGCAAGCCGCCATCGGCATACTCCACGGTGCCGAGCGCTCGCTGCACCGGCACGCCATGCACGCGGGCGTTCGTGAACCGTAACCCGTCACTCTGAATGACGACGCGGCCGGGAGTAAACGCCAGGGAAAGTTCTCCGGCAGCGTCTCCGGTCGCGGGCCAGCCCGCGAGGATTCCGTGCAGACCCGCGAGCCTGGTCGCGAGCTTGCCTCGAAGCGTAAGGCCATCGGAGCCGAGCATCCCGTGACCGGCAAAGTTTCCCCAAGGGCCGTTGGCGCGCACCATGTCCAGATTCGCGCCGGCCGGATCACCGGCAAAGCTCGCCGTCACTGCCCCAAAGCGCAATCCCTCAAACGTCGCAGGTCCCCCCGAGAGGCGGCCGGCCAGGACGCGCGCGGGACCGGTCGCGGCCACCACGGAGAGTTGCCCCAGAGAGCCGTTGATGGGCGGCAGTTGCACAAGCCCCGCGTCGAGCATCGGCACCCCGGCCGGTGCGTGTAACGCGAGATGACGAGCGTCGAGCCACAGCGCACTTGAGCCGGCCGGCCGGTCGAGACGGTAACCACCCTCGATGAATCCCTTCGGGCTACGCAGGTAGAACGGCCCGACGCTCCCGCGCCCCTTTCCATCAAACGAGAACAGCGCACCGGCAGCAGTCGCGTTCGCCGCGAAGAGCGTCCCGTGGACGTCGAAGGCCCCATCCAATCCCTTCGCCGTGGCTTCGATACTCACGCGCGGGCGGTGCAACACCTGCGCGACGTATGGGAAGCGCCGCGCCGGGGCCGCGGCCCGCAGCGCCAGGTGTGTCCGCAGATGTGCGCCGAGGAGAAAGGCGCCTCGTGCGACCACGGGGACGCCGTCAAAGCGCGCCTGCGCCGGCCAGAGGGTGACGACGTTGTTCGAAACGGCCGCATGCGCGACCACATCGCGCAGCGGGTAGTGGGCGTAGCGTGCCTGCGACGCGCGCGCCGCAATGAGGAGAACCGGAGCATCGACCGGGCCTTCAAGCAGAGCGCGTAGATGGACGCGACCGTGGAGCGGCCGAGTTTGCGTGAACGCAAAGGCCGTTTTCAATTGCCCGAGATTTCCCGTTGCAGCCATCGCCAGCCGAAACTGCGGTGTTGCCCTGCCGAACACCGCGCCGTTCGCCCGGACCGGTACCCCGGCGATGTCGGCATCGATATGGCGAGAGAAAATCGCGTTATCTACAAGATGGATGCGCGCCGTGAACCCGTCGATTGGCCGCGCGAGCGCGTCCAGCGCTAACCGTGCTCCGGAGACGTCAACCGATCCGCTGAGTAAGTAGTCGATCGGCGCGTGGGGCTTGACCCCGAGCGCATCGCTACGGAGCAGCAGGTGCGTGGCCTGCCCACCCTCGATGCGAACCGCACTTGAGTTGATGGCATAGTTCACCAACGCTTGTAACGGCACTCGATCGGCCACGAGACGATTTCGGGCGTAGCCGAGACGACGGTCGATCGTGCCTGCGGCGCGCAGCCGGCCGCCGCTTGGCCTACGAAAGCGTGCCGTCGCCATGTAGGTGGTCCTCCCAACGGAGTCGATGCCCGCCCGGAGGTTGATCTCGCTCAAGGTGATGCGTCGTGCAGCCGGATCCAACCGGGTGTGATCGTCCACCTCCAGGCTCCCGTCAAGCACCTGGAGACGCAGACGAAACGGCACGCCGTTGGGGCGCTTGGGAGCGCTTGGACCCGCCGGGATCGCGCTCGGCACCGGAATATCGTAGCTGCCGTTGCGAGAGCGCACGATACGCAACCTCGGCCGATCCAAGACGACGTCGGTCAAGCCGAACCGATGGCCGCTGCCCGGCAGCAGACCGCGCAGAGTATAGTGCATATCTAAGCGCGGGAGCGTGAGAATGGGCGTACGCCCACGTGTCACCCGAACGTCGCGCACCAGCAAGCGGCTCGATGTAAGCTGCACACTTGCGACCCGAATGGTATCTCCCAACAGCGGGCCAACGATCGCCTCAAGCGCTCCGCGCGCAACGACGTCACGCGTTGCACCAAGCATAACCAACCCCACGACGATCGCCCCGATCATCGCCAGCGCCATCCGGTTCGGTTTGCGCACCTGCGTCACGCCGACTCTATGCGGCCCTCCCCAAAATTGGTGGTGAGCTGCGAAGCTCTCTTAGAGATCGATATTCTTCACGGACTTCGCATACTCGAAGATATACTGCTTGCGCGCCTCCACTTTATCGCCCATAAGATCGGTGAAGATCTGTTCCGCCTCGATGGTGTCTTCGACGGTGATCCGCTTGAGGCGACGATTCCCATGTTCCATCGTCGTTTGAGCGAGCTGCTCGGCGTCCATCTCCCCCAACCCTTTGTATTGCTGGATGGTGAATTCTTTTGGGTCACTGCCGGCAACGATATCTCGCAACTCCGCCTCGTTAAAGGCCCACCACTGCTTCTTGCCTTTTTTGACCCCGTAGAGCGGCGGCTGCGCGATATAGACATACCCATTATCGACGAGCGGCCGCATCTGGCGATAGAAAAACGTCAGCAGTAACGTACGGATATGCGAACCGTCGACGTCTGCGTCGGTCATGATAATGATCTTGTGATAGCGCAGCTTCTGTTCGTTGAATTCGTCTCCGAAACCGGTCCCGAGCGCCGTGATCATCGTGCGAATCTCTTCGTTAGAGAGTACTTTATCTAGGCGTGCTTTTTCAACATTGATGATCTTGCCGCGCAACGGAAGAATGGCTTGCGTGTTTGGATCGCGCCCGCCCTTCGCCGTGCCACCGGCGGAATCGCCTTCGACAAGGAAGAGTTCGCTCAATCCCGGATCTTGATTCTTGCAGTCAACGAGTTTCCCGGGAAGACCAGAGCCTTCGAGCGCGTTCTTGCGCCGCGAAAGATCTCGCGCCTTTTTTGCTGCCTCACGGGCGCGGTGGGCCTGCGAGCACTTGTCGATAATGGCACGCGCGTATTTCGGATTCTCTTCGAAAAAGAACTCCAGGCGTTCGTTAAGCAACCCATACACGAGACTGCGCACCCTGGCATTGCCGAGCTTCGTCTTGGTTTGCCCTTCGAACTGCGGGTCCGTGAGTTTCACCGAAACGACTGCGGTGAGTCCCTCCATGCAATCATCGGTCGAGAGCGTACTGTCGCTTTCCTTGAGAATGCCGCGCTTCTTGGCATACGCATTGACGGCATTCGCTACGGCAGTCCGGAAGCCCAGCAGGTGCATCCCGCCTTCGGTCGTGCTGATGTTGTTGGCGTAGGAGTAGATCAGCTCGTTATACGTGTCGGTATACTGTAGGGAAACTTCAATGTCGATGCCGTCACGTTCGTTGTGTGTCGAGACAATGGGATGCAACGGATCCTTCTTCTCGTTGAGCCATTCAACGAACGAAATGATGCCGCCGTCGTAACGATACTCGCGCTGACGCGGTTCTTCGCCGCGCTCGTCGCGCAAGGTGATTGCGAGGCCGCGGTTGAGGAAGGCTAGCTCTCGCAACCGTTTCTGCAAAATGTCCCAATGAAAATCCAGCACCTCGAACACGGTTGCATCGGGTTTAAACCACTGGAAGGTGCCGGTCCCTTCGACCTTCCCGAGTTTCTTCAGCCGTTGTGTCGTGATGCCACGCTCGAATTTGAGCTCCCATAGATAGCCGTCGCGCTTCACGCGCGTGGTCATCTCTTCCGAGAGCGCATTGACGACGGAGATTCCTACTCCGTGCAGGCCGCCGGAAACTTTGTAGCCCCCCTTGCCGAACTTCGCGCCCGCGTGCAAGATGGTCATAACGACCTCGACCGCGGGGAGCTTTTCTTCGGCATGCAACTCCACGGGGATACCGCGGCCGTCGTCCTCAACCGAACAAGCCCCGTCCTTGTACAAGACGACCGTCACATGCTTGGCATATCCGGCCATCGCCTCGTCGACGGCGTTATCAACCGCTTCGTAAACGAGTTGATGCAGTCCGCGTTCAGAGGTGTTCCCGATATACATCCCGGGACGCTTGCGTACGGCCTCAAGGCCGCGTAGGACTTCGATCTGTTCTCCCGTGTAATTATTCGACATTGGTTCCGTTCGTCGTCGGCGTTTCGTAAAGTAACCTGTAGAGTTCGTCCCCGAGCATCGTGCGCACCGTGGCCGAGCCGATTCGGTCGGGCGGCAAGCCGCTCTTGAGGACGACATAGGCCCCGGCAATCATGCGTTCTCGACCGCCGCGCGAAAGCTGCGAGGTTCGCCTGACGGTGCAGAGGATATCCCACCACCGCATGAGTAAGCGGCGGCGAACCGCCTCAACCTCCTCGTGTTCAACGCCTTCGATCTGCTCCGCGAGCTGGGGATACCCTAGCCACGGGGCCTCGAAGAGCGCCTGTGCGATGCGAGCCTCACGCCCCTGCCGATCGGCACCGGCACAACCCTCACAGCGACTGCGCCCCGTCGCGACCGGGACACCACACCCCACGCAAGGGTTCCACCCCGCAGCTCGTTTCGCCCGCTGGGAGGCGAGGACATCGGCGCGAAACCGCTCGAAGGCTTGCTCGAGCGAGGCGCTGGGTTGCGGCGCGACATCGCCGGCGCGCTGCAGCGACCCCACGCTGCCGGGTGACGTCGCACGTGGACGGCTGCGCGCCGGAACCCGGCCGAGGCGCAAGCGGAGATGCCGCAGCGCAGCGTCCGGGGCTTGCCCGTTTGCGGCCTCGAGGATGCGCTCTGAGAGGTACGCAAGCTGCTGGCTCCAGGCGCTGGAGCGCGTCGCAACCACCAGGGTGTCGCCGGCGATCTGCACCGGGTGCGAGTTGGCGGCAACCTCAGCTCCGACCACCGTTCCCCAGGCAGCCTGCAACTCATGGAGCGGATCGAGCTGCCGGCCCTTGCCCGGCTTCCATCGGGAGATCGACTCTCGGATCGGCCGCAGGCTCATGCCTGTACTCGTAACCGGCCCGCGTCGATCTCAAACTTGCGCGCTGCCGGAAAGCGGGAATCGAGTTCGGTCGCCGTCACGAAGCCTTGGTCGACATCCCCAATGCCTTCAAGAAACGCCGCTGCCCGCGCTGCATCGAGTTCGGAGAGGACATCGTCGAGCAGCAGGATGGGGGCTTCGCCGGTACGCTTTCGCATGACGTGGTATTCGGCAACCTTGAGGGCTAACACCGCCGTACGTTGCTGCCCTTGCGAGCCGTAGGCCGCAAGCGACGTTCCGCCCAGGAGAAACCGCAGATCATCGCGGTGTGGCCCGACCAGCGCCGTACGCCGCACCCGTTCGGCATCGCGGTGGGCTCGCAG
This sequence comes from bacterium, assembly GCA_021832345.1. Taxonomy (GTDB): domain Bacteria; phylum Vulcanimicrobiota; class Vulcanimicrobiia; order Vulcanimicrobiales; family Vulcanimicrobiaceae; genus JAKBKY01. The sequence continues at coordinate 454,855 of JAKBKY010000001.1, forward strand.
GTGCGTCGTGAAGGCCTCCACCACGGCGTCGTGGGTGGGCGCCTGCGCCGGCACGTTCGGGTGATAGCGCAGCTCCAAATGCTCGGTTCCGGCCGACCAACGACGATGCGCTTGCTCTGCATGCAGAGCAAGCGCCTGTACCGCCTCGTCACGGGCTAACCACAACGCGGTGCCGGCCTCGATGAGGGTTTGTTCGTAGACCTCCAACAGCTCGCGATCGGCGGTCTCGGAGCGTAACATCGCGTTCTTCTGGGTGAGGGCGCGCTGATACCGCACCAGCTCGTGGTAATACGGGGGCTGCTCTTGCGAGAGCGCCGCATTGAGAAACGCGCGCCGTAGACTCGGTGCGCCGCCGATCATCTGCAGATCGGCCGGCACGAAAGTCACCACCGCAGCTCGGCCCAGAAAGCGCGCGTACCGGACGTCTTTCCCGTTAACGAGGTATCGCTTGTGCGCGCTGCGCGGGCCGCTCTCGACCATACATCCTAAACGTACGATCCCCATCCGGGAGTGAGCCTCTCCCGTGACGACGGCTCGCGACGCGCCTTCGCGAATGACCTCGCTCTCTCTGCTGGTACGAAACGACTTTCCGGTGCCGAGCATCGCTATCGCTTCGAGGAGATTGCTCTTCCCTTGCGCATTGGCACCGAGAAAGACGTTTAGCCCGGCGGCCGGCTCCAGCTCCAGCTCGCGATAGTTACGAAAATTCGTAAGCTCGATGTGGGGTAGGCGCACTCACTGTCGCAGCGGCATGAGCACATAGAGAAGGTTCGAGCCTTGTTCGGTTTGCGCCGGTCGTATGGCGGCCGGCGACAGCGGACCGAGAAACTCTATCGCTGTTTGTGGCGTCTCGATATGATCGAGGATGTCTACTAAATAACGCGCATTAAATGCAATGGTGAGATCATCTCCGCTCTGCTCGACTTCGAGTTCTTCATAGGCATTCCCGGAGATGTCGGAACTCGCGGTAACGACGAGGATGTGATTTGTTACCGCTAACTTTACCATGCTCGCTCGGTCGCCGGCGACGAGTTGAGCACGCTTAAGCGCTCCTTTTAGCCCTTCCGTATTTACTTGGATCGAGCGGTCGAACTTCGCCGGAATTACCTGCCCATAGTTTGGATACTGACCGTCAACTAGCCGTACCGTCAGCGTCATGTCTCCGGCCGAGATACGTAGTTGATTACTGTGGGTACCAAGCGCGGTGAGCGTTACTCGCTCGGCATTACCGAGGTTTCTGGCCGCTTCACCTAAGGCACGGGATGGGACGATAAAGCGTTCATGTACGGAGACGCTCTCGTTAAGGTTTAGTTCATATTTTGCTAAGCGATAGCCGTCGGTAGCAACTAATCGTAGCGTCGTTCCTTCGACCTCCAGTAAGGTTCCCATTAACACGGCTCCCCGCGCCTCTTCGTTCGAGGCGGCAAAGATCGTGCCGGTAACGGCGTCGCGAAAACTCTTTACCGGTAGAGAAAACGTAACCCCACTTGAGGCGGGGGGTAATGGTGGATACTCATCCGGTGGTAACGCGTGAAAATCGTAGTTACTGCGCGTAACCTTAACACTTACCCGCGTCGGTGAACCGGAGAGTTCCAGGGCTCCGGGTGCGAGGTTCGCGAGAAAGCTTGAGAAGAGCCGCGCGGGAACCGTCACGCTGCCGGGTTCCTGAACCTCTGCCGGAAACGCTTGTTCGAGCGTCAGTTCTAGGTCCGTCGCACGGACGGCGATCTTTCCATCTTGCGTGGTAAAGAGGATGTTGGAAAGAACGGGAACCGTCGTGTGAACATTCACCACTTTGCTGGCTGCTGCGACGGCTGCTGCGATCTCTTTTGTCGTACAGGTAAACTTCATTGTCCACCGATCGTGTAAAGCGTTACGGGAGTGTTATTATAATAGTTAGAGAGTCGTCGTAGTAGTAGTGCGGTGCATAGCGAGGAGAAGTTACTATTCGCCCGCGGGAAGTGCGTTTCCGCCAAGTATAACATGTGGATGGAACCTAAGCTGAAATCCACATATCCACGTTCTGAAGTCCCTGACTCTTTATACACGATCCTAGGGAGACCCTGTGTTAGGTAATGTGGATAGACTGCGTATATTGGCACTTACGGGGTCTGGCACATTGAGATGAGTTGCCGCACCTTGTTCCGGTAGGCCTCATCACGCTCCATCTGATCCTTAATTTTGTCCCGTGCGTACATCACCGTCGTGTGATCGCGTTTGCCGAACTCGCGGGCAATTTGCGGAAGTGAGTAACTCGTTAGTTGCGTGGCTATATACATAGCGATCTGTCGTGGCGCTGCCAGTCGCTGATCGCGCCGGCTGTTATCCATCTCCTTGACGGTGAGCCCGTGGGCGCCGGCGACAATCTCTTTGATCTTGCCGATGGTAACGCGCTGGAGGGTTACCTGGCCAACGGCGCTTTTAAGGACCTCGCCTGCGAGGTCGATAGTAATCGGGAGTTTGGTGAGGGAGGCATAGGCGACGACCCGAATCAGGGCCCCTTCGAGTTCTCGAATATTTGAGGGAATCACCTTCGCGATGAAGGAGGTGACCTCGTCGGGAACGGGGACGTTCTCGGATTCGGCCTTCTTGCGCAAGATAGCTTCACGCGTTTCAAGGTCCGGGGGTTGGATATCCGTGAGTAATCCCCACTCAAACCGCGAGCGGAGGCGCGCTTCGAGCGTCTGAATCTCCTTTGGGAGCCGGTCGCTCGAAATAACCAACTGGCGACCCGACTCATGGAGCGCGTTAAAGGTGTGGAAGAACTCCTCTTGGGTGGATTCCTTCCCTTCTAAAAATTGAATATCATCAATCAAGAGCACATCGACGTGGCGATATTTGTTGCGAAACTCCAGTTGCTGGTTATTTTTAATTGCAATAATGAATTCGTTGGTGAACTTTTCGCTGGAGACGTAGACGATGTTCGCCTGGGGGTTCTCCACCAAGACGCGGTGCCCGATGGCGTGCATCAGATGCGTTTTCCCCAACCCCACCCCGCCGTAGAGGAAGAGCGGATTGTAGGCGCGTGCGGGCGCCCCAGCCACGGCTTGGGCCGCCGCGTGCGCGAACCGATTGGAGTTGCCGACGACGAACTCATCGAAGGTGTAGCGGACATTGAGATAGGCGCTGCGCAGATCATCGCCGGCGCGTACGCCGAGCATAGCCTGAGCCGCCGGCGGCGGCGCCGATGGAGTGGAAGCGGGGGCGGGGGCGTCGGCGACCGTAAATCGCAGGTCGAGGGTGGTCCCGAAGACCTCTGCCAGGACGGTGACGATCTGGCCCTTGAGCCGATGCTCGACCCACTCGCGAGCAAAGGGGCTTTGGACCGCCAAAACAAGCTCGTTGCCGTCCATGGAGAGCAAGCGCATCGGCTTGATCCACATCTCGAAGATCGGCTTGGTGAACTTCTGCTCAAGGGCGCCGACCGCGACTTGCCATAGCTCGCGCGCGATCTCGGAGTTGCCGGTTGCGACTACCATCCTCTGCTGACGCCGTCCTTTTCCGTAAAAGTTTCGATACGTACAATGCCGCCGACAAACGTCGGGAACCCAGACGATCGAGGGCCCTCACGTTGGCTTAATCTACGGCCCATCCTGCGGGGTTCATCCACGGACTTATGCACTTGTCCACAACTCGGGGAGGACGATTTTTCGGCACTTTCCGGGGCATTGGGAAAGCGTGAAACAACGGGGCAATGCAACGTGAAACGCCCATGCAGCGACCCGTTCCAGGCCGATACGGCAGGGGTGGAGCAGGCTGTTTTCCACAGGGCTATCCACAGGTGTGGAAAGGCTCGCCCAAAAGGGGCCGTTGGCCGCCCGCAGGTTAAGAGCCTTAAGAAACGGCCGGCCATCGAGCGGTAGGCGGCCGGTGCAGATACTCCTGGTTGACGCCCGGGCCAAGGCCTGACTATACTATGAGGCTGTGCGCCGCCGGTTCCCGGCGGCCTCTCTTCCTACGGAGCATATCAACGCCATGAAGCGGACGTATCAGCCGCATAACCGCCGTCGCAAGCGGGTGCACGGCTTTCGAGAGCGCATGAGTACTAAGAATGGACGCCGCGTCATCGCGCGCCGTCGTAAGAAGGGGCGTCATCGCCTGAGCGTCTGATGCGCTGCTATGCCAGCCTGCGTCGAACGCATGAGTTCTCGGCCCTTCGCCGGCGGGGGCGGCGCATCGCGACGCCGGCGTTGACGGTCTTCCGCATGGCTGCCCGCCAAGAGGATCGTCGTGCCGTGGTCGGGATAACGGTCAGCAAAGCGGTCGGGAACGCCGTCGTCCGGAATACCGTCCGCCGCCGCGTCTCGGCGATTCTGCGGCAGTCGTTGGCGCAGCGGCGCTTGCGCCTGCTGGTCGTCGCTTCGCCGGCGGCCGCCCGTACGCCGTACGCCGAGCTGGCAGAGCAGCTCCTGGGGACTCTCGGGTGAACCCGGTGCGCGCTCTTGCGATCCTGAGCCTGCAGGGCTATCGCTTGCTGATCTCGCCGCTGTTGCCGCCGGCTTGCCGGTTCTATCCTAGCTGCTCGCAGTACGCAATCGAGGCGATCCGGAGACGAGGCCTTCTGCGCGGAGGCTGGCTGGCGCTCGCGCGGGTCGCCCGTTGTCACCCGTGGAACCCGGGCGGCGTCGACCCGGTCCCTTAACCAGCTCGGCACCCCACCGAAAGGCCGTTCGTGCAACTCTTCCTCGCCACGTCGTGGCTCGACCCGATCGTCAACGCTCTCGCCTCGGTCGTCAACACGATCAATATCCCGGTTCACAACCTCGGCGTGAGCCTGATCATCCTTGCCGTGTTGATCCGCCTGGCGTTTTGGCCGCTGAACACCAAGCAGTTCCGTGCGATGATCGGGATGCAGAAGCTGGCGCCGCGCATCAAGGCGCTCCAGGCCCGTTACAAGGACGATGCCAAGAAGCTCCAAGAGGAGACGATGGCGCTCTACCGCGAGTCGGGCGTCAATCCGCTGGCCGGCTGCTGGCCGATGCTCTTGCAGTATCCCGTGCTGATCAGCGTCTATTGGGTCGTTCAGAACCACCGCGATCTCTACGCGCAGACGCACTTTTTGTGGATCGGCAGCGCGCTGTCGCGCCAGTTGCCCACGTTCTTCGGCGTAAAGCTTCTCGGCACGAGCCTGGCGCACTCCGATATCCCGTTGCTGCTCCTCTACATGCTCTCGATGTACATCAGCATGCGCTACACGACCATGCCGCCCACCGATCCCGCGCAGGCGCAGCAGATGAAGATCATGCAGATCCTCTCGCCGCTGATGCTCGGGTTCTTTGCGTTTCGCGCAGAGTGGCCCTCGGCGATGGTGCTCTATTGGTTTGCCGCCAACGTGTTGATGATGGGGCAGCAACTGCTGCTCCTCAAGCGCTACCATGAACCGTTGGCCTTCATCGACAGTGAAGTCCCGATCACCGAGAGCGCTGCGCTCCCGGTCGTTGCAGCGCAGCCCAAAGGCAACAACCGCAGCAAGCTCGCAAGCCCAGGGGCAGCCAACGGTGCCGTCACGAAGCCCAAGAACAAGACAAAGAAAGGCGCGAAGAAGTAACGTGCTCTACGAAGACGACTACGAGTTTGAAGAACAGCCGGCCAACCTCAAAGACCGGGCCGTCCCCGGCGCCCCGCGACGGCCGGGAGGCCCACCGCGCCGGCCGCGCGCCGGCGGGCGTTCGACGCCGGGTTCGCGAGAGTTTCCCGACGATGCAAAGCCCGCACGCGATCTGCTGATCGATATCCTTGCGCGAATGGGCATCGGCGGCACCCAGATCACCTACCTGGCACGCCCTGAGGGCGAGTATCTCGAAATCACCGGTCCCGACCTCGCAATGCTGATCGGCCGGCATGGCAATACCCTTGAGGCGCTCAACCTGATCTTCAACAACATGATCAACGTGGGCGTGCGCAGCAATCGACGCTACTATACGATCGATGCCGAAGGCTACCGAGCGCGGCGTGCCGATCAGCTCAAAGAGGTGGCCTTCGCTGCGCTCGAGCAGGCGCAGCGCGAGAAAGCGCCGCAGAAGCTCGAACCGATGCTGCCCTCGGAGCGCAAGATCGTGCATTTGGCACTTGCCGACAATCCGGCGGTCCGTACAGAATCCGAAGGTGAGGAACCCGAACGGCGCGTGGTGATCTTTCCGCGTTAGCCGAGCAGACCATCGTTGCGCTCGCGACGCCGCCGGGCAGCGGCGCGATCGCGATCGTACGATGCAGCGGCCCCGGCGTCGTGGCGTTGGCGGGGCGGATCCTGCGGACATCTCGGCCGCTGCGGCCGCACGTTGCCGCCTATGTCACGATCCTCGACGAGCAGGCGCGGCCGCTGGATCGCGGCATCGCGCTCTATGCCCGGGCGCCGCACTCCTACACGGGCGAAGATACCCTGGAGTGCCATATCCACGGCTCTCCGGTCATCGCGCGCGAACTCCTGCGCGCCATGATCGCCTGCGGCGCGCGCCTGGCAACGCCGGGCGAGTTTACGCGCCGCGCGTTCCTCAACGGCAAGATTGGGTTACATGAAGCCGATGCGGTGGCGCAGCTCATCGCGGCCGAAAGCCGTTCGGCCGCGCGAGCGGCGCTGGCCAACCTGGGCGGCGGCCTAACGAGCGAGGTAGCCGCGATCCGAACGGCGTTACGACGGGCGCTGGAAGCGTTGGCAGCGTCGATCGACTACCCCGACGAGGTCCCCGAGCCCGATCGAGCGGCGCTGCTTGCGCAGCTCGCATCGGCCGCGCAACGTTTGGAGCGACTGCGGCAGGATGGCGAGGTGGGGCGCCTGATGCGCGAAGGCGTCGGGGTTGCTATCGTCGGCCCGCCGAATGCCGGGAAGTCCTCGTTGCTCAATGCGCTGCTGGGCGAGGAGCGGGCACTGGTCAGCGATCTCCCGGGCACGACGCGCGATACCATCGAGGAGTCGATCGCGATCCTCGGCGTTGCCGTGCGGCTGATCGACACGGCCGGTATACGAACGCACGCGGACCGCGTGGAAGCGGCGGGAATCGAGCGGACGCGCCGTGCTTTGGAGAGCGCGCGTGTCGCGCTGATCGTCTTGGACGGCTCTGCGGCGATGGACGAGCAGGCCACCGGGCTCCTGGAGCAGACGGCGCAGCGGCCTCGCATCGTGTTCTGCAATAAGGCCGACCTGGGGGTCGATGGCGCCGCAGCGATCGCGGCGCTCGGGCCGCTGGTTGGGAGCGTCCATCAGCGGGCGAGCCTCGATGCGTTGCGAGCGGCGATCGCCGATGTCGGCTGGGGCGGTGGGGCGCCGGATCTGGAGCGGCCGCACCTGGCAAGCGCGGCTGAGTTTGCGGCCGTGAACGCCGGGCTGGAGTCGCTCGAGCGCGCGCGCATCACCCTGTTGCGCGGTGAGCCGGTCGACTTTGTCGCGGTCGAGCTGCAACGGTGTGTGGCGCAGCTTGGGAGCATGACCGGCGAGGCGGCCACCGAGGAACTCTTGGATGGAATCTTCGCCCGTTTCTGTATTGGAAAATGAAGCGAGGCAGGCGGTTTTTGCTCAGGCAGATGAAGCGAGAGGTGCATGCGCGAAGGGGCGCGAGAACCTTGTTGCTGGAAGGAGATTCCCCATGCTCCATACCCTAGCGCGGAACTGGTGGGCCTTGCTGATCCGCGGAATTGCGGCCTTGATCTTCGGCCTGTTGGCGCTGTTGTGGCCCGGCGTGACGATCTTTGCGATCATCATCGTCTTCGGTGCGTATGCCTTCGTCGACGGGGTGTTTGCCATCGCGGCTGCGATACGGGCCGCGGAGAGCCGTCAGCGGTGGTGGCCGTTCGTCATCGAAGGAATCATCGGTATCGTCATCGGCGTGATCACGTTCTTCGAACCGCATGTTACCGCGTTCGCGCTCTATATTACGATTGCGGCGTGGGCTTTTCTCACCGGAATATTCGAGATCATCGCCGCCGTGGAACTGCGTAAGGCGATTGCCAATGAGGTACTCTTGATTATCGGCGGGATCGCATCGATTCTCTTTGCCGTACTCATGATCGCTTTTCCGGCAGCCGGCGTCCTGGCGGTGGTATGGCTGATCGGCATCTACGCCGTCTTCTTTGGCATCCTCATGGTGGGTTTGAGTCTGCGCTTACGCAAGCACGCGCACAACGCTTAGCCGCCGGCTTGAGCGGGCGCACCACACGAATAATCGAGCGTCGTGCTGCAGGCGCGCAGGTTGTAGTGGCCACCGGCACGCAGGGTGACGTGAAAGCGCTGCGGCGGAACGTCCTTCGAGGAGAGCCGCAACGTGTAGCGCCCGGGTGCGAGGCCCGGTAAGGAGTAGCGCCCGGATGCGCCGGTGATCGCGCGCACGACGTGACCGTGGAAGTGCGTACGCACGCTCACTCCGGCGAGCGGCTGACCGGTGGTGTGGTCGGTGACGGTTCCGCTCAGGACGAGCAGCACCAGGCAGATGCCGCCGGCCAGAGAGTGCAACGTTCGCAGGAGAGACATGAGCGCTTCTTGGTGCGCGGCGCCTGTTGGGCCTGCCGGGCCCGTCAATATCTGCTGGTCGCGCGTTGCACGTGGTAGGATACGCCGGTGAGTTTGCGCAGCGGGCAGGACGATGCGGCCGTCATCGTCGTGGGCGGCGGTCATGCCGGGATAGAAGCGGCGCTGGCGGCCGCTCGCCTGGGTGCGCCTGCGTTGCTCGTGACCGGAGATCCGGAGAAGATTTGCACGCTGCCGTGCAATCCGTCGATCGGCGGGAGTGCCAAGGGCCAGCTTGTTCGGGAGATCGATGCCTTGGGTGGTGAGATGGGGCGGCTGGCCGATCGCTGCAGCCTCCACGCTCGCTTCCTGAACGAAAGCAAAGGCCCGGCGGTGCGCGCGTTGCGCGCGCTCATGGACAAACCCGCGTATGCGGCTGCGGCGCTCGCGGTGTTGCGCGCTCAGCCGAACTTGCAGATCGTGACGGGCCTGGTCGAGGGGTTGCTGGTCGACGGCGGTCAGGTCCGCGGCGTCTGCTGCGCGGATGGCCGCTCGTACCGCGCGCGACGCGTGGTGCTCGCGACCGGAACGTTTCTGGGCGGCAAGACCTTTCGCGGCGAGGTGGTCACCGCAGAGGGGCGCTTCGGCGAAGCGCCCGCCATCGGACTGGCCGATGCGCTGCGGCGCGTGGGCTTTCCAACCGTGCGCTTAAAGACCGGCACCCCGCCGCGTATCGATAGAGAGAGCGTCGATCTTGCCGCCATGCTGGAGCAGCCGCCCTCGCCGGTTCCGCTGCGCTTCTCGTATGGCTCGCCGGCTCGCTTCGCGGGGCCGCAGCGCTCGTGCTACATCACGCAGACGGGTGAGCGCACGCATGCGCTGGTGCGTGACAACCTCGCGCGCTCGCCGCTCTATGGCTTGGATTTGATTCGGGGCATCGGTCCGCGCTACTGCCCGTCGATCGAAGATAAGGTCAGCAAGTTCGCGCATAACCCGTCGCACCAAATCTTCATCGAGCCGGAGGGCTGGGAAGAGCCCACGTTCTATGTCGGCGGTTTCTCGACGTCGTTGCCGGCGGAAGTGCAGGTGGAGATGCTGCACACGTTGCCGGGACTCGAAACGTGTGTGATGCTCCGTGCCGGCTATGCCGTAGAGTACGATGCCGTCACGCCGCTCGAACTGCGGCCAACGCTTGAAACCAGACGCATCGCGGGCCTCTACCATTGCGGACAGCTCAACGGCACCTCCGGCTACGAAGAGGCTGCAGCACAGGGACTGATCGCCGGGATCAACGCCGCGCGTGCGGCGATCGGCCGCCCCCCGCTGATGCTCGCGCGCAGCGATGCGTATATCGGCGTGCTCATCGACGATCTCGTGAGCAAAGGCATCGATGAACCGTACCGTTTGCTTACGTCGCGCGCCGAACATCGCGTGGTCTTACGCCACGACAACGCGGATCTGCGGTTAACGCCGATCGGCCGCGAGATCGGGCTTGTCGATGATGATGCGTGGGCGCAGTACGAAGAACGACGCGAACGGCTCGTGCGCGCGCTGCGTGACGCCGAGCGCACACGAATGACGCCGGGCACGCTTGGCGATGAACGCTTCGAGGCGGGGGCGACCGTGGCGGATGCGCTGCGTCGCCCGAGCCTTGGATTCGGCGCCGTTGCCGATCGCTTCGAGCCACGCTTGGAGCCGGATATCGGTGAACGCGTTGCCATCGAGATCAAGGTGGCCGGGTATGCGCGGCGGGAAGCCGATGCGATCGCAGCCGCTGCCAAACGCGAGGCGATACGCATCCCGGAGTCGTTCGACTATGCGGCCATCGTGGCGCTTTCGCGGGAAGCGCGCGAGAAGCTGAGGGCGCAGCAGCCGGCGAGCTTGGGCGCGGCCGCGCGCATCCCCGGCGTGTCGCCGGCGGATGTCGCGATTCTGGGGCTCTACGTGCAGCGCCGGCGTGACGGCGCCGCGCCGAGACCCTTGGCGAACGTTTCACCGTGAGTGTGCTGGCGCCGGCGCTTGCGCAAGAGCGCGAGGCACTGCAACGGGGACTCGTCGAGGCGGGCGTCAGCGCGGGCCTGGCCGATAGGACGGCGCAGTATGGAGCGCTGCTGCTGGCGACCAATCGGCGCGTCAACCTGACGGGCGCTAAGAGCGCTATCGAGCTGCTTCCACATCTGCTGGAGAGCCTGGCGCTGGCACCGGAGGTCGCCTCCGATCACGTCGATGTCGGTTCCGGGGGCGGGCTGCCGGCGATCCCCCTGGCCCTTGCCGGCGGCCGGGTGACGATGATCGAGGCGACCGCGAAGAAGGTTGCCGTCCTGCGCGCCCTACTGGAAGAGCTCGGGATCGCGGGCGAGGTCATCCTCGGGCGCGCCGAGCTCCTCGGGCACGACCCGGAGCTCCGTGGCCGCTTCGGCTCCGGCACGGCGCGCGCCGTGGCAGTCGCCCCGGCGGTGGCCGAACTGGTGCTGCCGTTGCTGGCGGTCGGCGGGGTGGCGATTCTGCAGCGAGGCGCCATCGGCGACGACGAGCGGCGTGCGCTCGCCGATGCGGCGTTGGTGCTGGGCAGCCGGATCGAGGCGGAGCGTCCGGGGCCCGGGCAGTGCCGCATCTTCCTGGTGCGCAAGCTGCACCCGACCGGCGCGAGGTTTCCGCGTCGCATTGGGGTGCCGGCAAAGCGACCCCTCTGCATGGAACCGGAGGCGCGACTGCGCCCCTAACCGCCCGTGTGCGCTGCACTCGCCTCCAAGAAGGCGCGGAAGATGCCGCCGCCGAGCGGCGTTTCGGGATTCCACCGTTCTCGGCTCGGGTAGCGCTCAGGGTGCCACTGGACGGCGAGCAGCCACGGCTTGCCGCCGGTATCGCGCCATTCATAGGCTTCGAGGCAGCCGTCGGGAGCGAAGGCGCTCGCGGCAAACGGAGGCGCGAGCGCGTCGACGGCCTGGTGATGAGCGGAGTTCACCTGGGCGCCCGTCTCGGCCAGTTCGTGCAGGAGCGATCCGGCCACGATCTCGACCCGATGGTAGCGATCGGCTCCGGCATCCGAGGCGTGCGCCGCAGCCGTGTCGAGGTTCGGGATCAACGTGCCGCCGTGGTAGACGTTGAGCAACTGGGCTCCGCGACAGATCGCAAGGGTCGGCAGCGGGTGCGATGCGAGTGCATCGAGGATCGCCCATTCGTCGCGGTCGCGCCCGGGGTCGATGTCGCGGCAGCGGGGCGCCGCATCGGCCCGGCCATAGCGCTCCGGCGCGACATCTCCGCCGCCGGTCAGAACGAGTCCGTCGAGGTGCGCGAGCGCCGCTGCGTCACACGGCGTATCGGGGGCGCCGAGCCAGACGGCCTCAAGCGGTAGCTCCAGATATCGCGCCGCGTGGGCGAGCGCGCGCGGATAGTTTTCATAGGAGGCGGAGCGAGGGTGGTAGCTGATACCGATGCGCATGCGGCCGCTTTCGCCCTTCGGCACGGCGTTCCGGCCGCGCTTCGCAGAATGTGGGCGGCGCTTGCAGACGCGTGCGTACGCAGCGTTCGTCGCGCGTATCCGCAGCGCCGAAAGCGTTGTTAGAGAGGTTCCGGGTCTTCCACGAAGACACCGATATGGCGGCCGTTCGGGCCGTGGAGCGGTACGACGCTGGCGCGAATCCCGTCGGCGTGCACGATCCCTTCCTCCGCCTGGCGTCCGTGGCTCCATGATGCCGTCAAGGCGCGCACCGCGCGATCCAGCGCGGCCGGCAGCGATTCGCAGCACGTCTCCGAGCCGAAGAAGACGTTGAGCGGGTCGTTCGGGGAAGAAGCGCAGGCCAACACGACCCGATAGCCCTCATCCAGCACGTAGCAACGCGGGGTCGTCGGCCTCTCTTTGTGATAGGCATGGGGCGGCAGGGCAGCGGAAGCGATGGGAAGCGTGTGCATACGAGCATCCTCCATACCGCCATGCTACCTAGGCCGGGCCTGCCGCCACATCCGGGGGGATACGTAACTTTTACGTCCTAGGTACTGGTGGCCGCAGACTGAAAGGAGTTGAGGCGACAGCGTAGGAGGTGGTACGGATGTACGCTATGGTCGGGCGCGCGCGAGAGCTTTCCAGCCTGCGTACTGCACTCGTCCGTGCTCGCACGGTTCCCGTGCCGACGACCATACGGATCGTCGGTGCGTCCGGCATTGGCAAGACAAGCCTCCTAACGGAGCTCTCGCACAGCGCCGAAGCGGACGGCTGGTTGGTTGTCTGCGCCGCATGCCATCGCATCCAGATCGGTACGCCCTTCCTGCTCCTGCGGCGTACGGTGCGTGTGCTCTACGACGCCTTGCACGGCCGTCGCGAGCGTTACCGCAGCGGCCTCGAAAGCGCGATAGCGGCCATCGAGACGCCTTCCGCGCCGGATGCCGACGCGGCGCGCGAGAAGACGGGCGCGACGATCGCGCTGCTGCATCGCCTGCTCGAAGGAGTGACGCTCGACATTCCCGTGCTCTTGGCCGTCGACGATGCGCAGTGGATCGATGCAGAAAGCTGCAACGCGCTCTTGCGCGCGCTACCGGCCTTCTCGGATCGCCCCATCGCCTTGCTCTTCTCCGAGCGCGATGACGAACTCGGGGGACACACCACCGATGCCGATACGACGATATCGCTTGGCACGTTGACGCTCGCTGCCTCAAGCGAGCTCGTGACGGACGCCTACCCAGGTGCTCCGCAAGCGGTCGTCAACGCTATCACCGAATACGCCGTCGGCCGCCCGATCGAATTGCGCACGCTCGCCGAAGCGGCTCGCGAGCAAGGCGCGACGACGCCGGCGGACATCGCCGTGACGTTCTCTGGCGCGATAGCGCGCGAGATAAAAGCGCTCGCGCCGGCGCAACGGGAGTTTCTGCATCTGTGCTCGCTCATCGCCGAACCGATCGAGCACCAACTCTTAGCCACACTCATTCCAGACGATGTCACGCGCTTGGCGTGCATCGAGATGAGTATGCCGCGCTACCTCGTACGCGATGGAAGCGCGCTGCGGTTCACGCATGCGGCCATCGCCGAAGGCATTCGCCAAACGCTCACGATCGAAATTCCGTATCGCAAGCGCATCATCAACGCTCTCCTGGCGCTGGACCACCTCAAACTCGACGACCGCGAACGCATCGTCGAGCAGGCGCTGGCCTGCGGGGAAGTCGGCATGGCGCGCGAAGCGCTGCTCGCATTGGCCGCAGCCGCCGAAGAGACGGGCGCGCTTAGCACGGCCATCCGCGCCTACGAGAGCGCGCTGCGCATCTCCGAGCCGCAAGCAGACGAAGCACTCGCCTTCTACCAACGCTACATCGCGATCTTATTCGCGGCCAATCGCCTGGAAGATGCGCGCAACGCCCTTGAACGTGTGCTGCGCGTGGAGAGTACTCACGCAGTTTCTGCTCCGGGCGGGCTCGTCGCCTATTTCCTCCTGACGCTCTGGATGCTCGGCGACCGTGCGCACGCCATGGAAACCTACGCGCGCCTGTCAGCCGAGCTCACCTCGGAGCGCGACCTTGCCGAACTGCACTCGGCGGCGCTCTGGATCTACGCCAACGATCTCAATCCGGAGGCCTTTGCCGCAACGCGCACACTCCTCGAAGGAAGCCCCAGCGAGCTCTCCTCCCTGGTGCTCACGCGCTTACACAGCTACAGCGCGCTCTTCGACGTGCGCATGGACCGTGACGCGAATGTCGAAAAGACGCTTGCCAACGCCCGACGCTATGCTCGCGAGGTGAGCACGGTCGTTGAAGGTGTGGTCGAAACGCTTGCCGCTTGCACGACGTTCTTGCGCTACGGCCCAGCTTACGCCATGAAAGCCTTCGAGCGGAATCTCAAGACGTCGCCGCCCGTCGGCAACGATGCGCCAATGGTCGAATTCTACACCTCAATTTGCGATCTTTCGCAAGGCCGCTTTCAAGCAGCGCAACGACGCATCGAGAAAGCGCTGGAAGACGCCATGGATTCCAATGATCGCCTGCGATTGCTCGGCGTGAACGCAGCGATCTGCGCGATCTCCGGAAAACGCGATGGATGGCAGCACACAGATGAAGTGTTGCGGTTGCAAGAGCTTCGCACCGATTCGGCTCTCTTGGCGACGGGCTTCTTCGCCTGCATGCAAGAGATCGACGACGTACGGCAGCAACAGAAGAACCTCCAGGTGCTCCTTAACTACTATGCTTGCCCGTGGCCGTTCTACACTTTCTACGTTCCTCTAGCGATCGTGCTTGCGGCCCATCGCCGCGGCGACCGCGAAATCTTAGAGGAACTTGCGACTCCCAGCCGGCTCTGGTGCGATGCCACGCCCTGGAACCAGGCACAACGAACGCTTGCCCTCGGCGCGTCACAGCGTGCCATCGGCCATGCCGACGCGCAGACACACTTACGCACAGCCGCACAGGTCTTTACGCGGCTTGATGCCTCTTTCTTCGCGGCGTTGGCACGTGCAATCGCCGGTGAGGCGAGTGCACAGGATGCCGCTCTTCTAACGGACTGCGCTTGCGATCTCGATGAGCTGCGCGACTTCCCGCTTGCGTCTGGGCGCAAACGCTCCCGGCGTTCAGGGAAGCCGCGCTTGTCGGCTCGAGAGCATGAAGTCTCAAGCCTTATGGTCGCCGGGCTCTCAAACCGTGAGATCGCCACGCAGTTGGTCTTGAGCGAGCGAACGGTCGAGGCCCATCTTTCCAACGCTTACACGAAGGCAGGCGTCTCTTCGCGAACGCAGCTTGCGCACTGGCTCAGGGACGGAGAACTCGAGTAGCGCCACCTACGACACCGCCCAACAGCGTTGTCGCGTATTCAGCCGATGGTCAGCCTAACGCATGGCGATCAGGAGAGCAGCGTTTGGAACGGACACGGCGCCAACGTCATCGAGCGCCCAGGCGCTGCGCTACTCGTGATGGAGCATGATGATGCCGTTCTCAGCCGGCACAGCGGGATCGAGCGTTTGGAGCGCGGTGAGCTGCGGGCGAAGATTGCCGGTGGCGTGGCTGGCCATGGCCGTCAAATCCTCGTGCGACGGTGTCGCCGCAAGCCCAAGTGCCTGTTGCACGAGCGCACCGATGGCGTGCGCATCGTTCTTGGGCGTCTTCAGCCAGGTGCGAAAGAGATCGGGAGATTGCTGCAATGCGTGAATGAAGCCGGCAGCACAGGCCTTCCGTTGTACGTCGTTCATGCGAGGAACGATAGGGGTTGCGGCTGCGCACTTCCTGCCGCGTACGCAACAGTACTATCGCGAGAGGCTGAACGGATTCAACGCTTCTAGGACTTTTGGCCCAATACGGCCGTCGATCGCGTAGGTTTCGCACTCCGGCGCGATGGCGCGCACGACATGGATCGGCAGATCGGCCGGCGAGAGATCGACGATCACCGCATGTTGCATGCCGGCCTCGCGCATCGCTGTAAGCAGCCGCCGCAGATCTTCGGCGACGTCGTCGCTGGAACGATCCGCCACCGCATCGAGCGCGACGCTCGGCGTCGGCAGATCGTAGCACCACGTCCTGCGCGGCGGTTCGTTGCGACGGCGCCCGTGTTCGCCGGTGATTCCGGCAGGCTCGTCTGCGCGCAGAATATCTTCGCGCGCGCCTTGAATATCGACCACGCGGCTTTGTACGGCTTCGGTGATCGCGCGGATGAGCGCGTACGCGCCCGAGAGCGAGGTGCCCATGCCCAGATGCGCCATCGGCGGATCGGAACCCGGCTCGCTCACGGTGGCCAGCACCGTCATCGGCAGCGGGTCGGCCGCAAGCCAAAACGCGCGCAGCTCCAAGCCGGCAGCGGCGATGCGCTGCGCCAACGCATCGACGGCGGCATTGCCGCTCGGCAGTGCGACCGCACGAGCGAAGGGCAGATCGCCGGCATCGCGCCCAAGGTAGAAGCGCGCAAGCAGATGACAGCGCGCTTCGTAGAGCGACCAGCTATGGCGCTCGATGAGTTCGCAGAGCGCGTGGTAGATCGCTTCGGTCAGCGTGTTGCCCGACGCCAGCCCGTTGGTTGACGTCCAGCGAAAGAGGCGCGGCCCAAACCACGGACACTGCACCATCGCAAGCGGCACCGCAAGCGTCGTTCCGCAGAGCAGATCGGTGCCCTCGACGCACTCGACGACAAGATCGCGCGCCTCCGGCAGAAGATCGCACGACGAGATGGAGAGACGCTCGTCGATGCGAGCAACCGATTCGTGGAGTGTCGGCAAACGCACCTGCGTTGCGATCTGTCGTTCGGCTGCCTCCATGACGGCGCTCGCCCGCGCAGCGTCGTGGCTGAGCCCCTTGCCGTTGTAGACGCCGATCAAATCCGCCGAGCGCGGCACGATCGCGCAGTACGTCGGAATGCCGATGCGATCCAGGTGCGTCGTATCGCCGATGCGCGTGATGCCGTAGCGACGGCAGAGCTCTGGCACGAGGCGCAAGGTCGCTTCCAGCGGCACGCTGCGATCGGCGTACCCTGATGCTTTGGGCTCGCGTTGCGCAAGCATCAGCATGTGCCACCTGCATCGCCGCGCATGCGGCGTAGCACCGAGCGCAGCGCAAAGCGCGCGTCGTGGCGTTTGAGATCGCCTTCGCGTGCGCAGATATTCGCGAGATGCGCTTGCGCTTGGGAAGGAACGCACGCGATGACATCTTTCCAAGTGCGCTCCATGTAGAAGATGCGCCGAGCATCGTACACGAGGCGCTCGGCTTGCCTTGCTGATAAGAAGCCTCGCCGCTTGGCCAGCCACGCGACGTAGCGTACGTTGACGCACGGGACGCTCAGGGCCGCATGCGTCTGTGGATGTGTCAGCACGGCGACTTCATCATCTCCGTCGATGATCGCGTTGATGTACCAGCGCGCGATGATTCCCAGCGGCACCGCGCCATACGGCGCGCACTCGGCCACCCGCAGCGCTCCCATGCTCGCCGCGCCGAAAAGCGTGATGCGCTGAGAGGCCGCGTAGACTTCTTTTGGCGAGGGCGCAAGATCGTGATGGAAGACGCCGTCAAGGAGCAACACGGCATCGAATCGCTCCGCGGCCCGAGCGATATCGCCGCGCGAAGCTGGGGGCAGATAGGTGACGCCTGGGAAGATCCCACGGTCGTGCGGAGGGAGCGACGGGCCGCAGAAGACCGCTAACGCCACAAAACGCCTCATCGAAGCGTTCGCGCCTGTGTGCCATGCCGCACCCATGCCATGCACACCTCCGTTCGGATGCGCCGGGCTACCACCTGGTCGCGGCCACGCTAGCCGCGCTCGGTGGCCGCTCGCAAGCGGTTTTCGCACGCGTGCGCTCGCCTCGCAGCAAGCGAACGCCAAACCCCCATCCGGTTATTGTTTCTTCGTTGTGTGTGCCTAGGCCGCGCATCGTGCGCGCACGCCCTCGGCCGGGATGAGCTCACTCGTGAGCGCCAACTGCGCTCGTCCCCGGATCACCAGACGCAACAAAAGCGCCTTCCCCGGTTCCGCAAGCGCAACGCTTCCAAGCCGATCACGTCGGCGTTGTTGACAATGTTGCGTGCGACTTTGTGCGCCTCGTCGCGTCGAGCGTTGGCCTCGCGTTCCTTGGAGCGGGCCAACCGCTTGACGGCCGCAATGCGCTCAGGCTCGCGCTTGTTCACGCAGCGCCGTCCGCGCCCGGTGCCGATAGAGAGGCTCGTGGCGGCGAGATCACGCTGCAGGCGAGTTGTGGCGGCACGGTGCGACGAGCTTCGCGCCGGTCTTGAACGCGGAGAGCGTGTCGCCGTCGCGATCGTACTCGACGGCCGTCGCGACGGGCCGATAGAGTTCCCACCGCTTCCCGCGTTCGATCGCCGCGTCGATCTGGGCGTCCGTCACGTCCACGTACGCTTTCGGTTTCGCCTTCATTACGCGGCGTCGATCGCGACAAGCCCAGCTTGCGAAGCCGGCTCAGGTACGATGTCGCCGTACTCCCGCATCACGTCGATATGTCCCTCGATCGCCTCGCGAATGTTCACGGCCGCTTCTTCGCGTGTGCGGCCCGCGCTGGTGCAACCCGGAAGATCGGGAACGTACGCACCCCAGCTCCCGCTTGGGCTCGGCTCGAAGATCACGACATACTGTTTCACTTTTTCAACCCCGCTTGTTTCAAAATCGTATTGAGCAATCCGTGCGGCACGTCGTCGCTCAGGAGATGCACCGGAATAGTTAGGGTTCCCGGCTTGGACGGATGACGATAGTGTCGGTGCGATCCTCGCGTCCGCTTGAGCAGCCAGCCATCTTGCTCGACCATCTTGACAATCTCTCGATATTTCAATCTGCCTCCATCGTAACCCAGCTCGGCTCGGTTTTCAAGCTGTCATGCCGCGCAAGATCGTCGGAGCTCGCGGCGGGGTCGTTCGCATCCTACTCACTACCGAAGGAAGAGAGCCTGTTGCACAAACTCTCGACGGAGCGTGCTAAGGGCGTGGAGGGCCTCCCGTTTGCGCTACAGGCCGTCTGGCGGCGTTTATGGGCAAAGCCTCGCAACGGCTTTCGTGAGCGCTCGGTCGATACGCGCATGGGTCATGCGGATCGAGGTTCGCAGAATGTTTGCGACGCGATACGGCGTTTCCACGGACCGGCGAGTGCCGCCACACTTCGGCGGTAACCGAAGTGTGACAGCGGTAGGATGTACCCATGCGGCGTACCGTGCTCGTTTCAACCTGTCTCACCGTCATGATGGTACAAATCGATACGACAATCGTGAATCTCGGCGTTCACGCGATCGAATCGGGACTCGCGGTCGGCGTCGCTGCGTTGCAATGGGTGGTGGACGCCTACAATCTCACGTATGCGAGCCTCATTCTGCCCGGCGGTGCAATCGGCGACTGGCTCGGGCGCAAGCGCATCTTCATCGCCGGGCTTGCCGTTTTCACGCTCGCCTGCGTGGCATGTGCGCTCGCCCCAAACGTGGGGGTACTGATCGCGGCGCGCAGCGTGGCCGGGGCCGGAGCGGCGCTTGCGATGCCCGGTAGCCTCGCCATTCTTACCGATGCCTACCGAGACGCGAAGGAACGCGCGCAGGCGACCGCGCTTTGGGCGGGTTTCAACGGCGTCGCAATCGCGATCGGTCCCCCGGCCGGCGGCCTGCTGATCCATCTCTTCGGATGGCGGAGCATCTTCTTTCTTACTGTACCGGTCGGGGGCGCCGCGATAGTGCTCGCGATGGTCGCCGTGCGCGCATACAAACCCAATCGCGAAGCGACACTCGATGCGATGAGTATCGTTCTGAGCATTGTTGCGCTCGGCTCGTTCGCGTTCGGCGCAATCGAGAAAACGGGGTGGCCGTATGTTGTCGCAGCCACGAGTGTCCTCGCATTCGTCATCCGTCAAGCACGTATCGCCGTGCCGCTCTTACCGTTGCACTTTCTGCGTCTTCGCAAATTCGATGCGGCGCTCACCGTGGCGATATGCATGACCTTCGGCATGTATGCGTTCCTCTTCGGATTGCCGCGCTACATTCAGGGCACGCTGCATGTCGACGCGATCGTGACGGGATGGGCATTGCTGCCCTGCGGCATATGCTTCATCGCGGTCGCACCGTTTGCGGCGCGTATCGCGCGGCACTTGGGTGCGCGCGGCTCGATTGCGCTCGGCATGGCCGCGATCGCTGCAGCACTGGCAGTGGCGATCTTCGTCGCCGCAAGGGGGTCAGTCGCGCTCTTCGCGATCGCCGGGGGCGTGAGCGGCATCGGCATGGGCATCGCCACCGGACCACTTATGACGCTGGGCGTCTCATCACTTCCGGCCGAGCGGTCGGGAACGGCGTCGGGGTTGGTGAATATGGCGCGCATGATCGGCGCAACCCTCGGTGTCGCGGTCCTCGGTGGCCTGCCGGTTGAAACGAGCATGGTCTACGCGGCCTCGATCGAACTCGCGGGCGTGGCGGCGGCGTATGCCTTCGCGTAAGCGTGCCTACCCTTTCGTTTCGGCGGGAGATGCCGATATTGCGCGCACTGCGGCGATCTTTGCCGATCCGGCGCGCGCTGCGATGTTGACGACGCTACTCGACGGGCAACCGCACGCGATCTCCGAACTCGCCAGGTGCGCGGACATCGCTCTTTCGACCGCGAGTGAACATGTCGCCCGCCTGCGCTCAATCGGATACGTCGAAACGCAACGGCGCGGACGAATGAACCTCGTTCTTCTCGTTCAACACGACGTGGTAACGGCGATGGAGGCGATTGCTCGCATTGCACCGCGCGTCCCCGTGTCATCGCTCCGCGGGGACGAACGCCGCCGATCGCTCGAACGCGCGAGGCTCTGCTACGATCACCTCGCCGGTGAACTTGGCGTGGAACTCTTCGCCTCGCTCACGAGGCAGGGCGCATTGCGCACGATTGCCATCCCGAAGAACTCGCGTAAAGTGCATGCCGGCCTGGGTGCGGTTACCCTTGGGCCGCGCGCGAAATGCACCTTCAAGGCACTCGACATCGATCTCGACGAGGTGCGCTGCTCGCACCGGCAATTTGCGACCGCGTGCGTCGACTGGACGCACGGACGCCCGCACCTTGCGGGAGCGCTCGGCTCGAGTCTGCGAGATCGGTTCGAGCGCACGCGCTGGGTCGAACGCACGCACGAAACCCGCGCTCTGCGCATCACCCCGGCAGGCCGGCGAGCGCTCGCGCGGTTGTTCGCCATCGATCTCTAGGCGGGCTATAGCCTGCTTATCCGGTTTGTTGGCAAGCATGGTTCGCTGGATGCATCATACGACCACCGCATACGCGTTGCCAACGCGTGCTTGGGAATGATATAGTGTAAGGGTATGAATGTGGTGGCTCTCAACGAACAGTACCGTTGCGCCCATTGCGGCGGAAATATCCCAGGCAAGCGCGTCGCAGCGGCCCTCACTCGCGGTCGTACGCCAAAGTATTGCTCTGACTCTCACAGGGCCGCGCAAAACAATGCCTTATCGTACCTAAAGCGACGCGGGCGAGAGAACCCACACGTTCTGATCGACTACCGGAGCAGAGCCTTCCATCGGCTCATCGCAACGAAGATCGAAAGCGATCCGGGCATTGTTGCGCAGGCACGGAGCAACATCGACCGATGGTCATCGCAGAGACCGCGAGAGGCGTATCTCGACGAGTGGGCACGCATCCTTGCCTGTGACCACTGGAAGATCATTAGATTCCTGCGAAGCTCGGGCCAGCGAGCAACTCGCCTACGACAGTCGAGTCCATTCACAGGCGTTTTGTCGCCGGAGGAGCGCTCCGCCATCATGCGAGCGTACCGCTGATGCGGCGCGCTCACCTCGAACACATCATCCGCGCCGCTGCACGCGTCACCGGAGATAACGAGATCGTCGTCATCGGAAGCCAGGCTATCCTTGCCCATGTTCCAAATCCGCCAGCGGCTCTCACTGTGTCGATGGAAGCCGACATCTTCCCGAAGAACCTCATCGAGATGGCTGACGAGATCGACGGTTCTCTTGGGGAACTCTCGCCGTTCCACGATCTGTATGGCTACTACGCCCACGCGGTCGGCCCTGAGACTGCCGTCGCTCCAGAAGGGTGGATGGAGCGGCTTGTACCAATCCAAAACGAGAACACCGACGATGCGATTGGGTGGTGTATCGAAATCCACGACCTTATCGTTGCAAAGATCGCCGCAGGCAGGGAGAAGGACATCCGCTATTGCGAGGCCGCTACACGCGCGGGGTTCGTCAACACGGCCACTCTGCGCATGCGTATCCCACTAATGGCACCCGAGAGGGCCGACCTGGGTCGGCTGTATGGATACATCGAGAGATTGGAATCGCTGAGCATCAAGGGGCCAACACCACACGCCCCCAGACTCTAACCGGGCCCCTAGACTTGGGCGCATGAACGACCTGCGTTTTGAGGTCAACCAGCCGGATAAGCATGGTATGTAGCGCCGTGGTGTTTCACGGGAAACAGCCGGTGCGTCGTGTCTCACGTGAAACATCGCTCGCTCGCGCGGGCACTGGGGCCTTCGTCGCCGATCGGCTCGCCAGGTGCGGCCTCACCCTTCCGCGAGGAGGGCGGGCGTCGTTCGTCTTGGGGCGAAGAATGCGCTTGTGCTCCCCGTGCCGGCCTATCGCCCACACCCGCTGGACGCTCGCCTCGCCGCCGCTCTGCCTGCGGGGTCGCTCTATGCGGTTGGCGGGCGTGTGCGCGACGAACTGCGGCTGGCCGCAGGCGAGGCGGTCGATCCACGACAAGACCTCGACTACGTCGTGGTGGGCGTCGAACTCGATGATCTGCGCGGCCGCTTGCAGGGCCTCGGCTCGGTAGACGTCGTCGGGGCGAGCTTTGCGGTCCTGAAGGCGACGATCGACGGCACAACCGTCGATATCGCGCTTCCTCGGCGCGAGCGCTCATCTGGGCCCGGGCACCGGGCGTTTGAGGTCCAGAGCGGCCCCGATATCCCCTTGGTGGACGATCTCGGCCGGCGCGACTTCCGGATGAACATGCTGGCGCGCTCCTTGCCCGACGGACGGCTGCTCGACCCCTACGGCGGGCAGGCCGACATCCGGGCGCGCCGAATCGATCTCCTGCGGCCGGAGGCCTTCGCTGAGGACCCGCTGCGGATGCTGCGCTGTGCCCAGTTCGCCGCGCGCTTCGGGTACGAGGTGACGCCGCCGACGGCTGCCGCACTCCAGGCAGCGGCGGAGCTGGTCGGGACGGTCTCCTCCGAGCGCGTCCGCGACGAACTGGAGAAGCTCCTCGAACAGGCGCCGCGACCCTCGATCGGGCTCGAACTCCTGCGCACAGCGGGACTTTTGGACTATGTACTCCCCGAACTCACCGAAGGAATCGGCGTCGAGCAGAACGAGTGGCACGCCTACGATGTCTACCACCACGCGCTGGCGACCGTCGATGCGGCGCCGGCCGGAGACCGGCTCTTGCGGTGGGCGGCGCTCTTGCACGACGTCGGCAAACCGCGAACCAAGGAGGGCCCGCACTTCTATCGCCACGAGCAGATCGGCGCCCAGATCTCCCAGGCGCTCTTGCAGCGCTTGCGCCTGGCCGGCGATGATACGGCCACCGTCGAGCATCTGGTGCGCCAGCACATGTACGTGGCAGACCCGCAGCTTAGCGATGCCGCCCTCCGGCGCTTCATCCGGCGCGTCGAACCCGCCCATCTGGCGCGGCAGTTCGCCTTACGCCGCGCAGATATCGTCGGCAGCGGTCTGCCTGCGCGAAGTGACCGAAACGAGCGTTTTGAGGCGCGGGTTTGGGCGGAGCTGGCGCGCCGTCCGCCCCTGCGGGTGGCTGATCTCGCTCTCGATGGCGAGGCGATCGTCAACGCCATGATCGCCAAGGGACTGGCCCCCGCGACCTTCCGCGGAGATGCTCGCGTGGGTGCGGCGCTGCGTTGGTTGCTCGAGCAGGTCACGGACCGGCCCGAGCGTAACGACCTGACGACGCTCCCGGATTTGCTGAATGAGTACCTCGATGCACTCGCATCGGGGCAAGCCCCGGCGAGCGTATTGTTTCACGTGAAACATCAACTGACGCCGGCCGCCGGCGGGTCCTCTGGAGTGAACGACACTGGGTCGCATAATCGCGCTCGTGAATCAAAAGGGCGGCGTCGGCAAGAGCACGACGGCCGTTAATTTGGGCGCGGCCCTAGCGATTGCGGGCAAACGCGTGCTTGTGGTCGATACCGATCCGCAAGGCAACACGACCACCGGTTTCGGCGTCGATAAAACGCGGGTGACGCGCGACATCTACGACATCCTGATGCAACAGGCGACCGTCGATGAGGTTGCCTGCAGAACGGAGATCGACGGGTTGGTTCTCTTGCCGGCAACGATCAATCTCGCCGGCGCAGAGATCGAACTCGTTTCAATGCTCTCTCGGGAGACACGCCTGCGCCAGGCGCTCCTTCCGATCGCCGCCGCCTATGACTTCGTCTTGATCGATTGCCCGCCGTCATTGGGATTGCTGACCATCAATGCGCTGACCGCGGCCGAGGAGCTGATTATCCCGGTTCAAGCGGAGTACTACGCGCTTGAAGGTCTCACGCAGTTAATGGCCGTCGTGCGGCGCGTACGCGAGGCGCTCAATCCGACGCTGCACGTCTGCGGCGTTCTGGTGACGATGTTCGACGGGCGCACGCGCTTGGCGGTCGACGTGCTCGATGAGCTCGAGCGCTACTTCCCGCAACAGATCTACAAAACCCAGATCCCGCGCAACGTCCGCATCTCCGAAGCGCCGTCGTTCGGCCAGCCGGTGATCCTGTTCGACGTGAAGAGCCGCGGCGCTCAAGCGTACCTCGCGCTCGCCCGAGAGTTGCTGCAGATCGCGGAGGTCCACGCATGACGCGCTTGTCGTGTGCGCGGCAACGCGCAGGAAGCACTGCGTGCGAACCCACGCGGATTCTTGCCTCGCGGCCAGGCGGATGAGCGCGCCCAAACGGGGCCTGGGGAAGGGGCTCGGAGCGTTGCTGGGAGATGGGCCGCTGCCCGGCGCGCCCAGCCAAGAGTTGCTACGCGAAATTGCGGTTTCGCTCATCACGCCGAATCCGTTTCAGCCGCGCAAGACGTTCGAGCAGCAGGCGCTCGACGAGTTGCAACGATCGATTGCCGAGTACGGCGTGCTGGTGCCGATCATCGTGCGAGCGCGTGGCGACCGCTTTGAACTGGTTGCCGGAGAGCGCCGCTGGCGCGCCTGTGCGGCACTGCAGAAAGCCACCATTCCGGCGCTCGTGCGGCAGAGTGACGATCGCGATTCGTTGGAAGTCTCGATCATCGAGAATCTCCAGCGCGAGAACCTCAATCCGCTTGAAGAAGCCGCCGGCTTTGCGTATCTGATCGACGAGTACGCCTTCACGCAAGACGAGTTGGGGCAGCGGCTGGGCAAGAGTCGTTCTGCGGTTGCCAATGCGTTGCGTTTACTTGCGCTTGACGACGCCTTGAAGGCCATGCTCGTGGACGGCCGCCTGACCGCAGGCCACGCACGCGCGCTCTTGGCCGCGCGGGAGACGTCGCGTCTGTCGCTCGCGCAACGCGTCGTGAACGAGGGGCTCTCGGTGCGCGCGTTGGAGCGATTGACCGGTGCGGTGACGACGCCGACGGCCAAGAGCGTTGCCGTGCGCCAGCGCGGGCTTTCGGCCGATGATCTCGAGTTTGAGGCGCGCTTGCGCCGCAGGTTTGCCACGCATGTGGCCCTGCGCCGAAAGGGCAAGGGCGGCACGATCGAGATGCGCTTTAGCAACGACGGCGACTTGTTGCGCATCGGCGATCTCTTGCTCGACGGCGAGAGCTAATGGGCGCGGTGCTGTGGCGGCGCTTCACTCCGCGGCGATGAGGGATGTTCGTCTCGCGTTGCGCGGCATCTACGCGATTGTGAACGAAGGCGCCGGCGATCCGGTTGCGCTGGCGGACGCGGTGCTGCGTGGCGGCGTGCGCATAGTGCAGTATCGCGCGAAGCGCGGTGTCGTCGCGGATCACGTGCGGGCCTTGCGCCTCCTGACACGGCAGATGCACGCCGTGTTCATCGTCAACGATGACTGGCATGCGGCGCTCGCCTTCGACGCCGACGGCGTGCATCTGGGCCCGGGCGATGACGGGTATGCAGAGCCGGCTGCGATTCGCACGCACTTCGGGGATCGCCTGATCGGCCTCTCGTGCGGTACCCCTGATGAAGCCGGCACGGCGGTGGCGGCGGGCGTAGATTATCTCGGCGTGGGCGCGGTCTACGCAACGGCATCGAAGCCCGATGCCGGCACACCCATCGGCGTCGAGGGCCTGTGCAGGATCGTTGCGCATGCCGGCGGCCTGCCGGCCGCTGCGATCGGCGGCATCACCGAGAGCGTGTTGCCGGAGGTTCGCCGGGCCGGCGCGGCGATGGCCGCGGTGCTCTCTGCGCTCGGCGAGGCGGCCGATCCGTTGCAGGCCGCAGAGCGCTTGGTGCGGCTCTGGGAGAGCGCATGACCGATCACCGGGGCGTCGTTTCGATTGGGACGACGCATCCGTGGAATGTCGCGGGGGTGGGGCTCGATCTGCGCATCGCCGCCCGACTCGGCGTCGAGGTCTTTACGGTCGTCGCGGCGCTCAGCGCCCAGGACGCGCACGGTATTCGTGCGTTGCATCCCGTCCCGCTCGAGATGCTGCGCGCGCAGTTGGCGACGCTGCCGCTCGAGCGTGTCGGGGCGCTGCGCATCGGTGCGCTGGTCGGCGCGGCCGGCGTTGAGGTGGTCGCGGAGTTTGTGGCACGCAACTCGGAGATCGTTGCGGTGGTCGACCCGGTTTTGGGTGCTACGCGCGGCGGTGATTTTGCCGATGAGGCAACCTTGATCGCTCTGCGCGACACCTTGGCGCGCGCGCCCTCGGTGGTGCTCACGCCAAACCTGGCCGAAGCCGCTGCCCTCCTCGGGCGCCGGGAGATCTCCGCCCAGCAGATGGACGAAGCCGCCGGGAGCCTCCGGGCTCGCGGAGCCCTCGCCGTGCTGCTCAAAGGCGGGCACCTTGCGGGTGACCCGACGGACGTCCTGGCCGACGCCGAGGGCGTGGCGGCGTTCCCGGGCACCCGTCTCCGGAGTACCCTGGGCGGAACCGGCTGCATGCTCGCGATGGTGCTGGCCTGCGGGCTGGCGCGAGGCGAGGGCTTGCGGGAGGCGGTCGACGAGGCACGAGCCTACGTCCGGCAGCGGCTCGTTCGGCATGCGTAGCTTGGGCGGTGCAACAGGAGGTATTTGCGAAACGGTCGCAAATAAAACCGGGAACCCCCACCTGCGGAGAGCCCATGGATGCCCTAAACCTTTGGAACCCCACCCACGTCACCATCATGGGGGCGTTGGTCACGGCGCTCTTGCTGGGGCTGCTGCACGGCATTACCCCCGACGAGCACACCTGGCCGATCACCTTCAGCTACGCCGTCGGGAGCTACTCGACGCGGGGGGGTCTTCGCGCCGGGCTGCTTTTTTCGCTCGCCTTCACCCTGCAGCGTGCCATCACGAGCGAACTGGCCTATCTGGGGCTCTCACGCATCTTCACCAACGGCCCGGTCGATTCGGTGATCTACATCGTCGTCGGCTCGGTGATGGCGATCAGCGGCTTTATGATGATCAGCCGCGGTCACACGTTCCATCTCCATCTCCCGAAGTTCGAGCGCTATGCCGTGTCGTCGCTTCACGAGGGCTCCGTTCCCCAGGACGGCACGCCCGCCTGGATCTCCGATCCGCGGCCGTGGATGCCGCTCGTGCATGGGTTCATCGCCGGCTGGGGGTTTGGGGCATTTGCGTTGATCATCTACACCGTGCTGGCGCCGGCGATGCCGTCCGCCGCCTGGGGCTGGGCTCCTGGGGCGCTCTTTGGCATCGGCACGACCATCGTCCAGGTCATGGTCGGCGGCATCTTCGGTTGGATTGCCGCCCGTCGCAGGCTGCCGCAGGAGGCCATCCGGCAGATTGCGCTGACGACCGCGAGCCGGACGCTGGGCTGGGGCGGGGTTGCGTTCGTGCTGGGCGGTGCCGTTGGATTACTCTTGCCGTCGGCGGCGAACTATAGCTTGGCTACGGGCCTGAAGATCCACAACCTCTCGCATGTCGGCCTGCCGCTGATGCTCGTCGTCATCACGGTGCTCTGCGTGGGTGTGCCCACGCTCGTTGGACAGACTCGTAGGTGGAGCCGTCGCATCCAAGCCGGTCTGCCAAGCACGCCGGCCGTTCCGTAGGAGTACGCATGTCCGTCCGTCGATCGACCTCTCCACGTACGCGCTTGCAATGGCCGCGCATCCTGTTGGTTGCGGGGCTCCCGGCGGTCGTCTTGGGTGCGCTCTTCGTTCGCTTTGTTCCGGGCGTGTGGAATACCGCCGATCAGGTTGTCGGTTCGGTTGCCGCACGCATGGCGATCGGTAATCGTCCGATCAACATCCTCTTAATCGCGAATAACGCGCGCGGCGTCGCGGCCGATCAGCCGTTGGGGTTGGGGACCGCGGCCGGCCAAGCCGATGTGATTCTGCTCGCCCATATCGATCCGGCCACGCATCGTATCGATGCCATCACGGTGCCGCGAGACGCGCTCGTTGCGCAACCGGGTTGGGACGATCCCATTCCAAAGATCAAGACGCTCTTCTTCATGGGCGATCAGGAGACGCCGCCACAGGGGCCGCAGGCGCTGGCCAAGGCGGTCTCCCGCTTGACGGGCTTGCCCATCGACGGCTACCTCGTCACGAACTTCGCCGGCTTCGCGCAGGCGGTCGATGCCGTCGGCGGCCTGACGATCGACGTCAAGAAACGCATCTACGATCCGCGCCACAGCGGCGCGAACTTTCAGCCGGGCGTCCAACACATGGACGGCAAGCAGGTCTTGGCGTTCGTGCGCGTTCGCCAGAACGAGGCCGGCAACGACTACCGCGTGAATGACTTTCAGCGCATGCAGGCCGAGGTTGAAGTCCTCGGGCTCTTGCGCAACGCGGTCCTCAACCCAAGCAAGGTCAGTGCCATCCTGCCGCAGTTCGTTGCGCGCATTCGCAAGGATGTTGCCACCGATATCCCAGAGAATGAACTCGTGCGCATCGGCGTTGCGATGGCCGGTGCCCCGGTGTATCAGGTTCCGCTCGGAACGCTGCACGATTCCATGTGGCTGGCACCCGTTCGCGTTGCCGATGTCAACAGCGAAGGAAGAATCTGGGGTGATTACTACGACGTGCTCGACCCGGCGGAGATCTATCGTCGCTTAGCACCGTATGGATCGACGGGGAGCAGCACCGGTCTGCCGCCGTTACCGGCGCCTGCCTCCGTCCCGGTCGCGCTCTACGGCAGCGCGCACCTGGCGTTGCATCTGCAGCACCTCGGCTTTCAAGACCTTTCACGATTGGGCGGCCCAACGACATCGGGCCCCGCAACGGTGATCTACCCGCGCGCCAACCCGGAGCAAGGCTGGGTGGTTGCGCGCGCCATGGGTTTCGGCGACGAACAGGTCGAGCCCGGCGACGTCTCTCGCGTGACGATCTACGAATGAAGCGCGCATGATCGGCAGCAGGCAACACAAACCGCGCGTCATGTCGGGGATGCGCCCGACCGGGCGACTCCATCTCGGGCATCTCTTCGGCGTGCTCCACCAGTGGGTGGAGTTCTGTGAGAGTTCGGATGCGTACTTTGAAGTGGCGGACCTGCACGCCTACACGACGGGCTACGCGCACCCCGAACAATTTCGGGAAGCCGGCCTCGAGATGGTGATCGACTGGCTGGCATCGGGAGTCGATCCAGCGCGTTCGACCTTCTATCTGCAGTCGGGCGTCCCGGAGATCAGCGAGTTGCACACGTTGCTCTCGATGATCGTGCCGGTCTCCTGGCTTGAGCGCGTGCCCACGTATAAAGGGCAGATCGAGGCGCTGGGCAGCGAGATCGCCACCTACGGATTCCTCGGCTATCCGCTCCTGCAACTCTGCGATATTGCGATCGTTCGCGGCGAACGCGTGCCGGTCGGTCGCGACCAAGTCGCGCACCTTGAGTTCTCGCGCGAGGTCGTGCGCCGTTTCAACTTTCTCTACGGCGACGGGAACGCAGTTCTTGTGGAACCGCAGCCGACGCTCTCGGAGTTCCCGGAAGTCCCCGGCACCGATGGGCGCAAGATGAGCAAATCCTACGACAACTGCATCCTCATCGCCGACGACGAGGCGACCACGAGCGCCAAGGTTCGCTCGATGCTCACCGATCCGCAAAAGATTCGGCGTAACGACCCCGGCAGGCCGGAGATCTGCCCGGTCTTCGCCGTGTGGAAACTCGTGGCGCAGGCAGCCGCGACCGATGCCATCGCCGCAGAGTGCCGCTCGGGCGCACTTGGCTGCGTCGCCGATAAGTCGGCGCTTGCCGACGCCCTCAATGCCTTTCTTGCGCCGATACGGCAACGCCGAGCGCTCTATGCGCAGGATCCCGGCGCGGTGGAGCGCGTCCTGCTCGAAGGCACGGAGCGCGTACGCGAACTCGCCGCGCAGACGCTGCGCGATGTCAAGGCGGCGATGAGGTTTCGCTGAGCTTTAGATGGGCGTCGCTCTCCACTAGGTGAAGAGCGGCAGAGCGGCGGCACAATCGTTGAGCGCAACCACTTTTTCTTTATGTAAGGCAATAAAGCCGATACGCTGCTCTTGGAGAAGGGTTCCAATCCACGAGCTTTCACGGTCGGGAGCTTGACCAAATGCTAGTACTCGCTGCGCGCCGCCGACGTCTGCGCGATAGCGAAAGTCATAGTCGCAGAGCTGCCCAATCCCGAAGCGCATACGATCTACCGCCTCTGTCGGGTTCGTCAAGCTCTTAGCTTCGATGAGCATACGTTGCTCACCGATACTTGCAAACAAATCGATATTATTGTTATACCAGGTCGCGCCACCGCGCTTGAGCACTTCGGATTGCACGCGTTGAAGGATTGCTTGATGGTCGGACCGAGCGCGCTCTTGTAGCGCCGCCGACTCGTAGACGTTGACCCGCGTGTCGCCGTGCGGGACGTAACCTGCCCCATCTGGTATCGTGTCGATGCGCCGGAAACTGTCCCGGGGCGCTGCGATGGGCCGTCCAATGTAAGGACCTGCGGCGACAGCGAATGTGCTTGGCAAGATCGAAAACGCCTCGGCGCGCACATCACCACGCGCTAGAATTTTCCAAAATGCGGTTTCGCTGAGTTCGCGAACGGCCGATTGAAAGGCCGGCGCGGTTGCGCTCTCGGACTCGATAAAAACCCCATTCGCGCTGTAGAGGGGCACCGGGACGGCAAATGCCTCGGCTTTCAAAATGTCCACGAAACGGTGGTCAGGACGCCGCGGGTCCGGCGACCATGGCCCGAGAATGCCGTGCCCGAAGTAACACTTCGAATCAGCCCTTCGCGCACTTCTTCCACGAGGCCGGTAGTAGATGAACCGGTCGTAGGGCCGGACGCGGCCAAAATACGCTCGGGGATAGTGATAGAGCGCGTATTCAACGTCTTCATAGACACGGTCGGCCGGCGAATAGTGTTGCGTGAGGATGACCGGCATCGTCGTGATTCGCGGCCCGCCTTGCAGCTACGGCGTCAGTCTTTGAACGCCGGCAGAGCGTCGGCCATCTGTGCGAGCGCGTAGTCGATGTCATCCAGCGAAGCGGCATAGGAGAAGCGCAGATACCCGCTGCCGGCGGCGCCGAATGCCGAGCCGCCGAGGCATGCGATACCGGCCTCTCGCAGCAAGTAGGCCGCGAGCGCCTTGTCGTCGTGGGTGATCTTGGCGACGTTTGGGAACGCGTAGAAGGCGCCTTCGGGAATCGTGCAGCTAACGCGCGGCAAGCGGTTGAGGCCGGCGACGAGGCGATCGCGTCGCGCTCGAAACTTCTCGTTCATCGCGCGTACCGGTTCATCGGGGCCGCGCAGCGCGGCGATGCCGGCCATCTGCACGAAGGTGGCGACGCAGCTAAACGTGTTGTTGTTAAAGAGCGTCACGACCTTGGCGAAGTGTTCCGGCATCAAAGCGTAGCCCAGGCGCCATCCGGTCATCGCGTAGGCCTTTGAGAAGCCGTCGACGACGATGGTGCGCTCGCGCATCCCCGGAAGCGATGCCAGCGAAACGAAGGGCGTGTCGAGATAGAAGTTGCGGCTATAGATCTCGTCTGAAATCACCAGGAAGTCGTGCCGCACGGCTAGTTCTGCAATGCGCGCCAGGTCCGCCGGCTGCAGCACGCCGCCGGTCGGGTTGTGCGGGGAGTTGATCATCACGACCTTGGTGCGATCGCTCACGCGCTGCGCGAGTTCATCGAGGTCCATGCACCAGTTGCGCGACTCGCGTAGCGGAATCGGGACGATCTTGGCCTGCAGATAGCTTGCCGCCGAGGCATAGGCGGGATAGGCGGGATCGAAGTAGACGAACTCATCGCCTGGATTGAGCAGCGCCGAAAGGATGTTCCAGATGATGGGCTTGGCTCCCGGCCCGACGACCACGTGTTCGGCTGCATACGGCGGGTCGAGCCGGCGCAGACGACTGGCGCACTCGGCGACGGTTGCGCGCAACTCGGCAAGACCGGCCGAGGGCGTGTAGTGCGTGGCATGTCCGCGCAGGGCGGCGATCGCCGCTTCGACGATGTGCTCGGGCGTGTCGAAGTCCGGCTCGCCGATCTCCATGTGGACCACGCGCTTGCCGGTGGCTTCGAGTGCCCTGGCGCGCGCCAGCACTTCAAAGGCGCTCTCGCTGCCCAAGCGCGAGACGGCGCTGGCGATACGATCTTCTGTAGCGGCGAACATCTGTTGTGTCATCCTCGTGTAGCCGCGCGGACGCGGCGGTTGTCAAGGGAGCTCCTACCCGGCGGCGAAGAGTCGTCGTCGCCATGCGCACCCTGACCGACGTCTTCGCGCCAGGATCGCCGACCTTACCGGAAGGGCTCCGAACGCTTGTGGTTTCGCCCGAGCGGGAACTCGAACCTGGGATGACGGTACGAGCGGCCTTTACGTTTGCCAACCACGGCGGCGCGCCCGCAACCGGGGTGCGGGTCCGGTTCAATATCCCCGACGGCCTGGTCTACCTCGTCGGTTCCGGAACCTTCGAGGGAGAGCTCCTCGACGATGAGCAGGGGAACTCGCCGCTGCTTGCCCGCGGCGGTGCTGCGATCGGTGACGTTGCGCCCGGGCAAGAGCGGCGCATCGAGATTGCCTACAGCGTTGCCGGGGCGATCGAGAACGGTTCGACCATCGAGTTGCAAGCAGCCGTAGCCTCCTTCGAAGTGCCGCCGGTCGGCTCGAACGTGGTGCGCTTGGTGGCGCGCAGCAAACCGCAGTTGCGTAACGCGATGACCTCGATTGCGGTCGAGGCGCGGCCGGAGCCGGTGCCGGGCGGCGAGGCGCAGATCACCGTGCGCGTCCACAATGCAGGCGAATCGAGCGCTCACGACGTGGTTGTGGTGGCGCCCATCCCCGCGCATACGTCTTACGTGGCGAACTCGGCACGGGTCAACGGTCGCGAACTCGAACGCGACCTCGGCACCTCCTTCGACTACGCCTATGCGCCGACGATTGCGCCCACGCTGGCAGCCAGCGCTACCGTGACGCTGGTCTACCGGGTGCGTGTGGACGGCGCCCTCGACGACGGTACGGAGATCGTCGCCACCGCTCGCGTCGCCTCCCAGGAAACCCCCGCCTTCGATCTTGCGGCGGGATCGCTGAACGTCGTCTCCGAGCCGGATTTTTCGACCGATGCGACCTCCTTTGAGATCGAACCGGCCCACGGCGTGCGCCCCGGCGAACGCGTGGCGTTCCACCTGGTTGCGCGTAACACCGGTACCTCGGCGGCCGCGCGTTTGACCGCGAGCCTCGAACTGCCCGATGCGTTGCTCTTCGTGCGTGGGGCCACGCGGATCGACGGCCGGCCGGTGCGCGAACGAAAGAAGGAGGTGACGACCTTCGACCTCGGGCGCATCGGCGTGGACGAAAGCGTTGAGCTGCACGGCGAAGCGGTGATCGCGACGCCGTTGCCCGACGGACAGGATCTCCCCGTCGTGCTCGCGCTGGCCTGGGAACCGCAACGCTGCGCAGGGGCCGGCGGACGCCGTTTCGAGCGAACGGTCACGGTGCATTCTGAGCCGCGGCTCGTTGCGCGTCGCAATGCGATCGCGCGCTGCGGCCCGGCCGTCGTGCGGCCCGCCGATGAGATTGAAGCGACGATCCTGCTGGCGAACGACGGAAGCGCTGCGGTCACCGATGCCGTGCTGCGTGTACGCGTGGACGCAGGACTCGAAGAGGTGCGCGTCTTTGAGCGCAGCACGCGCGTGCCGTTCGATGCCGACGTTGCCGACCTTGGCGTGATCGAGCCCGCTGCGCAACGGCAGTTCTCGTTGCGCGCACGGGTGCGGACACCGTATGCCGATCGTGCAGAGGTGCGCATCGGGGCGAGTCTGCACAGTCGCGAGCTGGGCGAAACCTCTCTGGGTGAAGCGAACTGGCGCATCGATTCGCATCCTGCCTTTTCCGCGCAGAACTCGCGCTTGGAGCTTGCCGGCGACGCCGTCCTACGCCCCAATCAGCTCGCCGACGTCTACGTGCGCCTCACCAATGTCGGCAGCGATGTCGCGCACAACGTGCGGCTGCGGCTCTACGTGTCGCCTGAAGCGCGGCTCGAGAGCGTCGACGGAGCGACGCGCGAGCGCTCGATGATCGCCTTCGGCGAGATCGCCCCCGGCGGCTCGGTCGAGGCGCGCTTGGGGCTGCGCTTGTTGCGCGGGCTGGCCAAGGCCCATCCGGTGACGGTGGACGCGGTACTCTCGGCCGACGCGATGCTGCCGATTCCGCTCGATGGGTTGGTCATCGCGACCACCGCCGAACCGGACTTTTCGGTGGCCACGCTGCACGCGCAGCCCGCCGACGTCGTCGACGCCGGTGAGACCATCGAGTGGACGCTCTATCTGCGCAATGGCGGCGACGGCCCCGCGCGTCGCGTCGCGGTGCGTGCGGCGCAACCCGACGCGTTGATCTACGTGCCGAACAGCACCACGATTAACGACATCCCGGTCCGCGATGTCGGAGCGCTCTCAAGCTTGGCCTGCGAACGGGGCATCGTGCTCAACGACGTCGACCCCGGCGTTGAGGTCACCCTACGGTTTCGCGACGTGGTGCATAACGGGCTCTCGGCCGGCGAAACGATCGCGCGGACGGTCACCATGAGCTACGACGGGCAACACGAGGATGTCGTCATCTCCGATGAACTCAAGGTGCGAGCGGTCCCCGCCTTTGCCAATGCGATCCCCGGGCTGCCCTTCGGCGTGGACGGGATGCTCGGGCCGTCGCTTGCCGACGGGCGGCGGGCGCTTTCGGCGGAGCGCTTCATCGAGTTGCCGCAGGCCACTCCGGTGGGCGGCGATGCTCTGACGTTGGCGAGCGGCATCATGCGTCGCCTGCCCGCGCCTGACGCGGCGTACGAGATATCGGCTGCGCTCATGCCCGATACCCTGCGCGGGCGCACGGTGGGGATGGTCGTCGGATTCGACCAGGATCGCTTGAAGCGCACCCTGCGTTTCCTCGACGAGGCATCGTTTGGTGGATTGGTGAGCCATCTCTTTGCGCTTCGCGCCATGCTGCCCGATGCGATCGGCGATACGCCGAGCGGGTCGCTCAGTTCGTTGCGCGAGACCCTCAAAGAGACGCTGGATCGCCTCTTCATCAAGCTGCGGCTGCCGAACTACGTGGTAGCACCGCGCGACGTCGAGACGCCGTCATCGCGTGCCACCGTCGAACGCTTCCTGCTCGATGCCGCCTGCGCGCACGGCAGCCCCGCCGATCCGCCCGGCGCGGTGCGGGTCTTTACCGGCGGCTATGATGCACAGCTCATCGAAGAGGGCGTACAACAACTCGGAGAGGCTCCACTGGCCACGGCTTGTCCGTGGATGGTCTTGGGTGCCTTGCTGCCGGACGGAGAGCCGGCCATGGTCGCCTACCGCCAGGCCTTTGCGGCGGCGTTCGGAGCGCTTGCCGATGCCGAGCCGACGGAGTTTCTCGACGCATTGCAACGCACTCACGATCCGGCCCTGGACCTGGCTTTGCGCGGCGTTCGCCAGACACTCGCCGACAACGCATGAGCGCGCTCGCCCTGCTTCTGGTGGGCGTCATCGTCCTCGGCGGGCTGGTGGGCGTCTACGCTTGGCTTGCTCCACGCAGGCCGGAACCGGTTCCGGCGAGTCGCCCGGCGGGGCGTGGTGATGCGCTCGATGAGTCGCCGGCCTGGGACGACGAAGCGGCGAACGAGTTCGAGGCGCTGAGCGAGTCGGCTCGCTGTGACCTGATCTTTGCCGTCGCCATGCTTGACGATGCGCGATCGCAGTCGTTGCTCAAACACGCGCTCGCCGATCCTTCGGAGGTGGTGGCCTTGGCTGCGGCCCGAGGTCTACGCAGCCTCGGTCAGGACGAAGCCCTCCTCGCCTATGCCCAGGCCCATCCCGGCGTTCGTGCGCAGCGGCTCCTCGCGACGCTTGCGCTCATGGAGTGAGCGCGCTGCGTAGGGCGTCCCGTTGCAGAGGCGGAAAGAAGGGGTCGTGTCTACGACGTCGTTGACGGGCATCTTCGCGCCCGGTGTTCCTGCGCTGGTCGAGAGCCTGCGCACGCTGCGGATCGAGCCGATGACGTCGGTCGGTCCCGGCGAGACCATCCGGGCGACCTTCGCCTTCTCCAACGTGGGCGGTGCGAGCGCAACGGGAGTGCGAGCGCGTTTCTCCTTACCCCAAGGCGTCACTCATATCGCCGAAGCCGATACTGCGGACGAACGACCCCTCGACGCACAGGAGCGGCTCGTCGATCCCAGCGGCGCGTCGATCGGCGATGTCGAGCCGGGTGTGACGCGACATGTCGTCTGTTCGTTCCGCGTTGACGATACGATCGAGGACGGGACCAGCTTGGTCTTTCAGGCCGCCTTGGCGGCCAACGAGATGTCCATCGTCGCTACCAACGCCGAGCGCATCGTCGTTCGCAGCCGCCCGCTGCTCGAACACGTTTCCACGCTCGTGACGCTTGTGGCGCCGATGCAGCCGAAACCAGGCGATATCGTCGGAATCCGCGCGACCATCGTCAACCAGGGTTCATCGAGTGCGCACGATGTGATTCTACGGATGCCGGTGCCCGATCACACCTCATACGTCGCGCGCAGCGCGCGCGTTGCCGGGCGATTGCTCGTCGATCTTGAGGGGGAGCCCTTCGACTACGATGGCGATGCGATCGTCGCGCAGCAGCTAGCGCCGGGCCAGAGCGTCCTCGTCGAATACGATACGACCATCGATGCTCCGCTGCGCGACGGGACGCGGATTCGGGCCGGCGGCAGCGTTGCCTCGCGTGAATGCGCCCAGTTTCCGCTTGAATCAGCGGAGATCGTCGTCCATTCGCCGGTCGACTTTGAGGGCGAGGAGACGGCGCTACGGGTCTTTAGCGACGACATTGTGACCCCGGGGATGCGCGTCCCGATCGCCTTGCGCGCCACCAACGTCGGGACCGGCGCTGCCGACGGTGTCTCCGTGGCGTTTACGCTGCCGAGCGGCTTGGTCTACGCGCCGGGATCTGCGCACGTCGACGGGCAGCCGGTGGCAGATGAGGGTGTGCGCTCGCTGACGTTCTCGCTCGGCATGCTCGCGGCAGGGCGTAGCGCGGAGGTCGGCTTCGCTGCGACCGTCGCGGTTCCCGAGCCGAGCGCTCAGCCGCAAGCGCCGATTACCGCGTCGTTACGCTGGAGATCGGGCGAGGGGTTCGGGCAGCGCGAGTTCGCGCGACGGATCGGCATTCGCGTCTCGCCGCGCTTTCATCGCGCACGAAACTACGTTGAGGCCGATCGCGGCACGGTCCGGGCGCAAGAAGACGTCCGTTTCGTGGTGCATGTCTACAATGACGGTACTGCTCCCGAACACGATGTGACGCTACGGGCGATCCCCGGGGTCTTTCTGAGCGATCTGCGGATCGCGGAATCACCCGAAGAGCCGATCCCCTACGGCGTACCGATTGAGTTGGGCGTCGTACACCCCCATGCCGAGCGCATCTTTATCGTCCTCGCCCGTATCGCATCGCCGGTGCCGGATCGCTCGCATCTGACGCTCGGCGCGGTGCTCGAGCATCCGGGCGGCGCGGTCGATCTTGGAACGGCGACGATCGTCGTGCGATCCTTTCCGCGCGTCGAGGCGCAGGATGTCGGCTGGGAGTTTGTCGGCGGAGAGCCGCTGCGGCCGCAGCGCACCGCCGAGGTCCTGATCCGTATTCCGAACACCGGTTCCGACGTACTGCACGATGCGCGCCTCACGCTCACCGTGCCGCCGGAGCTTGCGGTCGAGCGCGCCGTAAATGCACGGCGCGAACGCGACGCGTTATTGCTGGGCGATATTCCCTCGGGGACGACGCACGAGGCTCGGTTCGCCCTGCGTCTCTTGCGTGCACCCAAACGCGGAACGACTTTGGCGCTCGAGGGGCGGCTTGGGGGGCGCGGCATCAGTCCGCTAGCGCTCGTCCCGCTCCAGATCCCGACCTTCGCCAAGCCCGAGTTTGTCGCCGGCTCTGCCTTCCATGTCGCGCCTGCGCAAGAAGTCAACGCCGGGGAGCGCGTCTTCTACGAGCTGCGCATTCGCAACGACGGCGACGGTGCGGCGGAGCGCCTGACGGTGCGCGTCGTTCCAACCAATCTCGCCGTCTACGTGCCGGGAAGCACGACCATCAACGGGATGTTGCTGGGCGATGAGGGCGGGGGCTCACCGCTCTGGTCGCACGTAGGTTTGGTGCTGGCCGATGTGACGCCGGGCATCGACGTGCGCATTCGCTGGGAGGCGGCCGTCCTCTCTCCGCTCGAATCCGGAACGCAGCTCGAAACGCGAGCCGTGCTCGAATGGGACGATCAGGAGACGCTGGCGCTCGCCGCACCGATCTTGCGTGTCGCGGCGGTTCCGTCGCTTGGAGAGACGAGCGCCGGGACGCCGCTCTCCATCGAGCGCATCTTTCCGAGCCCGCCGGCACCCTACCAAGACCCGGATGCGTTCGACGAACCGAGCGCAGTGCTACCGCCGGCGAGCGTGCCGCTCGCAAGCCCCGCGCAGGTGCAGCCGCCTCGGGCGATCACCGAAGTCATTGCACGCAGCGGCGCCGTACTCGAAGCGTCGCTCCCGCCGCGCATCGCGTCGGCGCTACCGCTCGAACAGACGAACTCCGCCGTGGCATACGTGGATTTCACCGCCGAGCGGCTCGTGCACTCGATCAAGATGCTCGAACGTGCCGATGCCGGTGGGCTCATCGCGCATATCTTTGCGCTACGGACGCTCTTCCCGGAGGCCGCT
Organism: bacterium; assembly: GCA_021832345.1. Classification (GTDB taxonomy): domain Bacteria; phylum Vulcanimicrobiota; class Vulcanimicrobiia; order Vulcanimicrobiales; family Vulcanimicrobiaceae; genus JAKBKY01. The sequence goes on from JAKBKY010000001.1 coordinate 493,962, forward strand.
GTAGGCGCAAGCCCGCGGGTGGAGCGCGCCTTCGGCGTAGCCGCTCGTGCCGCACGCGCACCGCTCGAGCGCTTCTTCGTTCGTCTCCGTCTGCCGCGGATCGCGGTAACCGGCAAAGATTTAGAGGATCGCGAGAGCCGCTCGGCGCTGCGCGAGTTGCTGGCGGAGCTCTTGGCGACCCCGCCGCACGGGGATGCGGGCGTGCCGGCCGGTGTCGTGCGCGTGCGAGGAGAGTTGGATCTGGACGCACTGCGTGCGCTTGCCGCCGAGCTCGACGGCGCTCCGCTCGGTGCGGTCGCCCCGTGGCTGGTCAACGCGCAACTGCTTGGGAGCGCGATCTTGCATGATGGGTCCCGCTCCGACGTACTGGGCCACTACCGCAGCGAGATGTTGCGTGTCTTTGCGGTCCTCTCGGAGCTGCCGATGGAAGAGTTTCACCGCGTCTTGGGTTCGAGCGTGAATCGAACTCTGGACGAAGCGCTGGCGGCGGTGCTTGAAGCATTGCGCGCTGCGGCACGTCTGCCCGTCGATTAATCGCGCGTTGCTTGCGCTGGCGGTCGTCTTCGTTGTAGGAGCCCTGCTCTACGGTATCGGACTCGCTCTCTCGCGCGTTCCCGGGCCGCCGCCGTCGGTTGGGTGGACCTCGCTTATCACCGGAGACGATCGGCAGTACGATCGCGCTGCTCGCCTCGAGATGCTCGATCGCCTCCTGCTCATCGGTGCCCCCTGGTGCGTCCCCATTGCCCGCAGCGCGCTTACAGAGGAGCGTGACGAAGCGCTACGGAGTCTCGCGCTGCGGATCTGCGAGTCGGCGCAAGAGGTTACGGTTTCAAGCGGAAGTAGCGAATGAGGATGCGCCGCGCTATCGGTGCGGCGACGTTTGCGCCGTACCCTTCGCTCTTCTCCACATAGACGGCCATGGCGAGTTGCGGATGCTTTAGCGGTGCGAAGCAGACAAACCAGGTCGTGTTCGGGCCGTTGCCGCCCTCGGTTTGAACCGTTCCGGTCTTCCCGCCGTACGGAAAGCCGGGAATGCCCATCCCGTAGGCGGTGCCGATCGGCGACGTCACCTGTGCCATCCCGGCTCGCACCGTGGCAAAGGCCGTTTGGGAGCCCGGGACGCGGCGAATGACGTGCGGTGGGAAGCGTTTGATGATGTGTCCACCGGGGCTGCGAATCTCCGAGACGATGCGCGGGCGAAAGAGGGTGCCGCCGTTGACGACGACGCTGACGACATTGGCCATCTGCACCGGCGTGGCTTGCATCGCGCCTTGGCCGATGCCGAGGCTGCAGACATCGCTTGGATAGAGCGGTTCGCCGAGATTCTTGATCATCCAGGCGTTCGTCGGCCAGTTGCCCGGATACTCACCGGGCAGATCGATGCCGGTCCTTTGCGCGAGCCCAAAACGCAGCGCCCACCGCCGCATTCGCTTATTCCCTAGGCGATAGGCAACCTGGTAGAAGTAGCCGTCCGATGAGGCCGCCAGCGCCGGCACGAAGGTCGTATTCCCGAGGCCGGCGGCGACGATGTCTCGGAAGATGGCGCCGTGGCAGTTCCACTCCCCGCTATCGTAGATGATCTCGTTGGGACCGATCAGCCCGTCGGTGATCGCGCCCGTGCCGGGAATGAGCTTGAAGACGGAGCCGGTGGGAGTCGCTGCGGCGATCGCTTGGTCGAAGAGCGGACGCGTCGGATCGGTAAGATAGCGCTCAAACGTCTTGGTGCTGATCCCGTTGGCAAACTTATTTGGGTTGAAGTTCGGATAACTGGCCAGCGCCAGGATGGCGCCGTTCCACGGATCCTCGATCACCACGGCGCCTGCGAGCTTGCGTCCGACGGCTCGTTCTTGGCCGGCGATGCCGGCGGCCAAGGCGTGCTCAGCGATCACCTGAAGGCGCCAATCGATGTTGAGGATTAAGCTATCTCCCGGGACCGCGCGCTTGGGCGGCAGGCGATCGCCCGGAACGACTTGCCCCGCGGCGTCGACGACGATGCGCTGTCCGCCGGGCTTGCCGCGCAAGTACCGGTCGTACTCGGCTTCAAGGCCGTCCTTGCCGATGACGTCGTTTGGCGAGTAGCCTTGCCCCTTCAAGCGTTCGTACTCACGCTCGGTGATTGCACCGACGTACCCGAAGAGGTGCGAACCGAGCTTCCCGTACGGATACTCGCGCACGGGCTGAACTTCAAGGTCGACGCCTGAGAGGTCGTGTAAGCGTTCTGAGAGACGGGCGACCTGAGCGACCGTGAGGTTGCGCGCCAGGATCACGGGGCCGTAGGGCTCGTCGTCGGCGACTTGCGCGAAGTTCGTGTAGTTGATGCCTCGATGGTGGAGCAAGCGATGATAGAGCCGAGCTTGGGGCGCACCGATCATGCGCGCCAGCGTCGCCATCTCCGCGTGAATATGATGAATCTCGGATGGAATCAGCGCCACGACGAACGAAGGGCGATTACGCACCAAGACCTTGCCGCGTCGATCGTAGATGAGGCCACGGGGTGCCGCTACGCGGATGACGCGGATCTGATTGGCTTGTGCCTGCGCTCGGTACGCTGCGCCGTGGACGAGTTCGACGCGAGCGAGTTTCGCGGTCAGCACGACAAACACGCAGGCAATCGCGAGCGAGAAGAGCACGATGCGCCAGATCGGCCGCTCGATCGGTCGGCGTTCCAGTCGTCGCCCGGCGTTCATGAGAGTCGCGTACGCTCCCAGTGGCGGGCGAGTAGGACGAGGACGATCGCGAGGGCTGCGTCGTAGAGCGATTGGATGATCGATTGATGCAGGTGGCGTGTTCCCATACCTGAGGGGTAGCCTTCGAAGAGTTCCACGATCCAGTAGATGCCGTCGCGTACGAAAGTGCCGAAGGCCGCGACGAAGGCCATGAGCGGAATCGAGTCGGCGAAGAAGTTCCGGGAGAGCGTACCGGCTAGTGCCGCTACGGTGGCCGTCGCAAGCGCCCATCCGCCGCCGCCGCCCGAGAGCGCATCTTCGATCATGCCGACGACGAAGCCGAAGAGGACCGCTCGACCGACATCTACGCGCAGCGCATACCACATAACGGCCAGCAACGTGAAGCTGGGGACGGTGTCGCGAATCGCGATGTACGGCGCCAGCGCAACCTGGAGGATGACGCTTGCGAGCAGCCACGTCGCGGCAACCCACCATGAGGGGTACGCCGCGTGACCCATGCGCACGTTACTTCGTAACGACAAGGACGCGGTCGAGTGCGCTCAGTCGAGCGCTCGGGCGGAGAATGGCCGTTTGATAGAGACTGGCGTCGCTGCGTTCGATCTTCACGATGCGGCCGATGACATCACCGGCATGGAACGAGCGTCCCTTGCCGGTGACGACCGTTTGTCCGATCCGCAAGTGCGCATCCTGCGAGACGTAGTCGAGATGGAGACTCGTGAGGTTGCCGCGGACGATTCCCCACCAGCGTCCACGCCGCACGATGGCCGGGATACGCGAGGTGTAGTCGGTGATCAGCGTGACGGTGCTGGTGAATGGGCCGGCACTGGTAATGCGCCCCACCACGCCGTAAGCATCGAGTACGCCGTCTTCTCTGCGGATGCCGGAGCGCGATCCTTGATCGATCGTCATGGTGCGGTTCTGCCCTTCCGGAGGGAAGCCGATGACGCGTGCTTGGATCGTATGGGGATGCGTTGCGGTGAGCGGAAGCAAACCTGCGCGAGCATCCTCTTCTGCAAGACGCTGACGCAGCGCGGCATTTGCGCTCGCTAGATGTTCGTTGCGTGCCCGTAAGACCGCGTTCGTGTGGGCGAGGGACGGCAGGTCCAGGACCGAGTTGATCGCATCGCGCACGGCGAGGCTGCCCGCACCTGCGGTGGATTGAACGCCCGCAACGAGCGTCGACGTGATCGCTCCCACGGGGCCGAGCGAACCGGTGCGAGCCGCTACAATCTGAGCCAGTACGATGGCGGCAGCGACGATGATCAGGCCGATCAGGGCAACGAGCTTGCGTTCGTCTCGGTAGGTGAAGATCGTTTGTGGCCTCTAGCGATGTGGGGAGAGATGGTTTGGGTTCGGCTCCGGGAGCGAAAACCCCAGGCGGGCCAGCGCCCGTATGACGCCTCCCAGCGGCAGTCCCATCACGGTGTAGAAGTCGCCGACGATGCCCTCGACCAGTGCCGCAGCGCGCCCTTGGATCCCGTAGGCGCCGGCTTTATCCAGCGACTGGCCCGCGGCGAGGTACTCGGCGATTGCCGCTTCGTCGAGCGGGTAGAAGCGCACTCGAGTGCTCCGCGCAAACTCGTCGGCACCGGGCCGGGCCGGGACATGGATGGCGACGGCCGTATGGACGAGGTGCTCGCGTCCCGCGAGGCAGCGCAGCATGGCTGCGGCTTGAAGCTCGTCACGGGGCTTACCCAGGGCCACTCCGTCGACGTCGACGACGGTATCGGCCGCCAGAACCACGGCATCCGGGAGACGCAGGGCGACATCGCGCAGCTTCTCGCGGGCGTGGACGCGCGCCGCCTCCACCGGTGCGAGCCCCAGTGGAGGTTCAGGATACCTGCTGGGCACGACCCGCACCTTCAGGCCCAGCGACTCCAAGAGCGCGGCGCGGCGCGGCGAGGCGCTTGCCAGCACGATCGCGTTCAAGCGTTCGTGCGAGGCCGGTTCGCTCACTGGTAGATGCGTCCGTCGACCAGGACGTACCCGCCCGGATCTCGCCCCTCCGGATCGTGGTGCGTCCAGTGCAGGACGTGGTCGTCGCAGGCCAACTCACCGACGATCTGTACGTGATCGCCGCGCGTTAAGGGAATCGGGCCGGTGATGCCGACGTTCGTCTCGACGCGCACATGGAGCCGGCGTTGGGCATGCTTGCCGCCCGGCGTGGTGATGATGAAGCCGAGGTGCGGTCCACTGCGGGTGACGCGTGTGCCGAGAACGGTGCTCACCACGCCGCCGGTCTGGACGCGTTCGTTGCGTGCGCCCTGCCGGCAGAGATGGATGGCTTGCGCCACCGTCATGCCGGCGCGAGCCGAGCAGCCGGTGAGCATCGCGTAGGCGAGCAGCGCGAGCACGACGTTACGCACGTTGCGCCAAGCCGTAGAGGCCGCGAGCCACGATGTAGTTCCAGACGGTGTCGGGAACCAGATACCGGACGCTGCGCCCTTGCGCGAGCAGCGTGCGCACGAGCGTTCCCGATTCGGGAAGCTCCGGCAACTGCAGCGTTCTGATCCGTTCGCGTAGCGGTTTCGGCACCACGGCCAGCACTCGTTGCAGCGCGTCGGCTTGTACGCCTGCCCGTGGTGCGATGACGAAGCGATCGAGGGCCTCAAGCACCTCATCGAAGCGCACCCACGCGGCATTGACGACCGAGTCAGCCCCAATCACAAACGTAAACGCGGCATCGGGATACTTGGCGCGCAGTCGAGGGAGAAGATCGGCGGTGTATCCCGTCGCAGTGTCGGCCAGATCGCTCTCATCGATGGCGAAACCGGGATTGCTCGCGATCGCGCCCAAGATCATCGCGCAGCGGTCTTCGGAGCTCACCGATGCCGGTACGCGATAGTGTCGCCCGTTCGTGGGGACGAAGAGCACGCGATCCAGTCCTTCGAGTACGCGAGCCGACTCCGCGACGAAGAGATGCGCGTTGTGGATCGGATCGAAGGTTCCGCCGAAGATCCCGAGCTTCATGAGTACGTGAACTCGTACGTTCCGATGCGGACGGTGTCGCCTTCGGCAACGCCGGAGGCGCGCAGTCTCTTCTCCACGCCCATCTTGGCAAGGGTGCGCTCGAAGCGCGCCAATGCTTCGTCGGAGTCAAAGTCCGTCATCGCCGCCAAGCGCTCGACGCGTTCGCCCGTTACGACGAAGGTGCCGTCGTCTGCGCGCTCGATGCGAAACGCGTCCTTCGGCTTGAGTTGGATAGGTGCCGATTCCGGCAGATCGAGCTCGGGAAGCGGCGCCGCCCGGATGGCGCGAGCGGTGGCATAGACCAGCTCCGATACGCCTTCGCCGGTTGCGCCGCTGATGCCCAAAACGCCCGCGCCGAAACGCTCGCGAATCTCGTCGAGCCGTTGCCGCGCATCGGGGAGATCGAGTTTATTGACGACGAGGAGCATCGGCTTGTCGAGCAGATGCCGGTTCCAGGCGAGCAGCTCCGCATCGATCATCGTCTTGTCGAGCAGGAGTTCGTCGAGCGGTTTCGCGCCGTCGAGCAGATGCACCAGGACGCGTGTGCGCTCGACGTGCCGCAAGAAACGATCGCCCAAGCCCGCGCCGTCGTGCGCGCCTTCGATGAGCCCCGGAACGTCGACGGCAACGAACGACTCCTCTTCCGAAACGCGCACGACGCCCAGGTGTGGTTCGAGCGTCGTAAACGGATAGTCGGCGACTTTGGGTCGCGCCGCCGAGATGGCGGAGAGCAGCGTGGACTTGCCGGCGTTCGGGACGCCGACGATGCCGCAGTCGGCCAGCAGCCGCAGTTCGAAGCGCAGGGTGACGTGCTCGCCGGGGGCACCCTTCTCGGCAAAGTGCGGCGCCTGTCGCGTGCTGGTTGCAAAGTGCTGGTTGCCGAGGCCGCCGCGGCCGCCCTTCGCGGCGATGACGTGAGCACCGGGATCTGCCAGATCGGCGAGCAGTCGCTCCCCGCCGTTCTCGGGTGTCACGAACACGAGCGTACCGACCGGGACGAAGATGGTGAGGTCGGTTCCGGCCTTCCCCGATTTGTTGGAGGTTCCGCCGGCTTTGCCGGACTCGCCTTCGAAGCGCCGCTTGTAGCGAAACTCGACGAGCGTCGAGAGTGCCGAGGTCGCTTCGATCGCGATGCTCGCGCCGTGACCGCCGTCGCCGCCGGCCGGGCCGCCTTTGGGCACGTACTTCTCGCGGCGCCAGCCGACCGTTCCGTCGCCGCCGTTGCCGGCCAAGAGTTCGATGGTGGCTTCGTCGATGAACTGCACGCTGTTACGATTCCCCGAAAAAGGACGCGCAGGGGCGCCGATTCGGCACCCCTGCGCGTGGTGGTAGTCGCAACCGGCGTCGAGCGCGCTTACGCGGCCGAGACGACGTTCACGTGTTGGCGATTCCGGCTGGTGGAGAACGTAACCACGCCTTCGGACAGCGCGAAGAGCGTGTGGTCCCGGCCCATGCCGACATTGCGGCCGGGGTAGAAGTGGGTCCCGCGCTGGCGCACGATGATGTTGCCCGCGATGACGCGCTCGCCGCCGAACCGCTTCACGCCCAGGCGCTGAGCGTTGGAGTCGCGACCGTTGCGCGTGGAGCCGGCGCCCTTTTTGGACGCAAAGAGTTGAAGATCAAACCGGAACATAGCCGCTGGATGGTACCACGAGGCGGCCGGGCTGACAAGCGGTTTCCCAGGCAGGTCGCCGCGTCTCAGCCGCGTGAAACGCCTGAATCCTGAATCTCCAGCGTCGCCGTATCGGCGTCCAGCGTGGCCGGAATGCCGAGCGGCAAGACCCATTGATCGTCGATGTGGCCGACCGGCACGCCGGCAACCGTAGGCCGCCCCCAATGGCCGAGCCGGTCGTCGATCACCCAGTCGGCGGACTCCGAGGGTCCGATCGGTTCGCAGTCGGTGCATGCGCCGAAGATCAGGCCGCTTGCCGCCCGCAGGTCCCCGGAGAGACCGAGCTGGGTCAGCATCCGGTCGACACGGTAGGGTTGTTCGTCCACCTCTTCGAGCACCAGCAGCGAACCTGCCGCCGCCACGGCATAGGGTGTGCCCAGCAGTGAGGTCACGAGCGACAGATTGCCGCCGACCAGCGGGCCGTGCGCCTGACCGCCCGAGAGGCGGCGCGCGTACGGTGCGTGCAGCCGCCCGATCGGTTCGGGACTCATCAGGGCGCGCCGAAGGTAGTCGAGCTGGCGAGGAGTCCAATCGCTTCGCGCGGCGACCGGGCCGTGGAAGGTCACGAGATTGCATTCGCGCAGAACCGCGTTGAGCAACGCGGTGATATCGGAGAAGCCCAGGAGCACCTTCGGGTCGGCGCGCAGGCCGGCGTAATCGATGCTCTGTAAGATGCGCATCGAGCCGTACCCGCCGCGAAGCGCAAAGATGCCGCGGACATCGTGGTCGGCGATCATGGCGTTGAAGTCCTGGGCACGTTGGGCGTCATCACCCGCGAGATAGCCATCGCGATCGTCGGCATGGCTGCCGACGAACGTGCGTAGGCCTAGCGCATGGACCTGCGCGACGCCCTTGGCCAGCTCACCGGGGTCCAGCGGTGAAGCGGGGGAGACGAGCCCGATGAGGTCGCCGCGGCGCAGCATCGGCGGGCGGATCGGTGCGCTCGGTGCCCGGGTGGGCGTACATGCCATTGCGGCCGCTCCCACCCCCACGGTCGCTAGAAACTGCCCTCGGGTTCTCATCGCCGCCGACTTCGCTTTCGGGAGGTCGTGCGCCCGGTAAGCGAAGGTTTGCTCGGCTAGTGGATCTGTGAGGCGATGAAGATGCCGTCGCGCCAGAGGCCGGAGGCCGTGATGCGGCCGCCCTGCCGCAGATTGCGCGGACGCCCGTGGGCGAAGGCCTTGGTACCGTCGATGGTATACCGGCGGCCGGCGTGTTCCAGGGTGATGCGGTTGCCGGTAATGCCTTGGATGATCCCGCTGATCGTCGGCAGGATGCCGGTGTTCGGCAGGGCGCCGGGGAGTATGCCGCTCGTGCGCTGGGTGCACCAGCCGCGCACGTGGCCGGCCGGATTCACGCACCCGTGCGGGCCTTGAGGGCCGCCGTGCGAGCCTTGAGAGGCGCCGTGCGAGCCTTGAGAGCCGCCGTGCGAGCCTTGAGAGTGGCCGTGCGAGCCTTGAGAGCGGCCGTGCGAGCCTTGAGAGGCGCCGTGCGAGCCGCCGGGGTTAGCCAGCGCTAGCGCCGGAAGAGCCGAGAGAACGAGGATGGCGAGGATGCGTCGAAACATGGTGGTTGGTCCCTTCGTGGCCGCATCTGGGCGGCCGGTGGTGTCTCTACCTGAGGGAGAAACGTTCATTCTGAGGGGATAGTTCGGGCAAGCGAGAGGGTCCCAAGACAAGCTGCCGTACCATAGGGGTCGTTTTGGAGATACGACGGGTTGTCGTCACCGGCATGGGAGCCGTGACGCCGCTAGGAAACACATGCGACGAGTTCTGGCGCCGTTTGGTTGCCGGGGAATCGGGCGTTGGTCCCATTACCGCCTTCGATGCCGCCGATTTTACGACGCGTTTTGCCGCCGAGGTTAAGGACTTCAGCGGAGAGGAGTTGATCGGCCGCAAGGAAGCCAAGCGCATGGACCGCTTCGCTCAGTTTGCGTTTGTGGCCGCGCGCGAGGCGATCGAGGATGCCGACCTTCCTCAGGATCAGGCCTTCAAAGAGAACGTCGGCATCGTGATCGGCGCCGGAATCGGCGGGATCATCACCTTCTGGCTCAACTCGAATAAGGCCAATGCCGACGGCACCTGGGCGAAGGTCTCGCCGTTCTTCATTCCGATGCTGATGGCCAATGCCGCTCCGGCGCAGATCTCCATGGAGTACGGGTTTCGCGGCCCGTTCTTCTCGGTGGCCAGTGCTTGCGCCAGTGCCAACGATGCCATGATTACGGCCTACAACTACGTCGCGCGCGGTGACGTGACCGCGATGATCACCGGCGGTACCGAGGCCACGATCACACCCCTTGCGCTCGGCGGTTTCTGTTCGATGAAGGCGCTCTCGACGCGCAACGACGACCCGGCGCGTGCCAGTCGTCCCTTTGACAAGGAACGCGATGGCTTCGTGATCGGTGAGGGCAGCGGCATCTTCGTGTTGGAGGAGTACGAGCACGCCAAGGCGCGCGGCGCGCGCATCTACGCTGAAATGTATGGCTACGGCCAGTCTGCCGATGCGTACAATCTGGTAGCGCCGGATCCCGAGAGCCGCGGCGTGGAGCTCGCGCTGCGCCGCTCCTGCTCGTCGGCCGGCATCACGCCGAGCGAGATCGATTACATCAACGCGCATGGGACCTCGACGCCGCTTGGCGATACCGCGGAATCGCAGGCGATCGAACGCGTCTTCGGGGCGGATTCGCGCGTCGCGGTCAGCTCCACGAAGTCCATGCACGGCCACGCTCTCGGTGCTGCCGGCGGGATCGAAGGGATCGCGACGGTGCTCTCGGTCGCTCACGACATCATGCCGCCTACCATCAACTACGATGTGCCCGACCCGACCTGTACGCTCGACTACGTGCCCAACGTGGCGCGTCGCGCGCGGGTGAACATCGCGCTCTCCAACTCCTTTGGTTTCGGCGGTCACAATAGCGTGCTCGTGTTCGGGAAGCCGCGTCCGTAGGACGCAATGCGATGTCGGGTGAGGCGCGACGGCGTCGTGTGCGCGCACTGGTACGATGCGCGGGTATCCGCGACGAGCTCGTCGAGCCGCTCGAGCGCGCCTTCGTGCATGAGAGCTTCGCAGCCGAGCACGGTGAGGCGTCTAACGAGCGGCTGGAGTTTCTCGGAGACTCGGTCCTTGAGTTCATCACGGCAAGCTGGCTCTATCACAGCTATCCGGACGAGGACGAAGGGATGCTGACGGCACGCAAGGCTCACATCGTCAACGATCCGCAACTTGCGCGGACCGCTCGGCGCCTGAAGTTCGACGAGGTGGTACAGCTAGGGATCGGCATGCGCCGGGCGGGCGGGGCGGAGAACGAATCGATTCTAGCCGACGCGTTGGAGGCATTTGTTGCGGCCCTCTATCTAGAGTACGGTCTTGAGGCGGCGCGATACTTCGTCGAAAACGAGCATATCGCGACGCTTGACCATTCCACCGATGCGCTCTTTGATGCGAAGACGCGCTTGCAACATCGTGCGCAGCAGAACGCCGGAGCGACGCCGCTCTACCGCGACGAAAACTTAGGTACGCCGCAGATGCCGAAGTTTCGTTCGTCGGTATGGCTTGAGGATCGGCTGGTCGGCATCGGGGACGGTTCGTCCAAGAAGACTGCCCAGCAGGCCGCTGCGGCTGCCGCGCTCGCGGCGCTAGAAGAATCGGGCGGGAGCGCGACGTGAAGCTCAAGCGTATCAAAGCGTTTGGATTCAAGACCTTCGCCGAACCGACGGTGCTCGAGTTTTCCGGCGGGATCACGGCGGTCGTCGGCCCCAACGGCTCGGGCAAATCGAATCTTGTGGATGCCATCCGCTGGGTACTCGGCGAGACCTCGAACAAGAGCCTGCGCTCCGGCAAACTCGAGGACGTCATCTTTGCAGGCAACGAGAAGCGCAAGCCGTTGGGTTTGGCGGAGGTCGCGCTCACCTTCGATAACGCGGATCGCTCCTTGCCGCTCGATTTCAAAGAAGTTGAGATTACGCGACGCGCCTACCGTGCCGGTGAGAGCGAGTACTTCATCAATCGCGCGCAGGTGCGCTTGCGCGACATCGTTGAGTTGCTGATGGGCTCGGGTCTCGGGCCCGGCTCTTACGCGATCGTCTCGCAAGGCCAGATCGATGCGATTCTCACGAGCAAACCCACTGATCGGCGTGCCCTCTTTGAGGAGACCGCCGGCATCAATCGCTTCCTGGCTCGCAAGCACGAATCATTGCGCCGGCTCGAACAGACCGAACAGAACGCCGTACGCGTCAGCGATGTTCTATCGGAGATGGAACGCCGGTTACCGGAACTCGACGGCCAGGTCCGCCGGGCCAAGCGCTATCGCAAAGTGAGTGCGCGAGTGCGCGATCTCGAAATTCTGGCGTTCTTGAGGGCGAGTGCCTCCCGGCGAGCCGAGCGCGACGCGTTGCGCGTGGAGTTGCAGCAGAACGAAGCGCATCGCGGTGACGCCGCGGCCCGGGTGGCGCTGCTCGGGGCGGCGCTTGCCGAGGCGCGCACGACGGCGTATCGAGCGGATCTCGAACTCGATGATCTGCGGGCTGCGGCGCAGAGTCGCCGAGCGGAGCTGGCCGGCGCGCAAGCCGAGTACGCTGCGACCTTGGCCCGGCGAGAAGCCCTCGAAGCCCAGGGGACCCAAACCTCGCAGGATGTGGCGCGTGTCGAAGCTGAGCGCGCGGCGCTTCGCGAGCAGATCGTTAACCTGCAAGCGCGTTTGGAACCGTTGCGTCAGGAGATCGAGCACGGTCGAGACGAAGAGCTGGCGGCCCAAACAGCTCTGGCACAGGCTCGCGCCCGGCTCGATGAGATCTTTACGCGGCTGCGTGAGGTTGAAGCGGCGGGAGCGCAGCATGCCGCGCGCAAGGCGGAACGACGCGTGCAGAGCGAAAACCTGCGAGCGGAAGCAGAACGCCTCGAAGGGGAGGCGCACGCAGCGCTTGAGCGCGCTTCGCATCTGGAGATCGCCGCCGGTGCCGCAGCCCACGAATACGCGCAGCGAGAGCAGCGCGTGGCGCAGCTCGCAGCATCGGCACTCGATGCCCGCGGGCGGGTGGAGGCGACAGAGCGGCAGGCCGCCGAGGCCGGCCAGGCCGCCGCCCACGCGGTGAGCGCGCATCGCGATTCCTTGGGTGATGTGAAGGCTGCCGAGTCGCGCCTGCATACGATCGAAGAGCTGGAAGCTTCGCTCGAAGGACACGTCCCCGGCACGCGTGCGGTCGTCGAAGCCTGGCAGCGGGGCGACTTGCACGGGATCGAAGGCGTCATCAGCAATCTTATTACGACCGACGAGCGATATGCCCGCGCGATGGATATCGCTTTCGGCGCGCGACTGTCGAACATCGTGACGCGTAGTTCGGAGGATGCGCAGCGTGGAATCGATTACCTCAATGCGCGGGAGTTTGGGCGCGCGACGTTCCTGCCGCTTGATACGTTGGGCGCGCGCGACGGCAAGACGCTCTCCGCCGAGTTGCGTGCTCTACCAGGCGTCATCGACTACGCTCCTGCTCTGATCCGCACGCAACCGCAGTATGCCGGTGTCATTCGCTTTCTCGTGGGCAACGTGTTGCTCGTCGACACCTTGCAGACCGGGATCTTCTTAACTCGCCAACGCGGCTTGCGCGACACCATCGTGACGCTATCCGGGGAGCAGATTACCGGTGGCGGGGCGATTACCGGCGGACGCTTTGCGCGCGAGCGGTCCATTCTCTCGCGACGCGTTCAGGCGGAGTCTCTGCGCGAAGCGCTCACCGAGATGCGGGTTCGTTTGGACGAACTCGAAACGGCGGCGCGCCTGGCGGGAGAGCGAGCGCAGGCGACGCTCGCGCAACGGGATGCGGCCAAGGCCGCGTCGGGGAGCATCGACATCCAACTGGCGCAGGGGCGTGCCGAGATGTCTCGGCTTGAGAGCGAGGCGCAGCGGCTGGGTCGCGATCTTCTTGCGGCTCGCACGCAGCATCAAGAGCTCGTGTCGCAGGCGCAGGCCGCGCGCGTGCGAGAACACGAGCTTGAGACCGATACCGGCGTGTCGGAGGCCGACGACCAAGAACGCCACCGCTTGGAGACGGAGCTGGCGCAGGCTCGCGAGGTCATCGCGCAGGCGCAGTCATTGCAGACCGCCGTGTCGGCGCATGCCGGCCAAGCGCGCGAGACAGCCGCGGCGCTCGGCGCACAATGCGATGCCGCACACTCGCGCCTAGGGATCCTCGATCAAGATTCGGTTCGTTCGCAGGACGCCCGCGAGGCGATGCTCGCCGAGATCGCGCAGTTGAGCGAGCGAACGCAAGCCTGTGCTGCGCTCGTCGAGCGGTTACGAACGGCGGTGGGCGACCTGGACGCCCAACTCGAGACGGCGCGACAGCATCGCGAGAGTTCGGTCGATCGTGTCAGTGCGCTTGAATCGGATTTTCGACTTGCAGAGAACGAAGAGCGGCAGACATCAGCCGGCGGCGAGCAACTACGCATGCGCTCGGCGCAAATCGATGCGGAGCTCGGCATGCTCTCTTCGCAGTTTGCACAGAACCCCGCAACCGATCAAGAGTGTCGCGACATTGAAGAACGCTATCGGGGCGAGCCGGACACCATAACCGAGGAGTTGGGGCGCCTCAGAGAAGAGCTCGCGCGGCTCCAAGCCAACGTCAATCTCAATGCGGAATCGGAACGTGAGGAGTTGGGGCAAAGAGAGACGTTTTTGCGCGAGCAACTCGAAGATTTATCGAAAGCTCGGGAGACGCTCTTAGCGTCGATCAAGGAGATCGAAGGGCAGACGCAAGCCCAGTTCAACGAAACGTTCGATGCGGTTTCCGCGGCGTTTGTCGAAATGTTCACTCGACTCTTCCCGGGCGGAGAGGCCAAGATGTGGCAGACCAATCCCGAGAACCTCTCCGAGACCGGCATCGAGATTGCCGTCGCACCGCCTGGAAAGAAGGCCATGCCGCTTGCATCGCTCTCCGGGGGCGAACGCGCCATGACCGCTGCAGCCTTGATCTTCGGCTTGATCAAGATCAAGCCGTCCCCGTTCTATCTCTTAGATGAGGTAGATGCGGCGATGGACGACGCGAACGTCGAACGCTTCTCGCAGATGGTTCAGGAATTTTCGGAAAGCTCGCAGATGATTGTGGTGACGCACAATCGCAAGACCATGGAGATGGCAGAACGCATGTATGGTGTGACGATGGGTGAAGCCGGAGTGAGTGCGATCGTCTCCGCCGAACTGGCTACGCGCGAGCCGGAGCCGGCTCTCGTCTGATGCCCGAAGCCGCACTCTTTTCGCTTTCGGATAAGCGAGGCGCCCAGGAGCTTGCCAAGGCACTCGTCGACCGAGGCGTCGCCATCTATGCAACGAGCGGCACCCACGCCTTTCTCCAAGGACACGGGATACCGGCCCGCGACGTCGAGGAGCTGACGGGATTCCCGGCGCTCTTTGGCGGGCGCGTGAAGACGTTGCACCCCAAGGTCTTCGGCGCCATTCTCTACGATCGTTCCGACCCCGTGCACCTCGATCAGATGGGCCGCTACGCGATCCCAACGATCTCGATCGTCGTGGTCAATCTCTATCCCTTTGAAGAGACGATTGCGCGTAACGGCACGACGCCGGCCCAGGCGATCGAACAGATCGATATCGGCGGCGTGGCGCTCTTGCGCGCGGCTGCCAAGAACTTCGATCACGTGAGCGTCTTGACGCAGCCCTCGCAATATGCGGCTTTTCTCCAGGTCCAGGCAACTCCTGAAGCGCTTTCCACGCTGCGTCGCCGCTTGGCTGTGGCCGCTTTTGAGCGAGTCGCGCAATACGATGTTGCCATCGCGCACTATTTGGCGACGGAGGGCGAGCTGTTGCCAAGCGAACTTCCCGGTGCGCTGACGCTCACGGTGCCGTTGGCGCAGCGGCTGCGCTATGGAGAAAATCCGCAGTCGCGCGCCGCCTTCTATGTGGAACGCGTCGACCGGTTGCCCGAGCAGTTGCACGGGAAGGCGCTCTCGTACAATAATTTGCTCGATGTCGACGCGACGTTGCGGTTGCTGTCGCGAGCGTCACTTGGCGCCGAGTTCGGCAGCGAGCATGAACGATACGTGCGTGCCGCCGTCGTCAAACATACGGTTCCATGCGGCGTCGCTCAGCGCTCGTCCGTCGGAAAGGCCGTACGCGACGGCCTGGAGGCGGACGCCGTCTCCGCGTATGGCGGGGTCGTCGCGGTAGACGCGCGGCTTGACCTTGAGGCCGCGAGCGCCCTCAATCGGTATTTTCTGGAGGTCGTTGCGGCGCCGAGCTTCGACGACGACGCGCTGGAACTCTTACGAAAGAAAAAGAACCTGCGCGTGATGCGATTTGCGCCCGATCTCCCGGATCTCCTAGCGCACGAGCTGCGTCTGCGCAGTGCTCTGGGTGGGGTTTTGGCCGAAGACGACGATCCGGGCGCTTCCGCTGAAAGCTGGCGGGTCGTGAGTGCGCGTCGCCCATCTTCCCAGGAGTGGCACGACCTTGCGTTTGCTTGGGACGTCGTGCGCCACGTCAAGAGCAACGGCATCGTGATCGTCAGTGGCGGAACGACTCGCGGCATCTGCGCCGGTCAGACCAACCGGGTGAGCGCCGTCCAGATCGCAGCGCATCGCGCCGGCACGAAGGCGCAGGGCGCCGCATGTGCCAGCGACGGGTACTTCCCGTTCGCCGACGGTCTCGAGGCCGCCGCGCAGGCCGGCTGCCGAGCGGTCATCGCTCCCGGCGGGAGCATTCGCGATGCGGAGGTGATTGCCGCAGCCGATCGTCTCGGCATCGCGCTGGTCTTTTCGTCTCACCGTTACTTCTTGCATTAACGACACGCATGGAACCGCTATCCACGCGTCCCGGGACCTGCGGCAATGTCATCGACCCGCCGCAGGTGGATGAGATGACGCGCCGTCGCGCCCAGAGGGGATATTTACAGGCCTAGCGTCGAACACCCGTTCGGGTACGACGGTGCATGGATGTTGTGAGGATAGCGTATGAGAAGGGGCGAAAACCTGTGGATGTGACCGAAAGGCCCAGCCTACATCTGGCTGATCTCTTCGCGGGAGCCGGCGGCATCACCGACGGCTTCCGTCAGGCCGGGTTCACACCCGTGGCTGCCGTTGAATTCGACCGATGGGCTGCGGAAACGTACACTGCGAACTTCGGGGGCCATGTGCTGGCCTGCCCCATTGAAGAGGTGAGGGTCTCCCGCAAGGACGGTGCTCTCGTCTGGAGCGGTCGAGATGTAAGCGGCACACCGAGGACCTTTGAAACGCCCGAGATCGACGTTCTCGTAGGCGGCCCGCCTTGCCAAGGGTTCTCACCTCTGGGCCGGATGAACGATTGGGGCTACAGCGATCCGCGCAACCAGCTCTGGAAGCACTACGTGCGTATTTTGGACATGCTTCAGCCCCAGGTCTTCGTCATCGAAAATGTGCCGGAGATTTTGAAATCCGAAGAGTTTGAGCGCTTGACGCGCCACGTAAGGCGCCTTGGGCACGGTTACGAGCTAGCATTTGGTATCCTGAACGCATCGTTCTACGGTGTTCCTCAAAATCGCAAGCGGGCGATTATCATTGGGAGTCGGGTCGGCAAGCCAACGTTGCCCCCGGAGACACTCGAACGCATGACTGTGCGTGATGCAATTGGGGACCTTCCGCTAAAACCCGACGGCAAAAATTGGCATATCGGTCGAAATCCTTTGCCAAGCTCTCTTGAACGCTATAAATGCGTTCCTGAAGGCGGGAATCGGTTTGACCTGATGAGGAAGCGCCCGGATATTACGCCAAAGTGTTGGTTAAGAAAGACGACGGGAAGTACCGATGTCTTCGGCCGCATGTGGTGGGATGAGCCATCACCAACGATTCGCACGGAGTTTTTCAAACCGGAGAAGGGACGCTATCTTCATCCGAAGGCACATCGACCGATAACCATTCGCGAAGCGGCCCGCCTGCAAACGTTTTCTGATGCGTTTGTTTTCGTTGGGTCGAACGTGCAGGTGGCCAAGCAAATCGGCAATGCTGTTCCAGTGAACCTGGCAAGAGCTATTGCGGTTCACCTAACCGCTACCGTTTTCGCTGCAGGCGAAAGCATATCGCATTCAGTCGCAGTCTAATAAATGGACGACCAGAAGAAAACCTCTCGGAAGAGGCGGGGAACGCTCGCAAGGGCCGAAGCCTACTTCATCGCGCACGTCGGCGAGATTCTGGAGAATAAGACGCTTAGGGACGCTGTTGGCGGAACGTCAGATTCGTGGACTCGGCGCGTCCGTGAACTGCGCGAGAAGTTGGGCTACAAGATTCGGACTCACCTCGACCGACCGGACCTCAAGCCCGGTCAGTATATGCTTGAGGATTTGCATCGTGTTCCGGTCGTCGCTCGCTCCATTAACAAGAAGCTTCGGGCATTCATCCTTGAGCGCAATGGCTACACCTGCGGAAGTTGCGGCATCGGTGCCGGTGATGTCCACGAGGACGGGCGCCCAGCTCGTTTGCAGATCGGGCATGTTATCGATGCATCGCACGGCGGCACGAGCGACCCAAGCAATCTTCGCGCACTCTGCTCACTATGCAATGAAGGGTCGAGCAACATAAGCCCGGCTCGCCAAAGCCAAAGTCAGCTCCTTGCAGCGTTGCGACGCGCAAAGCCCGACGACCAGCAAGTCGCCTTCGAATGGCTAAAGAAAAAACTCGGAAAGTAGCTCTCTTAAAAAGCGCGCAGATGTCGCGCGTAAGGTCCCGTGATACCGGGCCGGAACTGCGCGTCCGCCGGTTGCTTTCAGATATGGGTGTTCGCTACCGCCTCCACCGGCGCGACCTTCCTGGGCGACCAGACCTCTACATCGGCCGCCTCCGACTTGCCATCTTCGTGAATGGGTGCTTTTGGCATGGGCACGACTGCCGTCGAGGAGGTCGATCCAAGACGAATGCCGATTTCTGGGAGCAGAAGATTGCCGGGAACCTCGCTCGGGATCGCCGCTCGGTGGACCGACTCAAGGAGCAGGGTGTTGAGATCGTGACGCTTTGGACTTGTGAGATCGCAGGGTTTCCTGCGGCCTGCCGCAATATCGCCCGTCGCTATACAAGGGCATCCCAATGAACGATATGCTGCCCCGACTTGCCGAAGCGCGCGCCGGGTTTCTGGCTCGTATCAAGAGTGAAATTCTTTGGGTTAAGCCTCTCGAAAAAATCAAGGCGTCCATCCGACGGAATCTGCCTTCCGGTATCGCAGGTCCTGTCAGTATCGCCGATGTCGACAACGCATCCTCCATCAAGATCGCTTGGGAGTGGGCAGCGCGATTGCCCGGCTCCTTCGCTGTTTCGGAACCTTCCCAGGACTCCGGCAAGCTCTTTCAGTTTACTGTTCGAGATTTTCTCCGGGTTGGATTCGAGCTTGGCGCTGTTCTGCGCCCCGGAGCTTGGCAATGGAGAACGGAATATGGAGCCGCGCATTTCGATCAATACGCGCATTTAAACGATATTCGCGACGCGCTCGAAGAGAATAAGGAACTACGAACGGTTTTCTCCGAGCAATATCTTGTCGTCCCTGATATCGTGGTTTATCGAAGCGCGATTCGGGCGGCTGAAGTCGGCAGAAGTCCCGACGTTCGAATCGCAAACCTCTCTCCGCTACTGGACGACGCGCAGTTCTCAAAAAATCATCCGTTGCTCCACGCAAGCGTATCGTGCAAGATCACTATGCGATCGGATCGAGCTCAAAATACGAGAACAGAGGCGCTCAATCTGATTCGAAATCGCAAAGGTCGGGCTCCGGCCATCGTCGCCGTAACGGCCGAGCCGTTGCCGACACGCCTGTCTTCGCTCGCGCTTGGCACGGGCGATGTGGACTTCGTTTATCATGCCGCACTACCTGAGCTGCGCGAATCCCTGACTACGACGGGTAACGAGGATCAGCTCGATATGCTCAACACTCTCGTCGAAGGGCGACGAATCCGCGATATCGCAGATCTCGTTCTCGACCTGCTGATTTAGGGGCCGGGGATCATGCAAGTTAGCTACGAGGAGGCCTACAGGACCTTCGCCGATGGCGGGACCTCGGACTCTGGGAAACATTCGCGGAATGGGAATCAAGATGCACGATGCGTCTCGAATCCGGACGGCGGCTGCACGTTGGAGGGGTGCTGAAATGCCCAAGCCGCGTGTCTTCCTGGCATACCCGTTCAAATTTCCCGAAATCGAAGTCGCGGTTCGTGGAGCCGTTGCCGAGTTCGCCGATGTGATCGTCGCCAAGGATGAGGTACACGGATCGCACATTCTCGACAAGATATTGCGGCAGATGAACGAGTCCGACATCTGTCTCTTCGACCTGACGGACAGCAACGTGAACGTCGTGCTCGAGTTGGGCATTGCGATCGGGCGAGCATCGGCATACTGCGTCCTTCGGAATGTTTCACCTGGGCATGAAACAGCTGATGCTGACTTCTTCTCCGACCTCAAGGGATGGGACCATCTCCGATACGCCGATACGAACGATCTGACCCAGAAACTTGGAGAGTACCTTCCGAAACAACTTCGACGCGCTGCATCGGCGACAAAGGCGACACAGATGACCGTGCCGATAAGCACGTATGAGAGCGAGGCCGCTGAAACGCTCCGGGATGCCGCGAGCCGGAGTGGTTTCCTGATCCTTTCCTACGTCTGCTCAATGAGTCTAATCGTCCATCCGAGTTCGTACCTCGGCGATCGCTTCACCGAAGATCAGGAGCGCAACGCCGTCGATTCCGCGCGGCAGAGAACCGGCGTCGGCTTTCCGATCACAGGACCGGAAAAGGCCGTTAACCTTGAGGATGGCTTCCAGGTGAGCACGGTTCTGCTACGGGACGGGAACAGACCGGAGTACCGGGAGTACTATCGTCTCCGACGCGATGGTCTGTTTGTGCTAACCCGCGTTTCACCCGACGACATCGGCGACGACCGACAGTATCGTGACATGGACCGATTTATTGGCTTCGTCACGCTCGTCGCGACACTTACGAAGATGATGTTATTCGCGGCAGCTCTCGCGTGCGAATACAACGACCAGACCACCGCATCGGTCAGGGTTTGCGGACTTGCTCATCACAAGTTGGTGGATGATTTGGCGGATCGTCCGCTGATTCTCGGAGATATTCAAGTCGCGTACCAGGACGTCGTTACGGCGGCGTTCAGCGGTAGTCCGGAGGAATTCGAGAAAGAGAAGAACGAGTGGGCGGTGGATGCCATCGCTAAGTGCTTGAGAGCGTTGAACTATCCCGCTGTAACCGACTCGATCAAAACCGTCGTGCGACAATACCAGAAGAGGGTATGCTGAGGCGAACGGAACTTGCCCCCGAGGCGAGGAGATCGCAATGAGCGCTATGACCATCGCAAATCATTTCGTGCATTTTGGGAAGGACACGAAACGTGACGTTTCCATGAATGCAGCTCCACCGGTTTTCCAATTTTGAGTCCGAAATACGAGGGGTAGTGTGGCGCGTAAACCTTGGATGTTTATCGGAGACAACATAGCCGGAATAGCCCTCGAAATGCGCCCGGGCGTAACAATCGATTGCGAATCCCGCCCTGACGAAAAGACATGGCGCTACACTCCATGCGAGCGATTTCGTGAGGTGCTGAGCGAACGCTCGCTGTACTTTACGCGTCTTTCGACCTACCTAAAAGAAGATGGCGACAACTTCGAAGGGGCATCGCCGGCCCTTGTTCCTGATGCCATGGAAAAGTATTGGGCAAAACACGACCTGTTGGAAGAGTACAGGGCCGAGGAAGCCAAATACGGACCGTTGAAACTGCAGACCGTACTGGTCAACTGCTGGCATAAGCGGGAATACGAAGCAGACGGCATGTGGGCGCGATACGGCCGACAAGAACCGGCGATTGCTGTAGTGTCCTGCCTCGAGCGATTGATTGATTCGATGCCTGAACATGTCACTGTCGGACACGTCGAGTACGTTGATTTTGCCACGGAGCCTTTCTTTCACGCCGGCATCTTTGCAAGAGCGTTCATGAAGAGACGCTTGTTCGAGGATGAGCGAGAGGTTCGAGCGGTTCTTCAGGACGACGATCTGATCAGGACCGGATGGGGAGTTGAGGTGGGTTCCAACGGCTTTTTGGTGCCGGTTAAGATTGATAGGCATCCAGCATTTATCGCGCTGCTGATTGGAACAAGTTCCAACGGCTTTTTGGTGCCGGTTAAGATTGATAGACTCATTGAGTCAGTTGTGGTCGGGTCACTCGACCTTATGGAGCCCGTCATGAAAGAACTGGCTGCAGCAGGGCTGACGGTCCCAGTGAGACTGTCGGAGAGGATTGGGCGGCCCCGTTACTAAGGCATGCTCAATCACATATCAACCGGCATCAGCGATTTTGGCGGTACGCCATGTGCCAAGTATACAACAAAGCGTTCGATTGGCCGATCAGTTCGGCGATTTGCGCTACAGACTTTAGGGCGCCTCGATGAATCCAGGTGCCGACATTTCCGTAGCATGCTCTACCGGAGGTTCAATTTATGCCGCGTTACCTGCATACGTCGATCTTCGTAAACGACATGTCCGAATCGATTGCGTTCTACACGCAAAAGCTCGGCCTCACGCTCTTAGACGGTCCACACCATTATCCGGGGAATGCCGATATGGCGTTTGTCGGCAACGATTGGAATGCGTACATCGAGCTCGTATACGACCTTGAAGAACACCCCCCGTATCAACTGGGCAATCGCTACGAGCATCTGGCCCTGGAGGCAGACGGCGAACTCGAGCCCTACGTCGCTTCCTTGAGAGCCAAGGGCGTTAAGGTCCTCAAGGACGTCTATCGTTCACCCGGCGGGACGCGAGCGATCGCATTCGTCGAGGATCCCAACGGGATTCCGGTCGAGCTTTTGGAGCGGCGGCAGCGCCCCTCGTAACTAGGCGGGACGCGTGCCTCTCGGGGCGAACGCTCACGCCCGTCATGTCGTCGAAGATCGCGGCGCCTCGCGGAACCCAGGATACGCTGCCGCCGCAGTCCGGCTCATGGCGCGAGTTGGAGTCGCGCTTGGCCGGTCTCGCCCAGCGCTTCGGATACGGCGAAGTCCGGACGCCGACGTTTGAGTATACGGAGCTCTTCGAACGCGGCGTCGGCGAGGCGACCGATATCGTCGAAAAAGAGATGTACAGCTTCGTGGACAAGGGCGGACGTCGCCTGACGTTGCGGCCTGAATGGACGGCTCCGGTCGTGCGCGCCGCGCTCGGCGCGAACCTCTTCGCCCAGGGCGCCGCTCGGCTCTACTACATCGGATCGATCTATCGCTACGAACGACCGCAGCGAGGCCGATATCGGCAGTCGCATCAGTTTGGGGTCGAATGTTTCGGGTTTGCCGGCCCTGAGGCCGAGGTGGAAGTCATCGCCCTGGTCGATGAGGTGTTGCGCTCGTATGGGATACACGGCGTTCGATTGAACCTCAACTCGATCGGTGATAAGCACTGCCGGCCGCGGTATCGCCAGGCCCTCCTCGACTACTTGCGCCCGTATCGCAGCGAGCTGAGCGAGGAGTCCCAGCAGCGCCTCGAGCGTAATCCGCTGCGCGTCCTCGACAGTAAGGACGAGCGCGACCAACGTTTCTTGCAGACGGTGCCGACTTTTGAGTCGATTCTCTGCCAGCCGTGTCGCGACCACTTCGAGGCCGTCAAGGGGTATCTCGATGCGCTGAAGATCGCGTACACCGTCAATCCGCGGATCGTCCGCGGGTTGGATTACTACACGCGCACCGTCTTTGAGTTCGTCTCCGATGCCCTTGGAGCCCAGGGCACCATCTGCGGCGGAGGCCGGTACGATGGGCTCGTCGAGTCCCTGGGTGGTCCGAGTCTTCCGGCCGTCGGTTTCGGGCTTGGTCTCGAGCGCTTCCTGATGCTCCTCGAGGCTCTGCACGGAGAGCCTCCTCGGCCGCGAAACGGCATCCAGGCGATCGCCCTGGGTCAAGAGGCCCGGGTTCGTCTCGTCCCCATCGTTGCAGGCCTGCGACGTCTGGGCGCTTGCACGTTCATCGATTATGAGGAACGCAAGTTGCTGGGGCATCTGAAGATCGCCGATCGCAACGCAGCGGGCCACGCCCTTATTCTCGGGAGCGACGAACTGGCCTCGGGTGAGATCATCCTGCGGAATCTAGAACGGCGCGTCGATCGGCGCCTCCCCTTAAGCCCGGAGCAAGACGTCGCCGCCGCGATCGTGAAAGAGGTGGGATAATGGACGAACGGCAGACGCTCGACGAGTTACTGGCGATCATGCACGAACACGACCTGGATCGCCTCAAGGTGAAGGTCGGCGATGCATATTACGAGTTGGTGCGACGGGAAGCCGGGGCACCGGTGAGCTACATGGCACCCCCGAGCGCCGCGCCGAGTGCCGCGGGAGCACCTGGTATGGCTGCGCCTGCCAACGTGAAGAAGGTGACGGCACCGCTGACCGGCGTGTTCTACCGCTCGCCGTCGTCCGATGCCGAACCATTCGTAACGGAAGGGTCGCACGTCGAGTCGGGCGCGCTGCTGTGCATTCTCGAAGCGATGAAGCTGTTCAATGAGATTCAGAGCGAGTTTGCCGGGACGGTCGTGCGGATCGTGCCGGAGAACGGGCAGCTCGTGTCGCAGGGCGATGAACTTTTCTGGATAGGACCGTAACCGCTGATGACGACCGTAAACCTTCACGAAAAGCGCGGCTTTGAAGAACTCCTAGCGGATCGGCGAGACATCTTTGACCAACCGCACTATCGTGCCCAAGTCGAAGCGATCGCCGGCGCCATCGTGGCAGCCCTACGAGCGGGGCACAGAGTGCTCTGGTGTGGAAACGGAGGCAGTGCCGCCGAGGCTGCGCATATGGCAGCCGAACTCTCCGGAAGATTCTTGCGGGAACGCCCGGGTTATGCCAGTGAAGCCCTCTCGGTCAACACGTCGACGCTGACGGCGATCGGGAACGATTATTCGTATGAGGTCGTGTTCTCGCGCCAAGTCGACGCATTTGCACGGCCTGGTGATGTGGTCATCGGTATGACCACCAGCGGCGGCTCGCGTAATATCGTCCTGGCCTTAGAGGCTGCCAAGAGCAAGGGTGCCGTCGCGGTAGCGTTCACCGGCAACGGCGGCGGCGCCGTCGCCCAGGTTGCAGATCTGGTCTTGCTTGGGCCTCACGGGTATGCCGCGATCGTGCAAGAGGTTCACCAGGTAATGGCGCATATCGTCTGCGACTTGGTCGAACAACGCATGATCTTCGGCGATTGAAGCGGAGTGTAGCGATGCCGAGCGCCGCCGCGTTGGCTCCGACGGATGCGCGTTCTCTCTTGGCGCGGATGCGGGATCGCCGCGTACTCGTCATCGGCGACGTCATGCTGGATGAGTGGATATGGGGGACCGTATCGAGGATCTCTCCCGAAGCGCCGGTTCCCGTCGTCGCGGTCAACGATCACTCGTTTACGCTCGGTGGCGCGGGGAACGTGGCCAACAACCTGCGCGCTCTCGATGCGCGCGTGACGTTTGCGGGCGTCGTTGGGGACGACCCATTTGCGCAGCAGGTCCGTTCGCTCTTGCAGGCAGAGAACGTGAGCGATGCCGGGATCGTTGCCGCGATAGACCGGCCCACGACGCGAAAGACGCGCATCGTCGCGCATAACCAGCAGGTCGTGCGCGCGGATTGGGAGTCTTCTGCTCCGCTGGCTGCCCCCGAGCACCTGCGTTTGGTCGCGTTCGTACGAGAACATGCGCCGAACTGCGACGCGATCGTGCTCAGCGATTATGCCAAGGGCCTGCTCTCGCGCGAGCTGGTCGAGGCGGCGCTGGTCTGTGGTCTCGTAGTCGCCGATCCTAAGCCGCAGAACCTCGATCTCTTTGCCGGCGTCACTTGCGTGGCCCCAAACGTCCAGGAGGCCGCTGCCGCTGCGGAGCTGACGATTACCGATGATGCATCGCTCGAACGAGCGGGCAGCCGGCTCTTGGCACGGCTCGGTTGCCGCTACGTCGTGATCACGCGTGGAGAAGCCGGGATGTCGCTCTTTGGGCGTGACGGCGAGCGCTTCCACATTCCGTCAGTCGCGCGTACGGTCTTCGATGTGAGCGGCGCCGGCGACACGGTCGTTGCGGTTTTGACCCTGGCGCTCGCGGCCGGGGCGCCGATCAAACGGGCGATGCAGCTCGCCAACTTCGCAGCCGGCGCCGTTGTGGGCAAGCTCGGAACGGCGACCGCCGGTGCCGACGAGATCGTGGCGCTGGTCGATGCGTGTGACTAGGGACCGCATGCGATGAGTCAGCCGCAAGAGTTCTTTGGGGTTGCGCTCGATCTTGCGGCGGCGCTCCTATGGCGTAGCGAGCGGCGATCCTCCGGGCAGCGCGTCGCCTTTACGAACGGGTGCTTCGATGTGCTCCACGCGGGCCACGTCGCATACTTGGCGTGGGCTCGCGCCCAGGGTGACGCCCTGATCGTGGGTCTCAATGCGGACGCATCCGTGCAGGCACTCAAGGGCGCGGCACGCCCCATCGTGCCCTTCGCGCAGCGGGCGCAGATCCTCTGCGCCTTGCGCAGCGTCGATGTCGTCGTCGGTTTTGAGGAGCGCACGCCCGAGATATTGCTTGATCGTCTCCGTCCCGACGTGCATGTTAAGAGCGCGCAGTATCGCATTGAGGAACTGCCCGAGCGTCGTGTCGTTGCTGCGTACGGTGGCGAAATCCGTTTAGCGCCGCATGTCGACGCAACGAGTACGACGGAGACGATAGCGCGCATTCTGGCACGCTACGCGACGTCATGATGCACGCGTGAAAATCGCGCTCACCGCAAACGGGCCGGGTGAGGTCGCCGGATGGGTGCGCCCCTTGTTGCGGCGCCTCTACGCGCTCGATCCCGAACTTGAAGCGCATCTCTTCCTGGTGCCCGACGATTTTGCCACGGGTCGTGAGGCCGAACTCGCTCGCTCGCTTTTCCCACGAGCGCGGGTCTACGAACCACGCGAATACGTGGCGTTTGCGCTCGGGCGCAGGGTGGCGCAAGCCCCCTCGAGGGTGGATGTCGTGCAGTACCTTGGCGGAGATCTCATGCACGCGGCACGGTTGCACAAGCGTCTGTGCGGGCGCGCCTTCAGCTATAAGTTTTCCAAACCGCGGTATCGTTCGCTCTTCTGCGGCGCCTTTGCCGTTGATGCAAAGAACGCTTACGAACTGGCGGCGACCGGCATCCCGGCCGAACGCATCACCGTGGTTGGGAATCTTGCCATTGACGGCGCGTTCGACGAAGCCGCGCTAGCGCCGGAGGACGGAACGCCGGACGATGGGATCTTGATCATGCCGGGTTCGCGGCGCTACGAGGTCGAGCATTTGATCCCGTTCTTCTTCACCACGGCACTCCAGATTCGGCGCGAGCAGCCGCAGACGCCGATCGCCTTCGGCATAGCGCCCTTCACGTCGCTCCAGTCCGTGGGCAGTGCCATTGAAGCCGGGGGCGATCGTAACGTTTTCGCACAGCGAGGGCGACTCATCGTTGAGGGCGAGCGTGCGTGGTTGGCCGATCGGCAGGATAGCCGGCGCTTCCCCATCGTGAGGGCGTCGCTTGCGGCTGCGACACGCGCTCGGTTGGCAGTGACGCTGCCGGGCACGAAGGTGATTGAGTTGGCGGCACTGGGCGTTCCGACGGTAACGATTACGCCGCTCAATGCGCCGGAGAAGATCGCCATCAACGGTCCGCTAACCTACCTGGATCGCCTGCCGCTCATCGGCGTACCGCTCAAGCGTGCGGTCGTCACCGCCGTGTCCCGCCGGTTTGCCTTCCATACGCAACCGAACATCGACCTCGATGAGATGCTGGTGCGCGAACTCCACGGAACGTTGACGCCGGGGCGTGTCGCACGCGTTGCTCTGGAGAGTTACGCAGATATCGCCTGGCAGCGTTCCTGCCGGCAGCGGCTCCCCGGTCTTTACCGCGCGCATGCCGGAGCGGCCGAGCGGATGGCGAAGGCTCTGTTCTAGGACCGCCATGCGCATCTCTGTGATCATCGCCACCAAAGACCGTGCCGCACTTCTGGCGCAAGCACTCCAATCGCTCGAACGTCAGATTGGCGCGCCCTCATTTGAGGTCGTGGTTGTCGATAATGGATCTCGCGACGATACCCGGGCGGTCGTGCAGGCGCAGCGCGCGCGCGATCGCTTCCCGCTCACGTACGTCTTCGAAGCACAGCCCAATCGCGGTAAGGCGCGCAATCGCGGCGTAGCGCAGGCAACGGGATACCTCGTCGCCTTCTGCGATGACGACGTCGTCCTGCCGCCGGGGTGGCTTGCCGCCCACGAGGCCGCGCATACGGGTCCAAATCTGGTCGTAAGCGGCCCTATCCTCAACGTGGCTTCACCGCACGACCGGCCGCGCCCGACGCTTGCCAACTACTCGCGGGCTTTCTTGTGCACGTGCAATGGTTCGCTGCCTCGGCACGGCTTTGACGCGGTCGAGGGCTTCGACGAGGGCTTCGATCTCTACGGCTGGGAAGACACCGAGCTTGGCGTACGCCTGCGCGAGCACGGGCTGCGTTCCGCCTTTGCGTGGGATGCCTATCTGTGGCATCTCAGACCGCCCGAAGAGGCGACCCTGGAGGTCGAGACGCGGAAGGCGATGGAGCGTGCTCGCATGGCGCGCCGCTTCTTGCAGAAGTCACCGAGCCTGCGGGCCCGGCTGGCTACCGGAGCGCATCCGCTGAATCTCTTGCGGGCGCAGATGCTGCTCCCGGATACCCTGCTGGCTCTCTACGGCGGCCTTGCGACACACGAACGAACACCCGCCGCGCTTCGGGCCTTCGCGCGCACGCAGTTTCTCGACGGTATGTATACGCGCGAGCTTCTCCGTTCGCTACGGCAGTGATCGACCGGCGCCGCGCACTGCTCTACTGCGCCGGCGGCGGCATTGGAGACTCCCTGGTCGCGTCGGTGGTGGCTCGCGCGTTGCATACTCGCTACGAGCAGGTCGACGCGCTGACCTTACCGAGTCATTGCGCTACGCTCGAACGTGTTCCCGATATCGACACGGTGCTGGCAGACTCCGGCGATGACGAAGCCGCGCTTGCGGAAAACCTACGGCAACGTTCCTATGACGCCTGCGTCGTTACGTGGGCGTCGGCGCGAACGGCGCGCGTGGCCTGGCGCTCTGGGATCGGCGTACGTGTCGGGCAAGCTAGCCGGCTCTACTCGTGGCGCTTCACGCATCGGGTTCCCGTACGCAGCGAACGTGGTGACGTGACGACGCACTGGTCCCATATCCTACTCGATTACGCGAGGGTCTTGGGTTGCGATACGGACGATACGCATCCGCGCTTTGTGCCGACGCCCGCAGATGAACGTGCAGCGGAGCAGCTACGCGCCGAAGTGCCGGGAGAGCTGACGCCCTTCATCATCCTCCATCCCACCAATGCGATTGCCCCTCTGCGTCCGGCCTGGCCCACTGACGGATGGGTACGACTGGCACGCTCCCTCGCGCAGCGATACGATACCCGGATTCTGGTGAGCGGCGCACCGGCGGACCGTGAGATCGCCGAGCGGATTGCGACGGCAGGCGGCGCGTCCTCCATCGCCGGGAGGCTCGGCATCGGTGGATTTGGAGCGCTCGCAAGGCGTACGCGGGCGTTTGTCGGCATCACGACCGGCACGATGCACGTGGCGGCGGCTGTCGGCGCGCCGACAGTCGGCATATTCCCGTTTCAGAGCGATGTGCCGGATCGATGGGCGCCGCTAGGGAGCGCAACGGCGGTCGTGCGCGCGTCGTTTCCTTGCCACGCGGCGGACACGAAAGAGCATTGTGCCGATTACGCCTGTATCGCGAACCTGGACATCCCCAGGATCATCGCCGCCGTCGACACATGCCTGCGTCTCGCTGCGCCTAATGATGCTCCATTATCCGGACGATCTGCCGCGTATTAATCCAGATGGAGCGCCCGTCGCTGGTCTTCACCTCGATGAATCGGCCCGTTTCGTCTTGCATGATGCGCCGACCCTCGCTCTCGTCGACCGTCAATGAGGCACCGTCCGTAAACTCGACCTTGTAGTGCATGCGCTCCTCCGTCTGGTGGCTTGCCCGTAGCTTATACCCGCCTATCGGCCGGAGCCCGACCCCGGTAGCCAAGGCCGGGCCGAGGCGCTGCTAGAAGCCTCAAGCGCAATGCGGGCGACGATTCAGCTCTGTACCTATAACCGAGCGGCGCTCTTGGAGCGTGTGCTGGATGCCTGCTTCGAGCAGAGCGTCGAGCCGGATTCCTACGAAGTGGTCGTCGTCAACGATGGATCGCAGGATGCGACCCCGCAGGTCCTGGAGCAGGCACGGCATCGGGCGACCTGTCGTTTCATCGTGGTGGATCAGGCGAATGCAGGCCTGGCCAAAGGGCGTAATGCCGGCATCGAGCGCGCCTGCGGACAGCGCATCATCTTTATCGACGACGACGTCCTGCCGCTCCCGACCTTCGTCGCGGAACACCTGCGAGCGCATGACCGTGCGCCGCTGGCCATCGTTCGTGGAGGAGCGATCAACGTGGAGAGCTTTGACGACCTGCCGCCTCCCGTCTGGAGCGTCAAGGACTATAGCGGGAACTACTTCTGGACCACCAACGTCTCCGTTCCGCTTGCGACCATCCGTGCCGTCGGCGGCTTTGACGAATCCTTTGCAGAGTACGGCTGGGAGGACATCGATGTCGGCCTGCGTCTGCGGTTTGGCGGTGTCAAGGCGATCTTCCATCCACGAGCACTCGTCTACCACTACAAGCCTCGACCGCGTAGCGGCGACGTGCTGAAGATGATCGCGCAGGCTCGCGCGCAAGCACGAACCGCGGTCAAGCTGCTCGCGCTTCATCCGCATTGGCGCACACGCTTAGCAACGGGAATCAACCCGCTGCAGCGCGGCATGCACGCCGTGTCGCGGGCGATGGGCCGCCGGACCGATCCAGGCAAGCTTGGCGATCTCTCCTACGATCATGTACTGAGTCGCCGTGAGCTTGCGGCCGCACGGAGCTGTGTTACGGCGGCGTACTTCGAAGAGCTTGAGCGGGCGCTAGCCGCAAGAACGTAGCGTATGCGCATTCTGCTCTCACGAACCGATCGCATCGGCGATCTCGTCCTGTCGACGCCTGCGATCGCCAGCGTTCGCGCCTCCTTTCCGCAGGCGCACATCACGATGGTGACGAGTCCGTACAATCATGTGGTGATGGAACGCAACGGCGACGTCGACGAGCTTGTGGACCTGCCTCGAGCGGTGCGCCCGGCTGCATTCGGGGCGCGATTTCGCGGTTACGATCTGGCGATCGCCTTGGCGCCGCGCGCAGCAGATCTTCGCCTCGTGGGAGCGACTCGGGCGTCCGTGCGTGTCGGCTATACCTACGTGCGCCGCTACGTAGCGCGCTTGAGCGCACCGCTCTACGTTAACCGGTTGATGCTCTCGGAGGCCGATCCACGACTCTGCGAACGGCGTCCGGATCTGGTCGTGCGCCACGAAGTGGAGCAGCTACTCGCTCTGGTCGCTTTGGCCGGCGCCACGCAGCGCGTGGTGCGCCTGCGCCTCGATCTGCTCGATGCCGACAGGGCCCGAGTCGCCCAGGTAGAGCCGGGTTCCATCGTGCTCCATCTGGGAGAACGCTGGATGCGCGAGGGGAGCAGCTTTGCAAGCACCGTCGCGCTCTTGCGTGCTCTCCAGAGGCTCGGGCGACCGGTTGCCGTCACGGTCTCCGATGAGTGCCGGGGGGATGCACCTGCGCTGCGCTCGGCGCTAGGGGATCTGCCGATCCTGGGCGGGCTCGGTTTCCACGCGTGGGCGGCCGCCTTCGAGCGAGCGGGGTGCGTCGTAACCGTCGACACCGGTGCGACCCATGTCGCAAGTGCTGTGCGCAGGCCCACGGTCGTGCTCTT
Source organism: bacterium (assembly GCA_021832345.1). Classification (GTDB taxonomy): domain Bacteria; phylum Vulcanimicrobiota; class Vulcanimicrobiia; order Vulcanimicrobiales; family Vulcanimicrobiaceae; genus JAKBKY01. Next base: position 525,128 of record JAKBKY010000001.1, read on the forward strand.
CGAACATCGCTACTTTCACCTCAACTCCCAGGAATGGGCGCCGTACGGAGTCCCTTGCGCGTCCATTCGTAAACCGGCGACCGAGGATGAGCCTGCACTCGCACGCTGCCGCGACGAGATCATCCATGCGGTGACCGAACTGCTCGAGAGATAGATGCCAGAACTCTCCGTCGTCATCCCAACGTACAATCGCCTGGATACGCTCAAGGTCGTCATCCCGTCTCTGCTTGCGCAGGATCTTGCTCTCGAGCGCTACGAGTTGCTGATCTGCGATTCCCATTCGACCGATGGTACCGCCGAATACCTCGCGGGTATCAGTGCGCAGCATGCCAACGTTCGACATCTCCCGGGCTCCTACACCGGGCGGGCGGCCGCGCGCAACGCGGGCATCGCGGCGGCACACGGAGGCTGCATTCTCTTTAACGACAGTGATATTATCGCTTCGCCCACGTTGCTTTCGACGCATCTGCGTCGCCACGCCGAGCGAGCCGATATCGCGGTGGTCGGTTGGGAGGTTCAGGTACGTCATCTGGACGAGTATGCGTATAAGCGAGATCATCCGCACGAACGCGGTTCGCTGCACCCACCGACGCGCAAGACGCTGAGCTGGCTCTACTTTCTCACCGGGAATGCCTCCGTTCGGCGCGTAGACCTCCTGCGAGTCGGGTGCTTCGATGAGTCCTTTACCGGCTATGGACATGAGGATCTCGAGCTTGGATACCGGCTGCAGAAGGCCGGGATCGAGATCGTCTACGAACCGCAGGCGGTGAACTACCATTGCCAGGATGTCCCGCATGAGGACCAAAAGGAGAAGATGGAGCTTGCCGGCCGCTCGACGGTGCGCTTCTACCGCAAGCACCCGGATTTTGCGGTGCGGCTCAATCTCGGGATGACACCCTTGTCGCTTGCCTTGCACAGTGCGCTCGGCCGTGCCCCGGGCATTCTGCAGTGGTTTGATCGGAAGGCCGAGCGATCGCGACTGGCGCGCTCGCTTGTCCAGCAGTACCATTACGTCTCAGGTATTAAGGAAGCGTTGCAGATAGAGACCATGAAGGATGGAAGATGAACCTCACCGACACGAGGGCCGCCCGGGCCTCCTGCGGCAACCTACGGGCGCAGGATACCGGCGCGTTCGTCGAGCTCAACGGCTGGGTGAACCGCCGGCGGGACCATGGTGGGTTGATCTTTCTGGATATTCGCGATCGGGACGGCCTGACGCAGATCGTCTTCGATCCAAGCCATCCGTCGTTTGCGCAAGCTGAACGGCTGCGTCACGAAGATGTCATTCGCGTGCGTGGGCGCGTGCGCCGGCGCCCCGCGGGAACCGAGAATCCGAAGCTTGCCACCGGTGAGATCGAGGTGGGCATCGAGGCCCTTGAGGTCCTCAACCGTTCGGAGGTCCCGCCCTTCCCGGTGAACACGCAAGACGATGTCGAGGAGTCGCTTCGCTTGCAGTATCGCTACCTCGATCTGCGGCGCCCAAGGTTGCAGCGCAACCTCGCGCTACGCCATCGCATCGTGAAATCGATGCGCGACTTCTTCGATCGGCGTGGGTTCTTGGAGATCGAGACACCGATGTTGATCAAGAGTACGCCCGAAGGCGCGCGCGACTACCTCGTCCCGAGTCGTCTTCACCCGGGAACGTTCTATGCGCTTCCGCAGTCGCCGCAACTGCTCAAGCAGATCCTGATGATCTCGGGATTCGGTCGCTATATGCAGATCGCGCGATGCATGCGTGACGAAGACCTGCGCGCCGATCGCCAGACCGAGTTTACGCAAGTCGACGTCGAGATGTCGTTCTGTTCGCAAGAGGACGTCATGGAAGTAATGGAATCGTGCATGCGCGATGTCTGGAAGCGGGCGCTCGATCGCGAGCTGCCGATTGTGCCTAGGTTGACCTATGCGGAGGCGCTCGCGCGGTATGGAAGCGACAAACCCGATCTGCGCTTTGGGCTCGAGCTCGCCGACGTCAGCGCCCTCTTTATGAACACGGAGTTCGTCGTCTTTGCCTCGGCGTTAACTGCGGGCGGTGCCGTCCTTGCGCTGAGATACCCTGGGGGAGCCTCGCTTTCGCGCCGCGACTTCGATGCGCTGACGGAGCTTGCGAAGATGCACGGCGCCAAAGGGATGGTGTGGGCGGCACTGGGCAGCGATGGAACCAAGAGTTCGGCGACAAAGTTTCTCAGCGAGGAAGTTGTCGCAGGATTGCGGAGTGCATGCGGAGCGCAGGTTGGTGACGCCATCCTGCTCTTTGCCGACGAGCGAGCATCGGTCTTCCCTGTAGCCGGTAAGATGCGCTTGGAGGTTGGGCAACGGTGTGGCCTGCGCAGCGGCGACGATGCGTTCTGTTGGGTGACCGACTTCCCATACCTCGAGCTGGATGAGGAGAGCGGCCGTCCCGTCCCCGCGCACCATCCGTTTTCAGCGCCGCATGAGAGTGACTGGGAGCTCGTGGAGAGCGATCCGCTCTCGATGAAAGCCCAGCACTACGATCTGGTGCTCAACGGTTTTGAGTTGGGCTCGGGCTCCATTCGCATCCATCAGGCCGAGCGGCAACGTAAAATCTTTGCAATGCTCGGGATGAGCGACGAGCAGGTCGAAGCTCGGTTTGGCTTTTTCGTGCGGGCCTTGGAGTACGGCGCCCCCCCTCACGGAGGCATGGCACTGGGAATCGACCGCATCGTCATGCTCGCATGCGGCGAGGAGAACATCCGCGAGGTGATCGCCTTTCCAAAGAACCAGGTTGGGCGCGACCTCATGATGGACGCGCCGACTGCCGTGCCCGAGCGGCTGCTGGCCGACCTCTTCCTGCGCAGTACCGCGCCGATAACCGAGGAGTGATGCTTCGCCCTGGGCTTTGGTATGCAGTCGCCTTCGCCGGCATAGCCTTGGTCGGCATGCTCCTCCTGGGTTTTGCGACACCCGCACAGGCGGCGGGACCGTCGTGCGGGCATATTCGCATCGCTAGACGCGGCGTTGTCTATGAGATCCTATTTGCCAAGAATGGCGCGGTACAGCGCTACAAGCTCATCAAGAGTTCAAACAACCCCGAAACGAACAACGACGTCCGGCTGGCGTTAACCAAACGGTATGGGCGGGCGGGCGTCGATACCCCACCGTTGCGCATTCTGCTCCTCAAGCCCGCACCCAACGAGAGCGGGATGATGATCCCCGATAAGGCAGTTGATTCGTGCGGTCGCATCATGCACTTAAACTAAGCGCGCTGGGCGCGCTGCTGCTCGTGGCGGCCTGCGCAGCTCATACGAGCGCCGCACCCGCACCGAAAGACCAACCGACGCTTGCCCCGTTGCGCTCGTGTGCCGAGCGCGTGGTCTACATCGACGGTGCCGAGGTGGTCGTCGAGGCGAATCTGGACGGCTCGCTGGATAGCGCGACGGTGATCCGCGCGAGCGATGCGGCGGCACGACGCAAGGCATTAGCGATGGTGGTGAAAGCCTACGGCCGGCCGCACCCCGATACGCGTGTCGTCACGCGTCCGTGGAAGCTCGGCTTGGTGCAGCAGACCGATCCGTGTGGCCGACCGATCTTCGCCGCATCGCCGTCACCGTCGCCTGGTCGCCCGCGCGTTGTCTCAACGCCCTAAGAGCTCTCGAGCGCGCCGAAAAATTGCGTCGAACATGGGCATGGTGAGCGTGCCGGTGTTGGTGTTCTGGCGACTGGGATGGTACGAGGCGAGAATCGCGATGCGCCGCTCTGCGCGCGTGGCCACGCTCTGCGCGCCGTGCGCGAACGGCGGGCGCGCCGGCGTCAGCAGGAAGTCGCGCTCGCGCAGCATTCGCAGGATCGCTTCGTGCCCGATGCGCCCCAGCCCAACGACGACCGTGACGTGCGTCAGTGCATCGAACTCGTCGAGCAGATGCGGCAGGCACCGGCGCAGTTGCTGCGGTGTCGGCTTGTTCTTCGGCGGTGCGCAGTGGAGGGCGGCGGTGATGGCGCAGTCGTGGAGCTGCAGCCCGTCATCCCGCCGGCTTGCCTGTGCCTGCGATGCAAAGCCGGCCCGATGGAGTGCCGGATAGAGAAAGTCGCCTGAGGCGTCGCCGGTAAACGGCCGGCCGGTGCGGTTGCTGCCGTGGGCACCCGGCGCCAAACCAACGAGCAGCAGGCGCGCTCGCGGATCGCCGAAGGCGGGCACGGGTTTCCCCCAATAGGGCCGGTCGTGATAGGCGGCTTTGGGCGCCCGGGCGATGGCCGCGCAATAGGCTCGCAGCTCGGGGCAGCGTTCACAGGCGACCACGCGCTGTTCGACTGCGTGCAGTGGATCGCGCAGACGTGCCATCTTCTTCATTCTACTTCAGGGCGCCTCGTCTGCCCGACAATAAGATGTTTTGGGTTCCACTCCAATAGCTGCGCAGCCGCGCGCTTGAGAACGCTTCTGTCAGTTACGGCAAGGTGCAGCAATGGGAAAACGCAAAGCCGACCTTGCGCTTGGCATAGGCGAAAGGCAAGCCGCGTAAGGAGTGGTGCATCGCCAGGCGCGCGCAAATTCATGAGAAGGTCGGCGACGATTAGCGTTTGAACAGCTTGCCCTGGTCGGATGCGGTGGTTCCAATCGCTGTGAAGGTCGTTGCGCTCGATGTTTATGGCGGCGTGGATTCCACTGTACCGGAGAAGGCTGCGGGTTCCACGCTGGTGCGCAGGATGTAAACTCGGTTTCGGAGTCGCCGGGGGAACAAAACCGGGGCCGACCGTCGGCGGCTGCCAAGTGTTGCCGGCCGGTGCACTCAGACTGAGGTGGTGCTTGTTGCGTAGTAACGAAAACTGCAGAGCGCTCGCGAATCGGGCAACGAGATCGGCAAACTGCGCGACCGTTGCACAGGAGCGGCCATTGACGGCGGTCACGATGTCGAAACGCCGCAGACCGGCGGAGGCTGCACGCCCGTTCGGGTCGATCTCCGCAATAACGATACCGTGGATCGAATACGACGCAGCATGCGCGTGGACGAGTTGCAGAAACTCCGGCGTCACGCTCCATGCGGCGATGCCCATCGACGGAACCGGAACGAGCCAGGACCTTAATCTCGCCTCCGCGTACGGAGTATCCCAAGAGGGCACAGGAGTCGTAGCCGCGGGTGCAGCGGTTCGCGGCAATGCAGTCTGTGAGGTGTGCAGCGGCGGTGCGGTGAGCGTCACGCGATAGGTTCTTCCCGGGCGCAAGATCGTGACGCGGCCGATTGCGACCTTCGCCATCCCGGAATCGACAACAAGCCAATACGTATATCCGGCAGGCGCGCATAGGGCAGTGTGAACTCGCGCGCCGGTGCCCTCCGCCGGCTGGTAAAACGGGCCGCCCGAATGGTTCTTGAGGAATCGAGACAAGTTGTCGCTCACGGGAAGTAGCTCGGCGTTGTTGATCCATTCGCCGTAGCCGCCGTACGACGACGGAAACCGGACGGTGGCCAAGAGCATCGACCATCCTGCCGGCAGCGGGTGGCAACCGCCATGATTACCACCGCTTTGTAAGGCGTGCATCATGACGCGCCGCGCTGCTGCGGCCGCGTCGGCGTTCAGCCCGGCGGCCGTCGCCGGACCGAGTTGCGCCGATGCCGGCAGCGGGAAGAGAGCGAGGGCAAGAATCGCGGATATGAGTGTAATCCATCGTGCGGCCATGAGTTTCTCCCTTCATTATGTAGAACGCTCAGCTAGGCCGTCGGCCTGCACTAATCGCTGCTCGCCCTTCAATGTTAAAAATCGGGTGGGCTGTAGTCTACCGGCATACTCGACGAAGCCTCTTTGCGCCCGGAGATCGCCTTGCTGCACTCCTTCACGAGTTGCTGCGCGAGGTCTGAGTGTTCGGCCTCGAATTGCTTCCATCGCTGCGCGCAGGCGTCGGCAACGGCATCGACCTCGCGCTGCTTTTCGGCGACCGGATGCACCCTCGACTCGCCCGTGAGCAGTGCCCCGAGCTTCGCTTTCAGCCCACCGCCCTTGTCCTCCGCAAGGAGCCCGTGCCGCTCCGCATCCCGCAGCGCGATCTCCACCACGAACGCCCACGGGTTCTCGTAGTCGGTTCCGAACCACGCGTAGACCGCGTCGTGAGCGCTCTTGCCGTCTTGGATGGCGCTCAAGAGCGGTTGCGCCCCGGCAGTTTGCGTGTTTTCGCGTTTCTTGTGAACGGTCACTTGTTTCGTCTTGACGAAGAGGACCTTGCGATCGGTCAGCGCGAGTTCGACGGCGTTCTCATCCCATAGTGCCAAAAATGTGAATGCCAGCATCTTCGCGCACATGTCGGACAGATTGACTTTGGTGCCGTTGACGGGCGCGTGCGCGGCGCCCATGCCCCCGGAACTGGCGATCTTGTCGGAGGCCAGGTAGGCGGCCTCCAGCGGTGACGCAGCGGAGAGCGTATCGTTCCCTTGCGACGTGTGTTGCGTATCGTTCATTGGTAGAACCTCCATTCAAGGCGATCGTAGTTCCTGTGACAAGACCGGCGCCGTCGTGAGTGCGGGCGAAACGGATTTCGGCGTCGTCATGGGCACGTGCGTTCCCGTTTGCGGCAGCACGTGCGCGGGCGAGCCGCTCCCCATCGAAGAACATCCAGTCACCAGTACGGCAACCGCCAATGCGCCGATTCTGCGCTTCTTCACCACTATATTCATGGGAATAAACCTCCCAATCATGTCGCCGTTGCACTCGATATCGGCATCGACGTCGCTCGATGTGAGAATCACTGCCATCTCGCGTGCCGAATCGTGCGATTTTCACTTCAGGGCGCCTCGATAAATCCAGGCACTCGTCTTGAACCCTCGGAGAACGCACCTGCTTCGTCGTGTGCTTAGTCACAGATCACGCCGTATATGCTCCCTCGCACCCTCCTCGCATCTGCATTTCCCGAGCGTCCAATCCGAGCATCTGGATTTATCGAGGCGCCCTTCAACCTGTGCCACAAGCATAGGGCACGGGACACCTCGCGCAGTATCGGTAGGGTTACCTAATCTTTTGGGTCTCCTGGGTTCTCAGTGGATTCGTGCCCGCCCGCAGTAGGGCTGTGGAAGCCTGAAGAGAGAACGCCGGCAAGGCAAGCAAGCAATTCCCCCACTAAATCCCCTGAAGATCTAATCTTTGCGGCTATCCGGATTTGATAGCGTCGCTTGATGCCCAACTTGCGCAAGACCGAAGCCACATGCGTGTCGACGGTTCGCACGCTCAGGCCCAGGCGTTGCGCGATCTCACGGTTGGTGCCACCGAAAGCCGCAAACGACGCAACCTCGCGTTCGCGTCGGCTGAGCTGGGCAAAGCGCTCCGATTCGCCCGGCGCGCCGGAACCCAAACCGAGCCCGGGAATCCGCGTGAGGACATCGTATGCGCTGGCGTGCCCGCCCGCGGCGTAATGCGCGTCGTACACGCTCGGGCCCAATGCTCTGCGAATCACGCGGCGCAGTCGTTCCGAGCGACGCGTGAAAGGCGAAGCCGGCAGATGCTGCGATTGCGTTCGGCCCGCGTCAACGTAACCGAGGACGTAGGCCACTGCCGCCATCCGGTTGTCGGACGCGGAAACGGCAGCGAACTCCTCAAGCGTATCGAGCCAGGTCATACTTCGCACTTGCAGCATAGGCAATGCAGTTCGCGCTCGTCATCGGTAGGATTACCTATTTACCATCCGAAATGGAGCGGGTTCGACCCAACGAACGATTGTTTGCCAGCATGATACACCGCCGCCCAATGCCGACGCCTGACCGCATTGCTCGTCTGCGCAGTGCGTTCGAAAGTACGCCCAGGCCGCCGGTGACGGTCGTCGTCGAACTCATGCAGGCGCAGTTCGACTCCGGCGACCGGCCAGGCGCCATCGAGACGCACCGGCGGTTTTCACAGCTCGATCCGCGAACAGCGCAAGCGGACTCGCGCGTACGCGGCGCCTTCGACCGCGTGCTCTGGAGCGTCCCGAAGACGCCGCCCGGCAACCTGCCAACGCCGCGCAACCGCCTGGTCGGCCGGCATGCCGAGCTTGCCGAAATCGATGACGCGCTGACCGCGTGCCGGTTTGTCTCGCTGATCGGCGCAGGCGGAATCGGCAAGACGCGCCTCGCGCTCGAGCTGGCGCAACGTGCACTCCCCGCGTATCCCGAGGGCGTCTGGTGGGTCGATTTGACCGCCGCGCGCGGCATTGACGACCTTTGCGCGGCGGTTTGCGCGGTGCTCGCCCTCGAATCGCCGAGCGATGCGCTTGCCGGGGTTGCGCAACGGCTGCGCGATCGCCGGCTTCTGCTCGTGCTCGACCGTTGTGACGCTCTCGCCGAGGCTGCGGACGAACTCGGACGGCTGCTGCGTAGCGCCTGCCCAGGCGTGAGCGTGCTTGCCACCACCCAGCGCGCAATGCCCTCATCGCGCGCCGTTCCCGTCGCACCGTTGCCGGTGCCGCGAGCCGGTGAAGCGCACCGAGCCGCGGCCTTTGGGTCCGACGCAGCGCGGCTCTTCGTGGAGCGCGCGGTCGATGCCGACGCGAGCTTCGCGCTCACTGAGGCAAACGCAGCGGCGGTTGTCGATATCTGCCGGCTCACCGACGGCTCACCGTTCGCTATCGAAAACGCAGCCGCGTACCTCTCCTACGGAGACATCGCCGATTTGGTAAAGCGGATTCGTGACCACCGCGCCGATGACGTACAGAACGCGGCGCAGCGCAGTGTCGATTGGGTGTACGGCCTGCTCGCTGCGCCGGAAACCGGCCTCTTGCGATGCGCGAGCATCTTCCCCGACGATTTCACGATCGACGACGCGACGGCCGTCTTCGGCAACGATGCGCGCGAAGCGCTAGCCGTCCTGGTGCGCGCGGCGCTGGTCGTCCCGGCGCGCGCACCAGGTGAACTCACGCGCTACCGCTTGCTCGACACCACGCGTGTCTACGCGTACGACCGGCTCGTCGGAAGCGGCGAGGCGGACCGCGTCCGAACGCGCTTGATGGCATGGCTGGTGGAAATCGCGGGCTCCTGGCCGAGTCTAGCGGCAGTACGCGAACACGTCCTGTTGGCACTTGAAATCGGCAACGCATTCGCGCAACACCGCGAGGCAGCCCTTGAACTCTGCGGGCGGATCGAATCGAAGATCGCAACGCTCGGCTCGCATGCCAAGCTGTTGTCGAGAGTTCGAACCCTCGTCGACACCGCGCGCGGCGAGGGCAACCACTCCGCGCGCTTCGCCGCCGCGCTCGGAACCTACGCGCGTCTGGCCAATTACCTCGCAGACCCCGCACACGCCGTCGCACTGCACCAAGAGCGCATCGCACTCGTTCGAGCAAGCGGCGATGCCGCGGCGCTTGCGCTCGCGCTCGCCTCTGGGCTGCCGGCGCTACTCAACGCCAGACGTTTCGACGATGCGCGCGACGCCGGGGAAGAGACGCTGGCACTGGGTCGCGCGATGGACGATGCGCAAGTCTGTGCAGACGCGTTGCGCGGCTTGAGCGCGCTACACTACTACGAGGGCGACTTCGATGGCGCACTGCGTTGCTGTGACGAGTTTATGGCGTTGCCGCAGGAGCGCATCGCGAAAAGTACCATCGGTCGCATGCTCGTCGGCTACTTTGCGAATCTTCAGAAAGTCGGAAACTTCGCGCGCGGCCAGGCGATGCTCGAACGGGCGCTGGAGATTGCCCGCGAAACCGGCGATCATGGGCTTGCGACACACTGTGAAATGAGCCTTGGGTTCTGCCTGCTTCACGAAGGCCTGATCGTCGAGGCGCACGCAGCGCTCCAGCGCGCCGTCGGGCTCTCGCAGCACGGCTCGAACGCAATGAGCCAGCTTGACGCGCTCGAGGAGCTGGCGGCGGCGACGATTCGCAGGGACCAGTTGGAAGGCGTCGCCCAGTTGCTAGGATACGTCGACGCTCAGCTCGAGCGGCAGCGCCTCGCGCTCAATCCCTATGTCAGCGGGCGTCCGGAACGTTTGCGTGCCGTTGTTCAAGCCCAACTCGGCGAGAACGCGTATGCGCGCGCCCACGCTGCCGGCGAGTTGTTAACGCTCGCAGAGGCGCTGGAACGCGCCTCTCACCTACGCTGCGGTGAGACGACGCTCGAAGAGGCCGACCGCTTTGCCCTCTTGAGCCCGCGCGAGCGCGAGGTCGCCCGGATGGTCACCCGCGGAGCCTCCAACCGCGAGATCGCGGAGGCGCTGGTCGTCAGTGTGCGCACCGTCGATGCGCACGTCGCTGCGATCCTGCGTAAACTCGAGGTAGCGCGGCGCGAGCAGATCGCGACGCAGATCAGATAGCCTGTCCCATCGTACGCTGGACTTCGATCGCCGTCGAACTGCGCTTCTCCAAGCGCGTACTGCGCACGAACGAAGGCTTCTTTTGGAACCAAGGCATGACGCGACCCCCGACTTAGTCCAGTTCCGGGAATCCGAGGCAGGCCAGTGCCGTGTAGGTGACGATTCCGGCGGCGGTTGCGAGGTTGAGGCTGCGCACGGCCTGCTCTCGCATGGGAATGCGCAGTGCCGCGTCCGCGCGCTCTGCGAGCAATGCGCGCGGCAGCCCGCGAGTCTCCGCCCCAAAGACCAGCATGTCGCCGCGGGTGAAAGCGGCCGCAGTGTAGAGCCGGCTCGCATGCGTGGAGAGGAACCAATGGCGACGCTGCGCCGTTGCGGCGAGAAACTCAGGGAGGCAGGCGTGCACGACGACTTGCATCGCATGCCAGTAATCGAGGCCGGCACGCTTGAGGCTTCGATCGTCGATGGAGAATCCCAGCGGCTCGACCAAATGCAGCGCACATCCGGTGGCGGCGCATAGACGCGCAATGTTTCCCGTGTTGCCGGGAATCTCGGGTTCGACGAGCACGATATGCAACGGCGCGTCGGCGACGTCGTCGCTTTGGGCCAGGCGTTGGCGTGGCTGCTCGCGCCCCGTCACGGTGCTTCGAGCAGGTCGGCGAATGGAAGACCGTTGGGTGCGATGACATAGGCAACACCACCGGCGCGCTGCCAGAGCGTTTCGACGGCTTTGCGATCATAGACGGTCGCGATCGTGGGCGCCGCGGGGTCGTTCATGACGCAGTCCCCGGTGGAGGTGAAGCCGCAGAGAACCGCCAGGTGACCGTCGGAACGCTCCAGCGGCGCACCCGGGAGCTCGCCCTGCTGCCATGAATACGAGATCGCCAGCGGGATGCTGCGTTCGATGAAGCGATGGGCCTGATCGAGATTGCGCAGGTAGGCGACGGTGGCGCGTAATCCGAGCGAACCGCTGTAGGCAACGTTGAACGCCCAGTTGCCGGTTCCGTCATAGGCGCGATCGTAGACACGTTCGGCGACGGTTTCGACCGTCTCGTCGATACCGTGATAGGCGTGGAGCATCGCGAGGCTTGCCGGGCTGCACCAGCCGCGTTGCCCCGGCACGACATACTGCGACTTGCGCGGGACGTCCAACACACGGGCGGCGTGTCGATAGGGAGCAGAGGCGGTGTGGGCGACCGGGGTGGCAAGGGTCACCCATCGCAGGTCGGCGCTCTCCACGCGTAGCTCGACACCGTCGAACGGATCGTCTGCGCGCACGATGTCGGTTTCGACGCTGTACCCATCCAGTATGGCGGCAAAGGAGCGGCGATCCGTGGGCGACCATCGCGCATAGGGAAACCAGTCGCCGGCGGGCCGTTCGTCTCGCAGCAGGCGCAGTCCGATGGCACCCTGCGCATCGAAGGTGTTCCAACTCAGCACTGCCTCATGCGCCGGTGCGACGTGCAGGCGCACGGGGGAGCAGACCGAGATTACCGCTTGCCAGCCGATGGCGCGACCTCCCATTGCCATGAGTTCCAGGAATCGGCGATGTAGGCAGCCGGGTCATAGTGGCGGACATCGCGGTTGATCGCCGTTACGGTTCGCTCCCAGGTGAACGGCACCGCCGGAACGAGCGTATGTAAGCGCTCTTCCTCACGGTGGTAGAGCGCCTTGCGCCGCGACCGGCGCGACGTGCGCTTCGCCGCAAGCGCCAGGCGATTGACCAGCGGGTCGTTCAGCCAAGCGGTATTTGCACCGTTGGGTGGGATGAACGCCCCGACCCAGTCCCCGGAGTTGTCCGGATCCGGGGCCATCGTGTCGACGGTCCACTCCATGTCGTAGTGACCGGTATAGAGCGGGCCATCCTGCGCAAAGAGCAGATTGACCGGATAGTTTCGAATCCGCAGGCGAATGCCGACTGCGTGCAGCGCCCGCTGGATCACCTCTTCGGCTTCCGTGTTCTCTTGCTTGTCGTTCCCGGAGTAGATGGTGAGGTCGAGTGGCCGTCCGTCACGCTGCAGGACGCCGGCGGGGCCGGGCCGGTATCCCACTGCAGCAAGGAGTCGCCGTGCGCCGCTGGGGTCGTAGCGATAGGGTGCAATCGCCGGTGCGGCCCACGAGCGTGGGAAGATGTCGCTGACGGCAAGCTTGCCGTAGCCGTGATAGACCGTTGCATTCAAGCGCGGCCAATCGACGGCTTCGGCGATGGCCAAGCGTACGCGGCGATGCCGTAGCGCCGGGCGCGACGTGTTAAACATCAGCCTGCGCCAGTTAGCCACGAGTTTACGTTTGAGGGTGAGCCCGGGCAGGCGCGTGACCGCAGCGATGTGGTTCTCATCGACGTCGGGGAAGACGTCGATCTCATGCGTGACGAGCGCCGTATATAACGTGTTGACGTCTGGAATGACCTTCCAGATCACGCGCTTGAGGTTGGGCGCTCCGCGAAAGTAGGAGGGGTTGGGGACGAAGGTCAGCGATGAGCCGTGATCCCAGCGGCGCAGGATGTAGGGCCCACTCGAGATCGGGTGATCGTTGAAGCGAGCGTGATTGATGTTGGCATCACCTGCGAGCAGATGCGCCGGCAGCGGCGGATAGGCGTAGCCGCCCATCGCCAGCACCTCCAGAAATGATGCGTCCGGGTGCTTGAGATGGATGAGCAGGGTCCAGGGATCCGGTGCCGTGGCCGATGCGATGTCATCCCAGCCGTAGCGTGATTTGGTATCGTTGGCGGGGTTCATCACCGCATGATAGGTGAATATCCAGTCGGCGGCGGTGAGCGGTGCGCCGTCAGACCAGCGAACGTGGTGCCGAAGATGGACGGTGATCGTGCGACCGTTCGGACTGATGCCGCCGTTGCGCAGACTCGGGACCTCTGTCGCGAGGTCCGGGATATAGTCTCCGTTTGCATCGTAGCGAAGCAGAAACGAAAAGATCATTCCGTCGGCAAGATCGGTGGCCGCGGTATGCCCGAACAGTGGGTTGAGATTATCCGGTTCGTCCGGTTCGCCTAAGCGTAGAACTCCGGCTTGAGTCCACGCGTTTTGGGTGCCCGGCTGTGTTGTCGTGGTACGGCTGCACCCCGCGGCGCTCACCCCGAGAACGATAATGCAGAGCGCGATCCACCGCCGGACTCTCACGCTGAAGTGACCGGCGGCGCGAGCCGCGGCAGGCGCTGCAACGACGATGCGATGGCCTCATAGAGCGCATCCGGTCCGTAGCGCACGACATCATCGGCGGGTAAGCCGGTCTGCCGGTGTGCCTCCGCGATCTGTGCTTGCGCATCTGCATCGCAGAGTCCCCGAGTGTTCAGCGCGACGCCGACCACGCATGCGGGCTTTACGGCCGCGCAGAGCGCTTCGTTGAGGCGGATCGACTCGCGATAGGTCAGGGTCGGCGTGTCGAACGAATGCATCGCCGTACGCAGTGGATCGCAGACCAGGAGGAGCGCATCCGGAGCGCTTCCATAGAGCAGCGCCAGTGAGACCGGAGCGTAGGCCGGATGGTTGATCGCGCCCTGACCTTCGACGACGATGAGTGCGGGCTGCGTTTTCGCAGCTTCCAGCACCAGCGCTTCGACGGCACCCGGTACGAAATCGGCGATCACCCGATCGATCGCTGTGCCCCAACCTGCGATCAGGATGCCGGTCTGCCCCGTGGGGACGAAAGCTGCGTAGACGCTGCGACGCGCTGCCGCGCGGCAGAGTTCGAGCGCAACGGTCATCTTGCCCACCGCACAGTCGTTGCCGATGCACAGCAGCGTGGGAGCCGGCACGGCGTAGACGCTGCCGTCGAAGATGCGTGGAGGTGGCGTCGCCCGCACGTCCCAGAGTCGCACGCCGTACTCGCGGGCCAGTTTCGCAAACTGGGGATCGTCGGCGAGAAACTGATGCAGGCCGGAAGCAATCTCCAGGCCTGCTTCGATTGCCGCGCAGATGTCGCCGCGCCAGGCGTCGGGGAGCGCTCCGCCGACCGGAGCCGTGCCCAGCAGAAGCGTGGTCGGCTTGTAGGCGAGGCCTTCGCGTAGCGAGCCGACGATGGGCGCCCGGCAAGCCGGCAGAGGCAGCACGTCGCAGACGCGCTTGCCCGCGCATGCCGGATCGACGATCGCGACGACCTGGTCGCTACTGTACGCGATAACGCCGTGCGCCGTCTTGGCATCGCGCCGCGCAAAGCGATCGGGGGCGTAGATCAGATAGCGGCGCATCACGCGACGACGGTGGCTTCGACGATCCCGAGACCCGGGCCATTCGGTAAGACGAGCTTGCCGCGGTCGTAGGTTACCCCGGTAAACGGGTCTGCCGAGGTAAGGAAGGGTCCATCGAGGTCGGCATAGTCGACGAGCGGGCTCAAATGCGCCGCTGCGGTGGTTGCGATGGCGCTCTCCACCATGCATCCGAGCATGACCCGCATCCCGAGGGCGCGCGCGGTGTGAATCATGGCCAGGGCCGGCCGGATTCCACCGCACTTGACTAACTTGATGTTGATGCCGTCGACACAGCCGTAGAGCGAAGCTAGGTCGCTTGGCACGCGCGCGTCTTCGTCTGCAATGATCGGGATGCGTACGCGCTCGCGCAGCGTACGCAGTGCCGCGTGGTTGCCGGCTGGAATCGGTTGCTCGCAGAACTCGATCTCGTAGGGTTCGAGCGCGGTGAGCATACGCTGTGCGCCCTGCGGCGTCCAGGCTTCGTTGGCATCGATACGGATCGCACCGCGATACCGTTCTCGAATCAGCGCGATCGTTTCGATCTGCTCTTCGTCGGTGCCGGCGCCCAGCTTGACCTTCAAGATGGGATGATGCGCGATCTGGGCCACTTTGAGGAGCGTGGTTTGCGGATCGGCGATCCCGATCGTAAATGAGGTGGCCGGCGTAGCTTCAGGGTCGAGACCGAGCAGTGCGTAGAGCGGCTTCTCAAGGTGCTTGCCGATGAGATCGTGCAGCGCGATATCCAGCGCGCAGCGTGCAGCCGCCGGCATATGTGCGCCGAGGATCGACTCCAGCCGGTAGGGATCGGAGATCAGCGGCGGCTGAGTCGCAAAGTGTTCGATGACGCCGGCGACCGTTTCGCCATAGCGGCTTGACGGGGAGGCTTCGCCGAGGCCCTCGATGCCGTGCCAGAATGCGCGCAGCAGGACGCTATGCGCAACACGTTCCTCGCCTCGCGCAATCTTAAAGGGATGGACCAGAGGCAGATCCAGCGTGGAGATAGCGATGGTAACCCCGCTCATGCGGAGCGCTTTCACCGTGGCCGGTCTCGTTCCTCGGCGCTCGTATGCGCGCGTGCGCTCTATGCTCCGGTGCTTGGGCGCAGTCGCGTGGGGCCGGCGACGCGATAACAGGTTCCGGCATGATCGTGCCTCACGCCTTCGCGTAACGTTCGAGCCGCATGCGTCTCGGATCCCGTGATCACCCGCCGCTCTTCGCGCGTGTCATAACGCGGGTCGGCTTCGTTGTTCAGGCGATCTTCGCGGCCTGCGGGCTCATCGGCATGGTCGATTTCATGCCCTAACCCCAATGCGGGCGACTGGCGACCACCGCGGGTTGTCGTCAAGGCGCTGGTGGGATCCCACCAGATCGTATCGGTGTTCGGATCGAAGCGATCGTCGTTGCGATGATCGATCCGCAGGAAGAAGTGCCGATCGCGCGCGCCTTCGAGGCGCTCAAAGAGTCGCCGTTCGACGCTATCCTGAGAGAGGTAGCGCTTGGCCGCGTCGTAATCACGGTTTGCAGCGCTTGGGACGCTCAGGGACCCATGCCGGATCGCGGCCGGCGGATGCGTAAAGAAGTGCGTCTGCATCGATGATACCTTGCGACCTTGGAGTGGCCCCGTGGTATCCTCGATCACGCATGCCGGCTGCCCTCGCTAGGGCGAGCGAAATTCTTTTGTGGCGCCGGTACACGTAACGAAGAGTTTTTGGATCAGCAACCTGGAGCTGCAACGGCGTGGCGCAGTTTCCGGCGAGTGTGCCGTACTCCGGTGCGCAGTACGTCGGCCCGAACGCGAACAACCCGCCGTCGCCGCCGCCCAACACGCCCTACAGCTACCCCGCGCCGAATAACGCGAGCAACCAGGACGCGCCGATTCTCTTCGACGTCGTGCCGACCGCCGCCGGGGTCTGTACGCCGAGCGTCGAGAATGTGCAAGAGGTGAGCGCGCCGGCGAAGGTGCGCGTTATGGGCTGGCTGACCTTGAGCTACGGCAGCGGCAGCGCCACGAGCCAAACCGCGCCGCTGGCCATTCCGGCGACCTTCACCGCGCCGGGGCAGCAGCTCACGCTCGCGGCGAGCAAAACATACGATGACGACGGCAACGGCATCGCGCTCGGTGCGGTGAGTTGGAGCCCGGCGAGCTGCGCCGGCTACCTCTCCGCAACGCCCGGCGGCACATCGGTGCAGGGCAGCGGTGAGACCGGCACCGAGGTGGTGCCCATCACGATCGCCGAGCGGTCGGCGCCCAGCGGCAGCGCCGTGGGCTGCACCGGCGCGATGAGCGATCAGTACGGCGAGCCGGCGGTGGCCTTTGCGGTCAGCGTGGCGGCGAATAGCGCGCAGTACGCGATGAACGACGGCACGATCGACTCCACCGGCGCGTTCACGTCGTCGGGGTGCCTCCTGCGGGAGTTCGCGCAGGTGGCCTCCGGGCAGCAGCCGTCCTGCCTCTCCGCGCCGACGACGCTCGCTGCGCCTGCGGGCGGCCACGTTCGGCCGGCGATGTGCAACATTCACGGCTGCCCGTCGCCGATGCCCACGCTCACCCCCAATCCGTGCGTGAGCGCCGGGACCTGCCCAACGCCGTCGCCGACGCCCGCTCCGACGCCCACCCCCGCACCGGGAACCATGACGTGTGCGACAACGAACAATGGGAATGGCACATGGACGATAGTCTGCAAGGGCGGCGGGGTGATCTCGGTCTGGTTCATCGGCGGCACGAATCCTTCGTTCCCAAGCGGTGTCCTACCGGCGGCGAATCGAGGCAACCCAAGCGATTGGACGACCGCAGTGAGTAGCTGCCCACTTGGGAATCTCTGCGTGCTGGGGCTCTCGTACGGCATCAGCGGGAGCTTCGCGCACTGCAAATGGGACTGCGCGCCGGAGCCGCCGACGAACTGCCGCGGGTCGGACTGCGGAGGATTCAGCCAGGGGCCTGGAATCCAGCTCACGCTCAACGTCGAGGACGTTGACATGGGCCAATACGTGCAGCAGGGCCTCCAGCTCACGCCCGGGCAGCCGCCAGTCTCTGCAGGCTGGTACCACTATCCGTATGCACCAGGGGGACAAAGCTACGATTTGTCTCCAACCTGGTGCGCGACGCATCCCGGGCCGTCGCCGTCGGCGCTTACCGCGAATGCAGCGGCCTGGGGTCTGCCGGCGTCGGCGCCGAACTACAGCGATGCGTTCTGCTTCGACACGAGCGGGCTGAACATCCCCGGCGTGACGTATCCGAGCCTCACGCTCAACGGCGCCGGCGAAGGGAAGACGAATCTCCCGTTGATCTAGCGTCACGCCGCCAAAGAAGAACGAGGCCCTCGCGCGAGGGCCTCGTTCTTCTTTTCTGAGTTTGCGTTAGTGCGGCGAACCGATCTCGCCGGCGTAGTAGTTGGTCGTGCCCTGGTTCGGCGCGAAGATTGGCGCGACGCCGCCGAAGACATCGGCGAAGCCGCCGAAGTAGTCGAGTTGTGCCGGGATGGCGCACTCCGGCGCGGTTGGAAACCCGGCCGGTACGCAGAGCTGGGAAACGAATCCACCATTGGGAAGCTGCATGATCGATGCTGCCGTGACCGGAGGCTGAGCGCTTGCTGCCGCCGCCTCTACCCCTCCACCTCCGGGCGCACCGTAGCCGGTAGCCCCGACCCAGTTGGGACTGAAACCTAAGGCTAAATCCCCCATGCAGTCTTGTCCGGTGGTGGGCGTAGCACCAGGCGTCGAGGCGGGCCAGCTCCAGCGAGGTCTCATCCGGCACGATGGGCGTTCCGTCCCAAGCGCCGAAGGCCCCCTCCGAGTAGCCCGGATCGGCCGCTTCGTGGGTATCGCGGTAGGCGTTCGCGCCGTCGAACATCGTCGCCTCATCGCTCGTCAGCGTTGAGAGGTAGATCGGCGTCGTCGTTCCCCACGCGTCGAAGCAGGTATTGATCCCGCAGGAGGGCATTCCATAGGGCAATCCGGTGGTGCCCGCGTGCGTCGCGGGGAATCAGCCCTCGGACGAACTGCGCCGTCGTGGCGGAGTCCGAGTAGGGGAAGAGTTGTGTTGCGGTCGTGAGCCCGCCCGGCACGGCGCTGGGCATCGGCGTGGGCATCGCAACGCCACACGGCACCAGCGGGTAGCCGTTGGGCGGCGCGCCCTGGGCCGGTGCGCCGATGTTCGTCACCGGAGCTGTGCAAGGCGGGGCCAGCGCGTATTGCGTCACCTCGATGAGCGCGTAGGGCGTTCCGTTCTTATCGGTCGCGCCGTAGTAGGCGGTGCTTTGCTGCAACGCCGCCATGAGGTTCGCGGCGTTCGTGGCGAAGAAGCCCGCGCTATCGGTGGTGAGCGCAATCGACCCGGTGGGCTGGTGGAGCGGATCGTGGTAGACGCCGCCGACGTAGACGTGCAGCGGGATCGTCGGCAGACCGGCGTCCTGGGTTGCCAGGCCGGTCGTCGGCAAGCCAACGTCTTGGGTCGCCTGGACGCTCCCGACCGGATAGACCCAGCCGTTGGGGGCCGTCAGCGAGTTCGGATTGGCCGGAGCCAGCATCCGCACGCAGCCGTAGATGCCCGACGTGGGGACGCTGCCGGAGGCGGACTTGCAGGCGTAGGCCAGGGGTGCGTTCGTCGGCGCAGGCGGCAGGGGATTCCCGATGCTGGGGGTCGGCCCGCCGCCGCCTCCGCCGCCGCAGGCCACCAGCAGCGCGGTCACGGCCAGCGCACCGAGCGCGGCGATCGGACGATTGAGGTTTCATGGGTATCTCCTTCTCGCCGCACCCGGGCGGCTCTTCTGGGCATGCAATGGGTTTCCAGCGAGAAACGCTCCCGCAGGCGCGTTCCTCACCTGTATATACACGCGAGGTCGAAGTTGGCTACGGCTGGGCGGTGAAGCGCCGATTTACCTTCTTGTCTTGCGTGGTACTGCGTTTTGCAGTATATTTGCAGTAGGAGGTGTCTATGTCACGATTCACGATTGATTTCACGCAAGAAGCAGCTGAGAACGTGGAGCGACTTGCGCGCAAGAAGGGGCTCACGAAAGCCGAGCTCGTGCGTCGCTCCTTGGCCCTTTACGATGCCGTCGTTGACGAAGCAGGCTTCGATGGTAAGGTGATCGTTCGCACGGCGAATGGAGAGCGCGAGCTTGTCGGGATCTGAACCTCGTGTTCTCAACGAAGAGGCGTTTCGTAGCGTTCGTGAACCACGCCACCACCCGTCTGATGTTCGCTTCTATCTTGCCAGCGGGATATTTGTTGCTGTAGGCATCTTCATCGTGATCGAGCTGGCGTATGCGTGGTCGCACCCGTGTGGGTCGTTGCGACGAGCACTTGACGCATTCGGTCTTTTTGATGCCGCGATCTTTGGCCTTCTGGGCACCGTGCTCGGTTTTTATTTCGCGCACAAGGATCCGGAATAGCGCCGGTCGGCGCACAACGAGCAGATCGCCGATCGAGCGTTAGGCGTCGTCGCCGTCGTCATAGGTATATGAAGACGATGGCTCATTCTGGGCTCCCGGCTTCTCCTTCTTCTCCTTCGTCTTGCCGGGTGTCCACTTGGACGCCCGGCGCTCGATCTCGCGCCCTTTAATCTGCCGGAATATCTCCTCATAGACTCCGGCAACGTGATGCGTGTAGCGTTCGAGCAGGTTGGCTCGCTCGCTGAGCGCTTGCGTCGTGAGGACGATTTGATTCGCGAGCACGAAGCCATAGATCTCGTCCGGGAGCAGGCTCACCAATGCGGCGCCGGCGTCGGTGAGCAGTAGGTGCTCCTGTTCGCGCTGAGCATCCTGAACAGCGCATTCTCGTCGTCGCTGAACCGCATGCTCGCGACCAAATGCGCCAAACCTTCTTCCTGTGGCGCGGCTTCAGGAAAAGCGAAAGCGTTCGCGACGATCTCCACGCTTCGTTCGATGCGCTCATAGTCGTCGGGAGAACCGGCTCCGTATCGCTCACGAGCACGCGGATCGCGAGCAACTCGATCCGCAACGTCTTCCGCAAATGCTATAGGTCCGCCCCTCGAAATCCGCATCCGCATCTTGTTCGCGAGGCGTGAGGCCGCAGGAAACATGCGCCGCAACTTCGGCGACGGAATCTCCGCCCCGCGCAACCACATGCGCACAGCCACCGAGGCCAGGGACTCGCGCGGCCGCCGGATTTCCAGGTACATCCGGAGAGACTCCGCGGCGTGCGGCGGATGCAGCCACTCTGCGCCCACCCCTTTGCCCCGGCCCTTCCGCCGGGCCGTCGGCAGGATGCCGACGTAGCGCAGGCGCTCGATCTGCCGCGCCGTGAGATCATGCCCGAGACGCCTGGCAACCCGGGTCAGGTCCGTCGTCGTCAGCCAGCCGTCCGTATTTACAACTCCCCGCGTCTCATGTTGGAACCTAAGACCGCCGTGGGCGCACAATGATGCAATTACGAAGACGAGGGGGGTGAGGGCATGGGCCGAGTCATCATCACCGGCATCGCGGCCGCGATCGCCATCGAGCGATTCCTGGACGCGCTGAGACGGCTCTGAATCTAAGACGGGTCGGCGTGGCGACCTTCCTTCCGCCGGCCCGTACCGCCTATTTCAGTCCCGTTCGAACCGCAAGACCACTATGAGTTACGCACAGGCGGAATCAAGATTCAATTTAGAGATTCTACAGGAGCCATCTACGAGTGGAGCCTCGACCCTCGCGCCGAGTCGCCCGCCGATCCGCTCTATAACCCCTGGCCGTAATCGCCTCTCGGACGCAAGACGGTATTCAGACGACGCTTACGACTTTGCGCGGTCGCCCGCCTTTACGCCCGTTTTTGCGAACGGCGCGGGTCTTCGCAGCGCTGCGAACAGATCCGCCGCGTTTCCCAATCTCGCTCATCCAGCGCCGGTTGCCGAAGACGCCGCGCAGGAGACTTCCCAAGCCGTGCGCCACGTCGATGCGCTCCCAGAACAGCGTCGATCCGGAACCTAGAATCGCAATCTGTGCAACGTCGGCCGCCGTCGCGCCCTTCAAGCCTTGCAACAGCGTCCGCGGAATCGCGAGCTGGACGCCGGTCGAAAGGGCGATCACGATGCGATCGTCGGTCTCACGGTACGTCGCGTCGACGGCCCGTGGCGCGTACTGATCGTACGCTTTTCCGCGCGCGATCGCAGCGTCGATCTCCGCATCGGTCACGTCAACGGAAGCTCTAATTTTCGCCATGCGTTTTCTCCCATATTTTCGCGAGATCGTCGAAGTGTTCGGCCGCCAATCGCAGCGTTTTGCGCACCTCGGCTGCCGTCGTTCCCCGCACCGCGTCGTTGCGATCGGCGAGGATCGCTTGTCGCTCGGAGGTGAGTTCAATGATGACTTCGCCATCGCCGACAAACGCGTGAAAATGGCGCGGATCGTGATCGCCAGCTTTCGTGACGAAGAGCACTCCGCCGATTTGCTTCGAGCCCATGTCGCAACATTATACCTAAGCGCCGTTTAGCTTTCAACCCTACCCACAAGGCGGCGCAGTGCTCCAGCCATACGGCGTCTCCCGCCGTTGGCTGGTGGTGAAGCGCCGCAGCCCCCGGCAGGACGCTCAGTGCCATGGGTTCTAGAAGCGCGCCGAGGGCGGATGAGCGTGAAGAGCCTCAGAACCCGCGTAAAATGGTTGGGAGGTCTCGTCGTCCGTCTAGGCATCGAATGATCTCGACGGTCTCATGCTCACGGTCGATGCGGTAAAACACCATCGTCGGTGGCACAACAAGCAGGCGTGCTGCGGGAATCAACTCATCGCAGGCACGACCTATATCCGGCCACTCCTGGAGGCGTTCGCACTGAGCGATGATGCCACCAAGAATACGATGTACACGGTTTTGGCTGTATTGGTGGCTGAGATAGGTTTTAAGGGCGGCGAGATCACGCCGCGATCCTGGTGCAAAGCGAAGTATCAAAACCCGCCTGCGAGCCCAATGCTCGGCGGAGGCAACGTGAGCCCAAGATCGATCTGCAGTTGGTCAAGCGACACTCCTTCGCCGCGATCGAGCTCGTCGATACCGACCTGCAGCTCCTTGCGAAGCTCTTCGAGCGAGTAAGGCCCGCGATTGTCCGGTTCGAGGTCGTACATGCCAAGATAGTACCACGACCGACGCCTATCGCGTCAACCGAACAGATCGCGGGTTGAGCGCCTGGATCGCTCTGGGTGTCCACTTGGGCTTTAACCTGGGTGTTGCTGCTGAAACCTGCCTGACCCCGACGCCAGCGCCAACAACATTAGCCTGCGAAAGGCGAGCCGACTGCCCGTCCAGATCGCTGCGCTGATCATGCCTGCTCATGCGAGCGTATGGCGCGACCTTGGCGCCGCGCCCACTCGACGAGTTTGCGGCAGTCGCGAACCATAGCATCTGTCAAGTCTTGACGACGGTGGTACCGTAGAGGAGCATCGACTGCGCGTAGCGCGCAACGTGCGTTAGGTGCCGAACCGATATGTTGAACATCGGGAGCATCAGCTCCGGATACGAAGGCGCGACCGGGTCTAGTGACCTGCCGTGCCCGCGCCCGGGCCGCACCCACCTGCTAGGACGCAGGTTCGCATACCGAGCACGGCAGACGCTACGTGCGGTTGAATGCATGAACCTCAAGCCACACATCGTGTGCGTCGGCGAATTAGTTTGCTGCCGGACCCTGGGCGTCTTGCCGACGGCGCGCTCGATACGCTGATTCGAGTCCTCGTCGCAACCCAATAGGGCTCGGCGTTCAGTGTGCAAGATCCTCCGTGGGATCGTCGTTCCCGAGCGCTGCCAGGAGTCTGTGGGCGAGCGCAACGCGGTAGGTTTGAACGGCAGTCGCCATCGAGGCGCTCGTGGCCTCGCCGTTGTGGGCGTCGAGTGCGAGGTAGCCGCGGAACTCGAGAAGCGTGCCGGTGAGCCGACTGAGCGCGGCCTCTGCATCCTCGGATATCTCTTGCCAGAGCAGCACAAGTTTTTGGGCGATCGCGACGGGGTCGTCGAGGGTGGCCGATTCGACGCCGAAGCGCAGCCAAGCGCTGTCGGCATCCTTGGCTGCGTGCCTCAACCCCTGCGCATCGGCCGCATGGCTGCCCGGCACGTTACGCAGCGCCAGCGTGACGTTGGCGGCCTTGGCCAAACGTGCCGCGAGGCTTAGCGGCCGTAGCTGCTCCCCCCATGAGGCGGCCGTCTCCGAGTCCAGGCGTACGCAGAGCAGCGGCGCACCCACGGCGGCGGCACGAGCCAGGCGCTCTTGCATCGCGGTTTCATCGAGCTTGAGAAAGTCATCGTCGCGCAGGGCCGCGACGTCGAGCCCTAGGTCGGTTGCCACCTTGCGGAGCTGGGCGAGGTAGTCGGCATCGGTGCGCGGAAAGTGCCCGGCGTCGAGCACGACGCCGTCAGCCGCTGCCGAGCGGGCAGAGAGTTCGAGGAACTCAAGTTGCGTGAGGTCGCCGCGCGCAAGTGCGCGATCGAACGCGGAACTCGCGCAGGCCAGCTTCATCGGCGTCCGCGCTTCGACTGCCTGCAAGGAGAGCCCTTCGTTGAAGATCGCCGTCGGCGCCGACCACGCCGGATTCATCTATAAGGATCGCATCGCCGCCATGCTGCGAGCCCGCGGGCATGAAGTTCTGGATTTTGGCACACACGACGCGATTCCGGTGGATTATCCCCGCTACGGGTATGCCGTCGGCGAAGCGGTCGCCTCGGGGCTCTGCCGGCGCGGCATCGTCGTCTGCGGTTCGAGCCTCGGCATCTCGATGGCTGCCAACAAGGTACCCGGCGTGCGCTGCGCTCCGGTCTGCGAGCCCTATATGACGCAGCTTGCTCGGCGCCACAATGATGCCAACGTCTTGGCGCTCTCCGAGCGGCTCACGGGCTGGGAGATGATCGAGCAGCTCGTGCCGATCTTTCTGGAGACACCCTTTGACGGCGGACGCCATGCATACCGAGTGGAACAGCTCTTCTCGTTTGGGGATGACGATCGTGCGCGCGCAGTCGAGGCCATCGAAGATGGCCGTGTGATCGGTGCCGAAACTCCGCCCGAACTGCTCTAGGCCAGCGCCGCACCCACCGGAAAGTGAGACCCCATGGCTGATCTCTTGGAACGCTCCCGCCTGCAAACCTCGGACCCGGAGCTCTTCGCTGCGATCCTCGGTGAAGAGGGGCGCCAACTACGTAACCTCGAGCTGATCGCCTCGGAAAACTACGCCAGCCGCGCCGTGCGCGAAGCGATGGCCTGTGCGATGACCAATAAGTACGCCGAAGGTTACCCCGGCCGCCGGTACTACGGAGGCTGCGAGTACGTCGACGTCGCGGAGAACCTTGCCGTCGAGCGCCTCAAGCGGCTCTTCGGCGCCGAGCATGCCAACGTGCAGCCGCACGCCGGCGCGCAGGCCAACATGGCGGTCTTCATGGCGCACCTGCAGCCGGGCGATACGGTGCTTGGGATGTCGCTTGCGCACGGCGGGCACCTGACGCACGGGACGAAGGTCAGCTTCTCCGGCAAGCTCTACAACGCCGTGGCCTATGGCGTTCGGCGTGACACCGAACTGATCGACTTCGAGCAAGTGCGTGCCTTGGCGCGCGAGCATCGACCCAAGATGATCATTGCCGGTGCGAGCGCGTATCCGCGCACCATGGAGTATGCGCCGTTCCGCGAGATCGCCGACGAGGTCGGCGCCACGCTCTTGGTGGACATGGCGCACATCGCGGGCTTGGTGGCCGTGGGCCTCCATCCCTCGCCCGTTCCACTGGCCGACTTCGTGACATCGACGACCCACAAGACGCTGCGCGGCCCGCGCGGCGGCCTCATTCTCTGCAAGGAACGCTGGGCGGCGGCGGTCGATAAGAGCGTCTTTCCGGGTATCCAGGGCGGTCCGTTCATGCACGTCATCGCCGCCAAAGCCGTCGCCTTCGGTGAGGCTTTGCACCCTGAGTTTGCCCGCTATCAACACCAGGTCGTCGAGAATGCGCGGGCCATGGCGCAGGAGTTTGCACGGCAAGGCTTGCGTTTGGTGGCCGGCGGCACCGATACGCACCTCATGCTGGTCGACGTCTCCGTCAAGGGGCTTACGGGCAAGGCCGTCGAGACCTATCTGGACGAGATCGGGATCACGGTGAACAAGAACGCGATTCCGTTCGACCCGCAGAAACCGATGGTGACCAGCGGCATTCGTATCGGGACCCCGGCGATTACGTCACGCGGCTTCGGGGCCGAGGACTGTCGTGCAGTGGCGCAGATCATCTGCGCCGCGCTTGAGGACATCGAGACGCGGACGAAGATCGAGCTTCTCCGCGGCCGCGTCCACGAGTTGACCGCTCGTTTCGACGTTCCGTAACCGTTCGCGACACGATGCGCCCGGGGTGGGATGAATATTTCATGCAGATCGCGCGAACCGTCGCGACGCGGGCCACGTGCCCGCGGGCGTCGGTGGGGTGCGTTATCGTGCGCGACCAGCGCATTCTCACCACCGGCTACAACGGTGCGCCTCGCGGGGTCGCTCACTGCGCCGACGTCGGCTGCACGATGCTCGATAATCATTGCTTGCGGGCGACCCATGCCGAAGCCAATGCCATCGTGCAAGGCGCACTCCATGGCATCAGCCTGCAGTTCGGCAGTGCCTATTGTACGCATCAGCCTTGTGTCAACTGCTCGAAGCTCTTGATCAGCGCGGGCGTGACCAAGATCATCTACGAACATCCCTATCCGGACGCCGTGGCAACGACCTTGTTGGGAGAAGCGGGTGTGACGTTAGCTGTATATAGTTCGCTTGAGAGTGGCCGCTCGTGAATGCCATCTTGCTCGACGCTTCGGCGTTGATCATCGCGGCGGTGGTGGCGGCACTAGCGACGCCGCTCGTTATTCGCTTGGCGACCCATCTGGGAGTCATCGATAAAATGGGCGACGCACGCCGAGTTCATGACGTGCCGACTCCGCGCATCGGCGGCGTCTCCGTCTTCTTTGGCTTTGCCTTCGCGCTCTTCGCAGTTCTCGGCGTCGCCCTTGAGAATCCACATCTCTTCGCGATCCATCTCGGCCGGGTCTTCTCGCATGGGAACTTCGACTGGATGCACGACCAGCTCGATGCCAGCCGCAACCTGGTCGGCCTGCTCTTTGGGAGCATGCTGATTCTGGGTGTCGGATTATGGGACGACATCATGCAGATGCGACCGCGCAACAAGTTCCTCGCGCAGGTCGTTGTCGCGCTCGTCTCCATGCTCTACGGCTTTGTCATTCGCGGCATCAACGACCCCTTCGATCACGCGGCCGGCATTCATTGGATTGCCTTCCCGTGGTGGATCGGCGTGCCGTTGACCTTGCTGTGGTATGTGGGCATGATGAATGCGATCAACTTCATCGATGGCTTAGACGGACTGCTGGCCGGGGTAGCCGCCATCTCCAGTCTCTTCCTCTTCGTCGTGGCCTCGCTCCACGGCAACCCCGTGGTGGCTCTCGTCGTGATCGCTCTTGCGGGTGCCTCGCTTGGTTTTCTCCCATACAACTTCAACCCGGCGCGAATCTTCCTCGGAGACTCCGGTTCGTTGTTCATCGGCTACGTGTTTGCGACGGTTTCGATCATCGGTGCGAGCAAGACCGCGATCGCGGTCGGTCTCTTGGTCCCGTTGATCGTC
Organism: bacterium; assembly: GCA_021832345.1. Classification (GTDB taxonomy): domain Bacteria; phylum Vulcanimicrobiota; class Vulcanimicrobiia; order Vulcanimicrobiales; family Vulcanimicrobiaceae; genus JAKBKY01. Next base: position 552,112 of record JAKBKY010000001.1, read on the forward strand.
CTGGCGCTGCCGATTGCCGATACGGCGGCGACCATCGTCCGGCGCGCGACCTCCGGCCGGCGAATCACCGAAGCCGATCGCGGGCACTTTCACCATCAGTTGATCTTTCGCTTTGGTCTCAACGTGCGCCAAGCGGTCTTGTTGATCTACGTCGTCTGCATCGTGTTGGGGTCGGTGGCATTGGCGCTTTCGGGGAGTATCGTCCCCGGATGGGAGATCGTTCGGTGAAGCACCCGTCACCTCTGCGTGTGATGAGCGTTTTTGGGACGCGCCCGGACACCATAAAGATGGCTCCGGTGGTGCATGCTCTGGCGGCACATCCGCAGATCGAACCGATCGTGTGCGTCAGCGCTCAGCATCGGCAGATGCTCGATGATCTGTTGTTCCTCTTCGATATCGTTCCGGACTACGATTTGGATATCATGACGACGGATCAATCGCTTACTCAAATTACCACGCGAGTGGTGGCGGGCATGGAGCCCGTCCTCCGGCAGGCATGCCCCGACGTCGTGCTCGTGCACGGGGATACCACCACCAGCACGTCGGCCGCGCTTGCCGCCTTCTACCGGCAGATTCCCGTTGGGCACGTCGAAGCCGGCCTACGTACGAGCGATCGCTGGTTGCCGTTCCCCGAAGAGATGAATCGTCGCTTGACCGGAACCATCGCGTCGTTTCACTTCTCGCCGACGGAGTTAGCGATGCAGCATCTGGTGCGGGAGAACGTCACGGTCGACGATATTATCGTTACCGGGAATACCGTCATCGATGCCTTCTTGGCGACGGCGCGACGCAAGGACTTAGGCGCGCCGCCTCGGCTGGACGAGCTCGATCCGGATCGCCCGCTGGTCTTGGTGACGGCACACCGCCGCGAGAACCACCCGCACATGCGCCGGATGTGTGAAGCGATGCGGGCGATTGCGTCCTTGCCGATGCGCCCTCAACTCTATTGGCCGGTGCATCCGTCGCCGCACGTACGCCCCATCGCCCACGAGGTGTTAGACGGGGTCGAGGGCGTCGTCTTGGTGGAGCCCATCGACTACGCCCAGATGGTGGCGGCCGTACGCCGGGCAACCTTCGTGCTGACCGACAGCGGTGGTCTGCAAGAGGAGGCGCCGTGTTTAGGTAAGCCGGTGCTGGTGATGCGAGAGCAGACCGAGCGTCCGGAGGGGCTTGAGGCCGGGACGCTCGAGTTGGTGGGGCATTCTCCGGCCCGGATCCTTGAAGCGGCCGCTCGCCTGCTCGGCGACCCGGAGGAGTATGAGCGAATGGCTCGGGCGGTCAACCCCTACGGAGACGGCCGCGCCTCCGGACGCATCGTCGCCTGGCTCTTGGCGCGCCTTCGGGGCGGCGAGTACCCGGCGCCCTTCGAGGGGCCGCATGCATGTGATGGGTCCAGATGACGAGGGGGAGGATTCACTCCCGCCTCGACGTACCAATCCGGACGCCGTCGCGGCGGGCCTCTCTGCCTACCGGGCGCTCAAGGGCGCGATGGTGCGCCGGGCGATCATCCTCATCGGGATCGTGGCCCTCCTGACGGGTATCCGTTCGCCGATGGCGGGCTTTGCTTTCGGTCTTGGGGGGGTCTGCGGGATCGTCAACGCGCTCCTCGTGATGCGCGGCAACGAACGGTTGGCCGAATCGTCGGCGGCATCGGGCTTCGTCTTAAGTAGTTTCTTGCGAATCGCGGTCTTCGCTATAGTGCCGGTAGCCCTGGCCCTGCGCGGCCCCTGGTGGGCGATGGTCGTGTATTTCGCCGGGTTCTTTGCACCGCTGGCGGTCTACGCATACGGCGTCCGGCGCGCATCCTAGCTCTATCGAGAAAGAATCGTGCACGAACAGATCGGTGAACATGTTATCTGGAATGTACCCGTCCTCGGGGCGGTGCATGGTGATACCATTGTCATGACCTGGGTCGTCATGACCTTGTCGCTTGCCTTCTTCTGGTTCGTCGCGCGCAGCTATCGAGTCGACCATGTCAACCGCACACAGACGCTCTTTGAGGCGTTGATCAACTTCCTCGCCGATCTCTCCCTGGGAACGTTAGGACGCGCGGGCGAGCCGTTTGTGCCGTTCTTCTTTAGCCTGTTCGTGTACATTTTCTTCCTGAATCAGGTTGGGTTCATTCCGCTCAAACTCATGGGATTTGCCTACGGCGGCGCCCCGACCGCCGACTTGAACACGACGGCCGCCTATGCCCTGCTCGTCTTCGTGCTGATCCAGTTCGTTGCGATTCGCAAATCCGGGATCCGGTTCTTGTCTCACCTTACCAAGCCGTTCTGGATCCTGGCTCCTTTGAATCTCATCGAAGAGCTGGCACGGCCCGTAACCCTCTCGCTCCGGCTCTTCTTCAACATTTTCGTCGGCGAGATTCTGCTCTTCGTCATATCGTCGATCATCATCTCGGGCGTCAAGATCGGTCCCTTCGACCTTTCCCTCGCAGCCGCGTTCGTTCCGATCGCCATTCAGTTTCTCAACTTCTTCATCGGCACCGTGCAGGCGTTCGTCTTCACGCTGCTGACGATCGTCTACCTCTCGATGGCTGTCGCAGAGGACCACTAGTTCCACTCACTCCTGGAGAATAAGCACATCGTGACTTCCGCAACTGTGATCGTATTCGCCGGCATCATCGGCTTCTCGATAATCCTGGCCGCCGCGGCCTTCGGTTCGGCCATCGGCGACGGCAACGTCGCCGCCAAGGCCGTCGAGTCTATCGCTCGTCAACCCGAGGCTCGCGGGAACATCTTCACCTTTATGTTCCTGGGCGTCGGCGTGCTCGAGGTCTTTCCGATCATCGGCCTCGGCTTCGCGCTCTATCTCTTCTTTGTCGTCGCGCAGGTCCCGACGACCGTCGGGAAGCTCCTCGGGCATTAGGACACCGCTTCTTTAACTGATGTTCCTACAACTCGACGGGACGTTTTGGGTCCAACTGATCAACTTTGCGATCTTCCTCGCGGTGCTGCAGGTCGTCTTCCTGCGCCCCGTTGGGGATGCCGTGCGCAAGCGGCGTGCCTATATCGACCAATTGGTGGCCGAGCACGACCGTCGGCAAGCAGAGGCTTCAGCATTGCGAGCGCAGGCGGAAGAACTGCGAGCGGCGGCCCGCAGAGATGGGGCGCATCGTCTGGCGGCGGCTCGGGCGCAGGCCTCCGACGAGGCGGCCGAGATCGCTTCGGAGTACGCCCGTCGCGCCGCCGACACGGTCGCTGACGCTCAACGGACGGTTTCAGCCGAACTCGATGCCGCACGTATCGGCGGGCGTGCGCTTGTGCCTGAGCTGGCTGCAGGGATGTTGCGGCAGACGCTGCCCGAAAGCGCGCAATCGTGATGGCCGGCGGATTCTACTACGACATCGCCGTCTTCAGCCAAGGGTTTTGGTCGATCGTCTTTCTTGGCTTCCTCGTATGGTTGTGGCGCAAGTACCTGACGCCGGCGCTCGAACAGGCCAAACGCGCGCAGAACCTGCAGATCGAGGAGGCACGCCGCCATCGTGATGAAGCGGTGGCCGCTCTGGATGTCTTGCGTGCCGACGTCGAGCGTGCCCACCTCGATGCGCGCGCCATCGTCGAGCGCATGCAGAGCCGCGCCGAGCACGAACGAGAAGCGACGATCGCCCAGGCGCGGGATGCGGGTGAGCGAACTGTGCGCAGCGCGCAAGGTGAACCGGAACGCGCGCGAGCTGCAGCGCGGGAGCGTTTGCGTACCGAACTGCTCGAGGCGGCCTTAGCCGCCGCTCGCTCCCAGGCCGTTGCTCGGGTGGACTCCACGGTGAGCACTCGACTGATTGGGGATTTTCTGGTTACGGTCGCTCGGCAAGCGAGTGGCGAACATGGTTAGCGAAAAGCTCGCCCGCAGGTATGCCACGGGCACGTTTACGCTGGCCCGGGAGCGTGGCGTCGTCGAGCGCGTGGGCTCGGACCTGCACACGCTACGCGATGCCATCACAAGTCGGCCCGATAGCGAGGCCTTCTTCCTGTCGCCCACGATCGATCGTCGAGAGAAGGAGCGTATCCTGGCGGCGACCTTCGACGGACGAGTTGACGACGTGGCCTTGCACACGCTGCTCTTGCTCGTGCGCAAGCGCCGCGAGGCGATTTTACGAGCTCTCGTAACGCAGTACGATGCCCTGGCCCTTCACGCTCGCGGCGTGGAACCTCTGCTCGTGACCACCGCGCGGGAGCTGGCGCCGTTTGAGTTGAGCGATCTGGTAGCGCGCCTTGAACAGACGTACGGCAAGCGCTTCGAAGCGCAGCAGCGCACCGACCCCTCGCTGATCGGCGGCATTTGCATCACCATGGGCGACCGCGTGATCGACGGTTCGATCGCCGGACGCTTTGACGACCTCGCGCGAAACCTTTTCGCGCCGGCATAAAAACCCTTCAAGGAAAGACGAACGATGATCAACGCAGACGAAATCGCGGGCATTCTCAAGCATCAGATCGAGAGCTTCAAAGCCGAGCTTCATGAAGACGAAGTCGGCACGGTCATCGAGGTCGGCGCGAACCTGGCCCGCATCTACGGGTTACGCAGTGTATGCGCTTCCGAGCTCGTGGAGTTTCCGAACGGTCTGCTCGGCGTTGCCCTTAATCTCGAAGAAGATAACGTGGGCGTCGTGATTCTTGGTCCGGACCACGACATCAAAGAAGGCGACCGCGTACGCCGGACCGGGCGCATCGCGTCGGTCCCGGTAGGTGAGGCACTGCTCGGGCGCGTCGTGAATGCGTTGGGAGAGCCCATCGACGGCAAGGGTCCGATCGACACGCACAAGTACCGGACCATCGAGAACGTCGCTCCGGGCGTGGTCGCCCGGCAACCCGTCAAACAACCGCTTCAGACGGGAATCCGCGCGATCGATGCCTTGATTCCCATCGGCAAAGGCCAGCGAGAACTCATCATCGGTGACCGTTCTACCGGGAAGACGGCTATCGCCGTCGATGCGATCATCAACCAAAAGGGCTGCAACGTCTTCTGCATCTACGTTGCCATCGGTCAGAAGAACTCGACGGTGGCGGCGCTCGCGCAGATTCTCGAGCAGAAGGGCGCGATGGAGTATACGACCATCGTCGCTGCAAGCCCGTCTGAGGCGGCGGCGTTGCGATGGATCGCCCCGTTCTCCGGTTGTGCGATGGGCGAAGAGCTGATGTACGCAGGCAAAGACGTTCTGATCGTCTACGACGACCTCACCAAACATGCGCAGTCGTATCGCGAGATGTCGTTACTGTTGCGTCGTCCGCCGGGCCGCGAAGCCTATCCGGGCGACGTCTTCTTCCTGCACTCTCGACTCTTGGAGCGCGCTGCGAAGCTCTCCGATGAGCTGGGTGGGGGATCGATGACCGCTCTGCCGGTGATTGAGACGCAAGCCGGCGACTTCTCTGCATATATTCCCACGAACGTGATCTCGATCACCGACGGGCAGATCTACCTCACGCCCAACCTTTTCTTCCAAGGCATCCGCCCCGCCGTCGATATCGGGCTCTCCGTATCGCGAGTGGGTGGTTCGGCGCAGATCAAGGCCATGAAGAGCGTTGCCGGCCAGCTCAAGCTCGAGCTTGCGCAGTATCGGGATCTCGCAGCCTTTGCAAAACTTTCGAGTGACCTCGATAAGGGCACGCAGATGCAGCTACTCCGCGGCGAGAAGCTTACCGAGTTGCTCAAGCAGCCACAGTATCGCCCGCAGCCGGTCGAAGATCAAGTCGTCCTGATCTATGCGGCGACTCACGGCTTCGTCAATGACGTGCCGACTCCGCGACTGCAAGAGTGGGCTGGAGGGTTCATCGACTTCCTGCATGCGAAGTACGCGGAGATTTCGACATCGATCGCGACCAGCGGCCAGCTCTCCGACGATGTAAGCAAGCAACTCGACGCCGCTCTTGCGGACTTTCGCAAGACCGTCTGAAGCGATGAGCGAGCGGGAGACGGGGCATGCCTAGCGTACGGGATCTGCGCGATCGGCTTCGATCGCTGAAGAACACGCAGCAGATCACCAAGGCCATGAAGCAGGTTGCGGCGGCGAAGATTCGTCGCGCGGAACTTGCGCGCAAGCAAGCGCGCCCGTATGCGGAGACGCTTGCCGAGATGCTCGATGAGTTGATCGGCTCGGTATCGCACGTCGATCATCCGTTTATGAAACCCGGGCGTTCGGGTGCCCCGGCCGGTGTCGTCCTTATCGCCGCCGACAAAGGTTTGTGCGGAGCCTTTAATTCACATCTTGCACGCATGGCGGAGCTCCTTCACAAAGAACACCCGGATGCGCGCTTCTACACGGTTGGCACCAAGGCGCGAAATGCCGTGCGCCGCTTCGGCGTTGCCGATCACCCGACATGGCTCTTGGGAAGCCCCTCGAAGCTCGGCGTCGCTCGCGACGTGGCGCAGCGAGTGAGCGACGACTTCTCGCAGGGGACGATCTCCGAGATCGTTTTGATCTCCGCAAAGTTGATCTCGATGCTCTCCCAGAGACCCGAGAAGCGACGGCTCGTGCCGATCGTGCCGGGCGACTTTCACGCCGCTGCGGCGCAGCCCTCGGCGGCCGGGCCCAAGGGCTCGCTTGAGTTCGTTCCCTCGCCGCAGTTCGTACTCTCACGCTTGCTGCCGAAGTACCTCGAGTTCACGTTCTTTTTGGCAATGTTGGAGACCGATGCGGCCTTCTTCGCCGCGCAGTTACTGGCGATGAACAATGCGACCGAGAACGCATCCAAACTCATCGACGAGTTGACCATTCAAATGAACAATGCGCGCCAAGCGGCGATTACCAAGGAACTCTTGGAGATCGTTGCCGGCGCCGAGGCCCTCAATCACACCTAAAGGAACGCTAACAACAATGGCCACCGTAACCGGAAAAGTCGTGCAGGTCCTGGGAAACGTCGTCGACGTTGAGTTTACTGCCGAGACCCTGCCGAAGATCAACGAGGCGTTGCAGACGCGCGTCAACGAAGGACGGGCTGGAGACGCTTCCCCTGCGCAGAACGGAATCGAGCTTGGCGGCACCGCGATGCAGGGGCGTGCGTTAACACTCGAAGTTCAGGATGAACTGGGCAACAATCAAGTGCGCTGCCTCGCAATGGGCTCGACGGATGGGCTCGTACGAGGCGCCACCGTGAGCGCAACGGGTGGACCGATCGTGATCCCGGTGGGTGAGGGAACGCTTGGACGCATCTTCAACGTGTTGGGCAAGGCCATCGATTCCGACGCCCCCGTTAAGGCGGCTGCGTTCTGGCCGATTCATCGCCCGGCCCCGGAGTTTAAGGCCCAGGACCCGACGCCGAAGATCTTCGAGACGGGAATTAAGGTCGTCGATCTGATGGCTCCCTACACGCGCGGCGGCAAGGTCGGCCTCTTTGGCGGCGCCGGCGTCGGCAAGACGGTCTTGATTCAAGAGCTGATTCGCAACATCGCGCAGGTGCATAAGGGGTTCTCGGTCTTTACCGGCGTAGGCGAGCGCACGCGCGAAGGCAACGATCTCTGGCAGGAGATGAAAGAGTCGGGCGTCCTCGCGCAGACGACACTGGTCTTCGGGCAGATGGATGAGCCGCCGGGCGTTCGCTTTCGCGTCGCTCAGACGGGCGTAACGATGGCGGAGTACTTCCGCGATGAACTCGGTGCCGATGTGCTGCTCTTTATCGACAACATCTTCCGGTATCTGCAGGCCGGCTCCGAAGTATCCGCATTGATGGGACGCATGCCGTCTGCCGTCGGCTACCAGCCGACGCTGGCCACCGATATGGGCTTACTCGAAGAGCGAATTACGTCAACGCACAAGGGATCCATTACGTCGGTGCAGGCCGTCTACGTGCCCGCCGACGACTATACCGATCCGGCCGTCGCAACGACCTTCGCACATCTCGATGCAACGACGGCACTCTCACGTCCCATCTCGGAGCTCGGCATCTATCCGGCCGTCGATCCGCTGGCGTCGAGTTCTCGCATCCTCGATCCACAGATCATCGGTGAGGAGCATTATGCCGTGGCTCGCGGCGTGCAAGAAACGTTGCAACGCTTTAAGGACCTCCAGGATATTATCGCCATCCTCGGCGTGGAAGAGCTCTCCGAAGAGGATAAGATCGTGGTGGGGCGTGCGCGCCGCATCCAACGTTTCTTCTCGCAGCCGTTCTTTGTCGCCGAGCAGTTTACGGGGCGTTCCGGCAAGTACGTGAAGTTGAGCGATACCATCGCATCGTTTAAGGAGCTGCTGGACGGCAAGGTCGACCATCTGCCGGAGAGCGCGTTCTTTTACGCCGGCGGTATCGACGAAGTGAAAGAGAACGCCGAGAAGATGGGCGCGGCGGTTTAATCCATGGCTCGGACGATTGCCTTTAAACTCATGACTCCTAGCCGCGTCATCTACGATGGCCGGGCGGAGCTGGTGATCGTCGTGACGACCGAAGGCGAAGAGGGTATCCTTCCCTCGCATGCGCCGCTGCTCGCGGCGCTCAAACCCGGCGTGTTACGCGCCAATGTGGCAGATGATGCAGGGGTTTCCCGGCTCATGGTCGCGACGGGGGAGGGATTTCTCCAGGCGCTTCCCGACCGTGTGACGGTTCTGGTCGATGAGGCGCTCCACTTCGATGATGTCGATGTGGCGGCGGCGCGCCGGGAGCTCGCCGACGCGACGGGGCGTCAGCGCGCCCCGGGTACCGATCCGGCGGCGTTTGCTCGCGAGCAGGCCATCATCGATTTTGCGGCGGCCAAACTCCGCTTGACCGGTCACTAGGCTGTCGGGATTGGCCCTAGCAGGTCGCGGAAAAAGGCCCGCACATCTCTCGCACCCCGCTTTTGGTCGCTTTCGTCGTCGCTCGTTGCTGAAATGACGCGGTCATTCTGCGCTCCTCGCTCCTCGAAACCGCCTCAAAACCACGGCGCGATAGCCGCACCAGCCTTTTCCCGCGACCTGGAGACTGGAGCGGGGCGCCGGCAGCGGCTTCGCGAACCCTCTACGTTTAAATGCTCGATCGGTTAGAAACGACGCTCCGCGTCCGTGGCGGCGTACGACTCGAAGGCTCCGCGGCAACGCACGGTGCCAAGAATGCGGCGTTACCGATCATGGCGGCGGCTCTGCTCGCGAAGGGCACCGTGACGCTTCACCACGTCCCGCGCATCACCGACGTCTCCGTGATGTGGTCGCTCCTCGAGGCGCTGGGCGCGCGGCTGCGGTACGAGGGTGCCGGAACCGTGACCATCGACGCCAGCAACGTGGCCGGCTATCGCGCGCCCTATGCTCTGGTTCGTAAGCTCGCCGCATCCTTCGATGTCGTCGGCGCGTTGCTCGGACGCTTCGGTCGCGCGGAGGTGCCGCTGCCGGGCGGCTGTTCGCTGGGAACGCGTGCGACCGACATGCACGAGCAGGCCTTCGTGGCCTTAGGGTGTGAGGTTCGCAATCAGCACGGCTATCTGGTCGCACGTAGCGGCAAGAAGCGCCTCACCGGTGCAAATGTGGAGTTTCGTATCCCCAGCGTCGGCGCCACGAAGAATGCGTTGCTGGCCGCAGTCACCGCAGACGGCACGACAACATTGCGCAACGTTGCCATGGAGCCGGAGGTCGTCGATCTCGCCAACTTTCTCATCGCCATGGGCGGCCGGGTTGCCGGCGCCGGCACCGATACGATCGTCATCGAGGGCGTCGCGCAACTTCACGGCGTTGACTATGAGATCATCCCCGATCGCATCGTTGCCGGGACGTTGCTCTTCTGCGGCGCTGCGACGCGTGGCGACGTTACGGTGACGCGTTGCGTCCCCGAGCATCTGCGAGTGGTGCTCGATAAGTTTGAGGAGTGCGGCATCGAGACGACCACCGGGCAAGACTGGGTTCGCATTCGCGCCGACAGTATTACGGGCGGAACGGAGATTCTCACCGCACCCTATCCTGGTTTTCCAACCGATCTCCAGCCGCAGGCCACCGCCTTTCTCTGCACCGCACCAGGCACCAGCGTCGTTGAAGAGTCGATCTTCAACGCGCGCTTCTCGTACATCAACGAGTTGGCGCGCATGGGTGCCGACGTGCGGGTGGCCATGGAAGGCAACTCGGCCGTCATCAAGGGCGGCGTACCGCTCTCCGGCGCCCCGGTCGAGGCGCCGGATATCCGGGCCGGCGCGGCGCTGGTCGTGGCGGGGCTGGCGGCAGGCGGCGAGACCGAGATCATCGGCCTGGAGTACATCGATCGCGGCTACGAGCGCCTTGAGGAACTGCTCTCAGAGCTTGGCGGGCAGGTGCAGCGAGCCAGCGGCGTGACGCAATGGCTTGAGCCAGACGGACTTTTCGAAACAAGCGCGTATCCACGCGTGACCCCCGCAGCTTCATAGCTTTCTCACAGGAGTCCTCCGTTGAATATCGGGATCGATCTCGGCACGGCGAACGTGCTCGTTTACGTCAAAGGCCGGGGTATCGTCCTACGCGAACCGTCGGTCGTCGCAAGAGACATGAATACCGGTCGCATCCTCGCGGTCGGCGAAGATGCGCGCCAGATGCTCGGCAAAACCCCGGCGCATATTCAAGCCATTCGTCCGTTGCGCGACGGCGTGATCGCAGACTTCGACGTTACTGAAGCGATGCTCAGCTACTTCATCAAGAAAGTGATGAAGGATCGCTCGTGGTGGGCAACGCTCTTCAAGCCCAAGCCGTTTGTGACGATCTGCGTCCCTGCGGAGATCACGAGCGTGGAAGAGCGTGCGGTGAAGGATGCCGCAAAGTTGGCCGGGGCTCGCGACGTCGATATCGTCGAGGAACCGATGGCTGCAGCCGTCGGTGCCGGCTTGCCCATCGATGGCCCCTCGGGCAGCATGGTGGTCGATATCGGCGGCGGCACGACGGACGTTGCAGTGATCTCCCTCGGCGGCATCGTGGTCTCACAATCGCTGCGCGTCGCGGGCAACAAACAGGATGATGCAATCGTGCGGTACATTCGACGCGTGTATAACTTGATGATCGGCGAGCGAACCTCTGAAGAGATCAAAATCAAGATCGGCTCGGCCTATAAGTTAGAGCAGGAACTGGCGATGGAGATCCGCGGCCGCGATCTCATCAACGGCTTGCCGAAGACGGTGAAAATTACAAGCGAAGAGATTCGCGAGGCCTTGGCCGAGCCGGTTGGGGCGATCGTTGAAGCCGTCAAGTCCGTGCTTGAAAAGACTCCACCGGAACTGGCAGCCGATATCATCGACCGCGGCGTGATCCTCACCGGGGGCGGCGCGTTGTTGCGCGGCTTGGATAAGTTGCTCTCCGACGTCACCGGCGTTCCGGCGATCGTCGCTGACGATCCGCTTTCGTGCGTCGCCATCGGCACCGGCATGCGCGTTCACATCTAGGTCGGCGTCGAGCATGAAGCGAAATATTCTCGGGAGTTCATGATGATTCGTATGACGGCGACCGCCGTCGCCGCTTGCCTCCTTCTAGCCGCCATGCCGGCCGCCCATGTGGCTGCTCCCCCCAAGACGCCGTCATCCAAGCTTGCGCCCGGCCAGGCGTCGTTTACGTTCGGCGATTGGATCGTCCACACCAAGACGCTGGATTATAACTGGAACACGGGGGACTTTAGCGCACCCAATCCCCTGACGATGACTCGCAGCGACGGCAATATCCGTGCGGATCGGGCAACCGGCAATGCCAAGCGGAAAATCGCGACGCTCTACGGGCATGTCGTCTTACACGACCTGCGCGGCAACCTCGCAGGTTTGGGGAGCAAGGGCAGTTCCCACGGCCCGGCGACGCTGAAAGCCGATCGCTTACAGCTCAACGGGGTCACGAAGGTCTACATCGCTACCGGGCACGTGTACTTCACTCAGAACGATACGACGGTGAATGCGCAGAAAGGGACGCTCAACGATGCTACGCACATCTTGGTCCTCGTTGGGAAGGTACACATGGTGCAAGGCGCGCAATCGATGCTGGCCGACCACGTCCGCTACGATACCGTCACCGGTGAAGCTCATGCCAGGGGCGATGTCACACTTCAGTTCCCGAGTAACTTTCATCCCCACATAGCGACCCCGAAGCCGATCATCATCAAGAATCCGAAAATCGGTCACCGCCGGTCGTAGCGGTCGTGGAACCGACGCTCTTCTCCAACCCAAAGGACGAACCACTCGCTGCGCGCATGCGTCCGCGCTCGCTCGACGAGTTTCTGGGCCAGGAGGAGATCGTCGGTCCGGGCCGTCCGCTGCGCAGCGCCATCGAACGCGATCGCATTCCGTCGATGATCCTGTGGGGGCCTCCGGGAACGGGAAAGACGACGCTCGCGCAGATCATCGCTCGGGCCGGTGGCGCGCACTTCACATCGCTCTCGGCGGTCAGCGCGGGCGTTGCCGATCTGCGCGCCGTCGTTACGCAAGCGGCGGTGCGGCGGCGTGCCGGGACGCGCTCGATTCTCTTTATCGACGAGATTCACCGCTTTAACAAAGCGCAGCAGGATGCGGTGTTGCCCTTCGTGGAGAACGGGACGATAACGTTGATCGGCGCGACCACCGAGAACCCGTCTTTTGAAGTGAATGCTGCGCTGCTCTCGCGCAGCCGGGTCTTCGTCCTGGAGGCGCTCACCGATGAAAATGTGCGATCGATCGTTGAACGGACGCTCGCGGATCACGAACGCGGTCTCGGGGGCGTCGCGATTCACATCGACGAGCAGGCGTTCGACACTCTCGTGGGCCTGGCCAACGGCGATGCGCGCACCGCACTCAACACGTTAGAGTTTGCGGTGGACGCAGCACCGCTTGAGGACGGCACGCGGAAGATCACGGCCACGCTGGTTCTCGACGCGCTCCAACGCCGTGCCGCAACCTACGATCGCGCGGGCGACGGGCACTACGATACGATCTCCGCGTTCATCAAGTCGATTCGCGGCAGCGACCCCGATGCTGCGGTCTACTGGCTTGCACGCATGCTTGACGCCGGTGAGGACCCGCTCTTCATCGTGCGGCGTTTGGTGATTCTGGCCTCCGAAGATGTGGGCTTGGCGGATTCCGGTGGGATCGGCGTGGCCGTGGCGGCGCAGCAGGCCGTGCACTTCGTCGGCATGCCGGAGGGGTTCTATCCGCTCGCGCACGCGACGCTCTACCTCGCGACCGCTCCGAAAAGCAATACGGTCGGCCGTGCCTACACGGCGGCGCTGGCCGATGTGCATGAGACCCGCAACGATCCCGTCCCGCTCTCGCTGCGCAACGCGCCGACCCGATTGATGCGTACGCTCGGGTATGGCCGCGATTATCACTACGCTCACACCGACTATGCGGCGATGTCGCACACCGGCGACCTGCCGCCCTCGAAGCGGCTGGAAGCCTACCTTCCGGAGCGGCTCCAAGGACGACGCTACTTCGAGCCCGGAGATCAGGGCGCGGAGGCCAAGTTGCGTTCGTGGATCGAAGCACGGCGAGCGGAATGAGCGGGCCTGCTCGGATCTACCTGGACCATGCCGCCACCACGCCCGTGCGTCGCGACGTTCAGGCGGCGATGCTCGCGCATGCGGGTGAGGCTGCGTATAACCCGAGTTCTCTGCATCTGGAAGGGCGGCGCGCGCGCGCGCTCTTGGACGATGCGCGTGACCGCGTGGCGGCATTGCTGGGGGCGCATCGCTCGGAGATCCTCTTTGTCGCCGGCGGCTCCGAAGCCGATAACCTCGCGCTCTTCGGCGTTGCGCACGCCCTGCGAGAGCGCGGCCGGCATCTGGTGTCGAGCCGCATCGAACACCATGCGGTGCTCCATGCGCTGGACGCCTTGCGTGAGGACGGATTCGAGGTCACGCTGCTTGAGGTCGATCGCAACGGCTACGTGGATGTTGACGCCTTCGCGGCGGCACTGCGCCCGGACACGATTCTCGCCAGCATCATGTTGGCAAACAACGAGATCGGGACGCTGCAACCGGTGGGCCGGCTCGCCCGCTTGGCGCACGAGCGCGGAGTGCTCTTCCACACCGATGCGGTGCAGGCGCCTCCTTACATCGCGATCGACGTCGACGATCTGGGAGCGGATCTCATCTCCCTTGCGGCTCATAAGTTCTATGGCCCCAAGGGTGTCGGGGTACTCTACGTGCGTCGCGGCGTGGCGTTGCGGGCGATCCTGCACGGCGGCAGCCAAGAGTTCGGCAAGCGTGCCGGCACCGAGAACGTCCTGGGAGCGGTCGGCTTGGCGACCGCCCTGGAGCTGGTGATCCTCGAACGCAGCGAGGTCGCCCCCAGGGTCGAAGCGCTGCGCGACCGCCTGGAGGCAGGCGTTCTGACGGCGGTCGCCGATGCCCGGGTCAACGCTCGGGAGGCCGTGCGCGTCCCGCACATCGCGAGCTTCTCCTTTGCCGAGGTCGACTCGGAGCCGCTTGTGGTTCGGCTCGACCTGGAGGGCATCGCCGTCTCTGCCGGGAGTGCCTGCGCCTCGGGTGTGCTTGAGCCCAGCCACGTCATCGCGGCGCTGGGGCTGGACCCCGGATGGCAGCGCGGAGTCCTGCGCTGCTCGCTCGGTCGCGACACCACGGCGGAGGAGATCGACGCAAGCGTTGAGGCCCTGGCGCGTGTAGTCGGCGATCTTCGGGGTAAGAACTCAACTCCTGCGTAAGATCGGCGTTCGAACGGGGAATAGACCAAGGGCGCCCGGAAGGCGCAGCCAGGGAGGTGTCGCTTGGAGACCGCTTTCGATTGGGGTATCGTCCGCGACGTCGGCATCGGCGTCGGGATCTTCCTCTTTGGGCTCGGAACGTTTGTGGCGGCGCTGGCGCTTGCGCGTACGCTGCGACGCATGAATACAACCTTAGACGAGGTGGATCGGCAGCTTGAGGCCGTCGGCAAGCCTGTGAGCGATATGCTGGAGCACGTTGGGGGCATCACGCAGACCGCTGAAACGACGCTCGCGCGCCTCTCCGGCGTCGTGGGGTCGCTCGAAAGCGCTGCGAACACCCTGACGCAGACGGCGGATCTTGCAAAAGGCGCTGTGTCGCCCGCCATCGTGAACGTCGGTGCCACGCTTTCAGGGGTCACCGCGGCGCTTCGACGTCTGCTGACCGGTCGCAACGCCTCGTAGGCGAAGAGAAGGAGCACTAGAATGGAAAACGAGCATCGCGGCAGCGGATTCGCTGCCGGTTTCCTCATCGGCGCGCTGATCGGCGGCGCCTTGGCACTGGTCCTCGCACAGGAAGATACGCGCGATCTGCTGGTCGGCAAGGCGCGCGAGGCGACCGACCGCGCCAAGGATGCGACCGCCGATCTGCACGATCTCTACGAGCGCGGCCGGACGATCGTCGAAAATGCGCGCGGGAACTTTGAGGCTGCGGTGGACGAAGGCAAGGCTGCGGCGGAGCAGGCGCGCGATGATCTTACGCATCATGGGAGCGAGGCGTGAGTGTGGGGAACATGGATATCAAGGTGAGCGAGCGGGAAGTCGGCAAGGCGCATGTGATCGATGTCGGCGGTGAGATCGATGTCTATACTTCACCTAAGGTCAAGGATGTCGTCAGTGGCCTCATCGATAGAGGCACCTATCAGTTGGTCATCAACTTGGAGCAGGTTCGTTACATCGACTCGACCGGGCTTGGCGTCTTAATCGGCGGCCTCAAACGCGTTCGTGAGCATGGTGGAACGGTCAACCTGGTCTGCACCAACCCGCAGATTCGCAAGATCTTCGATATTACGGGATTGGTGAAGATCTTTGGCATATTCGACACGGAAGCCGCCGCGCTCAAAGCGCTCTCGTGAGCGAGGTGAGGGCACAGACTGCGCAGGACGTCGTGTTCCTGCGGATTCCGGCAAAGGCTGAATGGGTCGTGGTCGCGCGACTGGCGCTCGCGACCGTCGCCAGCCGAAGCGATTTTCCCATTGAAGCCATTGAGGACATCAAGTTAGCCGTCGCCGAGGCCTGCACCAATGCCATCGCGCAGGGCGACGCCGCGGGACAGATCGAGATCAGTTGTTCCATCGAGCAGGCTGCGTTGCGCGTCCACGTGCGCGCGCCGAGCGGTGCCGTTGCCGGCGACCATCGCCGGGCGGACGGCGCTTCATCGGGCCTCGGTCTATTTTTGATTCGTTCGTTGATGGATACGGTCGAGTTCGATGCCGATGCCTCGCACGGGATGGATCTGGTGATGGTGAAGCGGCTGTCGAACTAGTGGCTCGGCGGGAAGAAGACGAACGCTGGAATCGCGCGCGTCTCCGTGATGCGCTCATTCGCCTTTCGGCGGTGCGCAAGGCGCGTCCGCTCGTTGGTGACGGCGATGACGATGAGTACGATCGTCTGCGAACGCAACTGGTCGTCGCGCATCTCAACTTGGTCCGCTATCTCGCTTTGAAGTTTGCCAATCGCGGCGAGCCGCTCGACGATCTCGTGCAGGTCGGCACGGTGGGCCTCATCAAGGCGATCGATCGGTTCGATCCCGAGCGCGGGGTCGAGTTCACTACCTACGCGACGCCCACGGTGGTCGGCGAGATCAAGCGCTACTTTCGCGATAAGGGCTGGGCGGTCAAGGTCCCGCGCCGGCTGCAAGAGCTTAATTTGGCAGTCAATCGGGCGGTCGAGAAACTGGCGGTGGAGTTTGGGCGCAGCCCGACTGTGGCTGAGCTTGCGCGTCACTTGAACGCCGGTGAGGAGGAGATTCTCCAAGCGCAGGAACTCGGGCAGGTCTACAACTTGCTCTCGCTGGATAGCGAAGTCTCCTCGGACGGTGATAAGCATCAGCAGCGACTCGCCGATACGATCGGCACCACCGACGGGGATCTTGCGCTGCTCGAGGATAAGGCGAATCTGGAGCGCGCTTTCGAGGTCCTCAACGGTCGCGAACGGATTGTGATCTATCTGCGCTTCTACGAAGCGATCTCGCAAACCGAGATCGCTCGGCGCTTGAACGTCTCCCAGATGCAGGTCTCTCGACTTCAGCAGAAGGCCCTTGAGAAGCTGCGCGGCGTGCTCAAGGACTAGCGCCGCACCCTGGCCGCGGTTTGGTCCAGAGACCACGCTCGGTGAGACGGTGATCGCGCCCAACGCAAAGGAACGCTGCTTCACCCCGAAGCAGCCTTAGCATCGTTGCGCCGTTCCGGCCGCAGTTATCTAGAGATTCTCGATATTTGGCAAAGACTCAAAAGATGTCCTAAACTCTGCATAGATGGTTTCCGACATAGCATCGCCCATTCTCGTGAAATTGGGCGCTGCTTTCGGTCGCTGATTCGTGCGTGGACACATGAGAGCCCCGCTGGCGCGCAAACGTAAACTCGCTTCTTCGGAGTACGTCGATGAGCCGATCACCGCTGCATCGCGCCCGAGTCCACATCCGACGCCGGAATATCTTCCCTTGAAGCCGTGCGGTCTTCAATGACCAGCGTAATGGCCTCGCGCGCATTCGTGAGCGGCCTCGGCCACAGTCGCCCCGAACGTCGCAATCTCCGGCAGCGCAGGCACCGTAACGTTGAATCGCCGATCGTTCTCGGGATCTAAGATGACCGTGTACTCTCGCTGCGTTATGCCATGAACATTCCACATTGCCGCCGGCGGCGCCTCGGGCACGTGTTTCAAACGCGACTCAAACGCTACGACGGATGCCCTCGGACTCGCGGGACGCAGGGCGTGGGCGGCTCTCCACATGGCCGAGTTGAACGGTACGCGGCCCGCGCGCCTGGGCCGTCCTGAGAGAGTCTGATCGGGGAGAAGGCCCCGGCAGAGCGGGTGCGCCAAGTCCTCGCAACAAACAAAGGAAGTCCGGCTCGCTACGCTCCCCGACCTGCTGCCAACGGCGACGACATACCGCCTGTTTTTCGATCGGCAGCGGCTTGCCTGCGTGCAGACGACGGGGACCCCTCACTATAACGCCCGCCTGCACCCCCGAAAATAAGCGCGGGAGGCTCTAGGAGTGCGCCGAGAGCCCCCCACCTCGGGCGAGACCCAAAAACTCAGCCAGGGAGCGAGACGGGCCTCAGCGGGCCGGGAAACGCCAAGATACACCGGCGAAGATCATGGCGCAGCCCTCTGCGCCCGCCGCCGTGTGTGGTATGCTGCTGCTATGCAGCAACGTCGGCCGGACCCGTTCTTCGAGCAACTCTGCGAGGATCTCCGCGAAGGATTCGTCGCGGTTCACCGTGGTGAAACAGCACCGGCGAACGAGGTCGTCGAACGCCTGGAGCGTCGACTCGACGCGATCGAACGGGAGCAAGCGCAAGGGCCGTCGTCGCTGTAGTGGCGGCCGTTCGCTTCAGTTCGCAAGCCGAAGAGGACGTCGCGGAGTTGTTGGCATACGTCGCGCGGGATAGCATGGGACGGGCGAGGGCGCTCTTTGCACGTATCCAGAAGTGCCTCCGTGTCCTGGAACAGTTTCCGCTCACGGGCCGCGAGCGGCCAGAGTATTGGCACGTTGTGCCCGGGATGCGCTCCATTCCCGTAGCTCCCATCGTGATTTGCTACACCTACGACGCAATGACGGATATCGTCCAGATTGGTCGCATCATCGACGGGCGGCGCGATTTCGGGACGCTCTTCGCCTAGTCGATCGCCGAAGATCCTTCAATGTCGTCGCGGGTGCGGTAAACCAGATTTGAGGGGGAATCACTCGCCTGAGATCGCTATGTAAAAAGCGTCCCAAGATCGCGGCGTCCATCAATCACCCGCAAGATGTCGACGACATCGCGCATCTCGTCGAAGCGATAAAAGGCAATTATAGGACGAATCGAGAGCGACCGTAGTCCTGCGTCGACGAGCGAAAGATCGGGTCGCGCACGGCCAGCGAGCGGATGCTGTTCGAGTAATGTGCAGCGAGCGTAGACCTGCTCAATAAAAGGCTCGGGCGCGATCAGGGCTGTCGACGGCTATGTAGCTGTATAGGGTACGCAGATCGTCGTCGCGCTGCCGACGGTGGAGTCTCGACTCCGAACTCGCTCCAGACGACCTCGGCATCGACGACGTCGCCACCATCGGCTGCTGCGATCCCCTCGCGGAGATCCTGGCACAACTGCTCGAAGAACGGGTCCGGCCGACGTTGCTGCATAGCAGCAGCATACCAGGTCCCTCAGGCTCGCGTACTCCGCTGCCGGATGTCGACGACCGCCTGATCTCCCTCCGGCTGAACGGCGACGTTTTTCTTTGCGTGCTCGGACGTTTATCTGAAGGACTACCGCGTCGTGAACGAGCCGAGCGACGACACCGGTATGCACGGCAGCGTCGTCTCTTTAAGGTCTACCGTATATGCCGTGGCGGCGTTCAACTGCGGCGCGGCGACACCGTAATAGACGGGATTCGCGAAGGGCGGCGTTGCCGCCGGCGAGGGCAGCGGCGACGGCGGCGGCCCTAGTGTGCCAATATCTACGGGCGTACCGGTGCTTTGCAGTAGCATGTCCCAGGCGCCCATTTGCGCGCTGAACGCGACGACGATGCTGCCTGGCTGGTCGGGTACGTTTGTCGCGCCCGGTGCGGGATACACAAGCTGCATAACGGGTATCGCGGGCAGACTAGAGGGCCCATAACAGGACGACGCCGGGGCGCCGCCACAAGCCGCCGGCACCACCGCCGCCAGCAATGTCATTCCGAAGAGAATATAGCGCAACATCGCAAACCGTCCTTATGTCGAGCTCCCTTTGGTGCGGGCAGAGCGTCCTCCTTCGTCCCGCGTGGACATGAGCAACTGCGCCGGACCCGCGAGGCCGCTCCCAAAACGCGAGGCGCATCCGCGCAATCGCCACCGCCAGTCACGTCGTCGACGCCGTACATGATGGCGTGATAGAGCGCTAAAGTCCTCACTCCTCGCCGTCGTAGTAATCGAGCGGAGCCGAGCGTATGAGCCGGCGTTCCGGCGAGCGCACGATCCATTTCTTGCTGTCGGGATAGTAGCACGACTCGCCCATCGGATTATCAGCGACGACGTAGACGACGAGATCTTCTTGCGCGTCGTTGTCGATCTGGTGCGGTTCGCCGGGCTTGAAGATAAACGCATCGCCCGGCTCGATGGCGGTCGCCCCACCCTCATGGCGCACCGTACCGTTGCCGGAGATCACGTGATAGAACTCCCACTGCGCGCTGTGCGAGTGATACGGGCAGACCTTCTTGCCGGGAGGAACGCGCATGATCTCCACATCAAACGGATGCCGTTCGTTGATGTCGGTGGAGTCCGGATTGCGTCCGAGCGCTTCGGAGATTTCGATACCCGAGCCCCCGAACGTGCCCTTGGGTGAAGCCCACGTCACGGGTGGAACGCGGTTGGTGTTGACTTTGTGCATCTCTTCCTTTCTAGCGATCGAATCTCTAGCGGTAGCCTATGAGCCCTCTGTTTCAGTGTGAACATGAAATGGAGTCCCGTTCGCGCCGCCGCCATTCGTCGCGCGCGTTGAGGCCGCTAGGGCGGCAAAGGGCTCATCGCCGACCGCGAACGGGCCTCTGCGAGCCCAAAAATACGAAAGCGAAAGCCTGCCGGCCTAATTGATAACGATAGTTGACATTTCACCGTACGTATTGCTAAACTATCTCTCTGGGATAGCAGATTTCCCCCCACACACACCGAGGCATGCGTCAGCCGTATCGGGCTCTTTGCCAGCATATCGTGCGCTTGACTTTTTGAGGAGTACACCATCGTGAACGCTATGGAGGCACTACGCCGCAATGTCGTCAGAAAAAGAGCTGAATCAAATCTTTCGCAAGCCGTGTTGGCTGATCGAGCTGGTGTCAGCCGTCCAACCGTTTCCAAAATCGAGCGAGGCGACGGGAATGTCACCGTTGTTAGTCTCGAAAAAATTGCTATCGTTCTCGGCTGTAAAATCGAGCAGCTTTTTGAGCCCCGAGCTGTCGCCTGCGATGATGCTGAGCTTGTTCGTCGAGCAAATGCCCCTGATGGCGAATTCGTCGACGGGCGAGCGCTCCTCGCCGCGATCGACGAAGCCAACGAAGTCCGCTACAGTAAAGCCGGGCGACGCCGAACGCTGGATCGTCAAACCGCATCGCGAGGTCGGTAAAGACATTACCGACTACGGGCTTAGTGACCCGGATTTTTCACCGACCCTCGCACGGATCTTCGACGCACTCGAACGCGACCCGAAGCAATTCGGAAAGAAAAAAGGGAAAGGACGCGGGTCGTCCGCGTCCTTTCCCTGGACCCACACGACCAAGCCTATGAAAAGGCAGGCCGTCGCTTCTAACGCCGGCTCGCCGAACGAATCGCCGGTCGATTTTTTAATCGCGTGCTGGTGCGACGGGCTTTTTCGCGACCTTGCTTGCTTCTACGAATTCGAACGTAGCAATCACGTCGTTGAAGTCGGGAACTTGTAACATCACGGTCACAAACGCCTTCGGGTTAACAGCGCAAATCAGCGCTGTCGTGCCGTAACCACGCCTAAGTTTGTTCCAGCTCCGAACTCGCCGTAAGGTTTCGTTTCGGCGGCGATACGACGCGATCTCAGTCGCCAGGACGGGGTTTACGGCGACGGGGTGGCCTTTGGGGCGCCTGCCGATTTTGGGCCGAACCCCGCCCGGGTAGTAGGCGGTTGGGCGAGTGGTTTGGTATCTTAATGGACCGATGCCGATGAGAAGCCAGGACCTCCGCCGTGCCTTCGTGGATTTCTTCGTGGCTAGAGGGCACAAGCAGATGCCCTCCGCCACGCTGATCCCCGACCAGATGTCGACGACGCTCTTTACGATCGCCGGGATGGAGCAGTTCGTGCCGGCCTTCCTTGGCGAGCAGCCGCCACCCGCGCCGCGGGTCGTCACCGTGCAGCGCTGCCTGCGAGTCGCCGGCGCTAAGAGCGACATCGAGAATGTCGGGCGCACGGGCCGCCACGGCACCTTCCTTGAGATGCTGGGTAACTTCAGCTTCGGTGACTATGGCAAGCGCGAAGCGATCGCCTACGCCTGGGAGTTCCTGACGGCGGTCATGCGGCTCGATCCCGCGCGCCTCTACGTGACGGTTCACACCGGCGACGACGAGGCGGCTCGCATCTGGACGAGCGAGATCGGGTTTGCTCCCGAGCGCATTACGCGCTTTGGCGAAGAGAACTTCTGGACGATGGGGCCGACCGGCCCCTGCGGCCCGTCAACCGAGATCTTCTACGATACCGGAGCGCAGTATGCGGCCGGACCCGATGACCGCGGCCCCAACCTCGGCGATCGTTTCGTCGAGATCTGGAACGTGGTCTTTCAACAGTTCAATCGCGCCGCAGACGGCAGCCTCTCGGAGCTGCCGCGCAGAGCCATCGACACCGGCGCGGGCCTCGAGCGAATGCTGGCGGTCTGCAACGGTTGCGCCTCGATGTACGAGACCGATCTCTTCACCGATCTGATCGCAGCCCAGCCTCCGGTCGGCCGCACGTCGCTGTCGCCGGCCGAGCAACTGGTGCGGCGCAACATCATCGCCGATCACGCGCGCGCAACGACGTTCCTGGTGAACGACGGCATCTACCCATCGAACAACGATCGCGGCTACGTGCTGCGCTTTCTCATTCGCCGCGCGATCCTCAACGGGAAGCTGCTCGGCTACCCCAATGGGTTTCTCGCTGCGCTCGTGCCCGCCGTCATGACGTCGCTCGAATCGGGTTACCCCGAGCTGCGAAGCAACGGCAAGCGCATCGCGCAAGCGCTGGCAGCGGAAGAGCAGGCCTTCGATCGAACGCTCGAGCGTGGAATGACCATGCTCGATCGCTTGGTTGCTGAGGCCACCGAGGACTGCACGCGCCTGCTCTCCGGTATCGATGTCTTCACGCTTCACGACACCTACGGCTTTCCGATGGAGCTAACGCGCGAGATTGCAAGCGAACGAGGCGTGGCCATCGACACCGACGGCTTCGAGCGCGAGATGGACGCGCAGCGCCATCGTGCGCGTAGCGATGCAGCCTCGAAACGAGCCGTTGTGACGGTCGCCGAGCTGCCGGCGGTCAAGACGCTCTTTACCGGCTACGACGGTTTGGAGAGCGAGGGCGAGGTGGTGGCGGCACTGCGGGGTGAGGCCGGCGTTGCCGCGCTTGCGCAAGCCGATCGGGGCACGCTCGTTCTGGATCGAACCTCATTCTACGCCGAACGCGGCGGCCAGATCGGCGATCGCGGCCTGATCCTGTTGGAGGACCAAACCGGTGCGTCGGCGGCGCGATTCGTGGTTGAGGATACGCAGTACCTCGGTGAGGCCGTGGCCCACCACGGGTACGTGGAACGCGGTGAGATTGCCGTCGGGCAACGCGTGCGCACCGTGGTGCACGACTGGTGGCGACGCGAGATACGCAGGCAGCATACCTCTGCGCATCTGCTGCAGCGCGCGCTCAAGGACGTACTCGGGGATGAGGTTGCCCAGGCCGGATCGTGGGTCGGCACCGACCGCATGCGCTTTGACTTCCGCTGGCCCGGGGGCGGGCTCTCCATTGAGCAGCGGCATGCGGTCTCGCAGCGCGTCAACGAACTCATTCGCGACGATCGGCCGCTGATCACGCGCGAGCTTCCCATCGAACAGGCGAGGCAGACCGGTGCGATTTGGATGTTCGGCGAGAAGTACGGCGAAGCGGTTCGGGTGGTGCAGGCCGGTCCATCGGTTGAGTTCTGCGGCGGAACGCACGCGCACTCCACGGGTGAGTTGGGTCTGTTCGTGATGCTGAGCGAGTCGTCGATCGGCAGCGGCATTCGTCGCATCGAGGGTTGCGTCTCTCGCGCGGCCGAGGAGTTTGTCCAGCGGCAACAGGAGCTGGTCGGTTCGCTTGCAGCGTCGCTTGCGACAACGCCGGATGAACTGGGCGAGCGGATCGACAAACTTCAGCGCGAAGTCCGCGACCTGCAGAGCGCCGTTGGCCGGCTCAAAGCGCGTCTAGCCGCCTCCGATGCTCAAAGTTACCTCGATCGGGTGGAACGAAACGGCGCGCGGGCGTTCGTTGGAGCGGTGGTGCCGCAAGCCAATGCCGAGGCGCTTCGCCATCTGAGCGGAGCCATTCGCCAACGCTTGGGCAGCGGCGTGGTGGCGCTTGCCGGCGTCGATGACGGCAGCGTGAGCCTCTTCGTTACGGCCAGTGACGATCTCGTACAAGCCGGCGTACATGCCGGTAACCTCGTGAAACTGGCGGCGCCGCTTGTGGAAGGCAAAGGCGGAGGGCAGCCGGCTCAAGCACAGGGCGGCGGCAAACGAGCGCAGGGTGCCCAAGCTGCCGTGCAGGCGATCCGCGACGCGGTGCTGGCGTGAAGCTGCGCGCCGCGTTCTGCGCTGCGCTGATCGCCGGCGCGCTTGTTGCTGCGGCGCCGAAGCTATTGGATTCACAGGTGGTGTTGCAACGCTACGAGCTGGTGCTGGCTGCGCTGCCGACCCCCAAGGCTATGATCTTTTCGTATAGCGTCTCACAAGCGGGCCCGACCAACATCGAGCAGCGTCATCTCATCTATCGCAGCGGAACGCGTGTGCGCGACGAGACCATCGCCGTCGACGGGATTCCGCTCTCGCGCAAGATTACGCGCATCTATCGTCGCGTCGATCGGTATGCCGTTCGGCGGTTGGCGCCCAGGCCTGGTGTGTACGGTTTCGTCTTTCTGCGTGCCGGAAAAGTAGATGGGCATCTGGCCTACGTCTATGACGCGATACCGTACGTGAAATCCGCCGTCGGCTTCACGGTGACGCGGCTCATCATCGATGCCAAGACCTATCTTCCGATGCGCCTCGATTTCACAAGCGTCAGCGGAACGGCGCTCGGCAACGGCGAGATCGACTACGCTCCATTCGGCGCCTACTGGATGCCGGTCTTCGTTTCGGTGAACGCGCACGTTGACGGGCGACCGGCGCGCGAGCGGATCAGCTTCGAAGACTACTCCTTCCCACCGAGCCTGCCGGACTCGACGTTCCGCGCGCCGCATCCGCTGCCGCACCCGACGCTACCCGCCTTCTAAATCGTGATAGCGCGCGCGCGATGGCCGGGTTGGCTCGCGTTCTGCGTGCCGTTGACCGTCTACGCTCTCTCGGCCTATCGCTCGCCCGGCTTCTGGGACGTGGGCGAGATGGATGTGGTGCCGTGGATTCTGGGCATCGCGCACCCCACCGGCTTTCCGGCGTTCACGGTGTTGGGTTTTCTCTTCACGCATCTTCTGCCGTTTGGCACCGTCGCGTGGCGCATGAGCATCTTCAGCGCGCTTGGGATGAGCACCGCGGCCTGGTGCATCTATCGCATCGTCGATGATAGCTGCGATGCTCCTTGGATCGGCGCTGCCTGCGCGTGGTGCTTTGCGTTCGGTGAGATCGCCTGGACGCGTGCAACGCGCGCCGAGGTACATGCGCTGGCCATCGCCGCGATCGCCGTCACCCTGCTCTGCGCGCTGCGGTGGTATCGCACGAGCGATTCGCGCTATCTGCTGGCCGGGGCCGGCGCCTGGGGCGTCGGCATGGCCGTCCATCCGGTCGCGGTGTTGCTCTTTCCCGCGCTCTTCGTCGTGTTGCTGGCGCGAATGCACGACGTCTCCTCTCGACGCCTGCTGGCGGCGATCGGCCTCTGCGCGCTCATCGTCGCCGGCTTCTACGCCTATCTGCCGCTACGCAGCACCTACGTCGGTGCGCATCGGCTCGACCCGACGCGCGCCCTGGGTCTGCCTGCGGGCCGGCCGTTCTGGGACTACGATCAGCCGAGCACGATGCACGGCTTTATCAAACTCGTCACCGGCTCCGGCTTCGGCGTCGGTGAAGGCGTGCGATCGATCGTCGATCCGCAGGTCTATGAGAAACGCGGCGGGCTTTATCTTGCAGCCGTGTGGCAGGAACTCACTCCCATCGGCATCGCGCTGGCGTTGCTTGGGATTATCGTGGCGTTGCGGCGTGACCGGGTGCGTGCGAGCGTACTGTTGCTGGCGGGATTCCCGAGCGTGCCCTTTGCTCTCGGATTCACGCAAGAAGCCGATTTCCGGCGTTACTTCTTGACGTCGTTCTTGATCTGCGCCATCTTTATCGGCGAAGGCCTCGGCACGTTGTGTGCGGGCAGACTTCGTCTGCGACGATGGGCGGCGATCGGCCTTGCACTTCTGGCCGCAACGTTGCTGATCTCCGGACGTTCTCTCTTCGCCCAACCGTACGACAACCGCGCGTCACGTGCCGTCGATCGGGTGCTGCAGTTGACGCCGCACAACGCGATCTTAGTCGCGGCCTGGACCTACGCAACGCCGCTTGCCTACGCAGCCTACGTCGAAGATCGACTGGGCGGGCGTACCCTCGACGCCGCGTGGCTCGGCAACGACGCGGCGTATATTCCCGGCTGGCTGCGCCGGCGACCGGTGTACGTCGTCGGTCTGCCCGAAGGAAGCCTTCCCGGCTATCGTCTCGAAGCCGTCGCTTCGATGCCTCCCCTCTATCGGGTCGTCAAGAGACCGTGACGCTGCGTCGATCGTGGCTTGCCGGAGCGGTTGCGTTGCTCGTCAGCGCGCTCGTCGCACACGGGCGCTCGACGCCATACGACAACTACGTGCTGCTGGCGCAGGCCTTCTTGCACGGGCATGCCTGGATCAACTGGCCCGGACCATACATCGACGCGCTGGCCTATGGCGGCCGGCATTACATCATCGAGGCCCCGTTTCCGGCGCTGCTGCTCATGCCGGTGGTGGCCGTCTTCGGCGGCGCGGTCAACCAAACGTGGCTCGCGCTTCTGCTGGCGGGGGTATCGATCGGTGCGCTCTGGGAGTTCGGTGAGCGCATCGGCTTACCGCCGCAGCGCAACGTCTGGCTCTGCGCCTTTGCACTAGCCGGAACGGATCTGCTGTGGGCGGCGATGCTCGGAGATGTGTGGTTTCTCGCCCATGTGAGCGCCGTCTGCTTCACGCTGCTCGCGCTCGTTGAGTTGGCCGGTAAGCGTCGCGGGTGGCTTGTCGCTATCTACGCATGCGCCGCACTGGAATCGCGCTTCACGTTTCTGCTGGCGTTGCCGATCTACGCCTATCTGTTGATCACCGACGACGAACGACCGTTGCGGCCGACCGGTCCGTGGCTGCAGCGACTCGGCAGTTTTCTCGCAACCCTGGCTCCCATCGCGCTCCTCTGGGTGTGGTACAACCAGGCGCGTTGGGGCACGTGGTACGACATCGGCTACACGGCCTGGTACCACCAAGATCTCGCCGGCTCGCCCTACGGATCGCCGTTTCGCCTCGAGTACCTTCCGTATCAACTGTGGTCCTACTTCGTGCAGGCCCCGCAGTTCATCGGGCGTTTCCCATGGATCGTGCCGTCGCTCTCGGGCGTGGCGCTGACCTGGACGTCACCTGCCCTGGTGCTGGCATTCTTCGCGCGCCGCCCGTTGCGGATGGTCATCGCGTTGTGGGTGGGCGTCGTCTTACTCGCGGGGCCGAACTTCATCTACTACGTCAATGGCTTCGCGCAGTTCGGTATGCGACATGCACTGGATTTCGAGCCCTTGCTCTTTGCGTTGATGGCATATGCGATGCGCGATTGGATGCCGAAGTTCGCCTACGTGCTCATCGCGTACAGCGTTGCCGTGGGGCTCTGGGGCTGCTGGTTCTGGAACGTCTTTATTCGCCCGGCGAACTGAGCATCAGCCAACGTACCGTTGCCAGATTGGCGACCTGCTGAAACCAGAGGTAGAGAGCAAAGAGAATGGGCGCGAGGACGAAGGCATAGGCTCTGTTCCCATAGAGCGCAGACGTAAAGAGCAACTGCGGAACGAAGATCCCTAACGCCGCCACCGCAAAGAGCAGCAGGAGCAGGACGAACGTGCCCCAGCCGCGCCCACGCGTGGCTTCCCATGAGATGGCGAAGGCATTCAGGGGCTCGTCGCCGCGGGCTTCGCGTATCGCATAGGCCTGGGGAGTCGGCCCGAAGCGCGCGGCAATAAAGAACGCCGGAACGAGGAAGGCAAAGAGCCCGCCGATCACCGCCGCGACGAGGATGATGTTGTAGCCAAAGAGTGCGAAGATGCGGCGCAGGTCGAGATCAAATTTGGGGACGTAGAGGCGAACTGCGGCCGTCAGCGTCGGGAAAAAGGCAACGCTCCCAAAGACGTTGGCAAACGTATACGCTTGTGTGCGCAACTCCGCGTGCTTGAGCGAGAGCTCGGTGAACCCGTCCGCCAGGCACGCCATCAGCGCAAAGCTGATGTAGACCGGCGTAAACGTGGCGAGGCACGCGAAGGAACGCTCTACGCCGAAGGCAAGCGCATCCCATGGGTGCAGATCCTCGGTCGGCATCGCGTGGTCGTTCGGTCGGAACGTTAGCGTTCCTCGGCGATCCGCGCATAGGCAGACGGGAGATCGGCGGCCTGCCGGAGCGGCTCGCTGCAGGTCGTTCCGACGCAGAGGTACGCGGTGGGCACGGCCGTCGTCTCGAGTCCAAGGCGCTGGAGCGCCTCCTCCTCCGATGGGTCGATCGTGCGGACCGCCACAAAGGGGCTCGGCAGGCGAAGGGCGGCATCGGCAAGCGCGCGGCTAGAGCTCGGCGTGCCGACGATCCGCAGGCAGCATGAGCGCGCAATCGAGCGTCGCACCGCTCGAGCCCAGGTCGCGGCAAAGGATCCTGCGCGCTTGTAGGTGTCGGCGTAGAGGCGTAGAGCGCGCTCTGCTGCGTGACGGTAGGTGTCATCGTCAGTGAGAACGCTCAAACGCAGGAGCGTATCGGCGAGCGCTCCATTCTCCACGATGGGGCGATCGACTACGCGCAGGCTGCCGAGTGCGGCATCGTCGGTGCAGCGATCGTAGCAACCGCCATCGGGAGCTTCGAAGTGCGCCAGCAGCGCGTCGGCATGCGGAACGGCACGTTCGAAGAAGCGGCCTTCGCCGGTGACTTCATGCGTATCGAGCAACGCACGAAGATAGGCGACTTGATCGGTGAGCAGGCCGTTCACCGATGGTTCACCGTCGGGCTCGACATAGTGGTAGAGCAGGCCGTTGCTATCGCGCATACGTGTATGCAGAGCGTCGAGCGCCGCGCATGCCTGCGTTGCAAATCCGGGATCTCCGAGTGCGAACGAGACGGCGGCGAACGCCCCGGCTAAGCCCGCCGTCCAGTTGGTGTACGACGTGCGATCGACGTAGGGCGCATCGCGCTTGCGACGCTCCTCGAGCGGTAGCGCATAGTAGGCTTCATCGGCATCTTGACTGCCTGCGAAGAGATGCGTCGCCGGATCGAGCAAGACACCTCGCACGTATCCGCCGGCCGAGAGCAGGGTTGCGCGCAGTTGTGGGTTTGGAGAGAGCAGGTAGAGCTGCGCGAGGACGCGCAGCAGGCCGGCGTGGTCTTCCGACATCTTCTCGAAGTGCGGAACCGACCAATCGCGGGTAGTGGAGTAGCGGAAGAATCCGCCCTCGACATGATCGTAGGTTCCGCCGTCTGCCATCTTGGAGAGCGTCAGAGCCACCATCTCTTGGTAGCGCGGGTCGCCGCTGGCGCGCCGTTCAAGCAGCAAGAGCTCCAGGGCGTCGGACTGCGGGAACTTCGGGGTGTCCCCAAAGCCGCCGTACTCCGGATCGAACGCGGCGAGGAGGCCTTCTACAACGCGCGCCACCGCGCTCGCATCGAAGCTTCGGTCGGTTGATGTGGGTGTTCGTGCTGCTACCTTGAGTGCCGTGGCGTCGTTTGCGATCTCGCCACGTCGTTCGGCGTAGAAGGCTACGATTTGTTCAAGAGCACGGAGCATCTGCTCGGGGGGCAGATACGTCGCTCCGGTCAGCGTCGTGCCGTCATCGGTGAGGAACGCCGTTGTCGGCCAGCCGCCCATGTTGTAGCGCGCGTTGATGTCCGGACGACGATCGTTGTCGACGCGAACGGGGATGAAGCGTTCGTTGATCGTCGCGATCACGCGTGGATCGGAGTAGGTGCTCTCATCCATCACATGGCACCAGTGACACCATATGGCGGAGATCGAGAGCAGGATCGGCTTCTCTTCGCGAGTTGCCCGGGCGAAGGCCTCCGGCGACCATGACTGCCAGGCAATCTCATGGGCACGATTCGGTCGCGGCGAGAAGTGGAAATCGGACATCGCGGGAATCATTCGCCAGCAGCGAGCCGATTCACCGGTGCGCATCGACGTCGAGGAGAGCGATGGACGAAGAACAGGCTCACGCGAAGGCGGCCAAGCGCAGCACGGCTGTTGGTTTGGCGGCCATCGTGCCTCTCGCCGGGCTCATCGCGTTGATTGCTTCGCGTCTGTAGGCGCGCTCATCACGCCAATCCCAAGTGCCACCGCCGAGAAGGCCGCCGATGCTATGCCTGCATAGCCGGCGCCGAACGAGCCGAGGAGTCCGGTCGAGAGCGGCGGTGCCAGCACTCCCGAGAGTGAGTCTAGCGACGAGCTGACGCCGAGCACCGTGCCTTGTTCGCGATCGGAGCTTGCGTTGCTGATGCGGGCGGTGATGCCGTTATTCGCCAGTGCCATGCCGACGGTAAAGAGCATCGCGATCAGCACCAGCATCGCGTCAGCGTGTACCAAGGGCACCAGCAGGAACGATGAGAGGAGGGCGACCAGCCCAAGGTTGGTCATCACCCGATCGCCGAGTCGATGCGAGATGCGCCCGACCAGCAGCGTGTTGACGATGACGTTGCTCGCGGCAAAGAGCGAAAAAAAGAGATCCGTGCCCTCCAGCGTCATCCCGAGCTGGGCGCGCAGATAGAGCGCGATGACGGCAAACCAGCCGTAGAGTGCCAGGGAAAGGGCCAGTTTTTCCAAGAGGATGGGACGCAGATGCCGCTTGCCGAAGGTTGCGAGCACTGTTCGCACGCCGACATCGGCCTCATCGCCGCGCTGACCGAGCGATTCCGGCAGCAGGGTGATGGTGAGCAGGAGCGTGAGCAGTTGCAGCGCCGACGCTGCGAGGAACGGGGCCGTGAATCCATAGCGCGCGAAGAGCAGCCCGCCGCCGAGCGGGCCGAAGATCATCGCGGCGCCGAACGCCGCACCGATATAGCCGAAAGCGCGTGCGCGATCCTTGGCTTCAACCAGATCGGCGACGTAGGCTTGCGTGACGCCGATGTTGCCGCCCGAGATGCCTTCCACGATGCGGGCGATGAAGACCCATGCGAGGCTCGGCGCAAAGGCGAGCATCGCCCAGCCGACGGTCGCGCCGGCTTGACTGACGATCAGGACGCGCTTGCGGCCGATGCGGTCCGAGAGCGCGCCCCAGAGGGGCCCTGCGCCCAACTGGCAGAGCGAGAACGTGGCGAAGAGCAGGCCCACCGTCTCGGGCGATGCACCGAAGTGCGTCGCAAAGTACGGCAGCATCGGAATCAGCATGCTGAAGCCGAGAATGTCGACGAACGTAATGCCGAGGATGGGCAGAAGCTTCGTAAGCATGCCGGGCCTCGTAATCCACCGGAGCAACGCCCGGTTGCATTGCTCGGCGGCAGGGCCGGCCGCGCCCAGCACGAAATCCGCTCGACCGCGCCCAGATGGCGGAATTGGTAGACGCGCTGGTTTCAGGTATCAGTGGTGGCAACACCGTGGGGGTTCGAGTCCCTTTCTGGGCATGAGGAAATTGCTATATCGCAAATATTCCGAATAATTGCACTAATGAAGAAGCGCGGTCGGAATATTTGCACTATAAGCGCAGAAGCGTAGGGCGCACGCAGGAATCAGCGGCCCCGCCAGCGTCGGTGGAAGACCTGAATCATGCTGCGACTGCGGCTCTGAGGCTTTGTGGCAGCGGCTCTGCTCTGTTAGCCCCCCGCAAGCGCTCGCGGCTGGGCTAGTGTTGGCCTGCGAACATCTTGCCTTGGCAGCTTTGCGCTTGTTTCCAGTCGTTGGTCGAGATCGAGCCGGCGTACCAGCGGCGCAGCATCGCTTCCAGCACCGTGGTCTTGAAGCGGCAGGTGCCGTCGAGGCCGACGCTCGTTTGCGCGGAAGCGTTCGCCTTTTTCTGAGCTTGGGCGATTTGCGCAGCGGAAGCGTGCTTGGCTTTCATCTGCGCGATCATGCTGGGGTCGAGCACGACGGTGTTCTTGACGGTGTCGATGTAGAACGTCGCGCCGTCGCCGCTGAAGGCGCTGGTGCGCAACAGGCTGACGGCGGTGATATCGAGCCCGAAGAGCGGCAGATAGGTCACGTTCCACTCGACCGCAGGCTGATGGCGATTCAGCGCTCGCACCATGCAGCCCATCGAGAAGCCGCAGTTTTGGAATCCGTTGGGTACGGCGCGCTGCTGCGCGGAAAGATTCGTCGCAACCTTCATCGACGCAAATCCCGGCAGCAGTTGCCCCGCACACGCATCGGCCGCAATGAAAGCCATCGGCGAGATAGCATTCATCGTATCGATTTCTTTGAGAAGCACATCGAGCGCATCTACGTGAAACGTGCACGTTTCCTGCATACCAATGAGTTGCACTTCCTTCGCGCTTTTGATACGTACGGCGAGTACCGCGAGCGGCGGCGAAACGCTGGTCAGGTGCAGCGAGAAGGTCGTGGTGTTGGGATGCCCGCCTTCCTGCGAGGTGACGGAGCGCGTCACCGACGCCGGCGTGGCGTTCGAAAGCGCGCCCTCGAAGCAACTCCAATTCGAGCCGCAGTCGAGAACGCCGGCCAAAGCTGCTGCAAGAATCATTTCGCTCCTCCTGCGTTAGTAACTTGGTTCCGCGTTCGTTCCGGAAAATGACCGCCCTGCGAGGCCCGGCTCTTCGGATGCGGTGCCGCGCCGTGTACCGTCACTACCGCAAGGCTGCGCAGCTTCACCACGACCAGGCTCCGGCGTTCCAGGTGGGCGCGAAGGCGTTCGGCGAAAAACCGTGCAGGCCGCGCTGGTACGCGTAATTCGAGGGCGCGCCGCACTTCAGCACCGCTGAATCGTCGGGATCAGCGCCCATCGTCCACGGCACGTACGCCATATCGAAGTCACCCATGGCCAGCGTTTCGGTACGCGGCAAAAAGAGTTGGGCGTTGCTCACGCTCTTCATCGTGACTGCGATGCCTCGTTCGCTCAGTTCGGCTTGCACCATCGTCGCAACCTGAACGCCGGTCATCGATTCGGGAAACTGCACGGAGCGGGTATTCCCCATACGGCCGAGCTTTTCGACCCCGGATTGTCGGTTTCCGGTAGTGCTTGGCAGAGTTGGGTGTTCGAGCGGCCGAAATCACCTCTGAAAGTTGCGGAAACGGTGGCTGGGCGGCTTAGGAAACTAGGGGAGGGGATGTCCGCGGCCTGATTTCTGGGCTCGTCAGGCAATATTTGCGATATAACATCGGGCGAGGAATTATTGCGACATAAGCGCGGGAATGGTACTATGTGCAATAGAGCCTGAGGAAACGAAGCGATCAGCGTTTTGGCGATGCTTGGCGGGGCCTGCGGTTTATCTTCGACCCGAACGGCGCGCGTGACGAGGTGCTGCGCGTGTACGCGGCTTGTTTCGGGGGCGTGCGCCGCCTTGGCGTCCGACATACGGACCATCGCGTCGGAGAAGTGCCCGGGAAGGGACATTCATCGCGCCTTCTTCGCGGCGCGGTATGCTGGGATCGCTGAAGAGGCCCGAACGATGGGATTTCGTGATCGCGAAGCGGCCGGGCGCGAATTGGTCGCTTTGCTTGCACGATATGCGCGCCGAACCGACGTGGTGGTGTTCGCGCTGCCGCGCGGCGGGGTACCCGTTGCCTACGAGGTGGCGCTGCGTTTGCATGCGCCGCTCGACGTGCTCACCGTGCGCAAGCTAGGTGTTCCCGGGCATCGTGAACTTGCCATGGGCGCCATCTCGTCGGGCGGACACTATGTGCTCGATGAGGAGTTGCTCGGCGTGGTACGCGTATCGCGCGACGAGTTGTTCGACGTGATTCACCGCGAGCTCGCCGAGCTCGACCGCCGCGAGCAATTGTATCGCGGGAATCGGCCGTTCCCCAACTTGAAGGGGAAGATCGCGATTGTCGTCGACGATGGGCTCGCGACCGGAGCCACGATGAGCGCAGCGGTAAAGGCGCTACGCGCTCAAGGGCCCGCGCGCATCGTTGTCGCCGTGCCGGTCGGAGCATCCGAAACTTGCACGATGCTGCGCAGCTATGCCGACGAGGTCGTGTGCGTGCAAACCCCGGTGGAATTCGGCGCGGTTGGAGTTCACTATCAGAATTTCAATCAGGTTAGCGACGATGAAGTCCGCGTGTTGCTGGCGCGAGCCGCCTATCACTACGACGTTACGCGCGCCGTCGAACCACCGGAGACGTATCCGGGCGCGCTATGAACAGAACGCACATGCTGGAAGATTGCGAAGTTGCGATCGACGTCACCGGCGGAAAACTCGGCTGCTGAGCGATCGTCTGATCCAAGCGACGAATTGCATGCGACACGACCCCATTACGCCACAGCGCGCGGTTGGGTATTTTGGTGCGAGCACGGGCGCAGCGGCGGCGCTGATTGCCGCGGCGCAGCTTGGCGACGTTGTCAGCGCGATCGTCTCTCGGGGCGGACGCCCGGACCTTGCCGGACCGGCGCTCCACTTGGTTACGGCGCCGACGTTGTTGATCGTCGGCGGAAACGATCGTCCGGTTATCGCGATGAATCGTGATGCGCAAGTGTGGCTACGCTGTCATAACGAGTTGGCTATCGTTCCGGGAGCGACGCATTTGTTCGAGGAGCCGGGTGCACTTGGCAAGGTTGCCGGTCTCGCGATTGACTGGTTCAAAAGGCATTGCGCTCAGCGCGTGTGCGTCTAGGGGGTTGGAGTAGGCGCCGGCGTATAAGGGATCACGACGGTGATCTGCGTTGGAGCGGTTCCACTTGCCAGCGCAACCGTGTCGTCGGCTCCATCTGCGCTGATATGCGCGAGAAGCAGCGCGTTGCCGCCCGTGACGGTTGCCCCTAAGCCGAGGTCGTAGGAGACATCCGTGATGGTGTCTGCGGCGAAGAGCGGATCGAATCCAGGAGCTGTGGGCTGCGCAACGCTAGCGGCGCGTACGCTGCGGGCGGCAAACGCGGTGATGCCGTGTGCGACGTCTCCATCAATGTTCGGCGCAGAGCCGGGTGCGGC
Organism: bacterium; assembly: GCA_021832345.1. Classification (GTDB taxonomy): domain Bacteria; phylum Vulcanimicrobiota; class Vulcanimicrobiia; order Vulcanimicrobiales; family Vulcanimicrobiaceae; genus JAKBKY01. The sequence continues at coordinate 586,914 of JAKBKY010000001.1, forward strand.
ATAGACGTAGCGCGTGAGCGTCTGCGCGGCGGCGTCGTAACGATACGCGGTGAAGGCGCCACGTCCGAGCGAATCCTGCGTGTAGAGATCGAACTCGTGCCCGTCGGCATTCGCCCGCCCGAGAACGTCGTTGCTCGGAACGAAGATCGACCACGCGCCCGCCGATTCGCGGCTCCAGCGTTCCAGGAACTGATCGACTGCAGCCACCGCTTGGACCCGGCGGTCGGCGCGTGCGGCGCTTCCCATCCACACCGTCGCTAGTTGCGCGAGTCCGACCAGCACGAGCAGCGCGCAGCCTGCTGCTACGAGCACCTCCACCAGCGAGAAGCCGCGCGCTCTCTGCATTGCATCGCGGGGCAGTACCCAGCCGATGCATCGTTCGGTCGCGCCGACGCGTCGTGAGGTACGTTAGGCGGCGATAGCGCCGCGTAGTGCGCTCACCGCTTCGCCGCCGACGCGCACGCCGGTGATCGAGCCGCCGTGGGTGAGGACCTGCGCGTAGACGCGCCCGGGGCGACCGACGTGGGCGCCCTGCGCAATCGTGAATGCCGGCTCGTCGACCAACCGGTTCTGCCACGCATACGCCGCCAGCGCGCCGCAGGCGCTGCCGGTGACCGGATCTTCGGCGACGTCGCCCGGTGCCCCAAACTGCCGCGCGATGAAGGCTGTCTCGCCGTCGGTTCGCGCAAAGAGATGGACGCCGAACGCCGTCTCGTCGAACGCCGCGAAGAGTGCAGCACGATCGGCATGCGCCCGATCCAACGCATCGCGTGACCTGAGCCCAACCAAGAGAAACGGCGCTCCCGTCGACACGATCTGCGGTGGGCGCTCGCCGAAGAGGTCGGCCGGCGAGAGCCCGAGTGCGCTTGCGACCGGAAGCGGATCGATGAGCGCGCCGAACTTCGGAGCCGGTTGTTCCATCGTATACCGGCGGCTCTGCCCGATCGTCTCGATGTCGACGGGAATCACTCCGGCGGGCATCTCGAAACTCACCCGGGCGTTGGGCGCAAGGCGCCCGGCTTCAACCAAGGCGTGGGCGGTGGCAACGGTGGGATGGCCGGCGAGCGGAATCTCGCGTAGCGGCGTAAAGTAGCGTACGCCGACATCGGCGCGCTCCGAGCCGACCACGAAGGCGGTCTCGGAGAGGCCAAGCTCGCGGGCGATCCGCTGCATGGCGGCCGGCTCCAGGCCCGCGGCATCGAGGAGCACCGCACACGGGTTCCCCTGATGGGGTGTCGTCGTGAACGCGTCGACCAGGACGAATTCATAGCGTCGCATCAGGAGAGTTGCTGCACTCTACGAGATTCTACGAGGTCTAGGACCGATTGTCGTTTAGTTCCAGCTCTTGATGATGCTGGACGACCCCGGAACCGTCGGACCCCAGCCACTGAACGAGTTGCCGTTGGACACGAACTCGATCACGCGGACGAACGGGAGCACGGGTTGCGCCTCGACTCGCGGCCGCTTTGGAGTGTTTTTGATAACCGGGTTCACGATGATCCTTCCCTTCATGTTTCGGATCGCATGTTCGATCCGTATTGAAGCGTACGCCCTTCGTTACTGCGTGCATACGGCTTTTGTTTCATGCGATATTCGCCATAACGCGTTGTCGTGTCATCGTTACGAAACGCGTTATATGAACTAGGAGGCTGTCGGAGTTACGCTGTTTTCGGATTCGGCGCCGAATTTTGTTCGGAGACGAGACGCGAAGAAGGAGCGAAGCCGTAGCTTCGTGACTGATGAGCAACGAAGTATTCGGGCAAAATTCGGCCCAAAAACGGAAGCGTGCTTAACTCCGACAGCCTCCTAGGTGCCGGCTTGACCGCTCAAGCGAAAGACGTACTTCACAATAAAGCGATTCAAGGTGACGTAGGATGCCGGCGTTCCGTAATCCGCGTAGAGATCGTCGCCGTTGTTCAGGCGAAGGTGAAAGCCCGCAGCGAAATTCACGCCTTGCTCCGGTGCGAAACCGCCGCCCCCGTTGATCGAGCGTAGCGCGAGCGTCAGGTTGGCATGTCGTGCGAGGCTCCATCCGAGGGAGACACGGCGCAGCCATTGCGAGTCGAGGAGGCCGCCCGCAATCGAACGCTGATAGCTGCCGTCGTAAGCCAGGCCGAGTGAGAAACCGTGCCCGAGCGGACGGGATGTGGAAAGCGTGTAGAGGTGTATGTAGGAGGCTCCAAAGATGCCCCATGAAACGGACGCATCGATCGGCGTGGGCGTCCCATCTTTCCAACCGATCGGCACGTTCATCAGATCGTACTGCTGGGTCGCTCCGTCGAGATAGCAGGGATAGCCGCTGTAGGTCGTCGTGGCGACGATCGGGCCGCTGCAGCCTGGGCCTGCAGGAACGCCGTACTGACGCAGGCGCCCGATCTGTGGGCCGATGCCGTTGAGCGAGAGGCCGTTGCGTAGCGTGGCGTTAAGGAAGACCCCGGCGTCGGCCTGGTGGACCGCCCCCGAGTTGTCGAAGTAGCGGTCGGCGTTGACGAAAATGGCGGCATTTTTGGCGCGGCGCGTGGGACCACCGAGGAAGGCGAACGCATTGAATCCGTGAAGGTCCGCGTCTTGGGTGAAGCCGTCGATCGGGTCGTAGGTGGGCGAGAGGTCCACATAGCCGAGGTTGACTTCGTAGTTCGGCTTATGCACGTCGATAAAGCCGTTGCTTGCATGAGCGATGCCGTTTGTCACGTATGTTCCGCGTTCCAACGCGTTGTCGACACCCCAAACGAACCCTGTTTTCAGGTTTCTCCCGGCGGCTCCAAACTGCGCGGTAGCATCGCTGCCCGCGAGGCTGTGATGGGCAAAGACTCCGTCCGCCCAGTAGAGGAACGTGCGATTGGGAAGTGCGTGCTTATAGCCATAGGCGATGTCATCGAACGTGTTGCCCGTGGTTCGATCGAAGCCGCGGAAGGAGAGAACGCCGAAGGATTGGTAGCCGAAGGTTCCTTCGACCTTGCCCCCGCGATCGAACGGCCCAATGCTCGGCGAGTAAAAGATGGTGTTGGGACCAAAGCCTGCGGCGTCGGCGTTGATGTAACTGGCGCCTTGCGAGAAGAACGGTCGATACTCTTGGAGATAGAGGCGAAACTCTTGAGGAGCGATGGTCTGCTGATCGACTTCGACGTTCGAAAAGTCGGGATTCGCCGTCGCAACGAAGTTGATGGTATCGGTGAGCGGGATGCTCGCGTCGATGCCCGTCGTGCGGACGCTCTGGGTTTGGAACGATCCGTTGGCTTGGGCAAAGAGTTCCCGGTCGCGCCCAACGCTTTCGAGGCCATAGACCTCCACGCGCGGCTTGGGGCGCACCTCGCGGAGATGGTTCAGACGTACGCCGGTCCAGCGTGGCCAGAAGCGGGCTTCACGAAACGGCGGCCACTGCTGACCGTCGAACATGAGCCCGTTAAACGCCCAGGTGTAATGGTCGCCTTGGGCTGCCACCGAACGGATGGCATTGATGCGCCAGTTCGAAACGCCGGCGCGCGGGCGCAGTACGTTGAGTGGTATCCGCATCACCGCGCGCCAGGTGTGGCCCTGCACGAGCGTTCGCGCCTGCCATGTGGGCCGGTAGCGCGCGTCTTCGCTGGCCTGCTGGTAGCGCACCCCGGCCGGGGTCACTTCGAAGTAGAAGACCCGAGTACCGGTGCCGGTGGGGTCGAGCCCGATGCCGACAAAATCATCGGTTCCAAAGCCGACGTTATCGGTATGGCCGGTCGCGGTGATCGGCCAGCCCGGCTGATGCGCGACGAAGCCGACGTAGAGGTAGCGGCTGTCGTAGAGCAGGTAGACGGCGGTCGCCAGTTTTGCGGGCGAGCGTGTGGTGAGATTCTCGAAGCCGCCATCCTCGGGCAGACGGCCGGCCTTCCATTCCCGGTCTGTCATCAGCGGATTGAGAGCCGGCCGATGGGGCGCACGCACGGCCGGGAAGGTGGCGTCGGCCGATACCCAGGCTTGTGCAGGGGGGCAGACGAGGAGGAACTGGAGCATCCAGACGACGAGGGCGAGGATCGGAGCGCGATAGGGCACGTTGGCTAGCCTGCCGCAAGGCTCCCGGCGGTGTCCATGAGAAAACCCTCAAACGTTTCTCGCTGGAGCATCGATGATGCCGGTATATGAACTCGGGCCGTTCCGCCTCGACGCGGAGCAACTGATCCTCTCGTTGGGTGGTGAGCCGCTCGCGCTTGGGCCGAAGGTCGTGCAGACGCTCCTGGTGCTCGTCGAACGCCCGGGCGAGGTGGTCGCCAAGCCTGCGCTCTTGGCGCGCGTGTGGCCTGAAGGCTACGTTGACGAGGCGAATCTCGCCCAGAATATCTACGTCTTGCGCAAGACTTTTCGCGCGCATTGGCGTGCCGATGCGATCGCGACCGTTCCTCGCCACGGCTATCGTTTCGTCGGCGCGGTTCGGCAGGTTGCTATCGCTGCGTCCCTGCCGCTCGCGGAGGGAGCGGTCGCGCATCGGCCTGTGCCTGCGCGTCTCTGGTCTCGCATGTACCTGCGCCTAGCGGTGGCGGGCGCGGTGCTCGTCGCGGTGGCCGGCATCGCGGCCGGCGCGCATGCATATACCGCTGCCGTGCCGCATCTCTCGGCGCACGGACGCCGGCTCTATCAGATCGGCCGATACTACTGGAGTCAACGGACTGCGGTAGGCGTTCGCAAGAGCCTGTCCTACTTCGCGCAGGTAGTCGATGCCGATCCAGGCGACGCGCGCGGCTACGCCGGTCTGGCTGCGGCCGACGCGATCATGGGGGACTACCACTATGGGAAGATCGCGCCGAAGGTCTACTTCGCGCGAGCGCAGGCGTACGCGCGCAAAGCGCTCGCACTGGATGCGGGCTGCGCGCAGGCCTATGCTGCTCTTGGACTGATCGACATCGATACGCACCACCTGGCGCGCGGCGTGCGTACGCTGCGACGCGCGATCGCTCTCGATCCTCGCGACGGACCGGCGCACCAATGGTATGGCACGGCGTTGCTCCTGCGTGGCCATGTGGCCCGCGCCTTGCGGGAGCTCAAGACCGCCGCCGACATCGATCCTCTCTCGGTAGCGGCCACCGATTGGCTCTCGAGTGCGGCCTACTACGACCGTCGCTACGACCAAGCGATTGCCTATGCACGTCAGACGCTCGATCTCTCACCGCAGCGCGTCGATGCGTGGGCGGAGATCGGGCTTGCGTATGAAGCGCGGGGCAACATGGTGCACGCAATCGGCGCATTTCATACATTCGCGCACAAGTGCGCGTCGTGCCGGGCGGAGGCCGCAGCGCTGCTCGTTCCGGTCTACGTCGCCGGGCACCATCCCAAGCGCGCTCGCGCCGAGCTGCGCTATGCCGAGGGTCATCGCCGCGCGGTCTCCTCGGAGGATCTGGCGATCGCGCTGGCATCGTTGCATCGTCAGGCGGCAGCCTTAGCCGTCCTGCGGCATGCGCGCCCGACGATGCTCCGGGTGGACCTGGCGATCGATCCGCGCTTCGACGTGTTGCGTCGCGATGCGGCGATCGTCGCGCTGACCAAGAGCTCCGCATCGTGAGCGATCACGAGCGCGCGCTCTGCGCGGCGTTGGCCCAGCGTCCGCAGATCGCGCGTACCCTCGTTGCCCATCTTGCGTCGATCTTCGACGCCGGAACGGTTGCGCGCCGGACGAAGGAGTTGTGCGCGGTGATGGTCGCGCGCTTGAACGCCTGTACCTATTGAGGGGCCATGCATGACGCCTCGGCGAGGCGTCTCGGGGTGGATGACACAACGCTCGATGCGCTGGCCGATTATGCGCGTGACCCGAGCTTTACGCCGCGTGAACGCGCGGCCTTAGCGGCATCGGTGGCGCTCACCCGCGAGCCGCGAGCGCTGCCGCCGGCCGTGCGCTGCGAGCTTGAAGCCCACTACGACGAGGGTGAGATCGTCGAACTGGTCAGCCTCATCGCCGCGATGAACGCCCTGACTCGCCTGAGCAATGTGCTCGGCGTCGAACCTAAGGGCACCTCGATAAATCCGGGCACTCGTCTTTGACCCCCGGGAAACGCATCTGCTTCGTCGGGTGCTCAGTCACAGATCACGCTGTATATGCTCCCTCGCATCCTCCTCGCATCTGCCTTCCCCGACGGCCAAAACCAAGCACCCGGAGATCGAGGTGCCCTTAACTCCGAGCCGCCGCTCGCGCCAGCGCCCGTTCGGTTGTAACCACTCGCGTTGCGCTCACCCAGTCGTGCAGGAGCGTGCGTCGCCACACGAAGCTGACCAGAGCGATCGGCAGCCAAAAGACGGCGGCAAAGAGGTAACGCCAAAAACTCTGCAGCGCATTTGGCCGTTCGAAGTTTAATCCGACGACGCGGATGCCGACGATCGTCATCCCGAAGCTTTGCCCGGCGAGCGTTACGAGGATCGCCAGATACAGCGTGAGGGCGACAAGAAGGGCGATGCGCCGAAACGCGCGCAGCCAACGCACGGGAGAGAGAGAGACCAAGCCCTTCGAGGTGTGGACTGCCGGGCCGTCTTTGGTCACGGTGAATGGGCCAAGCGAGGTAGCGGTCTTTGTGTTCCCACCGGGGTTGCGTGTCTTTGGAGCAGCAGTGCGTGAATGGAGAACGATGGAGGCGTCTTGATCCCGGGTCATCTGGACACCGAAATGCACGCCCGATACGCCGAAGATCGACGAGATCAGCGCAAAGTCGATGGCAAAGGCGGCAAAGCGTCGCCACCAGCCCGCGCAGTCCCGAGGCTGCACGCTCAGCGTTGTGCCGGTTGGTAAGGACGGCGGCTCTTCCGGCTTCTCTTTGAGAAACCAGGCTTGCGCGATCTCGAAGAGACTGGTTTGCAGAAAGGCGCGCAAGGCGGCGATGCGGACCGTGGCGTAGGGCTCGGCGCCAAGCCACGTTCCGAACCGGAAGACGGCATCGTTCTCAAGTTCGCGGCCTTGTTCTGCGAAGACCGTGTAATCGATGCGCCGTCCGAATTCGTGAAAGGAGCTGACGGCGATGGCGCGGATGGCCGCATCGATCGAGCCGCAGCAGAGCAGCCCTATGCGATCGCAGGTGATCGCGCATCGTCGCAGCCACGCGCCGAAGATCACGGCGATGATGGGATTCTCGTTGCCGCCTACGCTGAGCAGTGAGAGGAACGGCGTGTGGCCGGCTGCGATATGGCCGAGTTCTCGACCGATCATAAACGCCAGCTCGTCGTCTGCGAACGTCTCGATCCAGTGACTGGAGACGACGAGCGCATAGGGTTCGCCGAAGCCGAGTGCCGCTACCGGCACGAAGTTGTCCTCGCGCACGAAGACGAGAGGCAGAGGGATCTCGAGTGCCGCGCAGGCGCGTTTGACGATCGCAAAGACCCGCGGATACTGCGCCTCATGGGCCATCACGCTGGTGCCCAGGAGCCGCCCGCGCGCCAGCGTCACGTAGAGCATCGCCAGCACTATGAAGAGCGCGACTTGGGAGGCGCCGATAGACTCGTGCAACGCATAGCCGACGATGAGCAGCGCCGGAGGGACGAACGGCAAGGTCAACCAAAACGCCAGCCGCTCGGTGCGGTCCCGCAGCGACGTTCTGCCGGTAAAGAGCGGGCTCATCGTCGGCTCATCGCACCCTCGTCCGCGTTCTTCCTGCCCAAGTCCGACAGACTTCTAGAATCCGTTGCTTGCTCCCGGCATCGTGCCGCCGGAGTCTCACACGCATTCGAGCGGCTTGTAGGTCGGCGGTCGCGATTGGCTGGAGGTGACGCCGGGCGCATCCAGCCCTGAGCTTCATGGGTCGTAGGAGGTGCGAAGGAGCTCCAGCCGCAAGACGGATTGACGAGCGATGAGCGTTACCGACTTTTCCTACACCCCGGACGTCGAAGCCGAGACCACCCCGATCTTCGAGCGCGTTGAGCGCGTGATTCCGCGCGTCGAATGGCCCCTGCATGGCCCCTATGTCGCCGCCATCAATCGTCTCAAGCGCGAACGCAACGCGGTGATCCTGGCGCATAACTACCAGGTCCCGGAGATCTTCCACACGGTGGCCGATATCGTCGGCGACTCGCTTGCTCTCGCCATCGAAGCAGCCAAGACCGATGCCGACGTCATCGTGCTCTGCGGCGTCCACTTCATGGCGGAGACTGCGAAGCTCGTCAATCCCGGGAAGACGGTGCTGGTTCCGGATCTGTTGGCCGGCTGTTCGCTCGCCGACTCCATCACGGCTGCCGACGTGCGGCTCATGCGTCAGCGCTACCCCGGCGTTCCGGTCGTGACGTATGTGAACACGTCGGCAGAGGTGAAGGCGGAATCCGACATTTGCGTGACCAGCGGCAACGCCGTGAAGATCGTCGAAGCGCTCGGTGTTCCGCGAGTCATCTTTCTCCCCGATGAGTATCTGGCGAAGTACGTCGCTTCGCAGACGCAGGTCGAGATCATCGCCTGGAAGGGCCACTGCGAAGTGCACGAGCGCTTTAGCGGTGACGATCTGCGCCGCTTCCGGCAGAGCGATCCGCGCGTGAAGATCCTCGCGCACCCGGAGTGCCCTCCGGATGTTCTGGCAGAGGCCGATTACGTGGGCTCCACGCAAGGCATGTCGCGCTACGTTGGAACCTTGGCGGCGGATCATGAGAACGAACCGGCGCAGCCGGTTCCGCGTGTCGTGATGATCACCGAGTGTTCGATGGCCGATAACGTTGCGGGGCAGTATCCGAGCGTCGACTTCGTGCGCCCATGCAACCTCTGTCCGCACATGAAGCGCAACACGCTGCCGAAGATTCTGCATAGCCTCCAGGCGATGGAGTACGAAGTCACGGTTGCGCCCGAGATCGCGCAGGCCGCTCGCCGCTCCGTGGACCGCATGTTGGAGCTCTCCCGTGGAGCGTAGCGATGTGCTGGTCGTCGGCGCCGGCATCGCCGGCCTGATGGCTGCGCTCAAGCTCGCGCCGATGCGCGTCACGGTTCTCTGCAAGGCACGCCTCGGAACCGGAGCCGCTACCGACTGGGCCCAAGGCGGCATCGCCGCCGCGATGGGCTCCGATGACTCCCCCCTGCTGCACGCGCAGGATACGCATCGTGCCGGAGGGGGGCTCACCGACGATGCCATCGTGGAGATTCTCACGCGCGATGCGCCGGCTCGCATCGAGGAGCTCCTCGAACTCGGCGCGCACTTCGATCGCGATGACGCGGGCGAACTCATCCTGGGTCGTGAAGCGGCGCACGCGCGTCGCCGCATCGTCAAGGCCGGCGGCGATGCCACCGGGCACGAGATCCTCAAGACCTTGGCGCGCGCGGTTCGCACGCATCCGCACATCAGCATCGTCGAAGAGGTCAGCGCCGAAGATCTGTGGGTTGAGAACGGCCGTGTGCTCGGCGTTGTGGTGCGTCTGCCCTCCGGCAAGACGCGAGAGTTTCGAGCCGATGCGACGATTTTAGCGACCGGCGGAATCGGACGCGTCTATCGCTTTACCACCAATCCGCCCCAAGCCACAGGCGACGGCATCGCGATGGCGGCTCGTGCCGGAGCGGTCCTCGCCGACATGGAGTTCGTGCAGTTTCACCCGACGGCGTTGGCGGTCGGTCGCGATCCGATGCCGCTGGTTACCGAGGCTCTTCGCGGCGAAGGCGCAACGCTCGTGAACGATCTCGGCGAACGATTCATGTGCGATGTGCATCCCGATGCAGAGTTAGCGCCGCGCGACGTCGTCGCGCGTGCGATCTTCGCGCAGATGCGCGCAGGCCGTACCGTCGGCTTGGATGCCCGTAAAGCCATCGGGGAGGCGATCGCGACGCACTTCCCCACCGTCTTCGCGAGCTGCATGGAGGCGGGCATCGATCCCCGCGTGCAGACGATGCCGGTTGCTCCCGCAGCGCACTACCACATGGGGGGGATCGCCGTCGACGAGTGGGGGCGCTCCTCGCTCTTGCGCCTGTGGGTCTGCGGCGAAACGAGCGCCAGCGGCGCTCATGGAGCCAATCGCTTGGCAAGCAACTCGCTCCTCGAAGCGCTGGTCTATGCCACGCGCGTTGCTGCCGACGTGCATGGTGCCCTGCCGCCGGCGCGCGATCCCGCTCGACGAATCGTGGCGCCGGCGCTGAGCGCACCGCCGGACCAGATTCAAGCGCTGCATGATCTGCGTCACCTCATGTACGCCAACGTCGGCCTGGAGCGAGACGCCGAAGGGTTGCAATCTGCGATCGCGCGGATCGAGCAGCTCGATGCCGTACATCGCAACGAGTATGGCGACTTGCGCAATCTGCTCGTCGTGGCGCGGCTGGTTGCCGAAGCCGCACTCGAGCGGCGCGAGAGCCGAGGAAGCCACTACCGCACCGACCATCCGATCGCCGATGACGCCTATGCGAAGCGCTCCTTTACCCGGCTGCGCGTCGTTGCGTGAGCCCGGCAGGCTCATCGTCGAGCCGCTCGTTCGCAGCGCGTTGCTGGAGGATCTCGCCCATGGCGGCGATCTGACGACCGATGCGCTCGTGGCACCGGATCGGCAAGCGCGCGCCGAACTGGTGGCCCGCAGTGCGGGCGTCGTCGCCGGCCTGCGCGCCTGCCTGCTGGCTTTCGAGCTGCTCGATCCCGCGGTTCGCGTGGATGTCGCGCTTGCCGATGGGCGGCCGATTGCGGCGGGAGACGGCATCGCGACGATCAGCGGCCCGGCGGCAGCCATCCTCACGGGCGAACGGACGGCGCTCAATCTGCTCGGGCGGCTCAGCGGCATCGCGACGGCGACTCGGCAGCTTGTGGATCTGGTGGCGCCCTACGGGGCGCACGTTGTCGACACGCGCAAGACCACGCCGGGGTTACGCGCGCTGGAAAAGTATGCGGTGCGTTGCGGGGGCGGCAGCAATCATCGCTTTGGTCTCGACGATGCGGTCTTGATTAAAGACAATCACCTTGCGCTCGCGGGGTCGATTGCCGACGCAGTCGCGCGCGTGCGTGCGAGCGTCGGGCATCTCGTCAAGGTGGAGATCGAAGTCGATACGATCGAGCAGTTGCGCCAGGCGTTAGAGACGCCCATTGATGCGGTGCTCTTGGACAACATGCCGCCTCCCATGCTCGCCCAAGCGGTGCAGTTGGTTGCCGGGCGCGTCATCACGGAGGCCAGCGGCGGCGTACGCCCTGAGACCATCGTGGAGATCGCGCGCAGCGGCGTCGATCTGATCTCCGTCGGCTGGCTCACCCATGGCGCGCCGTCGCTGGACATCGGTCTGGATATCGTGCTCTAGCGGGTTCCTCCTAGCGGAAAGAGAGCAGTTCGATCGCGACGATGGCGCCGATGAACGCCACGACGATGGACCCGACATAGGCCACGAACTGCGGCATCGCCAGCGTTCGCTCTTGGCGCATGGCGCGATCCGACGAGGCATAGCGCCACGATCCAAAGATGGCGATGACGATCCCAAAGCTCGCCATCACCGTGCCGAATGCCGCGGAGAGGTGCGTGCTGGGGACGGCGACGTGCGCGATCTTCGATATTTCGGTGGCAAAGAGCGAGAATCGGGCGATCACGAACCCAAACGCGATGAACGCCAGGGACGTGCGTATATACGCGAGATAGGTTCGTTCGTTGGCAAAGGCATCGGCCGGCCGCATTCCGTTGTCGCTCATGCACTGGGGGTTTGCCGCCTGCGCGCCCGCTTCCCGGGCTGCCGGGATCAGGCGCTGCCGGGTCGAAGCCCTACGGCCTCATGGATACGCGTGAACGCCTCGCCGTCCCCAAGCGCGCCGGCCACGACACGGAAGTGCCTGCGAAACTGATCGACTTCATGTCGCAGGGATGGCTTGCGGCCACGCCCGGTGAGCCTGCCCATCCGCAGATCGAACGCCTGCGCGCCAGGCGTCACGCGCTCTCCGCCGCGTTCCCGGGTGAGTGGCTCATCGTCCCGGCCGGGCAAGAGCAGCCGCGGGCTAACGACACCAACTTCCGCTTTCGGCCGAGCAGCGACTTCGCATATCTGATGGGCGGCGGCGAACCGGGCGCGCTCTTGGTCTTTGAGCCGCTCGGAAACGGTCACCGTGCGACGGTCTATGTGCCGGCGCACAATCGCGGAACCCCGGCGTTCTTCACCGATCGCGTCTACGGCGAGCTTTGGGTTGGCCGCCATCGCGGCGTCGAGGAGAGCTGCAGCTACTTCGGCGTGGAAGAGGCCCGCCCGCTGGACGAGGTCGATGCGCTCCTGGTGGAGTTGGGGCAGCGCCCGGGGGTGCGCCTGGTGCGTGGACACCATCGTGCCATCGACGCGGCGCTCGCCGTGCATCCGGGCGACGGCGAGCTCTCCACCTGGCTTTCCGAGGCGCGTTTCATCAAAGACGAGTACGAACTCGATGAGTTACGCAAAGCCGTTGCCATCACCAAACGCGGCTTCGAAGACGTGCTGCGGATCCTTCCGCACGCCCGCAGCGAACGAGAGATCGAGGCCGCCTTCTGGAGCCGTGCGCGCATCGAAGCAAACGATGTCGGCTATCTGACGATTGCCGCAGCCGGAGAGCATGCCTGTACGCTGCACTGGAATCGCAACGACGGGGAGATGCGGCCCGGCGGGCTCCTGCTGCTCGATGCCGGTGTGGAGTGTGATTCGCTCTACACTGCAGATGTTACGAGAACGCTCCCGATCTCGGGCCGCTTCACGCCGGAGCAGCGCACGGTCTACGATCTCGTCTTGCAGGCGCAGCACGCCGGTTTCGAGGCCGTGCGGCCGGGCAACGACTTCTTGGAGCCCAATCGCCGCGCGATGCGCGTGCTGACCGAAGGCTTGATCGAACTGGGCATTCTGCAGTGCTCGGTTGAGGAGGCGCTCGATCCCGAGCGGCAGTTCTATCGGCGCTACACGCTGCACAACGTCAGCCATATGCTCGGCCTCGATGTGCACGATTGTGCGAACGCTCGCTCCGAAACATATCGTTACGGCACGCTACGCACCGGCATGGTGCTGACCGTCGAACCCGGCCTCTACTTTCAGCCGGACGATGCAACCGTGCCGCAGCGTTTCCGCGGCATCGGCGTACGTATCGAGGACGACGTGCTGGTCACCGCCGACGGTTACGAGAACCTCTCGGCGAGCCTCCCGTCACGCGCCGGCGATGTCGAGCGCTGGTGCGCCGACATCGCCGGCGTGTGAACGCGCCTAGGAGACTGTCGGAGTTCAGCACGTGTCCGTCTTTCGGCCGCCTTTTGCCCGAATACTTCGTTGCTCATCAGTCACGAAGCTACGGCTTCGCTCCTTCTTCGCGCCTCGTCTCCGAACAAAATTCGGCGCCAAATCCGAAAACGGCTCAACTCCGACAGCCTCCTAGCTCCCGCGTTCGGCAGGCGGCGTGGTCACGCCACGTTGGACGGGCCATTCGCTGAATGCAAGGATCAAGAGCACGATGAGATTCCCAATGCCGGGAATCAGGTTGAGCAGGGCGAGCGGCCCCTGAAGGCCCGCTTTGTCGAGAATGCGCCAATAGAGCCAGATAAAGAAGACGACGACGGCCAGGATGACGAGCATCCACACGAGCATGAGACCGCCGAAGAGACCCGCAGCGGCAGATGCCGCACCCGAAGAGTTATCCATGGGGACCTCCGAATTGGGCGAGCAATATGAGCTAAGGTTGTCCTTGCCGGGTGGCACTCCTGCGCGGGGCCGGAGGTTGCTCTTCTCGCGTGTGGAAGCGTCGTTGTGGAGTCTGCGGATCTCTGCGGCACGCGGTTTTGCTTGTGTCGATGCTGCCGGTTGCGTGGAACTTGTGCGCTACTTCTCAAGAGGGTTATCTCTGGTGTTAGAAGTCGACCACATCCGCAAAGAGTTCGGGAGCGTGCGTGCAGTGCGCGACATCTCCTTTGCGATCCAGCCCGGCACGACGTTTGGCCTACTCGGCCCCAACGGCGCCGGCAAGACGACGACGATGCGCATGATTCTGGGCATCGTAGAGACCGACGGCGGCAGGATCGCCTGGCAGGGAAAGCCGGTCGACGGCAAGATGCGCCGGCGTTGCGGCTACCTTCCTGAAGAGCGCGGCCTCTACGCAAAGATGAAGGTGCGCGAGCAGATTCACTACTTCGGCCGGCTGCACGGCCTGACCGAGCCGAAGATCACGCAGCGGACCGATGCGTGGATCGAACGGTTAGGCTTGCAGGACTATGCGTTGCGACCGTGTTCGGAACTCTCCAAAGGCAATCAGCAGAAGGTGCAGATGGCCTGCGCCGCCGTGCACGAACCCGAGCTGCTCATCCTCGATGAGCCCTTCTCGGGACTCGATCCCGTCAACGCCGATATGCTCTTGATGGTCCTGTCCGATTTGAAGGCGCGCGGCGCGACGCTGGTCCTCTCCAGCCACCAGATGTGGCAGCTCGAAGAGCTCTGCACGTCGTTCTGCATCATCGCCGGCGGAGCGACCAAGACGTCGGGGACGTTGGAGCAACTGCGCGCCGCATGGCCGACGCGGGTCATTCGCGTCGCACCCAACTCATCGGCGGTCTGCGCGGTACTCGGCGCGGTCCCCGGAGCGCGCAGCCTCGGCAATGCGCAGAGTGACGGCGCCGTCGATTACGAGGTGCCGGCCGCCACCGAGTTGCCGCCGATCCTTCGCCGGCTGGTCGAGGCCGACGCGATCACCCGCTTTGAGGCCATCGAACCGTCGCTGCACGACATCTACATCCGCGCCATCGAGGAGACGAAATGAACGACGTCCTCATCGTCTACTCCGCGGAGATCATGCGGCGCATCAAATCGCGCCCCTTCCTGATTGGGCTCGTGGTGGGTCTTATCTTCATCCTGTTCATCGTCAAAGCGCCGGCCTTTCTCGGCGGGGTTCTAGGAAACGTCGGCAAACGCATCGTGCTGGCGGGGGATCCGCGGCTCACCGCGCAGGCCAAGCCTCTTCTCGCTCACGACTTCACCATCCGCCGCGTGGTGACGTCGACGTCGGCGCCGGCGCCTGCGCAGTTGCGGGCGTACCGCGTATCGACCGTTATCGCCTTGAGTCGCGGAGCGAACGGTGCGTTGCGGATCGCCGTCTACTCGCGTAACCCGGGCAACGTCCACACCGACACGTTACGGCGCGATCTGCTCCCGCTCAACCTGCAACTGGCAACCTCGCTGCACGCACGGCGCATCACCGGCCTCTTGCATATACCGGTGACGGTACACAGCGTCGGCGCGAAGTTCGCCTCGTCTACCGCGCAGAACGCGGCGCGGGGCATCGCCTACACGCTGATCGTCTTTCTCTACATGCTGATCCTGATCAACAGTCAGTTCGTGATGAGCTCCGTCGCCGAGGAGAAGACCAGCCGCATCTCCGAGCTGCTCGTCGCCTCCGTGGACGCGACGGCGCTGCTCGCCGGGAAGGTGCTCGCTGCCGGGACGCTCGCGCTCCTGCTGCTGGCGATCTGGGTGGGAGCCGCAGTCACCCTCGGGAGTCCCGCCGGCGGGGCAGCTTCCGCATCGGGTGCCTCGCCGTTCGGCTTGGCGGGCATCTTCACCGGAACGATCATTACGCCGTTGGTCGGTGTCGGGTTCTTGGTCTTCTTCGTTCTGGGCTTCTTGCAGCTCTCGACGATGTTCGCGGCGATGGGCGCGCTGATCAACCGCACCGAGGACCTCGGCAGTCTCAGCTTCCCGCTGGTCATGCCGGTGATCGCGGCCTTCTTCATCGCCGTCACGGCGCTGGCGGTCCCGCATGCGCCGTGGGTGGTGGCGGCCAGCTTCATCCCGCTGCTGGCGCCGTTCGTGATGTTCGCCCGCATGGCGGTCAGCAACGTGCCCGTCTGGCAGATCCTTCTCTCGGTGGCCATCAACGTCGCGGCGCTCTGGGGCATCGCGCTGCTCGCCGGAAAGCTCTATCGCGTCGGGATGCTGCTCTACGGCCGCGCCCCGAACTTCAAGCAGATTTGGACCGTCCTGCGCACGAACTAAGCGGGCATGCCGCTGGTCTTCGTGCCGACGCCGCTGGGCAATCTGGGTGACATCACGTTGCGCGCCCTCGAAGAGCTGCGCGCCTGCGAACTGCTGATCGCCGAAGACACGCGCGTCGCCCGCAAGCTCTTAGCGGCGCTCCAGCTCCCCGGTAAGGAGCTCTGGAGCTACCGCGAGCAGAACGCCGCTGCCGTAACGAGCGGCATCCTCGAGCGTGCTCGCCTCGGGCGGGTGGCCGTGGTCTGCGATGCGGGAATGCCCGGGATCTCCGACCCGGGCAGCGCACTGGTTGCCGCAGCGCGTGCGGCGGGCGTCGCGCTCGAAGTGCTGCCCGGCCCAAGCGCTGCCCTCGGGGCTGCCGTCCTCTCGGGCTTCGACCTGCGCCGCTTCCTCTTCGAAGGGTTCCCGCCGCGCGCCGGCTCGGCCCGGCGAGCCGCTTTCGCCCGTGCGGCCGAGTCCGGCGCGACCAGCCTCTGGTACGAATCACCCCAACGCATCCATGCGACGCTGGCGGATCTCGCGACCGCGGTGCCCGGCGCCGCGGTCTTCCTCCTGCGTGAGTACACGAAGCGCCACGAGGAGCAGCTCCTCGGCACGCCCGAGGAGATCGCCGCCGCCTTGCCGCCCTCGGTTCGCGGGGAGATCGTCTTCGTCGTTGCTGCACGCCTCGCCGCGCCGAGCGCGCTACCACCCGACGAGGGAAGCCTGGACGCCGCCGTCGACCGGTTGTTGGCAGCCGGCGGCAGCGTGGCCGCGGTGGCCAAGCAGCTCTGCGCACAGGGGTTGGGCAGCCGGAACGACCTCTACGCGCGCGTACTCCTCCGCAAGCGCGCAAGAGGACGAGAGCAGGACGCGGCGGGAAGGTAGCCGGTTCCTATGAAGCATGCGTACTACGTCACCACGCCGATCTACTATATCAGCGGCAACCCGCATATCGGCCATGTCTATACGACGGTGGTCGCCGACGTGCTGGCTCGCACGGCCCGCACGCAGGGGCCGGCGTTCTTTCTGACCGGCACCGACGAACACGGGCAGAAGGTCGCCGATGCGGCGGCTGCCGCCGGCGTCGCCCCGCAGGAGTGGTGCGATCTGTTGGTGCCGCGCTGGCAGGCGCTCTTTGCCGCTTACCACGTAGCCTACGATGACTTCATTCGCACGACCCAATCGCGGCACGAACGCGTCGTTGCCGCCGTCTTCGAACGGTTGCGCGCCTCCGGCGACATCTATCTCGGCACCTACGAGGGATGGTACTGCGTTCAGGACGAGACGTTTTGGTTAGAGAGCAAGCTCGTCGACGGCAAGTGCCCCACCTGTTCGCGCGCGGTGAGCCGGCTCTCTGAAGAGAGTTGGTTCTTTCGGCTCTCCAGGTACCGCGACCGGCTGCTCGAGCACTATCGCGCAAACCCGCAGTGGGTGCGCCCGCGTTCGGTCTACAACGAGATGATGGCGATCCTCGAGTCGGGACTCGACGACTTCAGCATCTCGCGCAGCACGTTCGATTGGGGGATCCCGATTCCGGGCGGTGGGGGTGTGATCTACGTCTGGTTCGATGCGTTGCTCAACTACATCTCGGCGATCGATTGGTCGACCGATGATGCGCGCTTCCATGCCTATTGGCCGGCATCGGTGCAGCTGATCGGCAAAGAGATCGCACGCTTCCACACCCTGGTGTGGCCGGCGGTGCTGTGGGCGCTCGGTGAAGCTGCGCCGGAGCTGGTCTTTGCGCACGGCTGGATTACCGTGGACGGACAGAAGATCGGCAAGAGTTTGGGCAACGCGGTCGATCCGTATGCGCTGGCAACGCGGTTTGGCGCCGATGCGATGCGCTACTTCCTGCTTCGCGAAGCGCCCTTCGGTTCGGACTTCTCCTACTCCGAAGAGAAGATCGAGCAGCGCTACAACGCCGACCTCGGCAACGATCTCGGCAATCTCGTCAAGCGGACGCTGGCGATGCTGCAGAAGTACCGCGGCGGCGTGGTCCCGCACCCGCACGGGAGCGACTTCTCCAACCGCTTCGGTGAGCTTCCGCCCCGCGTGCGCAGCCTGCTGCTCAATCTGGAGTTTCGCGAAGCGCTGACCGCCATCTGGGAGCTGGTCGTGACGCTGAATCGGCGGATCGATGAAACCAAACCCTGGGTGCTGGCAAAGTCCGAAGCCGCCGAAGACGTCCGCCGGCTCGATGCGCTCCTCTACGATCTCTGCGAAGGCTTGCGTTGGCTTGCGATGCTGCTGTATCCGGTGATGCCCGAACGTACGCGTGAGATCTGGCGGCAACTCGGCGAGCCCGGCGCGCTCGACGGGTCCTGGGAGCACGCCCTGCAGTGGGGAGGCCTTGCGACCGGAACGCAGACGACACAGGGCGATGCGCTCTTCCCACGCCTGGAACCCGTAACGCTGCAGACGTGAAGCCCTTCGACCGGAACCGCGCGCACTCCCAACTCATCGGGCTGCTCTTTGCCGGCGCGATGCTCGGGGTGGCCGCTGTGCTGGTACGCGGTCTGGGGTCGTGGCCCGCCGGGCTGATTGCCCTCATGCTTTTGGCGACGTGTGCAACGGCGCTGATCGCACGCTGCTTTGTTCCCATCGCGGGCCTGCGGCTGCGGCGTACGCGCACCGCCGCCGAGATCGTGCCGCTCACCGGAACGGTCGTCGCGCCGCTCGTGGCCTACGCCGGCGCAGAGGGAGCGGCGGCGGCGGCGTGCGCGCTCTTCGTCGGCTTCTGCATCGCCGCGATCGTACGGCGGCGCTCGGGTGGTGCGCTCATCCTGCGGCACGGCGTCATGCAGACGCTGGTGCTCTTCGCGCTGATCCCCGTGGCCGGCTCCATCGAGCGTTGGCAGCTCCTGGGCGGGTTGGAAGGCTCGCTGCTCTTCGCGCTGGCGCTCGGCGTTGCCATGCTTACGTATCAATTTCTGCTTGCGGCGCCGCTGCTGGCGCTACAAGGAGGCCTTCGGCTCGGGCGCGTCTGGTCGTCGACGCAGCAAGACGTGCGCTTCTGGATCGCGCTGTTCGGCGGTGTACTGTGGGCGACCGCCGTTCGGTATGCCTTGTCGATCGATCAGCCGGCGCTCGCGGTCGCTATGTGGCTCCCGGTGATCGTCGTGGCGACGATGATGGTGCGCATCGACGCCCTGCGTGTGGAGCTCCACCGCCTTCATCTGGTGCGCGATGCCGTGCATGCGATGCTCGGCGAGCGCGAACCGGTGCCGCAGATCAATGCGGTGCTCGGCTCGCTGCACGGTCCGCTGGTCAATGAGACCGTCAGCGTCTTTGCGGCGACGACGGCGCGCACGGAGGATTGGGGCGTCGTCGCCTCGCTTGGGCCGGAGCCAAGCCCGGCGGGCGTCGATTTGCGCCGTCGTGTCCTTGCGCGGCTCAAGTTTGCGGGCCGGCAGCATACGACGCTACGCGACGAGTACTACGCTGTTCACGCCTACGCAATCCTCGGCGGCGAGCACGGCGATCTTCTTGGCGCGCTCGTCGTCTATCGCCGTCCCGACGCACCCGCAAACGATCACGCGCAGTTTGAAGCCGCCGCACGCGGGCTGGCGCCGCTCGTGCGCGACCTGCGCAGCATCGCGGCCGCACGCAGCGCAGCGACGACCGACGCGCTCACCGGCTTGAAGAACCGCGCGGCCTCGCTTGAGATCCTACGCACCGTCCTCGGCGGAAAGCGCGCGCACGAGGACACCTCGGTGTTGTTGTTGGACATCGACCGGTTTAAATCCATCAACGATCACTTGGGGCACGCTGCCGGCGATGACTGCCTGCGTGAAATATCGCGCACGATCGCGGGCGGCGTGCGCGCGGGCGATTCCGCCGGGCGCATCGGCGGAGAGGAGTTCCTGGTCGTGATGCCCTCGGCGACGCCGGAGATGGCCCTGATGGTCGGCGAACGCGTTCGCGCGGCGGTTGCGATGAGCAGCATTCGGCATGCCGACGGCGAGCCGGTGACGGTGAGCGTCGGCGCGGCCTCGGCGATGCCGGGAGATACCCCTGAGACGCTGCTCGCGCGCGCGGACGCCGCGCTCTACGACGCGAAGCGCAGCGGGCGCAATCGCGTGGTCGAGAGCGCCTGAGGGCGGCGCGCGATGATCGATACACACGTTCACATCCACGACGCGGCGTTTGCGCCGGATCGCGACGAGGTCGTCGCGCGTGCCCGCGCAGCCGGCGTGGACGCGATGCTGACGGTGGGCTGCGACCTTACCGATAGCGCGAGGGCGCTTGACGCTGCCGCGAGGTACGGCCTTGCGGCGTCGATCGGGATCCATCCGCATGAGGCGCGCAACGCACCCGACGATCTGGAGGCCGCCTTTGCGCCGCTACTCGCCGATGCATCCGCCGTCGCGATCGGCGAGACGGGGCTGGACTTCTTCTACGATACGAGCCCTCGTGACGATCAGGCACGCGTGCTGCGCGCGCAGCTACGCATCGCGCGGGAGCGGGGGTTGCCGGTGATCTTTCACCAGCGCGATGCCTACGACGCGTTCGTGGAGATACTTCGAGACGAGTTCACCCCCGGCATGCGCGGCGTCGTTCACTGCTTCACGGGCGATGCGCAGCAGGCCAAGGTGTTCGTCGAAGAGTTTGGCTTGCGCCTTGGGATCGGCGGCGTGCTGACGTTCAAGAACGCCGAGCCGCTGCGCGAGGCGGTGCGCGCGGTTGGGCCGGCGCCGCTCATCTTGGAGACCGATGCGCCGTATCTGGCGCCGATCCCGCATCGCGGCAAGCGCAACGAACCGGCCTTCGTTCTTCGCACCGCCGAACGGCTGGCCGAGGTCGTAGGGA
This sequence comes from bacterium, assembly GCA_021832345.1. Classification (GTDB taxonomy): domain Bacteria; phylum Vulcanimicrobiota; class Vulcanimicrobiia; order Vulcanimicrobiales; family Vulcanimicrobiaceae; genus JAKBKY01. The sequence goes on from JAKBKY010000001.1 coordinate 607,558, forward strand.
TGTCGTTCGACGAGGTGCGCACGGTGACCGATCGCAACGCTCGAGCGCTGTTCAGCCTGCCTTCTTCATAGCGCCGCAGGTTAAGAGAGCGTGCCCAGACCGATCGGGGCGTGTTGCGGCTTCGCAAAGTACAGCACGAGGCGCCCATTATTGAGCGCCTCGTGATGATGCCGTGGCCAGTCTGATACTCTACTCTATACTACGGCATCCGCGCCAGATTTTCAACTAGCGGTTGGAGCGCGCGGGAATCGAACCCACAGCGACACAGAGTATCAAACTGGCCGTCGACACCATCGAAGCGCCCCAACGCGCTTCAATCACGCCGAGGTTTGCTGTCAACAAGAGTGCGTTGCGACTGGCGCGTCATTGAGTTCGCGGCAGCGGTTTGGCGCGGCTCCAGCGGCGCTCGAACTCGGTGCGCAGCGTGGTGCCGATACCGCCGGCCGAGGTGCGTAACCCCCAGTCGAACGTCGGCGTGCGTTGCGAGGTAAAGGTGGCGTTGGCGCTGCCGATCCACGCGGCGCTTCCGACGACGGCGAACTTGTCGTCGGCCGAGCAGACGCGCACCTCGACGCCGTCGGCGGCCAGACGCGCTAATGTCGTGCGCTCGGCGGGGCGCTCCTGCAGCGGACGAGCGCTGACCAACAGACGCGGATGCACGCCTGCCCGCCCCAGGCGATCGAGTTGCACTGAGATCGCGCCGCCGCCGAAGGTCTCGCTCTCCACGACGACCGGCGCTCCGCTGTGTGCGCCGGCAAGAAGCCGGGATTCAAGTTGGATGGCGTCGCCCTTCATGGTGGCGAAGCTCTTCGAGGGTGGATCCGCGCGACCGGCGATCGCGTCGGAGGCTGCGCGCACGTCGCGTGCGCTGGTATCGGTGACGATCGTATCGGCCTGCGCCCAGTTGCGATCGTCAGCGTAGAGTACGCCGTCGACCACCGCGAGCTTGCCGTGCAGCAGCGGAGCCGTCGCACCGGGGCCGACGAGCTGCGCATCGGCTCCCAGTTTGTGCAACTGCCCAACGGCACGGGCGCTCATGCGGAACATCGCGTCGGGATCACCGCCGTAGGAGGAGGCTTCGACCCGCACCCTGAGCTGCGTCCCGCGGCGCGCGGCGGCGGCCAAGGCGTCGAGGACGCGGCCGGGATGCAGGAAGTAGGCCGATAGCTGCACCGAACGCGCGGAGGCGATCGCAGCAAGGAAACTGTCGGTGGAGCTCAGCGTCACCATCTTTACACCCGATACCGACGATGCTCCGTTATGGCAAGAGGCTGTCTGCCTGCGAGCAGCCGCCCGTCTCAGCTATCGAACGAGCGACGCTCGCCGCCTCGGCGTCGACCGTGCGCGCCGCCTCGGCATCGCGTGAGCGCAGACAGTGTGGGGCCATGTGGCCTCACGAGTCGTGCTTGCCGCCTCGGCATCGCGTGAGCGCAGACGGGCTGCGACTATCGTAGCACCGGTGCCCCGCAGAGGAAGGGGTCAAGCGCCCTGGGAAGGCAGCACGCCGTAGAGAGTGATGACGACGACACCGCTTCCCGCCGGCCCCCCGGACGATAAGGGCGCATTCGTGCGCGAGATGTTCGCACGCATTGCGCCGCGCTACGATGTTACAAACCGCGTGCTGACCGCCGGCATGGACGAGCGCTGGCGCCGCCGGGCGATCCGCTTGCTTGCGCCGCCCCACGGCGGCCGCATTCTCGACCTCTGCTGCGGCACCGGGGACATCGCCTTTCATCTCCTGCGGACCGATCCCAGCCTGCAGGTCACCGGCGTCGACTTCTGTGCGCCGATGCTCGAGGCGGCGCGTCGGCGGGCCGCCGCACAGGCGCCCATGGCCGTGACCTTCGTCGAAGGGGACGTGAGTGCGTTGCCGTTTGAGGATCGCTCCTTTGACGGCGCGACGATGGGGTTTAGCATGCGCAACGTCGTGGATATCGACCGCACGCTGCAAGAGATTCGGCGCGTGCTGCGGCCCGGCGCGCGGGTGGTCAACCTCGACGTGAGCAAAGCCCGCAACCGCGCCTGGAAGGCGTGCTTCGATCTCTACTTCTACCATGTCGTGCCGCTGGTCGGCGGCCTGGTCGGCGGTTCGAAGGACGCGTATGCGTATCTGCCGCAGTCGCTGACGCATCACCCGAGCGCCGAGCAACTCGTCGAACGCTTCACGGCAGCCGGTTTCCGCGATGCGGGCTACGTGCCGCTCATGGGCGGAGCCATCGCAATCCACTACGGGATCGCGCCTTGATGCGGTCGCTCGCCGATGATGACGCCACGATGCAGTCACTCGTCGAAGCGTTCTTCAGCAATGGGTTCACGACCGATAACCCGCTGATCACCGAAGCCGTCAAGCGCATGCTGGCGGCAGGCGGAAAGCGACTGCGGCCGCGCATCGCGCTGCTGGCGGCGGAGGCGTGCGGCGGCAACGCCGCGGAGCATCTTCATCTGGCGGCGTACATGGAACTCATCCACGTTGCGACGCTCATTCACGACGATGTTGTCGATCGCGCGCAAGTGCGCCGCGGGGTGAACGCGACGGCGGTGGATTACGGCAACCGCATCAGCGTGCTGGCGGGCGACTATCTCTTTGCATGGATCTTCAAGAACGTGACGGCCGGCTACGCGCCTCCGGTTCCGCACATTCTCTCGGCGACGCTGGCCTCCATCTGCGACGGCGAGGTCCTCCAGTTGCGTGGGTTAGGACGTTTGGACGTCAGCCTCGATGAGTATGTCGAGGTCGCCCGCAAGAAGACCGCCTCGCTCTTTGCCGCGTCGGCTCAGTGCGGTGCGATCGTTGCCGGCGGCACCGCGGCGGAGATCGCCGCCTTGCATGAGTACGGCCAAGCCTATGGCATCGCGTTTCAGATGCGCGACGATCTCCTCGACGTGATCGCCAGCCAACGAACCCTCGGCAAGCCGGTCGGCAACGACGTTCGCGAGCGCAAGATGACCATTCCGATCATCCTAGCCCTGGCCACCGGCGACGTCGCCTTCACCGCCGACGTCAAACGGTGGTACCATGACGGAGAAGAGCAAGCGGTTGCTCCAATCTTGCGGGGCATCAGCGACCTCGATGCAACCAGCGCCACCCGGGAAGCGCTCTCGGCCTACGTCGTTCGCGCGAAGGCGGCGCTTGAACCCCTGGGAGCCTCTCCCGCCCGTACCGAACTACAGAAGCTTGCCGACGATCTCGTCGGCGAGGAGGATTAACACTCGATGCTCGTTCATCCCATGCTCGCATTCCTCGATACGCCGATCGTCATCGGCCTGATCGCACTTGCAGCCCTGCTCTTCGGAGCCGACAAGCTGCCTAAACTCGCGCGCAGCGCCGGTGAGGCAAAACGGGAGTTTCTCAAAGGTCAACTCGAAGCCGACGAGGCTGCCAATCAAGCGCGTGAAGACGCGCGGCGTCGCAGCGCCACGGAGTCTGCCGATCCGATGGACAACGTGCAGGCCGGCAGCATGGCCGGGTCAGCGGTGCCGTCGCCGGACCCCGGAAAAGGCACGCCGAGCTCCTAATCCGTGTTGGCGCAGCGACCCACTCCTCCCCACGACGATGCATCGCGCTGGGATCAGCGGGAGATGCCCTTTACCGAGCATCTGCGCGAACTGCGCACGCGGCTGTTGATCTCGATCGTCACGGTGGGAACGATCTCGCTCCTGCTCTTCTGGCCCTCCCAGTTCGCCATTCGCTGGATGGTTGCGACCTACTTCGGCGGCATTCAACTCCACGCGTTCGGCCCTGCGGACGTCATCTTTACCGAATTCCGGTTTTCGATCATCGGCGGTCTCATTCTGGGCCTGCCGGTGCTCATGTACCAGCTCTGGATGTTCGTCGTGCCGGCCATCCATCCGCGGACGCGCCGGATGGTCTACTCGTTTATCGTGCCGTCCTTGCTGCTGGCGTTCTTAGGGCTGGCCTTTGCCAACTACGTCGTGATCCCGCGCGTCATCCATGCGCTCATCTCGATTACCGATGCAGTGGCCCAGCCCACCTTCGGCATCGCCCAGACGCTGAACTTTGTGATGATCTTGCTTGGGCTCTTCGCCTTGATCTTCCAGACGCCGATCATTCTCGTCGGCTTGGCGCGGCTGGGGATCGTCAACGCCCGTATGCTCATGCGCTACCGGCGCAACGCCCTCTTCGGCTTCTTCGTCGCGGGTGGCATCAGTGCGCCCGACGGCAACCCGATTACTATGGCGTTACTGGCCTTGCCGATGTACGCGCTCTACGAATCGAGCATCTGGATCATCCTCGTGCTTGAGAAGTCGTGGCGCGTCGCCGTAAAACCGGCGTAGGCTGGTAGCGATGCATCTGCGTGCTCTCTACGACGATTTCTTGCGCACGTTCTCGAGCGTGCTCTTTGCCGTCTCACTCTTTAGCGTATGGGGCATCTTCACGCTCATCGGCGTCGTCGTCAAGCAAGGCGAAGATCCGTCCTATTACTTCGCCAACTTTGCAGCTCCGCTGGCGCGCGGAATGTTGCGCTTGGACTTCACCAACATCTATCATAGCCCGTGGTATATCGGAATCATCGCGCTGATTCTCACCTCGCTCACCGTTGCGACCTTCAAACGCGTCATTCCCGCGCGCATGCCGCCGCTCAACCCCGTGAAGATCGAGATGATCCCGTTGCACGCGATGATCGACGTTCCCGGTGATGAAGCAAGCGTGCGGCAGCGAGTGGAAGCCTTCTTCCGCAAGCGCGGTTGGCTGCTGCGCAAACGCGACTTCGATGGCACGGAGTGGACGTTTGCCGATAAGCACGACTGGGCGCGTCGCGGGGTGCTCGTCGCCCATATCGGCTTCGTCATCATCGCCGTCGGCACGACGCTCTACTGGTGGAAGGGCTTTGCCGGCGATGCGATCGTGCTGACGGGTCAAGCGGTCGAGATTCCGCAGACGCACGCGATCATCAAACTCGATCGCTTTCGCTATTCCATTCGACCGATCATGACCAAGAGCGGGGTGGTCTATGAGCCCATCGACTACGTCTCTCACGTGACGGTGACGGGTAAGAACGGCATCCCGACGCCGATGACGATTCGCGTCAATCACCCCATCAATGTCAACGGCACGCTCTACTACCAGTCGAGTTATGGCTTTGGAATGCGGTTTCTGATCAAGCATAGGGGCCGGATCATGCGCGCGCTTTCGCAGCGCACGTACCTGCCTGGGAGTGCGTTTACGTTGACGGGGACGAGCATCGCCGTGCAGTTCGCACAGTTTGTTCCAACGGTCGATCCGCGCACCCATCTGCCTTCGCCCGACCCTCGGGTCAACAACCCGGCGGTGGTGCTCGCTGCCACAAGTGCCGGCCAACCGATCGGCGAAACGCTCGTTCCGTTGAGGCACACCGTCTCGCTTGGTAATGGTTGGGTCGTCACGCCGCAGCGCTACGTCCTCTTCACCGGATTGCAGTACCGCTACGATCCGGGCGTGCTTTTTGTCGGAATCGGAGCGTTTGTGTTGCTGGCCGGGGTCATCATCTCGCTCGTCCTGGTGCCTGCGCGTCTGCACGTCCGCGTCGATCCCTCAAAAGGCGGCACGACCCGGGTCGGCGTTGCGGCCACGACGCTGAAGGGGTACGATATCTTCGAAACTGAGTTTCGCGAGTTGATCGCGGCATTTACCCGTGCGGAGGTCGATCCAAACTAATGCATACGAAGATGACGCTCGATGCCGTCCTGATGGTCATTGCGTTGGCATCCTACGCGGTCGCAGCGCTGGCGCTCTTGGCGTATTTTTTCTCCCGCGAGGATTGGTTGCGCAATCTCGGCGCCTCGCTTGCCATCGCCGGCTGCATCTCGCAGTTTGTGCAGTTCGTCGCGCGTTACGAACTCACCGGAATCTGGCCGTTTCTCAACCTCTATGGGTCGATCTCGCTCTTCACGGCGATGTCGGTAGCGATCTACTTGTACTTCGCGTTCCGGTACAAGATATGGTTCGCGGGCGGTTTCTTGCTGCTGATCGCCGCCGTCTTTCTCGCCTACGGCATCACGTGGAATGAAGGCGCGATGCCGGCGGTCCCATCGCTGCAGTCGTACTGGGCGAAGATCCACGTCCCGATCGTGGTCGCCTCATACGCGGCGTTTCTGGTCTCATTCGTCCTCTCGTGCGTCTATCTGCTCAAGTACTACAGCGAACGTTACTTTGCCGGTCCCTTCGCCAAAGCATCGGTCTCCGGCACAGGGGTTGCGGCGATGAGTATGCCCGGTGGCCCCGTCCACCCCACGACGATCGATCAGGACGAGGCGAATCCGAAGCTGCGGGTCCTCGGCCAGACGCCCGCCATCGCTGCGGCTGCAGCTCAAGGCAACGCCGTCGCGCTCTGGCTTGAAGGTTTGCCCACCCTGCCCCAGCTCGATATCCTCGTCTATCGCGCGGTCGCCATCGGGCTGCCGCTGCTCACCCTGGGAATCATCACCGGAGCGATGTGGGCGCATGAGGCCTGGGGCGCCTATTGGCAGTGGGACCCAAAGGAGACGGCGGCGCTCTTCTCGTGGATCGTCTATGCCTCGTACCTGCATCTGCACACCCGCGGCCAGTGGCGCGGCCTGCGCGTCAACTGGGTCAGCGTCATCGGCTTTGCCTCGATCATCTTCTGCTACCTCGGAGTTAACATCTGGATCAGCGGCCTGCATAGCTACGCGCGCTGACGCGCGCCCTCGCCGTGGCTTGACCGCGCCGGGCGGATTTCCCGGCGTTCCGAGATTTGTCGAGGGGGTTTCTAAGAGGTCGCGCGTAGAATCGAGCCTAAATACCGAACCGTCTTCCACTTGCTTTTCGGAGAGTACACCTTGTCGAAACATGGAGCTGACACCCCTGAGGGTGCTTCGCATTCCGCTACTGACGATCCCGGGACTCCGCAAGAGATCAGCCGGCGTACCTTTATGGCACGCTCGGTCGTTCTGATGAGCGGATTAATCGGCGTGGGCCTGGCGATTCCGATCGTCGGATCGTTCGTCCCGTCGGGCAATCTCGGCAAGGGCAGTTGGGCCCCGCTGGATGCAGCCGAGTGGCAGACGCTGCAGACGACCACCACGAAGCCGGTGAAGATCTCGTTCTTGCTCAAGTCTAAGGACGCTTATCTCCCAGAGCAAGTCTCTCATGAGTACGTCTGGGGCATCAAAGTTGCCCCGGCCAAGTTCCAAGCGGTGCGACCCGACCTCTTCGTAAAAGGCGGCCCCGCGTCGGTGGGCTATCCGCCCATCAACCTGGGGTTTGTCCTCTTCAGCCCGATCTGCCCGCACTTGGGCTGTCGCTACAACTGGGACGGGCCCAGCAATAAGTTCTTGTGCCCGTGTCACGGCTCGGTGTACACGTTGCTCGGTGAGCACATCGCGGGCCCTGCGCCGCGCGGCCTCGATCCGTTGCCGCTGAAGGAACAGAACGGCACCGCTGAGGTTACTTGGATTCACTATGAGACGATGACGCCCGACCGCATCATCATCTCGTACCAATAGGAGAGAAGGATGCTCGACTGGTTAGATTCACGCACCGGCCTCATCACGCAGGCACAGAACTTCCTCAAAGAAGATGTTCCCGGCGGCGCCAGCTACTGGTACGTCTTCGGCAGTGCGACGCTCTTCGCGATGATCATCCAGATCGTCACCGGGATCTTCCTGACGTTCTTCTACGCGCCGTCGGCTGCGACCGCATGGGAGTCCACCCGGGCGATCTACGCCAACCCCTTCCAGCACTTCGTGCTTTCGATGCACTATTGGGGCTCCTCCGCGATGATCGCGCTGGTCTTCCTGCACTTGCTCCAAGTGCTGATCTGGGGTGCGTACAAGTCGCCGCGCGAGATTCAATGGATCGTCGGCGTCCTGTTGCTCATCGTGACGCTCGTGCTTGGGTTCACCGGATATCTCTTGCCGTGGGATATGAACGCCTACTTCGCCTCGCAGGTGGCGTTGAACATGGCCAGCAGTGCGCCGGTCGCCGGTCCCCTGATTCAGCACATCTTGCAGGGCGGCGCCGTCATGGGCACCGCCACCATCAACCGCTTCTTCGGCCTGCACGTCTGGCTGATGCCGGCGATGCTCGTACTCCTGGTCGGCGCGCACCTGGCGATCCTGCGCCACAACGGCCCGGCGGGCCCCGCCGTCGACGATCCGCGGCCGTTGAAGAAGGGCCGCTTCTACCCGGATCAAGTCTTCATGGATACGGTCGTTTCGTTCGGCGTCTTCATCGTGATCTTGTTGCTGGCGTGGTTTGCGCCACCGTTCCTCGACGCCAAGGCCAATCCGAACGTCTTTTTCATCCCATATCCGGCGTGGTACTTCCTCTCGCTCTTCGGCTTGCTGAACCTTGTGCCGCACCAGTTTGATCTCTTCGCAACGATCGTCATCCCGACGGCCTTTATCATCATCCTCTTCGCGGTGCCGTGGCTCGATCGCTCGATCTCGCGCACGACCGGTTCGCGCAAGGGCATGATGTGGGGAACCGCAGTCGTGGTGGCCGCCGTCATCGGTCTGTCGATCTTCAGCCAAGTCTCGATCATGGGCAAACAAGCGGCAGCGGCACAACTGGCGCCGCCTCCGCCGGTCGCCTCGACCTCCACCTCATCGAGCGCGAGTTCTGCGACCGTGGCTTCCACATCGTCGAGCCCCGGCGCGCGGGTCTTCAGCCAAAGCTGTTCCGCTTGTCACGGTGCAACGGGGATGGGGCAGCCGGGTGCGATCCCACCGCTGGCCAACAATCCGTTTGTGACCGGCCCCGCCAACGCCGTGATCGGCGTCGTGCTCAACGGTCTTCACGGAGCCATTACCGTCAACGGCCGGAGCTACAACAGCATGATGCCGACGTGGAAGGGCAACCTCACCAACAAGCAGATCGCGGAAGTCATTACCTATATCCGCGGTTCGCTCGGGAAGAACAAAGCCTCGGCCGTCACCACGGCTCAAGTCGCCGCCCACAAACCGTAGCGCGGTTACGATGTGCAGGCCGGGCCGTGGTAGAGGACGAGCGCGGCCTTCCCTGCACGAGTGATGAAGCGCACCTCGCGTCCATAGGTGGGTAACGGCCCGGCGGGCGCAACGACGAACACCCGACGAGCGGTGCAGATAATCGAACGCGGGGCGACATGGTGTGCGCCGTTGCCGTCGTGCGGGGACAACGCATAGACGGGAGGCGCGGTGTAGAAGAGCAACGCGTTGCCCCCGGCGAGATGCTCGATCGCGACCGCGTCGCCCGGACGGCGCAGACGATCGATGACCGCAGCGAGCTTCGGAATGGGCTTGAATCGCTCGGTCTGCGGCACCGCGAAGATGGCCAAGACATCGACTGCTACCAGCATCGCCGCAGCCAGCGCATAGAGACCAAACGTTGAACCGCGGCGCAGCGCCAGCATGACGGTGGTGAGGATCGATCCGGCGACGATGGCGCCGCCCATAACGAGGAGGTCGGGCACGAGCGCTAAGGTGTCGTTCGTCAGGCGATTGTCGCGTGCAAAGAGCGCGACGCCGATTGCCACAAGCGCCACGGTGACCGGGACCGCACCCGCCGAGATCGTTGCCGCTCGCGAGGAGCCGCGCCGAGCGACGTCGTCGAAGTAGAGCGCCAGCAGCAGCGCAAACGCCGGGAACTCGAGTGCAATATAGTTGGGGAGTTTCGTCCTGGCAAAGCTGAAGAAGAGAAACGGAACGACCGCCCATACGACGGCCAGGCGCAGCAGGCGCGCCAGGTTCGCATCGACGCTGTTGGCACGCAGGCGCTGCACGGCGAATGCGGCTGCAACCGGAAGAAATGCGATCCACGGAAAGAACCCCAGGATGACGACCGGGATGTAGTACCAGATCGGCCCGGCCTGATTCTCGATGACGCCGGTGTAGCGGCCGATGGTGTAGTGGCCGATCAGCGTCACGATCGACCCGAGCCCGGTACGCATGCCAAGCAACACCAGCCACGGCGCGACGATGAGGACGAAACCGGCCAGGCCTGCAATCCAGGCCCGGGGCGACCAGGCGTAGGTCCGTTCCATGCGCCGATTCCAGAGGTAGTAGGGCACGATGACGAGCAGCGCCGCGACCGGCGCCACCGGGCCCTTGGCCAGAAAACCGAAGCCGGCGGCGATCCAGCCGTAGACGGCATAGCGATCGCGTCCCGTCTCAAGCGCACGGAACCACCAGAAGATGCTCAAGCTCACGGCCAAATCGAGCAGTGCGTCCATGATCGCCAGGCGCCCCATGATCGCTTGCATCAGGCATGTGGACAGGATGACGCCGGCATAGATGCCGGCCCGCGTACCACGCTGGCGCGCGACCGCATACCCGGTCATCCCGCCCATCGCAATCGTGGCCAACGCCGACGGAAGTCGTAGAGCAAAGCTTGTCACGCCGAAAAGCTTGGCGAAGATCGCAGCGATCCAGAAGTAGAGTGGCGGCTGGACGAACCAGGGGTGCCCATTGGAGTGCATGACGATCCAGTCGCCGGTCAACAGGATCTCGCGAGCGACCTCTCCGTAGGCGGTCTCGCTGTTATCCCAGAGGGTTCCGACACCTAGCCCAGGCAAGGTTGCCAGCGCTGCAATCGCTGCACCCACAAGAGCGGCGCGTAGTGGTTTGCTCATCGCGCGGGCAGATTTTGGCATCGCGATGCGGAAGTCATGCGTTCAACGATGAACCTCCCTATCTCTCTGCGCCTCACCGGTCGCCGTGTCGTCGTCGTCGGCGGCGGTGAGGTCGCCTTGCGCAAGGTCGGCGCGCTGCTGGACGCCCGGGCGTGCCTCCGTTTAGTCGCGCCCACCATCGGGCCGGCGCTTCGGGCACTCCTGCTGCAGAGTGATGCCGAGTTGCGGGAGCGAGCCTATGAACTCGCAGACCTCGATGGTGCTTTCTTGGTGATCGTCGCGACGAATGTCGAAGAGGTCAATGCGCGCGTGAGCGCCGATGCGCGTGCGGCGGGTATCTTGCTGATCGATGCGAGCGATGCGCAACGCGGGGATGCCGCGATGTTGGCGTTGCATCGAGACGGCGACTTTACGCTGGCCGTCGATACCAACGGCGCTCCCGCCTTTGCTGCGCGCGTCCTGCGTGATCTGCGCCCGCTTCTGGCGCAACCCTACGGTGCGGCGCTGGGCGTCTATGCCAAGATGCGCACGTATGCCAAGGCCACGCTCGATAACACCGAGCGTGCGGCGGTGCTGCGCACGCTCGCGGCGCTGCCGATCGACGAACTGAGCGCGATGGATTTCGGAGAGGCCGAACACGCTGTGGACGCAGCCGTCTCCGAGCTGCGCGCCGAGCTGCCGGTCATGACGCGGCGCGTCGTCTGCGCGACGCGTGGAAGTGCTCTGGCGCTGACACAGAGTCGCACGGTGGCCGCCGTGTTAGCTCAGCACGGTCTTCTGACGACGCTCTTAGAGGTGCGCACCACCGGCGATCGCGTCCAGGACCGTCCCCTCGCTTCGATCGGGAGCCAGAACGTCTTCGTGACCGAACTGGAGTTGGCGCTTCGCGAGGGGCGTGCCGATTATGCCGTTCATTCATGCAAGGACCTCCCAAGCGATCTGCCGGCCGACATGCAGATCGCCGCTATCTGCGCACGGCATGATCCGCGCGATGTTTACTGCAGCGAGCGCTACTCCCGCTTTGAGGAGCTTCCGGCGGGCGCGCGTGTCGGCACCTCAAGCCCGCGACGCGTGGCGCAGTTGCGAGCCTTGCGTGCAGATCTGCAGTATCTCGACCTGCGGGGAAACGTCGATACCCGGTTGCGGAAGCTGCGGCGGGGCGAGTACGACGCGATCGTTCTGGCCGCTGCGGGGCTCGCCCGCTTACGCCTGCGCGCGACCTACGTCGAGCCATTCGCCGTCGACCAACTCGTGCCGGCGGTCGGCCAGGGCGCGCTGGCCCTGGAAGTCCGCTCCGAAGACGCGGATCTCGCCGCGCGGCTACGCGACGCCGCAAGCGATCCCGGGACCGAACGGTGCGTTCGCGCCGAACGAGCGGCGCTGCGCCGCCTGCGGGCCGGCTGCAACGCGCCCATCGGCATCTATGCCTGTCTCGACGAGGAGGGCATGCGTATCACCGGTGTCCTAGCGGTCCCGCAGGGGCCAACCGAGCGCGCCGAACTCTGCGCTGCCGTCGCCTCGCAGGAGCAAGCCGAAGCCCTCGGTACGCAGCTTGGGGCGCTGCTGGCCGGCCGGCTTCCGCTCTTCGGCCGGCGACTGGCCCTGGCGCGTTCGCAGGAGCGCCCAAGCCGCATCGCGGGAGCGCTGCGGGCCCTTGGGGCGGAGGTGCTTGAACTCACGCAAGCAGCGACCTCGCCCTTGCCCGGCGAACCACTGCCGGAGATGCTGCTCTTCCCCTCCAGCGGCTCGGTCGCGGCCGTCGAACCCTATCTCGCCCATCTGCGGTCGGTCTGCGCGCGCCCGCTCATCGGCGCAATGGGTCCGCGCACCGCCGAGGCCGCCGCCCAGGCCGGCTTTGCGCCCGACCTGGTCGCAACCCAGGCCTCCAACGAAGCGTTCGTGCAGGCGGTGCACCTGCATATGCTTCTCCGCCCGCCCTCATCGAGATGATCCACCGCCCGCGAAGATTGCGTCGTACCCCAGCGTTGCGGGCGCTGGTGCGCGAGCATGCCGTGCGGCTGGATTCGTTGGTCCAACCGATCTTTGTGGTGGAGCGCTCGCAAGATGCCGGCCCCATCTCCTCGATGCCGGGCATCGAGCGATTCACCGTCGATGGGGCACTTGCGCACGCGCGCGAACTGGCACGGCTCGGGCTACGCAGCGTCCTGCTCTTCGGCATTCCCGCGAACAAGGATGCGCGCGGCTCGGCCGCCGCCGATCCAAACGGGCCCGTGGTGCGCGCGATCCGCGCCATCAAAGACGAGTTGCCCGAGATGCTCCTGATCGCCGACGTCTGTAACTGCGAGTATACCGATCACGGCCACTGCGGCATCGTGGACGAGCGCGGCGACGTGGACAACGATGCGACGCTGACGCTCCTCGTGCAAGCTGCGCTCGCGTACGCGCAAGCCGGCGTCGACGTCGTGGCTCCCTCCGACATGATGGATGGGCGCGTCGAGGCGATTCGCCGTGCGCTCGACGCACAGGGCTTGCACCATATCGCGATCATGGCGTACAGCGCGAAGTATGCCTCGGCCTTCTACGGCCCGTTCCGCGAGGCCGCCGGATCGTCGCCGCGTTTCGGGGATCGCCGCACCTATCAGATGGACCCTGCAAATGCGCGCGAAGCGATCCGCGAGATCGACCTCGATATCGCACAGGGCGCCGACATGGTGATAATCAAGCCCGGCCTTGCCTACTTGGACCTGGTACGCGCCGCACGAGATACCTTCGATGTCCCGATTGCCGTCTACAACGTCAGCGGTGAGTACTCCATGTTGATGGCGGCTTTTGCTAACGGCTGGCTGGAACGCGATCGTACCATCGATGAAACGCTGCTCGCTTTCGTGCGTGCGGGTGCCGACATCATCATCACCTACTTCGCAAAGGAGTATGCGCAACGCTATGCCGCCGCTGGACGCCCCTAAATCGTGCGATGAGGCGGTCGTGATTCTCGCCGGGGGGCAGGCTCGCCGCTTTGCGCAGAAGCTCGAACAGGCGATCGACGGCGTCCCGCTCGTCGTGCGCGTCTATCGTAACCTCCGGGGTTACCGCCCCACCTACATCTGCGCGCGCCGGAGCTTCCCGGTCGATATCGATGCGCAGCTCGATTGCCCGATGATCGTCGATGACGCGCCGGGGCGAGGTCCCCTGGTCGGCATGATCACCGCCTTCCACGCTCTCCCTCATCGGCTGGTGTATGCCGTGGCGGCCGATATGCCGCTCGTCGATGCGCAGCTTCTTACCGAACTCTCTGCAGGGATGCGCGACGGGGATGAAGCGGTGATCCCCGAGCACGACGGCCGGATCGAGCCGCTCCCCGCGCTCTACGACCGGCGCGCGTTCTTGCGCCATGCGAGAAGCGCTCGGGACGGGTCGATCATCGCGGTGATCGCCGCGTTGCGCGCTCGCCGCTTGCCGATGAGCGGCGAACGCTTCCTCAATATCAACACGTCCGAGGATCTGGCTCGTGCCGGGAAGCCGGTGGGCCGGCCATGAGCATCGAGCGTTCGATCTCTGCCTTCGCGCGGGCACGTACATCGATTGCCGGCGGCGTCAACTCGTCGGTGCGCGCCTTCAAGGCGGTCGGAGGCTCGCCGATCTTTATCAAGAGTGCAAACGGCGCGATGCTGCGCGATCTTGACGATCACGAGTATATCGACTACGTCCTCTCATGGGGCCCGTTGCTCTTTGGGCACGCCCATCCCGCCGTCGTCAAAGCCGTCTCCCAAGCCGCAACGCGTGGCACCTCCTACGGCGCTCCGACCGAGGCTGAAAGCGATCTGGCGGAGCTGATCGCCGGCATGATGCCGTCGATCGAACGCCTGCGATTCACATCGAGCGGAACGGAGGCGACCTCGAGTGCCGTTCGTCTGGCACGCGGCGTTACCGGGCGCGAGAAAATCATTAAGTTTGCCGGGTGTTATCACGGTGCCGCAGATCCATTCCTCATCGCCGCCGGCAGCAGTGCTCTCTCATTGGGTGCGCCGAACTCTCCGGGCGTCACAGTGGGAACGGCGCGCGACACGATCGTCCTGCCCTATAACGACGCCGGCTCCGTCGAAGCGGCGTTCGATGCGCACCCCGATTCGATTGCCGCCGTCATCGTCGAGCCGTATGTCGGGAATATGGGGCTCGTCCTTCCCAAAGCCGGGTATCTGCAGGCGTTGCGCGCGAGTTGTACGGCGCACGGCGCGTTGTTGATCTTCGATGAAGTGATGACCGGCTTTCGCGTGGCGCGCGGTGGCGTGCAAGAGATCGAAGGCATCGTTCCCGATCTCACGACGCTCGGGAAGGTTATCGGGGGTGGGTTGCCGGTCGGAGCCTTCGGTGGGCGCCGCGATCTCATGGAACAACTGACTCCCGACGGCCGGATCTTCCACGCCGGTACGCTCTCGGGCAACCCCGTAGCTATGGCCGCCGGTATCGCAACCTTGCGGATGATCGCCGGGGATGCAACGCTCTACGAGCGACTCGAAGTGCTCTCGCGTCTGTTGACCGACGGCCTGCATGCGGTCTTAGAAAAACATGGTGTCGCACATACCACGGCCTACGCAGGTTCGATGTTCGGCCTCTTCTTCACGGAAGAACCCGTGAGCGACCTGGCCGGTGCGATGACCTGCGATACGGCTTTTTACGCAAAATACTTCCATGCCATGCTCGACCGCGGAGTGTACCTCGCGCCCTCGCAGTTCGAAGCGGGTTTCGTTTCGACGGCGCATACGATCCGCGACATCGAGCGCACGCTTGCTGCCGCTGACGAGGCGCTCGAGGAGATTGTGTGCGCCAAGCCATGATCGATCCGACGCCGCAGAGAGACCCCATTCCCATTGCCGATGCCCTCCCTGCGCGTGCGATATTCCATGAGCTCTCGATTCCGCGGCTCTATGCCTACCACCGTGCCTTGGCAGGCGCACAGGCGGAGGGCAAGAGGACCGTCACCTCGCATGCGCTGGCCGAGCTCTTGGACCATACGATCTCCAGTGCTCAGATTCGCAAGGATCTCTGTGCCCTTGGGCCGCTGGGGCGGCGCGGGCGCGGCTATGCGATAAATCCGCTTGTCGAACAGCTCGCACTCGTCTTAGGATTAGGCCATGACTGGCGGATTGCCATCGTCGGCTTCGGCTTCCTCGGCCATGCCTTCGCCACGTTCATTACAGCCCGGGAACGTCGTTTTGAGGTGGTTGCGATCTTCGATCAGGCGCCCTCCGTCATCGGCCAAGAGTGGCAAGGCATGACCGTCTCCGACAGCGCTCAGCTTGATCGGGTGGTCGCGCAGCGCGGTTGCAACATCGGCGTGATTGCCGTTCCGGCGCCGGTCGCACCGGCGATTGCCCAGCGCCTCGTGAATGCGGGTGTCCAGGCGATCCTCAACTTTGCACCGACGCCGCTCCACCTACGCACGCCCGTGATGGTGCGCAACATCGATCTCGCCGGCGAGCTGACGATCCTGACGCATCATTTGAGTTGCGAGGCGCGTTAGCTGATGCCGATCCTGTGTTTGGGCCTCTCGCATCACACAGCGCCGGTCGACGTGCGCGAGCGCCATGCATTCCCTGCCGAACGCATGGGTGAAGCGCTGACCGTACTGCGTACCTATGATGCCGTGCGGGAAGCGGCCATGCTGGCAACCTGCGGCCGTCTGGAGATCTATGCCGAGCTGGATGACTACGAGTTGGGCGTCGAGCAGATCAAGGCGTTCTTGACGCAGTTTCGGCACGGAGCGGTAGGTTATGATCTCGAATCGTATCTCTATACGTTACTGGGGCGCGAAGCCATCGAACATCTCTTTCGAGTTACCACGGGACTGGACTCGATGTTGATCGGTGAAGCCGAGATCCTTGGACAGGTCAAAGATGCCTACGTGCAAGCACATCAGGTTGGCGCTTTAGGTGCATCGCTCCACCGTTTGTTCGGCGATGCGATCAATGCAGGCAAGACCGCGCGCTCCAAAACCTGCATCGGTCAAGAATCCGCGAGCGTAGCAACCGCAGCCATCGATCTGGCGCGCGCTCGCCTCGGATCGCTGGTCGGGCGTAAGGTGCTGGTTGTCGGAGCCGGGAAGATGGGGCGCACCGCCGGCAAACGCCTCTACCACGAAGGCGTTGCAGAGCTCGTCATCATGAATCGCACCTTCGAACGAGCGCAAGCACTGGTCGATGAGATCGGCTTCGGTAAGGCACTGAGTTTGGAACACGTCTCTGTGTCACTCGTTCACGCGGACATCGTGGTTACGTCCACCGGAGCGTCATCCTTCATGGTTTCGGTACCGATGGTGGCGGCCGCGATGGCGCAGCGTCCCCAACGGCCGCTCTTCATCATCGACATTGCGGTACCACGCGATGTCGATCCGGCCGTTGCTCAGATCGCGGATGTTAGTCTGGTCGATATCGACGGCCTTCGCGACGTCGTCGATGAACGCTTAGAAGTGCGGCGCGAAGCGATTCCACACGTTGAAGCTATCGTCGCGGAGTATGTGGCGCGCTTTAGCGAATGGTACCGTTCTCGATTGGCAGTCCCCGTGATCGCTTCGCTGACGCAGAAAGCCGATGCCATCCGTACGAGTGAGATCGAGCGGCTCTTCGCGCGTTGTCCGGATCTGAGCGAACGCGAACGCACCTTGATTGCGGGCGCCTCAATGACGATCGTCTCGCGCTTGCTGCACTCCGCCGTCGTGAAGATTCGTGATAAGGCCGTCGCCGATCGTGAAGGAGCGCTCGAAAGCACGCGTCTGCTCGAAGAACTCTTTGAGCTGCGTTCCCAAGCCGACGCACGTACGTGAACCGCCACGGCCGGGTGTCGCTGGTCGGCTCCGGTCCGGGTGATCCGGGGCTGTTGACCCTGCGGGCGGTCGACGCTCTGCGTAGCGCTGCCGTGCTGCTCTATGACGCGCTTGTCGCCGAACCGATCCTCGCTTTTGTGCCCGAGGACTGCGAGCGTATCTATGTAGGCAAACGTGGGGGCGCGCACGCCATGGCGCAGAGCGAGATCGAGTCGCTTATGATCGCCAAGGCGCGTGAGGGCAAGCGCGTGGTTCGCCTCAAGGGCGGCGATCCGTTCGTCTTCGGGCGTGGCGGAGAAGAAGCGCAGCGTCTCCATGCCGCGGGGATCGCCTTCGATGTCGTTCCCGGTATCAGCTCGGCGATTGCGGCGCCGGCCTATGCCGGGATTCCGGTCACGCATCGCGATGCAAACACGGCTTTTACCGTGGCAACGGGACACGAAGATCCCACCAAAGGGAGTTCCACCATCGATTGGCAGCGTCTGGCCGACCCGCATCGGACGCTCGTCCTGTTGATGTCGATAGGAAACCTCGGCGAGATCGCCGCGCGACTCTGCGAAGCAGGCTTGGCCGGTGCTACGCCTGTGGCCGTGGTACAAGATGGAACGCGACCCTCGCAGCGTACGGTCGTTGGAACGTTGGCGTCGATTGCCGACGACGTTGCTCGCGCAGGCGTGCGCGCTCCGGCCGTCGTCGTCGTTGGGGAGGTGGTGGCTCTGCGGCAGGAGCTGCGCTGGTTCGATGCGCTGCCGCTCTTCGGCAAGCGAGTCTTGGTCACGCGCCCGCAGCATCAAGCCGACGATTTCGCAGACGCGCTACTGGTGAACGGCGCGCAGCCGATCTGCCGCCCTACGATTGCGATTGCGCCGCCGCACGACGTGGAGTCTTCACGCCGTGCGATCCAACGACTCTCCGAGTACGCCTGGATTGTCTTCTCATCGCGCAACGGTGTGGATGCGATGTTCGCGCAGTTGGATGAACTCAAGCGCGATGCCCGGGCGTTCGGCGCGTGCAAGGCGGCGGCGATCGGGCCGGCCACCGCGCAGGCGTTGCACTGCCACGGCGTGCGAGCCGATCTCGTGCCGGCTTCTTATGTGAGCGAAGAGTTGGCGCAGGCGTTGATCGCCGTCACGCAGCCGGGCGAGCGTCTTCTCGTCTATCGCGCGCAGGAGGCTCGCGATGCGTTGCCGCGTCTACTCAACGAGCACGGCCGAGAGGTCGAGGTTGTCGCCGGCTACTCCTCGGTCGTGCGCCGGCATGAAGATTTCGTCCAGCGTACGGCGGATGCCGATATTCTGACCTTTACCAGCGCCGGAACGGTCGCGGGCTTCGTCGCAAATTTCGCCGACGCGTCGAGCGCGGCAGCTGCGGCGCAGGGCAAAGTGGTGGCTTGCATCGGGCCGATCACTGCCGCCGCCGCGCGAGATGCAGGTCTGCCCGTCACCGTCGTTGCGGCCGACTATACGGTGCCCGGATTGCTGGCTGCGCTCCAGGGCGCATGCTCATCCCCAGCATAGGCAGTATTGCGCTTGGGGCGTTGCTCGCCGTGTGCATCGCGCTGCCGGCATGGCGTGCGAAGGTGCTCACGGCCGGCGGTGCCGGCGCTGCGGTGCTGGTCGGCGCCACGACGTGGGGCGTCGGCGGCTGGCCTGCGGCGTTGGTGCTCTTCGCCTTCTTTCTTCCGTCAACGCTGCTCTCGCGCTTGGGTCGTGCGCGCAAACAGGGGTTGGTCGATGCCGGCAAACTCGGTCCTCGCGACGGCCGCCAAGTGCTGGCCAACGGTGGCGTTGCGTCGCTCTGCGTGCTCGCATCCATCCATTTCGGTGCGCCTCTCGCGGCAGCGTTTGCAGGCGCCTATGCGGCGGCATCGGCCGACACGTGGGCAACCGAGATCGGGACGCTGGTGCGTGGGTTGCCGCGTTCGATCCTCACCTTTGCACCGTTGCCCACCGGCCTTTCGGGCGGCGTGACCTGGCAGGGCACGCTTGCACAGGCGGGCGGTGCGGTGTGCGTCGCGTTGGTCGCGGGGGGCGTCCACGTCGCACCGGTGTGGCCGGTCGCGCTCGGTGGCTTCGCCGGTGCGCTGGCGGATTCGGTTCTCGGGGCGAGCCTTCAGGAACGGCGTTGGTGCGACCCCTGCGGGCGAGTGTGCGAAACGAACCCGCATGCGTGCGGTGCGCCCACACGGCTGCAGCGCGGCTATGCCTGGATGAATAATGATGCCGTCAACTGGAGCGCGACGATCGTTGGGGCGCTGGTCGCGGGTGCGTTGGTTGCGCTATAAAGGCGAGGCGCCCTTAGGCGGGCGTC
This sequence comes from bacterium, assembly GCA_021832345.1. Lineage (GTDB taxonomy): Bacteria > Vulcanimicrobiota > Vulcanimicrobiia > Vulcanimicrobiales > Vulcanimicrobiaceae > JAKBKY01. The sequence goes on from JAKBKY010000001.1 coordinate 627,220, forward strand.
ACGGTGCGGCCGTACCGCTGCTCGATGTAGGCGATGATCGCATCGTCGTCGTCGGCAATGACGACGACGCCGTCCACCAGGGTCGGGATGCCGGTTTGGCCGGAGACCGCCTTGACGCTATGGCGTTGCGAGTGGCTCCGCGGCACGTCGACGGAGGTGTAGGCTAATCGCAGTTCGGCCATCTTGTCGCGTACGCGTCGGCAATAGGGACACCACTTAGCTTCGTAGAGGACGATATCCGTGGGGTTCATCTCGTATCTTGCCTAACGCGTCATGTCGCAAGGATGGTTGCATCGCGTCGCGCCTGCAGCGGTTGAGTTCCTAGAACCTGTCGGACCCAGGCTCATTTCTCGTCTTCGGGTCGCTTTTGGCCGCTTTCTTCGTTGCTCATCGGTCATGAAGCTACGGCTTCGCTCCCTCTTCGCGCCTCGTCTTCGAACAAAAATCGTCTCCGAATCCAAGAATGGCCCAAGTCCGACAGGTTCTAGAGGATCGACTTCCCTAGGCCCGAGCAGATGAGCCCGACGGCAAGCGACGCGGTCTGGTTGCGTTGGTCGAGAATCGGGTTGATCTCGACGGTTTCGATCGATCCGACGCGGCCGGACTCGGCCAGCATCTCCATCGCCAGATGCGCTTCGCGATAGCTCAGGCCGCCTTTGACCGGCGTTCCGGTGCCGGGAGCCTCGCTTGGGTCGATGCCGTCCATGTCGAAGGAGACGTGGATGCGATGGTTCCCGGCTCCGGCGATCGCGATGGTCTCTTCCATGACGCGCGTCATGCCGAGCCGGTCCACGTCGCTCATCGAAAACGCCGTTACCCCGGACTCCCGCAGCAGGCGTTTCTCGACCGGGTCGAGGTCGCGCAAGCCGATCTGCACGGTTCGCGACGCATCGGCAAAACCGTTGCGTAACGCAAACCAGAGCGGCATCCCGTGGACGTTGCCGCTGGGTGAGGTCTCGGGGTTGTTGATGTCGCTGTGGGCGTCGATCCACACCAACCCCGGGGCGCTACCGTGTGCCGCCGCGAGGCCTTTGAGTGTTCCCATGGCAATCGAGTGGTCGCCGCCCAGCACGATGGGAAGCCCGCCTTCACGGACGATTCGCTCGACGTGTACGGCGAGCCGGTCGCAGACCTCTTGGATAATCGCCAGATACTTGGCGTGCTGGTCGTCCTGCTGGGCTGATTCGCGGACGGGGACATCGAGGTCGCCAACGTCGTTGACGATGGCGATCCCCAGCTCCGCAAGACGCCGATGCAGATTCGCGTAGCGTACGGCGGAGGGGCCCATGTCCACGCCGCGACGATTGGCGCCTAGGTCCATCGGCACGCCGATGATGTCCACGCGCTGCGGTGTGGACCCATGCGAAGGAACCTGACTCACGGCTCTGACGGTTCGCGCCGTAGCGGCAGCCTGCCTTCGCGACGCAGGCATCCGGCTCCGGTGCTGCGTACATCCTCTGCCGATGCGTCATCCGCCCTCCCTCGTGCGTCGCATCGCCGTTGCGCTGCTCGTAACGACGCTTGGCTTCTCCGTGCTCTGCACCGCGGCGCAGGCCGGCTTTGTGCCTGGGCCGTTGATGCGGCTGCATGCCAAGCTCGCGAGGCTTGCACGCAACACGCCGGGCCGGGTCGCGTTCGACATCGAGGATCTCACGACGGGGTATACCACCGGGTATCAGGCCGGCGAAACGATGCCGGCAGCCTCGACCATCAAAGTGCCCGTCATGGTAGAAGTCTTCAAGCAGATGGAAGCCGGGGACTTTGATTTCAACACCATGATGACACTGTACGCACACGATCGCGATTATGGCTGGGGGCAACTTGCCTATGCGCCGCTCGGTTCGCGATACAGCGTCCGCACGTTGCTCGGCAAGATGATCGATGAGAGCGATAATACGGCCGCTAATATGTTGATCCGGCTGGTTGGCCGCAACACCATCAACGCGACGATGCGGGAGCTTGGCTTCGACCACACCGTGTTACGCACCGCGATTCGTACGCAGAGCCGTTCCGTTCGGCGGATGTTGCAGAGTTCTCCCGCGGATATGACGCGCTTGCTTGCATTGATGGCCCAAGGCAAACTCATCGATCCCTGGGCCTCTGCCGAGATGATCTCGATTCTCGAAGGCCAGCAGTTGAACACGCTGCTCCCGGAGCCGTTGCCGCAGGGGCTGGTGATCGCGCATAAGACCGGCTCTCTCGATCATACGCTCGACGACGTCGGCATCGTGTACGCGCAAGGCGCTCCCTACGTGGTCTCGGTGATGACGACCGATCTCCCATCGCTCTCGCAGGGGCGCAGGTTCATCCGGGATCTCTCGCTTGCGACCTACGACGACCTGGAGGCCTTTGCGCGTTGGCGGCAGCGCGCGGGCATCCACCTTCGCTTCGATCGGAACGTTCCGCCGCCGGGCCTCTCGCCGGACCTGGCGCAATGGACGGATTTGGCGGCTACGGGGTCGCGCTCTGCGCGCGCGGCGCGTAGGTGGGCGTCACCCAGTGCCGGTACCGCGGCTCTTCTCCGCGCACGATCCGCGCGTACATCCGGGCAATCTTCGCGGTAATCGGCCCCATCTCACCGTTGCCGACCACGCGCTCGTCGATGGAGGCGACGTGGACGATGCCGGCCGCCGTTCCGGTGAGAAAGACCTCGTCGGCTGCGTAGAGTTCGCCGCGCGCAATCTGCCGCTCGACGACGGGCACATTGAACTCACGCGCTGCCAACTCCATGACGCTGCGGCGCGTGCATCCTTCGAGGACGTTGGCCGACGGATCGGGCGTCAGCAGCGTTCCATTGCGCACGATGAAGAGGTTCTCTGCCGAACCTTCCGCGACGTCGCCGTCTCCGGTGAGCATGATCGCTTCATCGTAGCCGTTCATCAGCGCTTCGCTCTTGGCCAGCGCGGAGTTGACGTAGAGCCCGGTGATCTTGGCGCGGGGCGGCGCCATAGAATCCTCGGCTCGCCGCCAAGAGCTAACGCACAATCGCAGTCCGTGGCTCGTCGTGATATAGGAGCCGAAGGGCACGGGGATGATCGCAAAGGCATCGGGGATGTCGTGGAGCCGCACGCCGATCGTCTCTGCCGATTTAAAGAGGCACGGGCGCACGTAGATATCGGTCTGGAAGCGGTTGCGCACACAGAGGTTGACGGTGATCTCGACCAGCTCGTCCACCGTATGCGGCAGGGTCATGAGCAGAATCTTCGCCGAGGAGTGCAATCGTGTGTAGTGCTCTTTGAGCTGGACGAGATAGAGCTCGCGTTCGTCGGGGATCCAATGCCCGCGAATGCCTTCAAAGCACCCTGTACCGTACTGGAGCCCGTGCGTGAGGAGGCCAACCTTCGCCTCGTCATAGCGCCGATACTCTCCACCTGCAAAAACGATCGTTGATGCTAGATCCACGTCCTCTTCCTCCTCTCGCTTGCGCTACGTGTCCCTCAGAACGACGGCCGAGGCCTCCCGAGTTGCGCCCAGAGGTACTCCTTCCGGGAGGCTGGCGCTCACGCTGGTTTTGGAGTAGCATCGGCTCACCCCTGGTTACCTCGTTCTTGTTGCACTCAGCCGCACACGAGATAGGAGTTCACCGCAGGGCTTCGCGTTCTGTGCCCTCAGGCAACCGCTGGGGGAGCGGCGACGTATAGCGCGAGGAGGCACCGTGGCAAAGACGACCATCGATCTCACCGGGCGGATCGGCATGCTGCCCAACTTGCTTTCGGCACGAACCCGTGCGCTCCAGGCGCGCGTGAGCGACGCTCGCAGCGTGGTCAGCGTCTGTCCGTACTGTGCGGTTGGGTGCAGCACGCTTGCGTACGTCGGAGACGATGGTCGCCTGCTCGATGTCGAAGGTAATCCAGACTCGCCGATCTCCGCCGGGCATCTCTGTCCGAAGGGCTCGGCGATCTTTGGGTTGACGGTCAACAGCGCACGCTGGACGAGCGTGAAGTACCGCGCGCCGCACAGCCGTCATTGGGAAGATCGTCCGCTCGGCTGGACGCTGGAGCGTATCGCGCACCTGGTCAAAGAGACGCGTGAGCGCACCTTCGTGCGGGAGCGTGACGGCAAGCGCGTCAACCATACGCTGGGCATCGCCTCGCTCGGCGGTGCAACCTTCGGTTGCGAGGAGAACTATCTCCTCGGCAAACTCATGCATAGTCTCGGGGTCGTCTCGATCGAGAATCAAGCCAGGATATGACACTCCTCCACGGTGCCGGGTCTCGGCACCTCGATGGGACGAGGCGGAGCAACGGTCTGGGTACCGGATCTGCAAAATGCGGACTGCATCTTGATTCAAGGCTCGAACTTTGCCGAGGCGCATCCGGTGGCATTCCGCTTTGTCATGAAGGCCAAGGAGCGCGGCGCGACCATCATCCACGTGGACCCGCGCTTTACGCGAACCTCGGCGCTGGCCGATCTCTATGCGCCGTTGCGGAGCGGCACGGATATGGCCTTCTTGGGCGGCATCATCAATTGGGTTCTCTCACACGAGCGCTACTTCAAAGAGTACGTTGCTGCGTACACCAACGCAGGTCATATTCTGCGTGCGGACTTCGTTGATACCGAGGATTTGGACGGCCTCTTCTCGGGGTACGATGCTCAAGCGCGGCAGTACGACCAGACGACCTGGGACTTCGAACGGGATGCCGGCGGTGCGATTGCGAGCGACCCGACGCTGACCCACCCGCGCTGCGTCCTCGCTCTGCTGCGCCGTCACTACGCACGCTACACGCCCGAGCTCGTCGAACGGGTCTGCGGCACGCCGAAGGACGTCTTCCTGCGCATCGCCGGCCTCCTGGCCGAGAATAGCGGACGCGAACGGACGACCGCCTTTGCCTATGCCGTCGGTTGGACGCAACATAGCGCCGGCGTGCAGTTTATCCGTAGCGCCGCGATCCTGCAACTGCTCCTTGGAAACATCGGCCGTCCGGGCGGAGGCATCATGGCGTTGCGTGGGCACGCGAACATCCAGGGCGCAACCGATATCGCCACGCTCTACGATCTCTTGCCGGGATACCTTCCCATGCCCTCGGTGTTGCGCGACGAGCAGACGCTGGCGGCCTATCTGCGCACCAACACGAAGACGACCGGCTGGTGGGCGAATATGCCCAAGTACGTGGTCTCGTTGCTCAAGGCGTTCTACGGCGCGGCGGCACGACCTGAGAATGACTTCTGCTTCGAATATCTGCCGCAGTTGACGGGCGATCACTCTACGCTGCCGACGACGTTCGCGATGAAGGATGGAGTGGTCAAGGGCTACTTCGTGATCGGCCAAAACCCGGGCGCCTCGGCGCAGAATGCGGAACTGACGCGTTCGGCGATGGAGCGTCTGGAGTGGCTCGTGAATATCGATGCGTACGAAAATGAGACCTGCGCGTTTTGGAAGCGCGAAGGCGCAGATGCGGAATCGATCGGAACCGAGGTCTTCTTTCTTCCGGCTGCCACGATCTTGGAGAAGGAAGGGACGATGGTGCAGACCAGTCGTCTGCTGCAGTGGCACGACAAGGCGCTGGAACCAGCAGGCGATTCAAAGAGCGATCTGTGGTACGTCTACGAGTTGGGCAAACGCCTCAAAGCGCTCTACGCCGGCTCCAGCGATCCCAAGGACCGGCCCATCCTCGACATGACCTGGTCCTACGATCATGAAGACGCGCGGCAGGCGGCGCGCGCAGAGCCCTCCGCGCTCAAGGTGTTGCAGGAGATCAACGGGTACGCCGTTGCCGACGGTCGACAGGTGCGCAGCTTTGTCGATCTTGCCGACGACGGCTCGACTGCGGCCGGTGGATGGATCTTTAGCGGCGTCTGCCCCGATCGCAGGAGCAATCATGCGCGTAATCGTCACGGGGACGCCGGCACGGCGCTCGACTGGGGCTGGGCGTGGCCGGCAAATCGTCGTACCCTCTACAACCGCGCCTCGGCCGACCCGCTGGGCAACCCGTGGAGCGAGCGCAAGAAGTACGTGTGGTGGGATGACGCGGCTGGGGAATGGACGGGCATTGATGTGCCCGATTTCCCGAAGACCAAAGCGCCGACGACGAAGGCGCAGCCGCACGGCATCGGTATGGAGGCGCACTCCGGTGCGGATCCGTTCATCATGACGGCCGACGGCCGGGGGCAACTCTTCGTGACCGACGGACTGAAGGACGGACCGCTCCCGGTCCACTACGAACCGCTCCAGTCCGTCGTGGAGAACCGCCTCTATTCGCAGCAGAGCAATCCACTGCTCAAACAGTGGAACCGGCGCGATAATCGCTACAACGCTGCCGTTGACCCGCGCTTTCCGTTTGTGTTGACGACCTACCGTATCACCGAGATGTCGGGCATCATGACGCGCTACGTGCCGTGGCTGGCCGAACTCCAACCGGCGGCCTTCTGCGAGATCGATCCGCAACTGGCCGTCGAGAAGGGCATCCGCAGTCGCGATTGGGTGACGATCTCAACGGCGCTCGGTGAGATGGAGGCCCGCGCCCTGGTCACCGGGCGGCTCAAGCCGTTGCGCGTAAGCAAGGGCCAATGGATCCATCAGATCGGAATTCCCTATAACTACGGCTCGTTCGGCTTGGCGCGAGGGGATACGCCCGGCAATCTCATTCCGCTCTCGATGGATCCCAACGCGTCGATCCATGAAGCCAAGACGATGTCCTGCGATCTGCGCAAAGGACGGCGCGCGTGCTATGCCGAGAGCGTTGTGGACGTCGATGTGCCGCCGGAGCAACGGACCCGCGAGGGTGAAGCGATGGTTCACGGCTTGGACGGGCCTGCGCAATGAGCGAGGCGACGGGGTTCTTTACCGATGCGACGCTGTGCATCGGCTGCAAGGCTTGCGAGGTTGCCTGCAAACAATGGAATGAGTTACCCTCGGACGGCTTCGACTTCACGGGCGACTCGTACGATAACACGAGCGCGCTCTCGGCAACGACGTGGCGGCATGTGGCCTTCGTCGAGCAGATGAGCGCGCAGCCGGACGGCGTACAAGATCGCTGGTCGATGGTGAGCGATGTCTGTAAGCACTGTGCCAATGCGGGTTGTCTCGAAGCCTGCCCAACCGGGGCAATCATCCGCAACGAGTTCGACTCGGTCTTCGTCCAGCCCGATATCTGCAATGGGTGCGGCTACTGTGTGGTGTCGTGCCCCTTCGGTGTCATCGACCTGATCGAGCGCTTTCGTCCGGGAGAACAGGGTTCGCCCTACAACATGGCGACCGTGCGCGACGACCACCGTCAGCGCAACGAAACGGCGCTCCAGGGGCGCGGCGGCGTCGCCGGAAAATGTACGCTCTGCTACGATCGGCAGAGGAGCGGCTTCATTCCGGCCTGTGCGAAAGCGTGTCCGACGCAGTCCATTTCGTTCGGTAACGTCGAGCAGTTGCGCGTGCGCGCCAAAGAACGAGTCGAGACGTTGCGAGGTCGCGGCATCGCTGCGCGCCTGTACGGCGCAGACGATGTCGGCGGTGGGATCGGCCCGCTCAATGCCTTCTTTCTGCTCACCGAAGAGCCGCAGACGTATAACCTCCCGGCCCAGCCCGTACTGCCGTCGAGCCGCCAGGCCGCCGGCTACGCCGCCGCGGTTGTCGCGGCACTGGGACTGGCGCTCGCCGGATGGGCGATCTTTCGCAGCGGCGACGGGAAGCGATGATGATCGACGCCCAGACGCGCCCGCAGGATGCACCACCCTCGCTTGCGCCGACCTACTACGAGCGGCCGCTCCTCAAGGGCCCGCATTGGGAGTGGAATGTCGTCACCTATCTCTTTCTGGGCGGCATCACGGGTGGGCTTGGGTTGATCGCACTCTTGGCCGGCGACAGCCCGCAGGAGCGCCGCCTGCGACGGACCGCGCGATACGCGTCGCTGGCGCTGGCGGCGGCCAATCCCGCGGTGTTGATGACGCACCTCGGCCGGCCCGAGCGTTTCTTGAACATGCTGCGCATCGTGAAGTTCAAGTCGCCGATGTCCCTCGGCGTGTGGGGGCTGGTGCTCTACAGCGGCGTCGCGGCCGGTAACGTCGTCCGCCAACTCGCCGACGACGGGCGCCTGCCTTCCGGCGTGCGCATGCTGTTCCCGGGTCTGCTCACGCCGGTGCAAGCGATGCTTGGGGTTTTCATCGCCGGTTATACCGGGGTGCTGCTCGGTGCCACCGCCATCCCCCTCTGGGGCAAGGGCAAGATCCATATTCCCGCGGCGTTCGTCTGCTCCGGCATCGCGGGTGCCTGTGCGCTGACAACGCTGCTCTCGACCCTCGAAGGGAACCATCGCGTGGTTCGAAAGCTCGAAAGGCTTGAGCTCGTCGCCTCGCTTGCGGAGCTGGGCATCGTGTTGCATTTTCGCGTCTCTGCCGCCGAACTTGGTAGGCCGATGTTCGACGGCGCACGGGGCGAACGGTTCGAGCGCCACACGTTACGCGAGGGCATCGGCTGGTCGCTTGCGCTGACGTTGTTCGGGAGATTGCCGCTGCCCAAGTCAGTCGATGCGCTGCGCAGTATCGGCGCGAGTATCCTCACGCTGATCGGTGGGTACGTCTTACGAGAAACGCTCATCGAGGCCGGCAAGGCCTCCATTCTCGATCCGCGTACTGCCTCCATCCAACCGCGATGATCGACGCATCGGCGCGCTCAGGGCGGACGGTCGGCGTTCGCATCACAACCGTTGATGGGCTCCATACTCAGAGCGGCCACGACGAACTAGCGACCGAAGAGCCACTTGAATTTCGTCTGCGCATCGGTTCTCACGTACAAACGCTGGCCGTAACGATGCGCACCCCGGGTCATGACTTCGAACTTGCAGCCGGGTTTGCGTTTTCGGAGGGTATCGTGGCGAATCGAGCGCAGCTTGCCCAACTCTCCTACTGCGTGGACGCGGAGCGCGATGCGGCTCAGCGCTACAATGTCGTCAATCTCGATCTGCTTACGCAGACGTTGCCGGACATGGCGCGGTATGAACGCCACTTTACGATGAACAGTTCCTGCGGGGTCTGCGGACGCGCACAACTCGATGCGCTCCGCGAGCGTGGGCTCACCCCGATTCGCGATCGCATGCGCGTCTCCACGACGGCGCTCTATGGGCTCCCGGAGCGCATGCACGAGGCCCAGCACATCTTCGCATCGACCGGAGGGTTGCATGCTGCGGGGCTCTTCGGCGCCGACGGCGAGATGATCGTCGTTCGCGAAGACATCGGTCGGCATAACGCCGTCGATAAGCTCATCGGCTGGGCGTTGCTCAACGCTCGGACGCCTCTGAAGAACTGTATTCTCCTGGTGAGCGGTCGAACGAGTTACGAGATCCTCCAGAAAGCCATCGTGGCGCGCATTCCGATCGTTGCCGGTGTCTCGGCGCCGAGTAGCCTAGCGGTGGAGCTGGCGAAAACCTTCGGAGTTACGCTGATCGGCTTCTTACGCGCGGAGCGCGCGAACATTTACGCGCATGACGCGCGGATCAGTTCTGGTTCTCGCCGTCCGTAAGCCGAGCAAGACTTCTCACGACCTCGCGTAGCAGGGCAGGACGTCGTATGAGGACCGCCTCTCCGAGGCGAGCGGGTCCATCGCCGACGATCGCGGCGATGGGGATCTTTCGTGCCGCAGCCGCTGCTGCGATCAGCGCTGCGGGCGTATCGTCGAGGGCGGCCTCATCGACGTCGACGAGCAGAGCATCGACGCCCGGCGCCTCGAGTGCCGCCAACACCTCCTGCACGGACGAAACGACGTTCGCGCGGAATCCGGCCGTGCGCAAACCTTGAAGCAAGAAGGACTGTTCTTCGCTTATCTGCTCAAAGATGAGAACGGTCGGCGCGCTGCCTCGCACGGCCATCCTTCGCGGCAGCCGCACGGTGAAGGTGCTTCCGTGACCTTGCGTACTGGTCACGGTAATGGTACCACCGTGCAGCTTGACGATTTGTTGCGCCAAGAAGAGGCCGAAGCCGGTTCCGGCGATCCTGAGTGTACGCACGTTGGAGGCGCGCGTAAAGCGCTCGAAAATGCGCCCCAAGTCCTCCTGCGGAATGCCGACCCCAAGGTCGGTGACGGCGACCTCAACCCACTCTGCTTCGCCATGGACCCGGATCGAAATCGGGGTCTCTTCTTTGGAGTACTTGAGCGCATTGTCGAGCAGGTTGGTAAAGACTTGCCGCAACCGCTGCGGATCGCCTTCGATCAGAGGCGTTCCTTCGACGCTTAGCGTGGTCCGGTGTTCATCGTCGCCGGAATCCACGATCTCGTGCAGGAGCACTGCGAGGTCCACCGGTTGTTTCTCCAGCGAAATTTCGTTGCGTTCGAGCTGCGAGAGTGCTAACGTATCGGTCGCCAGCGCCGCCAGCGTATGCGCCGAGCGCTTGATGGCGTCCAACGCATCTGCTTGCTCTTGGGTCATCGGGCCGAACTCTCGCGTGAGATCGGCATAGCCGAGGATGCTGGTGAGCGGGCCGCGGACATCATGCGCGAGCATGGCGATCAGGTCGCTCTTGGTCTGGTTGAGTTCAAGATAGGACGTTTGGCGTTTCTCCAGTTCCTCATACAGGGCCACGTTGTGCAAGGCCGCGCTAAAGTAGCGTGCGAGCAGATCGAGCACGAAGACATCGGTTTCACGCAGCGCGACTCCACCCGCAGCACGCAGCTCGATGGCATACCGTACGTCGGCCCATGACCCGGCGGGCGCGGCGGCGCGTCGATAGGCGTCATCGATGCAGACCGTGTTCTGGCTTACGGCACGCTCGAAGAGTTCGTCCTTCGTTCCACTGCCCGTAGGATATGGGGCGAGGGCGTCGACGCGCCGCGCAACCCCGTCGCCGTCAATGGCGTAGAGATGCGCCCGGGCTCCTAAGAGCTCCGTCGCGCTTTGGTCGAAGGCAGCAAGCACCGCTTGGCGGTCCAGATGCTCGAAGAGCCGTCGAATCGCTCGCGTGAGGGCGAGCAGACGGGCGTGTTCGGCTTCGAGTTGCGAGGCGCGCGCCACCTGGTTGCTGATGTCTCGTTCGACGCTGACCCAATGCGTGACGCGCCCGGCGGTATTGCGGATTGGGCGTAGCGTCAACTCGTTCCAGAAGCTCGTTCCATCCTTACGATAGCTGACTAGCTCGACGTGCGCGGGAGCTCCTTGCGCAACCGCGTCTCGTGCCGCCCGCATCCCCGGATCATCCGGCATGCCGTGGCGGAAGAAGGTGATGTCTTTGCCGATCACCTCGTCGTGTGCGTAGCCGGTTTGCCGTTCGAAGGTTTCGTTGACGTAGGCGACCTCAAGCGTGCCGCTCTCCGCCACTGCGTAGACTAGGATCGCATCCCCAGCCGAATCGATCGCCTGTGAGAGCAACTCAATCTGGCGATGCTGCGCCAGCCGTTCGCTGATGTCGAAGATGATCGCCACGATGTGCTTCTCGTTGCCGTCCAGCACGAGGTCGGCGTGCAGCTCGACCGGGAACTCGGATCCGTCGCAGCGCCGTACGAGTGTCTCCAGCACGAGCACTTCGCCTGCCTCAAGCCGTGCCAGCGCGTTTTCAAATCGCTGCGGCGTCAGCGCCACCAACAACTCATGCAACGGCCGCCCTTCGATATCTTTAGATGCGCATCCGAGCGCCTCGCAGGCACCGCGCGAGGCCATCAGCACGCGTTGCGTCGCGACGCCGATCTCCAAGAGCGCTAAGTGCGGCGAGTCAAAGAATGCGCGATGCGTGGCCTTCATGGGAGTTGCTCCAGGGCCAGGAGCGCAGGGATGTTCCCCTCGGGCGGATCCGGCTCGACCCCGTTGCCGACCGGCTGAGCAGCGACGGTGACGCCGTCGGGCGCCTGGGCGCGTAGAGCCTCGATGAGCCTCTCCCTATCAGAATCACCCGCTGCTAACAAGAGGGGTTGCTTCGACTGAGCGCGATGAATCTCCACTTAGAGCATGCCAAAAACGGTCGTACGGTAATAGTGGCGCTACTGGAGATGCGCGATGCCGAGTTCGCAGCGCCCGACGGCAGGCGCTGCGGGCCCATCTCGATGTCCCTTGAGCGCGGTATGCGTCAGGCTTGCTTGTGCCGGGACGCATGGGAAGCACGGGCGATCGCTCGGCTTGCTTCGGGCGTCATTAAGACCTCGCACGGCTTCGTGCTCATCGGGGACTTTGACCCTCGTCTGCAGCCGACACAGTGTAAACGGATTGCAGCCTACGTGGCGCACGACGCGATGCCGCTGGACGGCATGCCGTTCGAACGTTTTATCGCGTACCGTGCGGCGCTCTGGGATCTCGATCTCGATGCCGCACTTACGCGCTCGCGAATGTTACTCGCCCAACTCGAAGGGCTTCACGAAGCGTTTGCCGTGCCGCTGGTGGCAGCGCTCTTGGCGCAACCGCGGCTCCTGGTTCTCGATCGACCGCAGGCGGTCTACGCGCGAGCCATTCTCGCGGCAGCGTCCGACTGCGCGGTCTTTTCGACGCACGACCTTCCTCGCGACATCGACGCCTTCGACGAGTGCGCGGCGCAACGAGCGCCGGCACGGTGATGCATCTCCGGCGTTTGCGCGCGATCGTCGGCGCGCGACTCTATGCGCAACGGCGCTTCGTTATCTTCGCGTGCGCCTTGGCCTTCGTCGTGGGCGTTATTCAGCCGCACGGCATCGTCGCAACGTTCGATCCTCATGCCGACAACCTCTCGGCCCGGGCCGTGTGGTTGGCGGGGCCGATCTTTGTTGGAGCGTTGCTTGGCACGTGGATTGCGCTTGCGCAACGGACCGAGCACCCGGGCGTCCTCGACTTCTCCGAACAGACGGCTCCGCTCTTCGGGCGAGAGCTCGCACGGGCCAAGGCAGTGGTTCCGTGCGCTATTGTGACCCCGGCGTTGCTGGCGTACTGGCTCGGGCAGGGGATCGGTGGTTTTCCGCCGTCCTTAGGCTACTTTGCGATGGGTCTGGTCGCGGCGATCGCCGCAACGCTGATCGCGCTTTCGGGCACACTGCGGCAGGGCGCGCAACGCGCCTTCTACGCGGTCCTGGCGCCGGCAAGCGCAGCGATCGCCTACGCGATCGCCGTCTATGCTCCCCCCTGGGTCGGGGTCGTTGGTGAACTCTGCTTCGCGGCCATCGTCGCCTTCATCGCGCTACGCCAATACGGCGAAGCGCTGGCACGCTACGACCCGCTCTAGACGGGCGTGGCGCCGGTGACGGAGAGTTTTTCCAGCACAGCGCGATGGAACTGCGCGAGATCCTCTCCACCGCGCGTACTGATCCAGTTCGAATCCTGAACCGTCGGCTGATCGCGATAGAGTCCGCCCGCATTGCGAATATCGTCGGCGATCGAGTGAGCGCCGGTGACCTGACGGCCGCGAACGAGCTGCGCCGAGATGAGGACCTGCGTGCCGTGGCCGATGGAGAAGATCGGCTTCTTATTGAGATCAAGCTCCCGAACGAAGCGCTGCACCTCTTTTTCGATGCGCAGGCGGTCCGGCGATGTGCCTCCGGGGATGAGCAGACCGTCGAAATCTTCGGCCGTGCAGTCAGCGACCAACTCTTCGGCGCGCGCGGCGGCGCCTTCGTCGAGGCCCCGTTTGCCGCGAATGCGCTGACGCGAGCGTTCGTCGACCCCGACGATCGTCACGGCGGCACCCGCCTCCTCCAGGACGCGTTGCGTCTCGACTAAATCCATCTCTTCGAATCCGTCGCTCACCAGAGCGGCGATCCGTTTCCCTTCGACACTTTGCATGGCGCGGCTGTTCGCCTTGGAAGCTACAAGGTCCCACCCGTCTGCTGGACCGCCAGTCGAAGGAGGTAGGCCAACTCCATCTCCAGCTTGCCCAACGCATCGAGCTGCATGTCGTCGAGCACGGCCTTCAGCGTGGGGTTGCGTTTGGCCATATCCCCTTCCGGTACACGGTGGCGCGGATTGATCTCGCGCATATAGATGCGCGCCTCGTAGCGGACCGGCCCCTCCGGAAGAAAGTAGAGCGGGTCCAGCCCGAATGCATAGGCCTCAAGCGAAAGGATTCCCGTGTGTTGGAGAAACTCTATCGGCCTACTGCGCAGGACCTGCGCGAATCGGGCCAGCGCACTGACTCCGATCCGTACGTCGCCTGCCAGGATGGCTTGAATCTCCGCTTCGCCAAGTTCGGTTGCCCGCGCCAGCATCTCGATGGAGACCTCGCGCTCTAGCGCCAGAGCCGCCAAGCCCGCGCCGAAGTTGCCGCCGCCCGCGGTGCCCCGAAGGCCGTCCCAGGCCGGTTGGTCGTTCAAGCTCATGGTCGGATCGGTTCCGTCGTCTCGGCCTCGGGCACCTAGCCGAAGAGTCCCGCGGTGAGCCCGCCGTCGACCCCGATGGTTTGGCCGGTGATGTAGCTGGCTGCATCGCTGCAGAGGAAGGCGACCAGCGGCGCATACTCTTGCGGGGTAGCAACGCGGCCGATGGGGACCTGGCTTCGTGCGGCCGCGTGGAGCGCCTCGTCGCTGCCGTAGAGCCGGCGCAGCCGGTCGGTTAAGATTCGTCCGGTGGCGATGGCGTTGACGGTGATGCCGTCGCGCGCGACCTCGCCTGCGAGTGTCTTGAGCATGGAGACGAGCGCGACGCGGAAGACGTTGGAGAGCGCCAGCGTGCCGATCGGCTGTTTTACGGAGGTCGAGGTCAGCGCCACGATGCGCCCCCAGCCCGCCAGGCGCATCTGCGGCACGACGTCCGCCACGATCTGCGCCATACAGCGCAAGAGGCTGCGATAGGCGTCGTCCCAATCGCGTATCGACAGCTCCGTAACGCTGCCGGGTTTGGGGCCGCCGCCGTTGAGGATGACGATATCCACGTGCCCGAAGTGCGCGGCAACCTGCTCGAGCATCTGCGCAACCGCAGTCTCATCGCTTAAGTCTACCGTGAAGACCTGTGCATCGGGTGAACCGGCGTGCCGCGCCCGCTGCGCGACCTCGAGGAGCCGCTCCCGGCGTCGCGCGGCCAGCGCCAGATTCACGCCGCGCTGCGCCAGCGCCAAGCCCACGGCTTCGCCGAGCCCGGCGCTGGCGCCGGTGACTAGTGCGATCTTGCCGTGCATCGTGGGTTGCATCGTCATCCTCATGGAGCAGTTGTCGCCCACATGCCGCCAGGCCTTCGAGCGGGGGCGACGGAAGAGGCACTCCTATGCAGAGCACGCCGGAAGAGACCGTCGAACGCCGGACCGAGATCGTCTTTCCAACCGATGCCAACCATCACGGCACGCTCTTCGGCGGGAAGGCCCTCGCGATGATGGACGTCACCGCCGGCATCGCCGCGACGCGCGCATGCCGCAAGACGTTTGTGACCGCCTCGATCGATCGGACCGACTTTCGGGCGCCGATTCGCGTCGGCGAGTTTGCCGAGACCATCGCGCGGGTGGTCCGGATCGGGCGCACCTCGGCGACCGTTGAGGTGGAACTCTGGGCCGAACACCCTATCACCGGCGAGCGCCGGCTCTCGACGGTCGGCCGCTTCGTGCTGGTTGCAGTCGACCCGCAGGGCCACCCGACCCCGATTCGCGAGCCGGATGAGTCAACCGTCTGATGTCTAGCCAACAACGCTCCACGAAATCGGACCAGACTCAGTTACTCGATCGCGCCCCCCTGTGACCCGCGCCTGTTGGGAAAAGAAGTAGCATGGTAATGAAGATCGTAACGATCAGAATCTCTCGTATAAGCATCATTGAGAATTCGTTCTGAGTATGCAGGCGGACCGCGCGCTGGGTAGCTGCTCTCACATAGCCACGGTACTGAGCTGCGGCAGCACCTTCTGCTCTTGTCCACGCGTGGCCGGTCGCGACTTCACTGGAGGGCCTGGAAGGAAGGGAGTAGGAGTAACTTCTGCACGTCTGTTGGTATGCAAGTCCATTTGCGACTGACGATCCGATCAGAAACACAAGACCCGCGATCATGAACCGAATCATTTCTACTCCGTCTCCTTAAATTACGTTCGCGGTTACTATATGCTTACCCAACATCCTCGCACGGATCGCAACTTAAACCGGGCGCTAGGCAGATCCCTCGATGCTCTTTCAGGTGCGACCCCCGGCCCCGACATACCGCCTGCCTCCCGATCGGCAGCGGCTTGCCTGCGCTCACGACGGGGGGGGGGGGGGGGGGGGGGGGGAACCCCTCTCCACCACCCGCCTGTACTCCCGAGAAACGGGCCTAGGAGGCCGCAGGAGCGCAAACCTCTCCGAGTCTCGTGCGACGGTCATTTGAGGAGGCGTAAAGGAGCTTGGATGGGCTCGCTGCGAAGCCTTCGAGAACCATGCAGCTTGAGTTCACCGCGGTCTTCCAACCTGTCGCGGAAGGTTTCATCGGCTTCATCGAGGAGCTTCCGGGCGCAAACACCCAAGGGGCTACGCTAGACGAGGCTCGCGAGAACCTCCGCGAGGCGGTTCGGTTGACCATGGAGACCAATCGCGCTCTTGCCGAAGAGTCGATCCGGGGCACCGCCGTCATCCGCGAAGCCCTGGCCATCACGGCGGCGTGAAGCGTCGCGACCTCATACGCCACTTGCGTTTCCACGGATGTCAGCAGGCGCGCGAAGGCGCGAGTCACGCCGTCTATTTCAATCCGGGGAATCGTAGAACGTCGACGGTACCGAGGCATCGCGAGATCAACGCGTTTTTGGCAGCGAAGATCTGCTACCACCACCCGCCTGTACTCCCGAGAAACGGGCCTAGGAGGCTGCAGGAGCGCAGCTAGGGGAGGACAGTCCTTGATGAACGGCCTTGCGGGGGAGCTTGGCCCTCTGCTATGATGCGGCGGTCGCCGGGACGGAGCGCCTGCCCTGTACCCGAGCGAGACCACCCTTGAACGAGGAGCCCATCACGATGCCCCTAACCAAAGAACACAAGGCGGAGCTCGCCGCCAAGTACGGCCGCAGCGCCCACGATACCGGTTCGGCCGAAGTCCAGGTCGCGGTCCTCACCGCTTCGGTGAACCACCTGACCGAGCATCTGAAGATTCACAAGAAGGATCATCATAGCCGCCGCGGCTTGCTGCTGCAGGTCGGCCAGCGCCGTCGCTTGCTCAACTACCTGGCGCACAAAGATGTCGAGCGCTACCGGAAGCTGATCGCCGACCTCGGTTTGCGCCGCTAACCGGACATGCCCACCCGCGCGGGGATACGCGCGCTGTTGGTCCTGCGCGAGGATGCATCACGCCGCTTCGGCGGCGATGTGGTTCAAGCGCGCCAGACCGCCGCGCACCTGCGCGACTGCGGCGTCGACGCGACGCTGATTGAATCGACGCAACCGGACGCGCGCGGCTACGATCTCGCGCATGTCTTCGGCATCTTCGAACCTGACGTGGCCTGCGCGCAGTTCGATGCGCTATGCGCCTACAACATTCCGATCGTGCTCTCGCCCATCTGGTGGGATCTGCGCGAGAACTGGTTCCGCGCGCGGGCGATCGAACGAGCGTTGCACTCGCCGATCTTCCGCAGCGCACGCTTGCGACGGCTGCAGCGCCGGCCGATCGCATCGTTCATGCGCGGTCGGCCGGCAGCGCGTTTTGCAGAGCGAATCGCCGCGCAGCGGCGGCTCATGGAGCGTGCGGCTGCGCTCCTGCCCAACAGCACCGCCGAGGCGACGCTCTACCGCGAGGTGCTCGGGGTCGACCATCCGGCCGTCAGCGTCGTGCCCAATGCGTTCGTCGCGCCGCCGCCGGCGCCGCAGGCATCGGCTCGCCGGGGGATTCTCTGTGCGGCGCGCGTCGAGACGCGCAAGAACCAGGCGATGCTGCTCTATGCGCTGCGCGGCCTCGACGTCCCGATCACGCTTCTAGGCGAAGAGTACGATCCCGACTACTCGGCGCTCTGCCGCCGGTTTGCCGGCTCAAACGTGCGGTTCGTTTCGCAGGTTGCGCACGGCGATGTGTTTACGTACATGCGGCAGGCGGCCGTGCACGTCTTACCGTCGTGGTTGGAGACGCCGGGGATCGCGAGTCTAGAAGCCGCCGCCTGTGGAGCGCGGGTGATCGTCGGTGATCGCGGCAGCGAGCGTGAATACTTCGGGCAGGACGCCTCGTATGTTGTGCCCGATGACCCGCAGGCGTTGCGCGCGGTCGTCGAAGCGGCGCTGGCGCTGCCTGCGCGCGTTGCAGACGATACTCTCGCGCAGCGCATCGGCGGCTTTACGTGGGCGCGCGCAGCCGCACTCACCGCCGCTGCGTATGCGCGCGTGTTAACGATTGCCGGCCGAGCGGCGACCGGCTAGTAGCCGATCGCTAAGCCCGCCGGATGGCGACGATCGGTGCCGCCGTAGCGAACGCGCGTCTTGGGATCGACGACGATCGCTTGCGCCGATCCCCACCAGGGGATCATCTTGAGTGTGTAACCCATGCGGCGTAGAGCGGTCATCGTCGTGGGCGTGAGGGCGCCTGGTTCGTATTGAACTTCGTCGGGGAGCCACTGCATGTGGATGCGCGGCGCGTTGACCGCTTGCTGAATGTTCATGTGTTGACATGCTCCCCGGCATAAAGTCCGAGGATTCTGCAACTCGCATTGCTGCGAGAAGCGCTTCCTGTCCCGAGCCTGCCCGTGGGAGGCGCTACCCTTGGTTCTCGCGCAACGACTCCCGAAGAGGGAGTCTTACGCGGATCGAACCGCAGCGGCGAACTCCCACAGGTCTCACATGCTCGTATCTGACAAGCGTTACTTTCGGCCAGCCCGGCCGTAGGTTCGCAAGCGAACAAGTCGATTTTAGCATGGGTAGACGCTGCGCGTCTAGCGCCTTATATCCCCGGCCTGAACGCCGAGGCTTTACGGCGCATCTGGTAAATAACGAAGCGCACAGCGGACGATCGCATAGAGCTGGTTCATTCAGGGGCTCCTTCCGGTACGGTGCTCCAAGCCGATTCGACGCCGCCGCCAGGCGACTTCCCCGCGGCCAGGAGTTTCTGCAGCGCGGCTGCAAAGCTCCGGTTCTCACCGGCGTTGCCATTCTCTTCACCAGAACGAGGGAGATCAGGGATATCTATGTATAGGCTTATCGTTCGCTGCGCGATGGTCGCGCTTATCGCCCCGCTCATCGCGTTGCCGGCCTCGGCCCAGTACCTGCGCCAGACCCCCGGTTCAAACGTGCACGTGCAGAGCTGTGCCGCCCAGGAAGGGCGCATCGGGTACAACCACATCTATACCAATCGACACGGCCTCATTCGCTCGAACTACATACCAACCCAACCGTCGCACCTCGCCATCGATTTTCGCAACATCTCGCAGATGCCGATGAAAGAGATCGATTTTGGCTTGGTGGCGCGCGGCTATATGGTCGCGGCCGTCAGAGACGCCGGCACCTTCTCGCCCGGCGTGCTGATTCAACATAGGTTCGACGTCAGCCGCGAGATCTTTCCGCTCGGCACGGCGCTGCCGCAGTGCATGGTCCTGCGCGTGGTCTATGAGGACGGCCACATCTGGCAGAACCCGCACCACCTCCGAGAGTAGTCTCGCAAGCGAGCAAGCTACCGCCGGCTTAGGCGTGTCTTGCCGGGCTCGGCCAGGTCGTGCGTCGGTCGAGCCCGAATGGGTATGAGTCAACTAATAGCAAAGAACAAAGAAATAAGGAGAACCTGTGCCCGAGTCCGTCTCATTAGAGATCGGCGGGCGCCCGATGGTTATTGAAACCGGCGAACTCGCGAAGCAAGCAAGTGGCTCCGCGCTGGTTCGTTACGGCGATCAAAACGTCGTGCTCTGCGCCGTCACCGCCTCCGCTAAACCGCGTGAAGGCATCGACTTCCTACCCCTGACCTGCGATTTTGAAGAGAAACTCTACGCCGCCGGCAAGATTCCGGGCGGCTTCATCAAGCGCGAAGGTCGCCCCACCGAACACGGAACGCTCTCCTCGCGGCAGATCGACCGTCCCATTCGGCCGCTCTTCCCCGATGGCTTTCGCAACGATATTCAGATCGTCGCGACGTTGCTCTCGGTCGATCCGCAGCTCGATGCCGATGTCTTAGGCGTCTGCGCCGCCGGCGCGGCCTTGGCCGTCTCCGACATCCCGTTCGAGCAGACGGTCGCTGCAGTGCGCGTCGGTCGCGATGAAAACGGCAAGTACATCTGCAATCCAACTCTGCCGCAGTACGCCACCGGCGGCATGGACATCGTTGTGGCCGGCACTGCCGATGCCGTGATGATGGTGGAAGGCGGCGCGCACGAGATCTCCGAGGATGAACTCCTTGGCGCGGTCGAGTTTGCGCACGTCGAGATCAAGAAGATCGTTGCGGCCATCAATAAGCTGGCCAAGAAAGCCGGCAAGGCCAAGCGCTCCTTCCCGATCAAGAAGGTGAACGCCGATCTTGAGAAGTGGATGCGCAAGACGTTCGCCAAGGATGTCACCAAGGCGATGCGTATGGTCGAGAAGCAAGAACGCGAAGAAGCGTTCTCCAAACTTAATCGCGTCGAAGCGATCGAACGCGTCACCAAGAAGGATGACGAGATTCGCGCGATCTTAGAAGATCCGTCGAATAAGGACTTCGAGAAGATCGTCAAGGCGATGGAAGAGGATGAACTGCGGACGATGGTCGTCGACGAGGCCTTGCGCCCGGACGGCCGCAAGCCCGACGAGATTCGCCCGATCTGGTCGAAGGTGCGCTACGTGCCTCGCGCCCACGGCTCCGCCGTCTTCACGCGCGGGCAGACGCAGGTCTTCAGCGCCGCGACGCTGGGCTCGATCAGCGATCGCCAACGTCTCGACGGCGTGGTCGATCTCGAAGACAAGTACTACATGCACTTCTACAACTTCCCGCCCTACTCGGTCGGCGAGACGCGCATGATGCGCGGCCCCGGTCGTCGCGAGATCGGCCACGGTTATTTGGCCGAACGGGCGCTTGTGCCGGTGCTTCCGCTACGCGAAGAGTTCCCGTACACCGTTCGCGTCATCAGCGAAGTGCTCGAATCCAACGGCTCGTCGTCGATGGCGTCGGTCTGCGGTAGCACGCTGGCGCTGATGGATGCGGGCGTTCCCATCAAGGAGCACGTCGCAGGCGTTGCGATGGGCCTGGTCATCAAGGATGGCAAGTATCGCATCCTCACCGACATTCAAGGCTTAGAAGACGCGCTTGGCGAGATGGACTTCAAGGTTGCCGGCACGACCAAGGGCATCACGGCGATCCAGATGGACATCAAGGTCACCGGCATTACCGTGGACATCATGCGCGAAGCGATGGAAGAGGCCCGCAAGAGCCGGCTGTTCATCATCGGCAAGCTCAAGGAAACGATGCCCAAGCCCCGCGCGGAGCTTTCGCAGTACGCGCCGCGCATGATCGTCGTGCAGATTCCGCCGGAGAAGATCAAGGACATCATCGGGCCAGGCGGCAAGATGATCAACAAGATCATCGCCGATACCGGCGTCGAGAAGATCGACATCGAAGACGACGGCAAGGTCTTCATCACCTCGCTCAACGGCGAATCGGCCGAGAAAGCCAAAGCCATCGTCGAGCAGATGACCAAGGTTATCGTCGTCGGCGAGACCTATCTTGGGACGGTGACGCGGGTCATCGCTATCGGCGCGTTCGTTCAGATCCTCCCAGGCAAAGAGGGCCTCGTTCACATCAGCCAACTGGCGTCGCAACGCGTCGACAAGGTTGAAGACGTCGTCAAGGTTGGCGATGAGGTGATGGTCAAGGTCATGGAGATCGACGGGCAAGGGCGTTTGAACCTCTCGCGTAAGGCGTTGCTCGGCGGCGGTGCGCCGGCCAACGGCAGTCACGAGCGGCACGAACCGCGTCGCGAGCACACGGAGCGCCCGATGATTGAGCGCGCCGAACCGGTCGCCGGTGCCGGCGAGCTTCCGCGTCGTCCGCGTCGCGGTCGCAGGGGTCCCGGAACGCACGACGAGTAGCGTCCTCTCCTCGTAGAGAAGCACTCCTGGGCTCGCAGCGATGCGGGCCCAGTCTGCTTCTTGGGGGGCGACGATCGCTCGAGCCTTGCGTGCGCAGCGGAGCCTCCGCCTTGGGCACGAAAGACGCTCTTCGTCATGCCGTTCGATACGCTGCGCGCCTACGTCGAGGCGCTCCGAAAAGCCGGCGAGCTTGCCGTCGTCGATGCGCCCGTCGATCGCCGCTTGGAGGTTGCCGAGATCGCCGACCGCGTCATGAAGGCCGGCGGACCCGCGCTCCTCTTCACGCGTGTGCGCGGTTCGAAGGTGCCGGTGTTGATCAACGCCTTCGGCTCGCAACGCCGCATGGCGATGGCCTTCGGCGCCGGCTCCCTCGAGGAGGTCGCGCAGCGGTTACGAGCGCTGCTTGCCTTCACTCCGCCGGGCGAAGGGTTCTTCGAGAAGCTGGGGGCGCTGCGGGCGCTTGCACCGCTGGCCAACGCCGTGCCGCGCACGGTTGCGCACGGCAGTTGCCAAGACGTCGTGCTGCGTACGCCGGACCTGAGCAAACTGCCGGTGCTGACGACCTGGCCGCTCGACGGCGGCCCGTTCATCACGCTGCCGCTGGTCATTACCGCCGATCCGCGTTCGGGCCGGTACAACATCGGCATGTATCGCATGCAGGTCTACAATGCGCGCGAAACCGGCATGCATTGGCAGCGCCACAAACACGGCCGCGCGCACGCCGATGCCTGGGGCAAGAAGATCCCCGTTGCGGTGGCGATCGGGGCAGACCCGGTGCTCACCTATGCCGCCACCGCGCCGCTGCCGCCCGTGCTCGACGAGTACGCATTCGCCGGCATCCTGCGCGGCGCGCCGGTCAAGCTCGTAGCGGCGAAGACCGTTCCACTGAAGGTGCCCGCCGACGCCGAGTTCATCCTCGAAGGCTACGTCGACAACGAAGACCTGCGCAGCGAAGGTCCCTTCGGCGACCACACCGGCGTCTATAGCCTAGCGGATCGCTACCCCACCTTTCACGTCACGGCCATGACGCACCGCCGCAACCCCATCTACGCCGCGACGCTCGTCGGCAAACCGCCGATGGAAGATGCGTGGATCGGCAAAGCAACGGAACGCATCTTTCTGCCGTTCCTCCAGATGGTGCTTCCTGAAGTCGTCGATATGAATCTCCCGGTCGAAGGCGGATTCCACAATCTGGCGATCGTCTCAATCCGCAAAGCGTATCCGGGGCATGCCAAGAAAGTGATGAATGCGCTCTGGGGCCTTGGGCACATGATGATGCTCACGCGGATGCTCGTCATCGTGGATGCCGATGTGGACGTGCAAGATCCACGTACCGTCGCGTGGTTTGTCCTCAATAACCTCGCGCCGGAGCGAGACGTCGTCTTGATGCCGGGCCCGGTGGATGATCTCGACCACGGCTCGTACAACGTCGCCTACGGCACCAAGCTCGGCATCGATGCGACGCGCAAGAGCGCGGCTGAAGGATACGAACGGCAGTGGCCGCCCGATATCGCGATGGATAGGGCGACGCGCTGCCTGGTGGATCGTCGCTGGCGCGAGTATGGGCTCGACCGCATCATGCGCTCGCTGCACACCGACGACTGGAGCGGTCAGGGCCAGCAGGCGCTGGCCCGGTTGATGCGCAGCCCCGGAGTAGCGCCGATGCAACCGAGGGAGAAGTGAACGCGCTGCGCATCTTCCTGCGCGAGATTCGCATCGAGCACACGCTCTTTGCGTTGCCGTTTGCCTACGTCGGCGCGATTGTGGCGGCACGAGGGATGCCGTCGTGGTGGGCGTTGCTCTGGATTACGCTTGCGGTCCTTGGCGCGCGCACCGCGGCGATGGCCGCCAACCGTTACCTCGACCGCGACATCGATGCGCGCAATCCTCGCACCGCCAAACGGGCGCTGGCGACCGGGCGACTAGCACCCGCGGTGATGCTCTGGGCGACGCTGCTCGGGCTCGCGTTGTTGCTGGTCTCCGCCTGGCAACTCAACCCGCTCTGCGTCGAGCTCATGCCGCTGGCGGCACTTGGCCTGCTGCTCTATCCGCTCTGCAAGCGCTTCACGTGGCTGACGCACTTTGTGCTGGGAGCCGTCGATGCGCTCGCGCCGCTCGGCGCATATATCGGCGTTGCCGGGCGCGTCGACGCCCCGGCGCTGCTGCTCTTTCTGGCCGTCACGTTGTGGGTCGCCGGCTTCGACATTTTGTATGCGCTGATGGACCTCGACGTCGATCGCGTCGAAGGCGTGCGTTCCTTGCCGGTGCGCTTCGGCGCAGGTTCCGGGCGCATACTCTCGATCGTGATGCACGTTGCGATGCTGGTTGCGCTAGCGCTCGCCGGCGTACTGGCAGGAGCGCATCCGATCTACGCGGTAGGGCTGCTGCTCGCGGTCGGCTTGATCGTCCTGGAAGTGGTGTTCTTGCGGCGCTCGGCGAACGTGTTCGTCCTCAACGAGCGCATCTTTACCGCCAACATGGCTTTCTCCGTGCTCTTCTTAGCCACCACCGCCGCCGCATTCATCCGAGGAGTGTAACGCATGCGCAGACGAGCATTTCTCGTAACCGGAGCAGCGTTGGCGGCGGCGAGCGCCACGCCGTTGCGCGCGCAGCAGGTCTCACCCTTCGCGCGCCAACTCACGCTGGCGGTCATCGTGCCGCTCTCCGGGCCGCTGCAAGCCTACGGCCAACAGGTGGCGACCGGTGTGCAGGGAGCGGTGGATGAGGCCAATCGCTACTCGTTGCAGTCGACCTTCGTCTTCGGCATGCGCAGCTTCGACGACCAAAACTCTCCGGCGGTCGGAGCAACCAACGTGCAGGTGGCCGTCGCCGATCCCTCCATCGTCGCGATTCTCGGCAGCCTGCGCCCCGATGTCATTCTCTCCATGCTGCCGCAGTGCGCCAACACGGGCTTTGCGCTGCTGGTGCCGGCCACTTCGGCCGACGTGATCACCAAGCGTGGCTATCGCAACGTCTTTCGTTTGCCGACGAGCAATCGCATGGAGGGCCAACTCTTTGCGAGCAGCGTGCTGCCGAAGATCAAGCCGTCGTTTGCGCTGGCGGTCGCCCAGGATAGCGCCTACGGGCGCGAGGTTGCACGCGGCTTTCTGGCTCAAGCCACCGTCGATCGCCACAACACGGAAGTGCTGCCCTATGCGCACGGCGATGACCCGGCGATCGTCGCGCAGGCGATCGTGCAGAAGAAGGTCGACTACGTCTTTCTCTGCGGCGTTCCTAGCGTGCTTGGGCCGCTCGCACCGGCGCTGCGCAAAGCCGGCTACGCCGGCGAGTTCGGCGCGGGAGACGGCTTCTTCGCGCAGCCGACGATCAAGCAGTTCGGTGTGGCGCTCGCCGGCGCAACCATCGCCGCGCAGCTCCCGCCGCTCGGGCGCGCGCCCAGCGATGCGATTGCGCTGGTGGATTACCAGCAAAATTTCGGTGCCATGACGGCGCTCTCGGCCTACGGCTATGCCGCCGCGCAGATCGCCATCTCCGCCGCCCAGCGCTCCGTCACGACCTCGCGCTTCACGCTGCTGCAGCAGCTTCAGATGATGGGCAGCTACAACACGATGGTCGGCCCGATGTCTTTCACCTTCACGGGCGACCAGACCGATCCGAACATCTACCTGTACAAAATCTCCGGCAAGCGCTTTACGTTCGATCGCGCCGCTCACCCGACCAGCTTCGTGACCTAAGCTTGCATTCACCGAATGTGCGCGTGAACGTGCTACACGGTCACTTGGCGTCACGCGACGTGAATGATCTCCGCCGCCGATACGGGGTTAGGCACCGGCTGGCCGGTCTCGCGCAGTAACTCGATATGGCCCTCGATAGCTTCGCGGACATTCCGGGCCGCTTCAGCGCGCGTTTTTCCGCCGCTCGTGCAACCCGGCAAATCGGGAACGTAAGCTCCCCAGGTGCCGTCTGCTGCCGGTTTCCCCTGGAGGTCGATCGGCGCTATCGTTTCGCTCGTGACGAGGCCGCCGATGCAGCGAGGTAATGCTGATCCAGGGCCTGACGAAGAAGCGTTTTGACTACGGCCTGGCGGCTCACGTTCAGCTCCGCCGCTGCTCTATCCAACTCCTCAAGCATCGTCGAAGCAAAGTCCACGTTCACTCTCCGGATGGGCCCCATCATGCGGCCTTGGTTCGTGAAAAAACGCGATACATCTTCGCCGCGATCGGCGAGACGAGCAATCTCATCGGCGGAAGGAGTCGGCCCCTTCTTACGAGTGGTCTTCATAGAGTGTTTGTTCCTGTTTGGTTGCCTTCCAAAGTGTGACGAGGTGATAGTATTCGCCGTCTTCGTCTTCACGTGTTTCGAAGATGACCGAGTAGAGACGCCCTTGCACCCAACCGATCGCACGGTATTGCTCGGGCAGATCGGAGCGCTGGTCCAGGTAGTACGGTTGCGTGAATACCTCCCGCGCCTCTTCGAAACCGATTGCCCTCTCGGAATTAGCACGAAGCTGCTTACTTTTTCGCTCGTCAAAACGGAAACGCATAGTGATATAACAGTTATACCACTATTAGGATCCATGCGCAATCCTGTCGGTAAACAGACGATCGCGCCGCCCACCTTCGTGACCTAACGTCGCGGCGTTGCGGTGGGCGCGACCTTCGGTACTACGAAGAGCGCTGCCGGTAACGTGGATGGGTAGGTGAAGTGGTTGTAGTTCATGCGGATCGTATAGTTCTTAAAGGCGATTCCCAGCGCCCGAACTTCGATGTTGGCAAGCGACCCGCTCTCCATCCAGTACGCTCCCGATTGGCGAAAGTGGAGTTCGACGAATCCGGTCGCTCCGAACGGACCCATCCCGTTTGACGGCAAGGAGAAGCGCATCATGCAGAAGCGCATGGAGTGCAAATCGACGGTCACGTCCGTCAAAGGATGCGTCTGCGGATCGCGCCATGCGATAAGGTGGAGAGCGTGGCCGGGAGCGCCGTCGGGGCAGGACGCGGCGCCTCGGTCTTGCACGCGGTAGTATCCTGGGCCGATGGATTTAACGATCGCGATGGTCCTGAGCGCAGCGCTGGGCGTCGGGGACGCGGGCGGGAGGCTCGTGCGCGCACTCGCCGGGGCGGGCTTGGGCGTTGGCGGTGCGCTTGCGTAGCCCTCTTGCATGAAGGCGTATGCCCCATTCCATGTGGGGCGAAGGAGGCCCCAGTGCGCTAGCGCGCGCTTGCCGTCGCGAAAGCGCAGGCTAGCTGCGCCGTCATGTGCGCGATAGGCGGCGTGTATGCGTTCGATGCTATTTGGACCTGGCCCAGCGGTAAGTTCGACGCGGCCTTTAGCGGGTGTCAGCTTCACCGAGCCGCCTTCGCCGCGAGCGATGATCGTGTAGGTGGCGTAGGCTGGTTGAGGCAGTGCGTCCATCGTTGCCACCGCTCGCACGTAGAATGCCGTCGCCGATGGCGGCGTCGCAGCCGGAAGTGGAGCAGCCGACGCGAAGGCGCAGAGCGAGAACATGAGCGCTGCGTATGCGGCGGCGGTGCGTTTCATGAGGTGGAGCATGTGGAGTTGCGTGTGTCTACGCCGTAACCTCGTGATTGCGCCGCCTGCTGCGTCTTGATGCTCGGCGCATTGGCCAGCGCATAGGTGATCGCGCCTTGCAGCGTCAGCGGCGCCGCACCGGCCAGCGCCGGAGCGGCAACGAGCAACCCAAGGCCGACACCGAACGCAAGGCCACCACGAAGCAATCTCTCAAAGCGCATAACAACACCTCGTACGCCGGGGCGGGAGAGAAAGTTTCGGAGCATGTAGACCTATCTATGAACTGACGAGTGCTTGAAGTTGGATGGAGTAGCTTGCCCCATAGACGTGCTCGCATGAGGAGCTGCTTCGTACTCCGACTCTTCGAGTCCAAGGACGAAACGTAGGCGCCATGTGCCAAGCGTAATTCCGAAATTAATGCCGAAGATCTGCATCGACATGGTTATGCCTCCATCCGGCGCCACTGCAGCACCGCGACAGCGAAGTATATAACTGAGAGAATCGCCAGCGCTAGGAGCGCAGCACCGGCTGCCTGATTCCACGGAGCGCTTTCGAGTTGGGCCATGTGACCCTGGTTCGGAAGAATGGCTTGTGCGTACCAAAGCGGGTCGAGCCGTGATAGCGGGACGGTGACCGCATGGAACACTTGCCAAACCAACACTTTGGCCCCTGTTGTCGCCACGGCGATAATGGGCACGGCGATCGCGAGCGGCCACGCAACCCCGCTGACGACGCCGTGGCCCCGCCGCAGTCGTGCGCTCGCAGCTAACAACATCGCATACCACGCGACGGGCAGAAGCATGGATCCAAGGACGACGACAAGGGTGTACGAAGAGACTGCCAGGTAGGGGAACATATAGACGGCAATCGTCAAGGTAAACGCGACGACGGTGAGAAGCTCGCCGGCGATGATCGCAAGGATGTCGGTCGCGACGATGCGCAGCGCTAGGATCTCCCGAGGATGAGGCCTGGCAAAAGCAAGCTCCAGATGCCCGTCGTTCTCGGCCGCCAAGGCGCCCGAGAGAATCGTGGCCAGGATCAGGCCGACGATCACGGCGAACCCAAAGAGGAACGCGAGGTCCGTGGGAGCTCCGAAGTGCAGAATCGTCGTATGCACTCCGTCTTGCGTATACGCCTTGAGGGCAAACATGGGAGCGTGTATTGACCGTTGCGACGTGAACCAGCTCGGAGCGGCGGCAAGCGGCCCCTGCAGACGTAGCTTCGATGCACGCGTGGATTGGTGAAGCCCGCCTCCTTGGTGCGCGAGCCGTTGCTTGATGACGGTCGCGCCGAAGTAGCCGCGGTCGTCGATCACGAAGCGGCGATGCTTGGCCGGCTCGGTGACGATCGTTCGTTTGACTCCGTTCGGCAATGTTTCGTGCGTGACGATCGTTCCGGGCGCCGCGTGTGAAGAGAAGCCGAAGCCGACCGTATTCCCCGTCGCAGTCACGTGCATTGGGACAACGAGTCGCAAGACCACGTTACAGAGAATGAATGCGCCGAAGATGATGGCGGTGATGCGCAGTACGTTGCGCGCCCGCAGAAGAGCGACGTAGTCCATTTATGTCTCCATCCGGCGCCACTGTAGCACCGCGAGCGCGAAGTAGACGAGTGCGAGAACGGCGAGGCTCCATAACGCCGGTGATGCGGAGCCGGTGCCGGTCTGGAGGAAGATGTGCGGTGTACGGTGGGCATGCATCGACACACCTTGGACGTACCAGAACGGATCGAGGTAGGTGAACGGCGTGATAATTGCGTGCAGGAGCTGCGCAACCGGTTGCGTCTGGTGTGCGAACGCTGCTCGCCCTCCTGCCACGCCGCCCGCCACCGGCCATGCCATGCCGGCGACGGCGCCGTAGCCGCGCCGCATGCGCGCCGTAGCGGCTAGGATCATGGCATACCAGGCGATCGGCAAGAGCAGGGAGGCGAGAACCAAGACAACGGTGTTCGTGGAGAAGGTAATCTGTGGATAGACATAGATCGCGAGCATGGCAATCGCGGCAACGACGGCAAGGAGTTGCCCCGCGATGATCGCGAGCACGTCGGTGACGATGACCCGTATCGCAAGCGCTTCCCGCGAACGGGGCCGCATGAAGGCGAGTTCCAGGTGCCCCTCGTTCTCGGAGCCGAACGCACAGGAAAGGATGGTGGCGAGAATCAAGCCGGCCAGGATGGAGAGACCGGCGAGAAAGCCAAGATCGATACCCCCGCCAAACGTAAAGTGGGTCGTCTTGATGCCGTTGCGCCTGCTGGTATGCACCTTGAAACCAGGCCCGACGACGGTACTCGACGCCTTCTGTGAACTGGTTGGGCGCTGCTCGGTGACGGTCGTCCCGAAGTATCCGTGGTTGTCGATCACAAAATGCCGATGCGTGACGGGATCGTTGACGATCGTTCGTTTGACGCCGTTGGGCAACGTTTCATGCTGGACGACGGCAGCCTTGCCGTAGAAGTTTTGGCTCGTTCCGAAGTTGAAACTGCTGTTATCGACATAGAAGTGCGTTGGGGAAGCGATCCGTACAACCAGCGTCAGAAGAATAAGCGCGCCGAAGACGATGGCGGTGATGCGCAGCACGTTACGCGCCCGCAGAAGAGCGACATAATCCACTTACGCTTCCTCCACCACGGAGGCTGTCGACGTACCCGGGGAGACGGCATCCAAGAAGATGTCTTCGAGATTGAGGTCAACGACGCGTATGCCGCCGGCGCCGAGCTGTGTGAGATCTGCAGCCACCGCATCGGGTTGCTGGTGGACGAAGGCGCGCACGACGCGCCCACTGCGCTCGATGCGGTCGATGTTCGGGTTGGCGGCGAAGCCGTCGATGGCGAAGGTCTCGCTCGGAAGGATGCCTTCGACGATCTTGCGCCCGGCTTTGAGATCGTCCACGGCGCCTTCAAGAACAATGCGTCCGCGTTGCATCACGCCGATGCGTTCGGCCGCGCGTTCCACCTGCCCGATCTGGTGCGACGAGAAGAGAATGGTGGCGCCGCGTGCCGCTTCATTGATGATGAGGTTGAGGACGGTCCGCTGATTGATCGGATCGAGGCCGCTGGTCGGCTCGTCGAGGATCAGGATGTCGGGCTGCCGCGCAAACGCCAGCGCCACGGCGGTGGCGGTGCGCATCCCTTTGGAGAGCGCGCGTACACGCTTGCGATCGTCGCCGACGCCCAACTGTTCGAGGAGCGCGTGGGCTTTGCTTGGATCGAACCGTGCAAAGCTGTGGCGCATATACTCGATGTGCTCGCGCACGGTCATCCAATCGTAGAGCACGCTGCGTTCCGGGATGTACCCGATATGCTCGAAGGTGGCCGGCGTCAGCGGTGCGCCGTCAAACGCGACGGTTCCGCTGGTGGCGCGAACGAGCCCCAGCATGCATTTAAAGGTGGTGGTCTTGCCGGCGCCGTTGGGGCCGAGCAGGCCGAAGACGCATCCGGCGGGGATGGTGAGATCGACTCCGTCGAGCGCTACGAACGCGCCGAAACGTTTGTAAAGGCCGCTTAAAGTGATGGCGTTCATACGTCCTCCGGGAACCAGCGTGTGAGAGAGAGCTCGACGAGGTGCGCGACGTCGCTGCGCTGTAGGCCGAGGGATTTTGCCTCGCGTAGCGCCGCATCGATGCCTTCGCGTGCGACATCGCGGCCGGCGGCGAGGCTGACGTTCGCCGCGCCGTTGCCGGCTCGGACGAACGAGCCGCGCCCGGAGGCGGTCTCGATGACGCCGTCATGCTCGAGGTCGCGATAGGCGCGGGCAACGGTGTTCGGGTTGACGGTCAGATCGAGTGCGAGCTGTTTGACGGTCGGGAGCTGCTCGCCCGGGGTGAGCGCCCCGAGGGCAACCGAGCGCTTCACCTGCTCGATGATCTGCAGATAGATGGGAACGCCGCTGCGCGGGTCGACGGTGAGGATGGCCGGCATGGCCTAGATGCTCGGGCCCCATCCTTGGAAGAGCCGGTCGCCCAGGCCCGGCATCGGGCGGGTGGAGCGGCGCTCTTCGATCACTTGGGTGGGCTCTGGGCGGTTGAGGCGGTTGGTCATGGTGGGTCCTGCCTTTCGGTGCTGTACTTCGTACTGTTGTACTAGCGCACTAGTACAATAACATGCCAGTCCGCCCCCGTCAACCGGCCCAAAGACGAAAATGAACCGAAGTCCGATAGGTTCTAGGCAGGTTCCCACGCAGGATAGGCATACCCGAAGAGCAGGTCGCGGATCAGGAAGAGGCGCGGGAGGCGGTGCGTTCGCAGGGCACTGGTATCGAAGCCCGCCGCATGCACCAGTTGCCGCGTCGCGCGATTCAAGTGGCAGCCGCCGGCGACGGCGCGCCAGGCCGGCGTGAGCGCGTCTTGAATGCGCCCGAGCATTCCGTCTGAACGCACGTGTTCGAGCAGCACGAGCGTGCCCGACGCCTTGAGGATGCGTCGCGCTTGCATAAGCGTAGCGGCCGGTTCCGGGAGGCTGCAGAGCACCAGCGGAAACACGACGGCATCCATGCTCGCGGCTGCGAACTGCGCAAGCGTGGTGTCATCGGCGATGCATAGGTCGATTGTGGCTGCGCAGCGTTGCGCTCGCGGCTGCGCGCGCACGGCCATCGCGCGATCCGGCTCCAGAGCGATGACGTGCGCCTGCTCGCCATAGTAGGGAAAATCCGCACCGGTGCCCGCGCCGACCTCGAGGATCTCTCCCCAGAGCGGCGCGAGAAGCTCGCGCCGTAGTGCGCCGAGCACCTTGCGTTCGCCCAGCGCAATCATCACATCGTAAAGCACACCGTTCACGGTGGTGAGGTGCCTTGCATCCCTCCACTATAGCGAATACGACGCGGGCGAACCTGCCGCCGCATCGACAGACCGATCGCCGCCGCTGCGGCTATCGGGCGGCCGGCGAGTTGGACCAGCGGGCGAGTTGCGTTCGGGAGCTGACGCCGACCTTCGCAAAGGCGTTGTGCGCTTCGACGATGCGCTCGCACGGTTTCGGCAGCGGCATGTCGCTTAACAGGTTGCGGGGAAAGGCCCGCACATCTCTCGCACCCCGCTTTTGGTCGCTTTCGTCGTCGCTCGTTGCTGAAATGACGCGGTCATTCTGCGCTCCTCGCTCCTCGAAACCGCCTCAAAACCACGGCGCGATAGCCGCACCAGCCTTTTCCCGCGACCTGTTAAGGGCGGAACGACGCGGGAACGCGCCAAACGGCGCGCGCGCTGGGGGCGACTCCTGCTTGTAGCCGCACGCTTGCTCTGCCGCGTGTAAAGTTTTAGGTGGTTTCCCGGATGCGCGCGGTGCGCTCGGCGGCCTAGAATAACAGTACGAGGTGCATTCTGTGGTGACGTTGTCGCCCAAAGCAACGCCGAAAACGTTGCGGTGTTACGTTCTAGACGAAGCCTATCGCGTGGTG
Source organism: bacterium (assembly GCA_021832345.1). Lineage (GTDB taxonomy): Bacteria > Vulcanimicrobiota > Vulcanimicrobiia > Vulcanimicrobiales > Vulcanimicrobiaceae > JAKBKY01. The sequence goes on from JAKBKY010000001.1 coordinate 659,864, forward strand.
TTGGCGTCTCGTTCAGTTCCGGGCGATCCCTTAAATCATCTATTCGGGGCACAAGCGCCGACCGATGCGTTGCCGCCGGCAGTGGATCGAGCCGTGCGCGCGCTTACCGCCTCCTGGGGCCACGACGGGTGCCCCGGCGAGCCCGCGATGCTCTACGTGTGGGGCGTTCGGGCCAGCGTCATGCCCCTTCATGGACCCTTTGGCCGCCATATCGCCGTCTTCGTGGAGCGGCCGGAGCAGGACACTTGGTGGTGCTAGGAGCGCCCGAAGTCGGGCTCGATACGCTGCCCCGGTGTTACGTACTCGATGAGGCGCTGGAGGTACTCTTCGCCTTGGCTCCGACCGCCGGGCTGCCTGCCGGCGCTTGCCTGGAAGCGAGCACACCGCTGCCGAGGCTGCCGAAATGCGTCGAGCGTACCGTTCGGGAACTCTTGGTGGGCTGGACGCCGGCTGAAACGGGAACCTGGCGCAGCGCAACGCACAGCGGCATTCAGGTGCGTATCCTGCCGCTGGCCGGCATCTGGGGCTGCCACACGAACGTGGTCGTCGAGCGGGTTGCAACGTGAGCACACGCAAGCACGAGGCCGCAGCGCACATCGCACCACCGCAGAGCGCCGATACCGGCTCCTCGCTCTTTCTGCGCATTGCCGGCCTCGTCGGCGAGCACCATGCGGCTCTGCCGCTCCCACCGGCACCCACCGATCAAGTCTATATCGATGTGGAATGGCGCGCGCTCGTCGCCAAGCGCGAGCAGAGGCAGGCGTAGTTTCCGCTCGCTCATCTGTGGGAACGATCAAGCATAACGACCAACAGCCTCGGAGGGGAGCGCCATGGCCGGTTTACTTTGGGCAATCATCGTCATTCTGGTGATCGTTTGGCTCGTAGGGCTCGTCTTTCACATCCTGGGTGGGGCCATCTACATCGTGCTCGTGATCGCCGTCGCCTTACTGATCTTCAATCTGATCACCGGGCGCGGGGCTCGGCTCTAACCGTTGATGGCTAGCGTAACGATCGAAGGCGACGAGCTTCTCATCGCCATGTCTCTCTTAGATGAAGTGCTGTCGTTTCACGGGTCGTTTCGCATGCCGCTCACGCACGTGACGAACGCGCACGTCAGCAGCGCAGGCGACCTGGAGCTGCGATGGCGGCTGCTGGGGACGGGTGCGGGATCGCTCAAGACGGCGGGCATCTTCACGACCCCGCAGGGCATCGTCTTCTGCGACCTTGCCGGCAAGCAGGAGTGCCTGGTCATCGAGACGCGCGGCGAGCGGTTCCCACGAATTGCGGTGACGCTTGACGCAGGACAGGATCCGAAGGCAACGGCTCTGGAAATCTGCCGCCGCATCTAGGCAAGACGGCCTTCAAAGGCCGCTATGTCAAGGGGGGCGCCTTTTCAAAAGGGACCACTCCTGCCGACGCTGGGCTGCTAGGCGTTCGGGCGGACGGTGCGATCGCCCAGGCCTATGCCGATCGCGCAGCGGTGGGTTCTTGCATCTCTCCGGCCGCTGACGGCAAGCGAGACCGCGCCGTCGTGATCGGTGCGCAGGATGCGTGCGCCGGCACGGCGCAGCGCGGCGAGCGCGCGCGCTGTCGGCAGGCCGAAGCGATTGTAGCGCCCCACCGAGATGACCGCGATGCGCGGCTGCACCGCTGCCAAAAACGCAGGCGAAGACGCATAGGCCGAGCCGTGGTGCCCGACTTTGAGTACCTGCGCGCGGAGTGGCGCACCGGCCGCCAACAAGCGCGCCTCCTGCACGTCGCCCGCATCTCCCGTGAAGAGCATCGTGAAGCAGCCGTAGCGCAGGCGCAGGATCAGCGAGTTCTCATCCATGTCGCGCGGCGTGCCGGCAACCCACGGCCGTGTCGGCGCGAGGCTGCGCAGCGAGAGCCCGTCGTCGCTGCGCCAGATTGCGCCGGTGCGGACGTGAAGAATCGGCACGTGAGCCGCGGCAGCGGCGGCGAGTACCGCTTCGTAGGTGGCGTTGGGGGGCGAGACGCCGGCGTCGATAAGCGCGCCGACGCGCAGGCTCTGCAGGACAGCGATTGCGCCGCCTGCATGGCCGGCATGCGGATGCGAGGACATGATCGCATCGACCGCGTGGATGCCGTGGCGCAGCAGAAACGGCAGCACGACGAGGCGGCCCATCGCGGGCGTACCTGCATCGATGAGCAGCACGTGGCCGCGCGGGCTCTGCACCACGAACCCGTCGCCTTGCCCCACATCGAGCGCCGTGACGCGCAGCGTCGTATTCTGCGTGCGCGGCGGCGCGAGCACCAGCGCGCTCGTGCAGAGCAGCAGCGCGAGGGCCAAGCTGCGCGTACCGCGACTCCACAGCCATGTGCCGCCGAGCAGCGCGAGATCGTAGGCGGCGATGCACCAGGCCGGTGCGGGCGTCATCGGCAGTCGCGCGCCGGGCAGCATTGCCAGCAGATGCACGGCGGCCAGCATCCAGGCCAGCAACCACGCATTGACGTTGGCGGCAAGCTGCGCGAACAGCGGCAGCGGGCTGAGCAGCAGTTGCGCGCCGCCGAGCAGCATGGTGGTGCCGACCAGCGGCACGACCGCAAGGTTGGCGAGCAGCGCATAGGATGAGAACTGCAAGAAGATCGCCGCCGACAGCGGCCAGGTCCCCAGTTGCGTCGCCAGCGTGAGCGCGAAGGCTTCGCGCAGCCGGTGCGGCACGCGCGGCAACCGATGCTCGAGCATCGGCTCCAGCAGCGGCAACAACGCAAAGATCGCCCCGACGCAGGAGAACGAGAGCGCGAATGAGGCGCTGCTGACACTGCTCGGGCGCGCCACCACCACCACGATCGCGGCGGCAGCCAGCGCATTCCAGGAGAGCGCGCTGCGTCCGTATGCGCGCGCGGCCAAAACAAACGAGAGCATCGTGGCCGCGCGCACCGACGGCAGATGCGCTCCGCTGAACGCAACGTAGCTCCAGACGAGCAGCGCACCGAGCGCACAGGCCCAGGCGCGCGGCAGTCCCAGCACACCGAAGAGCGCCAGCGCCAACGCCGCCATCACGCCGACGTGCAGCCCTGCGGTGACCAGCACGTGCACGGTGCCGGTGGTTTGAAACTCGGCGCGCAGCTCCGGCGGCAGGTCGCTGCGCTCGCCCCAGAGTTCGCCTGCGAGCAGCGCCGCGTCGACGGGCGGCAGGTGTGCGCGTAACTGCGCGTAGGCCCAGGCGTGCAGGCGCGCTCCCAGCACGCGCGGATCGCGCAGCGAAGCCGCCGGCAGATGCGCGAGGATCTGCGCGGAGGCGATGCGCGCGGTGATGCCCCGCTCGGCTTGGATGGCGCGCAGGCTCGGCTCGAGCGGATTGCGTGGTCCGTCGAAGGGCAGCAGCCGCCCGCGCAGGCGCAGGTGCTGCGCTATGCGCGGCGGTACACCGGCAGCGCTCACCAGCACGGTTGGGCCGGCGTCGAGGGCGAAGAGAAACGAGCTGCCCTCGTGCTGGGCGCGCACGTCGCCGAGCACGGTGCCGTTGTACCGCGCGGTGCGCTGCGGCGCCGGCACCGGCGCTGCGGGCTGCGCCAGACGCAGCCAGAGCAGGAGTGCCAGGGCCACAAGCGCCGCGAGCATCGCAAAGCGAGCCATCGTAGCGGCCTCTGCGCCGCCCGAGCGCAGCCGCTACGGTTCGCCGTCCACAACCTTGGCCGAGATGGGGTAGTTCATGGCAACGTTGGGCGCGGCAGCGTCCGTGGCGAAAGGCGCAGCAGGCCACTCTGAAGCTCCTGATTTACGCCTCGCAGCGTTGCATCACCGACTCCGTAGTCACGAGCTATTGCGGGGAAGCGACGAACCGCCGAGGTTACCCTATCCATCGTCTCCCGGATGTATTTGGCTGCAATGCCCTGGTTATCTCCAATAACCGCCATTGCGTCAAACGAGATATCGTCGCCACCGCGCCCGTTGACCGCCAGATAGTGCTCGCCGCCAGGGCCGCGAGAGAATGTGAGATCGTAAGGCGGTGACAGTCGCCATACGCCGGTGTCGTCCATAAGAAACGCGTGTTGCTTCGCGTGGTCATCGCGATTATGGGCAAGAACGTTAAACACCATGCGATCGAAGGCGCGCTCTACGTCGGCTTGGTTCCGCGTGACACGCCGCGTGAGCTTCAGGAGGTCAGCGTAGTCAATCGCCGGTATGTCCCATCGGGTATCGAGCACAGCGGCGGCCGACAGCATATGGACGCGCGTGTTGTTCGCAAGACGGTCGAAGCGTTTCGTTGCAAAATAGCCCGGCTGACCGTTATGCGTGCAGATCAGGCGCGTTTCTGAAATATCCAGTCCGGCCTCACGCGCCATCACTGCGTACGCTGCCTCAAGCGGCCCGATGTCCTCTATGTCATGCCGGGAACTGCGGAACTTCACGATCCACGCTTCGTATCCGGCCGGCAAATGACGATCACCGGGGATGAGAGCGCCTTCCGAATTGAGACCGACCAACACTTTCGGGCGAGCGCCGCCGGAGGAGCCCCCCAGTCGCTCCAGCGCTGGAAGAAGATCGGTCGCTCGTCCTTCGATAATGTCCGTCGCATCGCTCGAAAGCGCGTCCAGGTCGATGGCATCTACTGCCATGGCATCCGGGATTTCGGGCTCGTAGACCAGCGCTCCAGACCCACGACTTCCGACAAGCGCAAGCTTGTCGAGCGCGGTGAGGTTGGAATAGATGATGCCGTTCGATTCTGCACGGCGCCGAACGAGCAGTTCGCCCCATGCGTCGGGGAGGCTATCGGCAAAGACGCCGTGGAGCCCGTCGAAATGCCGTGGGTTCCTTGCCCGCAGAAGGCCAACGGACGGCGCTGGGAAAAGCGGGTTGAGCGCAAGCCCACTTCCGAGAAACGCACGCGCGTATTCGAAAACCCCTTCGCCGGAATCGAGCGCGAGGCGCCCAACGACTATGCGCTCCGAGCCGAAGGCAAGGGAGACGCGCAGGGGAGTGCCGGGCTTGATCTTCATTTTCGTCGTGTATGCCTAGCGCCGTTCGCGCGCGCGGCGTGCTCGCGACCGCGATTGCTGAGCGCGCAGGATGTCATCGAGCGAGCGTGCGTCCACCGCAGGGAAGAGCGATGCAAACTCGCGCTCAGCGCCCAGGGCAAGCGCAATGCGGAGCACCGCCTCAAAGCCAACGCGGCCCGTACTCTCGAACCGTCGCAGCGTCGATAGCGTCACGCCCGCTGCATCAGCAAGATCAGCCTGGCGGCGGTTTTGGGAGAGGCGCAAAGCTCGGGCTCGGGCGCCGACATGCGCCGCAGCTTCCTTAGGAGCATAAAAGCTCACATCTGAACGTGTATTGGTCATGTATATGGTTAGCATACCACATTTAGGCGCCTATCAGTTGCCAGACCGAGGGACGGCTAGGTCACCTCAAAGTGACGGCGGCGATCGGCGCAGCAACGTGCACAGGTGCCGTCCACAACCTTGGCCGAGATGGGCCCTAGCGGGCAATATGACCGTACGTTTGAATCGGGCTATCAAACCGTTCGTTTGGTTGCGCTAGGCGTACGGCCGTTGCGACGCGAGGCTTGCGCTTTAGCGACGGACCGTGCCTTACCGCCCCGGCGTCCAATGTCCGCAAGCCATGCTCTGCCATGCTCGGGCGTAACAGGGTACACAAAATAGCCTCGCCCGCACACGGACTCGCGCGCAAAGTAATCCTGAAAGCCGTACGCGAGAATCTCAAGGATGCGTAATGCGCGTTGAGGATGCTGCTGCGGTAATGCCGCGCAGTCAACTGCATAGATATTCTCGCCCGTTTCGGCAATGGTGTAGCCGCTGGGGCGATTCCAAAGAACAACGCGAGGCGGCCTTCCTCCGCTGACGCGGTAACGCACTCCGGCTTGAGCGCAGAGTTCGGCTACCGTGGTACGCCGGCGCGAGCCCAGCGCACGCTCTCGCTCAGCGCCGCGCATAACGCGCGGAGCGGAAATGCCGAGGTCGGCACTACAGACCAAGGCCATTAGGATTTGACCCGTTTAAAGATTGAAGCGCTTTCGTATGCGCCTTGAGCGTCGCCTCAAAGCGACTTCCATCGTGTGGATTAAGGCCGAGAAGACGTGAGAGATCGTGCCTGCTCATACTCTTCGTTAGCGTTTCTAATCGCTCTTCGGTCATGTAGTTCAAGAGTACGTCTTTGCGCGGTGCGTCGAGCAAGGCTACGATACGGGCAAGGTCACGCACATCTTTTTCGCCTTTGCCGCTCCCCATGCGATCCCGCGCAGCGTCGAGCTTCAGAACGAGCAGATGCTCTAGGGCCGCCACACGAACGCCATCTATCTCCTGCGCGTAAGCGACAATGGCACCAAAAGGAACACCAAGCGGATGCTGATGTTCCACATAGAGATCGACATCCTCGCCTTCGATCAAGACGGAGTCTTTGCCAAGATTCGAGTTGCGGCGGACCTCATAGCGGTCGCGCAGGGCGGCTTTATCAACAAGGGATATGTACAAGTCGGCGTCGTGGCTTGCTTCTTGAAAGCGCGCCCCGAGACGACCGGCGTGTGCGGACACAGCGATCCCGCCGATAAAGACGGCGTCTGCATAATCCGCCGAGAGCTTGCGCGCAATCGCCTGGAGGTGCTTCCAGTTCTGATCCATACCGTCTACTATACCCTAAGCGGCTTAGCTATTCTATGGCGCCATGAACGAGGCCACGTTATGCTGGACGAGGCAACGCGCGTCGGAGCGCGCCAGGGGACGGCGGCGGGCGACCGAAGCATCGCGTCTAGGAGGACTTGAACGCGTGCGGATCATCGTCACCGGCGGGGCCGGTTTCATCGGGTCGCATATCGCCGATGCGTATGTGGCCGCCGGGCATGAGGTGCTGGTCCTCGATTCGCTCTGGGAGCACGGCGGCGGGCGGCGCAGCAACGTGCCCGAGCGGGCCGGCTTCGTGCACATGGACGTGCGGGACGAGCAGGTGGAGCGGATCGTGCGCGAGTTTAAGCCCGAGGTGGTGAGCCACCATGCCGCGCAGCATTCGGTGGCGATCGGCTCGCGCGACCCGAAGTACGATGCGGACGTCAACGTGCGCGGGCTGCTTAACGTGCTCGATGCCTGCGTGCGCGGCGGCGTGAAGAAGGTGATCTTCGCCTCGAGTGGGGCGACCTTCGGTACGCCCGACCATCTGCCGATCGACGAGCGCACTCCGCAGCGCCCCGAATCCCCTTACGGCATCACGAAGATGGTCGCCGAGCACTACTTGCGCTTCTACCGCAGCGAGCACGGCCTGGATTTCACGGCGCTGCGGTACGGCAACGTCTACGGGCCGCGTCAAGACCCGAGCGGCGAGGCGGGGGTCGTCTCGATCTTCATCGGGCGGTTCATCAAGCATGAAGGCGTACGGATCGACTGGGACGGCGAGCAGACCCGCGACTACGTCTACGTGAAGGATGTTGCCGAAGCCAACCTGGCGGCGCTGGAGCGGGGTTCTGCCGGCTGTTACTGCATCGGCACTGGCGTACGCACGAGCGTGAACGCCATCTACCATGCGCTGGTGGAGATCTGCGGCTTTGAAGCGCCGATCACGGCCGGCCCCAAACGCGCAGGCGACGCCCGCGATGCGCAGTTCAACCCGGAGTTGGCCGCCCGGGAGTTGGACTGGACGCCCCAAACGAACCTGCTCGACGGCATGCGCCGGACGTATGCCTATTTTGCGGAGCAAAACCCGGCGACGGCGAAAAGCTCGTAGTTAAAGCGCCCGTCCCGGTCCCGGATGGGAGTACCTCGTACGCGCCCATACGCGCCAGGACTGCGTCCCGATCACGATTCGTTAAGCGTCGTTGCCTCCAATAAGCGCCGATGCATGGTGAACAATCCAATCCGCCAGTTCAGGAACGGTCATACCATTAGCAACGCGGTTTAAGAAAAGCTCTTTAGCCTCGTCGTCGGTAGCGGAAATCCAGGCAATGCGTTTATTTCCATCAACAAATGGCTGATTTTCTGCGAGCGAGTGCATTAGCGCCGCTGCTTTTTCAGGAATGGTGGGATAGGCATCTACGCCAAACGCGGATTGCTGCGGTCTTCCTGCAGCAGAAGAGAGGCCATCGGCATTCCGCAGCCGCGGCTCTCCAATGACCTCTCGGTAAAACGCAATAATGTCCGCCTCGGTGAGGTATTGCAAGTTACGCGTCTGCCAGCGCTTTCAAGATAGAGGCGTCCTCTTTCGCGATAGCCCGAACCAGCGCCAGCATATCCGCGCGAGACACCGGATGGCGTTTGGAGTACTCACGGAGAGACTCCCCGACGATCTCGTTAACGGACCTCTTTTCGATCGTCGAGCGAAGCTTTAGCTGTTCTGCCGTCTCTTCGTCAACCCGGATGTTCAACTGTTTTAGAGCCATAACGCTCTCCCTTACTGCCCCTTGCCGCGATCTCAATTTGCGGCGCTCTCATAGGATGGTACCATGCTGCTATGCTATGTCAATAGGCCATGGTTCCACGCCTGACTTGCCTCGCAAATGCAGCACGGCGCCGCCGCGTGCCCGAGCGGGCCGGCTTCGTGCACATGGACGTGCGGGACGAGCAGGTGGAGCGGATCGTGCGCGAGTTTAAGCCCGAGGTGGTGAGCCACCATGCCGCGCAGCATTCGGTGGCGATCGGCTCGCGCGACCCGAAGTACGATGCGGACGTCAACGTGCGCGGGCTGCTTAACGTGCTCGATGCCTGCGTGCGCGGCGGCGTGAAGAAGGTGATCTTCGCCTCGAGTGGGGCGACCTTCGGTACGCCCGACCATCTGCCGATCGACGAGCGCACTCCGCAGCGCCCCGAATCCCCTTACGGCATCACGAAGATGGTCGCCGAGCACTACTTGCGCTTCTACCGCAGCGAGCACGGCCTGGATTTCACGGCGCTGCGGTACGGCAACGTCTACGGGCCGCGTCAAGACCCGAGCGGCGAGGCGGGGGTCGTCTCGATCTTCATCGGGCGGTTCATCAAGCATGAAGGCGTACGGATCGACTGGGACGGCGAGCAGACCCGCGACTACGTCTACGTGAAGGATGTTGCCGAAGCCAACCTGGCGGCGCTGGAGCGGGGTTCTGCCGGCTGTTACTGCATCGGCACCGGCGTACGCACGAGCGTGAACGCCGATCACGGCCGGCCCCAAACGCGCCGGCGACGCCCGCGACGCGCAGTTTAATCCGGAGCTGGCCGCCCGGGAGCTGGGCTGGACGCCCCAAACGAACCTGCTCGACGGCATGCGCCGGACGTATGCCTATTTTGCGGAGCAAAACCCGGCGGTAGCGAAGAGCTCGTAGTCCCCTTAGTCAGGTGTCGTTATGATGAAGTAGACCTGAATATCGAATTTCTTCGACAGGCTAGCCTGAAGCTTGAGAACCCTTGGGAGGATGGCCGCCTGCTGCTCCAGGGGCGCGATTATGTCGATCGGATGGCACCCTACCTGGCTGACAAAGCGCATGTCGCGATTGACCGCCCATCCATTGGGACCGAAGTTCTCGTTCAACGCGCGGAAAAGCGCCTCCTGAGTCGGGTTCAGTTCAACCTGACTCTGGCTAGGCGTTGGTTCTGAGCGAGCTAGTGTTGTGGGCGACATATTTCTTATGAGTTCCCTTGCTTGGGCGGCTTCGGAACAACGTCAGGGATTTCGTCTATCAGTTCTTTAACCAAGAGCTTCGCTTGGGAGATAAGGGACCTCGCAAACTCCTTTGAAACGTCCTTATATCCTCTATAATCGGCTTCCATTCGCTGTGTTAGAAGCTGTGACGCCAGGGCTTTACAATCGTGAGGGTCCTGCTCCGTGGCTTTTCGGACCGACCGATGCTCCATCACCTGCCATACCACTGCTGGAACCTCGCTATGATAAAACCGTTCGGCCGGCTTGGAGGGGTCATGCCGATCTCGCGGCCAAAGCCTGGGGTCGCGATAAGCGTAAAATTCAGCAACGCATTGGACCGCGTAGTGGGCGCGGGCTATGGCTTGCCCTGACAGCCCGGCCTCTAACAGAACGTCAGCTGCCTTCAGAAAGTTGTCGGCGCTGGTTTTAACTTGCTTCGGAGTTAGGCTGGCCACTTTGCCGTCCGACTTCTACTGCGCCACAGGCGGCCCCTCGCCAAGCGGTCGATTTCTTCGCCTTGCGCTTTTGGGCCTCTCATGTTCTCGCCCTTGACCTGGCGCTCTGTGACCCAGCAGCCGGTTCGCCGAGCGGGCGCACTCATGCTCCAATCCTCGGGCCTTCCCTGAGCCTTTGCATCGTTTGCGCGATGCAGTATGCAGACGTTGTGCTCCCTTGCCACCAGAAACAAGCAGTCGGCGCAGCTTGGCATTGGCAGCCGGCAACTTGTCGAGGTGCCGTTCCCACCGCCGTGAATGAACTGCTTGGTCACGGCCGGCCCCAAACGCGCAGGCGACGCCCGCGATGCGCAGTTCAACCCGGAGTTGGCCGCCCGGGAGTTGGACTGGACGCCCCAAACGAACCTGCTCGACGGCATGCGCCGGACGTATGCCTATTTTGCGGAGCAAAACCCGACGGCGAAGAGTTTGTAGACCTCTTGCCCTATAGGGCAAGAGAACAAAGGAATGAGGGGCACCTCGCTCCGAAACCTCGCCTGCAATAATAAGAAGGCACGGCGATGCCTACGTCTCGGGAAGCAGTTTATGTTCGATAGGGTGACTCATTCGCAAACGAACCAAAGCGCTCCGGTTTGCGTCTCTGTTGTTATGCCCGTCTACAACGAAGCCGATCGCATCGCCGAGAGCATTCGCACCATCGTCGCCGCGCTCTCCGAGTGGACCGATTCAATACGTTGCCTCAGCGGGGCATTGCCATAATGCAGTCCGAAACAACCGAGAAGCGGCAGAGTGTAGTCGAACCCGTAACCGGATGCAGGCTGTCGGTCATCATGCCTGCATTCAACGAGTCGGAGCACATCATCAAGAATCTCCACGAAGTCGTCGACACCCTTGCCGGTCTCGGCGATGATTTCGAGGTGATTCTCGTCGACGACGGGAGCCCCGACAACACGTATCTCCGCGCGACCGGCATGTCCGTGGAGGGGTCTGAGCGGGTACGCATCATTCGCTACGACGTTAACAAAGGCAAGGGGAACGCTCTCATGGCCGGCGTGTGCGCGGCACGCGGCGAGTATGTCGTCTTTCTCGACGCCGACCTGGACCTTCATCCTAGGCAACTGCCGCTGTTTTTTGAGATTATGGAGTCGCAGAATGCCGATGCCGTGATCGGCTCCAAGTGGCATCCGCTTTCGTCGGTGAGCTACCCGCGTCTCCGGCGCTTCTACAGCGCAGGCTACTACCTCGTCGTGCGCTTGCTCTTCGGCCTTCCGACACGAGACACCCAAACCGGCCTCAAGCTCTTCAAGATGGCGCTGTTGCGCGACGTTTTTCCAAGACTCTTGGCAAAGCGATTTGCTTTTGATGTCGAGGTTCTGGTGGTTGCGCACGCTCTGGGGTACAAGATTATCGACGCTCCTATTACACTTGAGTTTAGGCGCCCGGTGGGAAGGCTCAAGCTTCGACACGTATGGCCGATCTTGGTCGACACGCTCGCAATTTTCTATCGGTTGCGAATACTGCGGTATTATCAGCGCCTCACAATGGCTGAGATTATTCGCGAAGTCGCCAACGGGACGATCAAGGAGATGCCGATGGAGGACTCGCACGAGCCGCTGGAGGTGAATCGCTGATGCACCGTATCGCCGTTGTCGGCGTCGGCTACGTCGGGCTCGTTACCGGTACATGTCTGTCGGAACTCGGGAATCGCGTCGCGTGTATCGATATCGATGCTCAGAAGATTGAGACGCTGCGGTCCGGTCGGATCCCGTTCTACGAACCCGGGCTGCTCGAACTCGTCCTGCGAAACCAGCACTCCGGCAGACTGGATTTCCATGCGGACGTCGCGAGCGGGATCGAGGATGCGGAATGCATCTTTATCGCGGTGGGAACGCCCATGAGCCTCGACGGTTCCTGCGACCTAGGGGCGGTCCGCGCCGTTGCGCGCAATATCGCAGTGAGCCTGAAGCGCGACACGATCATCGTGAACAAGTCGACGGTACCGGTGGAAACAGGCGATCTTGTCGCCGCCATCATCCGCGAACACCGCAAGGAGGATGTGCAGGTTTGGGTCGTTTCCAACCCTGAGTTCATGCGTGAGGGCTCGGCGGTAGCGGATTTCATGAGCCCGGATCGCATCGTCATCGGGGCACACGACGAGCGGGCCGTAGAATATATGCGGGACCTCTACGCACCGCTCGATGCGCCACTGATCGTGACCGATGTCCGAACCGCGGAGATGATCAAATACACGGCCAACGCCTTCCTCGCTATGAAGATCTCGTTCATCAACGAGATCGCGAACGTGTGCGAGCGCGTCGGCGCGGACGTAAAGGATGTCGTCGCCGGTGCCGGCAGCGACAAACGCATCGGGACATCGTTCTTCAGTGCAGGGCTCGGCTTCGGCGGCTCATGCTTTCCTAAGGACGTCTCAGCATTGGTAAGTATCTCCGCGCGCTGCGGAGCCCCGTCGCAGTTGCTTCCGGCGGTTCTGTCCGTCAACGAAGACCAAATCAGCCGCGCCGTCGAGAAGATTGACGTTGCGCTCGGCGGCCTGCCCGGGCGAATCGTCGGCGTTTTAGGGCTGGCGTTCAAGCCGAACACGGACGACATTCGGGAGTCGCCGTCGCTGAAGCTGATCGAGGGACTGCTTGCCGGCGGCGCCTCGGTGGTTGCTCACGATCCCGTCGCCGTCGGAAACGCGAGAGCAAGGTTCGGCGACCGGGTGCGGTTCGTCAACGACTGCTACGAGGCGGCGAACGACGTCGATGCCGTCGTCGTCGCGACCGATTGGAATGAGTATAAGCAACTCGACTTCACGATCCTGCGAAAGCTGATGCGCGGTGACGTCGTCATGGATGCTCGTAACATCTACGACCCGGAAAGCCTAAGGGTCAACGGGCTCCGGTACCTGGGCGTGGGGCGCGGCGTGTCGGGATACTCCGGCAACGGTTCCGCTTCTCCCCACGAAGACCGGGACGTCACCGGATCGGGCACGGCACCATGACGCGGGCGCTCGTCACCGGGGCTGCGGGATTCGTCGGCTCACATCTCGTCGATGCCCTCCTGCGTTCGGGGCATCAGGTTTGCGGCATCGATAACCTCATTACCGGCGACCTTGAGAACCTGACTGAGGCAAGAAAATCGGCGGCATTCCACTTCGTCCAGGGCGACGTTGCTGCGGACCCTGATGCGCTGCGGACGCGGATCGAGCGGGAGGCGAGTGCGGCCGAGGTGATCTTTCACTTGGCGTCGCCCGCCAGCCCTATCGACTACGCGGCTCTGCCGATCGAGACGATGCTGGCAAACAGCCGTGGGACGCAGTTCTGCCTGGAAGCCGGCAAACATTGGGACGCACGCGTTCTCTACGCCTCCACCTCCGAATCGTACGGAGACCCGCTGGAGCATCCACAGCGCGAGACGTACTGGGGAAACGTCAATCCGGTTGGCCCGCGCTCGTGCTACGATGAATCCAAGCGGTTTGGCGAGGCGATGGTCGCGGCCTACGTGCGGCTCGGCGGCGTCGACGCTCGGACCGTGCGCATCTTTAACACCTACGGCCCGCGGATGCGGAAAAATGATGGCCGTGTCGTGCCGAACTTTATCGCTCAGGCAACGAGCGGCCAGCCGTTGACGATCTACGGAAACGGTGCCCAGACGCGCTCCTTTTGCTACGTCGATGACCTTGTACGCGGCATCATCCTGTGCGCCGAATCCGACCGAACGGCCGGCCTTGTGGTGAATCTCGGCAACCCGGAGGAGCACCCGATCGGCGATTTCGCGGCGATCGTCTGCGATATCGTGGGCGTCGCCCTCCGGATAGAGAGCCGCGAACTGCCGCCCGACGATCCAACGCGTCGCTGCCCCGATATTTCACGAGCGCGCGAACTCCTAGGCTGGGCGCCGCTCGTATCTCTGCGCGAAGGATTGCAGCGCACCATCGACGCGTATCGCACCGCAACGGTTGTGCCCCGATGAGCGCCGGTTCTGCGGATGCCGTCGTCAGGGTCAGCGTTGTCATTCCCCTCAAGCGCGTCAACCCGCACCTCGAAGAGTGCCTGGCTCATCTGCGTGCGCAGACGTACCGGGCGTTCGACGTCTATGTGGTGACGGATGACCCGGAAACGCTGCCCGTTGAGGGGCTTCGCGTCCACTTCCTGGCCTCCGGGCCGGTTCCGCCGAACGTGAAGCGGATGCTGGCCGGGCAGCATTCCAAAGCGGAAATTCTGGCGTTTATCGACGACGATGCCTACCCGCTCCCTCGGTGGCTTGAAAACGCGGTTCGCCATTTCGATACGCCAAGCGTTATCGGCGTCGGAGGGCCCGGCATGACGCCGCCGATGGATGCCGCGATGCAGCAGGCAAGCGGCGCCGTATACGCATCGGCGCTGGTCTCCGGGGGGTACACGTACCGATTTCTACCGGCAGCGTTGCGCACCGTTGACGACTATCCGTCGTGTAATTTGTTGTTGCGTCGGGAGCCGTTCTTACGGCACGTGCCGGCCTGCATCAGGTACTGGCCGGGTGAGGACACGAAGCTCTGTCTCGCGCTGACGCGGGACGAGGGCGGGACGATCGTCTACGATCCAGAGGTGCGCGTCTTCCATCATCGGCGGCCGCTCTTTTGGCAGCACTTTCGGCAGGTGTGGAGCTATGCCGTTCATCGCGGCTTTTTCTCGAAGCGCTATCCGGAGACGTCGCTGCGCCCCGCCTACTTTGTGCCAAGCGTCTTCGTGGTGGCGAACCTGGCGCTACTGCTCTCCTGGCCGTGGAACCCTGTGGTGCGCCAGCTCGCCCCATACCTGATTTCCATCTACGCGGCCGTGGTTGTTCTAGCGAGCCTTGCCGCCATCCGTTCGCATCGCGCGAATCCCCTTGCGGTCGCGGTTGGAATCTATTTCACGCACATGACCTATGGCACAGGATTCCTGGTGGGGCTAACGCGGAAAGAGTTAAAACGTTGATAGACTGGGAAGATACCGCACAGGTCGCCGGGCGCGCCGGTCGCCCTGTCGAGCGGTTATTCACGGAGAAGGTGGTCAGTCAATGAGGATTGCGGTTTCCTACCCACCACTTGCCAGCGACCGGGGCGTTGCGCTGCTGTCGCAAAACCGGCAGTTTCAGTGGTTTAATAATCCGACCTTCATCTACCCGATGGTCCCGGCATCGGCGGCGACGCTTTTAAAGTCCATGGGGCACGACGTCGTCTGGGACGACGCCATCGCCGAGCAGAAGAGCGAGGCCGAGTGGCTGACGTGGTTCGAGCAGGCCGGCCTCGACCTCATTGCGCTCGAATCGAAGACCCCGACGATCAAGCGGCACTGGCGGCTTATCGAAGAGATGAAGGCGCGCAGCCCAAAGACGCTCGTGGTGCTGATGGGCGACCATGTCACCGGCTACCCGGAGGAGTCGCTGGAGCAATCACCCGCGGACTTCGTTATGACCGGCGGTGACTTCGACTTCTCGCTGCGCGCCTTGGTGAACCACCTTGACAAGGGCGACCCGATGGGCCCCGGGACGTATTACCGGGAGAACGGGAAGATCCAGTCCACCGGCCTCTACGAGCTTGTGAACGATCTGAACACGCTGCCCATGATCGACCGCGAGCTGACCAAGTGGCCCCTGTACGCATACCGGAACGGCAACTTTAAGCATCTGCCCGGCACGTACACGATGGCCGGGCGCGACTGCTGGTGGGGGCACTGCACGTTCTGCTCCTGGACGGTGCTCTTCCCAGGCCAGAAGTTTCGGACGCGCACCGCGAGCCTGATGCTTGACGAAGTCGAAATGCTGGTAAAGAACTTCGGCATTCGCGAGATCTTCGATGACACGGGGACGTTGCCGATCGGTGAGTGGCTGCATGAGTTCTGCGAGGGATTGATCCGACGCGGCCTCAATAAGAAGGTCACCATGGGTTGCAATATGCGCTTCAACTATCTTACGAAGGAAGACTACAAGCTGATGGGGCGGGCCGGCTTCCGGTTCATCCTGTACGGCCTGGAGTCCGCGAACCAATCGACGCTGAAGCGCCTAGCGAAGAATATGAAGACGGAGACGATAGCGGAAGAGTTGAGTTGGTCGAAGGGTGCCGGCCTCGCGCCGCATCTGACGACGATGATCGGCTACCCTTGGGAATCGAAGCAAGAAGCGCAGAACACCATCGAGTTCTGCAAGAAAATGTTCCGCACGGGCTGCGTGGATACTCTGCAGGCGACCGTTGTGATGCCGTATGCCGGGACGCCGCTCTACAAAGAGGCTGAGAACAACGACTGGCTGCTCACCAAGGACTGGGACGAGTACGACATGCGGCGCCCGATCCTCAAGAGCCCGTTGACACCCGAGGACACGCTCGCGCTCACGCAAGATCTCTATCGCTCCTTCATCAGCCCGCAGTTCTTGTGGAACAAACTTCGCGCGATCCGCAGCCTAGACGACGTGAAGTTCATCGGACGCGGCGTTCAATACGTGTGGGGACACCTGACCGACTTCGACTCAGGCCAACTCAAGGGCGCGCCGCCGTCGGCAAAGGCGGCAAGTAAGGCGCGCGCGGCGGAGAGGGGATGAGCGTTTTCTTAGCAGGTCGGGCGCCGGGTCGCCGACGACCCCGATGGTGCCGTATCGTTATGTGTCGTCGCACAAGAAATTCTTGAACGATGTTCCTTCGTCGCTGCACCAGGTCTTTCTGCTCGCATCTCATAGCCCTCGGTGGCGCACGGCTCGCGCACAGCCGAGTCGTGCTGGTCGTGCGGAGCGCTGGTCGCGTTGCGTGATCTAACCGAAAGCGTACCAGGGCGCACTGCTCAACCCCTGTCGTATGGTCAGCCTTCCATCAGCATTCTGGTGCCGACGCTAAATGCCGAGCGAACGATCGCTGAATGCCTTGGCGCGATAAAGCGACAGCGCTATCCGCAGGAGCTAATCGAAATCATAGTTGCTGATGGCGGGTCCCAAGATAGAACGCGGAGCATCGCTTCGGATTATGGGGCGCGCATCGTAATGAACCCGTTGCGCACGGGCGAATGCGGGAAGGCCGTGGCGCTCGCGCATGCTCGCAATGACCTCGTTTGTCTGATCGATTCGGATAATATTCTCGTAGGTGACGATTGGTTCGCCCGTATGGTCGTGCCGTTTCAAAGAGCTGCCGTCGTAGGCAGCGAGCCGATCGCATTCGCCTGCGCGCCGGGCGACTCTTTGATCGACCGTTATTGCGCCGCGATGGGCGTGAATGATCCCTTGTGCCTTTTTCTCGGGAATTACGATAGACGGAGCGCTCTAACCGGCCGATGGACGTCCTTGCCGATAAAGACGGAGCGTATTGATGGGAATCTCTACTTTACGCTGCAACAAAAATGGCTGCCGACCATCGGAGCGAACGGAACCATGTATCGACGGATCGCGATCACGGCCCTGGTGTCTGATGAGCTTGTGGATATTGACTTGCCATGCCAGTTGCGAGAGGCCGTGCCGGGCGCCCTATTTGCTAAGGTTGATGTTGCCATTCGGCACCTTTATTGCACCGATATTCAAACCTTTATGCGTAAGCAAACCAGACGCATTCGCGATGTTTTCAGCGAGCGGAGGCGCGCGCGAAAAGGAAATTATCCCTGGGTTTCGGAGGGGCGGCTGGGAATTGTGAGGTTTTGCCTCTGCACGCTGCTGGTTGTTCCGCTACTGTGGCAGGTCGGAGTAGCATTCAGACGTTCGCGGCAGAGGGCTGTGCTGTTTCATCCGATCGCGTGCTGGTTAACCCTTGGGACCTACGCGGTTAATTACCTGTTCGCGCGCGGTCGACCGCTCTCGCGGGATGATTGGCGTCAGTAGCGCGTGGATAATCCAAGAGGGCGACGGAACTTGGGGCTAGCGGTCGTAGGTCATCCGATCTTAGCCGACGATGTCGCGCGAAAAAGGCGCGGCGAGGCGTGTTCAACTCCCGGCATCGTCGGCGCCAAGGGCATCTCCCTTATAAAGGAAGGATGCCTGCTACGGCGGGGTTACGGATTGGCGAGTAGCCAGCCCCCGATGGGCGGTTGACAGGTTAGCAAGACCTACCCGCGCGAGGCGCGAAACCAGCAGCCCGTCCGCTGCCGGTAGCAGCGAACAAGGGAGGATTTCGGCGAATAAAGCTGTCAACTTACCCGGACTGGGGCGTTTCAAGATTGTCAAGCGCATGGGTTTCGATGTTTAGCGAGCGCTGCCATTAGCGGGCAAACTCGAAACTGCGGGCTCCTTGGGGAAGGAACGTGTAGTGCTAGGCCTGCTTCCGTACTCAGACGGCTTTGACGCGAGGCTGACGGGGCGTCATAAATTTTCTCTCCAACTCGTGGCCGAATCGCACCTAGCTGGCCGATTATTGGACGTGGGGAGTTCTTATGGTTGGTTCGAACACTTAATGGCTGACCGATGCGACATCATCGGAATCGATCCGAGTGAAGAGGCAATAGCAGTCGCGCGAACCAACGTCCCACATGGAAACTTTCTCGTCGCTTCCGCTTCCGACTTGCCCTTTGAAGATCGAACATTTGATGCAGCCGTGATGCTCGAGGTCCTTGAGCATTTGCCGTCAGGTTCGGAGATGGTTGTGCTCCGAGAGCTACGCAGGGTTCTAAAGCCGGGGGGACGCCTTATACTCTCAACCCCTTTTTCGCATCCCATAGCTATGGGCTTTGACCCGGCATGGTACTTCGGCCATCGCCATTACTCGGTCGGGCGGCTAAGGACCATCTTTGCGGATGCCGGATATTCCATCGAAGCATTCCACGTCAGGGGCGCGGGGTGGGAACTCGTTTCCGTGATTATGCTATACCTCTTCAAGTGGGTATTCAGGGCAGAGATGCCATTCAAGGCATATTTCGAGCGCCAAAGAGAGCGCGAATTTCTCGGGTCCCGGAGCGGAATATCAAACATCTTTATCGTTGCCTCAACCCCCCGTGTCTATACTTCGTGAGGCCATCTGACCAAGAACCGCACAGCGCACTCGAATGCGTCCACCGCTTCGGATGCGTCGCAGACGGGCGCGCAGCGTCTGTGCGGCCGCGCGACCGCGGGATTCGCGATGCAGGTGGCGGCGATGGAACGCTGCGTACGGCTGGTCGAGGCTGCGCCACCATACTGTGGCAGGATTACGCTGTGGAGGTACGGGAGTCGAAACTAACGAAGCCTGGCTAGTGATGTCATGGCGTTGTGGAGGGGACTGCCTATGATCTTGCGGTCGCACCTGCGTCCCCTTTTTTCTTCGTGTATGGCGGCTTTGCTGGTTTGCTGGATGGTCGCGTGTACAGCACCCTCCGTAGCCGGGGTGACCGCAGGCAGTGCATACGCAGCTGCCCAGGCGTTGGCCTCAAAGAGCGACTGTCGCAAGGCGATTGGATTGTATCGTATCGCCTTGCGGCGTGATCCGAAATTCGTGAGTGCATTGGAAGGGATCGCGTCGTGTGCACAATCCACAGGCGATTACGCGACCGCTCGCGATGCATACACGCGGGCGATCTCGATAGAGCCGGGGGGGTTCCAACTTTACCAATACCGTGGTGAGACGGAAGGGCAGGAAGGCGACTCGAGCGCGGCGATAGCAGACGAGCTCACCGCTGCGCGATTGGCGCAGCCAATGGTGCCCGCATACGCTGCAATTGCCCAGGCTCTGGCGAACGAATCGGACTACCGCGCTGCGGTGAGGATAATTTCCAAGGCCATCGCCCTAGACCCGCGCGGAGCCGGGCTATATCGCATGCGCGGCGACTGGCACCGCAGCGAAGGCAACGTTCGTGCCGCGGAAGCCGACTACACAGCAGCGCTGCGAGTCGCGCCCGATTCCTCGTCCCGAGCGGCCATCCTCGCGTCTGCAGCCAGGCTGTACGACTCGATGCATCTTTACGATGCTGCTGCTTACGCGATTGAGCGGGCCATCGGCCTGGAGCCAACCGACGGCGCATACTATGCCCTTGCTGGTAATATCCTGGCAGCCGGCAACAGGCTTTCGGATGCGGCGACCGCCGACGCTAATGCGATAAAGTACGCCGCTGATCGGCCAGCTGCCATCCAGGCGCACGCGGCGCTAGGAGATGTTTACGCTAAATTAGGCCGCAATGCCGATGCAATGAGGCAATACGACTTAGTGATCGCCGCGAGCAGGGATGCGAACTTCAAGGAGGCCATGGAAGCTCGGATATCAAGGCTGAGTGCGTCGAGTGATCGTCGAAAATAAGCGTCCAACCCCTTCGAGGCTCTGAATTAACACGCGCGTTTGGCGCACCGCGACGGGCGTCGTGCTACTTGCGACCATTGCAGCGATGTGGTGGTTTCCCACAAACATAAACCTACCCTACTTTGGCGGCGACATAATCTACCCGCTGAGTCCGAGAATGGCCGCGGGATGGCTCTTCTCAATGTGGGACCCGGCGCAACTCGGGCAGCCGTCGCTCTTTCCACCCCTCATCCCTTACTTCGGTTTTTTTGGGCTGGCACGGCTCGCTGGGCTAAATCTCGGCATTTCACAGCATCTCTACGCGTGGCTCGCCGCGTTTTTTGGCGCACTGGTCGTGGCTGCCCTTTCTCGTGAGAGTGCCCCGCGACCGCAGTGGCGCTCGACTGCGTGGTTGCTTGGCGGCTGCGTTTACCTGCTTGCGCCATCTGCGATCTTCCTCCCGCCCGGCTGGTGGGCGGCCATCGGGATTCCACTGATGATTCTGGCTGCGAAGCGGGCCATTACCGCGAGAAGCTTGTCAGCAACGGCACGGTGGGGAATCCTCGGCGCGTGTGGCAACCTCTTACTGCTCAACAACTTCCCGAATTATGAGTTGCAAGCCGTGCTGCTCGCGTGGGTTGTGGTCAGCACAACGGTAATGATGTTGGGCCTTCGGCGAGCGGCCGTGCAAGGGATGCTGGCACGCACGATACTCTATTGGTCGGTGGCGGTCGGGCTTCTCGCGCCACTGCTGGCTGCAATGGTATGGATGCTCTTACCGAGCTAT
This sequence comes from bacterium, assembly GCA_021832345.1. Taxonomy (GTDB): domain Bacteria; phylum Vulcanimicrobiota; class Vulcanimicrobiia; order Vulcanimicrobiales; family Vulcanimicrobiaceae; genus JAKBKY01. The sequence continues at coordinate 680,863 of JAKBKY010000001.1, forward strand.
TTCGCATCCGTGCGGATAACGAGTGCTCTGGTCGGAGCGGGCAAGACGTACGGGGACTACGGGCACACGACCGTCGGCGCCGTCGTCACGTTAATGTCGTATTATCCGTATGCGTGGCAGGACGGAGCCGTGCGCATGTTGTCGGTCGCTTTGCCGCTTTGCGCGTTCTTTGGAGCCGTGCGGTACTGGCGAAATGCGTGGATTCGCGGCGTCGCGGCCGCGACGGTGCTTGCTATTGCGATCACGATTGGCCCGAACCCGCCAATAGCACCGCTCTACCAGTGGTTCATGGGCCACATCCCTGGGGCGCTGGCCTTCCGTACGGTCGGGGAGGTTCATCTTTTCGTTGCCATTGGCTACGCGATGTTGGCTCCTGTAGGCGTTCTGGAACTCGTCCGTTTGACCGGCAGATACGTTTTCCGTGGGACGTGGTTCCGGCGCTACGCGCGGTATGGGATAGCGCTGCTATTTATTGGGCTGCTGGCGTTTGTAGGCAAGCCGCTGCTCGACGGCCAACCTTTTCGTACGCCGGTCTCCCCGTCGACTCAGCCACGCGTTATTCCGCCCATCTATCGACGGGTTGGCGAATATCTTTCTTCCCATGCCGGCGGGACACTTATTTATCCTGATCAGGGGTACACCGAAGAGCCTCTTGAGAACGGTATGTACTTTGGGCCCTCGCTCACCACTTTCGCATTTCCGCGTAACGTGCTGTACTCCGGCACTGGAGCCTACGGGAGCCCGGCTCCCCCCGAGGTCCGGAGTCTCTACAGCCTCATCAACGATGCGATTCTCGCGCCACCCGCACTTCTGATTGGCGGAAACGAGCCGCCTACGGCAGTCGTCGACGCTGCCCAAGGTGACAAGGTGCTTCGAGAGGGTGCGATTTTTCGGGTTATTCCCGCGGTGGGACGGACACACGATGCTGTCGTTATTCACTCCCACCTTCCCCGCGGGCTGCGCCCAAAGCACGAAAACCTGATCGTGCAGCTTGGTGGTTCTAGTGTGGCCGACGCTCGTATAAGCGTAGCCGGCCGCGTCGTGGGAACGGTTCCCAAACCGGGCCGCGAGCTTACCGTTCCCTTTAGAATTCCCAGCTTGCCCCGTAGCAGGAGACTGCTAGTAAAGATCGCTTTCAATGTCGTTAACGGCGATCCACGCGCGGTCGACGGCGCTTATATCAGCATTCTACGCATCGGATTCGTTCGGCGCATACCGAAGGCGCTGATGGTAAACTTGAGGCGCCGGGGAGTTCAATACCTGTTTATCGACGGCGCATCCGACGACCCTCGCGTTCCGCTCTTCGATCTCGCAATAGCGGGCGATCGATCCGTTTCCACCATTATGGGCGATTCACACGGTCGCAGACTATTGCTGATCCGTGGCGCATCGTATGCCGCATACACGCTTCGCTCTCGTGGCCTCGTTCCCGTAATCGCTCGGCCGCAGTTCCAGTTTGGCCGGATGCGCATTGCTTTCGATGCCAGCGATCCACGGGCACTTGTGCTGAAGCAAAACTATTCGCCATTGTGGCATTACTCGGTTTCCGTAGACGGCGTTCCACCGCGCGCGACGAGCGCTTACGAGTGGAACGGTTGGGGAACGCTGGTCATTTTGCCGCCCGGGCACAACTATGTCGTGCGCGGTTTCTTCGCTCCTCAATTTCTGTTGGATTTACAGTACGTTATATTTGGAGCTGTTTTGCTGCTCGCAGGTTTCTGGGCCGGTGTTCGAATGCTGAAATTATTTGCTTGTGTTTGAGATGGCAGTTTGCGGCTCTGTGCACGTAGCGTTGTTCCCTCTTTGCATGGTAAATTCGATTTGACCGGCTAGGTGGATGCTTTGGCGCCAACCCGCCACCGCCCCCCAAAATCGCTCGGGAGCTGCCGCGCCCGATCCGTCGCGCGTCAAAAAGGGGGCGCAGACGCGAAGCTGGAGAGGGCCTCTTTGCTAGAGAAGGGAACCTGCTCCGCGTCGCGGCGCGCGGGGTCACTGCGGTGGAGAAGCGTAAACGGATGGTGTTGCCCGCCAGGTCGGGGGCGGCGTCCAAGGCTCTCGCGGATGTTTTGACGTTAACCTTGCTGTAGGAGGCACTTTTACGTTCAACGATCAAGTCGCTCGGCGAGCGCAATTCGCTCGGATTGATACATAGCCTTCGTATGGGTTCTTACGTGGCTGGCTCCGCCCTGGGATCGACGAGGCACCGCGAAATCATATTCGCTGCGGATCCCGGAATCGCCCTGAGCATAATCGTCGTCACCTACAACTCGTCCCGGTGGCTTCCCGCACTGTGGGCCTCGCTCCGCTCACAGAGGGAGAAGGCGTTTCAAGTGGTTGTTTTTGATAATGCGTCGCTAGATGGCACGTGTGCCTTTCTGGAGGGGTGCGACGACGCGCTCGTCATTCATAGCGAACGGAACGTCGGCTTCGCTGCCGCGTGCAATGCGGCGGCGCGGCACGCGACAGGATCCCACTTGCTGTTTCTGAATCCCGATACGCGACTTGAGCCGAACACTATCGCCGAAATATTGTTTTGTATTGATCGGAACCCGGATGCAGTCATAGCTCCACTTCAGCTATCGTATGACGGTGAAGAAACCCTCACCGATGGTACTACCGTCGATCTGCTCGGCTACCCGATGGTCTCGCGCGGGGCAGAACGTCCGTTCTACGCGGACGGCGCCGCGATGGTATGTCCGACGAGCTTGTTTCGGCTTCTCGGTGGTTTCGATGAAGCACTTTTCATGTTTCATGAGGACATAGACCTCTGCTGGCGTGCGCAGCTTTGCGGCCACCAGATAATTCGATGCGGCCGGGCAGTGGTACGCCATGTGAGCGGCGCCTCGGCTCCGGGCGGAGCTCATAGGCGCGGAAGCAAGTTTATGACCACTTATTTTCGGCGCTATAATGGCGAGAAGAACATTCTCCGGAATATACTCAAGAACTACAGCGTACAAAATTGTGTGTGGGCGGTTCTCGTTTACCTTGCTCAGCAAGCCTGTGAAATCGTGGTTATGTGCTTTTTTGGACGTTGCGAGTTTGCGCGTGCTGACTTCAATGCGATAATGTGGAACATAGAAAATCTTCGTGACACGCTCGAGACTCGGTCGCAGGTGCAGAAATTACGCGTGACCCGGGATCGCGACATTTTTCGTAGTATGAGAATTTGTCTCAGCAAGCCCGCGCTGCTCCGTGCTCTGGGTCTGCCCATCGTACATCCGGAGAGCCGTTCACGTTGATCGCTCACGCGGCGCAGCCGAACCTAAATCGGCAGAGCCGCCCGCCCTTCTACACAGCCGTTGCCGACGCCCAAATAGACGAGAGCCCGCGCAAGTGGGTTAAGAGGGTCCGCTTCCTACCTGGGTTCGCGCTCTCGCGGCCGTCCCCAGCCTTCACCAGCCGGCCTTACGGGCTACCCCGCGCTCCACACATCCGTAGCGATCCAAGTCTTGAACGGATTACTGCGATTTCCGTACTGATGAATTCATCGTAGGATACCGGGAGGTCGACCACCGGCCTTGGAAGATCACCCCTTAGCGCGCTGGCGGCCATCGTGGCAAAGGCGTGTATGTCGCCCACGCGCACGGTGTGCGCAACGGCGCCCCAGTTGCTCGTCACTCCCCGGATATCATACGCGACGACAGGAATACCGCAAGCAAGCGCTTCTGCTATAGCGATGCCATAGCTTTCAGAGTAGCTGGGGAAGAGCAACGCGCTCGACGATAGAAGCAGCTCATACTTGTGAGCGCCAGCGACGTAGCCCATCGTAGCGATACGATCGCTGCCGGGCGTTGCGCGCAGCGACTTCCTGAACCGCTGTACAGTCTCGGCATCGCCATCGCCGAGCACGAGCAGCGATGCATACGGCACCTGCTGCAGGATCTCGGGCCACGCCAGGAGTAGGTCGAAGATTCCCTTGGCATCGTTAAGCCTGCCGACGAATATGCCGCGGCCAGCAACGCGGGGCGGGCGGTTTCCGAGCGCCTGTAGGAGAACGCCCTCTTCTAGCCCGCAGGTCGTGGTATAGACATTTTCGTCGGGGACACCCGTGTTCCGAGCGTCCTCTGCTACCGGAGAAGATGCGGCGAAGACACAGTCGAAGCGTCTGTACAGCGACTCGGCGTAACGACCGCAAAGATCGCTTACCGTTAGCCACCACATCGAGCCTGGGGCGCCGCGAACCGTGAGATTATCGAGATAGAGCACCTTAAGCGCCTTGCGCCGCCTGCGCCAGGCTACCGCTGCGACGTCGGTTACCTGGCCCGTGATGGCAACAAGACAATCGGCGTCGCACCTGACGAAGAGCGCTTGCAACAGCGCAAAGGCGTAATTGAGCAGTAGTGCAATGCGCCGATTGGAACGAAAAGGCTGCCATAAATTGATTACTCGCGCACGCGAGTTGATACGTCGAAACACCGATCCTCCAGCTGAGGGAATGACAATGCTGACGCTAAACCCGGAGTCGCAAAGCTTTTGGACTAACGGAACGGGTCGGGAACCTATGCCGTCGCTGGACAGCGCGGTGAGGTGGAAAATGAAGATCCGGAGATCGCCGCCATCGCTAGTCACGGACGCCCTGATGCACCGGGAATGTAACGGGAGCGTATCATGGAGCCGCAGTTCTAAGCCGCGCAAACGATTTCGGCCTGATACGGTGTCGGCGATTCCCTAGAACACGAACCCCTGCGTGAAATGCGATCGCGAACATCCTCAGTAAACCTCGACGACACAAAAATCAAAACGTAACGGTTTCTGACTTCAGGGTTTGCCTTCGAGTGTCCTCCAGGAATGCGTGTGTGCTTCTCGCGTTGTCGAGACGCCGGCTGCGGTTTCTGCACGAGCTGGCTGTGGGACGGCTGTATTCCAACCCACGTGCCGCCGCCCCGGTGCCAGAGCGCGCTGGCTGACAACGCCAGTGGCGAGGAACTCGAAAACGCCAACGGATGGGACGAAAGGCAGGGGGCCGCAATCTGGATCAGACGCCCAGCGACCTGATCGCGACTTCATTGTTGTGTTCCAGTCCCGAACGCAACATGCCGGGCGACGACGTTTCCCAAAACGCCTATGTCGGCGGCAGGCAGCCGCATGCCCGCGACGTATAGACCGAACGAGCGCAGGTCTTTCCTCGGGAAGTTAGGGAACCACACCTTGCTTGGGTACATGCGGCCTGGGTATGGCGAGAAACGTGCGCTTGCGCACGTTTGCTTTCGAAAACGTCGCTTTACCAGCAATAGCATAGCGGCGATTACGTCAGCATCTCAAGCCCCCTGCAAGCAGGAGAGAATTCTCGGCGACAGCAGTAGAATAGGAGCCACAACGTGAATGATGCGGATAACGCCGCAGGCAGTACCTGCTCCCTGCGGCTCAATCGATTCCTTGCACATTGGTTCCCAGATTACCCATTTCTCTTGCGGCAGTCGCTCCGCGGCTGCCGCAGCATCTTGGACGTCGGCTGTGGTGGCGCGCTATCGCCGTTACGCGCCGTTCCCCGGCTGCCTGGGCAGTGGCGAACAGGCGTCGATGGCTTCCTCCCGTCGCTCGAGGAAAGCCGGGCCGCAAGCATCCACGATGAGTACATACGCGCCGATCTGAGGAGTTTCGTTGCTGAACCCGGGAACAGAGAGGGCTACGACTGCGTGTTAGCCCTCGATGTGATTGAGCATTTCCCGAAGAGGGAGAGTACAGCCTTCGTGACGGCGCTGGAAGCGATTGCGCGCCTCCGCGTTATACTATTTACTCCGAATGGGTTTCTTCCCCAAGAACCTCGCGACGGAAACGAGTACCAGCGGCACCTGTGTGGCTGGACAGCGCCCGAACTCGTACGCCGCGGATATCGGGTCTACGGCTGTGGCGGCCCAAAGCCATTGCGAGGCGAGTTTGCCGTGCCGGTCTTGCGTCCCCGTATTTTTGGAGCGGCCGTCGCCCGCGCCCTTCAGCCGCTTGTCTTTTATTTCCCCACGGAAGCCTTTGCGCTCTTCGCGGTGAAGGATACCTAGCTCTTGCGGCATCGCAATACTCTGAACGGACGCGCTGCGGCACAGGCATGCGGCTCGCGCGGGCAGAGGGGAGCCCTCAGCAACGCACGTGCCCCAGCCCGCTGCGAAGCCGCCCTCCGGCTGCGTGGCAGAAGCGAAGTGGTGCCTACCGCCGCGCCGCGCTCACGTACCCTCGTGCCTTTCCTAGCGTCACATTGTGTCGCCCAACCCAACGATTATGCGTTGGCCGGCGGCCCAAGGGCCTTCTTCCCTAGGAAAGGTGCGGCACGAAAAGACAGTGGGGGCGGCCAATCCTACACGCGGCGCGGGGGCTGGAATCCAGTTTGAAGAATCGCCGAGCCGTGTTTGGCGGGCCTCTTGGAGGCCGCCGGTGGGCCCCGGACTGCTTTGGGTGGCTGCGACGGCTGCTTGGAGCGGCACATCGTCAGATGCTGGTCGAAGAGATCTGTGCGCTGGCCCTGGCTGGCGTCTACGCCTCACTGGTAACGAGGACGGGCATTCCCGCACTGCGCCAAGATTGGGGCTGGCCGGCCTCTGCGGCCCAGTCGGATCATTTCCTCGTCTCCGCGTGGACTGGCTGGAGTACTGCTGGCCTTGGTGCCCCATCGGCATATCCTACCGGCTACTTGCTCTCCATACCACTAACGGTGTGCCTGCGGGCCGTCGGGCCAGGCGCCGCGTTGTTCCTTTTCCTCCTTACCGTTGGTATTGTCGTGTCCTTTGGTGCGCTTTCAATCGTCCGACTTCGTACACATAGGCTGGCAACGTCTATGGGTCTTATGGCATTCGCACTATTCAACCCCTGGGTTTACACGAAAACCGTCGCTGGACACGCGATTATGGTGCTCGCCTATGGCCTAACGATGTTTCTAGTTTCAGCGTTATGCGCGGCGACCCTAAGCTGGCGAAAACTCGCGCTTATTCTTATAGCGGCGTTTGCCCAGCTGCAATTCTTTGTAGTGGCATTAGCGATCACCATACTGCAAATTCGCAGAAGCGGCACCCTTAGGGCGCTTCTGGTTGCCGCGATTATAGCGCTATCGACCATTGTCGGCGTCCTCGCCAACTGGAACACGCTGAGGGCGGCACCATACACCTTGGCATGGCAGCAAAACGAATCAGTTTCACCAGGGCGAGTGCTTTTGCTGATGGGCTACTTCGCGGGATACGCTAAACCGTTAGCGGGATGGGCCGAAGCCTCGTGCTACCTCATCATCGCCTGCGCAATGCTCGGACTGGCCTCAGCTTGGTGCGGTGCCGCCAGCGATCGCCGCGTCTCGCTAGTGGTTCTTGCCGCGGTGATTACCGCGGCGACCGTTGCGACGGGAACGAAGGGCATTATCGCGCAGCCGTACGCCTACGTGGTGCAGCGCTATCCCGAAACAGCTCTTTTTAGGGAGCTCTACGACCTCCTCGGGTACGTTGCGATAGGATACGTCACACTCGCCTCATATGCCGGGCGAAAGCGCCTTCTTTCCGCCCTTGCATTGTGCGCCGGTACCGCCGCGCTTGGTGCATGGATCGCGTTCCCACCCACCCGCTTCTTTGTCCCCTCGGCGGCCCTTCCTGTGGCGCACCTGGTCGCCCCAGCAAACACAAGGTTCGCACTTTACCCAGCTTTCCAGCCACTGAAATTTGGAGGGCGAGGCTCAGGCATGGATCCAGACGCGCACTCGCGCCCCGGCAACGTGACGCCTCTGAACACATACCTTATCGAGTACCCTGCCGCAGTTGCCCTGACCGCGTACCTTCGCTATGGCGCGACCACGGGGCTGTCGGGGCTGAGTGTCTCAACGATCGTGACTCGTGCGTACCTTGCCAGCAATTACGGCAGCCTGGCGGCACAGCTAGGCGGGGATTTCCCGCGCCCCGGGGCACGGGCGCCGGCTCGATTAAAGAGGATCGCGTACGTACCCGAGCTCTCGCTCCTTGGCACGCCTCAAGTCGCGGCAATCGCATCCACCCTGGGCGCCGGCAATGTGTTTTTTGGCGATGCAAGGCACTCAGGCGCCATATATACCTGGCGGCGCTTACCCCGTTTCTGGCCCGTCACAGCGCCAAATACGCACGTTAGCGTGCGGCATGGATGGGTCGCCGCGCCCTTTACATTTTTAGCACACTTAAAGGCCGCACAATGGCTTGGCGGCGCCGCGACATCCTCGTCCGATGCCGTCCTGCGCTTGCCTGCGTCACGAAGCTTGCTGGTCTATGTTGCAGGAGGATCGCTCCGCTATCGTGGCCGCCTTGTTTCTCGTCAGACAAGCGGCTACCGCTGGGTCCCGGTTCCACATATCCCCTTGGCCCTTCAATGCATCGGCTTCTGCGTTGTGGCGGGGCGAGCAAGTAGACTCCCCAGCATGCCAAACAATCCGCCCGCACATGCGTACCGGGCCGTTCCCTTTAAGCTTTTGCTTCCCTGGCTTGTTGTGGCGCGTGTACCTCCGCACGCGCGCGGTGCGCTTCGCTACAATGTTGCGTATAACCGCTGGTGGTTCGCCTTCCTGGCAGGTCGCAGATTGCAGCACTTGCGCCTTGACGAAACGGTTAACGGCTGGCTCGTTGGCGGAGCAAGCCGGAGCAAGCCATTGGTCGTCATTGAAATTGTTGCAGCGCTCCAGGCGCTGCTGGAACTCCTTGGCACACTGGCAGTCGCGTGGCTACTCTGGGCGTGCGTCTCCGCGCGAATCAGGACATTTCACCTTCCTACGCAACCACAAGATTGAGTAGCTGGTCGGCGACGTAGATGCGCTTGTGCAGGGTCTTGCGCGGCCAGCGCGTAGGCGGCCTCTTCGGTGATGCCGGGCGCGGCGCAGTTGCGTAGTAAGCGTCCGCTAGAGGCCGTCTTGACGGCGAACGGGCTATCGCGTTAAGGGGCGGCTAGGCCTGCGACGGAAGGTCGGGCGTCGTGTCGGTAGCGGTGAGCGGTGTGACGTGCGCCGCGTTCAGGTTCCAGGGCAGGAGATCGGCGATGTGGTTTATCGGATGGTCGGCGATGCGCGTGAGTACTTCACGCAGAAACGCTTCGGGATTGTGACCGTTGAGCTTGGCGGTGCCCAGCAAGCTGTAGATGGCTGCGGCTCGCTCGCCGCCGGCATCGCTGCCGGCGAAGAGAAAGTTCTTGCGCTTATGGAAACCTTTCCATAAGCGCAATTGTAGACGATCCAATCTCCCCAATACGGTCCAATCCGGCCGAATGTGCCGACAATACTCAGAGAAGAGATGTGCCCAGTCATAACTCTCGGATTCCCCTGTGAAATTAACATGCAGCACATTCATTCCCTCCGGCACGAGGTTGTGTGGAAACGACAGCGTTAAGTTGGCTCCTTAGCAGCGATTGGGGCCTGACCCACGACTTTTAGCGGTTACTGCCTGATCGGGCATTTCCCTTCTGGCGTGATTGTAGGCGGTGGCTTTCGCCCGTCAGTTCGCAGGTGACGGCCCCCGGCGACCACTTTAAATTGTACCGAGCGCGGCCACTTCAAACTGTACCGGCCCGAGCGTAGTGGTAATGTCGCAGTCGTTGGCTACGTGGGAGGGGCATGCCACGTTGCTCAGCGATCATCGGCGTCGCCACACGTCCCAGAACAGAAGCCCCATCGACACGGTGAACATCGCGAACAGTACGCGCGCAGCGCCCTCAGCAAAGCTGGGCTTCCCCAAAGCTTCCTTCGCGAGCGCGAGGACCACTGCGATGATGATGACGCCCGCTGTCAGCGTGACGGCGTTTCTGGCATTGATCGTATTCTCGATTGCAAGCTTCTTCTCCAACATCTTGTATGCGTGCGTAATTCCATTTACACGCTGCGCGCTCTTGAAGATGTCGTCGTAGTAAGCACTACCGGGGACATCGAATAAGGCAGTATCGTAAAAATCGTCGAAATCGTCAATTGCACCGCACACGAGTCTGTGCTTCGGATCCAAGCCTACGAAGCTCTCCAACTGCTCCAACCAGTCCAACCACCTCTTGTACCACACTCGAGGCGTTGAACGTAACGATAACTCGTCGTGGTACACCTGCAGCAGGGCCTCTTGCATGGCGATGAGTCCAAGGCATAGTGCATTCCACGCGACCGCATTCAGCGGGTCACTCACCGTATAGTCGATCGGATTGCTCTTCGCCGTCGATCCAGTCACGGCTGGCTCTAGAAGGGTCTTCTCCGAGCGCCTTCGGTCGTAGATATCTTTGCATTCCTCATCGCGTAGGCTGAGAACTTGGACTTTTCTACCGGGGCTCATCAGGGAAACAGAGTTGTTTGTAAGCGCATGCGCGCTCGGCTGAGGAAGAAACCGCTTACAAAAAGTGCTCAACGATATAGATTGAAAGACATCATGCCAGCGCGGTGGAAATCGCTTCGAGTCCGAACTATGCAGGTGAAAACTGGATGCGCAAAGTCTGGCAAGAAAATGGTACAGAACACTGCGCCATTCTGAGGCAGGTGACTCCGAACACAATGGATCGGCATCCTCTTGCTGGAGTGCAACGACAAAGCCAGAGTACGACGTGAGACCAAGAGCCAACGAGTTCCATTCGCCGCGCACAGCACGGCCACGGTGAGGCAAGATGCCGACCTTCCCCACTCCAGACCTATGTACGGAACGGTTGTCGCCATCGCCGCTTTCTTCGCCGGGAAGTATGTGGTAATCAAACAACTCCTTAAGTCGTTGGTCGAGGGGCATCGAGTCTTTGGTTGAGGTGTTCTTTGCGCAATCGGGGATGAGTCTCCCAATGCTCGCATTTTCCAAGTTCATCATCAACCTGGTGAAGTCTTCCGGGAAGGGATCGGCTGCATTCGAAAAAACCGGGGATAGAATGGCCGCGACACTGACGATGGGACTAAACCATTCGGATTGATCGCTTCGGTTGCCTTGATTCTTCAGAGCTTTGAAGAGCGCATAGGCACGAATGTGAACGGTAACGGTTTTAGGGTCCATATGCCGAGGTCTAAAACTGACAATACGTTGTGGCGACTCAATCGGCAACTGGAAGACGTATAAGTCCGTTGCGGCTTTGTCGCCGAAGATGTCCATGTTTCGAGCATAGAGCCGGTAGAGGAACGGGTCGTGCAGCTCTTTGCCGTCGAGACATTGGACGGTCCACCGAGCATCTTCCAGTCCTTCCGTACTGTGCTGCTCTTGGAAGAAGCGATTCGCCTTTTGAGAAACCTCGCTGCGTGCTGGGCCGAGTTCTCCGCTCCGCTGGCGGAGCTTTTCTGTTGCCGCTCGCTCTGCCTTCATGCGATGATTCTTTTCGGGAATTTCTACCCATCGCTCTGTCTTCTTGAGAAGACACTCGTCGCCAAGACGAATATCGCGGATATGCTCGTCGGAATCCGGGGTCTTTACCTTTACCTTTAGCAGTAACCCGATCACCCGAACAACGTGCGCGTCTACGACGTGCTTGGATATGTAAGGGGTCAAACCGCGAGGGATGGTCCAAGAAGCGCCACACATAATTCGGTACCTCAGGGCAAGCTAAATGAGGGAACGAAGCGGCGGCTTCTGCAGCGAAGTCGGCTGATGATGCGCCGATAGCATCATTGCAACCTTGGCGCAACTCTTCGAGACGCTAGTCGCTCTTGCCCCATAAATGTCCACGGCGTCGCCACGATCACGGTTTACCGAGCCAGGCCACGACGACCGTCAATAGCGCAAAAATCAACGTGAAGACGCCGAGAACTAGGATTGGAGGCAACGTATCCGACCTCGCCCCGAAGTCGGTGAACGAACCCAAGGCATCTATAAGCACGTTCGAAATGTCCTTGATCACAGCAGCATTTTGTTGCGCTTCGTCCAGGTCGCGAAGCGCTTTTGTTGCGCGCGTCCGAAGACCCGCTACTGACTGAACCGGCCAGCGGACGAGCCTCCAGAGCATGGCCAGCGCGAAGACTGCGGTAAGGGCCAAGAAGAACCAGAAAGCGACGATCAGCGGAATCATACCGCGCTCGGATTCGGCTACTTGGAAAGACATACTCACACCTCGGAGCCTATGTGGCCTTGCTCGGTTCACATTACGCCTATTCCCCAGATCAGACAAGGGGTCGGTGACGCTATCTGCGGGCGAGCTTGGGAGCGTGCATCGCCCTGCTGTTCGCCCCAGGCCTGGTACAATGTGAACCACTTGCTGCCAGCTTGGCACGGCGGTTTCTCGCGCGCCCACGGACGGTGCGCGATACGATGGTCGCAACGATTCTGTGATCGCGCGGCGACCGTGATGGGCCGATGGTCCCACCAAGGCTACCCCCGGGCAGGAAAGGGACGGCGGTTTAGAACTGCCGCCAAGTACTGTGCAATGCGGCAACGACGCCTAACTGCGGCGCACGAGCGACGGGTTGCAAAGCGATAGGCAAGGCATCACCGTAACAAAACGCCCGCCCGCGTGATCGATGTCGTTGTATCGTCGGACGACCTCTGCTGATTTTCACCCATCCAGAGGTGCCCTTGCAGTTAGTTGCCATGTAACTGTCATGTCTATTGGCGAAAGAGTGCCGATGCGCGTACCGTTGAGGGCCTGGACATCCCTATCACCGATCTCCGCGACGTCGCACGCGTTATGGAGCTACGAATCAAGCGCCGCAATGAGACTGGTCCTGATCGCAGTCGACGCCTGGCGGGAGCTCCAAGAGATGTACCGCGTCACGCTCTCTTGGGACGGCTCACGGATCGTCGCAGCCTCGACGAGCGCGCCGCTCTTTTAGCTGGGCACGCCCAGGAATACGAGCGGAGCGCCTTCTTGCGCTACAGGCCGATGCTCTCGGCCACCTGAAGACGGATCTGCTCGACCTGCTCAAGCGTGATCTGCGATGCCGTCACGGTCCCGACCCGCTGTTCCGATGCAGTTTTGAACTACTCCCCGGCCTAAAGGCCGAGGATTCTTCCACGTATCGCTCATGCGACACGCTGAGTTTCCTGCTTCGACGACTCGCCCAACGGCGAATCTCCACAGGCGATCCGGGCCGATCCAGCCCTTCGTAGGATGTTGATTGCGGCGTTCGTATCCGCGTTGGCCGCGTGCTCGCACACGACGCATCGAAAGGCCTCCTATGGTCCACATCGTTCCAAAAATCGGTGAGTAGCGATTCGATCGTCGTAAACCGATAACTCATTTGTCGCTTACCGACATGCCGATGATCGCCTTTTCCGGTCTCGTTGTCGTAACGCACGACACATCGACCATTCACCACGAACGCCAGCCGGTATTTGAATCGGTGCGTGTCGCCCCCAGACGGCGGGTCAGCAGGCCCAAAGCGAATCGCCGGAGCGCGTAGCCAAAGGATGGGGGCTAGCGCCGGCGGTACACGTCCTTGCGGGGGGCGACCTTGAGCACTAGCACGCGCAACACGTCGTCGTTCACCTCATAAATGACGCGGTAGTCCCCAGCGCGTAAGCGCAGTTCCTTGGTGCTGCCGACGAGTTGCTTGGCGCCAACCGGACGCGGGTTTTCATCGAGTCGTTCCACCCTGGCGATAATGCGGCGCCGCATCGCAGGCGAGAGCGCTTCTAACGCTTTTATCGCCGGGCGCGTAAAGTCAACGCTATAAATCGAAACGGGCCTTCACGTCTTCGAGCGATACCGTCCCATGCTTGCGCGCATCCTCGCGCGCTGCGGCGGCGTCCGCTACGTCTTGCGCGTCTTCGAGCCGGTGCAGCGCCTCCAGCGCCTCCAGCGATACCAGCGCTGCAATTGGCTTGCCCCGTCGCGTCAGCACAAGTTCTTCATCGCCGTAAGCGACGCGGTTGACGATTTCGCTGCCGTGCTCGCGTAATGCGGTCGTCGGGATGGTAGTATAGTCTAGCGCCATAATGCCTTAATTGTACGTTTCGGACGCCACAACGTCAAGGGGGGGGCAGATCTGGCACATGGCGTTGGACTCGACCGTCGGAAGCGAGCAGGCGAAAACGCGTCCGTGCGTCATCGTTCAACGAGACGCGGCAAACGCCATCTCGCCCATTACGATCGTCTGCCCACTGAGCGACGCCCAAGGTTCAACAGGCTCGATCATCGCCGTTAAAGTTACGAAAGGGGAAGGCGGTCTCAGGAAAGACAGCCTGGTGTTGTGCAATCAAGTCCGAACCGTTTCGCACCTGCGGCTTCAACGATTCAACGGGTGCTTAGAGAGCGATACCATGCAAAAGATTAGCCGCGGTCTGAGGGAAATCTTGGACCTACGAAGCATCTGAGGCTGGTATTGCTGCCACCGGTATAGGGCGAGTTTTCATCCGCATGAGCCACGAGAAAGAATCTCCGGTCTTCAGGCCGGAGAGTGTCAAGTCTCGAGAAGCGTGAACGTCGGTAATCGTTCGGCAGCGCGTCTGTCGAAGGTGATCGTTGTCGTGCAGGTCTTCTCACGGTTGATCTCACCAAGAAGCGCATCTGCGAGATCAGCGCCTTGCCGGTAGGCTGCAAGTGCGGCCCGAAGGGCGTCGTGGTTCTCGAACCGTAGCTCCGCCGTGTGCAAAAGTCGTTCCATCGCATCAGTAATTTGCTCGTGCGTGAACTTGTACGCGCGCTCCAAGACCCACGCGATCTCCACGGCGACGATGCGATTGACCCACCCGGGACGCTCGTTCGAGCAGTTCGCGCGTAGAAACGCGAGCGCTGCTTGTTGCTGGCGTGCGTCGTCTCCAGTAAGGATTCGCACGATGACGTTGGTGTCGAGTCCGATCACAGCGCGTGCGCGGCGGTCGCTTCAAGGATCGCTTCGTTCATCTCTTCGATGGACACGACGCGCGCCGGCTTCGGGAGAATCGAGGTGATGTCGTCCAGGTGTAGGGTCTTGGGGATCAGCAGGATGCGCTGGCCTTCGAGGGTCACCTCGATCAGGTCTCCAGGCTTCAGCCCGAGCCGATCCCGGATATCCTTGGGCAGCGTCATCTGGCCTTTTGTGGTGATGGTTGTAATCGTCATTCCCTACTACGATTCCTTACTTTTATTTTTCTCCTTACTCTACGACAAGGACCGATCTCTGTCAATGCCGCAGTTCGCACCGCGTGGCCCACCGTACGATCGCGGAGCCCCCGCTCCCGGCGCCTTCGGAGTCATTGACGAATGCGAACGTTCACGATGCGGGCCGCGTGCTGCCTCAGGTAACATTGTTCCCCGGTTGGTTGTTGTCGTCGACCACTTCGGCGACGTCAAGGATATCCCGCAGGCTGCGCCCGAGAGGATCGAGCTTCCAAACGAAGACCATCGCGGGGAAGCCTTGACACAGGTCTGAGCTCCGGTTACTGTGAAAACATGAAAAATATCACAGTTTCACTAGACGAAGAGACGTACCGGCGCGCCCGGATGCGGGCAGCGGAGCGCGATACTTCCGTCTCGGCGTTGGTGCGACAATTTTTGATTGAGATGGCATCGGGTGAAAGTGAAAGCGAACGGCTGAAGCGCGACGAGGCACGGCTGCGGGACGTCATCCAGTCCTTCCGGGCGGCGGACCGGCTTGAGCGGGATGAGCTTCACGAGCGCGGCCGGTGAGCGCGCGACGTTTCATCGACACCAACATCCTGCTCTATTCTATCAGCCGCGCGCCGGATGAGAGCAGCAAGCGCACCCGCGCCATCGACCTGCTGGAGGGAGACGATTGCGGGCTTTCCGTGCAGGTGCTTCAGGAATTTTATGTGCAGGCGACGCGTGCCACACGCGCTGATGCCCTCCCCCATGAGGTGGCGGCGGGTCTGATCAGCGCATGGCGTCGCTTTCCAGTGCAGGACAACAATCTCGCCGTCCTGGAGGGCGCGCTGGAAATCAAGGCAGCGCACGGTTTTTCTTTTTGGGACAGCGCGATCGTCGCCGCCGCCCGCGCGCTGGGCTGCCGCGAACTTCTCTCCGAAGACATGAGCCATGGCCGCGAGATCGAGGGCATCGTCATTCTCAATCCGTTTCGCTGATCCAGGAACGGTTGGTTCTGGCGAGCGGGGAGACCCTCACGATCGGCTTGCATGAGCGAGGCGCCCCGTGCAACGTGTCTTCCTGCATGTGTCGCACTTGCTCGTAACACGGCTATGTGATACGCTAGACGCATGTCGGATACGCTCAGCATTCGCCTGGAATCGCGCGACCGCAAGACGCTTGAACGGGCTGCCCGAAAGCGGGGGACGGGGCTCAGTTCCTTCGTGCGGGATCTCGCCGAAAGCGAGGCGCGTCGCTTGCGCCAGGCAGAGATTCGCGCCGAGGGCGAACGCATCGTGGCGCACCTCGCCGCACATCCCGTAGCCCGAGAAGAACTCGAAACCTACGGCACCCCGATCGGGACGTTACCGTGAGCCGCATCGCGGCCGGAACAATTGTGCTCGTCGATTGGCGTAGCGGTGCTGTTCCACGCGAGCCGACGAAGGTTAGGCCCGCGATCGTCGTTGAGGATCACGAACTCTTCCCGGAAGACTATCCAAACACGCTCGTTGTACCACTCACTCGCGACGAAGGGCTAGCCCACGCGGCATTCGCGCAGAGGATCGATCCGACGCCGGAAAACGGCGCGAACGAGACCTCGTGGGCATTAGCGCATCATGTAACAAGCGTTTCACTGCAACGCGTTCAGCCGACTCCATCACGCGTCACGTCAAAACAGCTGGCTGGAATCCGCGCACACGCGGCGCTCGCCCTCGGCGTAAGCGATTCTTAAGTCCCCGGCGCCCGAACCCGTTGCCTGTCTCAGATGATCGACCATTCACCACGAACGCCAGCCGGTACTTGAATCGGTGCGTGTCGCCCTACCCAACCACAAGATTGAGCAGCCGATCCGCGACGTAGATGCGCTTGCGGAGGGTCTTGCCGTCGAGTTGGGCGTGGACGGCGGGGTCTCCTAATGCGAGCGCGTAGGCCGCCTCTTCGGTGATGCCGGGTGCTGCTGTGATGCGCGCGCGGATCTTGCCGTTGACCTGCACCACGAGCGTGATCTGTTCCAGCGCTAGGGCGTCTGCCTCCGGTTGCGGGTAGGCTTGCAGGTGCACCGAATCGCTATGCCCCAGGCGCGCCCACAGCTCTTCAGCCAGATGCGGCGCAAACGGTGCGATGGCCAGCGGCAGCACATGCACCGCGTAGCGCACGGCAGGCGACTGCGGCCGTGTCTGCGCCAGCGGCGAGAGTGCGTTGAGGTACTCATCGAACTTTGCGATGGTCGCGTTGTAGTGAAAGCGCTGTGAGCGCGTTTCATCACACGCCGATTTGAGCGCCACATGCACCGCGCGCAGCAGCGCCTTCTCGGCCGCATCCGCGCACGCCGGCAGCTCTCGCGGTGAAACCGTTGCCGCGTTCGCCAGCAGCGGCTCGCACGTGCGCCACACGCGATTGATGAACCGCACACGCCCGCTGATGCCGTCTTCGCTCCATTCGCTGGTGTCTTCCGGCGGCGTCACGT
Source organism: bacterium (assembly GCA_021832345.1). Taxonomy (GTDB): domain Bacteria; phylum Vulcanimicrobiota; class Vulcanimicrobiia; order Vulcanimicrobiales; family Vulcanimicrobiaceae; genus JAKBKY01. The sequence continues at coordinate 698,213 of JAKBKY010000001.1, forward strand.
AGAGCAAGAAGAGCCGCATGGCATCGACGCCCTGCTGCTCGACCGTCTCATCGATTCCCACTACGTTACCGCGCGATTTGCTCATTTTTTCGCCGTGGTAGAGCACCATGCCCTGGTGGAACAGCCGCTCGAAGGGCTCGTTGCGCCCGCTCACCCAGCCCTGATCGCCGAAGAACTTATAGAAGAAGCGCGAGTAGAGCAGATGCAGCACCGCATGCTCCGAGCCGCCGATGTACTGATCCACGTTCATCCAGTGCGCGGCCGCCTGCGCCGACCACGGCGCTGCTGCGTTGCATGGATCGAGGTAGCGCAGATAGTACCAGCTCGACTCAAAGAACGTGTCCATCGTATCGGTCTCACGGTGCGCCGGGCCGCCGCAGCGCGGGCAGCTCGTCGTAACGAACGCCGGCACGCTTGCCAGCGGTGCGCCTTCGCCGTTGATCTGCACGTTGCTCGGCAGCAGCACCGGCAGCGCCGAATCGGGCAGCGGCACCTCGCCGCAGGCCGCGCACGTCACGATGGGAATCGGCGTGCCCCAGTAACGCTGGCGCGAGACCAGCCAGTCGCGCAGGCGGTACGTGATCTCTTCGCGGCCCAGCTTCATCGCTTCCAACCGTTCGGCGATCGCACGGCGCGCATGCGCGCTCGACATGCCGGAGAAATCTCCGCTATCGATGGTGCGCCCGTCCTCGGTGTAGGCTTCGTCCAGGTGTTCCTTGGGCGGCTGCCCCGGCGGCACGATCACCTGCACGACCGGCAGCCCATGCGCGTGCGCAAAAGCGAAGTCGCGCTCGTCGTGCGCGGGCACGCCCATCACCGCACCCGTGCCGTACTCGGCCAGCACGTAGTTCGTCACCCAGATCGGTACGCGTTCGTGCGAGAGCGGATGGATGGCATAGACGCCGGTGAAGCGGCCGTCCTTCACCATCAGGCTCGTGCGTTCGAGCTCCGACTTACTCTTCAAGCTGTCGGCAAAGGCGGCGATCTCGGCTGCGCGCTGCGCGCCGGCCAGACGCGCGATCACTTCGATCAGCGGATGTTCGGCTGCGATCGCCAGGAACGTCGTGCCGTAGACGGTATCCACGCGCGTGGTGAACACCTCGAGCGGTGTCTGCGGTGCGCCTTCGAGCGCAAAAGCAAAGCGGACGCCTTCGCTGCGGCCGATCCAGTTGCGTTGCATGGTGCGCGTACGTTCGGGCCAGCCGCCCAACTGCTCCAGATCCGCCAGCAGCCGATCGGCATACGCGGTAATCTTGAGGAACCACTGCGAGAGATTGCGCCGTTCTACCGCCGTACCGCAGCGCCAGCAGCGCCCGTCGATGACCTGCTCGTTGGCCAGTACCGTCGCGTCCTTCGGGCACCAGTTCACCGGCGCGTGCCGTTTATAGGCCAACCCCGCTTCATACAAACGCAAGAAGAGCCACTGGTTCCAGCGGTAGTACTCAGGCTCGCAGGTGGTGATCTCGCGCGCCCAGTCGTAGCCGACGCCCATCAAGCGCACCTGGCGCTGCATGTTGGCGATATTCTCGCGCGTCCAGTTCTCCGGATCGATGCCGCGAGCGATCGCGGCGTTCTCGGCCGGCAAGCCGAAGGCGTCCCAGCCCATCGGGTGCAGCACCGCGTAGTCGAGCATGCGCATCATGCGCGCGATCGCATCGCCCAGCGTGTAGTTCTTGGCGTGGCCGACGTGCAGATCGCCCGAAGGATACGGCAGCATCTCCAGCACGTAGTACTTCTCGCGCGGATCGTCGTCGGCAATCGCATAGGTACGCTCGCGCTCCCAGCGCTCTTGCCAGGTGCGTTCAACGGAACGAAAATCGTAGCTCTCGGGCATAGAACTGTTGAAGATAGGCCGTCCGATCGCTCCAGCCCTTTGCGCCGTGTCGCTGCGGTGGGATGGAACGGGCATGAAACGCATCGCGCTCGTTCTTGTGGCGGCACTGCTCATCGGCTTGGCGCTCGTCGTGCGCCCGCCCGCGCCGCCGGCGTTTGCGTCGGTCGCCGGTGCGTCGGTCGCCGGTGCGTCGCGCGCGCCGCGCAGCGGGCGCTCGGGCGCGGGCTCTCGACGGCACGGCGCGCGGTTTGCCCGCCGTCCACGTTCGTCGCAGCGGGGCTCCCGTTCGCCGCGGCACCAGGCGCAGGCGCTCGTCTACGTCGTGGGCGCGGTGAAGCGCCCGGGGCTCTACTCCCTGCCGGCAGACGCGCGGGTGGATGCGGCGGTGCGTCGTGCCGGAGGCTTGGCTGCCGGGGCGGACCCGGCCGGCGTCAACCTCGCTGCGCACCTAGCCGACGGCGAGCAGATCCTGGTGCCGCGCCTGGGGCAACGCCTGCGTCCGGTGCGCTCGCGCCGCGGCACCTCCACTCGGCGTACGCGCAAGCTCAAGGTGCGCCCGGCACCGGCGTCGGTCGATCCCAACCGCGCCGATGCGGCTCGGCTGGCCGCCGTTCCGGGGCTGGGCTCGGCGCTCGCTCGGCGGATCATCGCGCTGCGGCGCCTAAACGGCCCGTTCGCCACCGCAGATGAACTGCTCGATGTCGCCGGCATGACGCCGGGCCGGCTGCTGCGCGCCGAACCCTACCTGCGTGTACCGTAGCGTTCCGAGGAGAGCTGCATCGCACGGCCATCATGACAGCGGTGCGCGGCGATGGGTTCGCGGAAACACCTGAGGAGAAACCTGGTATAATGAGCACGATGATCGACACGCTTGCGCTTGCAAAGCGGCTGCGGGCTGCAGCGGGATCTGACAACTATGCCGATGAGCTGGCAGAGGCGATCGGTAACGCCGTCAACGAGCGCGCCGTGACCAAAGCCGATCTGGGGGCACTAGCTGACCAGACCAAGGCAGACTTCGGGTTGCTGAAAGCCGATTTTAAGGCGCTCTCCGATCAGACCAAGGCAGACTTCGGGTTGCTGAAAGCCGATTTCAAGGCGCTCTCCGATCAGACCAAAGCAGACTTCGGGTTGCTGGAAGCCGATTTTAAGGCGCTCTCCGATCAGACCAAAGCAGACTTCGGGTTGCTGGAAGCCGATTTTAAGGCGCTCTCCGATCAGACCAAAGCCGACTTCGGGTTGTTGAAAGCCGATTTTAAGGCGCTCTCCGACCAGACCAAAGCCGATGTGAAGGCGCTCTCCGATCAGACCAAAGCAGACTTCGGGTTGTTGAAAGCCGATGTGAAGGCGCTCTCCGACCAGACCAAGGCAGACTTTGGGTTGCTGAAAGCCGATTTTAAGGCGCTCTCCGATCAGACCAAAGCCGATGGTACCCTCATGAGAGCAGAGCTCACGGCAAACATGTCTAAGGGCCTGTTGAATCTCTTCTTTGGGCTGACCGGCGTCATCGGGGTTGCGACCGCGCTAATCCTCCATCGCTAACGCGAGACGCAACGCCTCTCGGCGAGGAAGAAGCAAAAGGTATTCACAGTACCCAAGGCTGAAACCGACCGCCGCGAAGCCGAGCGACCCAGGCGCGCCAAAGGCAAGAAGCCTGCGGCGTGAGGCGCCCCGTTCGTCTAAGTAAATTGTAACTTTCGTCGACCACCGAGCGAGGATCCATGGGTTACGGCATTGCCATCGTCGGGAGCGGTCCGTCGGGCCTCTACATGGCCGAGGAACTCCTCAAGCACTTTCCCGAGGCGAGCATCGACATCATCGACGCATTGCCGACGCCCTACGGCCTGGTGCGCGGTGGTATCGCGCCCGATCATCAAACCACCAAAGCGGTGGTGCGAGCATTCGAACGCACGTTTGCACGGCGAAACGTGCGTTTTCTTGGGAACGTGGAAGTCGGCCGGGATCTGTCGTACGAAGAGCTGAAGGCCGCCTACGATCTCGTCGTGTTGAGCATCGGTGCAGCGCGGGACCGGCGACTGGGCATTCCCGGCGAGGATACGCCCGGCGTTTATGGCGCAGCGGCGTTCGTGGGCTGGTACAATGGCCATCCACAGCATCGGGATCTTTCGCCGCTGCTTGACGGCGAGGCGCTGGCGGTTGTCGGCAACGGCAACGTCGCCTTGGATGTGGTGCGCGTCGTGGCAAAGACGCCCGCAGAACTCTCCGACTCCGATATCGCCGCGCACGCCCAACGTGCGCTGGCGGCTGCGCGCTTTCGCGACCTCTACGTGATCGGCCGCCGCAGGCCGCTCGACGCGAGCTTCACACCGCTCGAACTTGCCGAATTCGGCCAACTCGAACGCTGCGGCGTTGTAGTGCATGACGCGCGTCTGACCAACGACGTAGTGCCGGAGACGTCCGAGAAAGAGCTCAAGGTGAAGCTGCGCAACCTTGAAATTTTGCGGCGTTTTGCGGCGAGCGGGGTCGACGGGAAGCCTTGCCGCGTCCATTTCGTGTTCCAGGCCGCTCCGGTGGAGGTGCTGGGTGGGGAGCGTGTGCGCGCGCTCGTTCTCGAGCGCACACGCGTGGAGGAGGGTCGCGCCGTCCGAACGGGCGAACGCTTCGAACTACCCGTCGACGTGGTTGTTGCCGCGATCGGCTATACGACGGTCCCTTTCCCGGGTGTTCCGTTCGACGATTCTCGCGGTGTTATTGCCAACGACGAGGGATATGTAGAGCCGGGAGTTTACGCGGCAGGTTGGTGCAAGCACGGACCGCGCGGCGTCGTGGGCACGAACCGTACCGATGCGCAGCAACTGACGAAACGCATTCTCACCGGCCTTGAGTCTACGCCGCCTCCAGGCGGGAAGCCCGGTGGTGTGCTCATTGATCGCTTGCTAAGCCGGCGAGCGGTGCGCGTCGTCGATTTCGCCAGATGGCAGCGTATCGACGCCGCCGAAGTCGCTTGCGCGGCACCCGGGAAACCGCGCGAGAAGTTCGTTACGATCCAGGAAATGCTCGAGATCGAATAGCCGGCTCGATAACCCGCCTCGGTGAGCGCGGCTAGAGTGCCATCCGCGATATGAACGCGGCTTATGGTTAAATGCCCGGCAAATGCGCCTCGCACCATCTGTTCGTGTGAATAGTAGGACCTTCCGGGTTGGTTGGGAGCTGTTTACGTGCAACGGTCTGCATCGCTGCACTGCGATGCTCGATGGGCGTGAACAACTGCGGATTCTCGCGTGCTTGGCGTTGCGACTGAACTCGCCTATATGATAAATGTCGCAATAGAAAACATTACGGTGGGAAGTTCTCGAAATCTTCTCGACTCTTCATGAGTACTGCAGATGTTGAGCGTAAGTTAAGTGCGTGTGGGAGAAATTCAAGAGTGACCACCGCATTCATGTCGTTACATTAGCAGCATAAACTAGGAGAGATAAGACCTCGCATGAACCTCAAGACTTTTCTCGGAGCTATGATTTTTGTCGCCGCGGGCTTCATTGCCGCCCCAGTCGCCGCAACGGCTGCTCCAATTCAAACGGTTAAGATCACCGCCCATCAATGGGCCTTCGCACCGTCGGTCATCGTCGTCCATGTCGGACGACCGGTAAAGTTCCTTATGACGAGCAAGGACGTAACGCACGGCCTCGCGTCGACCGCTCTCGGTATCGCCGACACGCCCATTTCGAAAGGCAAGATCAGCACCGTGACGTTTACCCCGAAGAAGGTCGGTACGTATCGTGTACATTGCGCAGACTTCTGCGGGATGGGTCATGGGGACATGGTCTTGACCGTCAAGGTCGTCAACTAGGGGATCACGGCACCCTTTCGGTTGTCCGTAGCGCTTGGTGTGATGCTTGCCCTGTTGAGCTTGCATCCACCGGCGCCTTGGGTCAGCGGGCGTTCGCTTGTTCGGCCACCTCCTCGGCGCGATAACGCGTTTCCATCTCTTGCCCGAGCCGATCGAGAAGTTCACGCGCGGTGAGCGAGGCGATACGCGAGCCAAGCATCGCGTCGAATGCGGCGCCGGCGATTCCCAAGGGAGGCTGATAGTGTCCGCGGAGTTCCAACATGCTGCGTTCGCGGGTGCCTTCTGCGCGGACCGCCAGCACCCCATCAAACTCCGGGTAAAGGCCACCATTATACGGGGTCCAATGCACGCGCCAGAACTGCTCGAAGCGCACGGGACCGTTGCCGACGTCGTAGGTCACCAGAACATCCTTACGTAGGCCACGCCCGTGCATGCCGGCAAATCGCACACGAAGTTCGAGTCGCTGCGGTACTTTGCTCTCGGCGGCCGGTGCGAGCATCCCTTCTAGATAGTCACGCGCCCGAACATACGGGCAGAGAAGGCGTCGCTGCTGGAATAAATCCGACATGCCGGAATAGTAACAAGGAACGGGTACCCTGGTGTGAAGGCGTATTCTCGAAATCTTCTCTCCGGGGCCGCCCTTCCCGAGTTCTTCTCATCCTCGTGACTTCTTCCGTGTATCCTTATATGACTTATGGAAGCAGTTCCCGGTCAGACCTACGACGATGCTCCCCGGATCGTCATATGGGAGTTGACGCGCGCCTGTGCGCTTGCTTGTCGTCACTGCCGCGCTGAGGCGATCCCGCATCGGGATCCTCGCGAGTTGAGCACGGCGGAAGCCCGGGCCCTGATCGACGCGGTGGCCGAGTGCGGTCGCCCGCTCTTCGTGCTGACCGGCGGCGACCCGTTGATGCGCGACGATCTGTATGAGATCGTCGAATACGGCGTGAGCGCGGGCTTGCGACTGGCGGTCTCGCCCAGTGCAACCGGGCGCTTGACGCGTCGTGCGCTTGAGCGGCTTGCGGCGGCAGGGTGCTCCCGTATATCGTTGAGCATCGATGCTCCCGATGCGCAGAGTCACGATGCGTTCCGCGGTGTCAAGGGGTCCTTCGGGCGTACGCTTGACGGGCTGCGGCATGCGCGAGAGTTCGGGATCGAAGTGCAGATCAATACGACGATCTCGCGCTTCAATCATACGCGCATCGCAGAGATGGCCGAGTTTTTGACGCCGCTCCAGATTGCGCTCTGGAGTGTCTTCTTTCTTGTGCCGGTCGGCCGGGGACAAGCGACGGAGTGCCTGGACGCGCACGAAACGGAAGCGGCGTTCGCTGCCCTCTATGCCGCCATGAAATATCTGCCGTGCCCGGTGAAGACGACCGAGGCCCCGCACTTTCGTCGCTTCGTCGCTCAGCGGCAAGCGCAGCCCTCGCCGCGTGGTGGTGGGATTGGGGACGGCCGCGGGTTCGTCTTTATCTCGCATATCGGCGAGGTGCACCCCAGCGGCTTTCTGCCGTACGTCGTGGGCAACGTGCGTGAGTCCCGCTTGATCGATCTCTATCGCGATGATCCGATCATGCAAAGTTTGCGCCGGCCCGATGGCTTCGGCGGCAAGTGCGGGAGCTGTGACTACCGGTATCTGTGTGGCGGCTCGCGGGCTCGAGCGTTCGCGTATACCGGAGATTTGCTGGCGCAGGAGCCGTCTTGTCTGTATCAAGCACCCAAAACTTCGTGTGAGGTGACCCATGCTTAATGTGACGCGGCTGCTCTGCGATATCGCCCAACCCATGGATGCGTTGCGTTATGGTCGCGGAGCGGACGCACCGTCTTCGGCGCGGGAACGTAAGCCGGTGGTCGTCTGGAACGTTTCGCGGACGTGCAACCTGCGGTGCTTGCACTGTTACAGCGATTCGAATGCGCGCGCGTACCCGGGCGAGTTAACCTTCGAACAGGGCAAGGCGCTGCTGGAGGATCTGGCCGCCTTCGGCGTTCCGGCCGTGCTGCTCTCGGGCGGCGAGCCGCTGGCGCGTGGGGATATCTTGGCCTTAGCGACCTACGGGCGCACGTTGGGCCTCAAGTTCACGCTGTCCACGAATGGGACGCTGATCAACCGGAAGACGGCTGAGCGGATCCGTGAGATCGGCTTTGCCTACGTCGGCATCTCGCTCGACGGCATCGGAACGACGAACGACCTCTTTCGTGGAATGCCCGGCGCCTTTCATCGCGCCGTGCGCGGCATGCGCAACTGCCGGGAGGTGGGGCAGAAGGTTGGGTTGCGCTTGACCTTGACCGCTCAAACGGTCGATGACCTTGAGGCGATCTTCGACTTCATCGACACGGAGAAGATCGAGCGAGCGTGTTTCTACCATCTCGTTCCGACGGGCCGCGGTCGCCAGGCCGAAGGCCTTGCGCCGGAGCGCACGCGCCAAGCGATGGAGACGATCTTTCGGCGGACCCGTGAGTTTGCCGAGCGTGGGGATCCGCGCGAGATCCTCACGGTGGACAACCACGCCGATGCCGCGTACCTCTACCTCTCGCTTGAAGCTTCGCAGCCGCAGGCCGCCGCTCGCGCCTACGATCTGCTCTCCTGGAACGGTGGCGCGAAGAACTCATCGGGCATCGGCATCGCCGATATCGATACGCAAGGCAACGTCCATCCCGATCAGTTCTTCCAGAGTGTGACGCTCGGCAACGTGAAGGATCGGCCGTTTAGTGAACTCTGGAGCGAGCCCGGCGATCCGATGGTGCTGCAACTGCGAGACCAAACGTCGCATGTGACCGGCCGTTGTTCCGGCTGTCGCTTCCTCCCGATCTGCGGCGGCGGCTTTCGGGCACGCGCCTATAACGCCACCGGAGACCTCTGGGCGAGCGACCCTGGATGTTATCTGAGCGATGCCGAAATAGCTAGCGATGCCGAAATAGCTCTGCGGTGAGATCCCAGCGGACACGCGGTCCGGCGGGGATATTCGGGCGTCGGCATTGGATTCCACCGGGCGCCTTCGCCTTCGGGCAACTCGCGCACGGTGCATCGTGGCTCGTCGCAATCATTGCGGCGCTGACCCTGCTAACTGGAAGCGACGGCTGGCAACTGGCCTGGATTCACCTCGTCGTCCTGGGTTGGTTTACCACGATCGCCTTCGGCATTCTTCTGCACGCTTTACCGGCGTTTACTGACGGCGTCTGGAAAGCGGAGACGCTGGCTCGTTGGTCGATTCTCGGCTTTGCCGCAGGTGTGTTTGGGATGGTGGTGGCGTTTGCCGCCGCATCGCCGTGGTTGCTGTATGCGGGTATACTTTGCGCCCTTTTTGCCGGAGTATATATTCTGAGTGCGCTTATAACGCTGGCCAAACCGATGCTGTTGCACAGCGTCGAGGGTGCTGTGGCTCGCGCGCTCGCCATAACACTTGGATTGCTGCTGGCAACGGTTATCCTGGGCGTCTTGCTTGTGCTGATGCGTGTCGGCGTGCCGATGCCGTGGTGGATCGTCCGCGTGCCGTTCATCCATGCAACGCTGGGAACCGTGGGGTGGCTCTGCCTGCTGGTATTCGGCGTGTCGTTGCGCACACTGCGCCCGATCACCGGCGCTGCGCCCGGAACGCCGTGGATGCACATCGCTACCGGCACGCTCACGCTCCTGGCAATTGTAGGTTTGGCGGTCGGCGCCGCAGAGGCATCAGTCGCGCTCCTGTGGCTTGGGGCGGGATGCTTCGGCGCCGGCGCACTGCTCTATGTCGCCGATGTCGTCGATCGGCTCCGCCGCGCAACTGTTCGTCATCGTCTGCCGCAGGGCTTTGTCATCGCTTCGATCCTCTGGCTCATCGTGGCACTGGGGCTGGGTGGCGCTGCCTTGGCTGGAGATGTGCCCCCTTCAGCCTATCTCTTCGTGCTGCTTATCGGGTGGGTTGGGCAGATGGTCAACGCCCACGGCCATCACATCGGCGTTCGCCTCATCGCCACGATCTACCGAGGAGAAGACGACCAGACGCCGCCGGAGAGGTTGCTCTCACCGTTGGCCGGATGGATGTCGTTTGTGCTCTTCCAAGTGGCGATCGCAGTTGTGGCGATCGGCTTGCTCTGCGCGAACGCGGGGCTGACGGCGTTTGGATCGGCCATCGGTTTTCTCGGGTGGTGTGCGATGAGCGCAAACATGCTCCATGCCAAGGGCCGCGCGTTGCAGTCAGCGTAGGATCTCATCTGAGTCAACATGCCGCTGGAAACCCGCTGGTTCGTCAAGACCTCACTGCTGTGGCTGGTGGCAGCCTTTGCCTTGGGCGCCATCATGCTGATCGTCCAGGCTTTCGGTCGGTCGATACCGGCGTCGATCATCGTCGCACACACCCACATGGCCTTCGTCGGTTGGCTGGTGAACTTCATCATTGGGATCGCCCTCTGGATGTTGCCGGCGAATCGAGAGCGCTTCCCCAAGAATCGCGGGCGCTATCCCTCTGGGGCCGTCTGGGTCACCTTTTGGTTCTTGAACGTGGGCCTGGCGATCCGCGTCATTGTGGAGCCGCTTGCCGCGCCGCATACTCCGATGGCTGCGACCGAAGTCTTGCTGACGGCCAGCGCGTTCGCGCAACTGGCAGCCATCGTTGCCTTCGTTTCTGTCGCATGGTTCCGGGTACGCAGCGTCTAATGGAGCGCTTCTGTGCCCCGAGCTTACCTGAGAAGACGCGCCCAAACGGAAGCAGAGCGTGAGATGATGCACTTATGAACGGCGGTCCAAGGATCATTCAGGGCGGCATGGGCGTGGGCGTTTCGAACTGGCGGCTGGCCGGGGCCGTTTCGGGGCTTGGCCAGTTGGGAGTCGTCTCGGGAGCGGCGCTCGATCAGATCTTTGCGCGCCGCTTACAAGATGGTGACCCGGGCGGGCATATGAGGCGCGGCGTCGAGCGTTTCCCGTTTCAGCACATGGTCGAGCGCATATGGAAGACGTACTATATTCCGGGCGGCAGAGCACCACACCAGCCGTACGTGACGTTGCCGATGCCGGTGAAGCAGAGCCAACGCAAGACGCAGATACTCTGCATGATCGCCAACTTCGTTGAGGTGTTCCTTGCTCGCGAAGGCCACGACAACCCCGTCGGGATCAACTACCTGGAGAAGATCCAATTCCCGCACCTCTCTTCGATCTATGGCGCGATGCTTGCCGGTGTCGGCTACATTCTCATGGGCGCGGGCATTCCCCTGAAGATTCCCGATGTCATCGATCATCTCATCAACCATGAACCCGCCACGTATCCCCTTGCCGTTACCGGGGCCGGCGAAGGGGACGACACGACCCTGAGATTCGCGCCTCGCGACTTCATGGAATGCGATCTCCCTCCGCTCAAACGCCCGAAGTTCATCCCCATCGTTGCGTCGAACACGCTGGCCGCACTGATGGTGAACAAGACAGGTGGACGAGTCGATGGCTTCGTCATTGAAGGACCGACGGCGGGAGGGCATAATGCGCCGCCGCGCGGCAAGCTCCGGCTTGATGAAGCCGGCGACATTATCTACGGCGAACGCGACAACGTCGACCTCGCGAAACTGCGCGCCTTAGGTCTGCCGTTCTGGCTCGCGGGCGGGTATGGCTCTCCGGAGAAGCTGCGCGAGGCGCTCGCCGCAGGAGCACAAGGCGTACAGATTGGGACCGCCTTCGCATTTTGCGCCGAATCCGCGCTTCGGGACGACTATAAGTACGCGCTGCTAAAGAAAGTCGCCGCACACGAAGCGGGCGTCCGGACCGACCCACTAGCGTCGCCGACGGGCTTCCCCTTCAAGGTCGCCGACCTTGAGGCAACCGTATCGCAAGACGACGTTTACGATCGGCGAGTGCGCATTTGCGATCTCGGATATCTGCGTGAGCCCTACAAGACGCCGTCGGGGAAGATCGGTTATCGTTGCCCAAGCGAACCCGTCAAGATCTACGTCGCCAAGGGCGGGAACGTGGAGGATACCGTTGGGCGCAAGTGCATCTGCAACGCCCTGCTTGCGACGGTAGGACTGCCGCAGATAGCTAAGGATGGGAGCCTTGAACCGGGGATCGTCACCTCCGGAGACGACCTGACGGAGATCGGGCGCTTCTTGTCGCCCGGCCGCCTCACGTATACTGCAGCCGACGTCATTGCGAAGATGACCGAGGCTTGAATTTCAAGGAGGCCCTAGCTTGTTCATGGGAGCATACTGAAGTATTGTGGCACTTTTAGACGGCAAGATTGCACTGATTACCGGTGTTGCCAATCGTTGGTCGATTGCGACCGGTATTGCGCGGGCTTTACACGCGCACGGTGCTCGACTGTGCTTCATCTACCAAGGCGAACGCGTTCGCGATGAGGTTGAAAAGCTTGCCGCTGAACTTGGCGGAGCTCACTGTTACCCTTGCGATGTGCGCTCGGACGAGGCCCTCATCGAGTTGGCCGCAGCCGTGCGGCGAGACTACGGTCGCATCGATACGCTGATCCATTCCATCGCCTACACGAATAAAGAAGACTTACAGGGCAAGGTCTATACGACCTCGCGCGATGGTTTCGCGCTTGCGCTCGACATCTCGTCTTACTCGTTGATCGCGCTCTCGAATGCTTTTGCCGATCTCCTCGGCGACGACGCAAGCATCATCGCCATGACGTATCTTGGCGCGACGTCGATCGTGCCGAACTACAACCTGGCAGGCATCGCAAAAGCGGCCCTGGAGGCAATCGTGCGTTATCTTGCGTACGACCTTGGCCCGCGCGGGATCCGCGTGAATGCGATTTCTGCGGGACCGATCTCGACTGCCAGCTCGCGCCAGGTCCATGGTTTGCGGCACATTCTCGAGATGGTGGCCGCAGAGTCGCCTCTGCACCGCAACGTGACGCCGGAAGATGTCGGCAAGACGGCCGTCTATCTTGCATCCGACCTCTCTCGCGCGGTAACGGCGGAAGTGCACTTTGTGGACTCCGGGTTTCACGCCATGGGCGTTTGCTCCAATGCGCGTGCGCCGGAGCCTTCCTAACGTCTAACAAACCAAGTCATTGGGAACCGCCGCAACCAGATCCGCTCGAAGAGGACCTTGAGCAAGTGTCTGTAGCGGCTCGGCCGGCGTAGCTTTACCGCCGGAACCGGTTCGGCATAGAAGTTTCCGGATCCGATCCCTGCTTGGCCATCGCCGATTTCCACGAAACACAATCCGTGACCATCAAAGTTCAGCGCGCTCCCGCGGCCGTTCCAAGCCTGCGCGATATTGTGCGCGACGACCTCGGCTTGGCGGTGCGCAAAGACGCCGGCCTTGGGCAACGGCTTGCCCATGGTCAGTGGAATGCTGGTGACATCCCCAATCGCATAGACGCCGGGATGACTGGTTTCCAACGTGTGGCGATCAACGGAGACCCAGCCGCCTTCGCCTGTGAGTCCCGCGTCAACGACCACATCGGGAGCACGATGCGGCGGCACATACGCAAGAAGATCGTATTCGGCAGACGAGTTGTCCGCGAAGAGAATACGTCGCGCCTCCCGATCGACCTCGATGACCTGGAGACCAGGATGGTAACCGATGCTCTTGTCCTGCAGCAACGCCTGCACCCCCGCGGAGACGGCAGGCCCCGCAACGCCCATCGGAGCCGGCTCAGCGGCATAGAGGTCGATCGTCACGTCGTTGCGGCAGCGATTGCGACGGCATTCATATTCGATCAACATCGCAGCTTCATACGGAGCCGCTGGGCATTTGTAGGCCGGTGTTGCCGTAAGGACGACGATCCGGCCCTTGCGAAAGCTTCGCAGCACATCGCGGAGCGCAAGCGCTCCCTCCGCAGTGTAGAGATTGTAACCGGCCGCCTGCAGGCCTGGTACACGTTGCGGCGCCAGTTCTGCACCCAATGCAACGACGAGCGCATCCCCGCGGTAAGCGATACCTGCGGCCGATACTTCGCGTTGTTGCGCATCGATACGATCGACGCCGGCATAGACAACCTCGATGCCGGCGTGTAGCAGTCGAGATAGTGGAGTGCGAATGAAGTCTAGTTGACGGTCGCCGATCAGAAGCCAGAGAAGCGACGGCGCGAAGACGTGTTGTTGTGTGCGCTCGAAGACGATGACACGATGCTTTGACGCAAGCTGTCGTCGAAGTTCGTTTGCGACGACAATACCTCCGATACCGCCGCCGAGAACGAGCGCCGTCTTGCCGCCGCGTGCATTTTCGTCACCCATGGTCAAAACACCAGGACTTGGCTAGCGCCCTGGACCCAGTCGGCCAGTTCATCCATGGTGCTGCGGTGAGTCTGCACAGCGAGATCCTCATCGGTAATGCCTCGGGCATCCATGCAGGATCCACAGACGCCGATGATGCCGCCATGACGGGCGACGATCTGCAGCATGCTTTCGATGTTGTAGTAACCCGTCGGTACGCGTTGTCCCCGCTTTGCGCAAGCAGCCGCGTCGCCGATCAAGAAGATTCGAACCTCTTGTTCGGGGCGCCGGATCAACGTCGCGGCGAGTCGCAGGCCGTTGTAACTGCGCTCGGTGCCGTATGGCGGATCGTTTAAGATGATCGTCGTTGTCATTACCGAAAAATCTTTCTGTTCTCGTGCGAACGGACGAGCGGTAAACCTGCGGCCTGCCACTCAAGCACTCCATCGTGGAGTCGGAACGCTGTAAAGCCGTGCTCGTGCAGCACGTTCAAAGCTTGTTGTGAGAGGACGCAGTACGGGCCACGACAGTAGGCGATGATGGTCTTGTCGCGCGGAAAGGATGCCAACTCGCGTTCCAGCTCGGATAGAGGCACCGACCGTGCATGCGGCAAGTGCCCGGCGCGGTATTCGTCCGCAGGCCGCACATCGAGCACAATAATGTCTCCGCGTCGAGCCTTGCCGAGAAGCACTTGGCGGTCTAAGGGCTGCATGACTTCGCGGTCGTCGAAGTAACAGCTCACGACGCGATCGATCTCGGCGAAGCGGTGCTCCGCCATGGATCTGGTCATGAGCCAGTACTGGGCTACCATGTCGTCGGCGATGCTGTAGTAAACATACTTGCCCGCGCGCCGCGTGTTTACCAGCTTGGCCGAGCGCAATACCCTGAGGTGAGCGCTGGCGCTCTTCACTTCGATCTGAGCCAGACGAGCCAACTGCTCAACCGTTTTTTCACCTTGGCACAAGAGATCCAGCGTTTCCAGGCGCTTTGCACTACCGACAGCCTTGCCGATGCGTGCGAAGTTTTCGTACACGAGGTCCTTGAACCGCCGAGAATCGTGGCCCCTCTCGCTCATGCCATCATTCTAACGACTATTAGAGTGTCGGTCAAGCCGCTCGGGCACCGATCTAGGCTACCCGGTCGACGTAAGGGCAGGGACGGCGCGTTTGAGTTTCAACATGTAGGCTCGATGGGCATCGAGGTAGGCGGCGTCGAGGGCGTCAAGGCACTGATTGGTCGTTCGCTGCCTGCGAGCCCTTGGTTCGAAGTGACACAGGAGCGAGTCGACGCCTTTGGTGAGGCGACCCTGGATCTCCAGTGGATTCATGTAGATCCGCAGCGCGCTGAAACCGGGCCGTACGGCGCAACCGTAGCCCATGGGTTGCTGACCCTCGCCCTCATTCCGTATCTATGGCGACAGGTCGTTCGAGTGGACGGCCTGCGTCTTGCGGTGAACTACGGCTTCAATCGTGTGCGGTTCCCGGCTCCCTTGCCCGTTCCGTCCTTCATTTGCGCAACCTTTCGCTTGGAGCATGCGAAAGATCTCAAGGATGGTGCCCAGTTCGTGCTCCATGCGACGATCGAACGCCGTGGGCATGAACGTCCCGTCTGCGTCGCGGATATGATCATCTCGTATTATAGCTAGGACCTCGAAGTTCACGAAGTGAGGAGACATCTGCGATGCCTTGGGAACTGGGCGCCGGCCCGGAAGCCACGGTGGCGGTGGACGACCGGGGAATCATCGTGGCCTGGAATCGAGCTGCAGAGTTGCTGCTCGGCTGGACCGCCGAGCAAGCTATCGGTAGACCATGTCATGAGATCATGCACGGTTCCACATCAGCCGGCACGCCGATCTGCGGGCCGGATTGCGCCATTCTAGAGTGCGGCAAGCGGGGCAATACGCCGCGCCGATTCGAGATGCTGCTGCGCCGGCCCGACCAGACCGAAGTATGGTTAGATGTTACCTCGGTGACGTTGCGCGACAGTGGACGGACTCTTTCGATCCATGTCTTCAACGAAAGCCTCTCCGTCCAACAGATGAGCAAGATCGCCGGCGAGGTTACCCAGCGTCTCGTGCTTGAACGAGCGAGCGCCGGGCCCAGCGATGAGAACCTGCAACGCCTGGTCGTCGATCGGCTCACCCGGCGCGAAATCGAGGTGTTGAAACTCGTGGCCGCCGGCCTCGGAACGAACGACATTGCCGCCCAACTCCACTTAGCCCGCGTCACCGTGCGCAACCACATCAACAGCGCCATGGCGAAACTCGGCGCGCATTCGCGCCTCGAAGTCGGCGTCATCGCGCTGAAAGCTGGCCTGGTGCATTTGCATTAGCAACTTGGTTATAGTGCATCTGTTGCCGTCGTAACGGTTCCTCTACCATGCAGGTAGATTCATTCGAACGAACGCTCGAACGATTAAATTTTGCCGGGAGAGTTCCAACTGTGCCTCGATTCGAGGGCCGTCAGTGCGTGGCGCTGGACGCCGCTGAGCGGATGTTCGCAAAGGACGGCTATGGATGCGCCACCATGCGGGATATCGCCACCGCGGCAGAGATGAGCATCTCCGGCCTCTACCATTACCTCCCGAGCAAGCAACGCGCCCTCGCCTTGGTATGCGAACGTGCGTTCTCCGCCCTCGTGGAAAGTCTCGCTCGGGCATTGGCGGCGAGTCCCGTTCCCCGAGCGCAACTTCTCGCATTCGTTCATGGGCACATCGATTTCGTCATACGCCAACCCAATGCGTATCGCGTACTCTTGCATAGCATGGATGCTCTCGCCGGAACGGAGCGGATCGCGGTTCAGAAGCTGCGACGCCTCTATTTTGAACGAGCCGTCGGTCTTGTGGCCACCCTGCAAGAAGCGCAGCCTTCCCCGATATCGCCCAGGGTAGCCACTGCGGCACTCTTCGGAATGATGAATTGGCTGCCGATGTGGTACCACGGCCGAGACGAGTCAGATGCCACGCATCTCGCACATGTCATGGTGCTGCTCTTCCTACGCGGTGTAGTTCCTTCCCAAGCACTTTCGGAGACCGTATCATGAGCGAACGCATTATCGTAGGCCGTGAAGGACGACTCGGCCGTATCACTCTTGCCGCCGGGCGTCTCAACATTCTCGGCACGTCCGATGTTCGTGCACTGGAGCAGGCCGTTCGGTCACTTGGGGAGTCTCCCGTCGTGCTGCTCGATGCAGAGGGCACATCTGCCTTCTCGGCCGGCATGGACATCGCCGATCATACGCGCGATCGTGCTCCGGAGATGCTCGCCGCATTCGGCAAGATGATCGCGGCATTTAACGAGACTTCATCGGTCATCGTCGCCAAAGTCGGCGCGCCGGCCTTGGGCGGCGGATTCGAAGTGGTGTTGCTGTGCGATCTGGCGATCTGCTCGGAACGTGCGATCTTTTCGTTGCCGGAAATCAAACTTGCCGCCCTTGCGCCTGTGGCATGCGGCGTACTGCCGGCGCTGATCGGCAGAGCCCGAGCGAACGATCTGATCCTCACCGGTCGGCGGGTGGATGCTCAAACCGCACTCCAGTGGGGCGTCGTGACGCGTCTTGCTGCACCTGATGCACTCGACCAAGCCGCAGATGAACTCTGCCAAGAGCTACTGTCGCTCTCGGAGGATGCATTGCGGTGTTGCAAGCGAGCTTTGCGGGCCGGGACTATCGCTGAATCGTTGCGCGTCTATACCGACGTGCTGCTCCCAACTGACGATGCCGCGGAGGGCATCGATGCATTCCAAGGAGGCCGGGCGCCGCAGTGGTCCTGGTCGCAACACCGCTAGGAGATTATCACATGACTGAAATCACCCAAGGTTCATCGGAGGCAGAGGTCGCGGATGATATCCTCTATGAAGTACACGACCGCGTCGCCACCGTTACCTTGAATCGGCCGAACGCCTACAACGCATACACCACGGAGACGCTCCAGCGATTTCATGTTGCGTTGCGTCGAGCCATGTGGGACAACGAAGTGGGCGTCGTCGTGATTACCGGCTCAGGCCGCAAAGCGTTCTGTACCGGCGGCGACGTCAAAGAATACGAAGAACGCTACGTTGCATCACCGGCCGAGTTCTGGAAATATATGGTGCTCTTTCAGGATTGCATCGATACCATTCGCAACATGGGCAAACCGACCATCGCACGGCTCAACGGCATGACGGTCGGCGGCGGCAACGAAATGAACATGGCGTGCGATCTGGCCGTTGCCGCAGATCACGTAACGATCCGCCAGGTAGGAGCGAAGGTGGGCAGTGTCGCCGCAGGCGGAGCCACACAATGGTTGCCGATCATTATCGGCGATCGCCGGGCACGTGAGATGCTGTACCTGTGCGAACCGATCAGCGCTCAGCAAGCACTTGAATGGGGGCTCGTCAATCGTGTCGTCCCGTTTGAAGAACTCGATGCCTGCGTACGCGACCTTTGCGATAAGCTCCTGGACAAGTTCCCAGCTTGCCTGAGTTACACGCAATGCCAGGTAAACTATTGGAAAGATCAGGCATGGAGCGCCACCATCGGGCACGCGCGGGAATGGTTGACGATGCACTTTGCGCACCCGGAGACAGCCGAAGGTATGAAAGCGTTCGTCGAAAAGCGCGCTCCGGATTATGCCGGTATCCGGAAACGGAAGTAAAGAAGAATGAAAGCCGCGATCTTCTACGGTCCGAACCGCCCGCTTGAACTCGAAGAGCGTCCGATGCCCATTCCCGGCCCGGGCGAAGTTGTCGTCAAGGTCGCGGCCTGCGGGCTGTGTCACACCGATTTGCATTATATCGATCACGGTGTTGCGACGTTTTGCCCGCCGCCGCTCATACTCGGACACGAGGCCTCAGGAATTGTCGCTGCCGTCGGTTCCGGCATCGAAGGGAGATACGAAGGGGATCGCGTCCTCATCCCCGCTCTCTTGACATGTGGAACCTGCGATGCGTGTCGTCGCGGGCGAGAGAACATTTGCGAGCACGGGATCATGCCGGGGAACCACATCGACGGGGCATACGCCGAGTATATTCGCGTCCCGGCAAAAGATCTGCTTGCGTTACCGGAGGATCTGCCTCTAGAAGACGCGTGCCTGATTGCCGACGCGGTGTCCACCCCGTATCACGCGGTGGTCAATCGAGGTGAAGTTCGAGCGGGTCAACGCGTTGTTGTGTTTGGCTGCGGAGGCGTAGGGATCAACGTCATACAGATTGCCGTCGCCTCCGGAGCTGAAGTGTGGGCTGTTGATATGCAAATGGAACGCCTGGAACAGGCCTTGCGTTTTGGCGCCGGACACATCGTGCATTCTGCAGACAACACGACTGTCGCAAGAGAGGTTCGTTCGCAGACGCATGGCGGCGCCGATGTGGCTTTTGAAGTCATAGGGAATCCGTTAACGATGCGGCAGGCCTTCGACAGTCTGCATCGCGGCGGTCGTCTGGTTGTGGTCGGATATTCGGATCGTGACTTTCCGCTATCTGCGGCCAAGCTGATGTTCAACGAAATGGACGTACGAGGATCGCTGGGTTGTCGTCCCATCGACTATCCTCGCATCATTGAAATGGCAAGGCAGGGCCGCATCGCCATCAAACCGCTTGTCACCGGGCGCTTTTCTTTAAACGACATCAATAGTGGGCTCGATGCATTGCGCGCAGGTAGCGGCCTGCGCAACATCGTCGTTCCAGGAATCTAGGGAAGGGGTGGATATGGCTATTCAATCGACCGTGTCGTTTGAAGAACTGATCGAAGAATGCAACGATGCGATCGCCACCATCGACTTTGCCGACGCGCAGGCGTGGAAGAACGAAGGCCACACTCAAGCCTTGATTGGGTGCTTCCCCGTCTATACGCCCGTTGAACTCTTTCACGCGGCCGGAGCATTGCCTGTTGGCCTCACCGGGGCGGGCAATAAGATTGAGATATCGCACGCCGATTCCCGCTTCCAGTCCTTCATCTGTTCGATCATCAAGAGCACACTCGAACTCGCCATGATCGGGAACCTCGATGCGTTCGACGGCTTTGTGTTCCATTCAATCTGCGATCCGGCCCGTAATCTAGCCAGCGTGTTTGCGCGGACGATGAACACCAAACAAGTCGAATACATTCACTTCCCGCAACGTATTCCATCGTACGAAGCCGTCGTTTATCTGGAGGCTGAGTATCGTCGCATCCTCGCCTGGGCTTGCACCCTGACCGGGCGTAGCGTGACCGATGAGGACCTGCGGCGCAGCATCGCCCTCTACGATGCCGTTCGTTCTGCGATCGGTCTCTTGTACGACGTTCGCCGCAACGAGCCGCACAAGCTCTCCACCTTGGAACTCTATGCTCTCGTGCGCTACGGTCACGTTGCCCCGCCGGAAAAACACTTACGGATACTCGAGCATGCTCTGGAATACGTGCGTGCACGTGGGGGAACCCCCAAAGATCGGGCGCGCGTCGTCGTCGTAGGCTCCTTCTGCGAGCAGCCTCCCATGGATCTCATCGCTTCGATCGAGCAGGCCGGGTGTTACGTCGTTGACGATGACTTTCTTTTGGGCCGGCGCTTCTTCACTGGGGGTATTGCCGACACGGGGAACCCGCTCTATGATTTGGCTGATGCGTACGTACACGGAAGCGTCGATTCGAGCGTCAAACACGATCTCGGGCACTCCAAGGCACTAAGTCTGGTTCAACGGGCTCGGGACCATCGCGCGGATGCCGTTGTCGTTCTGACCGCAAAGTTCTGCGAACCGGCCTTGTTTGATTACGTACTCTATCGCAAAGCGCTGCAAGAGGCGCACATGCCGCACGTGTTCCTCGAATTCGAAGAAAAAATGTGGCTCTTCGACAAGATCAAGACGGAACTCGAAACGTTTGTCGAGTCGCTACTCTTCAGCTAGGAAAGTTATTTCATGCATGACGCGACATATCAAGGACGGTTACATTATCTGCAAAAGCAGCTCATGGCCGACTATTATGCCGAACTGACGGCAAGCGCAGAAGGTAACGGCGCACCGGCAGCCTATTTGCTCATCGGCGGCAATCCCGTTGAACTCTTGCGCGCATTCGATATGCTGCCTGTATATCCCGAAGTCAATGCACTGCAGCTTGCGGTAAAGAAGAACTCTCTTGGGCACATTCAATCCGCCGAAGACATGGGTTATTCCACCGACAATTGTGCCTATGTGAAGGCTGACATCGGGATGTACTTCGCGGGCAGGAAGACGCCGTTCGCAACAATCCCGGAACCGTCACTGCTCTTGTGCAACTATGTCGGCTGTAACGTGTATTTGCACTGGTTCGATCATCTGGCAGAATACACGAAAAAGCCGGCCTTTCACCTCGATGTCCCCTTCATTCGCACGGCATCCGGCAGACCGACGCGAGAAGACATCGATTATGTGATGCGGCAATTGCACCAACTCATCGCGACATGCGAAGAGATCACCGGGAAACGACTCGACGAAGACAAATTGCGCCGTGCGATCGAACTGTCGTCCGAAACCGGCAAGCTGTGGTCGGAAATCAAGCATCTAACCAAACACAGGCCTGCCCCATACGATGCCTATTTCGATTCCGTCACGATGATGGCTCCGCTCTATTGTTTGCGCGGAACCGAAGGCGGTTTGGAGTTCTTCCGGGAGGCTCGCGACGAATATGCACGCAGAGCTGCGGCAGGACAGGGCCCCCTCCCGCGCGAGGACGTTCGCTATGTCATCGAAGGGCCGCCGCCATGGCCTTACTTACGGGTTTTTCGCGACATGTTTGCACGGTGGAACGCGGTCGCCGTCGCCTCAACGTACTCGACCGTTGGCGGCCTATGGGAGTTTGGATTCGCGCACGATCCGGACCACCCGTTGGAGAGTATCGCCGAACATCTCTTATCCTGGAATCTGACGAATCGAAACTTCTTGCAACGTTACGACCAGATCGAGCGTTATCTGGACGAATGGAACGCTGAGGCGCTCGTTATTCACTCGGTAAAGAGCTGTCGATTATTTTCTGCTGGGCAAGGCGATATGCGCGAGTATTTTACAAAGCGGAACATTCCAACATTACTCGTCGAGTCGGATCTCGAGGATCCGCGTTATTTCTCGGAGGCGCAGATGCGCACCCGTATCGACGCGTTCTTCGAATCTCTTGCACACCGCAAGTTAACCGCCTCCGCGAGTGCATCAGGTGACAAGGCATGAAATTTGCAGCCGGCGTTGATGTTGGGTCGACGCAAACAAAGTGCGTCATCGTGGATCGCGATGGACAGATCGTTGCACGCTCGTTGATCGAAACCGGAGCGTACGTGACGCGCGCTGCGGAACGTGCCTTTGATGAGGCGCTCGCGTCGTCGGGCATGTCACGTGATGACGTTGGGTGCGTGGTGGGTACCGGGTACGGACGTTTCCGAGTGACGTTCGGCGATCTGCAAATTACTGAGATCAGTTGCCATGCAAAGGGCGCTTGCTCGCTGTTCCCAGGCACGCGCACGGTCATCGACATCGGGGGGCAGGACGCCAAAGGCATCAAAGTGCTCGACGGCGAGGTTCTTGATTTTGTTATGAATGACAAGTGTGCGGCGGGAACGGGTCGCTTTCTTGCAACAGCCGCAGAAGCGCTTTCTATGTCGCTGGGCGACATCGGCGAACTCTCCCTACAGGCACGCAACCCTGTCCGGCTGTCGACCGTCTGCACGGTGTTCGTCGAGTCTGACATCATGTCGTATCTTGCCCAGGGCAAGAAACTCCCTGATATTCTTGGCGGCATTCACAGCGCTATTGCGGCCCGTACTATTGCATTGGTGCGCCGCGTAGGGTTAGAACCGGAAATTACATTTACCGGTGGAGTGTCGCTAAACGTCGGAATGGTGCATGCTCTCGAAGAGAGGCTTGGCGTGCCACTCAATGTTTGCGCCGATTCGCATTATATGGGGGCCATTGGGGCTGCGGTGTTTGCAATGGAGCATGGCCTGGCACGTGCTCAGGAAGCGTAAGGAGTATCTATGAGTCTCATCGTTGGGGTTGATATCGGGTCTCGCGGAACGAAGATCGCGTTAGTGGATCGCAGCGGAGGCCTTCGTGGATGGCATCTGGCGCGAACGCGGCCGCCCTTCGAAGACCTCGTCGAGAACACTCTTGCGGCAGCGCTCGCCGAAATAGGCGCCGACCGCTCCGATGTCGAGCACATCATCACCACCGGCTTCGGGCGATCGAGCTATCCAGGCCGAGATACGCAGGTGACGGACATCAGTGCAGCGGCATTCGGTGCGGCTGCGATATTCCCGAACACGCGATGTGTTATCGATGTCGGGGCGCAGAGTTCTCGTGCGGTCCACATTGACGGGGGGGGGCGTGTCAAGGAGTTCAAGTCGAATGACAAATGCGCTGCCGGAGCCGGAGGGTTTGTTGAACGCGCTGCGCGCTACCTGGAGATAACATTAGACGATGTCGGCACGCTGTCGTTGGCAGGACGCGAGCCGGTCACGATTTCAAGTGTATGCGCGGTGTTAGCGGAGTCGGAGATCATCAATCACGTTAGCCAAGGCTGTTCGGTCGAAAACATTCTGCGAGGCGTTCATAATTCGCTGGCTGAGCGGGCAGCGGCGCTCCTAAAGCGCGTGGGCATCGAGGAAGAGATTACCTTAGTTGGTGGTATGGCGCGCCAACGCGGAATGGTTCAGGCGCTCGTTGAGATGCTGAAGCTGCCTGTAAACATTCCCGAGGTACCGGAAACGGTCAACGCGCTGGGAGCAGCATTGTTAGCCAAGCGCCGTTTGGAACGAGCAGCCGCCTGATGGGCGCATTTGAACAGCTACGCGGAGAGCATAAAGTAATCCTTGAGGTCGCGGCGCTCATGGAACTGCTTGCTAGTGACCAAGATACACCCGATCGGCTCCGTGCGAGCATGCCGGAGTTATTGGACTTCTTACGCACGTACGTCGATCGGAACCACCACGCTAAGGAAGAACTCGCACTGTTCCCTGCGATGGAGGTAGATCCCATGCTGCACGCACTAGCGGAAGTGCTCGAGGCGGAGCATGATGAGGCTCGCCGGATGCTTGTGTTGATGGAAGAGGCTGCCCGCGATGAACGCGCCCCATTGCACAACGCGGCACTTGCGTATACCGCACACATGCGCGAACATATTGCCAAGGAGAACGAGATGATCTTCGACGCGGCGGAGCGGACGCTGGGGACAGAGCAAACGAATGCGCTAGAGCGAGAGTTCACGGATATCGAAGCGGCCGCGCTCGCTCCCGGCAAGCTCGAAGAGTTGCTGGCTGCGATCAGGAAACATTGCTAGGAGGCTGCCGGGACATGCTTCCAGCATAGGCCGTCTCCGCCGAGTGAGGAAACGGCTACCGGGCGCAGGTTATCGTGCGGGCGCGAATCTTGCCGTGAAATGTCGCAACGGTGGATCCTGCCAAACCATGCGAAGCCCACCGATGCGCTTGCGCCCGGCGAAGACGTCGGACATCACCTCGCAGACATAATCTATGTGACTCTGCGTGTAAACACGACGCGGAATCGCCAAGCGAACGAGCTCCAGCGCCGCCGTTCGTATCTCCCCTGTTTCTGCGTTCGTTGAACCGAACATCACCGTTCCGATTTCAACGGCGCGGACGCCACCTTCGAGATACATCTCCCCAACGAGCGCTTGCCCGGGGAACATCTCCGGCGGAATATGTGGCAACATCGCTGCCGCATCGATGTAAATTGCGTGCCCTCCCGGCGGCTGCACGATTGGGATCCCGATGTCACTGAGATGTCGCCCCAGGTATGCCGTCGACGCGATGCGGTAACGCAAGTAATCCTCATCCAGCACTTCGTTCAGGCCCACCGCAATCGCCTCAAGATCACGCCCTGCGAGGCCCCCATACGTTGGGAAACCCTCCGTCAGGACGAGCAATCTCGATTCCTGTCTCGATAGCCCTTCATCATTTGTCGCTAAGAAGCCGCCGATGTTCACCAAGCCATCCTTCTTGGCGGACATTGTGCAGCCATCCGCATACGAGAACAGCTCGCGCGCGATATCGCGCGCGGACATTTGCGCATACCCCATCTCGCGTTCTCGGATGAACCACGCATTCTCGGCAAATCGGCATGCGTCAATGTACAAAGGCAGCCCGTGACGTTTGCACACGCTGCTGACTGCCTTCACGTTCGCCATCGACACGGGTTGACCACCGCCGGAGTTGTTTGTAATCGTCAACATTACGAGCGGAATCCGTTCCGCACCAACATCGGCTATGAGCGCTTCCAAAGCGTCGACATCCATGTTTCCCTTGAAGGGGTGAAGCAGCTCCGGCTGTAGCCCTTCGGCAATCGGTAGATCGATCGCCTGCGCTCCCACATATTCGATGTTTGCTCGAGTCGTATCGAAATGCGTGTTGTTCGGGACGATGTCGCCGGGCTTACAGACCGTGGTGAAAAGAATACGCTCGGCAGCGCGCCCTTGATGTGTCGGCAGGACATAGCGAAATCCAAAGATGCCCTTCACGGCCTCAGCGAACCTGTAGTAAGATGTTGCCCCTGCGTACGATTCGTCGCCTCGCATGATAGCTGCCCATTGTTCGGCGCTCATCGCGCCGGTGCCGCTATCCGTGAGTAAATCAATTAGCACGTTCTCGGCTCGCAATAAGAACGGATTATACCCCGCATCTTCCAAGAAGTGCTCACGTTCCAAACGGGTCGTCATGCGAATGGGTTCGACGGATTTAATACGAAACGGCTCTATAATTGATCGGGTTGGCATGAGGCCTCCACATTGCTATGCGGTATGATGGTCGAAAGTAGTCTGGTGGTTCGCAGTGCTCCTTGAGTACGGCGTTTGCCGAGCATCGAAGGTCTAGGGAAAACTTCTCCTCAGGTCGAAGTGCGGGGCAACGTGCATTGAGTACCCTACGGAGGCGCTGCGGCGCTCCACCACCAGCCAACGGCGGGAGACACGGTATGGATTGGAGCACTGCATCGCTTTGTGATAGTGCAGTCGCATCATTTCCACTCTAGGGGAGCGGCGCCTTCCGCCTTGGTCACCAGGTCGGCAATCATCTGTGCTGTGATTGGGGCAAGCAGGATGCCATTGCGGTAGTGGCCTACGGCGAGTAGGTACCCATCCAGTGCGGTGCGCCCGATGAGCGGGAGTTCATCGGGTGTTGCGGGGCGCAAACCCGCCCATGTCTCGCTGATCGTGAACTCCCCCAGCTTTGGAGCGGCAGCCAGTGCACCATGCAGCAACGCATGTACGCCTTGGGCGGTAACGCGAGTTTGAAAGCCTACGTCTTCGGAAGTGGCGCCAATGAGCAACTGCCCGTCGTCCTTCGGAACGAGGTACGCGCCCGGTACCCACATCGTATGCTGCACCAACTGGTGCGGTAAAGTGAGCGCCAGCATCTGCCCGCATATCGGTCGCACGGGAGGAACGCAGTCGCTCGGAACACCGGGAAGCTGCGACGCCCAAGCACCCATGGCGTTGATGACAATCTTCGCCGTGACCAGCCCCGTTTCGGTGCGGACGCCGATTGCGCGCCGCCCGTTGACTACAAGTGCAACATCGTGGGCGGCGGTAGATATGGTTACACCGCTACGTTCGCAGGCAGCCAGCAGAGCAGGGCCCAATCGGCGGTTGTTCACCTGGCCCTCACCGTGTACGAGCAAGGCGCCGCGCACGTGCTTATCAAGCACCGGTTCCATTGCTAAGGTTTGCATAGGATCGAGCAACGTATAAGCATGGCCGCGTTCTTGTAACACATGGGAGCGTAGGAGGAGGCGTTCCATCTGTGCGTCGTCGAAGGCAATAGTTGCAATACCGTTCAAATGTAGCTGCGGATCGACGCCGCCGGCTTCACGCACGTGTGCGACGAACTCGGGATACATAGCGAGAGCATCTTCGCAAAGTTTGCGAAAGGTCGGCTCGACGAGTTGCTCGGTCAATGGCGCCAGCATTCCTGCTGCGGCCCAAGAGGCGCCATGGCCGGCTTCGCCGCTCTCGATCACTCGTACATCAACTCCGCGTCGTGCGAGCTCGAATGCAATTGAGAGGCCGATTAACCCCGCACCAATGACGATGGCATCGCCGCCTTGTGCCTGATCGGTTGCAGTACGTTGTGTCATGCGCGCCAGTTACATGGTCGCACACGCGTTTCCTCTTGCGCTAGCGCGCATTACGGCCGAGTTGTCTCATATTGGCTAGCCAGCGCTTGCGTTTCGAATCGCCGGCGGTTTCCACCGATCCGATCAAACTGGCGCGAATGGGTTGCACGCCGGACGCGCCGAGGATGCTGCGTTCGAGGGCCCTTACGCTATGGGCGCCAAAATACCAACGGTACGCAAACGCCGGCATTCCCATGGTGACGATGATGCGCGCGCTCTTGCCGACGAGCAACTGCGAGCCCATCTTCCTCGAAGGCATCGGCGCCCTCGCGGAATGAGGCCGCAAGAGCTGCTCCAAGAAACCCTTGAAATGCGCCGGAAGCGTTCCGAGCCACAAAGGATAGGCGATGAGCAGGTGGTCCGCCTGTGCAACGGTCGCTTGAGCCGTTTGAATGGATGGTGGCGGCACCCCCGTGTCCCACTCTTGTTTCGTGCGGATCAACGTGAAGTCGAGTTCGGCCACGCGGATGCTCGTGATATGGTGTCCGGCCTCGTGCGCTCCGTAGGCATAGGCATCGGTCAAGGCATGCCCAAAGTGACCCGCTTGCGGGTCGGGATGTCCTTGAATGACGACAATCCGCCGAGGATGCATCGATGACATCCGTCGAGTCTACACGATGAGCTTGCCGGAGTCACGAAGAAGCCGAGAACCGTGTGTATTGCGTGCGATATATGTCGCATATTCGTTCGCTGCATCGTGGATCACCGATGTCGCAACTGCCGCGGCGGGTGTCCCACTGCAATAGCGCTCATCATCGTTGAGCGACGAGCCCTGCCTCCTCGGACGTCCCCCTCGCCCCTGCCTTACCCTGACGGAAGCTCTCTCGGCGGCAGTTCCTGGTGACGATGCCCTAGGCAGCCATGCATCCCGGGCCGGAATCGCTAGGTTTCTCCTCTAGCCGGTGCGATACTGAAGGGAGCAACCCTACGCAAGCGAAGTCGGGGCGAATGCTGTCTGGAATCCCCGACCAAGAGACGCTCCCGCATCTGATTCGGAGAGCGCTGGATCCTGCACGTGAGGCGGTGCTGATCGAACGGCGCGCGGGCGCCTGGGTCTCGACGTCGGGCGAACGGCTTCTCGAGCGCATCGGTAACCTCGCCTGTGCGATCCGCGACGCGGGCCTCGTTGCCGGCGATCGCATCGCGCTCATCGCGCACAACAGCGTGGATTGGCTGATCGCCGATTTTGCGACGCTCTGCGCGGGCTGCGTGGTGGTGCCGATCTACCCGACGCAGGCGCTCGATCTCACCGCCTTCATCCTCGAACACTCGCAGGCGAAGTTGCTCTTCGCGGATACGGCGCAGACGCTCGAGCATCTGCAATCTGCGATTCCCGCACTGCCTCGCTCGATCGTCTTCGAAGCCTCCGGCGCCGGGTCGCTTGCAGCCTTTGAAGCGCTGGGCGCCGCAGTGCGTGCCGTGCACCCCGAGCTTCCCTCGGAGTACGAGCGCACCATCGCACCCGACGATCTCGCCGTGCTGATTTACACCTCCGGGACGACCGGCACGCCCAAAGGCGTCATGCTCTCGCACGATAATATCACCTTCGATGCGCAGTCGGCGTCGAACTACGCGCTGGTTGGCGTCGCGCCCGAGAGTCATGTGCTTTCGGTACTGCCGCTCTCGCATATCTACGAGCATACGGTCGCCTATATGTATCTGTTGGCACGCACGCGCTACTATATCACGCACGATCCAAACGAACTGCTCGACGATCTCAAAGAGGTGCGCCCGGTCGTGATGTCGTCGGTGCCGCGCATCTTCGATCGCGTGCTGGCAGGCGTCGAGGGCCAGGCGCTGGCCGAGGGCGGCGTCCGCGCCAAGGTCGTGCCGTGGGCGCTGGCCGTCGGGCGCGAAGCGATGCGTGCCAAGGTTGCGGGTAAGCCTGTGCCGCCGAAACTGGCGCTGCAGTACGCCACCGCCAAGATGCTGGTTCTCAAGACCGTGCGCCATGCGCTCGGCTTAGACCGCGTGCAGTTCATGGTCTCCGGGAGCGCCGCACTCCACGTCGATACGGGGCTCACGTATCTGGCGATGGGCATCCCGATTCTCCAAGGCTACGGACTGACCGAATCGTCGCCGGTGATCACCAGTAGTCGTGTTGCGGATAACCGGCTGGGCACCGTCGGCAGGGCGATTCCCGGCGTCGAGGTGCGCGTTGCCGGGGACGGCGAGATCCTCGCGCGTGGGCGCAACATCATGCGCGGCTACTACCGTGACGAAGTCGGCACCGCGCAGGCGCTCGAAGACGGCTGGTTGCATACCGGCGACATCGGCGAGATCGATGCTGCAGGCTACCTGCGCATCACCGACCGAAAGAAAGAAATATTCAAGACCGCGACCGGCAAGTTCGTTGCGCCCGCGCGCGTGGAGTCGGCGATTCGCCGCTCGATCTTCGTGTCGCAGGCGCTGGTGATCGGCGACGGCCGCCCACATCCGGCCGCGTTGATCTGCCCGCACTGGGCCAACGTGCGCGCGGAGCTGGGTATCGCAGAGAAGCTCTCCCCGGAAGATTTGGCCACGCGTGACGACGTGCTGGATTTTCTCACCGCCGAGGTCGCCAAACAGACCGCCGATCTGGCAACGTACGAGCAAATTCGTCGCACGATCGTGCTGACCGATGAGTTCAGCGTCGAGAGCGGCGAGCTCTCGCCCGCGATGAAAGTTAAGCGGCGCGTGGTGGAAGCCCGCTACGCCGATCTCATCAACCGCGCTTACGCCGTCGATCTCCACACCCACACGCACGTCTAGCGGCCGTTCGTCGCCTAAGCGCGACCGCCGGCTGTCGGGGCGATTCACCGCGGATACTAGGCCAAATGAATAGTAGTACGGAATCCTGAGAACGGTGCGGCGCGTCGACGATCTCCTCAAGGGCCCCGTCAAGAGCAAGACGGTTTTCCCGGCACTCATCCTTCACTTGGTCGAGGAGCAGCCCGACCACGGCTACGGCCTCATGCAGCGGATCGCCGAGATCTGCGGCGACCTCATCGCCGTGAACACCAACAAGATCTATCCGCTCCTGCGCCGGCTCGAAGAGCGCGGTTTTTTGAGCGCGACCTGGGATCATCCAACCAAGCGCTCGCGTCGCATCTACCGCATCACTCCGGCGGGGCACGAACGCCTCGAACACATCAAGGCCGCGATGGCGCCCTACCTCGCGTCGCTGGAGGGTGCCATCGGACGGTTGCGCGGGGAACTCTACCGCTAGGCGGGTCGCGGGCGCATCGCGCAAGCGGGGTTTGCGCCGCCCGGCGCGCAACCTTTGTCGGCCTGCGCACCTTGGCGCAGAGGTCGGCCGCTGTGGCGGTCGCATTCCAAAACAGGAGGCTACCCGAGTTGGTGAATCGTTGGCTCGTCGGCGCCCTTGCCTTGGCGTTCGCTACCGCGAGCGCTCCGGCTGGTGCCGCTGCTTCACATCCGATGCATCCGCCGAAGAAGCGCGCGCCCGCCGGCATGCATGTTCCTCCGGCGCCGCCCGATGCCGTCACGCAACACAGCGTCACGATCAACGGCAAAGTCTATAAGTACACCGCTCGCGCCGGGACGATCACGTTGCGCAATCACAAGCAGCAACCCACGGCGCGCATGTTTTACGTGGCCTACACGCTCAACGGCGCAAACCCAAGCACACGCCCGGTCACGTTCCTCTACAACGGCGGCCCCGGCAGTTCCACGGTGTGGCTGCGCATGGGCGCCGTGGGGCCGGTGCGCCTGGTCAGCAAAGACGGCGGCATCACCGGGCCACCGCCCTATCAGCTCAAGAAGAATCCGTACAGCCTGCTCGATAAGAGCGACTTGGTCTTCATCGATGCGCCGGGAACCGGCTACGGGCGGCTGATCGGCGCGGGCAAGCCCAAAGAGTTCTACGGCGTCGATCAAGATGTGCGCGCGTTTGCGCAGTTCATCGATCGCTACGTCACGACGTACAACCGCTGGAACTCTCCGAAGTTCCTCTTCGGCGAGAGCTACGGAACCACGCGCTCGGCAGCGCTGGTGAACTACATGCAGATGCACGACGGCATGACGTTCAACGGCGTCGTGCTGCAGTCGTCGATCTTGAACTTCGCGCTCGATTGGGCGACGAACTTCACGCCGGTTTCCATCGGCGGCGGCGATTGGGCCTACGTGCTCTACCTTCCATCCGAGGCTGCAACGGCGTGGTATCACCACGCCATCCCGAATCGCCCGGCGCACCTGCAGCCCTTCTTGCAGAAGGTGCAGAAGTTTGCGATGGGTGAGTATCTGCACGATCTCGCGCTCGGCACGAAGCTGAGTCCGGCCGCCTATAACGATGTCGTGGCGAAGTTGCACCGCTACACGGGGTTGTCTTCGCACATCATTCGCATCAACAACCTGCGCGTCGCGTACTACCGCTTCGAGCAGCAGTTGCTGCTGCACGATCGCAAGTTCGTTGGGCGCCTGGATTCGCGCTTTGAAGACTACGATATCGACGGTGGCGAATCGGCTCCGCCGTGGGATCCTACAGACTCTGCCATCGACGGCGTCTTCACGTCGACCAACATGCAGTATCTGCGTAACGACCTGCACTATAAAACCAACATCCCCTACCGCATCGTCAACTACGGAAAGACGCTGGCGCATTGGGACTTCAAGCACAACGGCATGTTGCCCACCAACGTCGCGGTTGACTTGGCGCAAGCGATGACCTACAACCCCAACTTGAAGATATACTCGGCCAACGGCTACTTCGACCTGGCAACGCCGTACCTGGCCACGGTCTATACGCTGCAGCACCTCAACATCAACCCCGCGCTGCAGAAGAACATCACGTTCGGCTTCTACCACTCAGGGCATATGATCTACTTGCACACCGCGGCGTTGGCTCAATACAAAGCCAATCTCGCGCGTTGGTACGACATGGTGCTTCACCGCCGCTAACGCAGATCTCTCCGTTGGTTCCTTGCGCCGCCTCGCATTGCGGCGCGTGTGCTACGCTGCCTTAGCGCTTGCGCTGCAATGCCGCTAGCCGCGCTCGCGTACGGGCGAAGACGGCGTCGAGTTTACGTAGCCCCGTGCGCATTCCGATCGTCGGCGCTACCGGCGCGCTCTCGACGGCGCCTTCGAGATACGTATATGCCCCCGAGAGGAAGAGCAGGCTCGTGAAGTCCGTCGGCAGCGTTCCGACCGAGTTGTCGGGGTTGGCCGGCGGCGTGACGCCGATGATCTGCAGGCGCAGGATGCGCGCCTGCGCGGGCGGCAGGGTGCGCCGCGCGAGCAGCAGCTTGGCCTGCTTGCGGAGTTGCGTGACCTGCGCGATGCGGGCGTTGATCGCTTGGGCCATCGCATACTGCGCCTGCAGATCGGCAACGGTTGCGGCGATGCGCGGATCCTTGCGCAGCACGACCCGGTGCGTGTGCGTATGGCCGTTCGCGCTGATGGTCACGGTATAGGTTCCCGGGAGCGCCCAGGGGCCGTCTTTTGAGCCGGCGTGCATGCCCCAGACGAAGCGATGTCCGCCGAGGCCCGCCGACGGCGGCTGCTTGGGATGCACCCAGTACATCGGGATATCGAGCGAATGCGGATTGATGACGACGGGTTTATCGGCGCTCGACCAGGTGCGCATCACCGCGCCGCCGGCGTCGCGTACGGTGATGACCAGCGGCGTGCGCAACGGGTGCTTGACGACATAGTCGAAGATCGCGCCGTTGGGCGGATTCTTCGCCAAGGGCTCATCGAGCGGAAGCGGAGTGCCTTCATCGCTGCCGGTGAGCAGTAAGTACGCCGCTTGCGGTGCGGCGAAGAAGAGATTCTTTGCGCGGCGCAGCGCGGCGATCTGGCGCAGCAGCGAGGCGTCGTCCATGATCCACAAGCCGCGGCCGTGCGTGGCGATCACGACGTCTGCACCGTGCAGCGCGATGTCGCGCACGGAGCTGACCGGCAGGTTGAGTTGCAGCGGTTGCCAGTGTTTGCCGGTATCGAACGAAACCTCCATACCGCGTTCGGTTCCGGCGTAGAGCAGGCTTGGAACCTTCGGGTCTTCGCGCACGACGTTGACGAACGAACCGTTCGGAATGCCCGCGGAGATCAGCTTCCAATGCGCTCCGCCGTCGGCGGTACGGTAGATGTAAGGATGGTAGTCGTTGAGGCGGTGGCGATCGATCGCCGCATAGGCGACGTTGGGATTGGCGTGCGAGGCGTCGATCATCGTCACCTTGCTCCACGCGGTGAGCTGCGGGGGTGTGATCTTCTTCCAGAGCTTACCGCCGTTGTGCGTGATCCAGATGTTGCCGTCGTCGGTGCCGGCCCAGATGAGCCCGTGGACGATCGGCGAAGGCGCAATCGTATAGACGACGCCGGGGCGCGAGACGCCGTCGTTATCGGCGATCGTCGAGAGATCCAGATTGGGTGGAATCGCGGGCTTCTTGCGCGAGAGATCCGGGCTGATCATCCGCCAGCTCGAGCCGCCGTTCGTCGTGGCAAAGATGCGTTGGTTGCCGAAGTAGAGGGTCTTGCCGCTCTTGGAGAAGATCAGCGGGAGCGTCCAATCCCACCGCCATGTGTGGCTGGGATAGGCGAGCGTCGGATCGATGGTCTGCATCCAGCCGAGGTCGATGTTCTCGACGGTGACGCCGACGCTGGCGGCACCCAGGCCATCGCCGAAGACGAGCTGCGGGTGGAGCGGATCGGGCGCGAGGTAGCCGTCTTCGCTGCCGGCGTTGATCGGCAGCCAATCGCGGTCTTCGATGAAGGCATGGCGGCTGCGACTGGGAACGGCGACGGCGCCGCTATCTTGTTGCGTTCCGTAGACCCAGTAGGGGAAGCGGTTGTCGGTGATGACGTGGTAGAACTGCCCGGTCGGCTGGTTGTACCACGAACTCCAGGTCTTGGCATCATCGACGCTGACGACCACGCCTTGGTCACCGCCCAGAATCATGTGCGAGGTGTTGCCCGGATTGACCCAGAGCGTATGGTAGTCATCGCCCCCCGGCGCGCCTTTGATCGCGGTAAACGAACGGCCGCCGTCGGTGGAGCGGTAGGTTGAGGTATCCATGACGTAGACTTCGTTGACGTTCTTCGGGTCGGCGGTGACGCCGCCGAAGTACCAGCCGCGCTTCCAGATGCGGTGGTGGTTATCCATGAGCTTCCAGGAAGCGCCCGCGTTCTTGGAGACATAGAGCCCGCCGTGCGTTGGGCCGCTGTCGACGATCGCGTAGACGCGCTGCGGGTCGGCAGGCGACACCGCGACGCCGATGCGCCCGACGTGCAACGGCAGGCCGGCGGTCAGATGGGTCCATGTTTTGCCGCCGTCGGTCGTCTTGTAGAGTCCGCTGCCGGGGCCGTTCGAGGGCGGATAGACGTTCCACGGCGGTCGCCGCGTCTCCCAAAGGGCTGCATAGAGGACGTTTGGATTGCGCGGATCCATCGAGAGATCGATCGCGCCGGTCTTGGCGTTCTTGTAGAGTACCTTGCTCCAGGTCTTGCCGCCGTTCATCGTTTTGAAGACGCCGCGCGTGGTGTTGGAGGCGTACTGATTGCCTAGCGCTGCGACGTAGGCGATATCGGCGTTGTGCGGGTCCACGACCACGGAGCCGATCTGCTTGCTCTTGCGCAAACCGATGTGCTGCCACGACTTGCCGGCGTTGTGCGAAACGTACATGCCGTTGCCGTAGGCGATATCCGAGCGCATATCCGCTTCACCTGAACCGACGTAGATGGTGCGCGGCGCGCTGGGCGCGACCGCGATCGCACCGATCGACGCGATCTTCTCGTGATCGAAGATCGGCGTCCAGGTGCGCCCGGCGTTATTGGTCTCCCAGACCCCACCGTCGACGGCTCCGAAGTAGTAGCGGTTGGGCCGGCCGGGAACGCCGGTCACCGCCAGCGCTCGGCCGCCGCGAAACGGGCCGATCAGCCGCCAGTGCAGGCCCGCAAACCAGGCCGGGTTAACGGTGCTGCGCGCGGTGGCCGCACGAGCGGTCGTTGCCGTCAGCAGCGCGGGAAGGGCAAGGGCGAGCGTGAGGCACGCACAGATGAATCGTCGCATGGAGGATTCTTCCGCGGCGGCGCAAGCAAGCCTACATGGTAGCGGAGGATCGTGCAGGAGTGCCTGCATCGACATCCGCCAGACAGGCGACGACCTGGCATGAGCGCGGCGATCGCCCGCGGGAGGTCCGGGCGAGTTCTATCGGCTACCAGCCGCCGCCCGAGTCGCCGCCTCCGCCGCCGAAGCCACCGCCGACATCACCGAAGCCGCCGCCGCCCCAGTCGCCGCCGCTGGCAGCGCCCATGTCGGCTTGCCCCGGGTCATTGGCCCAGCCGCCGGCATCCGGCGCAGCGCCGCCCATCATCCCGCCGCCCATGCCGCCACCCATCATGCCGCCACCCATCAGGCCACCGAAGAGCATATTGCCGAGGAACGCTCCACCCAGCCCCCCGAGCATGCCGCTTAAGAATCCGCCGCCGTGGGGTTGCGCCATCGGTTGGCCCGGCACGCCGGGTTGCCCCGGGACCGGCGCGCCGGGCTGCGCTGCGGCTGGTGCGCCGGGTTGAGCGCCGGTCAGCGCCGGCGTTCCAGGTGCTGCCGGCTGTCCAGGCGCTTGAGGCGCGACCGGCTGCATGGGATAGGCACCCGGCGTGTAGCCCCGTTGCAGGCTCCCGGCGCGCATCACCGAGCGTAGGATCATGAACCCGACGAAGATGATCAGCGCCCAGACGAACCACGGGATGCCGCCGGAACGTGCGGGTGTACGACCGGCGTAGCCTGCGCGCGGCGCGTAGGCCGGTGCGCCGTTACCGGATAGCGAGTTGAGATGCGAATGGTAGATCCCGAGGATGCCGCCGACGACCGCCGCGAGGCCGCCGTCGAAGTTGCCCGCCTTGAACTGCGACTCCATCGCGCGACGAATCGTGGTGAGGCTCGACCGGCTAAACCAGCCGGCTTGGGCACCCGCGTGGTCCGGAGCGATGCAGTCGGTTTGATCGCCTTTGGAGATCAGCACCACCGCGCCGTTGACCTGCTGTTGCGTGGCCGCCTGCTGCGCGGCGGCGCAGGCGCTCGTCCCGGCAGGCAGTTGCGGCACCGTGACGACCAGCAGCTCTTTGCCCGTTTGAGCGTTGAAGCTGCCGATGCGCTGATTCTCGCGAGTGACGGCTCCGGGCGTGAACATCGCGGCTCCGTCTTGGATGAACGAGGTGCGCGCGAATGCCGGCGCAGCAAGGCTGCCGACGAGCGCGGCCGCTAGGGCGATGGTGATGCGATTCATGGAAAGCCTCATGAAAGTGTTAGTGGTGGATCGATTGGGCGATGATGATCATGCCGCCGGCGATCGAGAAAGCAAAGACGAAGATGAACGCCCAGATGCCGGCTCGCAGCAACATATTGCGGCGTGCGCGGGCGAAGCGGGTTTGATACTGGACGCGCGGACGGTGACTCATGAACTCCCTACACTGCGAGCCGGGGCATCGGCCCACAGACGCTCAAGATTATAGAATGCCCGCTGCTCGGGCGTGAAGACATGGACGATCACATCGCCTGCGTCGATCAGGATCCAATCTCCGGTGGTGTAGCCTTCCACGCGACGAACGGGCGAACCGCTCGCCTTGACCGCCTCGACCACCGCGTCGGCGATAGCGCGCGTTTGGATCTTTGAACGACCGCTGACGATCACAAAGGTATCGGCGAGAATCGTTTTGTGCGCAACGCCGAGCGCCGTGAACTCTTCGCCCTTCTTATCGAGTGCCGCTTGACGAACGACGTCGAGTAACTCCGCCAGACCCTGCCTCCTCTACTCCGCCGCACCAAAGGTGCGCGCAGCCTGCAGCGTTTGCGGCGCGGCGGCCAACCCCTGCGCTTGGAGGTACCTCAGGTTGAAGACCAGCGTTTCACGCATGGCGGCGCCCAGGTCGACTCGGGCCAGGCGCGCCAGCTCCGCGCGTTCGGGGAAGTCGCGCCCGGGTTCGAGGCCATCGGCCAGATAGAGGATGCAATCGAGCGGCGACATGGCCGCTGCGGCGACCGTGTGCTTCTCGATGGCGGAGAGGACTTCAGGGTCCCCGACGCCATAGCGTTCGTTTGCCAGCGCCGCGCTCAGGCGCGCGTGCAGCACGATGGGGTTGGCGGCTTCGAAGTCGTCGATCGGCATACGACGCACGGTGCACTCGGTGATGAGGCGCTGACGGTTGAAGGGGCGTGCCAGGTCGTGCAGCATGCCGGCTAGACGCGCCTTGCGCGGGTCGATACCATGAGCCTGCGCCAGAAGATCGGCGAGACGCGCGACGCGCACGACGTGGGCGTAGCGATGTGTCTGGCCGAGATCGTCGCTGACGCGCCGGGCGAGCGCCGGAAACGAGTCCCTCACGCCAGCATCGCGCGTTGCGCGCTGAAACGATGCTGGTAGAGCGCTCCGCGCAGGTTGCCCGCCCACATCACCAGGGCGTTCTCGTCATTATCGGTGTAGTATCCCTTGCGCACGGTGACGGTCGTAAAGCCGTACTTGCGATAGAGGCGCTGCGCGATCACGTTGCTTTCGCGTACTTCGAGCGTGATCCAGGCGGCGCCGCGCTGCGTTGCCTCGGCGATCAGGTGCGCCATCATGCGCTCGCCCAAGCGTTGCCCGCGGCGTGCGGGATCGACCGCCACGGTCGTGACGTGCGAGTCTTCCAGGATGACCCAGATGCCGCCGTAGGCCACGACCTCATCACCCAGACGCCCGACGTAGTAGTGCGCAACCTTGTTCGTGGTGAGTTCGGTGTAGAATGCATCGGCGGGCCACTGCGTCGTAAACGAGGCGCGTTCGATGCGCAGCACGTCGCGCACGTCGGTGGCGAGCATCGGTTCGATCGAGAGCTCCGGCATCGTCACCATGCTAGAAGCGCCCGATCTTCGCGGCGGGTGCTTCACCGTAGTCGGCGACGATCGCGTGCGAGGATGCCGCGGGCTGGGCGCCGGCGGCAAGCTGAGCGAGCGCCAGGGCCGGCGAGGCGAATCTGGGGAGCAGGGTATTCACGGTCACCCCGCGTTCGGCAAGCGCCGCGCAGACGTCCTCCGTCGCCCCGACGATCGCCAGCGGCTCCTCGACGGCCTCGGGCAGCACGCTTGCCAGGGCTGCAGCGATCGGCCCCGAGGCACGCCGGGTGGCCTGCGGGCTGCGGTAACGCACCGAGACGACGCCCGCACGGCCCTGCACGACGGCAAGCACCGTGGGCAGGCTGTAGCCGGCTTCGCGCAGGTCAAACGACGAGATGCCGACGAGCGGCAGCTCCCAGGCCAGCGCCAGGGACTTGGCGTAGGCAACCGCGATCCGCAGTCCGGTGAACCCTCCGGGCCCCACACCGACGGCGAGACGGTCGAGCTCGGCAGGCGTGATGGCCGCGGTGCGCAGCAGCTCGGCGAGGGCGCCGAGCCCGGCCTCCAGGGCGGTGACGGCGGGCAGCTCGGCGCAGGCGACGGGCTCGCCGTCGCGGGCCAGCGCCGCCGAGAAGCTGCCCAGCGCGCCGTCGAAGGCCAGGACGATCATGCCGGCTCTCGGATGGCGACCGTTCGCGGCCCGGCTCCGGCGCCGTCGATCTCCACCTCGTAGCGGCGAGCGGGCAACAGGGAAGGTGCATGACGCCACCACTCCACCAGGACGATGGCCTCGCCGTCGAAGGCCTCTTCGAGGCCCAGCTCCGGCAGTTCCCTTGGATCCTCGATGCGGTAGAGGTCGAGGTGCTCGATCGGCGGCGTTCCCGGGTAGCGGTGGCGAAAGACGAAGGTGGGGCTCGAGACCGGGTCGCCGCCCAAGCGTGCCTCGACGAGGGCGCGCACGAAGGCCGTCTTGCCGGCGCCCAAGGGGCCCGCGAGCGCCACGACGTCGCCCGGCATGAGGCGGGCGCCGAAGTCGGCGGCCAACATCGCGAGGTCGGCTTCGGTCGTGCAAGTACGGCGCAGGATCACCGCGAATCGATTGGCGCATGAACGACGTAGACCATGCTGCGCAGCTTGAGGCCCAGGCCGCAGCCGCCAAGGCGGCGCTCCACGAAGCGGCTCAGGCGGCGCGGACGCGCCTTGCGGGCGGGTTGATGGCGACTCGCCCGGACGAGCCGCTGCCCGAGCTCGACGAGCCCCTGGTGAAGTTCGATGAAGAGCTTCCGACCTGGGAAGAAACCCGCTGATCGCCGAACACCCCAGGAACCAGCGCGGCCAGACCTCTCGCACCATGCTCGGCACGGTTGGCGGCTTAGCCAACCGAGGGCCCTTTGCGGTGCGGTGTCTATGGTTCGCACCATCGAAGCGGAGTTGCCGGCACGTTGAATAACGATCTCATCCAACAGGTGAACGTCGAAGAGGAGATGCGCGAAAGCTATCTCTCCTATGCGATGTCGGTCATCGTCTCGCGCGCTCTTCCCGATGTGCGCGATGGTCTCAAACCGGTGCAACGGCGCATCCTCTACGCGATGCGCGAGATGGGCTTCGATCCCAACAAGCAGCACCGCAAGTGCGCCGGAATCATCGGCGAAGTCCTCAAATCCTACCATCCGCACGGCGACCAGTCGGTCTACGACGCGCTGGTGCGCATCGCACAGGATTTCACGCTGCGCTACCCGCTTGTGGACGGCCACGGGAACTTCGGATCGATCGATCCCGACCCGCCGGCCGCGTACCGGTACACCGAAGCTCGGCTGGCGCGCACCGCGCTCGATGCTCTCGGCGACATCGACAAAGAGACGGTTCCGTTCGTTGCGAACTTCGATAACCAGGGCACGGAGCCGGTGGTGCTGCCCGGGCGGCTACCTCAACTGCTGATCAACGGCAGCAGCGGTATCGCCGTCGGTATGGCGACCAATATTCCGCCACACAACCTCAACGAGATCGTCGATGCGATCGCCGCCACCATCGACGACCCCGCGATCGACGACGATGCCCTCTGCGATATCGTGACCGGGCCGGATTTCCCGACCGGCGGCATCGTCCTGGGCCGCGAAGCGATCCGCCAAGCCTATAAGACGGGGCGCGGCTCGATTGCGATTCGGGGCAAAGCCGAGATCATCGAAGATCGCGGCAAGCACAAGATCGTCATCACCGAGATCCCCTACCAAGTCTATAAGAGCCGTATCGTCGAGGCGATCGCTGAGGCGCACGCCGAGAAGCGTATCGTCGGCATCGCCCGCCTGGATGATGAATCCAACCGCAAAGGCATGCGCGTGGTCGTCGAGCTGCAACGCAGCGCCACGCCGAAGATCGTCCTCAATCAGCTTTACAAGCATACGCCCTTGCAGTCGAGCTTCGGCTTCAACATGCTCGCCCTCGTACCGGTGGGCGAACCGCGCGCGGACGGCACCGTGGCGCTCGAGCCGCAGGTGCTCAGCCTCAAGCGGCTGATCGAGCATCACATCAACCATCGCAAGGATGTGGTGGCGCGGCGCACGCGCTTCGATCTGCGCAAGGCGCAGGAGCGCGCGCATCTGCTCGAAGGCTACCGGATCGCCCTCGATCACATCGACGAAGTCATCGCCATCATTCGGGCCAGCCAAACCACCGACGAAGCCAAGAGCGGCCTCGTCGCGCGCTTCGCGCTCTCGGATATCCAAGCGCAAGCGATCGTGGATATGCGTCTGCGCACCCTCACCGGCCTCGAACGGCAGAAGATCGAAGACGAGTACACGGAGCTGGTCAAGCTCATCGCCGAGCTCGAGGATATCCTGGCTTCGGAGCGCCGGGTCTTGCAGATCGTCAAGAACGAAGCGCTCGAAGTCAAGAAGCGTTTCGGCGACGAACGGCGCACGGAAATCCGTCCGGCGGAAGACGAAATTTCGCTTGAACAACTGATCCCAAACACCGATGTCGTCGTCACCTATACGGTGGGCGGTTATATCAAGCGCGTCTCGACCGATACGTTTGCAACGCAGAACCGCGGCGGGCGTGGCGTCATCGGCATCTCGAACCTCAAGCGGGAAGACGTCGTCCGAAACTTCTTCATGACCAAGACGCACGATCATGTGCTCTTCTTCACGAACAAGGGACGCGTCTATCGCTTACGGGCGTACGAAATCCCTGATACAACGCGTACCGCGCGCGGAACGGCACTCGTTAATCTCCTGACGTTGCCGCCCGGCGAAGAAGTGACGGCCGTCTTCCCGATCGATCGCTTCGAAGGCGAGAAGTATCTGGTGATGGTCACTCGGCACGGCGTCATCAAGAAGACGAAGCTCGACGGGTTCGCCAACGTGCGCCGCAACGGGCTCAACGCGGTGAACCTCGATGAGGCAGATGAACTCTTAGCGGTGGATCTCTCCGACGGCTCGCGCGATATCATCTTGGGCACCGTCAACGGCATGGCCGTTCACTTCAACGAGACCGGGGTCCGCCCGATGGGGCGTAACGCTCGCGGTGTGAAGGCGATGACGCTGGATGGCGATGATACCATCATCGCCATGGACGTCGTCGAGAACGACCGCAAGGATGTGCTTCTGGTGACGTCGCTTGCCTTCGGTAAACGTACGCCGATCGACGAGTATCGTCACACGGCGCGCGGCGGCAAAGGCGTGAAGGCCTTCGCGCGCCAGCGCGACGACATCGGCAAGGTCGTCGACCAGCTCCTCGTGGCGCCCGACGACGAGGTGCTGATGATCACCTCCGGCAATCAGGTCATCCGCCTCAAGGTCTCCGACATTCGCAAGACGGGTCGCGACGCCAAGGGAGTGCGCCTGCAACGGCTGGGCGACGGCGACGAGGTCATCGCGATCACCAATCTGGGGAAACAGGCAAAGCAACTGATTGGGATCACCGGTGAGCCGCAGCAGACCGAGATCTAGGCGTCGGAACCTTTCTCCGGCTCGCCCGGTTCTAGAAATCTGTCGGGCTTGGGGCATTCTTGGATTCGGCAAAAAGCGACCCGAAGACGAAAATGAGCCGAAGGCCGCCGGGTTCCTAGGCTACGATACTATGGAGGTAATCACAGAGACGAGATGAGCGCGATTGCAGAAGTAACGCAGAAAGACTTTGCGGCCTCGGTGCTGCAGAGCAGTCAGCCGGTGCTGGTCGACTTCTGGGCACCCTGGTGCGGGCCGTGTAAGATGCTGGGACCGGTGGTTGAAAAAGTCGCATCCGCCCACGCCGGCAAGGCGAAGTTCTTCAAGCTGAATACCGATGATAATCCGAGCCTCGCCGGGCAGTATCAGGTCTCCGGGATTCCGTGCCTGATCCTCTTCAAGGACGGTCAGCCGGTCGATCGGATCGTCGGCTACGTCTCCGAGAACGTGATTGCCTCGATGCTCGGCAAGCATCTGAACTAGATGGCCCGGCAAGTCATCTAGACCTCGGGGGCGAGGTGAATCAAGCGTTGCGCGGCCTTCCGGCCGTGCATCGTTTTCTTGGAGAACCGGCCATCGCGGCGTTCGAGCCGCTGGTGGGGCGAGAGTGCGTCAAGCGCGCGATCGCCGCCGAGTTGGACCGCGCGCGCCTGCGGACCACTCTCGGGTTTGCGGCGCTCCGTGCAGCCGTCCTCAAGCGACTCGAAGTGGAGCTGGCGGCAACCCTGCTTGGGGTCATCAACGCCACCGGCA
Organism: bacterium; assembly: GCA_021832345.1. Classification (GTDB taxonomy): domain Bacteria; phylum Vulcanimicrobiota; class Vulcanimicrobiia; order Vulcanimicrobiales; family Vulcanimicrobiaceae; genus JAKBKY01. Next base: position 740,597 of record JAKBKY010000001.1, read on the forward strand.
TCCTCTTGCATACCAACCTTGGACGCGCGCCGCTAGCCGGCGAAGCGCTCGAAGAGGCCATGCGTATCGGTACCGGTTACTCGAACCTGGAGTACGATCTGGCCGGCGGTGGGCGCGGCTCGCGCTACGACCGCGTCAGCGGCGTGTTGCGGGAACTCACCGGTGCGCAGGCCGCCCTCGTCGTCAACAACTGCGCGGCCGCGGTGCTGCTGATCCTCGATACATTTGCGCGTGGGCGGGAAGTCATCGTCTCACGCAATCAACTCATCGAAATCGGCGGCGGTTTTCGCCTGCCGGATGTTTTACGGCGCAGCGGCGCGAGCCTGGTTGAGGTCGGTGCGACCAACAAGGTCTACCTCGCCGATTTCGAAGCGGCGCTCTCGCCGCGAACCGCGCTGCTCTTGCGCACGCATCCGTCGAACTTTTCGATCGAAGGCTTCACGCACGATGTGCCGGGTGCGCAGTTGAGCGAGCTTGGCAAGCGCGCCGGCGTTCCGGTCGTCGAAGATTTGGGCTCCGGTGCGCTCGTGGATCTCAGGCCGTATGGTTTGCCGCACGAACGCATCGTCGCCGAAGCGGTGGCCGAGGGCGTCGGTCTGGTTGCGTTCTCGGGCGATAAGCTGCTGGGTGGGCCGCAGGCCGGCATCATTGTCGGCTCGCAGCCGTTGGTGGCGCGCTTGAAGAGCAACCCGTTGTTGCGTGCGCTACGCGTTGATAAGCTGACGCTTGCGGCACTGGCTGCAACCTTACGCCTGTATGCAACGCCGGAGTCGTTGCGCCGTATCCCGTTCTATGCGATGGCGTCGCTTTCGTGTGAGGAGTTACGCCTGCGCGGCGCACGGTATGCGGCACGCTTGCCGGCCGCGTCCGTGGTGGACTGCGCGGCCTACGTTGGGGGAGGGTCGCTGGCGCAGGCATCGTTTCCGTCCGTGGCGGTGGCGCTGGCCACCGGCCAGCCGGATGCGCTCGACGTCGCGCTGCGCGCCGGGCATCCGCCGATCGTCGCACGCATCGAGCATGGGCGCGTGCTGCTCGACCTGCGCACGGTCGCCGAGTGCGATGACGAGCACGTCATCGGCGCACTCGTAGCGGCAAGCGTGTAAGCGCCTCGGCGATGCACATCATCGGGACCGCCGGTCACGTGGATCACGGCAAATCCTCGCTGGTCGCAGCGTTGACCGGCACCGACCCCGATCGCTGGATCGAAGAGCAACTGCGCGGGATGACGCTCGATCTTGGTTTCGCGCATCTGCGCATCGGCGAGCTGGAAGCCGGCATCGTGGACGTGCCGGGGCACGAACGCTTCCTGCACAACATGCTGGCCGGCGCCGCAGGCATGGAGGTGTTGCTGCTGGTGGTTGCGGCCAACGAGGGCGTGATGCCGCAGACGCGCGAGCACCTGCAGATTCTGCGCTACCTCAACGTGCAGCGCACGATTCTGGTGGTGACCAAAAGCGATCTGCTCGATCCCGCGCAGCTCGACGCGGCGCTGATGCAGATCGCCGAACAGCTTGCAGGCACGCTTGCCGATGGTGCGCCGGCGGTGGCCGTCTCATCCTCGACCGGTGCCGGGCTCGAAGACTTGCGCGAGTTGATCGGCCGCGTACTGAGCGACCTGCCCGACCGGCCGGCCGATGCGCCGCTCTATATGCCGGTGGATCGCGTCTTTGCGCCGGCCGGGCACGGGACCGTCGTCACCGGAACGCTGATGCAAGGCAGCGTGAGCGTCGGCGATACGGTGGCGTTGCAGCCGAGCGGTCTGCGCGCCCGGGTGCGCTCGTTGCAGGTCTTCGGCCGTTCGCAAACTACGGCGTACGGCGGTGCGCGCGTGGCGTTGAACGTGCCGGGCATCGAACGCAGCCGGATCGCACGTGGCGAAGTGGTGGCAAGCCTCGAGACCGGTGTGCAAGATCGTTTTGCGGTGAGTTTCGAACCGCTGCCAGATGCGCTGAGCTTGCTGCGCCGGCGGATGCCGGTGCGCGCCTCGATCGGCTCGGCCGAGGTGCTGGGGATGCTCCTCTTCGAGGAAGCCCCGTGCGACGCGCACGCCGTTACCGCAACCTTGGCGTTGCGAGTACCGGCGGTGGCGTTCCCGGGCGTGCGCTTCGTCCTGCGGCGGCTCTCGCCCAAAACGCTCCTCGGCGGCGGCGTGATCGCAGGTGCGCAGAGCGTTGCACCGGAGCCCGGGGACGATTACGATGCAAGCCAAGCAGCCGTGCTCGCGGTGCTGCGGGCGGCGCCGCTGGAGCCAAGCGACCTTGCAGCCATTGCGTTCGCGGCGAATCTGCGCGAGGATGCGGCGCGCAGCGCCCTCGCGCAGGTGTGCGAGCGCGGCGAGGCGCTTCGGATCGCTCGCCCGGTCGCCTACATCGATGCTGTGGCCGCCTCGCAGATGCTCGAAGGAACGCTGGCGGTGTTGGAGCAGGCGCATGCCGAAGCGCCATGGTCCCAAGGACTGCCCTCGCTCGCGCTCGCGCGCCGGCTCCAGGTGGCTGAACCGCTGCTCGTCCGTGTGCTGGCGGCCTACGTCGACGACGGTCGTCTGACGCTGCGGGCCGGTTACTATGCGAGCCCGAGTCACGTTACGCGCCTCACGGCGGAGCAGAGCGCCTTCCTTGCGGAGCTGGTGCCAAGCGATCCGCAACAGCCGTTTCTGCCGGTCAACGCCGCCGATGCCTATGCGGCGGTGCGCGCCAGCAGCGTTGCCGGGGTGAGCGCGGCGTTTGAGACTCTGCTCGCCCGGGATGCCTTTGTCAAGGTCGGCGATGCGCTCTACCGCGGCTCCCAGATCAATCGCATCGTGGAGCGAGTTGATGCGTATCTGCGTGCCCAGGGACAGATGACGGCCTCGCAGTTTCGCGATCTGCTGGGAACCTCACGCAAGTACGCCGTGCCGTTGCTGGAGTGGCTCGACGCTCGCGGCGTCACCGTGCGTAGCGGCGACCTCCGAGTGCTGCGCAAGCGCTAGGCCCAGCGCAGGGCCTGCGTCGCCGGAGCGCCGAACGGACCCCGCCATGGATTTGCGCGCCCTCCCCAAGGCCGAACTGCATCTGCACATTGAGGGAACCTTCGAGCCGGAGGCGATCTTTGCCATGGCCGAGCGCAACGGCGTCACGCTGAAGTATCCCAACGTCGAGGCACTGCGGCATGCCTATGCGTTCACCGATCCGCAGTCGTTTCTGGACTGCCGTTATGACTGCATGCGCGTTCTGCAGAAGGAAGAAGATTTCTACGAGTTGACGGCGGCCTATCTGCTCCGCGCTCATGGGCAGAACGTGCGTCACGCGGAGATCTTCTTCGATCCGCAGGCGCATACGCAGCGCGGGGTTTCGTTCCATGTGGTGGTCGATGGGATTCGGGCGGCGATGCGCGAGGCCGAACGGGAGCGGGGCATCACCTCGCATCTCATCCTCTGCTTTCTGCGAGACCGGCCGGTGCAGTCGGCGCGTACGACGCTTGAAGAGGCGCTCGCCTACGGCGAGGGGATCGTCGGGGTGGGCTTAGACTCCGCCGAACGCGGCAATCCGCCTTCGAAGTTCTCGGGCGTCTTCGATCAGGCGCGCGCAGAGGGTTTTCTTGCCGTCGCCCACGCCGGTGAAGAAGGCCCACCGGCCTATATCTGGGAGGCGCTCGATCTGCTCAAGGTGCGACGCATCGATCATGGCGTAGCCTGCATGCAGGACGGCGCACTGGTGCAGCGCCTGGTTCGTCAGCAGACGCCGCTGACGGTCTGCCCGCTCTCCAACCTGCGCCTACGCGTCGTCGATACGCTTGCAGACCATCCGCTCAAGGCCATGCTCGAAGCCGGCTTGTGCGCCACGGTCAACTCGGACGATCCCGCCTACTTCGGAGGCTACGTCACCGAGAACTACGATGCCGTCACGCGAGCGCTGCTCCTCGACGGCGATGCCGTCATCACGCTCGCGAAGAACTCGTTTCAAGCGTCGTTTCTCGACGACGCCACCAAGCGGCGCCATCTGCTGGATATCGAGCAGTGGGCGGCACTCAACGTTCCCAAAAGGACGCCGAGCGCATGAGCGCGGATGGCCCTGCAACCGCCTTGCGATCCGCGCAGATTATGAGGGGTATATGAACGTCGATCGCATGACCGAACGCGTCGCCGATGCGCTGAATGCCGCGTATTCGCGTGCTCTCTCCGAACACAATACGCAGACGATGCCCGAACACATGCTGGCGGCTCTCCTCGAACAGGAGCGTGGCATTGCGCCGGACATTCTGACCAAGGCGGGCGTCGATCCGCTCACCGTCGCCCGCAAGGATAACGAGGCGATCGGCAACTTGCCGCGGCTCTCGGGCGCGAACGCTGAGAGCGCGCAGGTGAATCTGTCGCCGGAGTTGGCGCGACTGATGACGGTTGCCGAGAGCGAAGCCAAGGCGCTCCAAGATGAGTACGTCTCGGTCGAGCACGTATTGCTCGCGATGGTACAAACGAGCGGCCCGGTTGGGGTTCTACTGCGCGACCTTGGCTTGAGTAAGGACCGCCTGCTCTCCGCGCTGCGCGAGGTGCGCGGCAACCAGCGGGTGACCACGCGCGATCCCGAAGGAACGTACAAGTCGCTCGAGCGCTATGGGCGCGATCTGACGCTGGAGGCCGAGCGCGGCAAGCTCGATCCGGTCATCGGTCGCGATGAGGAAATTCGCCGCATCATCCAAGTGCTCTCGCGGCGTACGAAGAACAACCCCGTGCTGATCGGCGAACCCGGCGTCGGCAAGACGGCGATCGTGGAGGGCTTGGCGCAGCGCATCGTGCGGGGCGACGTTCCCGAGGGCGTCAAGGAGAAGCGCGTCGTCTCGCTCGACATGGGAGCGCTGATTGCGGGTGCCAAGTATCGCGGCGAGTTCGAAGAGCGCCTTAAGGCGGTGCTCAAGGACATCACCAGCGCCCAGGGGCAGATCATCCTCTTTATCGATGAGTTGCATACCGTTGTCGGTGCAGGCAAGACCGAAGGCTCCATGGACGCCGGCAATCTGCTCAAGCCGATGCTGGCGCGCGGCGAGTTGCATCTCATCGGCGCGACAACGCTCGATGAGTATCGTAAATACATCGAGAAGGATGCCGCGCTCGAACGGCGTTTTCAGCCGGTTCTTGTGGATCAACCCAGCGTCGAAGACACCATCTCGATCTTGCGCGGCTTAAAAGAAAAGTACGAAACGCATCACGGCGTACGCATCAAGGATTCCGCGCTCGTCGCCGCGGCGACGCTCTCCAACCGCTACATCAGCGATCGCTTCTTGCCGGATAAAGCCATCGACCTTGTGGACGAAGCCGCAGCCAAGCTGCGCACCGAGATCGACTCCATGCCGCAAGAGCTCGATGAGATCACGCGCCGGACGATGCAGCTTGAGATCGAGCGCGAGGCCTTGCGCAAGGAGAACGATGAAGCCAGCCGTCAACGGCTCCAGGCGTTAGAAAAAGAGATTGCCGAACTGCGAGAGGAGCGCACGAAGCTTCAGGCGCAGTGGGATGTCGAGAAGAGCGCCGCGGTGACGTTGCGCGGTCTACGCGAACGCATTGAAGAGACCAAGGTGCAGATTGAGCAAGCGGAGCGCCAGTACGATCTCAATCGCGCTGCCCAGCTCAAATACGGCACGCTCGCCGAGTTGCAGAAACAACTCGAGGCGCAAGAGGCGAGTTTAGCGCGCAGCGACGGCGGGAGGCTCTCCAAAGAGGAGGTCGATGAAGAGGATATCGCCGAGGTGATCGCGCGCTGGACGGGCGTGCCGCTCACCAAACTCTTGGAGGGCGAGAAGCATAAGTTATTGCATCTCGACGAGGAGCTGCATCGGCGAGTGGTTGGGCAGGACGAAGCGGTAGACGCGGTGGCAGAAGCGGTGGTCCGTTCGCGCTCAGGTCTCGCCGATCCCAATCGGCCGATCGGCTCGTTCATCTTCCTCGGGCCAACGGGAGTCGGGAAGACGGAGCTCGCACGGGCACTGGCCGAGTATCTCTTCGACGACGAACGGGCGCTGATTCGGATCGACATGTCGGAGTATCAGGAGAGGCATACCGTCGCGCGCCTGATCGGCGCGCCGCCGGGATACGTCGGCTATGACGAAGGCGGTCAGCTCACCGAAGCGGTGCGCCGTCGACCCTACAGCGTCATCCTCTTCGATGAGGTCGAGAAGGCACACCCCGATGTCTTTAACGTGTTCCTGCAGATCCTCGACGATGGCCGTTTGACCGATGGGCAAGGACGCACGATTGACTTTCGCAACACCATCGTGATCATGACCTCGAATATTGGGAGTCATCGCATCTTGGAGTATCGTGGTTCGTTGCGAGACGCCGACTACACCATGATGCGGGCGGCGGTCTTAGATGAGATGCGTCAGCATTTTCGGCCCGAGTTTCTCAATCGGGTCGATGAGACGATCGTCTTCCATGCCTTGACCGAAGAGGAACTCGAAGAGATCGTCGACATTCAGTTGCAGCGCCTGCGTGCGCGCCTGGAGAGCCGTCGCATCACCCTGGTCCTGGATGCTGCGGCCAAACGCCATCTCGTCCGTGCAGGATACGATCCGGCCTATGGCGCGCGGCCTTTGAAGCGGACGATCCAGAAGGAACTTGAGACGCCGATCGGCCGCAAGATTCTCGCCGGAGAGGTGGCCGACGGCGATACGCTGGAGGTGGGTTACGATGAGGGCCGGGGCGAGCTGACGTTCGTATCGCGGGCCGCGTAACATCGTGCTACCTGTAGGCTAGGCTTCTTGTTCGGCGGTTGCGGCGGTATCGGCGAGCATCGGCTCGACTGGTTGGGCGCAGTACATGCATCGGCGCGCGGCCTTCTGAATGTCGGCGAGACACTCCGGGCATTTACGCATCGCCGGGTCGGCCGGCGGCTGGAAGTACGCGTTTTCGATCAAGCGGTTGACCGGAATGATGACGAAGAAGTAGACCACCGCCGCGATGACGAGAAACGAAATCAACGCATCCAGAAAATCTCCCAGCGCAATCCGACTGTGGTTGACGGTGAAGGCTACTCGCCCGAACTCGTGATAGCCGAAGAGCGCCGAGATGAGCGGCGTGAAGATGTCGCGCACGAAAGATGTGATGAGGCTGCCGGCGGCAGCCCCGATGACGACCGCGACGGCCAGATCCACGACTTTGCCGCGTAAGAGGAACCGCGCGAACCCGTGAGCGACATCGCGAGACGCTCGGGCGACGGTGCGTGGATTGACCTTCACTTGTTTCGTGCCGGGTCTCGCTTGCGGTTTCGTATCCGTTCGGTTTCGTTGAGAAAGCGTTTGCGCAGGCGAATCGAGAGGGGCGTTACTTCCACGAGTTCGTCGTCGTCAATGAATTCGATGGCGCGTTCGAGCGACAGGTCTTCATGCGGTGCTAGTTTGACGTTGTCGTCCGAACCGGATGCCCGCATGTTGGTGAGTTTCTTCTCGCGCACGACGTTGAGCGCGATATCCTTATCGTCGTTGGCGCGGCCGACAACCATGCCTTCGTAGACCTCCCTGCCGGGGGCGACGAAGAACCGGCCGCGCTGCTCGACGCCCATCAAGGCGTAGCCGGTAACGCGTCCGGTGTCGCTTGCGACCAGTGCTCCGACGTTGCGGCCGGGCAGTTCGCCTTGCCACTCCTGATGGTCGTAGTAGGTGTGCGACATGACCGCGGTGCCGCGCGTGAGCGTCAGCAGTTCGCCGCGCAGGCCGAAGATGGCGCGCGTCGGCATGGTGTATTCGAGCCGTCGCGTCTCGCCAAGAGCGATCATGTTCGACATCGACGCCTTGCGCCGCCCGACCGCTTCGATGACCGCACCGGCGTATTCGTCGGAGACGTCGATGACGACGTATTCGATCGGCTCCCACTTCTTGCCGTCACGTTCGGTGACGATGACTTGCGGCTTTGAGACGGCCAGCTCGTACCCTTCGCGACGCATGGTTTCGATCAGAATGGCCAGATGCAGTTCGCCGCGCCCGCGAACCTCGAAGGTATCGGCCGATTCGGTATCGGCAACGCGCAGTGCGACGTTGGACTCCAACTCGCGCATGAGTCGCTCGCGAATCTGTCGCGAGGTGACGAATTTGCCTTCTTTTCCGGCAAACGGCGATGAGTTGACCAGGAATGACATCGAGACGGTGGGCTCGTCGACGGCAATGGCGTGGATGCCTTCGGGCGCCGCTGCGTCGGCGATCGTGTCCCCGATGTTGATGCCTTCGATGCCCGAAACGCAGACGATATCGCCGGCGCCGGCTTCCTCAACCTCGGTGCGTTCCAATCCTTGGAAGGTCAGCAGTTTGGTCAGACGCAGGCCGGTCTGGACGGTGCCGTCGCCGGAGACTTTGGCGATCGGCGCGTTGACGTGCGCCTCGCCGCGAAAGACACGACCGATGCCGATGCGCCCGACATAGCGGTTGTGGTCGATCGCCGAGACCAGCATTTGGAACGGCCCCTCTTCGGCGGGGGCCTCCGGAACGTAGCGCAAGATCGCCTCGAAGAGCGGTTCGAGATCCTTACCTTCTTCTTCCAACGTCCGCTGGGCGATGCCGGCTCGAGCGTTGGCGAAGATCACGGCGAAGTCGGACTGTTCGTCGCTTGCGCCAAGTTCGATGAAGAGATCGAAGACCTGGTTGACGATCTCCGTGGGGCGCGCATCCTTACGGTCGATTTTATTGACGACGACGATCGCTCGCAGATCGAGTTCGAGCGCCTTGCGCAGGACGAAGCGCGTCTGAGGCATGACCCCTTCAGCGGCATCCACCAAGAGCAACACGCCTTGCACCATCTGCAGTACGCGCTCCACCTCACCACCGAAGTCCGCGTGGCCGGGCGTATCGACGATGTTATACTTCGCATTGCCGTGCCGCACGGCGGTATTCTTGGCCAGGATGGTGATCCCGCGCTCGCGTTCGAGGGGGTTGGAGTCCATGACGCGGGTTTCGACCTGCTGACCCTCGCGAAAGACGCCGCTCTGCTTGAGCATGGCATCTACGAGCGTGGTCTTGCCGTGGTCGACGTGGGCGACGATGGCGACGTTACGGATATCCGGGCGTGTCTTCACGAGGGCCTGGTTTGACGTAAGCGCTACTTGAGACCTACCAGCGATGCGTCAATGCCGGAAACGTCGCATGGCATATCGGCGCAACCCAGGGTGAACCAAAAGGTGGTTTGCCCGTTCGGCAGGGACTCGCAGTCGATCCGGCCATGCATCAGGGCGACGAGCTGGCTTGAGATATAGAGCCCAAGGCCCACGGCATCGTCCTTATCGCCGAGGCGGCCAAAGCGCGTAAAGAGCTTGGCCCGATCCTCGGGTGCGATTCCCGGACCTTGGTTTGACAAGCGAAACTGGAGCTCGTCGCCCTCGCGGGTCACCTCAAGCACGATGGGCGTCTGCGGGTCGGAGTACTTCGCCGCATTGGAGAGGAGGTTGCAGAGGATCTGAACGACGCGACCTGCGTCCGCGCGAACGCGCGGGAGCGTCTCGGGCGTGTGACGCTCGAAGCGGCACTCCGGGTGTTCGCTGCGTGCGCGGCCCAACGACTCGGCGATGATGGCGTCCGTATCGACGGCGCGGACGTGCAACTGGAGCCCTCCTCCCTCGACGCGCGAAAGCAACAGAATATCATCGAAGATCCGGCTCAACCGTTCGGCCGAGGATGCCAGCAAGGTGAGGATTTCGGCGCGCCGCTCCGCCAGCAGCGTATCGTCGCCGCCTTGCAGCAACGCCGCGGCTCCGCGGATGGCGGCCAGCGGCGAGCGCACTTCATGCGAGACCATCGTGAAGAACTCGCTCTGTCGCTGCGCATCATGTTCGATGAATTGCCGGCGCTCGACTTCGGCGTGATGCGCGCGTGCGTTGGCCAGCGCCAGACCGATCAGACTGACGAAAAGCTGCATGCGCCGCAGCGTGGCAATCGACGGAATGCGCCCATCCAGCGGGCCGTCAAGCGAGAGATAGCCGAGCATCCGCCCATCGGGATCGGGGAGGACGAACGCTAAGGTGTCGCGCTCGTGCCAGGCCTGCGGGTCGCTGCGCGGCGCGTCGTGCGGCAGATCCCCGGTATAGATGCTGCGCTCCCAGAAGACGTTGTGCTCAGCGGGGATGTAGAAGCAGTGCGGTAATGTTTCAAACTCCGGGGCCAGGAATGCGATGATCGCCTCCCTGGGCACGTGTTCGCCGAGGCGTTGCGCCACGATCTCTGCGGGCCAGCCGAAGAGCACCCGGCGGTGGAGTTCGCCGCTGGGGAGATCGGCGGCGACGATGGTGAGGTAACGAAAACCGAAGACCTCGGCTACGATGCGCGCGATCGCCTCCAGGGCGTCGTCAAGCTCCGGCGCTTGGAGTACAACATGGGTCAGCGCCAGCAGGCGTTCGAGCAGGCTGGGTTCGTCGACGGGCGCCGCGCTCGGCTTCATCAATCGCTCCCCCCTTGGTTATCGGCACCGCGGTGGGCTGCTTCTTCAGATGTGGAAGATGTGGTCTCCTACTCTAGGCAAAAAGGGGCACAAAACCACCCTTTTCTCGCGTAGCGGGGCAGATCTTCACCGAAGCGTAACAAATCATGGCGTTGTGGGTAGGAGGTGACTGTGCAGCACGTGGTGCCGATTCTCATCATTCTTGCCGTGCTCTGGTACTGGCAGTCCAGACGCGGCGGTGCGGCGGGATGGGGACGTCTCTCCGGGTCATCAGCGCCGGCGAGCGGCTATGCCCTCGCTGTGCCGCAGCCCTGCGAAGAGGCCGACCAGCCCGATGAGGACGGGGAGCCGGATCAGGGCGGACAGGACGAAGTGCCGGTGCCCATGGAACGCAGCCTGCCGACGGTCGTCGGCGCCGCGCATGGACCTCTGCAGCCGTTGGCGCCGCTGACGATGCTCCAAGCCCGGACACCCTGGGATCCGCTGCCTCCGCTGCCGCCCTAATCGCCCTTCTCTAAACACGTAAGGATCACAGTCGAATGCCGATGATGACGGTCATCTCAACTCTGGATAATAACGGCCAAGAAGTGATGGGCCCCACGGTCCTGATCTATCACTATCCCTCGGCGAGCATCGTGAGCGGTTCGCTCATCACCGTCGAGAGCAATCACTTTTGTGTACTCAAGTCGCGCGGCGCGATCCTCAACGTCTACGAAACGGGCCAGTACCCGATTACCACCGGCGACAAACCGATCGTCGGATCCTTCGTCCAGGGCTTCTTCGGTGGGCAGAGTCCGTGGCAATATGAAGCGATCTACATCAACCGAGCCAAACTGGTGGTTCGCTCGTCGGGCATCGCGCTCTCCGCGGAGATGGCCGAGATGAGCTACGACGTCGACTACTATATCCACGTTCCGACGCGCGAAGGCGCGCTCAAGCTCATCCAACACATGCCCTATAGCGGGCACGCGCTCTTCACCAATCAAATCAACGATTACGCGGGGCCGGTGGTGGAGCAGGCGATCAACCAACTGATTCAAGTGACGCCGCTGGAAAAAGTCAACGAGAAGATTCACGACCTCACGGATCTCGTGCGCAGCCACTTGGGTGAGTTCTTAGACGGCTACGGAATCGCGCTCGACACGGTCAAGGTGCTGATTCGTCCCAACGACGAGCGTATGCGCGCGCTGATCGCGCTGAAGGCCTTCGGTCTCTCGGAGCTGGATGCGGTGCGCTACTACGCGGCGATCCTGATGGCAGAGCGCGGCGTGGCGAGTGCCCCGAACATGGCGATCGGCCAGCCGTTCGCCATCGGCGCGGGAGCGGTGCTCCCGGTGAACAGCAGCGGGAAAGTGACGGACGGCAAGTCGTGAACCCGGCGATTCCGACCGATGATGTCGTGCGTGCGCTGCTGGACCCCTCGCAGCCCTCGCACGATCCTGCGGTCCAGTTTCTGCAGGTACTGCTCAGCGGCTTCGGTTACAACGTCTACGATGCGCGTAACCACGCGCGTGCAAACGATCTGCTTGTGCGCGAACAGACCTCCGGTCTGCTCGCGCGCGCCGCGCAGAAGATGCGCGGAGTCGAAACGCAGTTTCGTGCCCGCTTCGTCCCGGCAGCATCGCGGGAGCAGCCGCTCCCACCGGCCGAGGCGACCCGCCGGGCCAAAGCGTTGCACGAGATGACGATGCGCCTCGATGCGGCCGCGACCGGCATCGTGACGCTGGAGTCTCCGGGAGCCGATGCCGTGTGGTCACGTGTGCGCGACGAGTTGCCGATGCTCGTGCAACTGCTGGCCTACGACGTCGGCTTGTTGAGTGCAGCCAACGCCCTCTACCAGCGCGCGGTCGAGTTGACGCCCGCGCAAGCCAACGCAGACGATGCGCTCGACGCGTTCGATGCGGATCTGCGTGTTCTCGATCGTGCGCTCGATGAGCGGCGCGCGTTGCTCGCCGCGACTGCTCTCCCCGCGCCCAACCTGCCGGCGCGTAGCCAACTCGGCGCGTAGCTATACGTCCAGCCCGGCATAAGGCGGCAAGAACGCCTCCTTGCCGTTGCGAAGAGGCTGCGTATGGGAGAGTACGGGTCTGGTGGCCCGCACGGTCTTCAAAACCGCTGAGGCCGGTGCAAGCCGGTTGGTTGGTTCGATTCCAACACCCTCCCGCCAGACTTTTGGTGCCTCGGCCGTCCATCGGGACAAAAGGATTTGACGAAACCCGCTAGACGTGACATAGTGAGCCGTCCCACTTCCGCGCGATCTTTCGAGTTTTACGATCGAGCCGCGCCTCCTCGAAAGATGCACCATCATTTCCACGTTTGAAACACTCGGCTTGCAGCCGGCACTTCTTCGCGCTTTGCGCGACCTCGGCTTCACCGAGCCGACCCCCGTCCAAGCCGCCGCGATTCCGCCTGCGCTGCTCGGGCGAGACATCTTGGCGAGCGCCCAGACCGGCAGCGGAAAGTCCGCCGCCTTTGGGTTGCCGCTCCTCCAAGCCCTCGCCGGGCAGCCGCGCGGTAAGACGCGTGCGCTCATCTTGGCTCCGACCCGCGAACTCGCGCTCCAGATCACGGCGCACCTGAGCGCCCTGGCCAAGTACAGCGGCGTCCGCGTGGGCGCGGTCTACGGCGGCGCCGGATTCGGTGCCCAGATCAAGCTCTTCTCCAGCGGAACCGACATCATCGTCGCGACGCCCGGGCGTCTGCTCGATCACTTGGTGCGTAAGACCGCCAAGCTTGGCGACGTTTCGATCCTGGTGTTGGATGAGGCCGATCGTATGCTCGATATGGGTTTCTTGCCGCCGGTTCGCCGCATCATCACGTATCTGCCCGCTCAACGCCAAACGCTCTTTTTCTCCGCAACGATCCCGACGGCGATCGCCAAGCTCACGCAGGAGCTCTTGCGCGATCCGGTACGCGTGAGCTTGAGCCCGACCGGTTCAAAAACGACGCCGGTGGCCAGCGTCACGCAGACCGTCTACTCGATCCATCGCGACAGCAAGACGAATCTGTTGCTCGAACTGCTCAAAGATAATACCATCTACAGCGCGATCGCCTTTACGAGAACGAAGGCTCGTGCCAATCGTTTGGCGGCAGCTCTGGCAAAGAACGACATTCCCTCCGAGCGCATCCACGGCGATCGGTCGCAGTCGCAGCGCGTCGCCGCGCTCGACGGCTTCAAGCGCGGAAAGTTCCGCGTCTTGGTGGCCACCGACATCGCGGCGCGCGGCATCGATGTGGTCGATCTCGGGCATGTCATCAACTACGACGTTCCGGCCGTCCCCGAAGACTACGTGCACCGCATCGGTCGCACGGCCCGCGCCAATAAGTCCGGCGACGCGATCACCTTCGTCTCGGCCGATGAGGAAGGGCTCTTCTCGCAGATCGAACGCTCCCTCGGCGGGCGTCTGAACCGCGCCAAAACCCCGGTGGTGGCGCAATCGGCGCCGTCCCCGGCGCCAGGCAGGCCGGAACTGCGGCTCGGAGGGCGAAATACCCGTCGCCGCCCTGAAAGGAGAGCGTTATCGCTAGGCGTCGAGTAAAGGTCGGCGGTCCCCCGCGTGGGCCGTCGCAAGATACCAGCCAAAAAGAAGAACCGCTTGAGGTCTACGGCACGATCACGCAGATCTTTCCCAGCACGACGTTCGCCGTCGAGTTGGAGAACGGCCACACCATCCTGGCACATATCGCCGGACGCCTGCGGCGTCATCGGATCAAGATTCTGCCGGGCGATCGCGTGGATGTCGAGATGTCGCCCTACGACCTCACGAAGGGCCGCATCGTCTATCGCTACCGGGCCGGCGAGGCGCGGCGCTCCTAGAGTGGCTGCGGCAGGGCCCGCAGCGGCCTCCACGAACAGGGCCAGGCCGTGACGATTCGTAAGCTGTCGGCGTCGCTTGCCTTGGGTTTGCCCGTGGCGCTCATCACGCACACGGTGGTGTACGGCAGTTCGCACATCCAAGCCGGCGATGCGCACGGACTCTTCCTTGAGGGCGCGGTCCTGATCTTTATGGCCACGGCGTTGGCGTTGTTGGCCGGGGCCTGTTCGCAGGCGAAGAACACCATGACGGGTAGCGTCCTGGCGAGCGTCCTCATGCAGGACCTGCCGGACCTCGGACCGCTGGCGCTCTGCGCGGGCGGTTGGTTTACTTTCGGCGAGAGCCTCGAAGCGCCACATGCTTGGGCGCCGCTGCTCGTGATTGCCCTCGCGATGCTCGGCGCGGCCTTCGTCGTGCGATGGGCGCTTCACGGCTTGGCGCGCCTGATCGCAACGATCGCCATCACGACTCGTACCTTCGCGTACGCGGCGCGGATGCCAACCCTGCTCGCACGGCCGCAGCGCGCCGTGGCGCACCGGCGCCGGTTGAGCCACTCGCCTCGTCGTTTCGTCCGTCCTCCTCCGGTCGCGGCATAAGTCTCGCGCGCCGCATGGCGCGCCCCTTTGATTCTGCCGTCTCTCTGCTAGAGGAGTACCATGTTTCGTTTTCTCGCGGCGCTCAGCGCCGCTGTGATGTTGTTTATCGTTATCCCGGCGGTCCCGGCCTTCGCGTCGAGCGACGGTCTGGTTCGCGGAACGGTCACGCTGCACGGCAAGCCCGTCTCGGGCGCCATCGTGCGGCTCCTGGGCGAGGGCCAAGCCTTCACCGTCCAGACCGACACCCACGGCGCCTTCGCCGTGTCGCGTGTCCCTTTTGGTCACTACCGATTAAACGCCACCTCCGACGGCGCCGCCTCCCGTATCCTCGTGGTCAACGTGACCAGCGGATCGGTGGCACACGTCAATATCGCGCTCTCGAAACTCAAGACGATCGCCAACACCGTCGTCTACGCGGCGGCGCAGCCCAGCGGCAACCCGGTCGCGGTCAATCGCATCGGGCGCAAGCAGCTCGCCACCTTGCCGGTCAACAACAGCCTCAACCGCGTACTGGAGACCATCCCGGGCATCGTACGATTCTCCTATAACGAACCGGTGGCTCACGGCTTTCACGGTGTCACCTATGAGATCGACGGCGCCCCGATGCCGCTTGCGACCAGCTCCAACTTCGCCGAAATCATCGACCCGCGCAACATCGATTCCATCGAAGTCTACACCGGCGCGATGCCGGCGGAGTATGGCGGTAGCCGCGCGGGCGCCGTCATCAACATCATCACCGATCGGTACGGAGACGTGCATCGCCCCTATAGCGGCGACGTGACGGCCGGAATCGGCAACTATGGGCAGCAAGAGTCCAGCTTCAATCAGCGTCTGAAGATCGGCAAGACCGATGTTTTCTTCAACATGAACGCACAGCGCTCGCTCCACGGAATCCAGGCGCCCACGTTCAATCCCATTCACGATGCGACGTCCCAGAGCGATCAGTTCTTTCGGACCGCGAGTAACCTTGGGCACGGCCGCTCGCTAAGTTTCGATTACTCGAACTCCTTTTCAACCTTTCAGATTCCGATCAACATCGATCCGAATAATCCCAATGACCCGGTCTTCAGCACTCCGGGCACCGACGACGTCCAGCTCGAGTACGACCGGTTCGGCAATTTCAACTATAGCGCGGTCAGCAAGAAGGGGAACGCTGTTTTTCAGGTGATCCCGTGGTTTCGGACTGCGCGGATCAACTATATGGGGGATCTTGGTCAAGACGTGCTCGGCATGCAGCCCAATCCCAATACGCCCAATGGCTTGCCGCTCATCCACCAGATTGGGCTGGTCAATAACCAGAACGCCAACTACATCGGCCTGCGCGTCTCGCAATTCCTCGCGACGCACCATAACGCGTTTAAGGCCGGCTTTGAACTGACGCGCGAGAACTACATCGGCTTCCAGCAGTTTGCGCAGTATCAACTGCCGACCGTCTCTACCGGTGTAACCCAAGCCGGTGCGCAGGTCGGCGCCTACGTTCAAGATTCGTGGTCGCCGACCCATAAGCTGACGGTTGACTACGGCCTTCGTTACGATCACTCAACCGGATTTACCGGCGGCAATGCGGTTAGCCCGCGCATCGGCGTGAACCTTGCCGTCGACAGCAAGAACATCATGCATGCCTACTACGGCCGTTTCTATGCGGCTCCGGATCTGCAAGATGTGCGTCAGGCCTGTGTCTTGTTGCAAGGTTGCCCGACGGTTCCGGTCTACGATCTCAAGCCCGAGACCGACAGCTACTATGAAGTCGGCTTGGCGCACATGTTCTCGCCGCTCATTCGCGGGTATGCCAACTACTGGGTGCGCAACGCGTACAACGTACTCGACACCACGCAGTTGCTCGATACGCCGCTCTTTGCCGTCTACAACAACGCTATCGGCAAGGCCGAGGGCATTGACGTGCGCCTTGCGGGGCACAATGTGAGCAATACCGCTTCGTGGTTTCTCTCAAGCACGATCTCTCAGTCGCTGGCCGGCGGCATCTCCGGATCGACGTTCCTGTTTTCGCCGGGAAGCTTTACCAACCAACTCCAATACGAAGATCATGACCAGACGGTTGCGCTCACCTCGGCGTACACTCGTCACTTTGGGGTCGGTAACCACTTCTACTCGACGCTCCAAGCGAACTACGGGACGGGCTTCCCTGTCCAGTTTCAGAACGGCAATGGACGCCTCCCCACGCATCTTACCTTCGACTTCTCGCTCGGGCGGGCAGCCGGACGCGGCAAAGATCGTTCGCTCGGCTTTAGCTTGGACGTGCAGAACATCCTCAATCACCAATACGTGATCAAGCTTGCCAACGGATTTAACACGACTCAGATCGCAAGTGCGAGAAGCATTCTCTTCCGCGTAACGGCACCGTTCTAACACGCTCAAAGGGGTGAATCAGGTCTACGGCCAACGGGTGCGGTACGTCGTTCCGTCGATTGGAGGTTTTTGGTGGAACATGCGCTCGTTGGTCTCGCCCATGTTGCGGCGTGGACGTTTCTGGTCGTCTTTCTCTTTGCAATCATCGGGGTGATCGCCACCATACGCTGGATCATCGGCCTTTTTCACAGGACGGAGAATGCCGTGGAATCGGGCGTCGAAAGCGTCGAGCACGCGGTGACGCGCCGCTAGAACAAGATTGTCGTAAATTCGCCCACGCGCTGAAAGCCGACGCGCTCGTAGAGCGCGATCGCCGCGGCGTTGAAGTCGTTGACGTAGAGCGAGAGGGTTGGTACGTGCTTGAAGAGAGCGGCACAGATGCCGCTCAGTGCTTGGGTCGCGTACCCTTGACCGCGTAGCTCCGGCGGCGACCAGATGCCTTGGAGTTGTGCGGTCTGTTCGCTCCAAGGGCCGATATTGCAGAAGAAGCAGAGCTTCGCATCCACGACGCCCACCCACCACAAGCGGCGGTCGATCATCAGCCGAATGTTCCCGTCAAAGTTTTCGGCCGCGCGTGCATCCGAGTCCAGCTCGTAGGCGATCATCTGCGCCGAGTTCTCGGCGACGATGCGCCATTCGGTTGGATGCGCGGTGCGGACCTCGATCTCCGATGCACTCGGGCGAAGCCGCGCTCGCTCCAGCGCCATGACGTACTGACGGTCGCGAACCAACCGAGGTTGCGCAAACGTCCCTTGTACCTGCGCCCAGTAGTCGAGGATCGGTTGGCGTGGGCCGACGATCATGCGGACATCCTGGGCCGTGCATGGCCTGCGCGCCAAGGCGTCGATGGCCTCCTTGTTCTCTGCGGCGATGACGATCTGGCGCCCCAGATAGGCAACGCCGCAGATGTCGGGGCCGTCGCGTACGACCAAGAGCGTCGCCTGGCCGAGCCCTTCGCCGCTGAAACGTACCATGTAAGCCAGGAAGACGTTCTCGTACGGGCGCCGAGCGAGGTACTCCAGAGCGGGGCGGACGAGCGCCGCGTTGAGGGACTCAAGCCGCAGACGACTCAATTCAACGCGACGACCATGACGGGGCGCGTGGTGGGCTGTTTGCTACCGCCGGCGGGCTCCACGCTCACCGCGACTTCCACAGCCTTCTGCGCATTGCCGGGCAGCGCGACCACGACGACGCCGCGACGATCCGGCACGAATGTTACCGACGGATGCATCTTGACCGATCCCTTGGCGAGCGTCCAGACTTGATAGACATGCCCCTTGCGCGGCATCGGCATGTTATGCATGGCGATATACAGGTGTGGTCCGCTCCGGACCACCTCGCCGTCAGCGACGCGGTAATGCTGCGCAGTGTTACTGACCAGATCGGCGAGCATCGAACGCTGGGCGGCGAGCGAGCGCGTCAGTCCCAGCGTGTGCCTTTGGAGCATCGCTACTTGCGTCTGCGCTTGGCGCACCTGCCCGGTCAGCGAGATGGTGGCAATGCCGGAGATCAGCGCGATGACAAAGCATGCAGCGGCAACCAGGTAGGCGGACTGCGACGAAGCCGTCGTGCGTCGTACCTCGCGCATAGTGCGTGTCTTGAGCATGGGGCCTGCATCGGCATGCTGTGTCGTCGCAAACGCCGCCGGCGTCCCGCCCAGCGCCTCGTACTCCTTTCGGCATTGAGCGCAGGTCTGCAGATGGGCAGCGCAGACGGCAACATTGTCGAAGAAATCATCGTGTGACATCGTCGTCATACCGGCTCGGCGCGGCCTTAAGGGGGCGGAAGCTGGAACGGTGGTCCATAGTCATCTTCATACGTTCCCGTTACAGGGGGGAGTTCCGGCATCGCCGGACTCGGGTCATCCACCGTCGAGAAGCGCGTCGTTTCGGTGGAGGCAGGCGCGGTGGCATACTCTCGTTGTGCGTCGTCGTCCGCGGCAGGTGTCTCCGGCGCGATATAGGCGTCGGGTTCGACGCCGGAATCGGCGGCCGGTGTGTAAACGAGCGTCTTCGTAAACGCGCGCTCGGTGGGGAGCGTCAGCCGATCGTCTTGGGCGATGCGTTTGGTGAGTCCGCGCACGATGTAAGCGTTTTGCAGCCGCCGTAAGCCCCGCAGCGGCAGCGAACTGGTCGGCAGTCCCACGAAGAGATCGCGTACGACATCAAACGTCGTCTCCGACGCGACGATCGCGGCATTGAGTTCTTGAGCCGCGCGTTCGAGCCGGATCGCGACGTGAACGGGAGCACCGACAATCGCAAACTCACGTCGCGCTCGGTAGCCGGTATCGCCGGCAACGATCTTGCCGGAGTTGACCCCCATAAAGATCTGTAGCGGCTTGCGACCTTGTTCGGCCCAACGCTGTTCCATCGCTTTGGTGAGGCGCAGGACATCGAGCGCAGCGCGCAGCGCCCGCTCCTCTTGAAAATGTTCCTCGACCAACACGCCGAAGACGGCCGTGACCGCATCGCCGTGCAACCCCTCGATCATTCCATGATGACGGGCCACGGCTTGGCCCAGAATCGTATAAAACTCGTTGAGGTAGTTGAGGGTTTGATCCGGGCTCAAAGCTTCGGCGAGCAGCGAAAAGTTCCGAATGCGTGCGTAGACGATCGTTGCATGGTATTCGCGGGCTTCAAAGAGACGGGGATCCTTCCGGGCAAGGAGTTCGTCAACCACCGGCTGTGGCACGTATCGCGAAAACAGTTCGCGCACGCGATAGTGTTCGGCCCGCTCGTCCATATAACGCCGGTAGATCCACCAGGCCGTATAGGCGACGGCGATAACGGCGATGGCGGCGATCAGCAGGAGCAGTGTCATGCGCGCGGGCTACTGCGGGAGCGGCCCGAGGTTCGCTTTGAACCACTGGGTGCGCTCGTCGATGAGCGTTACCAGCGCAATCGGCACCTCGCAGATACGGGCAGCGAGTTGTACGAATGATCCGTAGACCGGATCGTTCGGTGCATCGAGCATCCCGGTCGCTTCGAGCGCCGCCAGGCGCTCGGATTCACGGAAGGGACGAGGAGGCTCTGTCACCGCGAGGCCTCCCGCGGTGGACACCCTATGAACGGCGGACACGGCAGGCGATTCTTTACCTGTTGGATGAGCGTTTGCTTGAGTTGTGTCCAGTTGGTCGGCACGCCGAAGTCCGGCGAAAACTGATTGACCAGTTGTTGCGTGAGATTCTCCACCTGCGTTTGCACGATACCGTTGACCATGCGCGCAAGCAGCGATTTCCCCGCGACCAGCGTGATGACGTTGCCGTCGGGCAACGTGACCTCGACGGGAAGGTTGGGATCGCTCACCGAGTAGACGTTGACGCGGAGCGTACCGTCTGACGAGAGGCCGATATCGCCTTGAGTGCCGCGCACCGACACCGAGGCCGTGGGCGTTTGAAAGACATAGTCGGCTCGTGCGCCGGCCGGATGTTCGACGGTGAAGCGGATGCGCCCGTGGTAGAGCACGAACTTGGCATGGGCGATGCTCCGCTGGTTGAAGAACGCCAGTTGCACACGGGTGTTGGACCCCACCAAGACGCGAGAACTATCGGGGAGATTTACCCCCGCGAGTGAGGCCGCTCCGGTGATCGCTTCATCGCGATCGCGCAGGGCGATGCCGGCGTTTTGTGCCAGTGCCTGGGGCGCCCCGGAGGGCACCGCATAGGAAACCTGCCCCTTGAGGTTCTGGAGCACTTTGCCGGAGTTGGTCACGGCCAGCGTTGCGAGCAAGAGGACGGCCATGAGGAACAAGCGAGGTTGCATGGGCGTTCCGTTCTGTGATGCGTTTGTGGGAAGGTTCGTCCGCGGACCGCCGCAGTCCGCTCGGCGGCGCTGCTCGATCGGGTGCATCCGGCGAGGAGGCCGCCGGGCAACGGCTAAGCCAGGCGGCATGATCCGACGCGCAGTTCCGCTGGCCGGGTTGGCGCTCTGCCTTCTTGGCATGAGCCGCATGCCGGCCCCGAGTCGCCTCCACCTGGGCGTGTTGCCCCGTCCGCTGCACGTTCGAGCCGCCGCATGCCGCGCGCGGTTTCCCTTTCACCATCCGCTGAGCGTGGCTGCGACTTTCGATCCGGCCGCGATCCGCGAGATCGACGCTCGCTGGCATGCGCTGGGCCTGCCGATGCTTCGTATCGCGCGCCGGCCGTCGGTGCGCGTGGTGCACGACGGGTCTCTGCCGCGCCAGGCGTATCGGCTCGATGTCGCCGGCGCTCGGGTAACCATCGCGGCATCGTCGGCCTCCGGCGCATTCTACGGCGCCATGACCTTGGCGCAACTGCCGCATCGAGCAGGATCGGGCTACGTGCTCCCGTGCGTCGCTATTGCGGACGCACCGGCGCTGCGCTGGCGGATTCTCTCCGACGACGTCTCGCGCGGGCCGTTGCCGACGATGCGCTACTTTAAGGAGCGCATCAGAACCATCGCCGCGTTTAAGATGAACGGCTATTCGCCGTACATGGAAAACGCGTTCGTCTCGCCGACCGATCCGCTGCCGGCTCCTCTGGATGGGATCACCCCCGCGCAGCTCCACGAGCTTGCGCTCTACGCCAAGCGCTACCACGTCGCGTTCATTCCGGAGCAGCAGACCTTCGCGCACATGCACAATACGCTCAAGCTCGAGCGCTACGCCGCCGCCGCCGAGCGCCCGCATGGGTTCTTGCTCTCGCCCGCGTCGCCGCTTTCGGTGCCCTACGTGACCCGATTGATCCGCCAGGAGTTGGCACAGGTGCCCCATCCGCCGTTCTTTCACATCGGCTCGGATGAAACGCAGACGCTGGGTCTTGGGCAGAGCAAAGCGTTGGTCGCGCGCCTTGGCTTGGCGCGCGTCTACGCCGATCACATCAACGCGATGAATAAGGTCATCGCGCCATCCGGTGCACGCATCATGCTTTGGGACGACGGCATCGAAAAGAACCCGGCGATCATGACGATGATCCCGAAGAGTGCCGTCATCATCAACTGGCACTACGGCAACGAGAAGACCTTCATGCCGTATATTCGCCTGATCGCGGGCGGTGGTTTTCAACAGATGGTTGCGCCCGGGGCGAACAATTGGCTGGAGATCTTCCCGGATATCAACCAAGCCATCCCGGCCGAGCGGCGCTTCATCGACGAAGGCAAACGCGCGCACGTGCTGGGGCTCTTTCAGACCGTCTGGCATGACGACGGCGAAACGCTCTACGAGGCCACCTGGTATCCGGTTCTCTATGCGGCAAGCGATGCCTGGCAGCAGGGCGATCTGCCGCCGGTGCGTTTTGCGGCCGACTTTCCGCATGCATTCTTCGGCGTGAACGATCCCATCTACGCGACCGACGTGCAGCGTCTCGGCGATGCGCTGACGCTGATGGAGAGCGGCGGAAAGTACGATTGGACCGACTATCTCTTCTGGGCAAACGAGATGGACCCGCAGATCGACGCACGCATGGCGAAGGTGAACTTGCATCAGGTCCGTCTCGACGCTGAAACGGTCGAGCAGAACCTCTCCTTTGCCAAGCCGCCGCTGCATCGCCACGCCGCGAAGGTCATGTTCTTGGCGGCACGGCGCTTTGATATTCTGGGGCGCAAGTTCCAGATCGCCCAAGAGGTTCGCGCGATGTACGCCGATGCGCTCGCGCACGTCGGCCAGAAGAAGAACTCGCCGGTCTTTCGCGATCTCCTGTACTGCAAATACTGGTTCTGGGAGCTGCGCGATGACTACGAGGGGCTGATCCCGCTCTATAACGCTGCGTGGCGCTTTGAGAGTCGCCCGGGCCACTTAGGCAGTAACCTCGAGCAGTATCACCTCTATGCGCAACACGCCGTCGAAGAAGCCGACGCGATGAACCGGGCGATCTACGAGGACTACTACTACCGCGGGGAGCTGCCGCCGCTCTGGGCAGTGTTGAGCAAGGCCGCACCGTACCCATAGTGGCGAGCCTCGCTCTCTTCGCGGTTTTCCTGGTCTTCGCGGCGCTCATGTACGCGCGCGCGGTGCCGGCGATTTTGGCCGTTCCGGCGATGGCGCTCTCGATGGCAGTCGTTGCCGGCGTACCGTGGCCGCAGCTCGGCGGCATCGTCGTCGGCGGCTCCACCGTGCTTGCGCAGCTCTACGTGACGCTCATCTTCGGCGCGTGGCTGGGGCGCGTGACGCTGGATACCGGCATCGCGCGGAATCTGGCGCAGCGAGCGCAGCGCATTGGGGGTCGTCACCCGGCGCTGCTGGCGCTCGTGCTCTGTGCGGTCGTCGCGGTGCTCTTCGTCTCGCTCTCCGGTCTTGGCGAGATCATCATGATCGGCACGATCGTGTTGCCGATCCTCTTGAGCCTTGGCTTCTCGCCCGGCTTTGCGGCGTCGCTCTTCCTCGGGTCGTTCACCGTCGGCTTCATCTTTAACATCACCAAGTGGGTCTTCTTCGCGAAGTTCTTCGGCGTGGCGCCGGCGCAGATGGTGCCCTTTGCGATCGTCCTGGCGTGTGTCAACACGGTCGTACTGCTCGTCTACGCCTGGATCACGTACCGGCGCGAAGGGCTCCATCCGCCGAAGCAATCCGAGCCGCCGGCGCAAGATCCGACGACGCATGTGCCCGCGTACGCCCTGCTCGCGCCGCTGCTGCCGATCCTGCTCTACTTCACGCTGCACATCGATGCGATTGCGGCGTTTGCTCTGAGTGCGATCTACGGAGCGCTGGCGACGCGGCCGCGCCAGGCGATCGCCACGCTGGCGACCGCGGCGATCCGCGGGGTGGAGGATATCGCCCCGGCGCTCCTGCTCTTCATCGGCATCGGCATGCTGATTACCGCGACCAAAGCACCGCAGTTTGCCGCGGCCCTGGCGCCGATCGCCTCCGGCACGTGGTTGCGCAATCCGCTGGCTTACGTCACGCTCTTTGGTTTGGCCAGCCCCCTCGTGCTCTATCGCGGACCGCTCAATCCGTTTGGGATCGGCATCGCGCTCTTCTCGGTACTGGTTGCCGCTCACGCGCTGCCGCCGCTCGTCTTGGTAGCCGCCGCGATGATCCTCGTGCAGGTTCAAGATCTCTGCGATCCCACCAACACCCAGAACGTGTGGGTGGCAACGTTCGTGGATATTCCGGTGATCGAGATCACTCGCCGGATGCTCGGCTATCAGATGGTCGTGGCGACGGTCGGAGCGCTTGCGGTAGTGCTCTTTGCCGGGCCGCTGACGCACTCGCAGCCGTTTGCGTCGTTGGCTACACCGGTGGCCGCAGCGACGCTGCCGCCGGCACCCGTTGCCACGCCGTTCCCGGGACTCTTCTCTCCGCCGCAGGCTGCCGATCACGTTGCGGTGGGCGACGACGGAACGCATTTTGGGCGGATCGCCGCAGGTGCCGTGGTGGCGGCGCTGGATGCCGATCGTTGGGCGTCTGCGTTTCGCAAGAATACCAACGACGATGCGCGTCCGTGCACGACGAAGTCGTACGCAGCCTACGTGCGCGTTACGTCGACAACCTTTGCCTTGATCCAAGGCACGAGCTTGGATATCGGCGTGGCGCTCGACGACTGCGGCGGATGGAACGTCGGCGTCTGGCACGACCACGGCATCTTTGCGATACCCAGCGCCGCCGACGCGCGGCGGCTGGCTCGCCAAGGCGTGGCGCGGATGCGGCTTTGGGCGCTGACTCATCCGCGGCATGCCGCCCATCTGCTGCGCGACGGGCTTTCGTATGCTGCGCAGAGCCGCCCAACCTACTACTACTCGCTCTTTAAGACCGTCGACGGCTACATGCGCGCCTACGTGCGAGCCGGCGGTCCGGCCTACGACGCCGGTCTGCGGACGAGCGACATCGTGAATAAACTCGACGGCAAGTACTGGTGGGATTACGGCACCTATCAGACGGAGCTGCGTGCCTACGACGGCAAGCCGCATCTCTTCCAGATCCAACGTGGCCCGCTTCGCCTGAACGTGCGTCTGGGCGCACCGTTTCTTCCCGCCGATGCGCAAGCAAAGGCACCCGCAACCGCGAACGAGAGCGTGCATGGTGACCCGACTCGACCCGGCCCTGGCGGCCTACTGTGAGACCCACCGGCAGGAGCACCTTGCCGAACTCCAGCGCTGGATTGCGATCCCTTCGGTGTCGGCCGACCCGCAGGCGGACGGCGAGATTCGGCGCTGCGCTGCGACCATCGTGGATCGACTCGATGCGTTGGGCATGCATGCGCGCATCCTGGAGACCGGGGGCAACCCGTTAGCCTATGGAGAGTGGCTTGGCGCGCCGGGCAAGCCGACGGTCTTGATCTATGGGCACTATGACGTGCAGCCGGCCGATCCGCCGGCGCTCTGGCATTCGCCTCCGTTCGAAGGAGTCGTACGCGACGGCAAGATCTTCGGGCGTGGCGCCGTCGACGACAAGGGACAGGTCGTCATGCATCTGGCGGCGCTCGAAGCGCATCTGGTGACGCGCGGCGCGTTACCGATCAATGTCAAGGTGATCGTCGAAGGCGAAGAAGAGATCGGCTCACCCAACTTCGAGGCGGCGTTGGCGCGATACCGGCACGAGTTCACCGCCGATCTTGCCATCGTCTCCGACACCGCCGTCTACTCCGAAGGAAAGCCGTCGCTGACCACCTCGACGCGCGGCTTGATTCATTGGGAGGTCGTCGTGCACGGGCCAGACTGCGACGTGCACTCCGGATACTATGGCGGCGTCGTGCGCAATCCCATCGAAGCGCTGGCGCAGATGATCGCAGAGCTCAAAGATGCCGACGGGCGGGTCGCTGTACCTGGGTTTTACGATGGCGTTTCAGAGTTGCCGCCGCAACAGCTTGCGGAGTTGCGGGCGCTGGAGTTTGACGAAGCGCGTGAGGCTGCGGCACTCGGCGTCAGCGAACTTGCGGGTGAGCGAGGACGGTTGCCGCTCGAGCGCATGTGGTTTCGGCCGACGCTTGAGTGCAACGGGATCTGGGGCGGTTACCAGGGGCCGGGGCAGAAGACGATCATCCCAAGCCGGGCGTGTGCCAAGCTCTCGGCGCGGTTGGTCGGCGATCAGGATCCGGAACGGATCAAAGCCGCGGTGGCGGAGTTTATTGCGCGGGTCGCACCGACGGGCGTGCGCGTTGAGATCGAATCCTTCGGCGGCGTTCGGGCCGTGCGCACGTCGCGCGATCATCCGGTCGTCGCCGCAGCGGCGCGCGCGATGGAGGCGGGTTTCGGCAAAGCGCCGATCTTCATCGGCACCGGCGGTTCCATCGGGCCGGTGGCCAGTTTCGACCGCGTCTTGGGATTACCACAGGTGATGATCGGCGTCGGCCTGCCCGACGATCAGATCCACGCGCCCAACGAAAAGTTCACGCTCTCGCAGTTCTTCGGAGGGATCCTCACCATGGCGCAGCTCTACGACGAACTTGCGGCGATGCCGACGCGTGACTGATTCGAAGGAGCGTTTTAGCGACCACGCCCAGGCGTATGCTGCGCATCGCCCGGGCTATCCACCCGAGGCCATCGACTGCGCGCTCGAACGTTTGGGTGAGCTGCGGACGCTCATCGTCGCAGATATCGGTGCGGGAACCGGGATCTCGTCGCGGCTCTTCGCCGAACGCGGCGCTCGGGTTATCGCGATCGAACCCAATGCGGAGATGCGTGCGGCCGCTCGTTCGCACCCGTCGATCGAATGGCGCAACGGGACGGCGCAGGCCACCGGCTTGGAGAGCGGCAGCGTCGATCTCGTCGTCGCCTGCCAAGCCTTTCACTGGTTTGCAGATGACGGCGCGGTGCATGAGATGCGCCGCATCGCGTGCCGTCGTGCAGCCGTGTTGCAGTACGAACGCGATGCACGCGACGCGTTTACCGCTGCCTATGGCGAGATCGTTCATCGCTACGAGATCGACGATACGGAGGCCCTACGCCTGCGTGCGCTCACCGTTTTTGCGGGCTTCCCCAATGCCCGCGTCACGCGCCACGAGTTTCTCTATGGTCAACAACTCGATCGCGAAGCGCTCTTTGGCCGCATTGCGTCTACGTCGTACCTTCCACAGCGCGGCGCAACGGCCGATGCTATGCGGGCCGAGGTTGGCGCGCTGGTCGACCGCTTCGCGGTCGACGGCACCGTCGCGATGGCGATGCGTGCGATCGTGCTGCGAGCTGATTGGTAGCAGGGCTCGTGCGGGGGCGACCGCGGAGGACGCGAGCCTGTTAGGGCGTCGAGTCGGCTCGTAGCGGCATCGATAGAATCGCTTCTTCAATGCCTGGATCGCTAAGGTTGAACCACTGCCTTAATGCGGCACCGCCCAACCTCAAGAAGAAAATCCCGTGAAGGCGCCTTCACGATATCGTCTCCCGGAGTTGCTACTCTTCGCGCATGGACGAACTTTGGACGTTCTGCGTACTAGCGTGCGCTCTATCTGCTGCTACTCTTCGCGCATGGACGAACTTTGGACGCTCTGCGTACTAGCGTGCGCTCTATCCGCTGCTACTCTTCGCGCATGGACGGATTTTTTCGGAGGTGCCGTGCAGGTATCTTTTCCCCGCGCGCGGAACGGTTTGCACATGCCTTCTATTAATCGCATGTCTAATCGCATGCCTTCTATTAATAAGGAGGGCCGTTTCTCTATAGCGCTTGCCGCTTTAGTGTTGGCCGTTTCGGCCTGTAGCGGCGGCTCCACTAGTGCCCCGGTAGCGCCCAAAACGCCGATGGCGGTCCAGGTCTCAGGCCCGCTGACCGTCGTGGGTGACATGGCATCGGTGGTCGTCACGCAAGGCAGCTACGTCGGCCCGTATATCTTCACGTCGAGCAACGGCAGTGTGCTGGCGCTCTCCAACAACTACCCCTCGCCGTTGGCGCTGGCGGCCATGCGCAGGGCGGCGTCCGGCGGTACGCCGCAGACGCTGGTGAGCAGCAACGGCAAGATCTTCGTTACGGCGCTCGCCAACGGCGCCTCCTCGATTTCGATCACCGGCCAGAACGGCGCATCATCTTCACCGCCGCCGTTGCAGAACGTTACCGTGGGCACAGGGCCCGGCCCAACGCCGTTGACGGTCACCCCGACAACGCTCTCGCTCTACGGCACCGGCGCTGCCAACGCGCAGAGTTTTGTGGTGAGCGAGAGCGGCTACACGCGCACGTTGACAGAGAGCGACACCTGCAACCCGAGTGCGGGGCAGATCGCCACCGTCTCGCCCGTCGGTGGTTCCGGTCCAAGTCTCACCGTCACGGTCACCGGCGTTGCGGCGGGAAGCTGTAGCGCCACCTTCACCGACGCCTACGGCAGCACCGCCTCCGTCGCGATCACGGTCACGACTAGCGGCTGGACCATTCAAACGACGCATACGCCTTAAGTTCATGGAGTACACGATGACCCACCACACGCACCGCACCGCACGTCGCCTGCTCGCGCTCGCCGCGCTCTTCTCGCTGGCCGCCTGCGGTGGCGGCACCTCCGGGAGCAACCCGCTGCCCAGCGTTTCCCCGCCGTCACGACCGCCCGCAAGCGGCAAGTTGCAGCCGACCAACTTCACGCTCATTGTGGGTGCATCCGCAACGAGTACCGCCAAAGCTGCAGCCGTGGGGACGCATGCCGGCATGCGGCCAAGCTACGTGCCGGCCAGCAGCAAGTCGATCACCATCACCTTGAAAACCGTCGACGGCAATCCGCCGCCCAGCGGGCTGACCACCTCGGTGACCACGAATCTGACGAACTGCTCGCCGAGCTGCACGGTCCCCGGCCCGTCGGCGCCGCCCGGCAGCGACGTCTTTACGCTGACCGTCTACGACGCTACCGGCGGAGCTGGCAACGCGCTCTCCACCGCGAGCCCAACGCTGGCGATCATCCTCGGGCAGGCCAACAGCAACACCATCACGTTGCTGGGGATCCCGAAGTCGTTCACCTTCGGTACCGTGCCGTCGGGAACGGCCGGCACCCCCTTTGGCACCGGCGGCGTGGCCCTGCCGCTGACGGTGAAAGACGCCGACGGCAACACCATCACCGGCACGTACGACACGCCGGTCACCGTGACCGATAGCGATACGAGTTCGCTCACGAACGCCAGCGGGCTGGCGGTCAGCGGCGGCAGCGCCGCGTCATCGGTGAGTGTGGCTAGCGAAGCGGCGGACGCAACGCTGAAGCTCACCTACGGCGGCCAGGCCATCCTCCCGGCAACGCTCACGGCGAGTGCCGCCGGCGCTACCAATGCAACGGCCACCTTTACGCCCACGCGCCAGCCGATCGTCTACGCCGGGCCGACGAACGGCAGCGGCAATCCGGAGATCGATCTCTATGCCACCAGCGGCACCGGCTCCAGCGCCACTTTTACCGCCACGGAGGTCGGCTGGACGAACGCGCCCTACAGCCAGGCCATCACGGCCACCGAGGCGAGCGCTTGCAGCAGCATCGCGACGACAGCGGCCACCAGCGGGAGCGCCTTTACCACCACGGTTGCGTCGTCGCCGGCAGTCGGCACCTGCACGTTGACGCTGACCGATGTCAGCGGCGGAAGCACGCCGGCTCCCGTGACGCTGACCTACACCAGCTCAGGGTTCGGCGTCCAGTAGCCGGCCAAGGGCGACTGACCTACTCAACCATGCGCATCCTATGAGGACAACATGAACGCGCCATCGCTTCCCCGTACCACCGTTGCTCGCCTCACCGCGATGGCCTGCGCGCTCGCGTTGCTGGCCGGCTGCGGCGGCGCGCAGAACGCGGCGTTGCCGCCGCATGCCGGCAGCGTGCCGATCGGCGCGCGCAGTGCTGCGCACTTGACCATCACCATCCCGCACGCAACGAGCAGCAGCTCCACCCAACGCCGCCCGCAGTACATCTCGCCGGCGACGCAGGCGCTCGCCGTTACCATCACCGGGCCGACGAACGTGAGCGAAGGCATCAATCTCACCACCGGCAACCCTAGCTGCACGGTGAACCTCTACTCGAATCTCGTCTGCACCGTGAGCTTGGCGCTGGCGCCCTGCCCCGGCAACACCGCGTGCTACACCGGCACCTTTACCACCTACGATCAGGCGTACACCAATGCGAGCGGCGGGAGCTGCACGCCGCTCTCCTCCTGCACGCAACCGGCGGGAACGAAGGCTCTCTCGCAGGCGCAGAGCGTGAGCTTCCTGGTCGCTGCCGGAGCGGCGAACAATCTGCCCATTACCTTGGGCGGCGTGCCGGCCACGGTGGCCGTCCTCTCGAGTGCCGGCACGATCTCGGGGAATGCGCTCACCGGATTCGTCCTGCCCAAGGCGCAGAGCGGGAAGATGAGCGTGCTTGGGGTAGATGCCGACGGCAACTACATCCTCGGCCCCGGTGCGCCGACGGTCAGCCTCACGACCAGTGATGCGACGCAGTTCACCGTCTCAACGCCCACCGCGAGCGCACCCAACCTCTTCACGATCGCCAACGCATCGAGCAACCCCGCCGGTGCGCTGCTCACCGTGACCGTGACGCCTACGACGGCCAGCGGCGCAGCACCGCTGACCGCTGCCGCGGACATCTTTTCGGGGAGCGCAACGCTCTACGTGGTGAACTACGGCAACAGCACCATGATGGCGTACGACAGCCAGGGCACGCAGCAGACGCTCACCGGCACCTTCCCGAACCTCATCGACCCGGCCGGCATCGCGTACGACCCGGCCAACGGCTGGCTCTACGTGGCGAACAACGCTGGCAACACCGTGACGGCGTACAACGCTCAGGGCACGCAGCAGAGCCTCGGCGGTTGGTCGGGCCTCATCGGCCCGTACAGCATCGCCTACGACCCGGTCAACGGCTGGCTCTACGTGGCGAACTACCAAGGCAGCACCGTGACGGCGTACAACGCTCAGGGCGCGCAGCAGAGCCTCACCGGCACCTTCCCGAACCTCCACGGCCCGCAAGGCATCGCCTACGACCCGGCCAACGGCTGGCTCTACGTGGCGAACTACCAAGGCAACACCGTGACGGCGTACGACGCTCAGGGCGCGCAGCAGACGCTCGCCAGCGGCAGCTTCCCGAGCCTCAACGGCCCGGCCGGCATCGCCTACGACCCGGCCAACGGCTGGCTCTACGTGGCGAACAACGCTGGCAGCACCGTGACGGCGTACAACGCTCAGGGCACGCAGCAGAGCCTCACCGGCAGCTTCCCGAACCTCATCGGCCCGCACGGCATCGCCTACGACCCGGCCAACGGCTGGCTCTACGTGGCGAACTACAACACCACCGTGACGGCGTACAACGCTCAGGGCGCGCAGCAGACGCTCACCGGCACCTTCCCGAACCTCAACGGCCCGCAAGGCATCGCGGTCGTGCCGTAATACGATAACTGTAACCCCCTGACGGCATCCGCTCTCGCGCCTGCGTCTCCACCCACCGGAGCGCCTGTCGCCGGAGCGCCACCGGGGCAACGACCTCCTCTGCGAATCTTGTGAGGACAACATGAACGCGCCATCGTTTCCCCGTACCACCGTTGCTCGCCTCACCGCACTCGCATGCGCGCTCGCGCTGCTGGCCGGCTGCGGCGGCACGCAGAACGCGGCGTTGCCGCCGCATGCCGGCAGCGTGCCGATCGGCGCGAGCAGTGCTGTGCGCTTGACCATCACCATCCCGCATGCGACGAATGCGAGTTCCACCCAACGCCGCCCGCAGTACATCTCGCCGGCGACGCAGGCGCTCGCCGTTACCATCACCGGGCCGACGAACGTGAGCGAAGGCATCAACCTCACCACCGGCAACCCTAGCTGCACGGTGAACCTCTACTCGAATCTCGTCTGCACCGTGAGCTTGGCGCTGGCGCCCTGCCCCGGCAACACCGCGTGCTATACCGGCACCTTTACCACCTACGATCAGGCGTACACCAATGCGAGCGGCGGGAGCTGCACGCCGCTCTCCTCCTGCACGCAACCGGCGGGAACGAAGGCGCTCTCGCAGGCGCAGAGCGTGAGCTTCCTGGTCGCTGCCGGAGCGGCGAACGATCTGCCCATTACCTTGGGCGGCGTACCGGCTGCGGTGGCCGTCCTCTCGAGTGCCGGCACGATCTCGGGGAATGCGCTCACCGGATTCGTCCTGCCCACGACGCAAAGCGGGAAGATGAGCGTGCTCGGGGTGGACGCCGACGGCAACTACATCCTCGGCCCCGGTGCGCCGACGGTCGCCCTCACCACCAGCGACGCCACGCAGTTCACCGTCTCAACGCCCACCACGAGCGCCCCCAACCTCTTCACGATCGCCAACACATCGAGCAACCCCGCCGGTGCGCTGCTCACCGCTACCGTGACGCCTACTACAGCCAGCGGCGCAGCAACGCTGACCGCTGCCGCGGACATCTTTTCGGGGAGCGCAACGCTCTACGTGACGAACCTCGGCAACAGCACCGTGACGGCGTACAACGCTCAGGGCGCGCAGCAGTCGCTCACCGGAGGCTTCCCGAGCCTCGGCGGCCCGTACAGCATCGCCGAGGACCCGGCCAACGGCTGGCTCTACGTGGCGAACAACGGCAGCGACACCGTGACGGCGTACAACGCTCAGGGCGCGCAGCAGAGCCTCACCGGCGGTTGGTCGGGCCTCAACAGCCCGTACAGCATCGCGTACGACCCGGCCAACGACTGGCTCTACGTGGCGAACTACTACAACAACACCGTGACGGCGTACACCAGTCAGGGCGCGCAGCAGACGCTCACCGGTAGCTTCCCGAACCTCAACGGCCCGGTCGGCATCGCCTACGACCCGGCCAACGGCTGGCTCTACGTGGTGAACTACGGCAACAACACCGTGACGGCGTACGACGCTCAGGGCGCGCAGATGGTGCCCACCGGCAGCTTCCCGAACCTCAGCGGCCCGTACAGCATCGCCTACGACCCGGCCAACGACTGGCTCTACGTGGCGAACAACGGCAACAACACCGTGACGGCGTACGACGCTCAGGGCACGCAGCAGAGCCTCACCGGCACCTTCCCGAACCTCAGCGGCCCGCAAGGCATCGCCTACGACCCGGCCAACGGCTGGCTCTACGTGACGAACTACGGCAACAACACCGTGACGGCGTACGACGCTCAGGGCGCGCAGCAGACGCCCACCGGCAGCTTCCCGAACCTCAGCGGCCCGTACGGCATCGCGGTCGTGCCGTAAGTCGGTAACCGTAAGCCCCTGGATGCGGACGCCTGCGCACAGGCGTCCGCATCCATCCACCGGAGCGCCTGTCGCTGGAGCGCCACCGGGCCGACTGACCTACTCAACCATGCGCATCCTGTGAGGACAACATGAACGCGCCATCGCTTCCCGCTCCCGCCGCCCTCCTCGCTCGCCTCACCGCGATGGTCTGCGCGCTCGCGTTGCTGGCCGGCTGCGGCGCGCAGAACGCGGCGTTGCCGCCGCATGCCGGCAGCGTGCCGATCGGCGCGCGCAGTGCTGCGCACTTGACCATCACCATCCCGCACGCAACGAGCAGCAACTCCACCCAACGCCGCCCGCAGTACATCTCGCCGGCGACGCAGGCGCTGGCCGTTACCATCACCGGGCCGACGAACGTGAGCGAAGGCATCAACCTCACCACCGGCAACCCTAGCTGCACGGTGAACCTCTACTCGAATCTCGTCTGCACCGTAAGCTTGGCGCTGGCGCCCTGCCCGAGCAGCACCGCGTGCTACACCGGCACCTTTACCACCTACGATCAGGCGTACACCAATGCGAGCGGCGGGAGCTGCACGCCGCTCTCCTCCTGCACGCAACCGGCGGGAACGAAGGCTCTCTCGCAGGCGCAGAGCGTGAGCTTCCTGGTCGCTGCCGGAGCGGCGAACAATCTGCCCATTACCTTGGGCGGCGTGCCGGCCACGGTGGCCGTCCTCTCGAGTGCCGGCACGATCTCGGGGAATGCGCTCACCGGATTCGTCCTGCCCAAGGCGCAGAGCGGGAAGATGAGCGTGCTTGGGGTAGATGCCGACGGCAACTACATCCTCGGCCCCGGTGCGCCGACGGTCAGCCTCACGACCAGTGATGCGACGCAGTTCACCGTCTCAACGCCCACCGCGAGCGCACCCAACCTCTTCACGATCGCCAACGCATCGAGCAACCCCGCCGGTGCGCTGCTCACCGTGACCGTGACGCCTACGACGGCCAGCGGCGCAGCACCGCTGACCGCTGCCGCGGACATCTTTTCGGGGAGCGCAACGCTCTACGTGACGAACAACGGCAACAACACCGTGACGGCGTACGACAGTCAGGGCACGCAGCAGAGCCTCACCGGCGGTTGGTCGGGCCTCAACAGCCCGTTCGACATCGCGTACGACCCGGCCAACGGCTGGCTCTACGTGACGAACTACGGCAACAGCACCGTGACGGCGTACACCAGTCAGGGCGCGCAGCAGACGCTCACCGGCACCTTCCCGAGCCTCAGCGGCCCGGTCGGCATCGCGTACGACCCGGCCAACGGCTGGCTCTACGTGGCGAACTACGGCAACAGCACCGTGACGGCGTACAACGCTCAGGGCGCGCAGCAGAGCCTCACCGGCACCTTCCCGCACCTCAGCAACGTGCAAGGCATCGCGTACGACCCGGCCAACGGCTGGCTCTACGTGACGAACAACAACGGCACCGGCACCGTGACGGCGTACAACGCTCAGGGCGCGCAGCAGACGCTCCCAGCCGGCAGCTTCCCGAACCTCAACTTCGCGTTCGGCATCGCGTACGACCCGGCCAACGGCTGGCTCTACGTGACGAACCACAACAACAGCACCGTGACGGCGTACGACGCTCAGGGCGCGCAGCAGACGCTCCCAGCCGGCAGCTTCTCGGGCCTCATGGGCCCGTACGGCATCGCGTACGACCCGGCCAACGGCTGGCTCTACGTGGCGAACCACGGCAACCCCAACACCGTGACGGCGTACAACGCTCAGGGCGTGCAGCAGACGCTTACCGGCAGCTTCCCGAACCTCAGCTACCCGTACGCCATCGCGGTCGTGCCGTAAGCCGGTAACCGTAAGCCCCTGGATGCGGACGCCTCTCCGCATGCGTCCGCATCTATCCACCGGAGCGCCTGTCGCCGGGCGTCATCGGGATACGGCGATTTCGGGGGCGGCGTTAGGAACATCCCCAAACTCGAACGTTTGAGGATAGACGAAACCGCCCGTGCGCCGCACATCGGAAATCGCTACGCCGCGACTTTACGCGGCCGTCCGCCTTTGCGCCCGTTTTTGCGTGAAGAGGCCCGCTTCGCATCAGTACGCGCGCTCCCGCCGATCTTACCGATCGCGCTCATCCATCGCCGGTTGCCGAAGACGCCTTCGATCAAGCTCGGGACGTAGTGATCAACGTCGAGCGATTCCCAATGCAGCCCGGATTGCGCGCCGACGATCTCGACCTCCGCGAGTTGCGCCGGCGTCGCGTGTTCCAAGCCTTGCAAGAGCTTGCGGGGAATCGCGAGTTCGACGCCGGTCGCGAGTTTAATTGCGATGGTGTCGTCCTTCGCGCGGTACATCGCCGCGACGGCTTTTGGCCTGAAGGGCTCGCGTACTTTCGCCAGCGCGATCGCGGCGTCGATCTCCGCGTCGGTCGTCACAACGCGCGCTTTCGTTTTGCTCATGGATGCATTTCCTCCCACGCCGCGACGAGCTTGTCGAAGTGCTCGCCGGCGGCTTTCAAAATCTTTTTCACGTCAGTCCGTTTTGCCGTTGCCGGTTGAACGTCGCGCAGCTCGACCGTTCGATCGCCGAGGAGATTTACCGGAAGCGCCGTAAAGCCTCGGCGTTCAGGCCGGGGATATAAGGCGCTAGACGCGCAGTGTCTCCCGTGTTAAATCAATGTGTTCGCTTGCGAACCTACGGCCGGGCTGGCCGAAAGTAACGCTTGTCAGATACGAGCATGTGAGACCTGTGGGAGTTCGCCGCTGCGGTTCGAGCCGCGTAAGACTCCCTCTTCGGGAGTCGTTGCGCGAGAACCAAGGGTAGCGAATCTCACGGGCAGGCTCGGGACAGGAAGCGCTTCTCGCAGCAATGCGAGTTGCAGAATCCTCGGACTTTATGCCCGGGAGCATGTCAAGACCACGACGATGCCGGCGAACTCGCCGTGCGCATGTCGCGGTTCGTGGTCTTCGGGATAAAGTCGAAAACAGATCCGCCCAATCCAAACCGAACTCACCGTTCCACTAAAACCTAACCGCCTTTAGATATCAACCCCGCCACTAAAGGTCCGTTCCTGATCTTCGGCCCGTTGAGACCCGTCAATTTGCCCCCGAGCCGCGCTTCTAGGGCCGTTTCTGGCCCGTTTCCCAGGTGTAGGAGGTGCCCTTCAGATGGTCAGGAGGTCGCGGGGTATGACCTTTGTCGCTCAGCGCCACAAGGATGCATCGAACGTTTGAGGATAGACGAAACCGCTAGTTCACGGGCGGCTGTCGCGCGGCCAATCCTCCTTCGGCGACTTGGAGCGCAACGGTGCTATGCGTACGACCGTACGAGAGGTAGATCGTCAGTCCAATAGCCATCCAGATGACGAACCCGATCCACGCGATCGGGATGCCGTGCCAGAGGCTTCCCTGGAACTTCAAGGAGTAGATGAGCCCGAGCGATGCCAGCGCCGAGAGAATCGGCAAGAAGTAGTTGCCGAGCGGAACGGTAAAGCCGCCCTTGAGTTCCGGGTGGCGGGTTCGCAGCAGTGGTACGGCAATGGAGACCAGCACGAAGGCGATCAGCGTCCCCATGTTCGTGAGCGAGCCGACGATATCGATGGGGGTCAGCGCTGCAGCGGCGGCAATCAAGATGCCGAAGAAGATCGTCGAGAAGATCGGCGTACGAAACGTCGGGTGGATCGCGGTAAACCACTTGGGGATCAAGCCGTCGCGCGACATCGCGAAGATGATGCGGCTCTGGCCGAACATCATCACCAGCAGCACGGTCGTCAACCCGGCGATCGCGCCGAGTGAGATGATGAGCCCGGCCCACGGCAGGCCGACCTTGATGACCGCATAGGCGACCGGCGAGGCGACGTTGAGATCGTTGAAGGGCACCATGCCGGTGAGCACCGCGACCACCGCGATGTAGAGAACGGTGCAGATCGCCAAGCTCATCAAGATGCCGAAGGGCAGATCGCGTGAGGGGTTCTTCGCCTCCTCTGCGGTGGTTGAGACGGCGTCGAAGCCGATGTAGGCAAAGAAGATGAAGGCGGCGCCGCCGAAGACGCCCGTCCAGCCGAAGGGGAAGTATCCGCCCATCCCGGTCATCGGCCCGGCGGCGAGATGGTAGTTGGCCGGGTCGATATGCTGCACGCCGATGATGAGGAAGAACGCGACGATCGCGAGCTTGACGCCCACGATGATCCCGTTGACCAGGCCCGATTCGCGTGTGCCGCGGACCAAGAGCATGGTGATCAGCAGGATGATGATTGCGGCGGGCGCGTTGATAATCCCATGCAACGGTGCGCCGTTGGCGGCGACGTCGAAGGGCGAGTGCGACCATCGTGCCGGCAGGGTGATGCCGAATGCCGTGGTGAGGAAGTTGCCGAAGTATCCCGCCCAGCCGATGCTGACGGTGGCGGCGCCCAGCGCGTATTCGAGGATCAGATCCCAACCGATGATCCATGCCACCAGCTCTCCGAGCGTGGCGTAGGCATACGTGTACGCGCTGCCTGAGATTGGAATCTTGCTGGAGACTTCAGCGTAGCAGAGCGCTGCCAGGGCGCTGACGATGCCGGCGATGACGAAGGAGATGGTCAGTGCCGGGCCCGCTCGGGTGGCTGCGGCGACGCCGGTGAGCACGAAGATGCCGGTGCCGATGATGGCACCGATCCCCATGGCGGCGAGCGCCCATGGCCCGAGCGAGCGCTTGAGACCGCGTTTCTCATCTGAGCCCTCGGCGAGAATCTGCGCCAGCGGCTTGATCCGTTTCATCAGCATCCCGCGAGAATATGCGAAAGGTCGCCGACTCCCTGGTAGCGCGCGGAGAAAAATGCTCGTTAGCGGACGAACGGGATGGTGAGCGGGTAGCGGAACGCACGCCCATCGTGCCCCGCGATCGCCGCTGCGACGGCGTATCCGCTGCTCGCTAGCGCGATGATGATGAGGATTGCCGGC
Organism: bacterium; assembly: GCA_021832345.1. GTDB lineage: Bacteria > Vulcanimicrobiota > Vulcanimicrobiia > Vulcanimicrobiales > Vulcanimicrobiaceae > JAKBKY01. The sequence continues at coordinate 778,719 of JAKBKY010000001.1, forward strand.
AACGCAAAGACGAGGTCGCCGGCCCAGCGTTGTTCCAAAACCGACGGACTGGTCGCTAGTCGCGCAAAGAGCACGGCAAATCCGGCGTAGACGAGGGCGACGAGCAACGCCACGGTGGCCTGAAAGTTGAGGGCCGTCTTGGCGGCAGCCTCAACGTAGGTGCCGCTCTGCCGTCGGCGCAGGTAGAAGTAGAGCGGGATCGCCACGTTGGCAAAGGGGACGCTGGTCAGAATCAGCAGCCCCCCGAGATGAGCGTACATGGCGGCGTCGCGTTGCGATTGCGTCGGCAGAGATTGCATCGAAGCGAAGTTTTGCGGCGGCGGCGGCGAACCTGCGCAGGCGATGCAGACGAGCTACGATGTCTTGGTGGTCGGCGGCGGGAACGCCGGGTGTGCGGCGGCGCTGGCGGCCGCGCGCCACGGTGCGCGCACGCTGCTCGTCGAGCGCTACGGGTTCTTGGGTGGAACTGCGACGGCGGCCATGGTCGGCCCGTGGATGACCTTCCACTCATCCACGGAGCGTATCGTGGGCGGCATCGCCGAGGAGATCGTCGAGCGGCTGCAGCGCATGGGTGCCTCGCCCGGCCATCTGCGCGATGCCTCGGACTACGTAGCGACGATCACGCCCTTCGATCCGGAGGCCCACAAGGCGCTGCTCTTCGAGATGATGGATGAAGCGGGCGTGACGCTCTTGCTGCACGCCTACGTCTTGGATGCGCTCATGGAAGGTGATCGCGTGGTGGGAGCGCGCTTTGCGACGGTCGGCGGCATGCGGGAGATCCGCGCGCAGACGACGATCGATGCAACCGCCGATGCACTGGTGGCGTTCTCAGCCGGCGTCGCCGTGCAACAGGGCGACGAGCGCGGGCGCGTGCAGCCGGCGAGCCTGATGTTTCGCTTGAGTCACGTGGACCTGGAGAAGACCGCGCAGTACGTGCGCGCGCATCCGGACCAGATGCGCACCTCGCTTGCGCCGCAGGATCGGCAGGCCTCTAGTATCGATGCGGTGGCCGGGCTCTATGAGTTGTGGCAGGCGGCGCGCGATGCGGGTGAGGTCGACGTGCCGCGCGACCTGGTCTCGTTCTTCGCGACGCCTTATGCCGACGAAGTCACCGTGAACATGACGCGCGTGACCGACATCGACCCGCTCGATCCTGACGATCTTACCCGCGCGGAGGTAGAGGCTCGTCGTCAGGCGATGCAGTTGGTGAGGTTCTTTTCCGAACGCGTCCCTGGGTTCGAGCACTCACGTTTGGCGGCGACGGGCACGCAGATCGGCGTTCGGGAGTCGCGGCGCATCGTCGGCCGCTACACGTTGACGCGCGATGACGTCTTGCAGGCACGCGCGTTCCCCGATGCGGTCGCGCGCAGCGCCTATCCGATCGATCTGCACGATCCCTCCGGCAGCGGCACGGTGACGCGCCGTTTGGCGCCCGGCAGAAGTTACGAGATTCCGTACCGCTGCATGGTGCCGCAGGATCGGCAAGGGTTGCTGGTCGCCGGGCGTTGCATCTCGACGACCCATGAGGCGCTCGCCTCGACGCGGCTGACGCCCACCGTGATGACGCTCGGCCAGGCGGCGGGCACGGCAGCGGCGCTGGCGCCGCGCAACGAGCCGGTGGGTGAGATAGATACGGGTGTCCTCCGGGCTGCGCTGGAGGCGGATGGCGTGGATTTGCGGCGAACGGCCTCGGCATGAACGTAGCCTTCCAGATTGCTCGGGAGTACGGCGTGAAGATTGAGTTTGCCGACCTTGGGGAGTGGGGCGTCGACGAACTGCGTTCCGAGTACGATCCCGATGTGCCGGCGATTCGGTTGAATGCCCGCATCGTCGAAGCCCTTCCGCTCGCCGACGTCGGCGAGTTCATCATGCTGGCGGTCGGGCACGAGATCTACCACCATCGCGAACGCATCGGCGAGATCGAGCGTCTGCCCGATCGCCCCGCGCGCGAGGTCGCGGCCAATGACTTCGCGCGCCGGCTCCTGCCCGATACGTGAGCCGCTACTTTGCCGGTATCGACGGCGGACAAAGCCGCACCCAGGCAGTCATCGGGGATGAGCGCGGGCGCATCCTAGGGCGTGGCGCCGGCGGCCCGGCGGACGAGATGGGAGAGGCGGCCGGCTCGACTCGCTTGAGTGCTGCCCTAGCCGAGGCCGTTGCCGATGCCGTCGCGCAGGCCTGCCTGCCTGCCGAGACGAGCTTCGAGGGCGTCGTGGCGGGGGTCAGCGGGTTCGACGGCGCTCCGCTGGGAGAGGCGCCGAGCCTACCGGCCGCGCGCTGCACCTTGTTGCACGACGCGCCGATCGCGCAGGCGGGGGCGTTCGCCGGCCGGCCCGGCATCGTCGTCATCGCGGGGACGGGGTGCGCGGCCTATGGGGTGGACCCTCGCGGCGAGAGCGTGACCGTCGGCGGGTGGGGCTACCTTTTGGGGGATGAAGGCAGCGGCTTCTGGATCGCGGCGCAGGCGTTGCGTGAAGCGATGCGGGCCGAGGATGAAGGGCGCGCCGATCACCCGTTTGCGGTGGCGGCGCGGCAACGCTTTCCGGTCGCCTCGCTCCGCAGCGTGGTGCGCGATCTCTCTGCCGGGCGAATCCCTCGCAGCAGCCTCGCGGCGCTGGCGCAGCCGATCTTGGGGCTGGCGATGGAGAGCGAGCCGGACGCGGCTCAGATCGCCGATGAGGCCGCGGCGCATCTGGCCTCCTTGGCGCTGCGCACCGCCTTGCGCCTGGAGTGGCTGGAGGCGCCGGTCGCCTTCGTGGGCGGCCTCATGGGGAACGCTTGGTTCTCCGAACTGCTCGATGCGACGCTGACCGATCTCTCCTTCCCGGTGCGGCGAACCGCGCCCGTCTACGAACCGGCAGTCGGGGCGCTGCTGCTGGCCTACCGTCAGGCCGGCCTGAACCCTGATCGCATCGAATCCCCGGCATGACCCTCCTGCAGCGCTGGCGAGGCGGCTTGATCGTCTCGGTGCAGGCGGCGGCTGGCTCACCGCTCGACGAGCCCGTCGTCCTCGCGGCGTTGGCGAGCGCCGCCGAACAGGGCGGCGCGGTCGGTCTGCGGATGGCGGGCGTCGAGAACATCGTGGCCGCGCGGCGGCGGACGAAGCTGCCGATGATCGGTCTGATCAAGCGCCGCGTCGAGGGTTTTGAGCCGTATATTACGCCGGCGCTTGCGGATGTCGCGGCGTTGCTGGCGGTAGGAGTCGAGGTCATCGCGGTCGATGCGACCGCGCGAGCGCGTCCTGACGGATCGAGCGTCGCGCAGATCATCGCGGCGATCTGTGCCGGCGGAGCGCTCGCCATGGCCGACTGCGCACGTGCGGAGGATGGGCTGTGCGCCTACGCGGCAGGCGCGCAGATCCTCGCCACGACGCTCTGCGGCTACACGCCCGGTACGCAGGGAACAGCGCTGCCGGCGTACGGCCTGCTCGCCGAACTGCGCGAACTCGAGACGTTCCTCATCTGCGAGGGCGGCCTGCATGCCCCCCAAGACGTGCGCCGGGCTATGGCTGCCCATGCAGACGCGGTTGTCGTCGGCACCGCGCTGACCGATATCTCATGGAGAGTCAGAGAGTTTGCCGCCGCCGCCGCCGCAACCATCTAGAGGTGCCGGGCGATGCGTTGCTCGCGCGACCTATACCGTTGCGGTGAGTCCCGCATGTGCCGCAGGCATCCCGCGTTCGAGGATGGCGTCGAGGTCGCTGCCGCGAGGAAGCGTGCCCAGGGTGTACCCCCACTCTCCCGCAATGCGTGAGGCGATAAAGGCGTCGGCCAGTGGCGCGGAGGTACGCATCAGGAGCGCAGCCTGCCAGAGGAGGGCGAGCCGTTCGACGACGGCGCGCGCGCGACCCTCGAGCTGTTCGGGGTCACCTCGCAGTTCGCGTTCGAGTGCTGCCACTGCTTTGGCGATGCGGGGATCTGCAGCGGCGGGGGCCATTTCGCTCTGCCAAGCGTCGACGATCTGTGGTTGCTTGCGCAGAATGCGCAGCACGTCGAGGGCATTGACGGTGCCCGAGCCCTCCCAAACGGAGTTGACCGGCGCTTCGCGGTAGAGGCGAGGCAGGCCGGATTCTTCAACGTAGCCGTTGCCGCCTAAACATTCGAGCGCCTCGCCGATGGCGACCGGCGCACGCTTGCAGACGTAGTACTTGCCGACGGCGGTGCCGAGACGTTTGAGTGCGGTCGCATGCGGGTCGCCGCCGGCACTCCTGTCGACGGCGTTCGCCAGACGCAGAAAGAGCGCCGTTGCGGCCTCGGATTCGAGCGTGAGATCGGCCAGGACGTTGCGCATCAGCGGCTGCTCGATGAGCGGCTTGCCGAAGGCGCTCCGATAGCGCGTATGGTGCAGTGCCTGCGCGAGCGCCCAGCGCATCAGCGCCGAGGATCCGATGAGGCAGTCCAGGCGCGTGTGGTTGATCATCTCGGCGATGGTTGGAACCCCACGCCCCGGTGCACCGACGCGCCACGCCAGCGACCCGTCGAACTCCATCTCGCTCGATGCGTTGGAGCGATTCCCGAGTTTGTCTTTGAGGCGTTGGAGCTGGATTCCGTTGCGGCTGCCGTCAGGGAGGATGCGCGGCATGAGAAAGCACGTGAGCCCTTCGTCGGTCTGCGCGAGCGTGAGGAACGCGTCGCTCATCGGTGCAGAGCAGAACCATTTGTGCCCGACGAGGCGATAGAGGTCACCCTCTGCTCCGCTTTCGACGAAGGTGGCGCGCGTGGTGTTGGCGCGCACGTCGGAGCCGCCTTGCTTTTCGGTCATCGCCATGCCGCAGAGCACTCCGAACTTTTCGGCAGCCGGCAGGGAGCGTTGGTCATAGCAGGCAGCCGCGAGCATGGGCTCCCACAGGCGGGCCAGTCGCGGCTCGGCGCGAAGGGCCGCAACGGAGGCGTAGGTCATCGAGATCGGGCAGCCGTGCCCGGCTTCGACCTGCGACCAGATGTAGAACTTCGCAGCGCGCAGCAGATGAGCGTGCGCAGATGGGTTACGCCAGGGGGCCGCGTGCAGGCCGAAGGCCGTTGCGTGTTCCATCAGGCGATGGTACGACGGATGGTAGACCACCTCGTCGAGGCGGTTGCCGAAACGGTCGTGCGTTCGCAGCTCAGGCGGATAGGCGTTGGCATCGAACCCGAGCGCGAGCGTCTCTGCTTGGCCCGCGAGTTTACCGAGCGCTGTGAGTTCGTCCGTGGGCGCACCGGGGGCTTCTCGCAAGATGCCGGTAGCCAGCCCCCGGTCGGTCTCAAAGAGATCGATCCCCTCTAAGGGCGGCGGTTGATTGCTCACCTCATGTGTCGTCATAGTTGCAAGCTTCGACGCTGTGCGGTCCAGATGCTTTCTGCTCCACCGCCCGCGCGTTGCTCGCTTCAGCGTGTCGAGCCGCAAGCGTACCGGCCAGCGCTAAGGCCAGCAAGGCCACGGCAGAGAACGTCAGATAGGCTGCGCGGTACCCGAGCAGCTCGTTGCTTGCAGCGTTCATGATTCCCCCTGCAAGCGAGCTGCCGAGAATCTGCCCGATGATGAGCATCTGGCTCAAGAGTCCCACGGCGGTTGCGCGGAACGGCGTTGCGACCGCGGTGGTAACGATGTAGCGCGTCGGCGCGCCGAGCAGCGCGCCGAATCCGGCGCCGGCGACGAGCATGGCGAGAATCGCCAGCGGCAGCGAACCGAAGCCGAGCGCAAAGATCAGTAAGCCGGCTTCCGTGAAAAGCGCGCCCGTGAGCAGGACGTCGCGGCTACCGATGCGGTCAAGGGCGCGTCCTGAGATGGGGATGATCGTGACGAAGGCGAGCGCCCCGAGCGCCGCAATGCCGCCGGCCGTCGCGTAGCTTAATCCTTGCGCACCGACGAGGACCGTCGGCACGAAGAAGAGCGAGCCTTCGAGGATACCGATCAGTAGCTCCAGGCCGTAGGTCTTGGCCAGTTGCGGCGTCGCGAAGATCGAGAGCGGAACGACCGGGTTACGCGAGCGTCGTTCTTGTTGCACGAAACCGCCCAGCAGCACGATGCCCAGGAGGATCGGGATCGGCGCGATGCTTTGGATGCCGAACATCAGGGCCAAGAGCCCACCGGCAAGCAGCGTCAGGCCCCCGATGTCCAGTGGTCCGCGAGCGTGGGCGGCGCGGTTGGGGACGTGGGTGCGCGCCAAGACGAGCACGGTTGCGGCGAGCGGGAAGTTGAGGATAAAGATCCAGCGCCACGAGAGCAGGTGGGTGATCAGCCCGCCGAATGCCGGGCCGATAATGGCGGCTACTCCCCAGGTTGCCGCGACGATGCCCAGTGCTGCACCGCGGCGCTCGCTTGGAACGACATCGCCGATCGTGGCGGTCGCTACCGGGAAGATGCCGCCGGCGCCAAGCGCCTGGATCGCGCGGGCCAGGAGAAAGACGGGATAGTTCGGGGCAAAGACGGCGGCTAGCGACCCTAGCGCAAAGACGGTGATGCAGGTCATGTAGATCGGGCGGCGTCCAAGCCGATCTGCCAAGGTTGCCGCCACCGCGATGGAGACGATGGTGACGAGCAGGTAGATGGTGAAGATCCACGCCAAGTTGCCGTCGGCGATCGAGAACTGTTTGCCGATCGCCGGCAAGGCCGGCGAGAGGACTCCCAGATCCAAGGCGCCGGCAAACACGCCAAGGCCGAGCGTCAAGAGGAGGGGGAGCGTCGAGCGGTCGACGCGATGACCCGCGAGTTCGGTGGAGCCTTTGCTCGTGGCTGGGCTAGGCAACGATGCGATCCACAACCATCGCCAGGCACATGAGGGCCAGATAGGCCAGCGAGAAGGTGAAGAGTTTGCGTGCCCAGGCGTTGCCGGTATCGCGCAGCGTTCGGAGAGCGTCGAACAGAAAGATGCCGCCCAACACGGCGGCTGCAGCAAAGTAGAGTGCGCCCATCACATGGAGCGGATAGAGCGCAAGCGAGGCCGCAACCAGGACGACGCTGTAGGAGAGGATCTCGCGGCGAGTGCGCGCTTCACCGCTGACGTTGGGGAGCATCGGGATATTGGCTTTGTCGTAATCCGTCTCCGCAACCAGGGCCAATGACCAAAAATGCGGGGGCGTCCAGAGAAAGATCAGCGCAAAGAGGGCCAGGGCGGGTGCGCCGATCGTATGCGTTACGGCAGCCCAGCCGACCAGCGGCGGAACGGCGCCGGCCGCTCCGCCGATCACGATGTTGAGCGGTGTCAGACGTTTGAGCCACATCGTGTAGATTGCGACGTAGTACACATTGCCCGCAAGCGACAGCCAAGCCGCCGGCGGATTGACGAGTGTATAGAAGATCGCAAAGCCGAGCGTTCCGATGACCACGGCATAGATCGTCGCGGCGCGAATCGAGATGCGTCCTTGCGGAATCGGACGCAGTTGCGTGCGCCGCATGATCGCGTCGATGTCCGCATCGTAGACGCAGTTGAGCGCTCCGCCCGACGCGGCTGTGAGCGCGCCGCCGAGTAGCGTCCAGAGCAGAAGCGCAGGTGCCGGAAGCCCGCGCTGCGCCATCACCATCGCGGCCACCGTGGTGATCAGCAGCAGCGTGATGATGCGCGGTTTGGAGAGTTCATAGTAGTCGGCGAGAATATCCGCAGCGTAGCGCGATCCCGGCGTCGGAACGCCCGGCGCGTCGAGGCGATCCAGCATCGACCTCATGAAGCCGTAAGGGTCTGCGAGGGCGTGACGGCCGGTGCCTCATCGGCGACGGCAAAGAACGTCGCTGCCGAAAATGCGAGGAAGAGTAAGGCCGCGTTGCCCGCGTGCGCTTCACGCAGATCCATCGGCAGCCGGAGCACGACGTTGAGGAACCCGAGGAGCACTTGCACGAAGACGAGCACGACGCCGATGGTCATGGCTGCCTGGACGCGCTTACCGGCATGGTAGACGAACGCTGCCGTGACGCCGGTCACGCTCGCCACGAGCGTGACTGCCGCGAAGGCACGGTGGAGCATCTGAACCATCTCACCCGGCGTGTATACGCCAATGTTGCCGGCGCATCCCGGAATGGAGAGGCATGCCAGGCCCGCGCCGCTCGAACTGACGTACGCGCCCACGCACATCGTCGCGAGGGCGATCGTTGCGACACCGAGTGGAATCCAGACCGGAAAGCCATTATGTTCGCGCGGTTGCACGGCGCTCTCGTCGGCGAAGACCGCGATTGCGACCAGCCCGGCGGTGAACGCCATGGCCGTTGCCCAGTGGAGCATGACCGAGAGCGGGCTATTCTGCAAGCGTACGGTTGCCGCGCCTAGGAGCACTTGGACGATGAAGAGCGCGCCGACGGTGAAGACCGTGGGTGTCAAGGACGGGTTACGGCGTCGCAGCCGCCAGGCCGCAACGATGACGATCAGGACCACCGGCGCGATCGCGAATGCGAAGAGGCGATGGAGCCACTCCCAAATCGTTCCATCCGCAAACGAGGGAATGAGTTTCCCATGGCAGAGCGGCCAGCCCGGGCAGGTCATCCCTGCGCCGTTGATCCGCGTCCAGCTACCGAGGAGAACGGTCCCGAAGGCCAAGGCAATCGCGACCAGTGCCATGCGCCGCAAACTTCTCATGAGGTTCTAAGTGTACGGGGGATGGCGGCGGTTGCCTTTTCAGCGGCAGTACGAGCGGGGGGCGGCGCCCCGCGCGCGAATCCCGTGCGACCGTGAGACGTTGGCTGGTGCTGGCGGCGCTGCTGGCGCTGGCCGGATGTCGTGAAGTACGCGTAAAGACCTTCACCCAGGGGACGACGACCGTTCTTGGCGGCGACCAGGTTGCGGTCGTTCGCAGTGAGCGCGGCTTGCGCCGTTATGGCCTCCGTGCTCCCATCGACTTTCGCGGCGAGTTCGGGGTTATTTTGTTGATGGGTCCACACACGCGTTCGGGATTCAAGCAGATCATCGAGTCCATCCGCGCGACCGAACGTCGCGTGCGCGTCGTGGCATTTGAGGATCCTCCGGCTAATGGCGGCGAACCGTCGAATCCGTACCGGACGTACACGTTGTGGATCATCCCCAACACCGTCTATCGCCCCGGCATCCGCGTCAAGGTGGTCACTCCGGGAAACGATCCGATCGCGTCGACGGTGCTGCCGTGAGGACGATCCATGTCGAACGACTCGGGACGCTCCTGGGGCCGAGTCCCGATGCGCGCGAGGTCGGCGGTGTTCTCAATCCCGCCTCGGCGCGCACCCGCGCCGGTACGCTCTTGCTCTATCCACGCGATGTCGAACATGGGAACATCTCGCGCATCGGGCTCGTGCGCGTCAGCTCGGAGAACGGCAGCTTTGCGACCGAGCGACTCGGCTACGCGCTGGAGCCGCAAGCACCCTACGAACTGCGCGAGCATCCGGGTTACGGGTGCGAGGATCCGCGCGTCACCTTCGTCCCCGTCATCGACCGTTACGTGATGGCCTATACCGCATTTGGGCCGGCGGGGCCGCGTATTGCGCTCGCGCTCTCGCAGGACGGCTATCGGTGGGAGCGCCTGGGGATCGTGGATTTTTCGCAGACCAGCGTCCCGGCCGGTGACGATAAGGATGCCGCGTTCTTTCCGGAACCCGTGCTCTCGCCTCACGGCGTAACGTCGCTGGCCTTCTATCATCGACCGATGCTCCATCTTTCGGCGGTCGACGGCCGGGCCGCCATCCCGCTGATTCAGCGCATGCCCTACGTCGATCGCGAATCCATCTGTATCGCCTACGTCCCGCTCGATGCCGTTCTAGACGATCTGCGCGCCTTATGCACTCCCCATGAAAGCGTTCAGGTACTCTCGCCGGATGCGCATTGGGGGCGCTTGAAGGTGGGCGCCGGAACGCCGCCGGTGCGCGTGCGCGAAGGTTGGCTTTCATTCTTTCATGGTGTGGATGTCTTGGGCAACAACGGCCACGTCCCGTCGCTGCGCTATAGCGCCGGAGCCGTCGTGCACGATGCGCGTGAACCGCATCGGCTCGTCTTTCGCTCGATGCGCCCGGTCTTGGTGCCGCGAACCGACGGCGAGCGCAGCGGCATCGTTAGTAACGTCGTCTTTCCCTCTGCGATTGACGCGCGCGCGGACTTAGGCCACCACATCTACGACATCTTCTACGGCATGGCCGATTATGCGATCGGCGCCGCACGAGTCCGGCTTGGATGATTCGCTACTACGTGATCGCGACGGTGATCGTCCTCACCGTTGCGGTGCTGGCAACCGCTTGGGCGAACCGGGCGCTCATCCAGATCAAGATTGCCTCGGTGAACGTGCGGGTGCCGCCGAAACCCGCGCCGCCCCTACAGGTCAAGGCTGCGGCGCGACCGCCCTTTATCGGCACGGCGCCGTGGGCGCTCTCCGCCCTGCCCGAGTGCTTCCAGCAAGTCCTTCAGGCGAAAGGCAGCCCCAGCTTTGTGGCCAAGTACATTCCGCGCGGCGCGCGCCTCGTGCGGGCCGGCACCACCATCGTGCAGAATGACTGCGTCGTGCGCATCGGACGCAACCAAGCGTTCGTCACTCGTGGTCCCGACCGTTTCCGCATTCCACCTCGGGCGCGCTTCTACCGTAGCGGCCGGCAGTTGGTGCTGGTACGAGCGGCAGGCGGTCACGTGACGTTGCGCACCTATGTTCCCACGCGCTCACCCGGGAAGCCATGAGCCTCAAAGAAGATATTGCCCGTCGCCGGACCTTTGCCATCATCTCGCATCCGGATGCCGGGAAGACGACGCTGACCGAAAAGCTGTTGCTCTACGGTGGAGCGATCCAAGTGGCCGGACATGTCGCCGCGCGCAAAGCGCGCCGGCAGGCGACCAGTGACTGGATGGCGCTCGAACGCGAACGCGGCATTTCGATCACCTCGACGGTGCTGCAGTTCCCCTACGAGGGCTACGTCGTCAATCTTCTCGATACTCCGGGGCACCAGGATTTTGGCGAGGATACCTATCGCACGCTGCTGGCGGCCGATGCGGCGGTTATGCTGATCGACGCTGCGAAAGGCGTTGAAGCGCAGACGAAAAAACTCTTTGCGATCTGCCGCGCTCGGCGCATCCCGCTCTTTACGTTCGTCAATAAGCTCGATCGTCCAAGTCGCGATCCCATCGAGTTGCTCGATGAGCTTGAGAGCGTTCTCGGGATCGGCGCTTATCCCATGAACTGGCCGCTGGGGAACGGGCAGGCGTTTCGCGGCGTCTACGATCGCGCTTCGTTCCAGATGCATCTTTTCGAGCGTAGCGCCCACGGTGCGCGTCGCGCTTGCGTCGCCGTGACCACCGCCGCCGATCCGCTCTTGCGCGACCTGGCCGATGAGACCACCTATGCGACGTTTGCCGAGGGCTTGAGCCTGCTCGATGGGGCGGGCGCGCAGCTCGATACGGCATCCTTTCTCCGCGGTGACGTCACGCCGGTCTTCTTTGGGAGTGCGGCAACCAACTTCGGCGTCCAACTCTTCCTCGATGCGTTCGTGCGCATGAGCCCGCCACCGCAGGGTCGCGGCAGCGTGCGGCCCGACGAGCCGCGTTTCAGCGGTTTCGTTTTCAAGATTCAAGCCAACATGGATCCGCGCCATCGCGATCGCATCGCCTTCGTGCGCATCTGTTCCGGTTCGTTCGAGCGCGATATGGCGGTGCGCAACGGGCGCACCGGTGCAACGGTCCGGCTCTCGCGTGCGATGCGTCTCTTCGCCGACGATCGGGAGTCGCTTGATGTCGCCTGCGCGGGCGATGTCATCGGTTTGGCGAACCCCGGAGCCTTTGCGATCGGCGATGCCCTCTACGAAGGCGATGCGGTGACGTTCGATCCATTGCCGAGCTTCGCGCCCGAGCATTTCGCCTCCGTACGCAGCTTGGATACCTCGGGATATAAGGCGTTCGGCAAGGGGATCGCGCAGTTGCGAGAAGAGGGTGCCATTCAAGTGTTCTATCCATACGGCTCGCCGCGAACCGAACCCATCTTGGCGGCCGTCGGTCCGCTGCAGTTCGAAGTAGCCAAGTATCGGTTGGAGAACGAGTATGGCGTACGTGTGCAGATGACGACCCTGGCATACGGGCTGGCTTTACACGTCGCAGGCGAGGCCGAGAGTGCCATGCACGCGCAGTTGCCCTCCAGCGCGAAGTTGGTAGAAGACTGGGCCGGCGCAGCCGTGGTGCTGTTTGAGAATGAGTGGAGCGTGAAGCTGGCGCGCGAGTGGAACTCGACGCTGCAGTTCGTAGAGTTTGCGGGCGTGACGGCACGCCGGGAGGTATCTTTAACAGGTTGCGGGAAAAGTCGCATGCCGATATTCGAGTGACGATTTTGAGTCGATTTCGAGGCGCGAAGAGGGAGCAACGCCGTAGCGTTGTGACCGATGAGCAACGAAGAAAGCGGCCAAAAGCGGTGATCGAGATCGGTGGGGGACTTTTTCTGCAACCTGTTAACATGAAGATCGTGATGCGAGCGGCTCTCGCGGTGGCAGTCGCGGCGGGGTTGGCCGCCTGTTCGTTTCAGAATCGCTACGAACGCCTGGCTACCGGAATGACGCAAGCGGCGATCAACAATAATCTGAAGCCGATGCAGGGCGACTTGGCGCCCGGCATCAGGATCACCCGCGTCCAAGTGGCGGAGTGGTCCGACGAGCTTTCGCGACAAGGCACGTTGGAATCCGTCAAAGAGCATCGAGGCGGTTGTCCGGTCGGCGTGCATTGCTTTGTGGCGACGTTCAGCAAGCGGATCTACCTCGAACGCCTGCGCTTGGATAGCCACGGAAAGATCGTTGCTTGGCGCTTCTTTCCCAAGACCGGGGCGATCTCGCCGTAGTGCCTACGGTTACCTTCGAGGATGTTCTCGCGGCGGCTGCGCGCCTGCGTGGGGTTGCGCACCGTACGCCGGTCGTTACGTCGCGGACTCTCGATGCACAGGTCGGAGCGCAGTGCTTTCTGAAGTGCGAGAACCTGCAACGCGTCGGTGCGTTCAAGTTTCGTGGCGCGTATAATGCGCTCGTCCAACTGAGCCCGGCGCAACGCGCGGCGGGAGTCGTGGCGTATTCGAGTGGGAATCATGCTCAAGGCGTTGCCCTTGCGGCGGCGCTCCTGAAGATTCCGGCGACGATCGTCATGCCGTCGGATGCGCCGCTTTCGAAGCTTGCGGCGACACGGGGCTACGGCGCGCAGGTCGTGCTCTACGAGCGCGGTGTGGACGACCGGCAAGCGATCGCAGAGCATCTGGTGCAGGAGCGTGGCGCGACGCTGATTGCGCCCTACGACGATCCGCAGATCGTCGCCGGCGCCGGCACGGCAGCCCTCGAACTGCTCGAAGATGCGCCGGGGCTCGATGCGCTCGTCGTCTGCGTGGGCGGTGCCGGGCTCTTTGCCGGGAGCTGTTTGGCAGCGCACGGCGTGAATGAGAGCATTGCGCTCTGGGGCGTTGAGCCGCAGGCCGGCGATGACCTCGCGCGCAGCTTGGCACGCGGCGAGATCGTGGAGATTCCCGTGCCGCAGACGATTGCCGATGGACTGCAGACCCAAGCGACGAGCGCCTTGACGTTTGAGATCGTTCGAACCCACGCTCGCGGCGTCGTGACCGTGAGCGACGATGAGCTGCGCGCCGCCATGCGCTGGGCCTTCGAGCGCCTCAAGCTGGTGATCGAACCCAGCGGCGCTGCCGGCCTGGCGGCGATGCTCTCCGGCCGCCTGCCGGATGTGGCCGGCAAGCGGGTTGGGATCATCATTACCGGGGGCAACGTCGATCCGGAACGCTTCGCGCAGTTGATCGCCGGCTGTTGAGGGCACCTGATAAATCCCGGCACTCGTCTTTGTCCCCAGGGAAACGCATCTGCTTCGTCGTGTGCTCAGTCACAGATCACGCTGTATATGCTCCCTCGCACCCTCCTCGCATCTGCCTTTCCCGACGGCCAAAACCAAGCACCCGTATCTATCAGGTGCCCTTAACGTCCCATCGTGTAGAACTCGGGATTCGGTCGCATATCCATGACACCGGCCATGCGGTTGGAGAGCCCGAAGAACGCGGCTATGGAGGCGATATCCCAGATGTCGTCATCGGAGAAACCGGCCTCATGCAGGTGTGCGATCTCGTCGTCCGATGCGGCGAAGCCCGGCTCGTTCACGCGCGAGGCGAAGCTCAGGATCGTGCGCAGACGCGGCGAGAGTTCGGCGGTGCGCCAATTGTTGGCGATCTGCTCGGCCAGGAGCGGATCTTTGCCGAGAATGCGCAGCGCGGCACCGTGAGCGGTCATGCAGTACTGGCAGCGATTCTCCGAGGAGACCGCTACCACGATCGCCTCGCGCTCCGCGCGCGAGAGGCCGCTCGGCGCCTTCATGAGCACGTCGTGATAGAGCATGAAGGCGCGAAAGTGTTCGGGGCGCCGCGCATAGGCGCGAAAAACATTGGGCACAAAGCCCAGGCGTTCCTGATTTTTCTCGAAGATCGCCTGGATGTCGTCGGGCAGTTCGGCTTGCGGAGTCTCTCCGAAGCGAGATACAGATGAAGGGCGTTGCATAACAACGTGCCTTATTCGCGATCGGAGGGCGGGTTTACTCGATGTTTCCGCAGGCGACGTAGTGCGGGAGATCCTTCGCGCTCCTGTGCACGTTAATCGCGTAGGCGCCGTCGAGCAGGGCGGCCAGCGTAATGCCCGGCACGATGGTCGAAGAGACGCCGTTGCGCACCGCGGTCAGGGGATACTCGGGAGCTTCATGAATGTGCCCGCAGACCCCGATATGGATGTGCGTGGGTTGAGCCCATGCCGGGGTGTCGACCAGCTTGACGACGACCTTGACGCCGCCGTTGAGTTGGGTGAGCGTTGCGGTGCCGTGTTCACCGCTGTGGTTGAGAGCGTTCATCTTGATGGTGATCTGCTTGGGGGTTGCGGCCCCGGCCGCGAGAGACCCCGTGACGAATAGGGTTGCCAAGAGTGCGAAGAAGATGCGTTTCATAGCGCTCCTTTCGAGGTAACTCCTTGTGACTCTCTGCTAGTACCCAGAGTTTCGCGGGCGGCCGTGCGTGGGTTTGCCGAGCGCCCGGTCAATCTTGGCCTGCAGGTCCGGTTCGTGGAGACTCCATGCGAAGCGGTGGACTCCGGCGCACGAGCCGACCGCGCCTCTACCTGCGGGTCCTGCTGCCGTTGCGCCGCTTGGGAGAGAACGCCGCTCCGAGTTTGAAGTGCGCGTCGTGCGGCAGTTCGTCGTCGACATCTTCGCAGCCGATCGGCGTGAAGTCGCGACAGTCGCCGGGTCGAGCCGGGTAGATGCCGCAGTAGTAGCGGCCGCTCCGAGAGCCCTTGAGGAAGACGCACTGATCGGCCACGTCGTCCGTGACCTTGCGCAACCAGCCCAGGTGGAACCCGTCGGCGGAGGGGCGCTCGACAACGTACTCGCGCATCACGTCGGCCGTGCTCATGCCCAGGTGGTCGGCGATACGCTGGAGATCGGCGCGGCTGACGAACGGCTCGTAGCCGCTGCAACACTCGGCGCATCCCGGAGGGCAGGAGATAGTGGCAGGCAGATCCTTGAGGTGTTTGCGCGCGATGTCGATCACGCGGGCGACGGCTCGGACGAACTCCGGATCGTCGTTGTACTTGTAGATCCATTCGCGTTGGAGAATTTCGTTGGCGTTGTAGTAGCGAGTCGTCTTCTGATCGAACGTGATCGTGATGTGTTCTTCGTCTATTTCGATCTTGTTGACGTGTTCGATCGGCCGGGTATCGAGCATCTCGGGGTGGGTAGGCTGGCCGGTCTCGCGCGAATAGGCGCGCAGGGCGGTTAAATCGATCGTTTCCATGGTGCGCTGACGATTCGCGGTCTCGTGCGGGTCCGGCCTGTGTAGATGACAAAGTATCCAGCCATGCGTAGCGCCATCGGCATCGACCTCGGAGGATCTCACGTCACGGCTGGTGTTGTGGGTGAGGATGGTGCCATCAGAGCCCAGTACGAACAGAACATCGAAAATCGAGCGTTTGAGTCGGTGGTGGAGCAGATCGCCGCGGTCGCCAAGCAGGCGATCGGCGCCGCCTCGGATGAGATCGCGGCGATCGGGATCGGCTCACCCGGCAACGTCGACCCCGAATCCGGGCACGTGCGCTACTCTCCGAACTTCGGTTGGTCCGACGTTCCGCTGGGAGAGCTTCTGCGCAAGCGTTTCTCACAGCCCGTCCTGGTGGGCAACGACGCGCGGTGCGCGACGCTGGGCGAGTATGAGTTCGGCATCGGCCAAGGCAGCATGGACTTTGCGCTCTTGACGCTGGGCACCGGGATCGGCGGCGGCGTCGTCGGCGCAGGGCATCTGTTGATAGGGTATCGTTTCGGCGCAGGGGAGTTCGGGCACCATCAGATCCGCCCGACCGACGGCTTCATCTGCGGCTGCGGGAAGACCGGATGCTTCGAAGCGCAGGCCTCGGGCACCGGTCTCATCCGTCATGCCTTTGCGGTGGCGCCGTCGTTTCCGCGCAGCGCGTTGCTCGATATGCCCCGCGAGAAGCTCGGGTCGAAGAAGATTCGCAAGGCGGCCCAAGCCGGCGACGATCATGCGCTGGCCGCTTGGAAGAACTACACCGCGGATCTCGCGATAGGTCTCGCCAACGTCATCGCTTTCGTCAATCCCGAAACGATTGCGCTCGGCGGGGGCGTGAGTTCGGCGAACGACTTCCTTGTGGCGGCCGTGCAGTCACGCGTGGATGAACTGACCACCATGGTGCCGCGCGCCACCACCCGCATCGGCACCGCTAAGCTCGGCAACGATGCGGGGCAGGTCGGTGCCGCGACCATGGCCCTGCGCGGCGGGCTGAAGACGCGCCAGGACGCTCCCGGCGTCTAGCACTCCCGGCTAGACGCCGGCGGCGGCGCGCAGCGCGCCGGCGTCCAGTTCGGGGATCGTGCCTTCGGTGGCCATCTGGGCGATGAGCGCGGCGATGCGCCGCGAACTGCGAACCGGCGCCACGCGCTCTTGGTTGCGGCGAATCTGCGCCAGCCGCTCGGGGGTGCGGATCATCCGCCGAACGGAGGCGACGACCTCCGCGCTGCTGTGAATCGCAACCTCACCGAGGCCGTTGTGGCGGACGAAGTCGACGTTGCCGCGTTCCTGTCCCGGGACGTAGTCGTAGACGACGACCGGAAGCTGTGCGGCGTCAGCCTCGGCCAGCGCCCCGGGGCCGGCCTTGGTGACCAGGAGATCGACCGCATGGAAGAGCTCGGGAATCCTATCGGTGAAGCCCAAGACGTTCATCGGCGTTCTCAGGCTGGGGACGAGCTCCGAGAGTTTCTCGCGGAGCGACTCGTTGCGGCCGCAGACCACGACGAGCCGGACGCCGAGATTCGCCTTGGCGAGCGCAAGCGCCGTGGGCAGCAGTTTGCCGCCGCCTTCGCCCCCGGCCATCAGGAGGACGATCGGCCCGTCGGCGGGCAGGCCTAGCTGCGCTCGCAGCTCTTGACGGGTCCCGACCACGTCGTCGAACCTGGGGTGAATGGGGTGGCCGAGCAGGCGCAGCCGCGAGGGGCGAACGCCGCGCGAGAGAGCCCGTTCGTAGACCTCCCGCGCCGGCACGATGACGGCGTCGGCCTCCGGGACCAGCCAGGACTCATGGACCTTCCCGAGGTCCGTGATGACCGTGATGATCGGAACATGGGTCATGCCGGCGTCGGCGCGCGCACGCAGGGCCGCATGGTTGAGGAGCGGATGGACCGAGATGATGACGTCGGGGTTATAGGCGAGGAAGTGATCGCGCAGCCGTTCGCGGTAGAGCGGCTCGCAGAAACGCACCAAGGCCCGATAGCGACGCCGGCCGTTCGTCGCGTAGTAGAGCGCGCCGTAGACCGGCGGAGCGTAGCGCAGCGCCATGCTGTACCCCAGGCCGAGCTGCGTCAGCGGGAAGGAACAGTGGGCGGCGACATCGTCGATCCGGTATTCGAAGGCGTAGGGAGCGACGATCTCATCCAGAGCGGCGGTGATGGCGTTGGCGGCGCTGCGATGGCCGCCTCCGGTATCCGAGATGAGAAAGAGCGCCCGCTTGGTCATGAACTTCTCCGTTACGATCGCGACTGCGCCCCGTGCAAACGGCGCAGCGCGGCATTGCGCATCCTTCGGCTGGTCGGGGAGCGAAAGATATCGCCAAACTCGATCTCGGGGTTTCGGTGGTGGCCGTCGTGCTCCTCGGGACGGACGATCCAAGGCCGGCGCGGAGGCGCCCTTAAGCATGTATAGGGCACCTCGATAAATCCAGGCACCCGTCTTGAACCCTCGGAGAACGCACCTGCTTCGTCGTGTGCTCAGTCACAGATCACGCTGTATATGCTCCCTCGCACCCCCCTCGCATCTGTATTCCCCGAGCGCCCAATCCGAGCACCTGGATTTATCGAGGTGCCCTATAGGCGAACGTACGTTCCCGCTATATGTTGTCAGGGTTTTCGCGTCCCGGCTCGTCTCGATATCCCGGCGTTTTGCGAAATCCGTTAGAGGGCTGGCCGTTAGACCCATTACACACGCGGTCTTGGTCAAAGCGACCCGGGTCAGGGGTTCCGGCTACTCAATGGTAAGCGCCTGACCCCTGACTCTCAGAGGTGCCTGACTTCTATGTCACGCCAGTGGCTTACAAGGTACTCTGCCACGAGACGGCGATGGCAATGGAGCGGCTTATCCTCACTGCATAGAAGACAGGCATCAGCAATCAAATCCTTCGAGATCTCCTGGTCGATTCTCCGTTCGCGCATCAGGTCAAGGAATTTCTTCTCATAATCCTGCCAACTCCCATGGTGCTTCTTGTACTCATCGAGCATATCTTGAGTAGGAGCCAGCAGTGGAACGTGTTTATATTCCATCCCGCAAATTGTCGAGAGGAAATACGCAAGGTCTTGCTTTTTAGTAAAGCCCGCGAGCTGTGAAACGTTATTCAGGCGTACGTCAAGAACACGCCTGGCACCGGATTTCCGGAGTGTCTCAAAAAACGTTTCGGCGCTCTTTTTCGTGAATCCAATCGTGTAGAGTCTCATCCGACAATCTGAGCTCTTCGCTGTGGCGCCGAGCTTCGCGCGTGAGCGACACGTTCTTGCTGTTTTGCATACGCCTCTTCAATAAGATCAGATCGCGACAGAAATAGGCTTTGCTTAAGCAGACCAAAACGGGCTAGGAGCCTCTGCACGGCCTGAGCGTGGGTTTCCAAAGTCCCATCGGAATGGATGTGAACGATCGAGGCCCCCACCTTTTCCAGCTCTGGCGCGATAAGAAGGCCACGATGACACTCAATCGGTTCGCGTTCGGCACACATGAGTGCTATTCGGTATCGCTGTGCCCCAATGAGAACCCGCTGAATCCCCCGCTTGAAGTTATCAGTGATGGCCACGCGCCGATATTGGACGCGACCGTGTTCGTAACACGCATCGTCCTTTGGTCTACCCCCAAGCTCTTCTCCCAAGAAGGAGTACGCAATACCTTCTTTCTGCAATGCTTCGCTCAATTCTTCACGATCGAATTGATGGTACATGCGGCTATAAGGGGCTGACCGTACGTCGGCCACTGCATCCACGCGATGTTCCCGCAGCAATGCCGTTAACTTTTCGAAACTATGATTCGAGTGTCCGATGGTCATGACTTCGATTGGCGTCATCATACGGTTTAGGTCCTAGTTATCACTGTCGCGACGAGCTTGTAGCAATAATCCTGATATGGCTCACCGATGCTTATTGTGAGATAAACATCGCGCAGCGGGTACTCATCGTCCGGCTTCGCGAGATATTGACGCTCGACAATTGGATCTGTAACCCAGAGTGCGTAATCTGTTCCGTCGAACGAAAAACTCGCCTGAACGCGGCGCTTGGCGTTGCCGAATGCTTTCCCTGGCGCAAAGACTCTTATGTTGGGATTATCCAAATGGATTAGCTTTAGGGAACTAGTCAACGTCATTGCCTGAGTAAGGGGGACGCGGTCGTTAATCCCGTTATAGCTACTGAAGCCATTGAGCCAAAGCGAACCGGCGTGGTCCTGTAAAGCGCCGAGGTCTTCCCAACGGTACCCATCTCTCTTCACCCAATAGGACTGTGGGTCGAGGAGCCAGTTCTCTTGCTGATACCCCTTTGGGCGCGCTGCTATCAGGGGCACGTCAATGATATCCAATATCTTAGGATCGCTTCCGTCTTGATAGCGACGCTCTTCCTCCGACACTTCTTCTGTTGGACGATCACTGACTGGCCTTATCCATGGACCGGGTCCGTTTCTCTGCAACTCTCTTCCGGCGACACATCGCCCCTGCAACTTCCGAGAATTTGCTAGGCATACTATTCGCTTCGATATGCTCACGATTCACCAAAACTTGTTCGCGATGCGCGCCTGTTGCTCTGCCGAGCCGATATTCCCCATATGTCCGAGCCTTTCGATGCCGGAGTGTCGGTTTCCGGCCTTGCGGAGCGCTGCCCGGCGATGTGATGACGTTTTCCCGATGTACGCAGCCGCCGAGTCGCTTGTGCCAACACGGAGGCTGGGGGCGAGCGAAGGCCGTCATCCCACGAGCGTTGTGCGCAGAGATTCTGCGACTGAGTGCCGACCGACGGTCGCCGCCGGTTCCCGTGCCGGCGCGAGCGTTCAACGATCATGCGCTCAAGGGTAAATGACGGGAGAGGTTATGTGACCTTCTCGTCGCTACTGCCAATGCGTTGCAGGACCGAGCGACGGCAACGACCCGGGCCGGAGGACCCCGGGCATGCCGAAGCCGGCCGTCCCAGCCGTGCATCTTCGAGCCCAGCTCCATGGTGTGCCGCCACCAGACGTTCAGGATCAGCGCAGGGGCGCCGGTCACGAGAGGCGCGGGGTCCAGTGCGGCGACGAGCAGGTAGGGCAGTGCGCCCAGGATGCCGTCGAGCAGTATCGATCGAGCGAGAGGGCCGCATGGTCCAAGGAGAAGAACGTCGAGAGAGAATCTCCCACAACGAGGACCGCTAACGCTGCGACAACTGCCGAGACCATCGACGTTCCTTTGCGCGGCACTCGCCGTGACGGGCGTTCTCTTGCCTGCGTGCGGGTTGCGCACCTCCGCGCCCACCCCGCGCGCTCGCATCGTGCGCGTTCGCAATGTGGCGTTAACGTGGCACGCCACGCCGCGCATCGACGTGCCGTTCGGATTGCGCGTACTCGAAGATGGCCCGCCTGTGCGCGGCGCTACGTTAGCGCTCGCGCGCGCGATCCTGCACACCAATCCGCGCATTTCCGCAACCGATGCTCTGATGTTGGCAGCGATGACCGTCCGAGCGGCCCGTCGTAACGGTTTGCCCAGCGGCTTTCTTGGCGCGACGCTCTTACAGGAGTCGGCCTACGATCCGCAAGCGCTCTCGTCGGCGGGCGCCGTCGGCATCGCGCAGTTCACGCTGCCGACCGCGGCACAGTACGGTGTCGACCCGTTTGTCGTCGGCGACGCGATCGACGGTGCGGCGGCGTTGCTGGCGAGCTACGTGCGCGCCTACCGTCGGCACGCTGACCGGTACGATCTGGCGCTCGCCGCCTATAACGCCGGCCCGGGCGCGGTGGCCGCCTACCACGGGGTCCCGCCCTATCGTCAGACGCGCGCCTACATCGCGATCATCTTCGATCGCTGGACGCAGATTCTGGGCTACGAACGCGCTGCCGGCCAGAGTTTTGTGCATCATGGCGAATAGCGGTCGGATGAAGCCTCTTCTTCGCGCCCTTCTGCCCCTCGCGCTTCTTGCTGCGCTGAGCGCTTGCGGTAGCGTCACAACAGCGCTGAACTTTAAAGCGCCGTCCGGCTGGACGTCTTCGCCCAGCATTATGGGCCTCATGCAGGTCTGGACCGATCCGAAGAACTCCCACGCCGTCGTGATGCTCCTGCGCAGCCCCGTGGCGATCACGGCGAAGGAGGCCCTCTCGCATGCCGATCTGAACCATGCCAAGGTGCTGGCGCGCAAGCGCGTGACGATCTGCGGGAATCGGCCCGCGCGTTGGATCACGCTACTCGGCGCAGGCGTCGTGGGAACCTTCGGTAGCAACAAAAGCGACAAAGGGCCCGAGCGCCTCGATATGCTGATTACCAAGGCTGCCGGCGCGACCTACGTTGCGATGTACGCTCGCCCGGCCGGTGCGCCCGCCGATCCCCAGGCCGAGGCTGCCGTGCGCTCCGTTTGCCCCAAAGCCTAACATGAGCGAGCAGCGCGCGATTGCGTTGCCTGAGGATCGATTCCAGATCGTCGAGCCGGCCGGAGCGATCCTGGGCGACCGCTTCGCGCAGGATGTTGCGGCAGGCTTGCTCGCGCCGCGCAAACACTTGGCCTCGAAGTATCTCTACGACGCGATCGGCTCGGCGCTCTTCGAAGCGATCTGCTTGCTGCCCGAGTACTACCTCACCGCAGCCGAGACGCAGATCCTGCACGAGCACGGCTGGGCCATCGTCCGCGCGCTCGGCGAGCCGGCAGACTTCTTCGAACTTGGGAGCGGCAGCGCCGGCAAGACGGGGTTGCTGATCGACGATGCGGTGCGCGCGCACGGCAGCCTCTGCTACAGCCCCGTCGATATTTCGACCGGCGCGATGATCGCCGGATGCCGCGCCTTGATCGAACGCTTCCCGACGCTGCGCGTACGCGCCTACGCCGGCGACTACTTCCACGTCTTGCAATCGCCGCAGCTACGCTTCGATGGCCGGGTGCTCGCGATGTTTATGGGCTCGAACATCGGCAACTACGAACCACTCCAAGCCGAGGAGTTGCTCGCTGCGTTAGCGGCACGATTGCGTAGCGGCGATGGGCTGCTGCTCGGCATCGACGCGTGCAAAGAGCGTGCGACGCTGGAGGCTGCCTACGACGACCCCACCGGCGTAACGGCCGCCTTCGATAAGAATCTGCTGGCTCGCATCAATCGCGAACTTGGCGGGAGCTTCGATCTGCGCAACTTCGATCACGTCGCAGAGTACGATGAGGAGCGCGGTTGCGTGGCGTCGTTCTTGGAGGCGCGCGCGGCCTGCCGCGTATGGATCGCTGCGATCGAGCGCGAGGTTATCTTTGAGGCAGGCGAGCGCATCCACACGGAGTCCTCCTATAAGTACTCGCTCGACCAAATCGAGGCGTTGGCTCGACGCGCGGGCTTTCTGCCCGGCGAGCGCTGGCTGGATGCGGACAAGCGCTTCAGCGTGAATCTCTTCGTTCGCGCCTAGGCGGCGCGCCGTTCGACGGCACGCAACGCGATATCGATTGCGATGGCCAGCGCCGCCACCGCGAGGCTCCCGGCGATCGTGCGATCGATCTGTCGAAACGCGAGACCCTCAAAGATGAGCGTGCCGAGCCCGCCGGCACCGACGTAGGCTGCGAGCGTCGCGAGGGCCACCATGGCGATCGCTGCGATGCGAACGCCGCCGAGGATCACCGGCAGCGCGTACGGGAGTTCGACGCGCAGCAGGGTCTGCGCCGGACTCATGCCTAGGCCCACGGCCGCCTCGCGTTGCTCCTGCGGTACGCCGCGCAGCCCAACCGCGATGTTGCGTACCAACACGAACTGGCCGTAGGCCACCAGCGCAATGACGGCGGTCCAGAAACCCAGGCCGAAGGCCTGCACGAGAATGGCCAGCAACGCCAGGCTGGGGATCGTGTAGACGGCGGCAAGTCCACCGATGATCGGTCCAGAGGACTTAGGGCGGCGTGCGGCCAGTACACCGAGCGGAAATGCGATCGCTAGCGCCAGCGCCAACGACGTGCCCACGATGATGACGTGCGCTTGCGTGAGTGCGAGAACGCGCAGCGGATGGGAGAGCAGGTAGCTCACGAGGCTCCCTTCGCGAGTGCCCGGCGAATTGCGGCGAGATCGAGCATCCCGAGGTCATGCTCGTCTTCCTCGACGCGCAGCGCGAGCGCGCCGTCGAGCAGGCGGCCAAGAGCATCGTAGAGCGTTGCATCGGGCGCAAGCGTTGGGCAGTCTGCCGGATCGTCCGGCAGGCGTCGGCGTGCCGCTTGGCGCGCGCTCATCAGCCGCAGACGACGAATCGTATCGTCGGTGTCCAGGAGCGCACGGACATACTCGCTGCACGGGTGCACGAGCACATCGAGCGGGGGCGCCGCCTGCACGATACGCCCTTCGTGCAGGATCGCCAGGCAATCGGCGATGCGTAACGCTTCGTCCACGTCGTGCGTGACGAAGAGCACGGTCGTGCCCAAGCGTCGCACGATGCTGACGATCTCGTCCTGCAGCGATGCCCGTACGAGCGCATCGACCGCCCCGAACGGTTCGTCCATGAGGAGGAGTCGCGGTTCGCCCGCGAGTGCTCGCGCGACGCCGACGCGCTGGGCTTGCCCTCCGGAGAGTTCACGGGGTCTGCACGTGCGGTAGCGTGCCGGATCGAGCCGAACCAGCTCCAGCAGTTCATCCACGCGATGGGCGATGCGTTGGGACGGCCAGCCGAGCAGCCGAGGTACGACGGCGATGTTCTCCGCGACGCTCATATGCGGGAAGAGCCCGACCGCTTGAATGACGTAGCCGATCGAGCGGCGCAGTGCGACCGCGTCGACCGTTGCGATATCCACGCCGTCGATCTCCACCCGTCCGCGTGCCGGCGGCACCAAGCGATTGGCGGTCCGAACGAGCGTGCTCTTGCCGCAACCGGAGGGTCCCAAGAGCACGGCAAACATTCCCGGTTCAAGGTCGAGCGTTGCCTCGGCGATCGCGTCGCGATCGGCGCCGGGGTAGCGTACGCCGACACCTTCGAATCGCACACGAGCGCCGCGGGTTTGGTGCGTCAGCGCCGGTGCTCCCGTAGGAAACGCGCAGCCACCTCATCGGGGCCGCGCTTATCAACCTCGACGGCGAGGTTCATCGCTTGTGCTGCGTGCGTCGTAATCCACGGTGCGACACGATTGAGGGCTGCGGCGATGACGGGATATCGTCGCAAGGTCGTATCCCGCACGACCGGAGCCACGTTGTACGGCGGCCACAGATGTTTATTGTCATCGAGCACGACCAGGCGATCGGCGATGATCTCGCCGTCCGTCGTAAACGCCGTCGCGACATCGGCGCGCCCTTCCAGCAGCGCTTGGTACTTCAACCCGATGTCGTAGGTCCGCACCGACTTGAAGTGAAAGCCGCCGTAGAGGCGCTGCAGGCCGGGCAAGCCGTCGGGGCGGCTGAGAAACTCCGGGATCGTCGCCAAGCGCAGGCGCGGCGCGAGAACGGCGAGCTGTGAGAGCGTGCGCAGATGGTAACGCTGCGCGATCGCTTGTGTGGTGGCAAGTGCCTGAGAATCGTCCATCGGAGAGCGATCCAGCCACGTCAGGTGGTAGCGACGCTCATAGGCCGCCTTGACGACGGAGAAGATCGTGTTCGCGTCGCGGCTTGCCGGAAGATGGAGGACGTCGATCAGCGCAGTTCCCGTATACTCCGGATAGAGATCCACGTCGCCGCGCGCGAGCGCCGCCATCACGACTTGTGTGCTGCCCAGGCCGAAGCGCCGGACGACGTGCAGGCCTGCATGTTCGAGGGTTTGGGCGTAGATCTCGGCGATGATGTACTCTTCGGTGAAGTTCTTCGAGCCGACGGCCACCGTATGCGCGTTGGAACAAGACGGTAGCGCAGCGGCCGCGCCGATGAGTGCCAGCGCCTTGGCTCGCGTCAGCGTTGCGGTCATGCGCGCGCTTCCACGCCGCGCACGGCTGCCCCAAGAAGCAGTTCGACGGCAAACGCGAGGGCCGCAACGGTCGCCGAGGCTGCGATCAGCAGCGTCGCGTCACCGGTCTGCAGGCCGCGGACGATGTCATCGCCTAGCCCTCCGCCGCCGATGAAGGTGGCCAGCGTCGCGCTTGCGACCACCTCGATTGCGGCCGTGCGCACCCCCGCGAGCGTGACCGGCAGCGACAGCGGCCAGGCGATCTGCAGGAAGCGCTGCCGCGACGTCATCCCGATGCCTCGGGCCGCATCCAGGGGTGCCTCCGGGACCCCGCGCAGGGCCACGTCCACATTGATGGCGATCGGCGGAACGGCGAGCAGCGTGAGCGCGACGACCGCCGGCAGAAAGCCGACGCCGAGGAACGGCAGCACGAACATGAGGACGGCCAGGCTTGGGATCGTCCGCCCGAGACTGGCCAGCGCCAAGATGGGCGGGCGCAGGAGTCTCATCGAGGCCGCCAGCACTCCCAGCGGTACGGCAAGAACGGCCGCTGCCGCCAGCGCAACGCCCGCCAGCTCCATTTGGGTGCGTGCATCCAGGAGCAAGGTCTCAACCATTGCCTAGACTTTCCGCTGCGGGCGGCGAATCCCACTCAAGGTCATGATCACTACCCCGGTCGAGGTGCCTGGACTCGACGATCCGGCGCTCTACTTTAGCCGCGAACTCTCCTGGCTCTCCTTCAACGAACGCGTGTTGGAAGAGGCGCTTGACCCCAGCGCCGCGCTCTTCGAGCGCTTGAAGTTCGTTGCGATCTTCGGCAGCAATCTCGATGAGTTCTTCATGATTCGCGTTGCGGGCCTCAAGCAGCAGATCGACGCGCAGGTTCTCAAGCGCTCCGACGATGGTCGCGCGCCGGCCGAACACTTGCTTGCGATCTCAAGCCAGCTACGCGGGAGCCTGGAACTCCAGCAACGGCTCCTGCGCGAGCAACTCTTCCCCGAACTCGAAAGCGTGGGCATCGTCATCAAGGCCGTCGCCGATCTCGATGAAGAGCAGCAGGCGAGTCTCGAGCGAACCTTCGACGACCGGGTCTTTCCGGTCCTCACGCCCCTGGCCGTCGATGGCGCTCATCCCTTCCCCTACATCTCCAATCTCTCGCTCTCGCTTGGCGTCGAACTCGAAGAAGTGACGCCGGAGGGCGTCCAAATCCACTTTGCGCGGGTGAAGATCCCGCCGACGCTGCCGCGCTTCGTGCCGGTCGACGGTGCACCGGAGGGGTGCCGTTGGTTCGTCCTGCTCGAGGATCTGATCGCGCACCATCTCGACGCGCTCTTCCCCGGCATGGAAGTCCGCGAATCGTATCTCATTCGCGTCACGCGGGATGCCGATTTCGATCTCCAAGAAGATGAGGCCGGCGATCTCCTGGCGGCGATCGAGTCGGAGCTGCAGAAGCGGCGCTTCGGCGAACCCGTGCGCTTGGAGATCGATCGCTCGATGCCGGAGTATCTGCGGGATTTTCTCTTGCGTGCGCTCGATCTCTCCGAAGTCGACTGTTACGCGGTAGACGGCATGATCGGCTTGAGCGATCTGTGGAGCATCGTGAACCTCCCCGGATACGATGCCTATCGCGACCCGCCGTTTACGCCCGCGACGCCCAAGCGGTTGATCGGCGTGACCGATCTCTTCGCGGCGATTGCGGACGGAGATCTGCTGCTGGCGCATCCCTACGAATCGTTCGATCCGGTGGTCCAGTTCATCGAGCAAGCTGCCGAAGACGATCGCGTTCTGGCGATCAAGATGACGCTCTACCGCACCTCCGGAACGAACTCGCCGATCGTGCGAGCGCTCTTGACCGCCGCAGAGAACGAAAAGCAAGTCGCGGTCGTCATCGAACTCAAGGCTCGTTTCGATGAAGAGAACAACATCGAGTGGGCGCGGCGCTTGGAACGCGCCGGGGCGCACGTCGTGTACGGTTATACGGACATCAAAACGCACGCGAAGGTGACGCTCGTCGTGCGCGATGAAGAGGCCGGCATTCGTCGCTACATTCACGTGGGAACCGGGAACTACAACGAAAAGACGTCGCGGCTCTACACGGACTTGAGCCTCTTCTCCGCTCGCCCGGAGCTTGGGACGGATGTTGCCCAGCTCTTTAACGCGCTGACCGGATTTGCGAAGATCACGGATTACGAAGATCTGCTGGTTGCACCGGTGACCATGCGGCGCGAGTTGATTGCGTTCATCGACCGGGAAGCCGAGCATGCGCGAGCGGGCCGGCCTGCAGCGATTCGCGCCAAGGTCAATGCCATCACCGACGCCGAGATGGTCCGAGCGCTCTATCGCGCTTCGCAAGCCGGCGTCCCAATCGATCTCTCGGTACGCGGGATGTGCATCTTGCGCCCGGGTGTGCCCGGCGTGAGCGAAACGATTCGCGTGCGCAGCATCGTCGGGCGTCTGCTCGAGCACTCGCGCATCTTCGAGTTTGCCAACGGCGGCGAGCGGCAGCTCTATCTCTCGTCTGCCGATTGGATGGGCCGTAACCTCGATCGCCGCGTTGAGCTCGCCGTCCCCGTTCTCGATCCCATGCTGGCCGAGACCATTGCATCGAATATTCTCTCGGTCACGTTGGCGGATAACTGCAAGAGCCGAGAGCTGCAAGCGGACGGAACCTACGTACGCTGCCGGCCTGCGGCGGGCGAACCGCCCA
Organism: bacterium; assembly: GCA_021832345.1. Taxonomy (GTDB): domain Bacteria; phylum Vulcanimicrobiota; class Vulcanimicrobiia; order Vulcanimicrobiales; family Vulcanimicrobiaceae; genus JAKBKY01. The sequence goes on from JAKBKY010000001.1 coordinate 806,926, forward strand.
TCGATTCGCAGCAGATCTTTCTCAAGCGCGCGCAGGCACTCTAATCCTTCGTCCCGACGAACTGGGCTCAGGAGAACGCTAGTTAGCACAGGTCAGGCTCTCCGCGATGCAGTTCTTCACGTAGTCGACGTACGGCGCCGGGGCGTCGAGTTCTTCGAGTCCCTTGATGATGTGGTGCGCATACTTGCTGGTCGTCTGGCAGTCCTTGAAGCTCGGCGGCTTCCCGAGGTAAGTCAGCGCCTCTACCCTTTTCCCCCCGAAGATGACGCCAACGGAGGCTCGTGCGTACGTTTGACCTTCACCCTCGATTTCATCCAGCGTCTTTAGCCCATGCTTCAGCGCGCGCAATACGCGATAGTCAGGGATTTCGTACAGGGCACCATAAATCGCATGAGTGCCTTCGACTAGATTCGCGACGGCGCATTGTTGGCCCAAACTCCATACGTTGAACACAAGGTCATAACCGTCGATCGTCTCGGCCAAGCCTCGCAATTCGGCTGCTCCGCCTAAGCGAACCGTGCTGTTCAATCGCGCTCGGTCCATGTTTGATCCGTATTGAAACACGAGCAGGGTGCTGCCGTGTGATAGTTCCGGACTCACGCTCCAACAATTCTCTCGTAGATGTTCATGAACGCAGCCACGACCTCGTCGCCCGTAGCAAATGGGAGGGCCTGCTCAGCAGCGAGAGATGCTAGCTCGATTTTCCACGCCGATGGAATGTCGATCGATGGCGGCCACGCATGCTCCGCACGCTGCTCGAAGGCGCGAATGCAGGCAGGCTGGACTGTTTTCGGATGGAGCTGACCAAGCATGTCCAGAAAAACGATGTCAAGAATGTCTCTCGCGCGATTCTCGCCTTCGAGGACTCGAGGATTTGTGCACGCGTGGAGCTTCTGAGCAACCTGAATGTCGAGCGTAATGCAGCGTACCGGCGAGGTGACCGGAATACCGAGTTCGGCAACGCCTCTGATCGTCGGCGCAACAAGATCTACCGTCGGTTCATCAGCGGGACCAAGATCAATCTGTATCGTTTGAAACCCGCGGCCTCGGTAGGCGATTGCGACATCAACGCGCACGGTATCGACAAGTTCTAGGTCGTGCGGAACCTTCACGCGGAACGTGAACTCATCAAACCCCAGCGCGGCAGCGCGCTCAAGCGCCGCAAACCGGTCACGACGGCTATTGCCGGGCAGGCCGACGTCCATATCCTTTGTGGTACGGGCCCGATCAGCGAATCGCAGTTCAAGTGCCGCACCGCCCTTGAGATGGTAGTCAGTAATGGCGTCTTCGTCGATCGCTCGTTGGAGCACGCCACATAACGCGAGGAACGAGACCCAACGACGCAGCCTGAGTTCGTCGACGTCGGTCTCTCTCGCAACACGGTAAAGGGCCTTGTCAAGCCGCTCACGTGCCATGTAGCTTTTCCAATTCCTTGGTTAGCTGGCGACTTTGGCTTTCAGTTATAAAGCCTTCGCGGCGGGCTTGCACGACGGCGCCGTTAGCAAAGCGCAGGTTGCCGCTTCGCGCAAGATCGAGAACCGTTCGCGGGACGGATGTTACGGGCAAACCCTCGTGTTCGATGACATCGCTGCTGTCGAGAATCGCCCGATGGATCGCGATCCTCGCAGGTGCACGGCGACGGAGCCGAGCACGCGGCGGAATCGTGAGCTGGATCTTCGACGGGTTCGCGTCGGTAAGGCCAAGGACCGCAAGGGCCGTCTCATGGGAAAGAGCCACGCGCGGGCCTCTATGCGACTGGGCCCAGAGAATCGCTTCACGAAACGGGGAGAGCGGATCGCGATGCGAATGGACGAGTCGATAGACGCCACGCGAAACACGCTCCAGTCGACCGCGTTCGACCATACCGGCAAGGGTTCGCCGGCTGATGCCTGCTTCGGCCGCGGAGCGAGTGGTCACGAGGCCTTCGTTCTCGGCTGCGAGCTCCAGGAGGGCGTCGAGGCGACTTTGAGGCATGGTCAAAATGTTACCATAAAGGTGACATTCTGACAACCGCCTCTCCGCATCCGGTTGACGACAACTCGCACATTACGTTGGCGGCGCGTCACATTAGTGCAGGCGGGCCAGCCCCAGGATGATCTTCCAATGCGTTGCGCTCACCGGTTGAACGGAGAGTCGCTGCCCGGGCTACAGGAGCAGCATGCCCGCTAACCGGGGCTCGGCGCGCATCTGCGGGCGCACGGCTGCGGGATGTTCGATCATCGTATTGCGGGCTTGGTAGGAGTGTGGTTCGCTCTTGAAAAGCCAGTAGCGCGGCATGCTTCTTCCTTCGTCGCACCGCCGCGCATTCGCCTGTGGTATGCTAGCGCGCAAGATGCGAGGCAAAGTGGTCCGCGCGACCGAGCGCGGTTGGGACGGCGTCGAGGTGGAGGGGTATCGCCCCGGAGCCGCCGTGGGTGTGGAGCGCCATACGATCGTCGGTAGCCGCAAGAGCGACCCTGCGCAGCCCGGGCCGGGGCTGGAGTTACGTTACTTCGAGTTGCAGCCCGGCGCCGTATCGCGCTTGGAGAAGCACGAGCACGAGCATTACGTGATCGTGCGCTGCGGTCTCGGCTACGCCGTGATCGGCGAGAGCGTGCGTGAGATTGGGGCAAGCGACGTCATCTACGTCGCGCCGCTCGAACTGCACCAGTTCGTCAACCGTGCCGACGAACCGCTCGGTTTCTTCTGCATCGTCGATGCTTGCCGGGATATCTCCCAAGAGCCAAGCGAAGAAGACCTCACGCGCTTAGCCGCATCGCCGGCGGGAGCGATCGCGCGACCCGGAGCGGTGCCGCCGCCGCTGCGCCGTTAGCCGGAATTCTCGCCCCGTTCGACGGGACGGGTGGGATCGGCGCACCATTCGCTCCACGAGCCGGGGTAGAGGCGCATCCCTTCGAGGCCGGAGGAGAGCATCGCCAAGAGATTCGCCGCCGCAGAGATGCCGGAGCCGCAGTAGTGAACGATGTGCTCGGGATGGCTGAACGCGGCAAACTCTTGCCGTAGCGCAGCGGCGCTCTTCATGCGCCCGCGCTCATCGTAGTTCTCCTTAAAGGAGCGATTGCGGGCGCCTGGGATATGACCGGCCACCGGATCGATCGGTTCGACATCGCCCCGATAGCGTTCGGGCGCTCGCGCGTCAACCAGGACGCAACGCGAGGAGCTAAGCAACGCGGCTACCTGTCGCGCGTCCAGTGTACCGTCCAACTGCGCGCGTACGCTCAGCGTTCCGCGCACGCTGCTGCGCGGCGCACCGGTAACGAGCGGGAAGCCGGCGGCCTGCCAAGCGGCCGTGCCGCCGTCGAGCACTGCGACGTCGGCATGGCCGATCCAGCGCGCCAAGAACCAGAAGCGTGCTGCAAACATATCGGCACCTGCGTCGTAGGCGACCAGTTGCGTGGTGTCGTTGCACCCGTGCGCCCGGAGGAACTCTGCGAAGGCTTCGCGCTCCGGCAGCGGGTGGCGGCCGTTGTGCCCCGTCGCTGCGCCTGAGAGATCGTGCTCGACGTCGGCAAAGATCGCACCGGGAAGATGGCCTTCGTCGTAGAGCCGGCGGCCAAGCAAGAGATCCGCCAAGCTATGGCGGCAGTCCACGATCAGCCAGGCCGCATCGTTGAGGTGCTCGTGCACCGACGACGCGTCGACGAGCGTGCGGAAGCCGCTCACCGCAGGTGAATGGTCTCTTTGGGTTTTGGCGGCGTACCGAAGGCCTGCTCCAAGATCTTGGCGAGCTCTCCGCTCTCGGCCATGGGCCCGAGTACATCGGTATCGCCGTAGAAGGTGCCGTTGATGAAGACTTTGGGCAGCGTCGGCCAGTTGGTGCGCTGCGCCAAGTGTTCGCGCTTGGGCATATTCTCGAGCACGTCGATGACTTCGAACGGATAGCCGAAGCGATCGAAGAACTCGATGGTCTCTAAGGTGAAGCCGCAGCGCGGCATCGTCTTGGTGCCTTTGCCGTAGATGAGGATCGCGTGTTCTGCGATCTCGCGGTCGACTTCGGCTTGTAGGATATCGGACATGGCGGTTTCCTTACGAGGTGTGGGTGGTGCGAGCGATCGTCGTGAGCTGCACCGCATGAACGCGGCCGTCGCGCAGCGCGTCGCCGAGCGCGTCGTAGACCATGCGGTGCTGATCGAGGAGAGACTTGCCTGAAAATGCGGCGGAGCGGATCGTCACGTTGAAGTGGTCCATCGTCCCGGTGGGGTCGAAGATCTCGACCTCGGCGTCGGGGAGGGCGGTGCGAATCAGCGTTGCGAGTGCGTCGTGCGTGATCATCGCCGCGTTACGCCGGGCGGTGCGGGGTGAGGCGCGCCGGAGTATCGCCGCCGCGCAGGCTATGCGCCAGGCCCGAAGCTGCGTTCAGCGTCTCCGGCAGGCGATTGGCGCTGCGTGCGAGTGCCGTGGCGATGCCGCCGGCGATGATGACGCCGGAGGCCGCGATCAGAACCGCCGGCACACCCTGTGCGCGCACCGGACCGAGCGAAAGCGTATAGCTGCCGAACAGCCGCGAGAGCCCGCGGAAGACCTGTTTGACGATTGCGGCTTGAGAACTCACGTTTGACTGCTTCTGAGCCGGCGCGCGAAAGGCCTGGCTGCGCACCATCGCTAAGTCTGCGCCGATGCGCTTGATCCTGACGGTCTTCTAATCCATGCGTGCCGTTCGATTGCATGAGGTGAACGGGCCGCAGGCGCTGCGCGTCGACGAGGTAGACCGCCCGCATCCCGCCGCAGGCGAGGTGCTGGTGCGCCTGCGCGCGGGCGCTTTGAACCATCGCGATCTGTTCATCACGCGCGGGCTCTACCCGAACATCGCGCTCCCGGCGAGCCTCGGTTCGGACGGCGCCGGCGAGGTCGCCGAGTGTGGCGCCCAGGTGACGAGCGTACGGGCCGGCGATGCGGTGGTCATCGATCCGATGCTCGGCTGGGGCGACGACCCACGGGTGTGGAGCGCGAAGGCGAGCATCCTGGGGATGCCGCACCCGGGAACGCTCGCCGACTACATCGTGGTGCCGGCCGGCAACGTCTATCCCAAGCCTGCGCATCTGGCGTTCGAAGCGGCTGCCGCGCTGCCGCTAGGCGGCTTGACGGCCTACCGCGCGCTGGTCACGCGCGGTGCGGTGGCTCGCGGCGAAACCGTGTTGCTCACCGGCGCCGGCGGCGGCGTGCAGACGTTTGCGCTGCTCTTTGCAAAGGCGCTCGGCGCGCGTGTGATCGCGACCACCGGCGGTGCCCAGAAGTGTGCGCGAGCTCTTGCCCTAGGCGCCGATGTGGCGATCGACTACCGTGCCGACGCTCAGTGGGCCAAGAGCGCGCGAGCCGCTGCGCCCGAAGGCATCGCGCTTGCGGTCGATTCGGTCGGCGGCGAGACGTTCGCCAAGATGCTGACGGCGGTGCGCCCGGGCGGGCGCGTCGTCACCTACGGCGGCACCAGCGGCGACGCGACGCTCAAGATGTTCCCCATCTTCTGGAACCATCTGACGATCTGCGGGACGTCGATGGGCAGCCCAGCCGACTTTGCCGGGATGCTGGCGCTGGTCTCCGGCGAGCGGCTGGAACCGATCGTGGACCGGGTCTTCGCGCTGGAAGAGATCGTCGCCGCCGCGCAGCGTTTGGAGCGCGGCGAGCAGTTCGGCAAGGTCGTCGTTTCGATCGCGTAGCGCGGGCCTTCGTGCATCCTCGTGTTGGGTTGCCTGCGCCCATCGTCCTGGCGCATAACGGATACTCAACTCGGCGTGTGCTCGCCGGTAGCGATCTCGTCGATCATGCGACGATAGGTTGGGTCGCTCGTTGGGCCGCCGGCGAACCATGCGTCGAGGATCTCGCGGGCGAGCGGAACCGAGACGGTTCGCAGGCTCAAGCAGAGAACGTTGGCGTCGTTCCACTCCCGCGCGCCGGCGGCGGTAGCGGCATCTCCGCAGAGGGCTGCGCGTACGCCTGCCACTTTGTTGGCGGCGATGCTCACGCCCGTGCCGGTCCAGCAACACGCGATGCCGGAGGTGCAGGCGCCCGAGGCGACGGCGTTGCCTACGGCGCGACCCACGGCAGGCCAATCATCGCGTTGCCCGTCGGCGAGCGCGCCGAAGGGGAGCACCTGATGGCCGCGCTCAATGAGCTCCCGCTCGAGTGCCGCCGTCAACTCGTTGCGAAGGTCACTGCCCAGGGCGATGTTCATGTCCCCATTCTAGCGCACACGCGGGCAGTCGCGCACGTGCGGTCGAATGATCGCCCGGATGGACTCGATGCGCCGCGTTCGCCCTGCTGCGACGGTGATGCTCCTGCGGGACGCACCCCAGGGAATCGAACTGTTCATGCTGCGGCGCAGCGCGCGCAGCGCCTTTGTTCCCGATGCCTACGTTTTCCCGGGAGGAGCGCTCGACGCGCGCGATAGCGAGCCCGCGACGTTAGGGCGCATGGTCGGTCTCGATGCAGCGCGCATCCGCGCCGAGTTTCGCGCGGAGGTTCCGGCAGCGCTGCCGACCGACGTCCCGGCGCCCGGCGAGGATCAGGCTGCCGGGCTCTACGTTGCGGCGCTGCGCGAACTCTTTGAAGAGGCAGGCGTTCTGTTGGCGTGCGATGCCGGCGGCAGCGGCCTGCGCGTCACCACCTCGCCGCAGCGGATCGGCGAACTTCGCGAAGGACTCCACGCCGATGCGTTGACGTTCAAGCAGGTGCTCGCGGCGTTTGATGCGTACGGCGATGCGCGCGCGCTCACGCTGTTTTCGCACTGGATTACGCCGCCGAACGAAGCGCGGCGCTTCGATACGTGGTTCTTTCTGGCGGCTGCGCCGTCGGCGCAAAACGCCCTGGCCGATGCCGGTGAGACGCACGACGGCCTCTGGATCGCGCCCGCGCAGGCGCTGGCTCGCCATGCGCAGGGGCAGTTCCATCTCGTCTACCCGACCGTCAAGCACCTTGAGCGGTTGACGGGCTTCGCCGACACGGCCTCGCTCATCGCCTACGCTGCCGGCAAGCCGATCGTCACCATCGCTCCCGATACGTCGCCGGACGTGGGATTCGTACTGCCGGTCGAGCTTGAGGGGAGATGGTAGAGCGCGTCGCGCTGGTGCGCGCTCCCAATCCTTCACCGATGACCTTAGACGGAACCAACTCCTATCTGCTCTTCGGCGGTGACGGGACGGCGCTGTGCATCGATCCCGGCCCGCCGATCGCGCAACATGTGGAGGCGCTGATCGAGGCTGCGGCGGGGCGGCAGGCGCGCATTGCGACGATTCTGGTCACGCACGGGCATCCCGATCACGCGCCCGCTGCCCAGAGGCTGGCGCAGCGGACGGGCGCACGGATCCTGGCCCACGCCCGGGCCGCATTCCCGCACGACGCGGCGCCGGCCGACGGCGATCGCGTGGGCTGCGGCGAGGTGGAGCTCTTCGTCATCGATGCGCCCGGACACACCTTCGATCATCTGGTGTTCTATGATCCGGCGCAACGCGCGCTCTTCACGGGAGATGTCATCGTCGGCGAAGGAACGGTGGTGATCGCTCCGCCCGGCGGCGCGATGCGGCCGTACCAGCGCACGCTACAACGACTTGCCGACGAGTATGGGGATGCGCAGCGCATCTACGGCGGCCATGGGCCGATCGTGGATGACGCGCAGAGCAAGATCGCCGAATACATCGAACATCGACGTCTGCGCGAGCGCGAGTTGCTTGTGCAGCTCGATGTGGGCGAGCAGACGATTCCACAGCTCGTCGAAGGCATCTATGGGGACACCAAACGCATCTTGTGGCCGGTTGCCGCGCGGCAACTGCTGGCGTATCTGCTCGCGCTCGAAGACGAGGGCGTCGTTCGCTCGCATGCGCTAGCGCGGCCGCTATCCGCGCACGAAGCGGCGATCCTCAATCCGGATTGGGCCGGCATCGTGGGCGTGAAGCATGCGCCGTTCGTCGAAGCGGAACTGGGTGCCGCTCATCGCCTGACGGTGGTCCGTAGCTACGAACGTACCCCGGCTCGCACGGCGTAGCGTGCCTCGCCCCGCGCTCTCAACGGCGGTGTGCGTCACATGCGATATGCCAGGACTCGATCCCAGGGGCGCGAAACCGGGCGTAAAACCGCACCAGACGTCACATCTGGCTCTTTTTCTCACATGGAGTCGCGTATGGAGCATCAATCCGTCGGCCGTGCCGACCAATCGCCGAGCTTGCCGGGCCCAGCGCCGTTAGCTGATCCGACCACATCAGATGTGCAGCGCCCGCAACCGGAGCCGCAGGGTGCGTCCAGTCAGCCCGAAGCGCCGCAACTCCCGCCGTTCTCGCCCGGAAACTACGCGCCGCCGCCGATCTACGTGACGCAACAGGTGCAGATGGCTCCCGCATACGTGGTGGCTCGGCAACCCAAGAGCATGGCGCTGGCGTTGGTCCTGAGTTTCTTCTTTGGGCCGCTGGGGTTGCTTTACTCGACGGTAACGGGCGGTATCGTTATGCTGATCTTGGCTGTTGTGGTGGGGATAATGACCCTTGGGCTTGCTCTGCTCTTCGTCGTTCCGGCCTGCATGATTTGGGCTGCCGTGGCCACGAACAAGTACAACGCAGGCCTCGGCGCTCCGCCGGTACAGATGAACCAAATAGGCCGCTAGGCTTCTTCGTCGTACGCGCGGCTGCGCGGCTGCGCGGTCCCCGATGGCCACGCTGTAAATCCGCGCTCCGATCGAGCCGAGGACGAACATGATCGGTGCGGCGACAATATGTCACATGATTGAACCGACGCCGGGACCGGACGATCCCATGAATCCGTAGCTGGGCTCAAACCCGGAAACGAGAAAGGCGAGCGAAAAGAGTCCGATGAAAAAGGGCACCGATGGGTCGAGCACGGGAATCGGCACTCCCGGTCGGCAGCGGTGGAAGGCCTGAATCGTCCGGTTCACCCCTTCCACCGCCCTGTTGCGGCTGCGACTGTGACAACGAAAAACCCAGTAACCACGGGCATTTCAGAGGGGCGCTACGATAGCGCCGCTCGCGGCGGATTCCCAGCGACCGCCGCCGGTTTGAGCTTCCTTATGCCAAGGCAAGCGAGCGGTTTACCCACACGAAAGTCTGAAGAGCCGTCAATTTAGAAGCGTGAAGTCGTCCATCCCCCGCCGTGCGGCCTGTTTGTCGAACGTCAGCGTCGTTGACGCTCCTGCATGAAGGTTGGTCGTTGCGATAAGCGCGTCGGCGAAATCGGCACCGTTGCGATAGCGAGCGAGAGAGGCACGAACGCTCTGAGCGTCTTCCACCGTCAGGAGAGCCGTTGCAAGAATCCCGTCGATAGCTTGAGCGACACGTTCCCGCGCATAGGTGTAATACGATTCCAACACCCACACGAACTCCGCAAGGACGACGCGATTCACGAAGGCTGGGTCATCGGGCGTGCAATGCTCGCGAAGATACGATTGCGCTAAGGCCAACTGCGCTGCGTCGTCTTTCACGAGAAGACGAACCAGGACGTTTGTATCGAGTGCTATCATCGCAACCCGGCACCACGCCGCCGGATCGTTGCGTTCATGTCTTGGATACTTGCCGCCTTTGGTGGAGGGGGCAAGATCATACAAAGTTCGTCAAGGGTCATTGTTGCTGGAAAGAGGTAGACCCGCCCTTTCTCGACGGCGTATTCGATGCGGTCTCCGGGTTGGAGGTGTAGTTGCTCCCGAATCTCCTTGGGCAGCGTTGTTTGACCTTTACTCGTAAGCGTCGAAGACGGCATGTTATGAACTCCTTACTACAGGTAAGGATAGCACGTACGCGGTAAGGCGTCAACAACGAATTACTGGCCGTGCCGCTACAACGAACGCACCGCTCCCATGGGTCGACCGTTCGTTTCGGTCGATACCGAGGAGGCTATGCGCATGATCGTGCAGCTCTTAACGAAAGAGCTGGTCCGGCGCGAACAGGAGCACCTACTGCTCACCGACGCCGGCGCCGCATTGGTGAGCCTGCTCCCGGACGAGATCTATGGCTTCGTGTTCGCGAATCAAATCGTCCTCACGACGCAAGCACTCAGCGAGCGAGCCAACCTGCTCGAACGCTACACGCATCATGTTGCCGGAGTCTATGAGGGGATATTCCGGCAGATTAAAGGGCGCGAGATCGAGCGCCGCGCGTCCAAGTGGACGCCCGGCAAGGCGAAGGAGAAGAAGCCACAAGCCCAAAGCGAGCCGTCGTCGTCATATACCTACGACGACGGCGACGACGGTTGATGCGATGCTAATGGACGAAGTGCAGAAACGCGCCGAGCGCAGCGATCAACGCCACCATCGTACCAAGCGTCCAGCGAAAATGGCTGTCGATCTTGGCGTCAAGACTATCACGCACATCGTCGATCTTGACGTCGAGGTGGCCGAGCCGCTGGTCGATCTTGACGTCGAGGTGGCCGAGCCGCTGGTCGATCTTGACATCGAGGTGGCCGAGCCGCTGGTCGATCTTGACGTCGAGGTGGTCGATCTTCGCATCGAGGTGGTCGATCTTCGTATCTACATCGTTCCGAAGTCCGTTCATTTCGGTGCGAAGTCCGGCCATATCGCCATGAAGGTCGGTGAGACGATCGGCGATTTGCTCGATCGCCCCTTCGAGGCGGGAGACGCGGGGTTCCCAGGGTTGTGCGGTCATGGGGCCATTCTAGCACGGCCGAGTGCCATACGCCCGGCATACCCGCCGGCGCTTCACCGCCCAGCGGTAGCCAACTTCGAGCTCGCGTGTATAGAGGGGTGAGGAACGCGCCTGCGGGAGCGTCTCTCACCGGAAACCCATTGCACGCCTAGAAGAGCCGCCCGGGTGCGGCTGGAAAGAGAGGTCCCATGAGATTCACCCGTTCGATCGCAGCGCTCTCGGCGCTCGGAATCGTCGCGCTACTGGCCGCCTGCGGTGGCGGCTCCGGCTCGTCCGGCGGCGGGAACATTGGGAATCCCCTGCCGCCCGCGCCCACGGCTAGTCCCACCACGACCCCGTCCACCACCAACGCCTCCGGCACCCTGGTGAACTACCAGACCATGCAGGGCATGGGCGGCGTTCCGGTGGCTATCGGCGTCTGGGGCACGCCTCCGCCCTGGCCGCCGCCTGCCACCTGGACCCCGCCGCCGGTGACGGTTATGACGACCACCGCCCCCAACGGCAGCTTCGCCTTCACGGCCAAAAACGGCCACTACCTGCTTCAGATCGGCAGCAACGCCACCTATACGCCCCCGCCCACCTGGACACCGCCGCCGACCACGGGTACGGCCCCGCCGCCCCCTGGCGAGCCGGGAATCACGACCGTCTCGTGGCAGGCCACGGTGCATGACAACATCACGCTCACCGGGGGCAATCAGGTGCTCGTGGCTCCAAGTATGCCGCCGCAGCCCTTAGTGACGAATCCAGCCGTCCAGAACGGCCCGGACTACCGGATCGCAACGCTCACCGGCGTCGAGGCCGAGTGCCTGGCGACGATGGACGTAATCGACACGCAAATCGGCCATGCGTTGCTGGTGCCGGATGAGTGGCTGGTGGAGAATACACGGGACATCAACGCCAGCCAAGCGGCAACGAATACGTTGGGAAGCGGAGCGATTGCGGTGTCGTATTATAACTCGAACCCTGGTGGCCCATCGAACTGCTATAGCGCGTTGTTGGGCGATTACCAGTCGGCACCAGCGAGTGCGCTTGCAACGCTCTACACGAATCCGCTCATTCAATGGTTCGGCGGCGCGTTCAACCTCCCGCAGGGCTTACATTCCGCACATGTCGCGTGGCATATCCATCGAATTAACCTGACCGCTTAGCGTCACTCCGAACGCGGATGCTCGAGGTCTATCAGCCGTTCGGTCTCGGCCTCCCAGTTCCGTAGGAGCGCC
>JAKBKY010000008.1 GCA_021832345.1 bacterium
CCTGCTCGCCGCTTGGATCGAGCCGAATCGCAATCGTCCGCTTCACCTCATCACCCTACACGCCCGGTGTGCCATACGCCTGGCAGTCCCAAGAAAGGAGCGGCGCTTCCTCCTCGGCCTCAACGCCGAGGTTGGCGCCAACCACTCGATGAACGGAGGCGCTTTCGCCCTCTGAGGCCAACCTCAGGGCCAAAGTTCGACTCCTCTTCGTTGCATTCGTAAGGAGAAACGCGTGACTCATCTGCCTGCTCGTCTCGCCGCCGCGAGCCTTATCGTTCTGCTCGCCGCATGCTCGCACTCAGCCGGTCAGGCGAATGCCGGCGCTTCTCCCGGCGCCACGACTGCGCGCGCCACGAAAACGATCGGCGTCTCCATTCAGAATCGCGAGGCGCAGTTCTACCAAGTGATGGAAACCGGGATGCAAGCCGAGGCCAAGAAGTTCGGCTACAAACTCGAGGTTGTCGACGCCAATCGCGACAACGCGCGTCAGCAGAGCCAAGTCGAGGATTTTATCTCGCAGAAGGTCAACGCGATCGTGCTGATCCCCTACGATTCGCAGGCGATCGGCAGCGCCATCGCCGAGGCCAATCGAGCGAAGATTCCGGTCTTTACCGCCGATATCGCCAGCACCAGCAAGATCGGCAAGGTGCTCTCGTATATCGCCTCCGACAACGTCCAAGGCGGCGTCAAGGCGGCCGACCTGCTCTGCAAAGGGATCGGCGGCAAAGGGGAGGTCGCCATCATCGACGAGCCTGAGGTGACTAGCGTCCAAGACCGCGTCAAGGGCTTTCGCCGGGAACTCAAAGCCAAGTGCCCGGGTGCGAAGATCGTCGCCGACGTTGATGCCGGCGGCCAGCGCGATCGGGCGGCAAGCGACATGAGCGACGTGTTGCAATCGCACCCCCACGTCAAGGGCGTCTTCGGCATCAACGATGACTCGGCGCTCGGTGCTCTGACCGCAGTGCAGCAAGCGGGCCGCGTCGGCAAAGTGGCGATCGTCGGCTTCGATGCAACGCCCGAGGCGCGCACCGCCATCGCGAAAGGTCAGATGTACGGTGATGTGGTGCAGTACCCGAAGACGATCGGCAAGCTCACCATCGATACGATCCACAGCTACTTCGCCGGGAAGAAGATCTCGCGCCTCGTTCACGTCAGCGTCGGTACGTTTACGAAGGCCGACGCAGGGAAACCGAACTGAGCGCGACTGTACCGCCGCTTCTAGAGATGCGCGGCATCGGGAAGTCGTTTCCCGGTGTTCGCGCTCTGGATGGGGTCAGCCTGACGCTCTCGGCCGGTGAGGTCTTGGCACTCGTCGGCGAGAACGGCGCGGGGAAATCTACGCTGATGAAGATTCTCGCGGGCGCCACGCCGGCCGACTCCGGGACGATTCTCGTCGACGGCGTCCTCGTGCGCATCGACGGGCCGCGGGCCGCCGAGGCGTTGGGCATCGGCATGATCTACCAAGAGTTTAATCTCGTCCCGGAGCTGGGCGTCGTCGAGAACATCGTGCTCGGCAACGAACCGACGCGCTCGGGCCTGCTCGATGCCGCCGCGGCCACGGATCGCGCGCGCCGGGTGCTGGAAGAGCTCGGCATCGACCTGGCGCTGCACACCCCTGTCGGGCGTCTCGCGATTGCCGGCCAACAGATGGTCGAGATCGCCAAGGCCTTCACGCGCAAGGCGCGCATCATCGTGATGGATGAACCCTCGGCAGCGCTCTCGGAGCGTGAGATCGAGCGCCTCTTCGCGTTGATCGAGCGGTTGCGCGCGGGTGGTGTAGGCATTATCTACATCTCGCACCGCATGGAGGAGATCGCTCGCATCGCCGACCGCGTCACCGTCTTGCGTGACGGGCGGGTCATCGAGACGCGCGCCGTTACGGCGTTTCCGCAGGACGAGATCGTGCAAGCGATGGTCGGCCGTCGTCTGGACGCGCACTTCCCCGAGCTTCCACCCGTGGCAGCGGATGCGCCGACGGTGCTGGAGGTTCGTGGGCTGCGTCGTCAGCCTGTCGTAGGCCCACTCTCGTTCCAGGTTCGCGCAGGTGAGATCCTGGGTTTGGCGGGCCTCATCGGAGCCGGGCGAACGGAGATCCTACGAGCGATCGCCGGAGCCGATCGGGCGCAGAGCGGAGAGGTGGAGATCGACGGGGCTGCCGTACGGATCCGCCGGCCTAGCGACGCGATCGAGCACGGCGTCGCGTTCATCACCGAAGATCGTAAGGCGCAGGGTTTGGTGTTGGGGATGAGCGTTCGAGAGAACGTGACGCTTGCGCATTTGGCGCACTTCGTCAATCGCTGGCAACTCGTGGATCGCGCTGCCGAGGCCCACGCGACGGCGGGCATGATCGACGAACTGCACATTCGTACGCCCGGAACCGAACAACTGGTACGCAATCTGTCAGGCGGGAACCAGCAGAAGGTCGTTCTTGCGAAGTGGTTGCTCGGCAAGGCGCGGATCTTGCTCTTCGACGAGCCTACGCGGGGCATCGACGTCGCAGCGAAGGCCGAGATCTATCAACTCATGGTCAATCTCGTACGCAATGGAGCGGCAATCGTCATGGTTTCAAGCGAACTTCCCGAGGTGCTGGGGATGGCGCATCGCATCTTAGCGATACGCGCGGGGCGAATCGCCGCCGAGTTCTCGCATAACGATGCGACGCCCGCGGCGGTTATGGCGGCGGCGACGGGAGCGGCAGCCTAATGGGGACGCTCTCATCCACGCGCACGTACTGGTTGCGGATTAGCCTTGCGGTGGTTGTCTTCATCGCGTTTGTGGTGGTCGTGAACGTCGCGGCCCACGGAGCCTTTCTCGAACCTAGTAATCTCATCATGGTCCTGCGCCAGATCACCTATAACTGCATCCTCGGGGTAGGGCAGACGTTCGTCATCATCACGGCCGGGATCGATCTCTCCGTGGGATCGCTCGCCTCGATGACGGGTGTGATCATGGCGCTCTTTGCCAACGCGGTGCATCTGCACGGGATCGCGCTGGTACTGGCGACGCTCGCGGTGGGCGTGGCCGTCGGAGCGCTGGCCGGATACGTCAACGCGCTGCCCGTCGTGCGCCTGAACTTGCCGCCTTTCATCACGACGATTGCCATGCTGCAGATGGCCCTGGGGCTCTCCTATATCTTCTCGCACGGGCAGCCGATCGCGCTGCGTTCGTCGGCGTTTACAAACCTCGGCATCGGGACGCTCTTCGGCAGCGTTCTGGGACCGCTCCATCTGCCGAGCCTGCCGGTGCCGGTCATTTGGATGATCGCGGTGCTGGTGATCGCTTCGGTGCTGCTGACCAAGACGCGCTTCGGGCGCTACGTCTTTGCCATCGGTGGGAACGAAGAAGCGGCGCGCCTCGCGGGAGTCAACGTCATTCGCGTCAAGACGCTGGTCTATGTCATCAGCGGAGTGTGCGCGGCGATCGTCGGCTTTCTCTACATGGCGCTCTTTTCGTCCGGATCGCCGCAGACCGGCACCGGCGATGAGCTGCTGGAATCGATCGCTGCGGTGGTGGTCGGCGGGACCAGCCTCATGGGCGGCCGCGGCAGCATCATCGGAACGTTCTTCGGTGCCTTGCTGATCGGCTCGCTCTACAATGCCATGAACCTGCTCAACATCGACTCCTACCTGCAGAAAGTCGTGCTGGGCGCGGTCATTCTCTTGGCCGTCGTCCTCGACGAACTTCGCAAGCGCTATCTTGCGCGGAGTGCGTAAGGTGTCCATAAGATAGCGCTTGCGCGCAGCGTTTAGAAGTCGCCTAGAAGTTGCCGCCGTTCAAGTGGGCGTGCAGCTTGATATGGAGGAAGGACTGATCGAGGATGATCGTGTTGCCGCTCCACTCGATATTGCGTAGCGGCAGATGCGAGGTGCGTGAGAAGAAGATCATCATCTTCGTGATGTGGCGCTTTGGGGTCGGCCCGTTCGGGATGAGCGTAACGGCGTCCGTGAGCTGACCGTTAATCTTTCCGCCGGCGACTTGACTCAAGCGTCCCGGCGTCGTCACATACTTGTCGACCACATTCTGCAGCAAGCCGTCGGGAATCGTATAGCCCAGCAGCGAGGTCGCTCGCGGGTCGTGGATGCTGACCGTCAAGTGGATCATGGAGAGAATGCCGCCTTGATGGCCGCTGACGGTGTTTCCGCCCGACCAGACGCCGCCGCTGCCCTGGCCGTCGCCTGAGAGGATCAGCGTCTTGGCAAAGTGCGGTTTCATAAACCAATACTGATAGACGCGGCTCTGTGTCTGCGAGCCCTTAACTTCGTGTGACTGGAGCCTAAACGTATAGCTGTGGACGTTGGCGATGAGCGCCTGGAACGCCGAGATTGCCGGGGTGGAGTTGGCCGCCGATGCGCTGCCCATCAGCGAAGCGCTCAAGACGGCCGCTGCCAGCGCGGCCCCAAGGTAGATGCGAAGAGTGGATTTCATAGATTCTCCCGTGTTTCATCGACGAGGAGCGTACCGTGCTTGCCTTCGACGCCGATGAGGACGTCGCATTTAGCATCGGCCGCGATCGCCTCGACCGTGCGGCCGAGTGGGGCCCCGCTGTACTTGCCTTCTCGGTAGGAGCCCATGACCAATAAGTTGGCTTTTTCGCGTTTGGCGAGGGCAAGAACCGTCTCTGCGGCTGAACGGGTCTTGATCGTTTCGGTACGGATGTCAACACCGTTATTGGCGGCGATGGTTTCAGCGGCGGCTAGGGCGTCGAGCGCGGCGCGCTCCTCGACCGGCATCTCGGCATCGGGAGGCAGCGTATATGGGACCTCGATGACGTAGATCGCCAAGAGTTCCGAGCGCTCGCCGCGTGCGAGTTTCGCTGCAAGCGCCGTCATGTGCCCCGAGGCGATCTCCGGTGAGAAGACCACGATGATGCTGCCGACCATGCGCTCGAGCGAGGTCTCCGCCTCTTGAGCGAGTCGTTGCACCAAGGATGCCGGCGGATGGAGCATCCACCACACCGTTGCGACGATCGCCGAGACGATCAGGAGAGCGGTCAGCGCTCCGATCGGGGTGATCCCGCTGCCGGCGATGACCGTCATGGGCGATCTCTATAGAGACGGATCGCCAGCGTAATACGATAGAACCCGAGCCCGGCGAGCGCCAGGCCAAAGGCAAACCCGGGCAGAGTGGAGAGCGAGAGACCGAACGGCGCCATCCGTGCGATGACGATCGCTCCCAGGACGATAAAGGCGGCCGAGAGCACCAGGCGGTAGGCGATCATGCCACGCTCTCCTTGGCGGTGCGCTCGTCGCTCGCCTTGACGTTGGCAATGTACTCATCCATCAGTTCGAGTTCGCCGGCATTGCGCAGAATGTCGACCTGCTGTTTGCGCCACTCATGCTTCTGCGAGTGGAGGAGCGGCATCTTGCGATGATGGCGATAGACGAGGTACATGATGATGCCGAGCACGAGCCAGAGGGGGCCTGCGACGCGCCCGATGGGGTGGGTCATCAGGGTGAAGATCAGGATTGAGAAGATGCCTGCGAAGCCGATGACGCCGACGACGGGAAACTCGACGCGCTCGCCTCGGAAGCGCATCGGAATATTCAAAGGAATCTTAAAGCGCCGCGGGCTCAGCGGATCGATCAGGCGTAGGGCAATGAGCGCGATGAAAACGAACGAGTAGCTCGTTGCGGCGCCGAACGCGTAGAGATCTGCAAGAAAATCCAGGCCGCTCTCGCCGTCGAAGAAACGTGCATAGAAAGCGTTGGCATGTGGGTCGAGATACGGAATCGCGGCGAAGATCAGTTCGATTGCGGCCAATCCACAGAAGGCGATCAGGGAGACCATCGGCGTGCGGAAGCGCTTGTGGACGCTTTGAAACATCGATGGAAGGAGGTTCGAGGAGCTCATCGCGTAAGCGATGCGCGAGCTGCCGAAGACTCCGGAGTTCGACGAGATCAGGAGCAGCACGGCGCCGAGAACCGGCACGTAAAAGGCGGCGATCGCTCCCCAGTAGGGGACTTGTTTGGCTAGTAATGCGACGGCAGCTCCCTGATTGTCGCCGTTGTTGACGAAGATCTGCCAGAACTGTATCGCCTGCCCGTGCGCGTCGAGAATCGGGTGCCAGGGTTGCAGTCCAAGGGCCAGGTTCGAGTACCCGAGCGCAAAGATCAGAATGGTGAGAATCAACCCTACCGAGGTGCGTGGAATAATCGATGCGGGTCGTTGGGTCTCTTGAGCGGCCTGTGAGATGGATTCAAGGCCGACGAACGAGATGATGGCATACGAGATGCCGAGCATGAGCTGGTCGGGGCTGGGCCAGCTCGTTTGCATGTTGTGAATGAGCAGTTCCGGCCGGAACGCAAACAAGAAGCCGAAGAAGAGAATGCAGGTTTCGCTTGCGATATCCAGCGCCGAGACGAATCCATTGAAGGCGGTGCTTTCGCGCACCCCGATAACGTTGAGCAGGCAGAGCGCCGCGATCAAACCGAACACCACCCAGAAGTGGACCCAGGGATGAGCGGAGTTGACGAACGTCGGGACGAGTTGGCTCAAATAATCGACGCAGGCCCAGGCGAAGATCGTGATGTCGATCGTGAAGTCGAGTAAGACCGCCCACCCGGCGATAAACCCGAAGATGTCGCCGAGACCTCGCAGCACGAAGTACTGGCCGCCGCCGGCGACGGGATAGGTGGATGCAAGCTCCGTGTAGGCGAGGCCGATGCAGACGTAGACCAGGCCCGCAAAGAGAAAGGCCACGTTGGATGCGCCGGCCGCAGCGGCCAGGACCAGGCCCAGACCGATGAAGATATCAGCGCCGACGTCGGAGTAGCCCCAAGAGAAGGAGCCCCAGGGTGTGACCGTGCGGCGCAGTTCAGCGTGTTTTTCGGTGGACATCGAGTCGGAGGGTATCCTTACAGGCCGATGGCCGAGCGTTCGATAGCATTGGCGAGATACTCGGCCTCGCCATAGGATTCGTGCAGGTTATGTTCGTGAAAGATCCGCAACGCCTCCGTCAGGCGGTTGACGGCATCGCGTAGCTCCGAGCGTTCCCGAATGCCGTCGGCAGCCTTCTGCAAGATCATCGAGGCGTACTTTAAGGTCGTCTTGGCATATTCGACATCGTTGCCGAGGACGGAGAACTCGTGAAGCGCGATGAGGTAGGCCTCCCGTGCTTCGTCGTAGTTCCGCCGGCGGGTTGCCATCATCCCTTTGAGCACCGCTTCGATGGCCTCGCTGCGATTACGCGAGCTTGCTAGCGCCCGGTCGAGTGCGTCGCGAAGCGAGGAGTCGGTGGTTGCATCGGCATGGACGACGTTGCGCGGAGTGCGCGTATCGGCGACGTGCGCTGTCTGTTGTGGTGCCACGAGTGTCTGCACGTCGACGATAAACTGGCGAGCGGTCTGATAGCGCTGCGCCGGTTCGCGCTCGATGGCCCGCATGATCACGCGTTCGAGCGGCTCCGGGATGGCCCGGTTGACTTGGCGCGCCGGTGCCGGCAGATCGTGCACGTGGGAGAACATGGTCGCAACGAGGTCGTCCCGCTCGCTGCGAAACGGCACCGTTCCGGTAAAGATCTCGTACATAACGATGCCGACGGAGTAGAGGTCGCTGCGCACATCGGCGGGTTTGCTCAAGAAACGCTCCGGAGCGAGATAGGCGATCGTCCCGACAATCTGGCCGCTGCGCGTCGTCTGCGTGACATCCGTCGAGCGGCGTGCCAACCCGAAATCCATGAGCTTGACGTACGAGTTGTCTTCGACCGTCATGATGTTCGACGGCTTGATATCGCGATGTACCACACCTTGGCCGTGCGCATAGTCCAGCGCCTCCAAGACATCGATGAGGAAGCCCATGGCCTGCCTGAAGGTCAGCGCCCCGCCTTCCAGATCGCGCAGGGTCTTGCCCTTGACCAGTTCCATAACGATGTACGAAAGCCCGTCCGCTTCGCCGGCGTCGAAGATCGAGACGATCCGAGGATGGTTGAGCGATGCCATCGCCCGCGCCTCAAGCAGGAGCCGAGCGTTCACGTCGTCGGAGCGTTCGATCAGCACCTTCACCGCGATCTCGCGCCCTAGACGGGTATCGATCGCGCGATAGGTGTCGGCGGTGCCGCCTCGCCCAATCAGGTCGCCGAGTTCATAGCGTCCCGAAAGCGTTCGACCTGCCAGCGTATCCACTTAGAAGGCGTTCTCGTGCAACGTGACCCGTTCTCCATTCAATGTGACGACATCGAAGCGTATCTTCGCGTTCGGTGCGACGATCTGCGCGTAGTCTGCTGCAAGGCGTCGCAGTTTCGAACGTTTGCGGGCGTCGACGGCGCCTAAGGCTGACCCGAAGCTCGATCCGTTACGGCTCTTCACTTCGACAACGACCAGGCTCACTCCATTGAGGCAGACAAGATCGATCTCCCCGTCCGGACCGCGGAGGTTCTGCGCGAGGATACGGTATCCGTGGGCTTCGAGGAAAGCGGCTGCCCGTTCCTCGCCCCGGCGGCCGGACTGAGCGCTATGAGGGTGTGCCATGGAGATCGAGAGCCAACTGCGCGGCTCGAACCGGGGCGAAAGCTCGGCGGTGGTGGGGGCTGGGGCCGTAGCGACCAAGCGCCGTCAGGTGAGCGGGTGTTCCGTATCCCTTATGCGCGGCATACCCATAGCGAGGATCTTCCCGGTCGAGCGCGCGCATGAGCGCGTCGCGATGGACCTTCGCCACGATCGAGGCCGCCGCAACGACCGCGCTGCGGGCATCGCCGTGGATGAGCGGCTCCTGCGGTCCGGTAAAGTGCGGCAGGCGGACAGCGTCGGTGATGAGGTAGTCGATGGGGCATTCGACGGCCGCAAGCGCGCGCTCCATCGCCAGCAGCGTGGCACCGAGAATGTTCAGGCGCTCGATCTCCGCCACGGAGGCCAGGCCGACTCCCCAGCCGCTGGCCTGCTCGGCAATCGCGGTGGCTAAGACGCTTCGGCGCGCTTCCGGGACCTTCTTCGAATCGTTGAGCCCCGGGAGGTAGAGCGGCGAGCTGACCACGATGCAGGCGGCGACGACGGGTCCCGCCAAGGGGCCGCGCCCCACTTCGTCGATCCCGGCGATGAGGCGGTGCCCCAGAGACATCGCCGCACGTTCGTGGCGATGGAGCTCGTGCAGGCGCGAGCGTTCGCGATCCGAGAGCGTGCTAGCGTCCATCCGGCGCTCCGGCGGTTGGCTGCACCGCTTCGAAGGAGATGCGCCCGAAGCCGGCGCTGCCGAAGTGGCTCAGGTAGGATCGCGCCGCATTGTGTATGTCCGCCTCGCCGCCGCGCCGCAGGATACCGCGAAGCGCCGCAAATGCCTCGAGGTTTGGAACCTTGAGGTCCGCTCGATGTTCGCGCAGCCACATGTAGAGACGATCGGTGACCTCTTCCGGGTCATAGCGATCCTTTGGAACCGCCCCAACGGCTGCGAGCATCCATTGCGCCTCTGGGGTCGCAATCTTCGGCACGAGGACCCCGGGCGTGTCCATCAGCTCGAGGTTGCGGCCCAGGCGAAACCATTGCAACGTACGGGTGACGCCTGCGCGATCTTCAGTTTTTGCCGCGGAGCGTCGAATGAGGCCGTTGATAATCGCCGACTTGCCGGAGTTGGGCAGCCCGACGACGATCGCGCGCTTGCGGCCGCGTACCCCGACGGCGAGCCGCTCAAGTGCCGATGCGACGGTGGCGACCTCGGGCTGCGCCGTTGCTTGAACCGCTACAGCGGGCTGCCCGAGCTTGGCCAGATGCGACATCCAGCCTTGCGTGGTTCGAGGATCGGCGAGATCGGTGCGGGTGAAGACGAGCAGGTGCGGGCGGGCGCCGATCAGGTCGTCGAGTGCGGGGTTGCGGCCGCTTGCGGCGATCCGTGCATCTGCAACTTCGACGATGACGTCGATAAGTTCGAGATACTCGCGAATCTTGCGCATCGCGCGCACCATGTGCCCGGGATACCACTGGACCGCGCGGTCGAGATTGTCGCTCATGGTGCCTTAGGTGCCTCAGAGTGCGCCGAGACGGTCGGCCGGCCACAGGGCCGCCACGGCCTTGCCGATGACGTCCCGCTCGGGAACGGGGCCGAACATGCGTGAATCTTCGCTGACGACCCGGTTGTCGCCAAGCACGTAGAGCATTCCCGGTGGGACGGTGATCGAGGGGAGACTCCGGTCGTCGCGATAGCGGACGTAGGGTTCGAAGAGCCGTTGCCCGTTGACGTAGACGATGCCTTGCCGGATGCGGATCCGGTCTCCGGGGAGCCCGATGACGCGCTTGATGAAGATCTCGGGAGGGTTGCCGTCATGGCGGAAGGCGATGATGTCGCCGCGCTGCGGTGCGCCGAATCGGTAGGCCAGCGTATCGATGACGACCCGTTCCCCGGAGTCGATCTGTGGAGCCATGGAGCGGCCCGAGACTTGCGGAAAGCGAACGAAGAAGGCTGCGAGCAGCGCCGCGAGAATCGCGACTTGCACTGCCAGTCCGGCAACCGAACGCCAGCGGAGCGACCGAAGCACGGACGGAGGTCTTCGACGCGCGGCAGCGCGCGCCTATGCTAGCGCGTCAGGAACCTTGCGTCTTGCGGCGGCCAGAAGATGAGCACCGCCTTGCCGGTAAAACCGGCGGGCTGCCCGGCGCGCGGCCCGGTGAAGAAGCGTCCCTGGTCTTGCGCGAATCCCCAAATGTGCGAGTCTTCGGAGTCGTTGCGATTGTCGCCCATCATGAAGTAGCAGTGCGGTGGGATGCGGTTGGGCGCGAGCCAATCTTTCTTCGGCGGGATATTCGCATCGGCAGGATCCAGCGGTTGGTAGCCGCCGCCGTCGTTGACGTAGATTTCGTAGTTCTTGATGATGAGATTATAGGCAGGTTTGGCGGCCTCGTAGGGCTCGTACTGGGCCCTGCCGTCCAAGTAGACCGTTCCGTTATGGATGCGCATCGTCTCTCCCGGCAGCCCGATGACGCGCTTGATGAAATCATCCGGCGTGGGGATGGGAGGCGGAAAAACGACGATGTCGCCTTCCTGCGGCTTGAAGAAGCGATATTGAAACTTGTCGACCAAGAGAACGTCATGGATTTGCAGTGTCGGCAACATCGACCCGGACGGGATGTAGTACGTGCGGGCAACGAACGTAATGAGAAACCACGCCGCCAGGCCGGCCGTAATGAATGGATCGAGATACTCGCGTGCGATAGCGGTGCTTCGGCCCCGGCTATTGGCAGTGACCGGACGCAAGCTGAGGATAATTCGCGCGATAAACAGGACGGCGACGAGAATGAGCAGTTCGGTTGGCGTCATCAGGATAACGTTCTCTCTTGTAGTGCCTTTAGGAAAGAATTCGAAAGCGGTGGAGCGGCCAAAAGATGCAGAAGACTGGGCCGGCGAAACGTGCGCGCGCGGAAGTCCCTTTCAAGGGTCCTGCGGCGAACGGACCATGACGTTGCGCAAATCCCCATACATGGGAATCGTCGGAGTAGTTGCGGTTGTCTCCGAGGACGAAGTAGAAGCCTCGCGGGATGCGATTGGGCGCTTGCCACATCGAGCGTGGTGGGATATCCGCTTGGCGGGGGTTGAGGGCCACGCCGTCGACGTAGATGGTGTAATGTGCAATCTCCAGATTATAGCGGGGCGCCTGGTTGATATACGGCTCCGAGACGGCTCTTCCATTGCGATAAACGATACCATGGCGAATCGAGATCGTATCACCCGGGACTCCGATCACGCGCTTGACGAAGTCGTCTCCGCCTGAAGCGATAGGAGGCATGAAGACGGCGATCTCGCCCGGCCGTGGAGGATGCAAGCGGTAGGACAGCTCGTCGACGAGGACGATATCGCCGACGTGGAGCGTCGGGATCATGGAAATTGACGGAATGTAGAACGTGCGAATGACGAAGGTCGCAAGAAAGAGCGCGACCAAGCCGATGACGATGAACCCGTCTAGCCACTCTCGGAGAACGGCAACGGCCGGTGCGCGTCGTGCGTCGGTCGTCAGCGCCTTACTGCCCGCTGCGATGCGTACGATCGCGAGCACACCGATCGCAGCGAGAAGTTCGAGAGGAGTCAGCGCTCGGTCGGCCGGACGGTCTTCTTCTCTTTGATGCGCGCGGCTTTGCCGATGCGGTCGCTCAGGTAGTAGAGCCTGCTGCGGCGAACGCGGCCTCGCTTGCCGACGTCGATCTTTTCGACGCGCGGGCTATGCACCAGAAACGTTTTTTCGACGCCGACGCCATGGGCGACTCTGCGCAC
Organism: bacterium; assembly: GCA_021832345.1. Lineage (GTDB taxonomy): Bacteria > Vulcanimicrobiota > Vulcanimicrobiia > Vulcanimicrobiales > Vulcanimicrobiaceae > JAKBKY01. Next base: position 12,187 of record JAKBKY010000008.1, read on the forward strand.
GGTGATCGATTCGCTCGTGCCGCCGCCCTTGTGGACCGTCACGACGCCTTCAAACATCTGCACGCGTTCCTTGCCGCCTTCGACGATCTTCGAATAGACCTTTACGGTGTCGCCGGAACGGAATCCAGGCAACTGCTCTTTGCGCTGCTCGCGATTGAGAATGTCGATGACGTTCATGGCTCTTTATCCGATTTCTAGCAGATGCGCGACAAAACGGGCATGCGGAGCAGGCTCCGACGCAACTTCGGCATGATACCACGCACCGCAACGGACCGCAACGCCTCTACTCGCCGCCCCTCTTCGCGCCTCGTCTTCGAATAAAAATCGCCTCCGAATCCAAGAATGGCCCAAGTCCGACAGACTCCTAGGAATCGAGGAGGTCGGCGCGACGCTCGGCGGTTCGTCGCCGGGACTCTTGCCGGCGCCAGGCGGCGATCCGGGCGTGGTCGCCGGAGAGCAGAACCTCCGGGACGCTGACCCCGCGAAAGGTAGCCGGACGCGTGTAACTGGGGTGGTCGAGCAGACCGTGGGCGAACGACTCGGCGTCGGTCGACCCGGGCGTGACGACGCCCTCAAGAAGCCGGACGGTCGCGTCCATGAAGGCCAGCGCCGGAATCTCTCCGCCGGTCAGGACGAAATCGCCCAGCGAGAACTCTTCGACCGGATACAGCTCGCCGAGCCGTTCGTCGATGCCCTCGTAATGGCCGCAGATCAAGATGAGACGGTCGAGGCCGGCCAGGCGTTTGGCATCGCTATGGGCGAAGTGCTTGCCGGCGGGAGTCGGCATGAGGATCGCCCGGCGTTCGTTCGGGGGCGCTTGGTCGAGGATCCGATCGAGGGATCGGACGATCGGCTGTAGCCGTAAGACCATGCCCGGTCCTCCGCCGTAGGGGTCGTCGTCCGCACGTTGCGCTCCGTCGAGCTCGTCGAGCAGGTGATGGTAGCGTAGGTCGACGATTCCGGCTTCGACCGCTCGCCCCACAATCGATAGGCCGACAAACGGGGCAAAGACTTCCGGGAAGAGCGTGAGGATATCGATCGTGAACATCTTGAGGTACCGTGTTCGACTTCTTTCGAAGATTCGCTAGGTCTGGGCCCCGGACACCGCTCGACGCGGCCCTTGAGGCGCTCTCTCGCGGCGACCACCCACGGGCGCTGGCTGCCTTGGAGGCACTCTTGGCGCAGCCCGACCTCGAACGCAGCCAGCGTGTGATTGCGTTGAATAAGCGGGGGGTGCTGCGCGTCGGCTTGCACGACCACGGTGCCGCGCGCGGCGACTTCGAGGCGGCGCTTGCCCTCGATCCCGCCTACGCGCCGGCGCATGCCAATCTCGGCAATCTCCTCTACGAAGAGGCGCGTTACGAAGAGGCAATCCTGCGCTACGAGGCTGCGATCCGAGCCGACGATGCGTACGCGACGGCCTACGTCAACGTGGCTGCAGCCTACAAGCGGCTCGGTCGGCACGCGCAGGCCGTCGGCGCGCTGCGAAAGGCGGCTCGCTTAGAGGGACGATTGCCTCTGAAGCCAAGCAAGTCCCGATGATCGACCGCGACGCGATCCGCCTCTCCGACGAACTGTTGACCGTGATGCGTGCGGCGGCACGGTACGCCGTACGGTTCCATGAACCGTTTGTGTCGTCGCGCAGCGTGCTCTTGGCTTTGCTCGATGATCCGACCATCGGCTCTGCGCTCGAAACGGTCGTCTCTCGCGAGAAGCTTGAGGCGTTGCCGCTGCCTAGCGACCCGCGCAAAGGGCTCATGCGGATTCCGGAGCCGGGGTTGATATCAAGCGAACAAGCTGCGATCCCACGCTACGATACGTTGGCGTTTAAGCTGCCCGACGGGAGCACCAGCGTGTGGCTGGGCCGCGATGCGTATGTCATGTTCAACGAGGGTGCACAGCGCGCCGAGGGCACCTATCTGCCCAAGCACCTGGCCTTCGGGATCGCGGCTGAGGCCCTGCGCTCGCCCGGAGTGCTGGCGGAGCTGCGCGTTGAACCCGGGCGCCTAACCGACGCCATCTACAACCTCTAGACGCGCCGGCATGTGCGACTGGCGGTCGCGAGCGGATGCGTCGCTGGTTGCCAGTTCTTCGAGGTATTCGAAGAGTTCGGGCAAGGTGATCTGTTCGAGTGCGGTGCGATCCGCTTTGCGGCTTTCGTCGTCGCCTTCGTCACGTACGTAGCAACGTGACTCGATGCCGTCGCTACTCTCACTTGCAAATGACACGGCGAATCCACGACCGGGCAGTTCGTCGTAGATTCGCATCGTCTGCGGGTTGAGGATTTCGATCGAATGGGCGTGGTGATCGGCGTCGAAGAAGAGGATCGTGAGGTAATCGCGGTTCGATACTTCGATGGAACCAACCGTGAAGACGTTCTTGGCTGAAAAAAACTCGTGGCCGTGCTTGCTTCTACTCGATATCTCGTAGAAGACGCGGCGCGCGACAAAACGGTGCAGAATCTTGCGCACGGTTGGGAGCGAAGCGAGCGTTTCGGTACGATTGCCCCGCGTATAAATAATCTTCACGGGTGGACCGGCGGACTTGCACGGGGTCGGCAGGGAGCCCTGCCGAAGAGTGAGGGCGGTATGTTTTCAGCTCCGGATATGGTCGTGATCGGCGTCCTGGCGCTCTTGCTCTTCGGCCCGGAGCGGCTGCCGAGCATGATGCGCCAGGCCGGCAGGGTGATGCGTGACGTGCAGAACGCGTCTCAGTCGTTCGTCGCCGAAATGGAGCGGGCAGCGGAACTCCGTGAGCCGGTCTCGCCGCCCTCACCGCCAGTCGATCAATCACTGGGCACGCCTCTGCAGCCCGACGAGCCGCCCGAGTCCTAGATGTTGAAGTTCTGGCGGATCTCGGTGATGCGCTGGGCGATGAGGCTACGCACCTGCGCCTGAAGGCGTTCTTTTTGATCGCCGGGCAGGCGCTGGTAGACGAGATACCCGGCGGCTGACGCCAACCCGCCCAGCACACCGACGAGCAGCACCTTGCCGATGTCGCCCCCGTCGTCGTGGTCGTCGTGATGCTCTGAATGCTGGCCGTGGCTATTAGGTGCAGACCATTGCGGTGGGGCTGTGTGGAATTGTTCAGGCATTCGCTCTCCTCGTGATGCGGCGTAGGTTGCGTGGTACGTTCATCGTACCCGCAACGCCTCGTTTCGGTTACGCTTCGTGCTCGTTTCGGCAACGAACGTGGGCGGGGTGCTCCTGCGCGATGCGCGCGACCGCCAGTTGCGCCGTAGCGACGATGGCGGCTACTGCCTCGTTGTCTCGTGCGACCTGCGGCCAGCGCACGGCGAGGGTGCCTTTGCGTTGTTCGACCTGGAGTTTGATGCCCGCATGGGACTCAAGGCCCAGGCGCGCCGCAAGCAGGATCGCTGAGACCGCCGCACAGACGATGTCCTGCCCTTCCGCGGCGAAGCCGGCATGACCGTCGGCAAAAAACGAGGACAGCCGGTTCCGGCTGTCCCTGCGAAAGGTAACTTCAAGCATCGCGCGCCGAAGGGCTAGGCGAGGCTGATCTTGGTGATCTTGACTTGCGCGAAGTGCTGGCGGTGGCCGTTGAGCTTGCGAACGCGCTTCTTCGGCTTGTAGCGAAAGACCAGAATCTTCTTGGCCTTGGCTTGACGGAGTACCGTGCCGAGGACCGAGGCGCCCGCAACGGCCGGCCGGCCGACCTGCACGTTGGTGCCGTCGCTGGCCAGAACCACAGAGTCGAACGTCACATCGGTGCCGACCTCACGGTCGATGAGGTCGCAGGCGATGACGTCGCCCTCGGCGACCCGGTACTGCTTGCCGCCGGTTTCGATGATCGCGTACATAACCAAGGTACAGTACCAAGCGCCGGAGCCTCTGTCAAATCGCCCGGTCGCAGGGTGCAGGCGCAAAGCCCCGATCGGCCGCTGCACAGCCGATCGACCGGGCCGCCCAGGGACCAGCCCTATGGGGGCTGCCCTCCCCTCGAAGGAACGGCGCCGTGCTCCTCCATCGAGCCCTGGGCGGCCGCTTCACGGAGGTGCTGCCGGCGCGGGTGGCCCTTATCCTGAGTACGCCAACCGGATTAGCCGCCTTCACGCGCAAGCCGAATGACGTCGCAACGTTACGACGCCACCCAGCCCTGACGGTGCAGCCGCTCTACCTGAACGCGAAGGGCCTGTGAGGGCGTTGGTGCGTCGTCGGCGTTCTGGAAGCGTAGCCCGGAGGTGATACAATCACAGCATGAAGGCATGGTTGAAGCGATTTTTTCTAGAGTTTTACGAGGTGCATCGGGGCATTTTCGATGAAGAGTGGGCGCTTAAGCGAGCCTACGAGCGGTGGGCAAACGAGAAGTAGCGGCTCGCTTCACGCGCCGTGCCGCTCTTCGGAGCGACAACAAACGAACGATTTGGTGATAGACGGAACCGCCCGTGCGCCGCAAACCCGCATGAAATCGAACGCCGGGTCTGCAACGGCACCGAAGGATGTTCGGCGAAGTGGGCGCTCGACCCGCGATTCGTTCGTTTGCGCGGATCGGCGGAGGTCGTCCGCCTTTGCGCCCGTTTTTGCGAGCGGCGCGGGTCTTCGCATCGTTGCGAACGGATCCGCCGCGTTTACCGAGTTCACTCATCCAGCGCCGGTTGCCGAAGACGCTTTCGAGCAGGCTTGGAACGTAGTGGTCCACGTCGAGCGCCTCCCAATGCAATCCCTCGCCGAAGTCGTCAATCTCGACGTTCGCAACCTCCTGCGGATCGGCGTCTTCCAATCCTTGTAAGAGCTTGCGCGGCATGAGCAGTTCGACGCCGGTTGCAAGTTTGATCGCGAGCATGTCGTCGGTCGCGCGGTACTCAGCGGCCACGGCTCGCGGTCGATAGGGGGTGCTGGGCGTACACCTTGCCGCTTGCGATCGCGGCTTTGATCTCCAAGTCGGTTGTCGCAATACGCGATTGTGCTTTAGCCATGCATTTTCTCCCAAAGCCGTACGAACTTGTCGAAGTGCCGATCTGCGCACCGCTCCAGCCCGACGGGCAACCGCCACGTGTCCGTCCAGCGTGAGTTCGATGACCACGCGCCCGTCGCCGACGAAGGCATGGAAGTGGCGTGGTTCATGGTCGGCCGGATAGGCCAGTCTATCCGAAACGCCTTTCGGTTTTCAAGGTGTAGGGTGACGTTTCGCGGCCCGCTGAGGCCTGTCTGGCTCTCCGGCTAAGATTTGGGTCATCCGCGAGCCTAGACGCGCTTGACAACCACCGGCATGTAGGTTAGATTGCATACAAGTCTATTTAACAAACTAGTCTTCTAAACGGAGAACATGAGTGGAACGTCAAGAAGCGGCCGAGCATTTGGAGCTCGTCGATCGGATCCTCGAGCAGTCCTCGCGCAGGCTCTACGTCGGCGGGGAGTTCTTCGTGGTCTGGGGCTGCGAGTCGGCGCTGATCTCGCTGCTCTTTCAACTGCTCTCGGACGGGCGGATCTCGGCGCCTTGGCTCTGGCTTGCCGGTGCCGGCTATGCGTTCGCCGTCGCCTTTACCGTGGTGCGGTATCGGCAGTTAGCCGTGTGTATGGAGCGCAAATCATGGCTCCAGCGGGAGTTTCTCAACGTTCTGTGGCTCGCGCTGGGCCTGACTTTCGTCACGCAGATAGGTGCCTTTGGGCTCTATCCCGGCTTTGCCGGTGGCGGGCTGTGGAGTTTTTCCGCGAGCTTCGTGCTCTTCTACATCGGGATGCACGGCAACCGCGCGGCGATCGTCGGCGGCATGCTCCTGTTGGTCTCGCTTATCGTGGCCGCGTTCATGCCGGCCGTCGCCGGCTATGCGCTCGCCGCCGGCATGCTTCTCGGCGACGCGGGCTTCGGTGTGGCGAGCCTGCTGGCGACCGACGAGCGCGCTCATCGGCATGGATGAACTCTTGCTCTCCAAGATTCGCTTAGGCATCGTGGCCGCGCTGTTGACCGCGGACTGGGCATCATTCGCTTCGTTGCAGCGCTCGCTGCAGACGACGCAGGGGAATCTCGCCGCGCATCTGGCCAAGCTCGTCGAAGCGGGCTACATCGACGAGCAGAAGCTCTTCGTCGACCGTCGTCCGCAGACGCGCTACAGTCTCACCGTCGCCGGGCGCGCGGCGTTTGCGGCGCACGTCGGCGAGATGCAACGACTCCTTGCTTCGGGAGGTCCATCATGAACGTCGTTACGCTGCGCAACGTGCGCAAGAGCTACGGTGCAAGCGTCGCCCTGAAAGGTATTTCCCTAGAGATAGACGACGGCGAGATCGTCGCCTTGCTTGGCCCCAACGGCGCCGGGAAGACCACCACGCTCGAGATTCTATTGGGGCTGCGTCGCCTGGATGCGGGGGCGGTGGTTGTTTGCGGCGGATCCCCGAGCGACGCCGTTGTGCGGACCGCGATCGGTGCAACGCCGCAGGCCAGCGACTTTCCGGAGATGCTCCGCGTACGGGAACTGCTGGCCTTCGTCGCGGCACAGTATCCTGCGCCCGCGGATCTCGGGTCAACGCTGAGCGCGTTGGGAATCGGAGCGCTTGCCGACCGGTACGTCGGCGGGCTCTCGGGCGGGCAGCGTCGCTCCCTTGCGTTGGCGCTCGCCTTCATCGGCAATCCCCGCCTCATGGTCCTGGATGAACCGACAACCGGCCTCGACGTGGACACTCGCCGTTTGGTGTGGAAGCAGATTGCCCTCGCCTCACAAGAGCGGCGTACGATCCTCTTCGCAACGCACCATCTCGAGGAAGCCGAGATGCTCGCAACGCGTGTAGTCGTCATCAACTGCGGCGAGATTGCCTTCGACGGAACACCGGCAGCGTTGCGGCAATGCTATGCCACGCGCCGTCTCGTGTACGTGGGCGACCCCTTCGATCCGTCGTCGTATGGTCTCGACGCACGGGTTACGGTACAGGCTGGGACGGTCACCGTGACCACACCCGATACGGATGCTGCCATCCGAGCGCTCGTAGCAGCGCAGGTTCGGTTTACGAGTCTCCACGTCGTGGCCGACTCGCTGGAGACCGCATTCCTCGCCATGACAGGAGGGTCACCGTGAGATCTCTGGGGCTTATCGACATCTACGCGCGGCTCATGTTCCTCGAACTTTTTCGCACACCGGCCTACGTCGTTCCGACCGTCGTCTTCCCGGCGTTATTCTTTGCGATGTTTGCCCTCCCGTGGGCGCGTACGCCCGGGCTCGCCGATACGGAGATGCTCTCGTTCGTTGCGATTGCCGTCATCGGTGTGACCCTCTTCCAATTCGGCGTCGGCGTTGCGGCCGAACGCGCTCGGCCCTGGGAGCGCTACCTGCGGACGTTGCCCGCGAACGTGGCGATTCGCTTCGCAGCGCGCTCTCTCTGCGCGCTGCTCTTCGGCGCGCTCGCCGGGGCGTGCGTCGTTGTGGTCGCGCGGCTCTTCTCGCCGATCGATCTGAATGGGCCGCAGTGGGCGCTGCTGGCGCTCTACGCGGTGCTCGGAGGCATCCCGTTCGTGCTCTTTGGAATAACGATCGGGTACTGGTCGAACGCGCGGGCGGCGGTGGCCATCGCGAACCTCTGCTATATGCTGCTCGCGTTTGCCGGCGGTTTGTGGGTGCCGCCGGCGTTCTTGCCCGCGCCGATAACGCTTGTCTCGCCGTATCTGCCCACTCGAGCGTTTGGCGAACTGCTCTGGAGCATCGCCGGCGCCGGTCATGCCTCTGCATCGCTCGTGGTGTTGGCGGCCTACACTGCACTCTTCACGACGCTTGCCGCCGTCGGCTATCGTCGCGACGAACAAGCCCGTTATGTTTAAGGGCGCCTGATACATCCAGGCACTCGTCTTGAACCCTCGGAGAACGCACCTGCTTCGTCATGTACTCAGTCACAGATCACGCTGTATATGCTCCCTCGCACCTGGATGTATCAGGCGCCCTTAACGTTCACCGGAAAGGGTCCCTTATGAACTTCTGCGACCGTACTGTGAAAGGAAGACTTCTCATGAAACATCTCGTCCTTGTCCTGTGGCTCTTCACGCTCTTGGTGGATCCGGCGCTCGCTGTCGTGCCGCCAGCCCCTCCTCCCGCGGTCGCGACCTTCGACGTCGGTTCGATCCACGTCACGCAGTACGGCAGCGGACCGCAGAGCCTCATCTTCATTCCGGGTTTGACCTGTGGGCCATGGGAGTGGTTCGGTCAGATTGCGCACTTCGCACCGTCGTACACGATCTACGCGCTCACGTTGCCCGGCTTCGACGGTCGACCGCCGATTGCTCCGCCACTGTTCAAGACGGTCTCGTCGGACTTTTGGAAACTTCTCGCGGAGCGGCACATCGACAAACCCGTTGTGATCGGGCACAGCCTGGGCGGGACGCTCGGGCTCATGCTCGCGACTCAGCATCCTGAGTTGCTGCGCGGCGTCGTGGCGCTCGATGGACTGCCGATCTTCCCCGGCAACAATTTCTTGACGCCCGCGCAAATCAAGGCGCGAGCCAATGCGACGGCATCGATGATTGCCTCCGAAACGCCGGCGCAGTTCTTGGCAAGCGAGCAGAACGCCGTGCTTCCGAGCATGATAACGTCGAGGGCCGATGTGGCGGCCGTCGCACCACTCGTTGCTCGTTCCAATGTCCGCGCCACAGCGCAGTGGCTGCGAGAGGATCTCGAACTTGATCTGCGGCCGCAACTTCCTAAAGCAACCGTGCCCATTCTTGAGATCGCGCCCTACGACGCCGCCGTCGACAGCAGATACTTGCCCTCACTTGCCGCCAAGCGGACATACTACGAGCACTTGCTCGCCGGTGCCCCGCATGCCACGGTTCTCATGATTGCAAACTCACGCCACTTCGCAATGTACGATCAACCTCAGGCCGTCACCGACGCGATCGCAGGATTTCTTGCACCACCCCGCCCTCCAGCTGCACGAGTGTGAGACAACCCTACCAGCATGCGTTCGCTGCGTTTGCTCCTTGGCGATATCCGATGTGTTCTTGGCGCATAGCGACGATGCTGCGGACAGTTATCGTGTGCGGAGTTCTCAGTGCCGGGCTGCCGGCGTGCACATCGACGGCCGGCTCAGGTTCTATGCGTGCCTCGCGCGCCGCTCTTGCCGCGCAGCTTTCCAATCGGGCCATTCTCTGCACGGTCATATCTACGCCGTACATTGGAACCTTATGCGCGCCGCGTCGCGCTGGTCGCCGGGCGGCGATGATTCTGCTTGGTGGCTCCGAAGGCGGAGATTCGATGGCGAGTACGGCAGCCTTCTTCGCGAGGCACGGCTACGTCGCGACATCGGTTGCATACTTCGGATTGCCCGGCCTGCCGAGGTACCTGGTCAATATCCCGGTCGAAACGATTCATCCGGCGATTGAGGCGCTTGTACGCCGTGGTGACGTTGATCCACGGCGGATCGGGATCCTCGGGGGTTCAAAAGGCGGCGAGTTCGCCCTATTGGTTGCTTCAACGTATCCGCAGATCCATGCGGTCGTCGCCGACGTTCCTTCGCCATTCGGGTGGATGGGGCTGGGCGCAGGCGATGAGCCAAGCGGGTGTTCGTGGAGCCGTCACGGCAAGCCGCTGCCGTGTGTGCCGCCGAGCGCACGCGCGAATCGGGAGCTTGGAACGGAGTACATGCTGCATCTTCCCGTCGTGCTGCGCAAGCTCTATAACGCTTCGATGCGCGCCCATCCTGATGCCGTGAGGGCCGCGTTCTTTCCCCTGCAGCGTATCGCGGGTCCGGTGCTCTGTCTCTCCGGCACCGACGATCAGATGTGGGACTCGCGCAAGCAGTGTGCGATGGCGATGGACTATCTGCATCAACACAAACATCCGTACGCGGATCGCGCGATCTCGTATGCCGATGCCGGGCACGCCTTCCTATGGGCCAGGTTTATGCCGCCTAGAGAGACGACATCGTATCGCGTGGGCGGCGTCACCATGAAACTTGGCGGAACGCCGCAGGGGAATACAGCCGCTTCGATGGCCGGCTGGAAGACGATCTTCGCCTTTCTGCAGCGTGCCTTAGGGGCGCAGCGTTAAGCGCTCTCGTGCCGCTGCGGCGACGGCGGCGCGCGTGAACGGGAGCGCAACCAGCCGTTCGTTCGTCCAGGTGCGCGCCAGGTCCGTATAGTGCCCGGAGCCCGGCTCACCGGACTCGCCCTGCGGAATGACGATTCCGCCGGCGTTCCAATCGCCGGCCTTCCATACGGCGCGGAAGCTCTGTGAGAAGGCCGGCTGCTGCATGTGGATGGTATACGCATCACCGTTGCCCGGGAAGCGCGTGCCGTTGAGAAAACTCGCACCGAGCGCGGCTAGGGGATGGTAGACCTGCACGGCACCCGCGCGCCGCCATCGGTGCGCCGCCATTCTGCGCAGTTTGGGCGTGTCGTTGACGCGCACCAAGGCACGGCCGATGGCGGTGTACTGCCACAGCGGTAGGCTATGCGTTGCGCGCTGGGCGCGCAGCGCGATGAGCGAGCGGACGATGCGGCCGTTGTGCCCCGATGTCAGCGCGATGCGCAGCGCCGCTGCCGCGCCGGCTCCACGTGAGGCGGGAGCGAAGTGCCCTTTCCACGTGGCCAGCCGCGCCAGCAGCGCGCGCTCTGCCGGTGCGAGCGCAACGTGCGCTGCGCCGGCCACGCTCAGGTGCGCGAGTTCCCGTTCGGGCAGCGAGAGCGTGTCTAGCTGCATGTGGGCAAAGTAGGCCAGGCTATAGCGTGTGCGGGCCCGCAAGAGTTCGGCGATACGATAGGCGCGATAGGGTGGCGCGAACTGCGCGCTGAGGCGGAGCGGATAGCCGGTCGGATACATCTGGTTGTTCGCCGTCCAGACGACGGCGCGGCGCGACGGAGCGACGTGCGGCAGTTGCTTGTACGGGACGGCGCCGAAGTGCCGTGCCGACGCGCTTGAGCGGTGAACGTAGCGTGCCCAGGCCGGATCGTCGGGGATAGAGCCGGCGAGCTGATAGGCAACGCGCCCGCTCGTCGATGCAAGGACGAAGTTCTGCGTCGGTCCGGGATAGGCGCGTAACGCCGCGAGCGCTTGCGTGAGGGAGCGCGCGCGGTCGAGGCGAGCGAAGGTCGGCAACGGCGAGCGCGGATGGTCGTAGGCGCTCCAGCGCACCAGAACCAAGCGCCGGTGGTGCGTGCCTTCGTGGATCCAGGCCCCAAACTCCGTAGCGCTGCGATAGTAGCGCACGGTGACGCTGCGGCTGAAACGTACGCCGAAGGTTTGGGTGTGCCAATTGCGGGCCGGCAGATGCGAGGGGGCGGCAAAGACCGATAGCGATGCGACGGTGCCGTCGGTCGCGCCCCAGGCGATGGTATCGTTGTGGCCGAGAATCACGCCCGGTGTCCCAACGAGGGAGGCGCCTGCGACATGGAAGCCTGGGCTGCGCAGATCGACCAGGTACCAGACGCCGGGAATGGCGAGCGGCAGATGCGGATCGTTTGCGAGTAACGCATGGCCGCCGGTCGTGCGGGCGGAACCGGCTGCCCACTCGTTACTGCCGACCGGCGGCCGGCGATCGAGCAGCGTTGCAATCAGCTTGCGGGACGCCTGCGCGCAGTGCCGCGGATCGGCCATGCCCGAGAGCCCGGCCGTCACCGGCGCGTTGTAGCAGGGATCGGAGAGCGGGAAGGCCGCGTTGACTGCCGGCAGCCCATGCGCGCGATAGATCGCATCGCGAGGTGCGATGTCGTTCCAGGTGTCGGTGAGATCTAAGACCGTCGCGAATCCCACGGCGAGGCTATCCTTTGGGGTCCAAGGCGCCGGCGAGTAGAGCAAGATGCGAAACTCCACCGGCAGCGGTTGCGAGCGCATCGCGGCGTTCACGCCGTCGGAGAACGCGGTGAGGATCGCTTTGTCGTGAGGCGAGAGGTGCGCCCATTGGCGCTTGACGATCGCACGCACCGGCACGACGCGGGCCGCTTCGTCGGCGCGCAGCGCCGGCGCTCCCAGCACTTGCGCGAGTTGTCCATAGACGAAGCGGCGCAGCAGGTCCATCTGGAAGAGTCGATCGGAGCCCTCCGCAAAGCCGTCGGCAAAGAAGAGGTCGTGTTCATCGGCGGCTTCGATGTGTGGGATGTCGGAAGCGTCGCGTAGGATCGTCACCGGCGCGCGTAACTGCGGGAAGACGAGCGTCCCGCTCGTGGCAGCGGCGATGTGCATGCCGACGAGAACGTTGCCGGCATAGACGGCGAGGGCGAGCGCAAGAAGGGCGAACAGCGTGAGGATGCTGCGTACGAGGAGTCGTCGTGCGCGTTGCACCGCGGTGTGGCTTCTCTAAAGATCGAGGACGACATCGTCGCCCTCGATGGTCACCGCAAACGTCGGCACCGGCAGGACGGCGGGGAGCGTCAGTGCCTCGCCGGTGCGCACGTCGAAGGTGGCCCCATGACGCGGACAGATGACGCAGGCGCCGTCCAGGGTGCCCTGATCGAGAGGCGAGCCGTCGTGCGTGCAGAGATCTTCGATGGCGTAGATCGCTCCGCCGGCGTTACAGAGAAGGATGTCGACCCCGTCGACGTTGACGGCTCGGGTGGTACCGGGCACGATCTCGGAGACACGGGCAACGACTCTGCTCATAAGGAGCGTCAGTTCGTAGCTCGACCTGCCTGCGGCCTGCTCGTTAGCCGACCGAGCCTTCCATCTCCATCTTGACGAGCCGGTTCAACTCGACGGCGTACTCCATCGGGAGTTCCTTGATGAAGAAGTCGAAGAAGCCGTTGACGATCATGGCCGTCGCGTCGGCTTCGGTGAGGCCGCGCGACATTGCGTAGAAGAGCTGCTCCTCGCCGATCTTGCTGACGCTGGCCTCGTGTTCGACGGTCGAACGCTGTTCGTGAATCTTCATCGTCGGCTTGGTGTCGCTGGATGACTGGTCGTCCATGATGAGCGCATCGCAGCGTACCCGCGCCTTCGCCCCCACCGCCCCGGGATAGATTTCCACCAAGCCGCGGTAGGTGGTCTTACCGCCGTGCGCGACCACGCTCTTGTTGGTGACGACCGAGGTGGTGTTGGGCGCAGCGTGGATCACCTTCGCGCCGGCGTCCTGGTGCTGGCCTTCACCGGCGAAGGCCATCGAGAGAATCTCGCCGCGCGCACCCTCGCCCATCAGGTAGATCGCCGGATACTTCATCGTCAGACGAGAACCGATATTCCCATCGACCCACTCCACCGTGGCGTTGCGTTTGGCTATCGCGCGCTTGGTCACGAGATTGAAGATGTTGCGGTACCAGTTCTGGATCGTCGTATAGCGGATCGAACTTCCGTCAAGCGCGATGAGCTCGACCACCGCGCTATGCAGGGACGCAGTGGAGAACTTCGGAGCCGTACAGCCCTCGATGTAGTGCACCTTGGCGCCTTCGTCGGCGATGATGAGGGTGCGCTCGAACTGCCCCATGTTCTCGGCGTTGATGCGGAAGTAGGCCTGGAGCGGCATCTTCACTTCGACGCCCTTGGGGACGTAGACGAACGAGCCGCCGGACCACACGGCCGAGTTGAGTGCTGCGAACTTGTTGTCGCCGGGCGGAATCACCGTCGAGAGGTACTTGCGGATGATCTCAGGATGGAGTTTTACCGCCGTATCCATGTCGCAGAAGAGGACGCCTGCGCGTTCGAGGTCCTCGCGAACGGAATGGTAGACGACCTCAGATTCGTATTGGGCCGAGACCCCGGAGAGGAACTTGCGCTCGGCTTCCGGGATGCCCAAGCGGTCGAAGGTTCGCTTGATGTCGTCGGGGACGTCGTCCCAGTTGCGCTCAGGACCGTCCGTGGACTTCACGAAATAGTGGAGATCTGCGAAGTCGATCTCCGAGAGCAACGCGGTATCGCCCCACGACGGCATCGGCTTGGACATGAAGAGCTCGTAGGCGTTCAGGCGAAAATCACGCATCCACTCCGGCTCTTGTTTCATCGAGCTGATCCGCTCGACGATCTCCCGCGTCAACCCCTTGCCGGACTTAAAGACGTAGTGCTCCGGGTCGTGGAACCCGTGCTGGTATTCCTGCTCGCTGCCGGAGGGGGCCGTTGGGGGCTGAACTTGGGGGGCCATGGCGCATAGAGCGTACCCCCGGCCGGCGGCATAGTCAAGATTGTGAAGTCTTAACTGGAGAATCTTCTCCGGCTTTACAGGGGGGTACGCAGGCAGTATCATGGGCGCCGGACCCTCGGAGCCTCCGTGGGCCCACGGTATGGGAGGCGCGCCCCAACGCGCCATCGCGACGAGTCGCCCGTGCACCGAAAAGCGCCGGCAAGAGTTCGTCGAAAGGTCGGGGACGTGACTGCACCGCAGGCGCCAGCCGACGAAGTCCGGAGGTGGGATTCCCCCGTAGGGTCATAGGAGAACCAAAGAAGTTGAAGGCACTCGGTACGCACATCGTGTGCGAGTTGTCGGGCTGTGGCGTTGACCGTTTGACCGACATCGACGGTGTTCGCAAGATGATGGTCGAAGCGGCCAAGGCCGCCAACGCGACGATCATGGAGAGCGCGTTCCATCGTTTCGAGCCGCAAGGCGTCTCAGGAACGGTGATCCTTGCAGAGTCGCACCTTTCGATCCATACGTGGCCCGAGAAAGGCTATGCGGCGATGGATTTCTACACGTGCGGCGATCATACCGATCCGTGGCTTGCGTGTGAGTATGCCGCCAAAGCCCTGTGCGCGCAAGCGATGCGCACGACGGAGATCAAGCGCGGCATCGAAGCCGGCAATGGAAGCTTCACCCATCTCGTGACCCGTGTCCTGGACACGGCCGAGCGCTCCGCTTAGCCATCGCTGATCTCACCCCACGCTCGTCGCCGGTCGCCACGCGACCGTAGTTCAATGTTGCAACAGGCTTTTTCGCTTATCCGTGCAGTGCTCCCAACGGGGGCGCCGCACGGATGTGGCGAACAGGCCGCAGCTATGCCCAAGACCGAGCACTGGCAATGGTACGTCGAGGAGTCGGCGCCCACCGAGCAGCATCACCACGCGATCTCGCAGGTGCACTTTGCCGGCCGCTCGGAGTTTCAACAGGTGGCCATCGTCGAGACGCCGGTCTTCGGCAAAATGTTGATTCTGGACGGCGATACCCAGAGTTCGCAACACGACGAGAAGATCTACCACGAAACGCTCGTCCACCCGGCGCTTGCCGGCGCCGCCGACCGTTCGGAGGTACTGATTCTCGGCGGCGGTGAAGGCGCCACGTTGCGAGAGGTACTGCGTCACCCCGACGTTGCCCGGTGCACGATGGTCGATATCGACGGGGTTGTCGTCGATCTGAGCAAGCGCTATCTGCCGGAATGGTCGCAAGGGGCGTTTGACGATCCTCGCGCCCGGGTCATCATCGGGGACGCCCTCGCCTTCATGCGAGACAACGAGGATCGCTATGGCGCGATCATCTCGGATCTCACCGAGCCCCTCGAAGACTCACCCAGCAATCTCCTCTTCAACGAAGAGGTATTCGCGCTGATCAAGAGCCGTCTTGCGCCGGGCGGCGTCTATGTGCTCCAGGCCAGCACGGCCTCGTTTCATAACGCGTCGCTGCATTGCAAGATGGCTCGCACACTGCGCAAGCACTATCGCTACGTCACGTCGTTCGTTACTTACGTGCCTGCTTTCGATACGGATTGGGCGTTCTTGGCGTGTAGTGACCGTGTCGACCTGGCCACTCTGGAGCCTGAGATTATCGACACATACTGCGCACACTTGCGCGGCGAGAACTTCTTCTATGACGGGATGACGCACCGTCGCCTTTTTTCGTTGCCTCGTTATCTGCGGCGCATGCTCGCCGCTTCAGGAGAGACGTTTTAGATGGAAGCGCGCTACGCAGAACAGGTCGTCCTGATCACCGGCGGCGGCTCGGGCCTTGGCCGGGCGATGGCCCTGGATTTTGCGCGCGAAGGGGCTCGCGTCTGCATCGTCGGGCGCAGACAAGAGAAGCTCGATGAGACGTGCAAGGAGCTGAGCGCGCTTGGCGCCGATGCGATCGGGCTCGGCGGTGACGTTCGCGATCCCGCGCGCGTGGAGCAGATCATCGCCGAAACGCGCGAGCGCTTTGGCGGGATCGATGTTCTGGTCAATAACGCTGCGGGCAACTTCGTCTGCCCAAGCGAGCAGCTCTCGTATAACGGTTTCAAGTCCGTCGTCGATATCGTGCTGCTGGGGACATTCAACTGCACGCGAGCCGCCTTTGAAACCCTGCGTGCGCGTCGCGGAAGGATTCTCAACATCATCGCGACCTATGCCTGGGGCGGCGAGCCCGGCGCGATTCATTCTGCCTGTGCCAAAGCCGGCGTCCTGGCGATGACGCGAACGTTGGCTGCGGAGTGGGGGCAGTACGGGATTCGTGCCAACGCCATCGCTCCCGGGCCCATCCACACCGAAGGCACCGACAAGAACCTTTGGAGCGTCGGCGATGTTGAGGAGCATATCCGTCGCCAAATCCCTCTCGGTCGCCTGGGCGAAGCCGCCGACGTCTCGCGCGCTGCGCTGTGGCTCTGTTCGCAGGAGGCGTCGTGGGTGAGTGGGGCTGCCTTAGCCGTCGACGGCGCTCAGTGGCTTGCGGGCGGGACCTTGAACCTTCGAGGCGCTTGGGATGCCATGATGGGCGGCGTACCAAAGCCGTAGCGCAGACCGCCGAGCCGGCGTACCTTAAGGAGGTGTTCATGTCTAGCGATCGCGATGCCGCCATGCGGCAGTGGAACAAGGAGAAGTCGCATTTCGTCGAGTTGCTCGATCTGCACCTCGTGTCTGTTGAGCATGGCCGGGCGGTCATGCGCATGCCCTACCGCCATGAGATCAGCAACGGAACCGGGGCCGTTCACGGAGGTGCCATCGTGAGTCTCTGCGACACGACCTTCTACCTGGCTCTCGCCTCGATCTACGGCCGCGATCAAGACACGACCACGGTCTCCCTGCAGTGCAGCTTTCTTGCACCTGCGCGCCCACCGCACGATCTCATCGCCGAGGCGACCGTCTTGCGATCCGGCCGGCGTATCTGCTACGGCGAAGTTCACGTGCGCAGTGGAGAGGAGCTCGTCGCGCATGCAACGCTGAACTTCCTCAACACCTATCCGGAGGAGAAGCGCGTCCCGTGAGCTCCACCACTACGCAGCGGACTGCCCTCTACGACGAGCATCTACGACTGGGCGCACGGATGGTGCCGTTTGGCGGCTTCGAGATGCCCGTGCAGTACGCGGGCATTCTCAAAGAGCATGAAGCGGTACGCAAACGTGCCGGTCTCTTCGATCTCTCGCATATGGGACAGTTTCTGCTCGAGGGTCCCGACGTCGCGGCATGGGCCGATCGCTTAACGATCAATGCGGTCTCGACCATGAAGCCGTTTCAGGCGCGCTATAATATCTTCTGTAACGAACACGGCGGCGCTCACGACGACGTCATCTTCTATCGGCTGGCGGATCGCTTTCTCTTGGTGGTCAACGCCGGAAATGCGCAGAAGATGTGGGGGCACGTCACCGCGCATCTTCCCAACTCCGGAGTTACCGCCACGAACCTGCATGGAGCTCGCGCGTTGATTGCCATTCAGGGGCCACAGTCGCTTGCGATGCTGGCGCCGCATGTGGACATTGCGCCGGCGGACATGAAATACTATTTCTGTGCGGAGGGGCACGTCGACGGCGTACCCGCGCTGATCGCACGGACCGGCTATACCGGTGAAGACGGCTTCGAGCTCTTCGTTGACGGCGCTCACGCAGCGCACGTTTGGCGACGGTTGCTGGCAGACCACGCGGCGGACGGCTTGGAGCCCTGTGGGCTTGGCGCTCGCGACGTGCTGCGGCTTGAGGCCGGCATGCCGCTCTATGGCCACGAACTGACCGAGGAGATCACGCCGGTTCAGGCGGGACTTACCTGGGCCCTGAAGCTGGCAAAGCCGGAGTTTCTCGGTCGCGCGGCGCTGGAACAGCAACTGCAAGCCGATCTCTATCCTCGCATCGTCGGCTTGATAATGCGCGGTCGCGCCCCGGCTCGGCAAGGTTATCCGGTGTTCTCCGGCGAGCGGCAGGTGGGCCGGATCTGTAGCGGATCGCCGGCGCCGGCCGTAGGCAACCGGAGCATCGCGACGGCCCTGGTCTCCAAGGAGTGCGCACCTCTCGGGAGCCTCTTGACCGTCGATATCCGCGGCAGCCGGCACGAAGCGGATGTTGTCGCGCTCCCATTTTACAAGCGCACCCAGTAGCCGCGATCGATCGCGCATCTCGGTTTTGAAGAAAGGGGTTCTACCACGTGGCGCAGCCGGAACATCTCCTCTATACCAAAGAACACGAATGGGTAAAGCTTGACGGCGATATCGCAACGATCGGGATTACCGATCACGCGCAGCACTCGCTGGGCGACATCGTCTATGTCGAACTGCCCAAAGTCGGGAGGCACATCGAACAGTTTGCGAATATCGGCGTCGTCGAGTCGGTGAAGGCCGTCTCCGATCTGTTTACTCCCGTGAGCGGCGAGGTGACGGAGGTCAATGCGGAGTTAGACGCCGACCCCGCCGCCGTCAATCGCGACGCCTATGGAGCGGGTTGGTTCATCAAGGTGAAGATGTCGGATCCGGCGGAGCAGAAGAAGCTCCTCTCGGCGGCCGAGTATGAGAGACTGAACGCGGAGTAACGCTCGATGTACACACCGCACACCCAGGCCGACATCGCCGCCATGCTTGAAACGATCGGCGTGGCGTCGCTCGATGATCTGATTCGCGTCCCGGATGACGTGGCGCTCAAGGTGCCGCTCGACATCGTGCCGGCGTTGCCGGAGTATCAGATCGCGCGTCGCTTCGCCCATTTCGCCGAGAAGAATTCAGGCGCGCGCGCGACCTCCTTTCTGGGTGCCGGTGCCTACCGTCATTACGTGCCGCCTGCGGTCGCGGCGCTGGCGATGCGCGGTGAGTTTCTGACCGCGTATACGCCTTACCAGGCAGAGGTCTCGCAGGGTTACCTTCAGACGATCTATGAGTGGCAGACGTATATATGTCTCTTGACCGGCATGGATATTGCCAATGCATCGGTGTACGACGGCGCGACGGCCTTGGCAGAGGGCGCTATCATGGCGATCAATGAGACGGGACGTACCCGGCTGTTGGTCTCGCGTGCCGTGAACCCAAACTATAGAGCGGTCCTGCAAACCTACTGCAGCGGCTTGGACGTTGCCATCGACGAGCTGCCGATTGCCGCCGACGGGGGAACGGATTGCTCCGGAGTGGCAGCGGCTGTGGCGGATAAAAACTATGCCGCCGTCATCCTGCAATCACCCAACTTCTTCGGCGTTGTCGATACGTTGCCGAAGGCTGCTGGCCAGGCGGCGCTTGCGAGCGAAACGGTGCCGATTGCCGTCATCGCAGAGGCGATGGCTCTCGGAGCCCTTGCGACTCCTGCCTCGTGGGACGCGCAGATCGTCGTAGGTGAGGCGCAGTCCTTCGGTAACGCGTTGGCCTATGGCGGCCCCTACGTTGGATTCATCGCTGCGACGGAGAAGCATCTGCGCCGGATCCCAGGGCGGCTCGTCGGCAAGACCGTCGATAAGCACGGCGAACCTGCATTTACGCTTACCCTTCAAGCGCGCGAACAGCACATTCGCCGAGAGCGAGCGACCTCGAATATCTGCAGCAATCAGGCGCATTGCGCGCTCATTGCAACGATCTACCTCGCGTTGCTCGGCAGCACCGGCTTGCGCGACGTCGCGGCGCTGAACCTCGAGCGTTCCCGAGAGCTGGCGAGCGCGGTTGGTGGGATCGACGGCTGCGAACTGCGCTTTAACGGTCCATTCTTTAACGAGTTTGTCGTGCGTCTGCGTCGGCCCGTCGAAGAGGTGCTGGCGGCTCTGCGTACTCGCCATATTTTAGGCGGCGTGCCGTTGGGTCGCTTCTATCCCGAGTATGCAGACTCGATGGTGATGACTGCGACCGAGCTAACCACGACGGGTGAGATTGCGTCACTAACCGCGGCACTCAAGGAGATCATGCATGCCCCCGCGCTCGTCTGACCATTGCGCCGCACCGCTGATCTTCGAGCAGGGAGCGCTGGGGCGGGCCAATCGCTACGTTGAGTCGGGCAAGCCGCTCGAGACGTTTCTGCCGCATCGGCTCTTACGCGACGACCTGCCGTTGCCGGACAATAGCGAACTCGACGTGGTTCGGCATTTTACTCGGCTATCTCACCGAACATTCGGCATCGATACCGGTTTCTATCCGCTTGGATCATGCACGATGAAGTACAACCCACGCGTTAATGACGCGATGGCGAACCTCCCGGGCATGCGCGATCTCCACCCGTGGACCGACGATGCGTTAGCACAGGGTGCCTTGCAGGTGATGTACGAGTTGGAGCGCAGCCTCTCGTCGCTCTTCGGCATGGCGGCCTTTAGTCTCAATCCCTCAGCCGGGGCACACGCCGAACTGACGGCGCTCTTGATCGCCAAGCGCTATTTTAAAGAGCTTGGCCAGACCCGCCGCGACAAAGTCATCGTGCCGGATACCGCTCACGGGACGAACCCGGCGTCTGCAGCGATGTGCGGTTTCAAGGTGATCTCTCTGCCGAGCGATGCGCGCGGTCGCGTGAGCCTGGCAGAGATCGAAAAGGTGCTGGGCGACGACACCGCCGTCTGCATGATGACCAACCCGAATACCCTAGGCCTCTTCGAAGATGATATTCGAAGGATCGCTGCGGCGGTTCATGCTGTGGGTGGACTCATGTACTATGATGGCGCCAATGCCAACGCCTTGATGGGGAACGCCCGCCCGGGCGACATGGGCTTCGATCTCATGCACCTGAACCTCCACAAGACGTTCACCATCCCGCATGGCGGCGGCGGTGCGGGGCACGGCCCGGTCGGCGTGGCGGCGCATCTCGTCGAGTACCTACCGACGCCGGTCGTTGCTTGGCAAGCCGATCCCGATGCCGATCCGTCGCTGGCACCGAGCGATCGGCTGCGTTTTCGACTCGACTTCGACCGGCCCAAGTCGGTGGGGCCGGTCCGTTCGTTCTGGTCGAACTTCGCGCACGCCGTGCGAGCGCTCTCCTACATCTACGCAAACGGCGCGCAAGGGCTCACGAAGGTCTCGCAGTTGGCGGTCCTCAACGCGAACTACCTGCGCGTCAAGATCGGCGAGTTTCTCGACATCCCCTACGATGAGCCCTGTCGGCACGAGTTCGTCGCCAGCGCTGCGGGGTTGAAGAAGCGGACCGGCGTACGGGCGCTGGACCTCGCCAAGGCGCTGCTCGATCGGGGCTACCATGCGCCGACGATCTACTTCCCGCTGCTCGTCCCAGAGTGCTTGATGTTCGAGCCCACCGAAACCGAGTCCAAGGAGACCCTCGACGGCTTCGTGGCCGCGCTCCGGGAGATCGTCCAGACCGCCGAGCGCGATCCTGAGGCCGTCTTAGCCGCTCCGGTCACGACCGTGGTCGGGCGTATCGACGAGACGCGGGCGGCTCGCTACCCCAACCTGCGGTGGCGGCCCCGGGGCGAGGCTCTTCAAAGGTAGAAAAAAGGGCGTCCTCTCGGCAGGCGCCTCTTGGGACGGAGGGCTATAATAGGGGTAATCACGGGCGTCGGCATCGGCGCCTTTGCAGTCTCTCCTGACGGGTTGGCAAGCATGCGCATCAAGTACGAAGTGTCGGCAGGTGGGCTCGTGCTGCGTGGCCGCGACGGCGGTTTCGACGCATTGCTGATCGGGCGTGGCTCGCCTCGCATCTGGACGCTCCCCAAGGGGCATGTCGAGGTGCGGGAGTCGAACGAGCAGGCGGCGATCCGTGAAACCCGAGAGGAGACCGGCTGCTGGGGCGATATCATCACGCGGCTCAATGAGATATCGTATTTGTTCTACGTCGGGCGCGCCAAGCACCAGAAGACGGTGATGTTTTTCCTGATGCGCTATCTCTCGGGCGAGACGAGCAATCACGATGGTGAGGTGGACGAGGCGCGTTGGTTCGATGTCGCGGCGGCGCGCAAGGCGCTCAAGTACGTCAACGAAAAGCGTTTGGTGGATCTGGCGCTCGACTACTTGGCCGCTCACCCGGCGACTCTGGAAGAGGAGCCCGCATTCGCTCGTACTCTCGAAGCACGGACATCTTGAGCCTGGCGACGATGCACCCAAACCCCTCGATCGGCGTCGAGGACGTGGAGAGTCATGACGACCACGCCTGCTTCGTCCGGGTCGATGTCTTCGATGGCCCGCTCGATCTCTTGTTGAGCCTCGTCAAGGAACAACAGCTCGATATCGCAACCGTACCCTTGGCGAGCGTGGCAGCCCAATACTTGGCGTATGTTTCGATGATGGAAGCGCTCGACGTCGAGGTTGCGGCAGAGTACCTGCTGATTGCGGCGACCCTGGTCTTCCTGAAGTCAAAGGCGTTGCTGCCGCCTCTGCCGGCCGAGTTCCTCGACGAGGAGACCGAGACGCCGGAGGCGGTCGAGGAGCGCCTGCGACGGCGCTTGATCGCCTACTCGCGGTATCGGGAGTTCGGCGATGACCTGCGCCGGCGCCAGGGTGAGGCAAGCGCCTTTTACTATCGCGAAGGCGGGGATCCGTCGAACGACTTGGTGCAACGGTATCGCATCGATGCCGAGCGGCTGGCGCGAGCGTTCATGGTGATGCTCGGCCAGGTACGTCCACAGAAACGCTCCATCGCGCGAGAGCATCTCTCCCTCATAGCGCAGATGGACTATATCGTGCGGCGCATCCGCGAGCAGGGCGACATCCTCTTCTCCACGCTCTGTCACGAACTCGGCATGCACCGCGAAGTCATTATCGTGACCTTTCTTGCGATCCTAGAACTCGTTGCTCGCGGGAGGATCGACTACGAGCAGCCGGCTCTCCTCGACGACATTCGCCTCTTTCACCCTACGCCGACGGATGTATCGTGAATCTAGATATTCTTGAGAACGACGAACCACGTGACGAGGAGCGGGACGCAGAGCAGCTCCTCCCTCTGATCGAGGCGCTCCTCTTTGTCGCGAGCGAGCCGCTCTCGATCAAGCGCATCGCTCAGCTCACGCATGCGAGCGAAGTTGCCGTCGCCGCGGCGCTCGCCGAGATCGAGCAGATGTACGCATCGCGCGGCATCGTCCTGCGTGAAGTTGGCGGCGGCTACCGCTTTGCATCGGCGCCGCTTGCTCGCGATGTGGTCGAGGCGTACTTGTTGCCGCCCAAAACGACCCTATCGGCGCCGGCGCTCGAAACATTGGCAATCGTGGCCCATATGCAACCCGTGACGCGGGGAGAGATCGAAGGCATGCGCGGCGTCAACTCGGATAGTGTGGTGAGTACGCTGCTCGACCGAGGCTTGATTGCGGAGGCCGGCCGCAAGGACGTTGTGGGTCGACCCATGCAGTATAAGACAACGTCGCTCTTTCTGGAGACCTTTGGGCTAGCATCGTTACGGGATCTCCCGGCGCCGGAGCTTGAGCGTGGGCAACCGCTGGAGCTGGAGCTCCTCGCCGCAGAACCGGAGCCGGGCTCGGCATCGTGACGATCTACGACCACTGCGTTGATGCGTACCATGAGGGGCGTATCGGCTACTCCAACGATATCTACGATGCGCTCGTCCAACTCGGTCTGGGGCGCTCCCATCGCGTCCTGGATATCGGTTGCGGCACGGGTCTGGCGAGTATTCCGCTGATCGTCAACGGCTTCGAGGTGGTCGGCATCGACGCTTCGCCTGCGATGCTGGCCAAGGCACGAGCAGCCTATCCTCAAGCGCGATGGGTGGCGGGTCGCGCCGAGGCGCTGCCGTTTGAAGATGACAGTTTCGATCTCGTGATTTCGGCGCAAGCCTTTCACCAGGTCGATCGCGGTGCTGCGATGGAGGCGCTGGTGCGGGTTCTGCGCCCCGGCGGGATCGCCGCTCTCTGGTGGAAGCATCTTTTCACGACCGACCTGGTGTATACGGTGCGGCAAGAGAGCGCGGCCGCGCTTGATGTGGAGTTGCCGCCGAGCGGTTTAGGGCGAGGCTTCCGCGAGTTCTATGCAGCCCCACTACACTCTCAAACGGTTCGGATCTTCCCGTGGAGGATTGCCCAGCCGTTCGCTTCGGTCATCGCCTACGAGCGATCCCGAGCCGGCACACTCAAGCATCTCGGCGGAGCGGCGGATGCGTACCTCACCGAGTTCGAGCGGCGGCTGGCCGAGCGCATCGGCTCAACGAGTCAAAGCATCGTGCTCTCGTATGTGCAGTATTTTTACAGCGCGGTAAAGCCGTAACGGGATGAAGATCGGCCTTCACGTGCGCCTCGGCGAGGGACCCACGGCCGCAGTGCAGTACGCGCAGTCGCTGGGTTGCTCCGCCATCCAAGTTTTTATCGGGAACCCACGTAGCTACAAGATCACGCCGATCGACGAAGCGATGCTCGCTGACTTTGCGGCGTTACGGAAAACGGCGAAGATCGACCAGTGCGTCATCCACACATCCTATCTCATCAACTTGGCAAGCGACGACCCTCGTATCCGGCACGGCTCCGCGAACCTGCTGACTCATGACTTGCGCGCTGCGGCCGTTGGGAAGATGCGCTACGTCAACACGCACATCGGCTCGTATGGCGAGCGTGACCGTCAGGAAGGCTTTGCGACGGTCTGCCGAGCGCTAGAGAGAGCCCTTGAAACGATCGAGACTGACGTGGATCTCGTGCTTGAGAACTCGGCCGGCGCCGGCAATCTTGCCGGGGGAACCCTGGATGAGCTGGGTGCCTTTCTGCGCGCACTCGACCATCCGCAGTTGGGCATCTGCATCGATACCGCGCACGCTTGGGCCTCCGGTTACGCTCTCGATACGCCGGAACACGTTGATGAGTTCCTGTGTGAGGCCGATGCGAAGATCGGCCTCGCGCGCATCAAGATGTTGCACATCAACGATACCCAGATTCCGCTTGGCGGCGCGCGCGACCGTCATTGGCACATCGGCCGCGGGAACATCGGGCTGGCGGGTTTTCGTGCGCTGCTGACGAGACCCGAACTTGCCCGGAAGACGGCAATCCTCGAGACGCCCGGAGAGCGGGATGACGACGCAGCCAACATGGAGGCGATCCGAGCGATTCTAGAGTGATGCGATGATCGCCCACTTTGACATCGATGCATTCTATGCGAGCGTGGCCGTGAGGGAGGATCCTTCGCTGCGCGGTCGGCCGGTGGCGATAGCCGGGAGCAGCCGGCGAGCGGTGGTGCTGACGGCATCCTATGAAGCTCGACCCTTTGGCGTAGGCTCGGCGATGCCGTTGTACCGGGCACGCGAGCTCTGTCCTCAGCTTGTGGTGGTGGCGCCGAACATGGGCCTCTACAAGGCGATATCGCGTGAAGTTTTCTCGGTGTTGGGAGCGCGCGGGCATCCGCTTGAACGACTCTCGCTCGACGAAGCCTTCGTGGAGATGGGAGAGATGCAGCCCGTGCAGGCGCAGGCTCTCGCCGCTACGATCCGCCGGGAGGTCTTCGCTGCGACGCGGCTGACCGTGAGCGCCGGGGTTGCCGGGGCGAAGATGGTTGCGAAGGTTGCCTCAGATTGCTGCAAACCCGATGGCCTGCTTGTGGTGGCCCCGGGTGAAGAAGCAGCGTTTCTTGCGCCCCTATCGGCGGGGCGGCTGTGGGGCGTCGGACCAAAGACATTGGCGCGTCTTGCCGCGCGCGGCATCAGCACTATCGGTGAGATCGCTAAGCTCGACGCGGCATCGCTGCGCATGCTCTTTGGGTCATGGGGGCAGACCGCCGGAGAGCTGGCCAACGGTATCGACCGGCGGCAAGTCGAGCCCGTGCGTGAGGTCAAGTCGATCTCAACCGAAGAGACCTTCGAATACGATGTGTCGGACGAAACGCAACTGCGCGAGGTGTTGGCCGAACAAGCACGCCAACTCTGCGAGACGTTGCTGCGCGACGACGTCGTCGGCTCTAGCGTCGGCGTCAAGATCAAGCGCGCCGATCGCACGGTCACTTCGAGGCAGACCAGACTCTCCGAGCCGACGCGTCATTGGAGAACGGTCTATCATGCAGCGTTGTGGTGCCTGCGGCGAGCGCGCACACCCGAGCTTCCGGTGCGTCTCTTAGGGACCCGGGTGGCCGAACTCACCCCGGGCGACATCCGGCAAGGTAGTCTCTTTTAGACGGTCGCAGCTACATCGTCGTGCGCGCGAACCGGATGCTCGCAATGGCGAGCACGGCAAATCCGAAGCCCAGCGTGGCCACCGCCGGAACCCAGAGTTCCGTCAGTCCGGCTCCGCGAACGATGATGCCGCGCAGGATCTCCAAAAAGTACGTGAGCGGCAGTGCGTAGCTCACCGCCTGCATGACCGGCGGCATCAGTCCGACTTCGAACAGCATCCCCGAAAGCAGTACCGACGGCAGCAGGAAGAAAACCGAGAGCAGCATCGCCTGGATCTGCGACTTCGCGAACGTCGAGATGAGCAGCCCCATCCCGAGCGCCGCGAGCAGAAACCCGGCCCCGAGCAGCAGCAGCAGTGCCACGTTGCCGGCGATCGGCACCATGAAGACGATGCGCATCGCCGCCAGCACCAGCACGAAATCGACGAATCCAACGACGCCGTACGGTGCGATCTTGCCGAGCATCAGCGCGGTCGATCCGATCGGCGTTACCAGCAGTTGATCGAGCGTACCGCGCTCGCGTTCGCCTACGATGGAGAGTGCCGTCAGGATCATCGTGATGTTCTGCATGATGAGGCCGATCAGGCCAGGAACCAAGAAGTTCGCACTTCGCAGCGATGGATTGAAGAGCATGCGCGTGCGAACGTCGACCGCCGGCGCACCCGCATTCGGCGATGCGTTTCGCAGCTCGTTGCTCATCGCGATGCCGATCTGCCGCGCATCGCCGTAAGCTTGCTGCGCGATCGCCGAATCCGATCCGTCGATCAGCACCTGCAACTGCGCGGGCCTCCCCAACTCGATGTCGGCTGTAAAGTTCTCCGGGATGTCGAATGCGACGTGAGCCTTTCCGGCGACGATTGCCTCTTTGAGCGCTTTGCGCGACGGCTCGCGGTAGCGCATGTCGAAGGCTCGCGATGCCTGCAAGGCGGAGAGCAGGCGATACGAGAGCCGGCCGCGGTCGCCGTCGTAATACGCTGATGCGATATGCTCGACACGCGTGTTGATCGCGTAACCGAAGAGAAGCAATTGCATGATCGGCATCGCGATCGCGAGCACCAGCGTAGCCGGATCGCGCAGGATGTGGCGAACCTCCTTATACAAGACGGCTCCCAGGCCGTTGAAATCGACCAGCGCTCTCAACGCTCGTACTCGCGGGTCAGCGTTACGAAGACGTCTTCGAGCGAAGGTTCGATGCGTGTGATGTCTTCCGCGCGGACGCCGTCGTGAAGATCGCCGGCTAAACGCTGCGGCGTCACCGCGCTATCGGCGACCAGGTGTAGCTCGCGGCCAAAGATCGTCGCCTCGCGAACGTACGGGAGCGCGCGGGCGGCCGAGAAGAGTCGCATGACGTCGTGCGCCGTGACGGCGTAGCGCACCGTTCCCGGCTCGTGCACCTCGGTGAGCGCGCGCAGTTGGTCGCTGGTCCCGTGCGCCACCAACTTGCCTTCGAAAACGTACGCAACTTCGGTGCAGCGCTCGGCCTCGTCCATGTAATGCGTGGTGACGAAGAACGTCTTGCCGCCTTCTGCCAACTGAAACAGCAAGTCCCACAGTTCGCGGCGCGCCACCGGATCGATCCCCGCCGTCGGCTCGTCGAGAAAGACCACCGGCGGGTCGTGCAGCAGCGCCGCAGCCAGCGCGAGGCGGCGCTGCCAGCCGCCGGAGAGGCGTTCGGAACGCACGTCGAGGTATCGCGCGATGCCGGTGAGTTCGACGACCGACGCCTTACGTTCGCGCCGCTGCTCGCGCGGCAACCCATAGGCTCGCGCGTAAAATTCGAGGTTCTCGTCGGCCGAAAGATCGCCATACAAGGTAAACCCCTGCGCCATATAGCCGATGCGGTGACGGATCTCGCGGCCCGAAATCACCACGTCGAGGCCGTCGATCTGCGCCGTTCCCGCCGAGGGCCGCACCAGCCCGCACAGCATCTTGATGGTGGTGGACTTGCCGCTGCCGTTGGGACCGAGAAAACCGAAGATCGTTCCCTGCGGAATGCGTAGCGACACGCCGTCGACGACCAAGCGCCCAGCGTACCGTTTGCTCAGACCGTCGGCGGCGATCACGATGCGCCGGCCGCCCTCCGGCTGGTTCACGGCGGCGCCACGGAGACGGTCGTTCCACCGTAGATCTGGTGTTTGGGGTCGAGAATGCGAATCTTTACGCCGAACGTGAGGTCGGCGCGTTCGCCGGCCGTCTGCACGTCGTTGGGCGTAAACTGCGCGACGTCGTCGCGCTGTTCGACGAAGCCGTGGAAGGCGTGACCAGCCAGCGCGTCGGACGTCACCGTGACGCGGGTGCCGACCGCGAAGGCGGCAAGAAAACGTTGTGGGACGTAGATCCTGACGTACGGATTGCGTAAAGCATTCACGGTTGCCGCCGCGGCGCCCGGCGCGACGAGGTCGCCGGGGTGCAGATCGATGCTTTCGACGACGCCGTCGACCGGAGTCCGCACGACGGTTTCATCGAGCGCGACTCGCGCCCGCGCGACGTCGGCGCGTGCGATCGCGACGGCGGCGGATCCCTGCGCCAAACGTTCCGGACGCGCGCCGGCGCGCACGTACGCCGCCTGCGCCTGTGCCGCGCGCGCGCCGTACTCGTCGGCTCGCACGCCTCCCGGAACCGTGGCTCGCACGCGCCTCGCGCCCGCGCGCGCGCCTGCTAATCTCGATAGCGTCATCGCGTACTGTGCGCGCGCTGCGCGGTACGACGCTTGG
The DNA here is from genome assembly GCA_021832345.1 of bacterium. Taxonomy (GTDB): domain Bacteria; phylum Vulcanimicrobiota; class Vulcanimicrobiia; order Vulcanimicrobiales; family Vulcanimicrobiaceae; genus JAKBKY01. Next base: position 40,919 of record JAKBKY010000008.1, read on the forward strand.
GCGTTATCGAGCGTCTGCCGTGAAAGATCGCCGGTCTGCACCAGCGACGAGGTTCGCGCGAGCGTCTGCCGCGCGAGTGCGAGGGCCGCGCGCGCTTGCGACACCGCCGCTCCGGCATCGCGCACTTGCGCGCGTACGGCCGCCAACCGAGCGGCGGCGGCACCGGCGGTGGAGCGATAGAGCGCCGCAGCCTGCGCGGCTTGCGCCTGCGCTCGTGCGATCTCCGTGGAACGCGATCCCGCCTCCAACTCGGCCATCTGGGCGCGGGCCAACGCGAGGCGTCCCTGTGCGGCGTGCAGATCGGCACGCTGCGCACGATCGTCGAAGCGCACGATAATCTCGCCGGCGCGAACGCGCTCGCCCGCGCTCACCGCCACCTGCACGACGCGACCTCCGGCGGTGCTCCCAATGCGCACCGACTCCGCGTGCACGACCCCGCTGAACGACGTTCCCGCGCGCGCTCCACACGCGGATAGCACCGCGACGACGACGAGCGTCAAGGCGCGCGCCCTCAATGGAGATTCCCCATACGGCCGGCCTTTTCGACTCCGGATTGTCGCTCTCCGGTCGCGACCATAGCGAACTTGCCGATGACGCGCAGCAACGGCGCGCTCATCCGAATGCACCGTACGAGCGACCTCGGCAGTGCTAAAGGTGCCCTAAACGTGGTCGGTAGCCCAAACGCCGTCGCAGTCACTCGGCGCGGTCGCGCTCTCGATGAGGCGCTGCCCCTGCGGTGTCAGTGCTGTGGCCATCAGGATCGCACTCTTTCGGCGGTGCACCGAAGCACGGGGCAGCAGCCGGCGAGCGCCGTCCGGTGGGAGCCACCCGACGACTCGGCGCAGATCGCCGGCAGCCGCTCGTAACAGTGGGCCAACCAGGCCGGCATGCTCCGCATCGAACCCAAACTCATCGACGACATAGGCATCGCGTCGTGCCATGCGGACCCCGAGCACGTAGGCGCCGATCTCTTCACCCGTGCGTAGCGCCAGGCACGTGGCCGTGCCGTGCGGATGCTGGGATTCGTGCTCGTTGCGCAGACGGATCCACCCCCAGACGCTCGCGCTGCGCTCGAAGCCCCATGGTCGAAGCCGCTCGCGTCGTGCGAACATTCGCTCGATGGCGGGCCAATCGCGTGTCGCGATCTGCGCAACCTCAATGCGCTGCGGTGGCAGGGCATCCGACCGAAAGGAGAAGCTGCGTGAGGGCAGCTCGCGCAAACCGATCGCCGCATAGAACGCCGGGTGAATATCCGAGAAGAGATAGGCAAGATCGTACCCGTCTTCTCCGGCTCGATCCAAAGCGGTGGCCAGCATCGTTCGGCCATAACCACGCCCACGATACTCCGGGACGGTGAAGACGGCTCCGATGCCCATCGCTTTGAGGCGTCTCCGTTCATGGTGAATCGTGCGCTCGTAGCGCTTGAACGAACCCACGAGCGTCGAGCCGTCATACCACCCAAAGGTGCGATACCAGCGCCTTCCGTACGGCGAGTGCGCAAGTTCGAGCGTGTGTCGGACATAGGTTGCGAGATCGCGCGCCCCCGCCCAGAGCTCCTGGGTGAGCGGGAGTACTTGGTTCGCGTAGGCGTCCGGGGGAAGCAGGACGAGGCGCGGCACGGTCACCGAAGCTCCTGCAAGAACTCCGGTGCGCTCACGCCCCTGGTCGGCTTGCCGGAGGCGGTGATGAGCGTGCTCGTTTTGGCTCGCGAGCACGCCAGCAGAAAGGCCGCACGTTCGGCCTCATTGTAACGGTCACGAGTTCCGTTCTTATACATGTAGTAGCTGAACTTCGCGGTGCGCGCGTTGCCGGCATCGCCGACGTTCTCACGGGCGATCATGCCGAGCTGTGGACTAAAGAGAAAGCCGTCCGGAGCGTACCAGCGCGGGAAGATGCCCGGCTGCACGGCGGCGATCACCACGTGTTCGAAGGTGCATCCAAGCGTTGCGCCGACATCGGTGATCCTGACGGCCTGCTCCTCATCAGGGAGCACGGTCACGGTACTCCCCCTGCGTTGCTCGATCTCTTCGAGAAGATCGCCGAGGGTCGCGCCGGGCCTGCGTGTTTCGAATCCTTCGATATACCGTAGGAGCAAGGCTAAGATGCGTCCTTGGGCGCGCGCCGGTGCGCTATTCGCCTCACCTACTCGCGCGAGACCCGCATTCCATGCGTTGCGCGCCAGCATGCGTAAAGGCCGGTAGGCGAGGTCATGCAAGCCGGTCTTCCGCAGGTTGCGCAAGCGTTCCAGAGCCCGGCGCGCAAAGGCAGAGAGCTGCGCATCTTGCGTGCCTCGTAGCACGTTCCAGCCCAGGCGAAGATCGCGCTGGGCATCCCGGCGCGATGCGCGAGGATGAGACGGTGCGCCCCCAAAGAGAGCCGTCTGACCGTCGGCCGGCTCCGCACAGAGGAGTGCCAAGCTTGCGTCGTTCAACCCAAAGGCGGGCGCGCTCAAGGTTCGCAGCAGATAGTCGTGGCGAAACGGGTCCCAAATGTTCCAAAGAACGGCGATCGCATCGAGCGCCCGCGGGTCGTCAAAGAGAGCAAGATCCCCTACCGGGCAGACGGGGATGCCTGCCTCAAGGAGTGCTTGCTCGAAGAGCGTGGCGACGTCGAGCGAACGTAGGATCACGGCGATCTCTCGTGGTGCGCAGCCCGCATCGATCAAGTCTCGCACGTGCGCGGCGACGACCGCAGCTTCGTCCCGCGGCGTCGCCTCACGTCGCACTGCTCTGCTCGTTCGCCGTGAAGGCGGCTCGAGCGTTAGACGATCGTTGGAGTCGCTGAAGACCCGGGCGCCAACTGCTCCGCGAAAGCCGGCTGCGCCGCACTCCGGATTCCCGGCAAGCGTAATTGCGTCGTCGCCAAAGAGCGCGCGTAGGAAGCCGAGTTGACCGGCGGTCAGCTCGTGAGCATCGTCCACGAATGCTGCGGCATACTTCTCGCGTTGCGCTTGACCGAGAGTGCGGTCGGCGGCGTGCGCAGCGGCTTCCAGAAGAATGTCGCGCGTGGAAAGGCGTTGCGTACGCAGCGCCGCGGCGAGGTCGGCACGATAGAGCCCGGCCAGAATCTTGACGAGGTCCACCTCGCGGCGGTACTGGCGGCGCAGTTCATCCGCGTCAACATTGAGCGAAGCGTGGTGCTCGCGTTTGGTGTAGCGTAGGAGCTCAGGGTGGGAGAAGTTGGGCGGGTTTGCGTAGAACGTCGCCGCTCCCGAAAGTGCGCTCTGCGTGAATGCATCGGGACCGATCCCTGCCTCACGCAGTTTACACGCAAGCCGATAGGCGCTTGTGAGAAACCGCCTTGGCGTGCGTAGGCCGGGGACCTCCGGATCGATCTCTCCACTTTGAAGCTCCGGCCACTGCAGATCGACCAGCGGTTGTGCAGCGTCGAGGAAGCGTTGTTGCGCGCCGACTTCGTCGAGGCGTTCCGGCATGGGCAGTCCACGAACTCGCGCAGTCTCGCAGAGAAGGTCATAGGCCACGTCATCGAGCGAGGCTACCACCACATCGTTCATAGCGGCCAGCCGCCGAGCGAGGATCGCGAGGGCAGTGGGCACGGGAGAGGTCACCAACAGGACGCCGGCCGGTGTGCTGCGGCGGGCGGCTTCGATTCGTTCGATCAGTGCGGTTGTCTTGCCGCAGGCGTGCGGTCCGAGTATCGTTCTCATCGTCCGAAGCGCTCACCGGCCGCCGCCGGACGGTTGTTACAGGCGGTTGCGTAGGCGCAGTACGTACATGCGGCGGGATCGCCGGCTACGGGGAAGTACTCGATCGTATTCGACGAGAGCCGCGCGCAGATGTCGATCATGGCGTCGCGGGCGGCTTGGAGCTCCTCGATCGAGATCGTCCCCCTGCGCTCGCCTGCCTTACGCGCAGAGGCTTCTTGAGGGAGGCTACCGACGACGAGTTCGATCGGATGGATCTCCTCGCGGGCGTCCTTGAGCGGAATCAAGGCCAAGCGCTGAACCCGATCGCCCGCTTGGGTGCGTGCCCAGTAATAAAAGGGGAGTTGGAACTCAACGAAGCGGCGGATCTTCTCTCGATACTCCGCAGCGCTCTGCGCGATGTTCCCCGTCTTGTAGTCCAGGATGGAGATATCGCCGGTTGCCTCGTCGCGATCCACCCGATCGATGAATCCGATAAAGGCATACCCGTCGAGATCGAGCGCTACTGGAAGCTCTCGGCCGACCACGGAGAAGGGTGCGCTTCGTGCTTGCTCTACTAACCAGGTCACGTATCGCTGGGCGGTGCGCTGCGCTCGACGCCTCTGGAGTTCGAGTTCGACGGCGGTCTCGAACTCGGCGGCAGAGCGATGAAACGCGTTCGCGACATCGTCGGCGATGCGCCGGCGCATGGCGGGTTCCTCATCGGCGGACGGCTGTACGAACACCTCGTGGAATGCCTCCAGGGCAGCGTGAAAGGCGGTTCCGTAGGTTGAGGCCGAGGAAGCCGGATCTTCGACGGCACCGCAAGCGTAGCGATAGAACCATTTGCGCGGGCATTCGGCGTAGGCGTTGAGCGCCGAGGCACTAAAGGAACCGCGACGGCCGGGAACACCTGTGGGTTCTTCGCGCGCAGACGCGGGCGCCGGCACAAGGTCGTCATCCATTGCTTCGGTTGCGGCGAGGTGCGGCGTGCGCGGGAAGAGTTGCCCGGCAAGTGCCGACAACGCCGCCTCGTCGGCGCCGGTTTGCGTCGCTTCACGCAGGTGGCGGAGGCTCGCAGCGAAGCGGTGCAGGGCGGCGCGCTCTTCAAATGAGAGCGCGATGCGGTCGTGGGCGATGGCCTGGAGCAGATCGCCGCCTGCCGCCAGCTTTCCGTAGGCGACGGCAACATCGTGGTCGACCCCGGAGTGTACGGAGAGGAGCAGGTGCAACACCAGCGTATCGCTTGGCGTACGGCACCAATGGAGGAGCTGCGCGTAGAACTCTCCTGCGAGGCAATCTTCGGGCACGGCGCACATCGTTTTAGAGCCGGAACCAGGCGCCCCTTCTTGCGAGGTCTAAGAGCCGCTCATGCGGCGAATCATCATCGGCATCTCCGGTGCCAGCGGCAGTGCGTACGGGCACATGGCCCTGCAGGCGCTGCGAGCCATCGGTGGAGTTGAGACGCATCTGGTCCTCACCCAGTCCGCCCGGCGCACCATCGAGCTTGAGACCGATATGACCGGCGACGACTTTGAGTCGCTGGCAGACGTCACCTATCGCGACGACGACATGGCGGCGGCGATCTCGAGCGGATCGTTCCTTACCGACGGAATGCTCATCATGCCCTGCTCGATGAAGAGCGCGGCAGCGATCGCGTATTCGCTCAACTCCAATCTACTCGTACGTGCAGCCGACGTCTGCTTGAAGGAGAAGCGCCGCTTGGTGTTAGCGGTGCGTGAGACCCCTCTTCATCTTGGGCATCTGCGTACGCTGACGCAGTTGGCCGAGATGGGAGCGACCATCCTGCCGCCCGTTCCGGCGATGTATGCCGCACCCCAGAGCGTCGACGACATCCTTGCGCACACCGTGGGGAAGGCGCTGGATCAATTCGCGATTCCAAACGAACTCTTCCGGCGCTGGCGCTCTCCCGCGCTCTAACAGATTGCGGGGGAAATCCCGCGACCTGCTAAGGCGCCTCGCGGTCGACCGTTCAGGGCGCCGAGAGACGCGCTCGCAGGGCCGGCTTATCCACTTTGCCCATCGCGTTGCGCGGCAGTGCGTCGAGGATGTAGAACTCTTTGGGGATCTTGAAGCTTGCGAGACGCGAACGCAAGTCGGCCAGAAGGCCGGCGGTTTCAAACGGCGCCGCTTCGAGGAAGGCCACCGGCACTTCACCGCGCAGGTCGTCGGGGCGTCCGACCACAGCGCAGGCGCGAACGTTGCTCCACGCTTCGATCGCCTCCTCAACCTCGCGGGGGTAGACGTTGAATCCGCCGGTGATGATGAGCTCCTTGGCGCGCCCGACGATGCGATAGACATCGTGCTCGGTATCGTAGTGCGCGAGGTCGCCGCTACGATACCAGCTCGTCCCGGTTTCATCGACGATGAGCGCTGCCGCAGTGGCTTCGGGGCGCTCCCAGTACCCCGAGAAGAGGTTGGGCCCAGCTACGAGCAACTCGCCGGTCTCGCCCGGCGGCAGCGGCATGCCGCCGGGCGCAACGACGCGCACGCGTACGCCTGGGAAAGGGATGCCCACCGAGCCCGCGATACGAGGTCCACCGTAGCGGTTGCCCAGCGCAAATCCAAACTCGGTAGCGCCGTAGCGCTCCAGGATCGAGCTGCCGAAACGCTCGTAAAACGCCCGATGGATCGCCGGTGAGAGGGCCGCCGATCCGCAGACGAAGAGCCGAAGCGGCGCATAGGTTCGCGAACCGGCATGCTCGAGCAGTCGCGCATACATCGTCGGGACTCCGAAGAACATACTGACTCGTTCACTCTCGAAGGTGGCGAGTACGCGCTGCGCGTCGAAGCGCTCGTGCAGGACCGTGCGCGCGCCTGCGGCGAGCGCGCAGGTTAGGCCGGCAACCAAACCATGAATGTGAAAGAGCGGCAGGCTGAGCAACAGCGTGTCGTCGGCTTGCCAACGCCAGGTGCTGATCAACTGCGCCGCGATTGCGGCCAGCGCGCCGTGCGAGAGCATGGCGCCCTTGCTGCGTCCGGTCGTCCCGCTGGTGTAGACGATCAACGCGATCTCGTCGGCCTGCCGGCTGAGAACCGGAATCGGGTGAATGGTTTCGTCGTCTGCCCAAGCCTCGATCTGCGAGATGTCGACGCTCCGGCAGTGCACTTGCGCCTGTGTGAACTCCGCGACGACGCTGGGCGAGACGATGACGATCGCCGGTCGCGCATCCCGAAGAAGATGCGCCAGATCGTTACGCCGATAGAGCACGTTGGCGGGAACGGCGATCGCCCCGAGGCGCAGTGCGGCAAGGAAAGCATAGACGAATCCAAGGCGATTCTCGGAGTAGATGCAGATACGGTCTCCCGCAGCCAGTCCCAGCGTCTGCAGTCGTGCCGCCACGCGCCGTGCGCCCAGATGCAGCCGGCGATAGGTGATCTCGTTGAGGGCGAGTGCCTCGGCGCGATCGGCTAGGGCCCCGTCCCAGAGGTCGACGATCATCGAAGCAGACGTTCGGCGAGAGCGACGTCGCTGACCCGATCCACGTTGACGGCGCTCTGGGCGTAGGGCGAGACGACCGCCCGGACGGGTGCGCCCAGGATGACGCCGGCACGGGCCTGCGCTTGGTCGATGCGCAGCCGGCCGAGAGCGAAGCGCAGGAGAACGTCGTAGCCGAAGAGCGAGGCCAGGCGAAACGGATTCTTGCGGGCTGCACCGAGTCGCTCGATCGAGCGTTCCAGCGCCGGGAAGACCCGAGGGCGCAGCGCCATCAATCCGCCGCCGCAGAACGTGCCTTCACGCAGACGCGCCCAAGTATGAGGGACCTGCGGGTAAGCAGCCAGATGAACGCGCTTCTCCACGCAGCCGTACCACAGATCCGCTTCATCGCTACGGACGCGCGAGATAAAATCTTCGACGACCTCCGGCGTGAGCAGCGGAAGATCGGAGGCGGTAAGCAGGACGATCTCATCGGGTGGGAGGCCCTCGAGTCCGTTGCGTAGGCTTGTGCGAATCTGCCTGCCGTCCGCCCGCAGCTCGTCAGCCAGACCCAGGCACGGCTCTGCGTGAGCCGTCGCGGGAGCGACCACGATGATCTTCTCGATGCTCGGTGTTGCGCGTAGCGCTTGTAGCACTCGTTCGACCAGCGGGATGCCGCCGATCGGCAGGAAGGCCTTATTTGGGATACCGGCAGCCAGCGCCGCAACGGCGTCGGGTGGTCCGCCTGCTAGGACAACGACGTGCATCGGTGGATCTGCCAAGCGGGGGTGGCGCGGAAGCGAGTTTGAAAGCGACGATAGCCGGCCGGCAGCATGAGGCGCTCTGCCAGGAGCGCGATCTCGTGCTCGTCCGGCGCTAGGGCGAAGACGCACGAACCCGAGCCCGTCAGGATGGGATTGGTCGCGCCCGCTCGGCGCAGTGCCGCAAGCGCCACGGCTACCGCCGGTGTGCGGGCGCTCACCACGCCGGTGAAATCGTTTTGGAGCACTGCTTGGAGGGCGTCGAAATCGGCCCGCTGGAGCGCTTGGAGCGCCTGGAGCGAACTCGAATTGCGGCGTAGCCGCGATCCGAACTCGCCGCGATCGAGCGCAGCGTAGGCATCGGCGGTCGAGATGCCCTCCGGCGGTTTGACGAGCAATGCGTGCCACGACGGAAGGGTGCCGACCGGCGTGACGCGCGCGCCCGTCCCTTCGACGAGTGCGCCGGTTTCGCAGAGGAAGAAGGGCACGTCGGAGCCTAGACGCGCTGCCAGGGAGAGCCAATCGCGCTTGAGCCCTGCTCCCAAGTGACCGGCCATGGCCGCCAACAGCACCGCCGCCGCATCGCTCGATCCCCCGCCGAGGCCGGCTTGCCTGGGGATACGCTTGCGTAGCGCGAGGCGCACGTTACGCGTGGGCGGTGCGATACTCTCAAAAGCGCGGACGGCGAGGTTCTCCTCGCCTGCCAGCGCCGGATCGTCGCAATCGAAGGAGAAGCCCTCGGCCGAGCGTTCGAGCTGTAGTTCGTCGGCAAGTTCAAGCGGAACCATCAGGCTGCGCAGCGTGTGGTAGCCGTCGGCTCGCCGCCCGAGCACTTCGAGCGTGAGGTTCAGCTTTGCAGGCGCGCGCAGCAGCGTGGGCAACATCGTGGCTCGTTTAGCAGAGAGGGGCCGCTCCTCCTTGAGCGTACAGGGAGCGCATGGGGCCAAGTTACGATGCGCAGCACAACGAGTTCTGTGCCTATGTGGTGCCCGAGGCGCAGACACCGTACGGCATCCTCCTCGGGAACTTCAAGTGCTATGCCCAGTCGACGGCCAAGGGTGGGGTGCGCGGCTTGTGGGATGCCGACAGCGATCGGATCATCTTTGGGACGCATCAGATTGCGTATCGGACGAATCTCGGGGGCAAGACGTTCTTCCCCTACCAAATCGAGCGGACGTTTACGTTCCTGCCATACGCGCAACTGGCTGAGTTCACTTTGGAGAAGCGCGTCCATGTGACCGAAGCGTTCTACGTTCCGCACGGCCCGGCATTCGATCGCACGGTCTCTTTCGTGGTCGACCTGACGCTTTTCAACTCCAGTTCCGAGACAGTCGAAGTGACGGCCTTCCCTTGGGCGCTGTTGGTCGGTCAGCGTTTCTATGGCGAGCCCGAACTGCGCGTGCGGTCCTGGGTCGAGGACGCCTTCTTGGCGACCGCAAACCAAGAGACCGGCGGCGAGCGTTGGTGGGGTGCATCGCGCAAGCCTGCGGCAGCGGTGGTTTCACTGCGCGAGCAATCGCTGATCCGGAATATGCGGCGAGGCACGCTCGAACTCGGAGAACCCCTGGAAGAGGTGACGCCGCAACAAGCGCAATGGGTGAGCCGGCGGGTGTTCGGCGCCTTCGAAGTTCGCATCGGCATCGCCCCCGGCGCTCGGGAATCGCTGCGCTTGGCGGTCGTCTTCCATAAGGACGGCCGGGAGGGCAGCCGCCCGGTGCTCGAACGTCTGCTCGGCGACGAAAAGGCACTCCACGATACGCAGCATTACTACGCCGTCAAGCTCGCAGACGCGCGCTTTATGACCCCGTCGCCGGTTATCAATCGCGGCGTCGTCTGGGCCAAGGCGAACATGCTGCGGATCATCAAGGAGTATCCCAACGGTTGGGGAGCCACGAATTCTCCGCCATCCGACATTTTGGTCTCGCGCGATACTTCGTGGTTCATTCATGGATTCGATTGCTTCTTGCCGCAATTTAGCCGGGATGCACTGGAGGTCTTTAATCGTTTCGTTGACGACAACGGGCGCATGATCGAATATGTACGTGGAGTGACTGCGTATAAAACGTCCTACGATCTCAACATCAATGACGATACCCCGCTACATCTGATCGCCATGTTGCATCACTACAATGCGACGCTCGACGCACAATGGCTCAGCGATCGCATCGAACTGGTGCGGAAGATCACCGATTACATGCTTTCTCAACGGGATGAGAACGGGCTGTTGTTCTGTAATGCCAAAGGGGTCGATCTCTATGGGATCAGCTCTTGGCGGAACATCATCCCCGACTATACGTTGGACGGCGCGGTTACCGAAATCAATGCAGAGGGCGTATTTGCGCTTGAAGCCGCAGCGATGATGTGCGCGGTGGTTGGAGATAACGAGCATTGGCAGCGCTACGCTCGAGAAGCACAATCCCTGCGCGATGCGATGATGCGCTATTTGTACGATGCCGATACGGGTGGATTCGTCCTCAATTACGATCAGGATCAAAATTATCAAGATAACTTCACCGCAGACGAGGTCTTCCCGGTACTTTTTAACGTCGCCGATGCCGATCAGCGACGCTCGATCTTGCGGCGCCTGTGCGAGGCGGACTTTGTCACGCCGGTTGGCTTGCGCACGATTTCGACTGCGGATGCCTGGTACTTCCCGTCGTTTGGTTACGGCTTGTTGGGCGGCATCTGGCCGGATCTGACGCTGTGGTGTGTCGTAGCCTTGGCCCGGAACGGGATGATGGAACGTGCGGTAGCGTTTCTTGAATCCATCTACGCGGCCATGGAGGCGGGATCGTCCCGCAACACGGTCCCGGGCGAGTTCGCCGAATGGTTCGACGGCGGTTCGTTCACCAACCGCGGTATGTACCTTTCACCCTGGACCGGCGCAAAGTATCTCTGGGCCGTGGCGGAGACCGTTGGTGGCCTCGACGGCTACCGCACCAGCGGCCGGCCGCATCTGGCGCCCTTAGCACCGCCGGGGTGGCGCTGGTGCGCCGGCGGTCGCGTCCATTGGGGCGGCCGGCGGTGCAGCTATGTTATCGACCTCGATCAGGAGAGGGTCTACTCCGATGTCCCGGAGCTCTCATGTGAGGAGCCCTACACGCATACCTTTGTCGGGCGAGATGTGAGCGACGAAGTGATGGTTTCACCGGCGGAGGTGGGAGCGCTGGCGTTTGAAGATGAGGCGGGCAGCGTACGCATCTTCGTCTGCAATCCGCAGGATTGTGCGCGAACCGTACATCTGGAGTTTCGGGGCCGGACGCTGCGCGTTCGAGCGGCGATCGGCGCACTGCGCGAGGTGCGGTTCGCGCCGGTCGAGCCTCGGACCGGTCGTCTCTCCCTGCGCGGCTCCGCCTAGGCTCGACCGGCCCGGAACCGTTCCGGCGCAAGCGGGGTCTGTAGTTGCAGAGCCTGGTACGATAGAGGCGCACCCGCCCATTTCACTAGAGGAGTCGTCGTGGAACAGACCGGAACCCTGACCGTTAAGCGTGGCCTCGCCCAGATGCTCAAGGGCGGGGTGATCATGGATGTCGTCACTCCCGAACAGGCCGTCGTCGCACAGGAGGCAGGCGCCGTCGCGGTGATGGCCCTCGAGCGGATTCCAGCCGATATTCGAGCGGACGGCGGGGTTGCTCGCATGAGCAACCTCGAGTTAGTGCGCAGTATCATGGACGCGGTGACGATCCCGGTCATGGCGAAGTGTCGCATCGGTCACTTTGCCGAGGCTCAAGCGCTCGCGCAGCTCGGCGTCGACTTCATCGACGAGTCGGAGGTGCTCACGCCGGCCGACGATGCGTACCAGGTCGACAAGCACGCATTTACGACGCCGTTCGTCTGCGGAGCACGCAATTTGGGAGAGGCTCTGCGGCGCATCGCCGAAGGTGCGGCGATGATTCGCAGCAAGGGCGAGGCGGGGAGCGGAAACATCGTCGAGGCGGTGCGGCACATTCGGGCGATCAACGATGCGATCAGAAGCTTGACGACGGCGCCGCGCCAGGAGTGGGTATCGCGGGCGCGCGACCTCGGCGCGCCGCTTGAGTTGGTGGCCGAAGTGGCAGAACTGGGCAGGCTCCCGGTCGTGATGTTCTGCGCCGGAGGCGTCTCCACGCCCGCAGACGCGGCGCTGATGATGCAACTTGGCGCCGAGGGCATCTTCGTCGGGAGCGGGATCTTCAAATCGAACAATCCTCGAGCGTTTGCCAAAGCCATCGTCGACGTGACCACGCACTTTAACGACCCGCAGATGATCGTCCAGGCAAGCCTCTCCCTCGGGCGCGAGGGGCAGGCGATGGCCGGACTGGATGTGCGCAAGCTCCCCGAATCCGAGTTGATGGCCCAGCGCGGGAACTAAGGGCATGGCGCGACCGAACGTCGGCGTACTCGCTCTGCAAGGCGATGTCGCTGAGCACATCGCGGCACTGGCTCGCGTCGACGCCGAAGGCATCCCGGTGAAGACCGTTGCCCACCTTGAGCGGGTAGACGCCTTGGTGATCCCCGGCGGTGAATCGACGACCGTCATGAAGCTCATCGAGCGTTTTGGGCTTGCCGATACCATCCGCCGTCGCGTCGCGGCCGGGATGGCGCTCTGGGGAACGTGTATGGGCCTGATCGTTGCTGCCCACGACGTCGCCGGAGTTGACCAGGCGACGCTCGACCTGCTCGACGTGACCGTGCGCCGGAACGCGTTCGGGCGTCAGAATGAGTCGGCCGAGGTGGACCTCGCGATCCCGGCGCTCGGCGCTGCACCCTTCCCGGCGATCTTCATTCGTGCTCCATGGATCGAACGAGTGGGGCCCGGCGTGCAGGCGTTGGCCAAGCGTGATGGCCACGTGGTTATGGTTCGTCAGGGCCGTGTGCTTGGCACCTCCTTTCATCCCGAGTTGAGTGCCGATGGGCGCGTGCATCGCTACTTCCTCTCGATGCTGCACGGGGACCAACGCATAGGGAAGGCTTCTACCGCCGCATAACACTAGACTCCATGGGTTCTCAGGCGCCGCCTCACGAGGTACATGCGACCGGGTTCCAAGGGCAGATTCCGGCGATCGAGCCGCTGCTGTCGGAGTTGATCGCGACCTTGGCACTGGCGGCGCTCGCCTATCTTGCGGAGGACGACGGCGAGCCGGATTGGGAGGCTGCCGATATTGCCGTCGACATGGCGGCTACGGCCTTCGAACGAGTGAAGGAAAGATTGAGTACCGATCAACGGTTGGCGCTCACCCAGATGCTGACCGAAACCAGGATGACTTTCGTACGGAAGCGAGGCATGTGATGCCTCGCTTCTCGCTAGGAGGCGGTCGCGCATGACCGACGTCTTGGTGTTGAACTTCACGTACGAAGCGATGAACGTCACGACCTTTCAGCGGGCGGTGAAACTGATCTTTGCCGGCAAGGCCGAGATCGTTCACAACCGCGATCGAACGATCGCGTCGACGACGCTTCAGATGCGCATGCCGTCCATCATTCGGATGCTGTACTACATACGCCGCCCGCGCCAGAAGGTCGCTCTCACCAAGAAGAACGTGCTCTTGCGCGACGACTACCTCTGCCAGTACTGCGGTTTGCGTGGCGAGAAGCTCATGACGGTCGACCACGTCGTGCCCAAGAGCAAGGGCGGTCCATCGACGTGGGAAAATCTGGTGTGTGCGTGCATGCGTTGCAATAATCGCAAGAACAATCGTACGCCGGACGACGCAAATATGCAGCTCACGCGTAAGCCGCGTCAACCGAAGTACATCCCTTGGATTCAAGTGAAGCGCAATACGTTGCCCAGCGAATGGTGTAAGTTCCTCTTCCTCTACAATGTGTCCATAGAAGAGCGGATCGAAGTCTAACCTGCTTTGGCAGAACGACCGTCTGCGCATAGGCGGGCTCGGCCGCGGCCGCCACGATCCCAAACGAACGTCCACGGCCGCCACGCATCCGTCGGAGCGGACGATGAGGATTGCAGGGCTGCCTCCTTGTGTGCCGTACCCCTGGCGCTCGTGAGCACTCCTCTCGACAGCCGGTTGTGGCTTCCCTTCACCCAAATGCGGGGGTTTGATCCCTCGGCGCGCACGTTCGTGCGGGGCGCCGGCGTCGAGCTCGAAGACGCGCGCGGAGCGCGGCTGTTCGATGCCACAAGCTCCATCTGGACGACGATCCACGGGCATGGTCATCCGGCGATTGTCGAGGCGATCTCTCGCCAAGCGGCGACACTCGACCACGCGACGACCTTGGGTGCCAGCAACCCGCCGGCCGAGGCGCTGGCGCAGCGGCTCTGCGCGCTGACCGGTTTGGATCACGCATTCTTTTCGGCCGATGGAGCAAGCGCCGTCGAGGCGGCGCTCAAGATGGCGCTGCAGTATTGGGCAAACCTCGGCGAACCGGAGCGCACTCGTTTCGTGCGTTTCGTCGACTCCTACCACGGCGATACCACGGGCGCCATGAGCCTTTCGGATATCGGACTGTTCAAAGCGCCGTTCGGGGCGATTACCTTCGAAACGCTCCCTTACGACGCGATGGCGCGATGCTTGGCGCGCGACGACGTCGCGGCCGTCTTTGTCGAACCGCTGGTGCAAGCGGCGGCGGGGATGCGTCTGGTGCCGATCGCTCACTATGCCGCGCTCCGTGGCGCACGCAAGCCGTTGTTGGTCATCGATGAGATCGCCACCGGGTTTGGGCGTACGGGCACCATGTTTGCCTACGAACAGCTTGGCATACGACCGGATCTCCTCTGCGTGGGCAAGGGTCTAACCGGCGGAACGTTGGCGCTCTCGGCGACGTTGGTTTCAGAGCGCGTCTACGCTGCGTTTCTCGCCCAGTATCGTGACGGCCGGCACTTCTTTCACGGGCACTCTTACGCCGGCAACCCCATCGCCTGCGCGGCGTCGCTCGCGTCGCTCGATCTCTTCCAGCGCGAGGATACCCTCGAGCGGGCACGCAGCTTGGCGGCCGGATTCTCTCCACGACTCGATCGCTTGCGCACGCACCCGAGTGTGCGTCAGGTACGGGCGCACGGATTGATGGTAGGCATCGAGTTGCATGCGGAGCGGCTGGATGCGCGTGGGGCGATCAGCGCCGCCTGGCGTGTGGCGAACCAGCTCTACGAACAGGGGCACTTTACGCGACCGATCGGCGATGTGATTCAATTGGTGCCGCCGTTGATCAGCGAACTCGCGACGGTCGAGGCGTTCTTCGACGCCCTCGAAGTGGCTCTCGTTTCGTGAGCTATCTGGACGGCGTCGAACGGATGTTGGCGCAGATTGCGGCCCAAGATCGCCTGCGTCAGGTCGAGCCCGTCCGGCGCGCCGGAGCGATCGATTTTTCGAGCAATGACTATCTAGGGCTGGCCCGCGATCCTTCGGTCGTCCAGGCGCTACACCGCGCAACGCGCGTCGGGTCAGGCGGTTCACGGTTGCTTGGCGGGCGTGACCGCGAACACCAACTGCTCGAAGAGGAGTTGGCTGCATGGCTGGGCCGGGAGCGCGCGCTGCTCTTCTCGTCGGGGTACCTTGCGGCGCTCGGTGCGATCGGCGTCCTCTCGTCTCTGGTCTCAAGCGTCTATTCGGATCGCCTCAACCATGCCTGCTTGATCGACGGCATCCGTCTGGGACGCTCACGTTGCGAGATCTATCCGCACGCCGCTCTGCCGAGCCGAGAGCAGCGTCGCAGCGGCGCTCTGGTAGTGAGCGAGTCGATCTTCAGCATGGATGGAGACACGGTGGCACCGGCCGGTCTGCTAGATCGTCTCGGAGAGGACGACGTCTTGTTGATCGATGAAGCGCATGCGCTCGGCGTGGTCGGCTCGCAGGGTGCGGGTCTGGCTTGTCGCCTCGACGATCCACGCGTGGTGGTGCTGGGGACGCTCTCGAAGTCATTGGGCGGTTGCGGCGGCTTTGTGGCCGGCCCGGCGCGGCTGATTGAACTCTTCATCAACACGGCGCGGAGCTTTATCTTCGATACGGCGTTGCCGCCTTCTCTTGCTCTTGCCGCACGCATTGCGCTCCTCATGGCGCGTCGCGGGGATGACCGTCGCGCGGGGTTGCACGCAGCGGTGGCGCGATTGCGCACCGGCCTGCGAGCCCTGGGACATTCGGCGATTGAGGATCTCTCACCGATCGTGCCGGTCCTCCTGGGGGAGGAACGTCGAGCGCTTTACGTCGCGGCGCAACTGGCGCAGTTCGGCCTGATCGTCCCTGCGATTCGTCCGCCGACCGTACCGGCCGGTACGTCGCGCTTGCGCATCTCCGTGCGCGCCGATCATACGCGCGAAGAGATCGATCTGCTGATCGCGAGGCTTGGCCAATGCATCGCTACTTCGTAACCGGCACCGATACCGATGTGGGCAAGACTCGCGTCTGCGCAGCGCTGGCCTGCGCTCTGCGGAACTGCGGCGAGCCGGCGACGGTGCTGAAGCTCGTTCAGACGGGTCTGCCGGGCGGCGTTCCGGGTGACGCTCAGCTCGCCGGGACGCTTGCCGAGGTCCCATTCCTTGAACTCGCCCGGTTCCCCGAGCCCGCCGATCCGTGGTCGGCCGCGCTGGCTGCGGGCGTTGCGCCGATTCGAGCAGCCTGCCTGGCTCGCGCGGTGGACGGCGTTGCGGGCAGCGTCCTGGTCGAAGGCTCCGGCGGTCTGTTGGTGCCGCTCAACGAGGAGGAGCATCTGGGCGATGTCGCCCGTTTGGCGCGTCTACGCGTGGTGCTTGTGGTCGGCTTGCGCTTGGGTTGCTTGAATCATGCACTCTTGACGTTGGCCGCATGCGAACAACTCGAGCTGCCGCCGGCGGGCATCTGCCTTGTGGAGCGCTGGGGTGACGTCGGGCCCCGCTACCGCGCGGATGTCGTGCGCACGTTGCAGGGAAAGGCCAGGCTACTGGGCATACTGCCCTTTGCCGACGATGAAGCTGCCGCGGTAGGGGCAGCAGCCCGGCTCTTTCGCTCGACGCTGGAGACCTAGTGTACCTCACCCCCTTACGAAGTTTCTCGTTCGCGTCGCGGTTACGGTCGGCGGCGTTCGTGATTGCACACCACTGCGCGACTGCCAAGGGGCGCTAGCGCATAGCGCCACGCGCTATGTCGTCCTTGCCTTTGCGCCCTTGCCTTCACGGAGCACTCCATCGTGGACCAATCGAAGACCCCGTACTTCCAGGCCTTGCTCGAGTATGTCGATGCCGGCGTCATCCCGTTTCATACGCCGGGGCATCAACAGGGATTGGGGATGGACCGCGCCTTTCGCGAGTTCGTCGGCGACAATATCTGCGCGATCGATCTGACGCCCATGCCGGGCATCGATGACCTCCTCCAGCCTACCGAGTCCCTTAAAGAAGCGCAGGAGTTGGCCGCCGAGGCGTACGGGGCCGACCGGACCTTCTTCCTCATCAACGGTTCGACGAGCGGAAACCAATGCATGATGATGGCCGCCGTCAACCCCGGTGAGAAGATCGCGGTGCCGCGAAACTCGCACAAATCGATGCTCGGGGGGCTTGTGATGAGCGGCGCACGCCCCATCTATATGCAGCCTGAGGTGGATGAAGAGCTTCACATGGATCTGACGGTGACCCCGCAGACCATCGCGCGTACGCTCGAAGAGCATCCGGATCTGGTCGCCGTCTACATCGTCAATCCGACCTACTACGGCATCACCACCGATATAGAAGCGATCGTAGAGTTGGTGCATGCCGCCGGCAAGCTCCTGTTGGTGGATGAGGCCTGGGGCCCGCACTTTCACTTCCATCCGGCGCTCCCGATCTCTGCGACGGCTGCGGGCGCGGACCTCTGCATCAACTCGACGCATAAGATGCTCTCCGCTTTCTCTCAGTGCGCAATGTTGCATCAGAAGGGAGATCGAGTGCGCGTCGACCGCCTCAAGGCCGTCCTCAAGATGCTTCTCTCCACGTCTCCCAATCTTCCGATGGTCGCCTCGTTGGATGTCGCACGTAAGCAGATGGCGACCGAAGGGCCGGCTCTGCTCTCTCAAACGATCGAACTTGCGCAGGAGACGCGCCGGCGCTTGAATCAGATCGAAGGCTTGTACTGCTTCGGCAAGGAGATCCAAGGTCGCAAGGGCGTCTTTGATCTCGATCCGACGAAGATCGCGGTGACGGTCAAGGCCTTAGGGTACACCGGATACGAGGCCTCCGAACTGTTGCGCCGGCGCTACAACATCCAAGTCGAACTCGCCGATCTCTTTAACGTGGTGGCTCTCTTTACGATTGGAACCTCTCGTGATGCGGCCGATCGTTTCGTCGCGGCCTTCGAAGAGATGGCGCGCGACGATCGCCCGGTCGACATCTTCGCGCCGTCGGGGATCCTGGAGCGGCGCCTAAAGAAAGGCAGTTACCGCCTGCCGAAGATCGCTCCCATGCGGATGTTGCCGCGCGACGCCTTTCTCGCCGATACGGAGTTCGTTTCTTTCGCCGATAGTCGCGGGCGTATCTGTGCGGAGACGATCTCTCCGTATCCACCCGGCATTCCGGTGATCTCGCCGGGAGAAGAGATCACCGGCGAGATCATCGAGTATCTCAAGCTGGAGTTAAAGGCCGGCGTGCGCATCCAGGGACCCTACGACGACGAGTTACGAAAAATCCGCGTGGTGCAAGCATCGGCGGCAGGGGGAGCTTCCTTGGGCGCCTAAGGCCTGTAAAACCTCTCCTGGGAAGTGAGGACCACCCTTGGCGCTCAAAGCCGAATCGATTGCTCCCGGATGGGAGCTCAGCCAACTCCTCGACATCTTCCCCCTCCCGATCCGCCAGTCGCTTGTACGTTTGCCCAACTTCGATGCGGTTATCGAGGTCGTCCTTGATTTAGGGCGCCCCCCTGAGGCGCGCTTCGAACAAGATGTCGTCTATCTGAGCGAGACGCCGGTGAGTACGGAAGATATTCAGCATACATGCTCGCGTATCTCCGGGTTCGGATCCGACAATCGAGCCGGCATCGAAAAGACGCTGCATCGGATTAGTGCGATTCGCAATCGTACCGGGAAGATCGTCGGCTTGACGTGTCGGGTCGGTCGCGCGGTCTACGGAACGATCGACATTCTCCTCGATGTGTTGCGCAGCGGGCAGTCGATCTGTCTGCTGGGCAGGCCCGGAGTCGGCAAGACGACGATGTTGCGTGAGTGTGCTCGCGTACTCTCGCAAGAGCGGCAGCGCGTGGTCATCGTCGATACCTCCAACGAAATCGCGGGTGACGGGGACGTGCCGCATCCGGGAATCGGCATGGCTCGACGCATGCAGGTAGCGGATGCCGCCCTGCAGCACGCGGTGATGATTGAAGCGGTGGAGAACCACATGCCGCAGGTCATCGTCATCGACGAGATCGGGACGGAGGCCGAGGCGGCCGCGGCGCGGACGATCGCCGAGCGTGGCGTGACGCTCATCGGGACTGCTCACGGGCAGACGCTCGAAAACCTCTTGATGAACCCGACGCTCTCGGATCTGATGGGTGGAATCAGCGCAGTGACCCTTTCGGATGAAGAGGCACGACGGCGCGGTACGCGCAAGACGGTGCTCGAACGCAAAGCTCCTCCGACATTTGATGTCGTCGTGGAGATTCACGATCGCGATCGTTTAGCTATTCACAAGAACGTTGCCGATGTCGTGGACGCCCTGCTGCGGGGGTACCAACCGCAGCCGGAGATACGGCAACGCCAACCTAGCGGCGCGGTGACCGTCATTCAAGAAGCTGACACGGAATCGATGCCGGTGTTGGCTGAAGCGTACGCGCACGACCCACACGATGCCGACGAACGCGAGAAACCCTTACTCATCTTCCCGTACGGCATCTCGCGCAATAAGATCGAACGCGCGATTCATAACTTGCGTGTGACGGCTGCGATGGCACGGACCTGGGATGAAGCCGACGTCGTGCTCACGCTCAAGTCTCTCGAACGCAAACAGCAGCCGAAGCTCAAAGCGATCGCGGCAGAGAACGTCCCGGTCTACTCGATCAAGACCAATACCACGACGCAGATCCAAGGTGCGCTACGCGACGTCTTCGGCTTGGGCTCCATCGATCACGAAGAGATCGCTCTGCGAGAGGCAGAAGAGGCCGTCTATCAGGTGTTGCTGACCAGTCAGTCGGCCGAACTCTCTCCCCAAACGTCGTACGTTCGTAGGATGCAGCACCAGCTTGCTGAAAAGTACCGCCTGGATTCGCGGAGTACCGGCCTCGAGCCCAACCGGCGCGTTCGTATCTTCAAATCCACATAAGGGCACCCGATACATCCGGACACTCGTCTTTGATCCTCGGGAAACGCATCTGCTTCGTCGAGTGCTCAGTCACAGATCACGCTGTAGATGCTCCCTCGCACCTGGATGTAGCGGGTATCCGGAACATCGCGCCGGCGGACGGCGCCTATTGGAGTCGGACGTCGCCCGCTTCGGTAATCAAGAAGCGCGTATCGTAAGCAACCGACTCGCCGTCGGCCTCGGTGCGCCGGCTGTGCACGTTGAAACGGTGTGCCGCCGGCTCCCCGGGGTGCTTGATGAGGCCGCCGTAGAAGAGTTTGAGCGTCGGCGATGCCCCGCCCCGCGGCAGCTCGAGGCGACCCTTCTCCACAAGCGCAGCGACGATCTGTGCTTGAATGTTTGGAGGGAGCATGCGATAGGCGTCGTCGACGTACTCCGACATCGTCTGGTTTTGCATCTTGCGCCGATTTGCGACCTCCGGCTGTTCGGCGACAAATGCCACGATCGCGTCCCAATCCTCGGCGCAGATCGCTTGAATCTCGACCATATAACGCTGCCACGTCTCGTGGTGGTCGCTTATCGTGTCGGCGCGCACCTTGTGGACCTTGGCGCATACCTCTCGTGTACCGAGTTGGAAGGTGAGGGTGAACTCGGGATCGGGGATGTGCTCTTGGAGCTCGAAGACCAGACCGGTTGGAGATATCTGTAGGCCGGTGCCCGCATGGTCGCGGGTAGGCGCGGCCGGGTTGGGTTGCCACCAGATGGGAAACGTTGCCGGGCGTCGCTGATAGGAACGCCGGTCTCCCGCTCGCGTGAGAAACCAGTCGATGACATCGGTGAGTGGCGATGGCTTGAAAGTCATGGGTGTCGTCTCCGTCGAAGCTTGGACTCGTGTTTATTGTCGTCGAGGGCATCGAAGGGAGCGGCAAGAGTACGCTTGCCGCGGGTCTGGCCGACCGACTGCGCGGTGCGGGGCGCGATGTCCTGGTAGCGCGCGAGCCCGGCGGTACCGAGGCCGGGGATGCGATTCGACGCATCTTGCTGCAACCCGGTCGCGACCTGGTGCCCGCGACCGAGGCCTTCCTGGTGAATGCATCGCGCGCACAGCTCGTCGAGGAGGTGATTCGACCGGCGCTCTCGGCCGGGCGCATCGTTATCTGCGACCGGTACGTCGATTCGACGCTGGCCTACCAGGGGTATGGGCGCGGGATCCCACTGGAGATCCTCTCCGGCCTCTGTACGTTGGCGACCGGTGGGCTCACGGCCGACCTGACGATCCTCCTCGATCTTTCGCTTGAGGTGTCGCGCGAACGGTTGCAGAGCAGGGGAGAGGCACGGGATCGCATGGAGAGCGCCGACGCTGCCTTTCACGAGCGGGTGCGGGCCGGCTTTCTGGAGCTTGCGGCCAACCGGCCGTCGGTCTATCTGCTCGATGCCGCAGTAGGCGCGCAGCGGTTACTCGATCGAGCCTGGGCGCTGCTCACCACGGCGGGTGCGCGGTGAGCGCGGCGCCGCTGGTCTTTGATGTCGTCGGTGCTGCCGGGCCGACGCAGTTCTTCTCACGCCTGCCCCTCGACCAACTCGCTCATGCGTATCTCTTCAGCGGGCCGGCCGGCGTCGGGAAGAAGACGTTTGCGCGGCGTTTGGCGCAGTCGCTTCTCTGTCACGCTCCGAAGCCCGGCATCCTCGGCTACGATGAGAGCTGCGTCTCTTGCCGGCTCTTTACGGCTGCCGAGGATACGCGCCATCCCGACTTTCTCGAACATGTGGGGAGCCTGAAGATCGGCGACGCAGATGCTCCGATGGGCTTCTACGAGAGTGCGGAGCTCTCGTCACGCGATCTTGTCCGGCTGCTCTCGATGCGTTCCTATAGCGGGGGCCGCCGTATCCTGTTGCTGGGCGACCTTGAGTTTGCGACCCACCATGCGGCAAACGCCCTGCTCAAGTTTTTCGAGGAGCCGCCGAGCGGGGTGCTGCTGGTGGTGACCACTGCGGCGCCTGGGCGATTGCCGGGCACGATACGTTCGCGCTTGGTTGAGGTGCGCTTTGGGTTGCTCTCGCGCCACGAGGTGCGCGAGGTGTTGCTTCGAGGTGGATGTGATCCCGATTCGGCGCAGCGCGCCTGCGCACTTGCGCAGGGAAGCGTGACCCAAGGGCTGGCAGCGCTCGCGGGGCAAGAGGAGTCGTTGCGCGCGGCCGTCGCCGCATGGTTCTTCGATGTCGTGCGGGGGCGTACGCCGCAGAGCACCTGGGCGACCCGCGAGACGCTCAATGAGGGGTTGGCTATGCTCAAGACGCTCGTGCGCGATTGGTCCGCTCTTGGACTGAGCGAACCGGTGCCGCTCTTGGCTGCCGACTACGCCCAGGAGTTACGTTGCTTGGAGCCGCCCTCGCGTACCGAGTTGCTCGCCTGGTTTGCTCGAATCGACGATGCTGCGCACTTGGCGCGCACGAATGTGTCGCCCGCGATGGTCTGCGAAGCGGTGCGTATGAGCCTTACGAGAGCCGGCTGAGCGAGACTTCATCGTAGCCTTTCGCCAGCGGAAAGGCGAGGTAGCCCAGGGTGACCGCTTGGAGCACGGCGGCCGCAAGTTGTGCGGTCGTCGGGTTCGTGTAGGGCCAGATCAGCGGCAGCACGAGAGACGGTAGGTAGAACCAGAGCAGGATGAAGACGATTGCCAGCAATGCGGTCGGCAGCGGGTGGTTGCGCACCGCGCGGATCGAGGCTGAGAGCGCCACCGAACCCGGAAACCCGCCGATGGCGGCGGCCGGGATCGCATAGATCAGAAAGAACGTCGCCACGAGTTCCCCCCCGATGCCTCCCCAGACTCCAAAGAGGCCGCCGACGAGCGCCGCTACGTAGACGATGAACCAGAAGCCGATCGTCGCGAGAACGATCGAACCGGCCTTGCCGCGCGCCTCTTCCCACGCGCTGTCAAAGCCGGCTCTGCGGCCGCGCCAGCAGTCGCGCGCGAAGATCACCGCGACGCCGAGCGCGAAGCCGTATGCAATCTCGATGACGATCTGAAAGATGCCTGCGCCAAAGCCTCCGAGCGGATCGGTCATGTACCCTGAGAAGCTTCCCAGCAGCAATGCGACGACCGCAGCCAGCAACGGTGCGGCGAAGACCGCAGGCCGGCGCACGATCCAGATGAAGGAGATGAGATACATCCAGAGATCGATCCGCGGCCGGCTGCGCACTAGCCTCGCGCCCCGTCCAACGCATGCCGGCAACTGCAATCGGCGTTGGGATCGATCTTCTCGACGATCTTGGCTATGGCGCCCTTCACGCGATCGTTGTTTCTTTGGAAGACTTCCATGACTTCGTGGTGCGAGACCGGCGCCATGCCTTCTAGGCCGACATCGTAGTCGGTGATGAGCGAGATATTGACGTAGCAGATCTCCAGCTCTCGAGCGAGGTAGGACTCGGGATACTGTGTCATGTTGATGACCTCCCAGCCTTGGCTTTGGAACCACTGCGATTCGGCGCGGGTCGAGAAGCGCGGCCCCTGGATGACGACGACCGTTCCACGCGGATGTGTTTCGATGCCCAGTCCCGTTAGGCTGTCGATGGCGATGGGGCGCAGTGTCGGGCAGTATGGATCGGCGAAGCTCACGTGCGTGGTGACCGGACCGTCGTAGAACGTATCGCGCCGGCCGCTCGTGCGGTCGATCACCTGGTCGGCTACCACCATCGAGCCCGGACGAACCTCGGTCTTGAGCGAGCCGCAGGCGGTCGGTGCGATGATGCGACTGACGCCCAGCATCTTCATCGCGTAGAGATTGGCGCGATAGTTGATGGTGTGCGGCGGGTAGCGATGGTCCTTGCCGTGACGCGGCAAGAAGGCCACGCGTTTGCCGGCGATCTCGCCCAGCGCCACTCGGTCGGTTGGAGCGCCATAGGGCGTGTCCATTGCGACTTCACGCGCGTTTTCAATCAGCGAGTAAAAACCGGATCCTCCAAAGACGCCGATGTCGGCGCGTTCCGTCGTGTGCATGTGCTCCCATTCATTAGCGGTGTTGCAGCGGTGGGGTGCTTCGAGCCGCGTACGGCGACCCCTCGAAACGAGTGTCTAGCGGTTGAAGTCCGAGGGCTTGAGATCGTCGAGGAACTTCTTAAAGCGTGAGACTTCGGCATCATCAACTGGGCTCTGCTCTTGCGAGGCCTCTTCCAGGACGATCTTGTCGCTCACATAGATCGGCGCTTGCATTCGCAGCGCAAGGGCGATGCCGTCGCTTGGCCGAGCATCGATCTCCTGCACGTGCCCGTCGGTGCGAACCACAAGCTTCGCAAAGAACGTCGACTCGTGGATGTCGTGGATCACGACCTGCTCCAGCGTTCCAGCCAGCGTCTCGATGATGCTGCGCATCAGATCGTGTGAGAGTGGACGCGGCACCGGCGAGCCTTCGATGGCCAGCGCAATGGCGGTCGCTTCGAACGGACCGATGAGAATCGGAAGGTAGTGGGAGCCGTCGACGTCCTTGAGGATCACCACGGGATCGTGCGTGAGGAGGTCGATCCCGAGCTTGTCGACCTTCATCTGTCGCATGGATGGGTAATCCTACGCGACGAGCCGATTCTCTTGCCGGAGGAAGCGGGCACAGGGCCGTTGCGCTGGCCGGCCGAAGGCAGGCTGCTCTTTATGGCTCTCTCGTGTGGAATCGTCGGCTTGCCCAACGTTGGCAAGTCCACCATCTTCAATGCGCTTACTCGCTCCTCCCAAGCGCTGGCGGCGAACTATCCGTTCGCGACCATCGAGCCCAACGTAGGCGAAGTGGCCGTTCCCGACCCGCGCCTGCCGGTGCTGGCGCAACTCGTGCACACCCAGCGCATCGTGCCGGCCACCGTCCGCTTCGTCGATATCGCCGGGCTGGTGCGTGGCGCAAGCTCCGGGCAAGGTTTGGGGAACGCCTTTCTCAGCCACATCCGGGAGACCGACGCCGTCGCGATGATCGTGCGCTGCTTCGAGGACGAGAACGTCACCCACGTTGAGGGAAGCCCCGACCCGGAGCGCGACATCGAGATCGTGGGCATCGAACTGGCGCTGGCCGACCTTGCCTCGATGCGCAAGCGGCTCGACAAGCTCGAACGTGAGGCTCGCTCCGACCCGAAGCTGCGGCCGCGCCTGGAGGCCGCCGGGCGGCTGACGAAGGCGCTTGAGGCCGGCCGGCCCGCGCGCCTCTTCGCACCGGAGTCGCTGGAGGCGGAGGTCGCGCGCGAAGCCTTTCTGCTGACCGCCAAACCCGTGCTCTACGTGGCTAACGTGGACGAGGCGCAGATCGCTGTGCCCGGTCCCCTGGCCGAGCGAGTCCAGGCTCGTGCTGCTGCCGAGGGAACGCAGGCCGTCGTGCTCTGCGGGCAGATCGAGTCCGAGCTTGCGGGCCTCTCGGATGCGGAGGCTGCCGACTTTTGTCGTGAACTTGGAATCGGCCGCAGCGGGTTGGACGCGCTCGCGCTGCGCGCCTACGATCTGCTCGGGTTGATGACCTTCCTAACGGCGGGCGAACAAGAGGTGCGCGCTTGGCCGATTGCCAAGGGGACGCGCGCGCCGCAGGCTGCCGGCAAGATCCACAGTGACATCGAACGCGGCTTCATACGGGCGGAGGTCGTCTCCTATGAGGACTACGTTGCCTACCGCACGATGGAGGCCTTGCGGGCCGTCGGCCGGCTTCGTAGCGAGGGCAAAGAGTACGTGATGCGCGAGGGCGACGTCGTAAACTTTCGCTTCAACGTCTAGGGGGCTGTCGGAGTTGAGCCGTTTTCGGATGTGGCGCCGAATTTTGTTCGGAGACGAGGCGCGAAGAAGGAGCGAAGCCGTAGCTTCGTGACCGAGCAACGAAGTATTCGGGCAAAAGGCGGCCGAAAGACGGACACGTGCTTAACTCCGACAGCCCCCTAGGGAGCAAATAGGGAGCAAATAGGGAGCAAATTTGCCCTGAGAGGTGAGGGAGCCGGCCACCCGGCTAGCTAACCGTTCCCTGTTTGGATTCTTTTTTTTTGGAGGCGGTCATAAACCAATGAGTACCCGCGATGTCTCGGTGTTCGGCGATGCTATTACGTATTTTAACGAGGCAGCCGATCAGCTTGAACTCGACGCCGGAATGCGCCAGATTCTTACCCACCCTTCGCGTCAGATCATCTTCTCGATTCCCTTTCAGCGCGACACCGGCGAGTTCGAGGTCTATACCGGCTATCGCGTACAGCATAGCTTTGCGCGCGGTCCGGCGAAAGGCGGCATTCGCTACCACCCCGGGGTGACGCTGGACGAGGTCACGGCGCTGGCCTTCTGGATGACGTGGAAGTGCGCGGTCGCCGATCTGCCCTTCGGCGGCTCCAAAGGCGGGGTGACCTGCGATCCGGCGACACTTTCGATGAACGAACTCGAGCGCATCACGCGCCGCTATGCGGCGGAGTTGGTCGAAGTTGTCGGGCCGGATAAGGACGTTCCCGCTCCCGATGTCAACACGACGCCGCAGATCATGGCCTGGTTCATGGATACCTACTCGATGCACGTGCGCCAAAACGTTCCTGGCGTCGTTACGGGCAAGCCGCTTGAGATCGGCGGCAGTCGCGGGCGCGTCGAAGCGACCGGTCGTGGCGTGACGATCTGTGCCCTCGATCAGATGAAGCGCATGGGGATGACGCCGGAGAAGGCCAGCGTCGCCATCCAAGGCTTTGGCAATGTCGGAACCTATGCCGCGAAACTCTTCACCGAACGCGGATGCAAAGTGGTCGGGATATCGGATATCACCGGCGCCTACTACAATGCCAAGGGGATCGACGTTGAGGCTGCAATCAAGCATGCGGCGCACCATCGCAGCCTGGAAGGCTTTGCCGGCGGAGACCACATCAGTAACGGCGATCTGTTGGTCGCGGCCTGCGACGTGCTCGTCCCAGCGGCACTCGAGAAGGTCCTGACGAGTGAAAACGCCTCGAAGGTTCAGGCCAAGCTCATCGTCGAGGGGGCCAACGGCCCGACGACGCCCGATGCCGCGCGTATCTTCAAAGAGCGCGATATCAAAGTCATCCCCGACATCATGGGCAACGCAGGCGGTGTGACGGTCTCCTACTTCGAGTGGGCCCAAGATCGCATGGGCTACTTCTGGAAGGAGTCTGAGGTGAACGAGCGCCTCGAAGAGAGGCTGTTGGACAACCTCCACGAGATTCAAGCGATCGCTGAGTCGCGCAAGATCACCATTCGTGTGGCGACCTACATGCTGGGCATCGATCGCGTCGTGAAGGCGCTACGGACGCGCGGCATCTACGCATAGCATCGGTTCTGGTGACGCAACGAGGGAGTGCCGATCTCGGCACTCCCTCGTCTTTCCCTAGAGTTCGCGCAGCGTCAGTACTGAGCGTAGGGGTCGGTCTGCGCGATGGCGGTGAGTTGTGCCGCGCTAAAGGGCGGGATGTTCGCGTTCGGGTAGGCGGTATCGATGGTCTGAATAAAGGCGTTGGCGATCAACGCGTAGCCGGTATTCGAGGGATGGAGTCCGTCGAAGCTGATCAGGCCGCCCAAGAAGGCGAGGGTGCAGCATTTCGGCGGATTGATCGAAGCGGCGGCAGCGAAGTAGGGGTTAGAAGGGTTGCCGCTGGCGATCCCCGTGAAGATGGTGTTGATATCGACGAGCGGTGCACCGGTCGCTTGCGCGGCCGCTGCAATCGCCGCGTTGTATCCTGCGTTTAGCGCAGTGACTTGCGGTACCAGCGCTGCCGTGACGTAGCACGCACCCGCTCCACCACCGGGTTGTGGTGTTTTCCCGGACAGAACGTTACAATCATCGAGGTTCGGCTGCTGGATTCCATGCGCCAGTTGGCCGAGGAAGTTCAAATATCCAGATTCGGTAACGTAGCCGGATGTTCCGATGATGCCGCCGTTATAGCCTTGAACGTAGGCTGTGAGCGCCATGGCGGTTCCGGCAGCGACTGCCGGAGAGTCGCCTTGTTGGAGGAACACATTGTAGAGATCGCAGGCGAAGTAGTTGACCACCAGGCACTGTTGCGAGGGCAGAGTGATCGTCGCGGTGCCGGCGAACTGCGGCGTGGTGAGGACGTTAGGAAGGTTGGCGACGACGACCTTCGAGCCCACCTTCTGCAGCGACTGAATGATCTTGGTGATGTCTTGCTGCATCTGCGTCGGGGTATCCGACGAGATCGGAACGCCGTTGGAGAAGATGTAGTGCAACAGGTCGTTTGCGCCCAGCCACACCGTGGTAAGGGTCGGCTTGAGTGAGACCGCCGCGTTGACTTCCGTGAGGGGGCTGACGGTGTTGGCGAAACCGCCCAAGACCGGATAGAAGTCTTGGCTCTCGGACGAGACGAGTGCTTGGAGGGCGCCGGCCGTCGGGTCGGTCGCAATCGGTGCGTAGCCCGGGCAGTACTGGTTCGGCGCGGTGCCCACCGGCCCACCGGGCGGACCGGTCAGGGATTGGACCATATAGAGCGCTTCGTGGGCGGTGATGCCCGGGACGCCTACGTCGTAGGTGGTTGCTGTGGGATTGAGGCGAACCGGGCCGTAGCCGCTCGGCCCGTAGGCCGAGTTGTTAAATGCGTCGCAGCTCAGGTGCGACGGATAGAAGACGAAGCCCGTGACGGCTGGATTGGTGGGGATGAGCTGTGCGCCGATGCCCGGCCCTTTGATGAGCGGCAGAACCGATGTTTGCGGGTTGGCCATCGCAGCCGGGCTCATGCCGGTTGCTTGTTCGTAGAGAAGCGCCCACCAGCCGTTCTCCTGGCCCGGCTGGACGATGCCGCCCGGGAGAATCGAGAGTGGGTTGGTGACGGTGGTGTCGCCGAGGAGTCCGTCGGATTGCTCGCCGGCCGTTAAGCTGTCGCCGACGCCCACGATTCGAGCGAACATGGGGTTGGTGGATGCTTGCTGTGGTGTGACCGGCAGCGGCGAGCCGGCGCCGCCACCGCCGCCGCCGCAGGCGGCCAGCGTCGCTATCGAGAGTGCCGCGAGAACTTTGCTGATGCGTGAAATCATGATATCTGCCTCTACCTTAGAACTGAATCACGCTCGGCGAACCGATGCCGAACTGAATCTGGAGTTGCGTTGCTTTGAGGCCCCCGAGCGTCGGAACGACTGGGTTCTGCGAGCACGGGAGTCGCTGACAGGTGAGGGCGGTGATGCCGTAAGGACCTTCGTTGGTCGGGCCGCCACTGTTGAGAACGAGCTGCACGAAGCCTTGCTTGCCGATGCGACGCGAGACCCCGAGAAAGTAGGCCATGAGATGCTGCGGATACGGATCGGTGCCCAGGTAGTCGCGTGAACTCTGCGGCTCGAAGAAGAGTTGGGTCTTCTTATCGAGAGTGTATTGCAGATAGAGAATCTGGTAGAGCTGGGCCTTGTTGCTCTGGTTGATGCCGTTGGGATGGGTCAGCCAAGACGGCGCAACGGTGAACGTGCCGAACATGCGCGGAGTCTTGAGGAACGGCAACGTTACCGCGAGCGACCAAAGCTGTGCGGTGCGGGTCGGGACGTTCGCGATGGGGAAGCCGTTGGGCGCATTGGGCTCAAACGGCAACACATCGTTGTGCGTCGGCGATGCGGCGATCGTCGAGGTGCGCGCGACGTAGGTCGGCGTCAGCACGATCGGCAGCACGCGGCCGCCCGAGAGTTTGATCGTTAAGAGCTTCTCGAAGTTCAGCAGGAAGAAGCGGTCTTTGGTGGTGACGTTGATCTGCGGCTGCACCGTTCCCAGGTTGACCGAGCCGATCGGGTTGGGCTGCCCCTGGAGATAGAGTGGGACGGTGCCGCTGTTGAAGCCGACCGGGTAGTGCTGGAGTTCGTAGTAGCTGGCCACGAAGCGGGTCGTCGGATTCAACCCGTAGCCGGCAACAAAGTCCATGCCGCCCGGCAGCCATGCCTTGCCGGTTGTCCCGATGTTTCCATAGGGGTAGGCCATCGAGAAGTCCGCCGTGTAGGTGAACCCCGTCGGCAGGCCTTGCATTTTGGGGCCGCCGATGGGGTGCTGGGCGACCGGTGGGACCTGCGCGACGGTGCGTACGCGGGCTTTGGGTTTGCGGTGCATCTGCATCGCGTTCTGAATGGCGGTGTTGGCGCCGCTGACGACACCGGTCGCCAGAGCGGCACCGTTGCCGGCGAGTGCCGGGGCGGTGGCCGCAAAGCTGACCGCGGCTACCAACCCGGCGGCCGCGGCGCTACGGAGCACGGTTCTTAACATAGCGTTCTCCAAGACGGAAACGGGCTATTAAATCTACTAGCCTCTTAATCCGGCATGATTGGGCGGACGCCTGGAAAATCCTCGCTCTTTTGTCGCAGTTCCTAGGGTGTTGTGCCTTCCGTGGTATCGGCGAGCGGGCCGGGCGCCGGGGAGTGGCCGGAGCGCCGCTTGCGAATCAGCGACTTGATGATGACGTAGAGTACCGGGGTTATCGCAAGATTCAGCACCGTTGAGACCACCATGCCGCCGAAGACGACGGTCCCAAGGGAGTGACGTGCCGCGCTGCCCGCGCCGCCGGCAAAGACCAACGGCACGACGGCCACGATAAAGGCGATCGAGGTCATCAGGATCGGGCGGAGTCGCGTCTGTGCGCCCCGGAGAGCCGCCGTCATGATGTCGGCACCCGCGCGCATCTGTTGATTGGCAAACTCCACGATGAGGATGGCGCTCTTGCTTGCCAAACCGATCAACATCACGTAGCCGACTTGCGCGTAGGCGTCTTGCGTCACGTCGTAACCCGGGAGCACATTGATTACCCGCATGAAGACCAATGCTCCGAAGAGCGCTGCGGGAACCGCCAAGAGGACGATCAGCGGATCGGTGAAGCTCTCGTACTGCGCCGAGAGTACCAGGAAGACGAAGATGAGTCCCAGGGCGAAGATCAAGACGCTCTGGCTGCCGGAGGTGATCTCATCGAGCGAGAGGCCTGACCATTCGTAACTTACGCCCGGTGGGTCGAGCTTCTTGGCCAATCCCTCCATGGCGGCGATCGCCGCGCCGGAGCCGTATCCGGGGCCGGGCTGGCCGTTGAGTTCGATTGAACGGAAGAGGTTGTAGTGGGTGATGACGACCGGCGCGAGGACGCGCGCAGCGCGGACCAGCGAGGCCACCGGCGTAAGGCCGCCGCCGCTTGAGCGCACGTAGAGATCGTTGAGTGAGGAGATGCGATCGCGGAAGGGCATGTCGGCCTGCACGTAGACGCGATAGGCGCGATGCTGATAGTTGAAATCGTTGACGTAGTCTGAGCCCAAATCGATCGAGAGCGTATTGAAGAGCGCTTGCAGGCCAACCCCGATCGCCTCGGCTTTATTGCGATCCACATGAAGCAACAACTGCGGAGAGTTGATGCGGAAGGAGGTAAAGACGCGTTGGAGTTGCGGGTCCTTCTGCGCTGCAGCCATGTAGGCAAAGGCGGTTCCCATCAGCTTCGGCAAGCCGACGTTGCCGCGATCCTCGAGCTCGAACTGAAATCCGCCGAAACTGCCGACGCCGTTAATTGCCGGCGGATTAAAGGCAGCGACTTGAACGCCCGGCAGCCGCGAAAATTGGGTGTTGAGCCGGTAGAGAATGTAGCTAATCGAGTTCTTGAAGCCGGGGCGCTGCGACCATGGCTTGAGGCGGACGAACATCATGCCACGGTTCGGAGCGGCGCCGGTGAAGCTGAAACCGCCGACATCGAAGAGCGTCTGGACGTCCTTATTTGCACGAATAATTTTTTCCACATGCGTTGCAACGCGCGTTTCATTCGCAAGTGACGTCCCTTCAGGGGCCTGAACGAGGACGATGAAGAAGCCCTGGTCTTCACTTGGAATAAAGCCCGTCGGTGTCGTGACGAACATGAAGCCCGTCAGTGCTAGAGCGGCGAGGAAGATGCCCGCTACGAGCCGGCGTCGCCGAAAGAGTTTGGGCAGCGACTCGTGATACCAATCCCGGAATCGTTGTAGCCCCGTATTGAACCATCGGAAAAAAAGGAAGTGCGAGTGTACCTCTGTTTGCAGCAAGCGTGCCGAGAGGACCGGGGTCAGGGTCAAGGAGATAAAGAGTGAGATCGAGATTGACGCCGCGATCGTCAGCGCGAATTGCTTGTAGAGTTCGCCGGTCGTCCCCGGAAAGAACGCCACCGGAACAAAGACCGCGAGGAGAACCAGAGATGAGGCGATGATCGCGCTCTGAACTTCATGCATCGCTGCAGAGGCGCCGGCGATGCCGCCTTGCTTATGCTCGTGGATATAACGCGCAATATTCTCGATAACGACGATGGCGTCGTCGACGACAAGGCCTGTGGCAAGCGTCAGACCGAAGAGCGTGATCGTGTTGATCGTAAAACCAAAGAGTTTGATGGCGAAGAAGGCGCCTAGCAGTGAGACCGGGATCGTCATCGCCGGCAGCAGCGTCGCGCGTAAGTTTTGCAAGAACAGGTAGATGACCAGGATCACCAGCACGATGGAGAAGATCAGCGTGAGGACGACTTCCTTGATCGATTCCTTCACGAACGCGGCGGAGTCGAAGGCGACTCGGTACGTTACGCCCGGGGGAAAGTTCTTAGCAAGCTGCTTGAGGGTGGCCTGGACATCGGCTGAGACGGCGATGGCATTGGCCGTGGGTAAGGCTTGGATCCCAAGGCCCACCGTCTTGGGGTTGCCGTTAAAGCGCAGGACGCTGTTGTAGTCCTGGGCGCCGAGTTGGATGCGGGCGACGTCCCCAAGGCGCGTAAAACCCCCGTCCGGATTGGCCCGCAGAATGATCCGGCGGAACTGTTGCGGGTCGCTCAGCCGTCCGGTCGCGCGCACGCTGATGGTATAGGGCTGGTTCTTCGGCTCCGGAGCGGAGCCGATGCTGCCTGCAGCGACCTCGACGTTCTGCGCTTGAAGCGAGGAGACGACATCATCCGCCGTCAAGCCGCGCGCCGCGAGTTGACGGGGATTCAGCCAGATGCGCATCGCATAGAGCCGTTCGCCGAAGATGCGGACGTTGCTCACGCCGGGGATGCGCTTGATCTCATTGACGATGTTGAGATTGGCGTAGTTGCTGAGGAAGAGCTGATTGTACGCAGGGTTGTTCGACGTGATGGCCGCCGCCATGACGAATGCGCCGGAGTTCTTCGTGACCGTGACGCCGGTCTGTTTGACGCTGTTGGGCAAGAGACCGATCGCCGTTTGTACGGCGTTCTGCACGTCGGTGGCGGCGATATCGAGATTGGTGCCCAGGTAGAAGGTGCAGGTGATCGATGAGACGCCTTGAGCGCTGGTCGAGGAGATGTAGTGCAGACCCTGGACGCCGTTGATGGCCTCCTCAAGGGGCGTCGTTACGGCCGTTTCGACCGCTTCAGGATTGGCGCCGATATAGTTGGCGGTAACGGTGACCACGGGAGGCGCGATCTGTGGGTACTGTGCGACCGGCAGCGTCGGCAGCACGGCGATGCCGGCGATGAGAATCGCAAGCGAACAGACCGACGCGAAGATCGGGCGCCGTAAAAAGAACTCGACCATGTGCTCCGATACACATCGCCATCGGCCGAGGGTTGCGATCCTCGGTTCGGCGCGCGCAATCCTGAGCGTTTCCTGGGAGCGCGACGCTTATGAAGCGGTTACAAAGGCCTGTTCGGCGTGGTAGGACGAGCGCGAGAGCGGGCTGCTGACCACCTGATGGAAGCCCTTGGAGGCCGCAAGATCGCCGAGTTGCGCGAAGGCGTCGGGAGAGACGAACTCGACCACCGGCAGATGCTTTTTACTCGGCTGCAGATACTGCCCCATCGTAAAGATATCGACGCCGACGCAGCGAGCATCGTCCATGGCGGCTTCAACCTCTGCCGTCGTTTCGCCCAAACCGAGCATGACCGACGTCTTGGTGTAGCGATCGGGAGCCCGGCGTTTCGCGTGATCGAGGATGCGCAGGGATTGATCGTAGGCAGCGCGCTTGTCGCGCACCGTCGGCGTTAGGCGGCGCACCGTTTCGAGATTGTGCGCGAAGACGTCGGGTTGTGCATCGAGGACGATGTCGAGCGCTCGCAGATCGCCGCGATAGTCTCCGCTGAGAATCTCGACGCGCGCACCGGGAACGCGCTCGTGAATGGCGCGCACGGTATTGGCGAATATGAGCGCGCCGCCGTCGGGCAGATCGTCGCGGTCGACGGCGGTGAGCACGAGATACCGCCAGCCTAGCTCCCGGACTGCGTCGGCCACTCGCACCGGCTCGAGCCAGTCGATAGTTCCTCGCGGATTGCCGGTCTTCACCTTGCAGAAGCGGCAGCCACGGGTGCAGGTATCGCCCAAGATCATGATGGTCGCGGTGCCTGCTCCCCAGCACTGCGCCAGGTTTGGGCAGGCGGCTTCTTTGCAGACGGTATTGAGCACCAGCGCGTTGACCCGCGCCTTCACTCGTTCGTAGTCCTCGCCGTGCGGCAAGGTGACGCGTAGCCAATCCGGTTTAGGAACGTGCCCTGCACCGGGTGCGTGCTGCGGCGTCGTCGAGGCAAGGAGGTCGATCTCAATAGCCATGATGCGTCCCCTAGGCTACCTCGACCGAGCCGATCTGTCCAAGGGTTTGGCCGGCGGGCTCAAAGATGAGATCGAAGGCTTGGGCGAGGCCGGCCAGCAGGGCTCCCTTGGCTTCGTCCATAGCGACCACGCGCCCGGTCTCCCGGGAGAGCGAGGTGATGCCCCGATCGCGCAGCCCGCAGGGGTTGATGAGTTGGTTGTAGTCGAGCGCGGTGGAGACGTTCAAGGCGATGCCGTGCAGTGAGGTCATGCGCCGAATCGCGAGGCCGATCGCACAGATCTGATTGCGGCCTACCCACACCCCGGCATGCTCGTTCCAACGCTCGGTATGGATGCCGAAGCTCGCACACGCGTCGATGACCGCGCCTTCGAGTGTGCGCACGAGGGGGACGACTTCGCGGAAGCGCTCCAATCGGCGGATGGGATAGACGACCAACTGCCCTGGGCCATGATAGGTGACGTCTCCGCCGCGCTCGATCTCCACCAGCTCGACGCCGCGCGCCGCAAGGTTGTCGCGCGAGAGCAACACGTTCTCGGCTCGCGCGTTGCGCCCCAGCGTGATGACCGGGTCGTGTTCGACCAGGATCCAGGTTTCGGTCTGGGAACCGTCGGCGACGGCCTCGTGGAGCGTGTGCTGCAGCTCCCAGACGTCGCGATACGCCCTTCGCCCGATATCGAGCAAGCGCGCGCGGCTCACTTCGCTCCGGCGACCGCGCTCTTGGGTTTGGGATTGACGATGTGTATGGCTTTGCCGTGAGCCGCTTCGGCGGCATCCATGATGCCTTCCGTCAGCGTTGGATGCGGGTGAATGGAGAGACCGATATCTTCCATCGTCGCGCCCATCTCCAGAGCGATGACGCCCTCGCCGATGAGCGATTCGGCCTGTGGGGCTACGATGTGCATGCCGAGCAGGAGATCGGACTTTGCGTCGCCCACCAGTTTGATGAGCCCATCACTCTCGTTCATCGTCCGTGCCCGGCCGCTGGCCGCAAGCGGAAACGTGCCGATGCGCACCTCGTAGCCGGCGGCCTTGGCATCTTCCTCGGAGAGGCCGACCGTGGCAACCTCAGGGTCCGTATAGACGCAGTTTGGAATGGCGATGGGATCGAAGGCGGCCGATGTGTCGCCGGCGATGACTTCGGCGGCGATCACACCCTGCTTCATCGCGCGGTGGGCGAGCAGCGGTTGGCCGGTGACATCGCCGACGGCGAAGATCTGGGAGACCTTCGTGCGTAGCTGTTGGTCGACGGCGATGAACCCGCGCTCATCGGTCGCAAGGCTTGCTGCCGCCAGATTCAATGCGCCGGTTACCGGCTTGCGCCCAACGGCCACAAGGACGCACTCGAACTCGCGCGTTTCGTCTTTGTCGTCTGCCCCCGAGCCTTTGAACGTCGCCTTGACGGCCTTGCCGGTCTTCTCAAGTTTGCCGACTTTGGTGTCGAGCAAGATCTCGACACCCTGTTTCTTGAGAATACGGCCGAGCGTCTTTGAGACTTGCGCATCGGTGCCCGTCAGAATCTGCGGCAACGCCTCGATGACGAGGACCTTGGCGCCCATGCGCGTGTAGACGGTCGCGAACTCTAAGCCGATCACCCCGCCGCCAACGATGAGCATCGTCTTCGGCAGCGCCGCGAGGTTCACGGCGTCGTCTGAGTTGAGGATGAGCTTGCCGTCGCGCGGCCAGGCGGCAACGTCGATCGGAGCCGAACCGGTGGCGATCACGACGTGCCCGGCGCTGATCGTATCTTCGCCGCCCTCCCTTTTCTTGAGCAGGATCTCGGTTGGACTCTTGAAGGATGCCTCGCCGTAGAGAAACTGCACGTTGTTGGCCTTAAAGAGCGTCTTGACGCCGCCGACGTTCGCGTTGACGACCTCGTCCTTGAACTTTACGACCCCGGCGCGATCGACTGCCGCTTTGCCGACCTTCAACCCGATGGCGGCAGCATGATCGATGTGGCGTACGATCTCGCCGACGTGGAGCAGTGCTTTGGTGGGGATGCAGCCCCAGTTGAGGCAGACGCCGCCGACCTCATCGCGGTCGATGCAGATGACGCTCTTGCCGAGCTGACCGAGTCGGATGGCCGCATGATAGCCGCCGGGTCCTGCGCCGATGACGACCGCGTCCACGTGATGTTGAGCCAAGTGACTGCTCCTGTTGTGCGTGATTGAGATGACGAGATAGCGGATTCGCGAGGCAGCCGCGCAGCCCCCTCGGGCGGGATCGGCGGGAGTGCCGGGCGAGTGCAAGTCTTTGCGGGACGGATACCGAATCGCGTCCACCCTATGCCGAAGATCGGCTGGGCGGGGATTCTGCCCGACCTCGACCGCGATTCGATCGTCCCGCTCTACCGCCAGATCTACGAGCAGCTCCGGGAGGGGATTCTCGCGGGAACCCTGCCCGAGTCCACCCGCTTGCCTCCCGAACGGGCCATGGCGGATCGGCTCGCCGTCAATCGCAGCACCATCGTGCGGGCGTATCGCGACCTTGTGACCGACGGGCTGATCGAACAGCGGGTGGGGTCGGGTTCGCGGGTCGTCGGGCAGTTGCGCAGTACGCGCACGGCCCGCGCTGGGAGCATTCCCTGGTGGGTAACGCTGCCGCCGTGGCGGGTCGGGGAGTTCCCGATGGTGCTTGGAGAGCTGGCAGCCAAACAAGAGGAGGGGCGACTCTCCTTCGTCCAGGGCGTGGCGCCGGATGAACCCTCGCCGCTCGCAGAGCTCGCTGAGGCGTTCGGACGAGTCGCCCGCGATCCGCGCTTGGTGCTCTCTTACGGGGATTCGGAAGGTTACGAGCCGCTGCGCGCGGCTATTGCCGCCCGGTTGCACGGTCGCGGCGCGACCGCGCTCACGCCGAAGAACCTCATCGTGCTCACCGGCTCGACTCAAGGCATCATGATCGTCGCGCAGAGCCTGGCCGAACCGGGCGATGAGATCGTCGTCGAGCAACCCTCGTATCCCGGAGCGCTGCAGATCTTCCAAATCTGCGGTCTGCGAGCCATTCCCGTCCCGGTCGATGACGACGGCATGCGGGTGGATCATGTCGAGGCGATTCTGCGAACGCGGCGGCCGCGCTTCATCTACACGATGCCCTCGTTGCACAACCCGACCGGCGCCACCATGAACGTCGATCGTCGCGAGCGCCTGGTGATCCTGGCAAAACGTGCCGGCGTGCCGATCGTCGAGGATGACCCCTACGGGCCGCTGGCGGCACCATCGTCGCCTCCGTTGCTTGCGCTCGCTCCGGACCACGTCGTCTACCTGTCGACCTTCTCCAAGACGATCGCTCCGAGCCTACGCGTGGGCTTCCTTGCAGCGCCGCGTATGATTCTCGAACGCTTGTTGTTGCGCAAGCAAGCGTACGATATGGCAACCAGTCTCTACGCGCAAGCCGCGATCTGCGACTATCTTGAGCGCGGGTACGATGCGCATGTGGACTTGCTCCGAGAGGAGTTACTGCTGCGTCGCCGCCTGGCCGACGAAGCTATCGCGCGACACTGGCCGGCCGCCATTCGTGCGAGCAAGCCCGGCGGCGGCTTCTACTTGTGGGCGACGATGCCGCGCGAACTGCGGGCGCGTCCGTTGCTCGACGCTGCCGAACGCCTTGGCGCTTCGTTCCTGTTCGGGGAGGCGTTCTATGTCGGTTCGGGCGGCGATCACAACTTTCGTCTGGCGTTGACGTCCGTGAAGCGCGATGAGATCGGCGAAGGTATCGCTCGCATCGGGAAGGCCATCGCGAGTCTGCGCGGATGAAGGGCGTCTCCCGCAAGCTGCTCCTCTGGTACCGTCGGCATGGTCGCGCCGATCTGCCGTGGCGGGCGGTGCGCGATCCGTACTTTACCCTGGTCAGTGAGTTCATGTTGCAGCAGACGCAGGTTGAGCGCGTCATTCCGAAGTTCCAGGCGTTTATTCGGCATTTCCCCGATGTTGCGCGACTGGCGCAGGCGGGCCGGGCGGAGGTCATTCGCGCTTGGCAAGGCTTAGGCTATAACAGCCGTTCCGTGCGTTTGCATCTGCTGGCGAAAGAGGTCGTGCGGCGGTTCGGTGGGGTCGTGCCGGCCGACTCCGCGGTGTTGCGGACGCTCCCGGGCGTCGGTCCCTATACGTGTTCTGCGATACGCGCGTTTGCGTTCGATTGTGATGACATCGCGATGGATACGAACGTGCGTCGCGTGGTCCATCGTCTCTGCTATGGCATGGAGTATCCGCCGCGCGCTACCCCGCAGGAGCTCGATGCGCGCGCATCGGCGTTACTCCCACGAGGCAAGGGGCACGACTGGAACTCCGCGATGATGGATATGGGAGCTGCGATCTGCACGGCCCGTGCCCCGAAGTGCTTGGTCTGCCCCTTGCGCGACGACTGCGCGGCCGCTCCGATTGAGGCCGCTCGGTTGGACGCGGCGCGCAAGCGTTCCGTCGAAGGGCCTTCCTCGCAGAGCGTCCGCTTCGAAGCAACGGTGCGTTACGCGCGTGGCCGTGTCGTGGATCGGCTCCGCGAACTTGCCGCCGATCAGCGGATCTCGTTCCTGGATCTGTATCAGGAGTTGCGCCCGGTCCTTGCCCATCGTTCGCTTGAAGACGTGCGCTCCATCGTTGCGGCCTTGGAAAGCGACGGATTGCTTCGACAAGATGGGGAGTTCATCGCATTGGCCCAGCAATGAGCGTGTCGCGACTGAGAAGCTCCGGTGCACGACGTCTTCACCGGTAAGCGTGGGCGCATCGCCGTCGGCTTGCTTATCGGGGAGTTTGCAACGGCCTTGCAAGCTCTGGTGGTGGCGACGATCTTGCCGCGCGTCGTTCTCGATCTCCACGGGTTGCCGGCGTATCCGCTGGCGTTCGTGGCATTCTTGGCCGCGAGCATCGCGGTGTTGCCGTTCGCCGGGCCGTGGAGCGATCGGTTCGGTGCTCGGCGCGTACTCGGAACGGGGTTCGCGCTGCTGGCAATCGGTACCAGCGTGGCGGCGCTCTCCGCGTCGATGCCGGTCTTTGTGGGCGCACGGCTGATCGAGGGTGCGGGAGCGGGGCTGGACTATGCCATCTCGTTTGCAATGATCGCGCGGCTCTTTCCCGCGCCGTTGCGGCCGCGTATGTTTGCGTTGATGTCGACCATGTGGGTGGTGCCCTCGATTCTCGGTCCGTTCTACGGGGCGTTCGTAGCCACGATCTTTGGCTGGCGTTGGGCCTTTGCATCCTTCGTTCCGCTCATCGGCCTGGCCGCACTGCTCATGCTCCCGGCGTTGGATGCCGGGCCGGCTAGCGGAGTGCCGAGCGATGCTTACGCGGCGTTGCGCAGACTCTTCTCGCGTGCCACGCTCTACGCGCGCGATCGTACGCATACGGCGTATCTCGCCTTTGCGTTGCTCCATGCCGGCTTCTTTGGGGCGGATGCCTACGTGAGAGCGGCGCAGTGCTCCAGCCATAATGCGCCTCCCGCATTTGGCTGGTGGTGAAGCGCCGCATCGCCCCGCAAAGGCGCTCACAGAGTGCCACCGTGTTGGCACTCGGGCTGGTATACTGAGAATATGGAGTCCGCCGTCTCGCGCAAGGTTGTCTATCGTCTCTATCCCTCGCGCTCGCAGGAAGCGGCACTCTTGGATATGCTCGGTTTGCACCAACGGCTCTATAATGCGGCGCTCGAACAGCGAATCGCGGCCTGGAGGCTGCAACGTAAGAGCCTGTCAGCATACGACCAGTCGCGCGATCTCACCGACCTGCGCGCCAGCGATGAACGCTATGCCGGGCTCAACGCGCAGGCGGCGCAGGTTACGCTGAATCGGTTGCATCTGGCGTTCGCATCCTTCTTTCGGCGTTGCAAGAACGGCGAGACGCCGGGTTTCCCGCGCTTCAAAGCGTTCGACCGTTTCTCCGGCTGGGGATACAAGACGCACGGCGACGGCTTCCGGTTCGTGCCGGGCGACGGCAACCGGCACGGTCGGTTGCGCCTCTCCGGCATCGGCACAATCCAGGTGCGCGGACGCGCGCGAACGCCGGGCGAGGTCAGGACGTGCGAGATTGCGCACAAGGCCGGACGCTGGTATGCGAGCCTCACGCTTGCGTGCGAGCCCCAACGGAAAGGCGGGACCGACGCGATTGGCCTCGATTGGGGCGTCGAGACGTTCGCCACGCTCGCGCATGAAGACCAGGCTTTCTCGGCCATCGAGAACCCGCGCTTCTTCACGCGCATGAAGGCGACGCTCGAAAGCGCGCAGCAGAACCTCGCACGCAAGGCCAAGCGGTCGAACAACCGCGCCAAGGCGCACAGACGCGTCAGCGCGATCCACCGCAAGACCACCGCCAAGCGGCTGGACTTCTTACACCAACGCTCGGCAAAGCTCGTTGCGTCGGCAGACCTGATCGCCACCGAGTCACTCTCGATCAAGAATATGGTCCGTTCCGCCAAGGGAACCGTCGAATCACCGGGGCGCAACGTCGCCCAGAAGGCGGGCTTGAATCGCGAGATTCTTGCCACCGCTCCACGCGCATTTCTCGCTATGCTCCGATACAAAGCGGTAGAAGCTGGTGTCGAGTTCATCGAGGTTCCATCGCGCAAGGTCAAGCCGAGCCAAACGTGCAGCGCCTGCGGGAGGCAGCGCAAGAAGGCGCTCTCGGAACGGCAGCACGTTTGCGTCTGCGGTTTGGTCCTCTCGCGCGATCAAAACGCCGCGCGCGTCAATCTCTTATGGGCGCTGGCCCACACCGGCCGGGAACCGGCCGGGTGCCTCGCGCAATCCGCGTGAGCAACACGAAACTCCATCCTGTACGCGCAGCGTCAGGTGGGGCAGTTCATGATCGGCATGGCCCTCGGCATCGGCATCTGTGGCGCCTCCGTGAGCCTGGCCGGTATGCTCGATGGCGCGCTTACGATAGCATTGCTCTGGACGTATGCGTGCGCCGCGCTCTTTCCGGTGGCGCTCTTCCTGCTGGCTCGTCGCCTGTCGCCAAGAGAGATGAGATGAACTCGATTCCTTTCCCAAAACGCAGGGTCAACCGAGCGGTGGCGCTAGCGCAACTGAGCATCCTCGAGCGCGCCTACCCGGATGCCGCCACCGCGCTCATCTACCACAGTCCATTCGAACTGCTGATCGCCGTCATCCTCTCGGCGCAATGCACGGACGCTCGGGTGAACCTGACGACGCCGCAGCTCTTTGCGCGCTATCCAACTCCGCAGGCGCTGGGTGCCGCGCACGGCGCAGATGTCGAGCGTCTGGTGAAGTCGTGCGGATTCTATCGCATGAAGGCCAAGCACATCGTGTCGGCCTCTCGCGATCTCGTTAAACGCTTCGGCGGTGAGGTGCCCGCAACGCGGGAAGCGCTCGAATCACTCGCAGGCGTAGGGAGAAAGACCGCAAGCGTCGTGCTCGCGGTGGCGTTCCAAGAACCGGCCTTTGCCGTCGATACACACGTCTTCCGGGTTGCGCATAGGCTGGGGCTGACGACCGGCACGACGCCGGCCGGCGTGGAACGCGATGTTACGGCGCTCTTGCCGCGCGAACGCTGGACCGCCGCGCACCATTGGTTGATCCTGCATGGCCGGGCCATCTGCAAAGCGCCGATGCCGCAATGCAGCCGGTGCCCGGTGAGCGAGCTCTGCCCGAGTGCGAAGATCGTTGCTAAAACTGCAGCGGGCCGGAACCGGAAAGGTGTGCCGGCGGCGGCAGTTCGGCGTTCCGCGCCACATGTTTGAGGAGCCCGGAGGCGGTGAGCGCTTCTCCGTAATCGGCTTGCGTCGAGATCTTCGAGAGGTTGATCAGCGACGGGATGGCGGCCGAGAGATCGAACTGGTAGTCGCCGTCGAGTTCTCCACCTACGATGCGCACCAGTTGGTTGACGTCATCGAGGTCCAGCGCTATGCGCTCCTCTCCGAAGCGAATTCGTAGCCGCAGTGGTCGTTCGAGGCGGATGATCTTGACGCCGTTGCCGCGCTTCTCCAGGATCGCGTTGAGACGCTGCGCTGTCCGGGTCAGAGCGTCGGCGAAAGCGCGTAGCGATTCTTGGGCGTCCTCCGGCCGGCGCGTGGGCGCTTCACCTGTCGCTGCGTCGATGGCGACACCTAGGTCTCGCCGGGCGCGGATGCGCTGGGCGGTCTCGACGATGGGATTGCGTGCGGTGAACTCCGGGCGCATGGGATCAGACATAGGCATGGTTATTCGCGCTTGTGGCCGGCAACACTGCGCCGTTCAGTCTTCTCGTGCGTCTGAGTAAGGGGCACCTTAGGCCTGCTTTCTGAAGGCCTAGGGAGGGGGTGCGGTCCAAAGGAGCGAGCATGAGCACTGAGCTGCCGCTTCCCGAGCAACCGGTCGTGATGGACGTCCCGGGGTGGCAAGGGATCCATCCGGGCATACCCGATACGCCGCAGCGTCGCAAGTTGCACCGGCAACGCGATGTGCGCGAGATCGTCTTCGGGGCCAAGGACGGTATTCTCACGACGATGGGTGTCGTCACCGGGGTGGGCGCGGCGAGCGGCGACCATGGCACGGTCGCCATCGCGGGGCTGCTGGCGCTGATCGCGGGTGCGCTCTCGATGGGCGTCGGCCAGTATCAAGGCACGAAGTCCGAGCGCGAAGTGGTGCGTAGTTCGATCGAGCAAGAGAAGGCGGAGATGGCCGCCCATCCGCAGGATGAGTTCGCCGAACAGGTCGCCTACTATAAACTCAAGGGCTTTAGTGCCGACGAAGCGCACCTGATCGTCAACCGGTTGGTTCGCAACCCGGAGATCTACCTGTACGAGATGGTGCGCGACGAGTTCGGCATCGATCCGCGCATCGCCGACGACTCCGATGTGCGTCCGGCCTTTGCCATCGCCGGTTCCTATGCAGTCGGATCGTTCTTGCCCGTCGTGCCGTTCATTCCGGCGCTCTCGCCGCTAGTGGCGTTGGTCGCCAGTGGCGTGCTGGCGCTCCTGGGGCTCTTTGGGATCGGTTTCTACGCAGGCTCGATGACCACGCGCAACCCATGGAAGCGCGGGCTCGAAATCGTGCTCTGGGGCTCGGGCGTCTTCGCGATCTCGTTCCTTGCGGGGCGCTTCATCCCACCGTTGCTCGGGCATGCGTTCGTCCCCATCGGCGGCTAAAGGGCACCTCGATAAATCTAGGCACTCGTCTTGAACCCTCGGAGAACGCACCTGCTTCGTCGTGTACTCAGTCACAGATCACGCTGTATATGCTCCCTCGCACCCTCCTCGCATCTGCATTTTCCGAGCGCCCAATCCGAGCACCTGGACTTATCGAGGCGCCCATAAAAAAACTCGGCGCGGAGTTTGCTTCGCGCCGAGTAGTAGGATAACGGAATAAAGGCGGTATCGTTAGAGAACCGTCTCTCTTACTTCGAGCTTGGGCCCGACTTTTTCGTGGCCTTCTTGGGCGGTTTCTTGCCCTTCGCGGCCGCTTTTTTCACTGGTTTCTTCGCCGATTTCGCGGCCGCTTTTTTCACCGGCTTCTTAACCGATTTCTTCACCGGCTTCTTGGCCGTTTTTTTCACTGGTTTCTTCGCCGACTTGTTCATCGGCTTGACGGCCTTCTTGGTCGACTTCTTCATGGTCTTCGCCGACGTGGTCGTGGTCTGTGCCGAAGCCTGGGTCATGGTGAAGCCGGTCGCGATGAACGCGGCGGCAACGAGCGCTGCAAGTAGTTTCTTCAAGGTGTGCACCCCCTTCCACAGGTAAATGTCGCCGGTCTTTTCACCGGCGGAGGCGTTTGAGGTACCTGGCCCTCCTGCCCCACGCTCCGAGAAACGCAGAACGCCGGGCGAAAGTTCGCGCCCGTTGGGGGGTCCCCTGCGGTTTAAGCTAGCGAGGGGCGCTTGGATTGCCCTTGCCCACGAGCGCGCGAGCGATGACCAGGCGCTGGATCTGCTGGGTTCCCTCGTAGATCTGCGTGATCTTGGCGTCGCGCATCATGCGCTCGACCGGATACTCCGCGGAGTAACCAAAGCCCCCGAGCACCTGGACGGCGTCCGTTGTGACGGCCATCGCCACGTCCCCGCACTTCAGTTTGGCCATCGCCGCCCACA
The DNA here is from genome assembly GCA_021832345.1 of bacterium. GTDB lineage: Bacteria > Vulcanimicrobiota > Vulcanimicrobiia > Vulcanimicrobiales > Vulcanimicrobiaceae > JAKBKY01. The sequence continues at coordinate 85,398 of JAKBKY010000008.1, forward strand.
GGGAGACGTCGGCGGCACCCTCATCGCACTTGCGTGCGGCCTCGTAGAGCAGCAGGCGGGCGGCCTCGACCTCGGTCTGCATATCGGCCAGCATGAAGCCGACCCCCTGATGCTGACCGATGGGCCGGCCGAAGGCGATGCGCTCCTTGGCGTAGTTGGTGGCATACTCCAGCGCCCCGGCAGCGATGCCCAACGCCTGCGCGGCGATCCCCGGACGCGATTTGTCGAGTACCTTCATTGCGATCTTGAATCCCACGCCTTCTTCGCCAATACGGTTGGCGGCGGGAACTTCGCACCCGTCGAAGGTCAGTTCGACGGTCGGGGAGCCTCGAATCCCCATCTTTCTCTCTTTCTTGCCGACGTGAAACCCCTTGAAGTCCTTCTCAACGATGAAGGCGCTGATGCCGGCGGCGCCCTTGCTCGGATCGGTGACGGCGAAGACGCAGATCACATCGGCGACGCTGCCATGGGTGATCCAGATCTTCTGTCCGTCGAGAATGTAGGTGTCACCGCGGCGCACGGCCTTGGTTCGCATCGATCCGGCGGCGTCGGAGCCGCTGGAGGCCTCGGTGAGCGCATAGGCGGCGATCCATTGCCCACTTGCCAACTTGGGCAGATACTGCCGCTTCTGCTCTTCGCTTCCGCCGATCAGGATGGGCAGCATGCCGAGCTCCTGGACGGCGACGATCAGGGAACTCGAGGCGCATGCCTTGGCGATCTCTTCGACGACCTTCACGTACGTCACGAAGCTTCCGCCAAGCCCGCCGTACTCGGCCGGGATGGGAATGCCGAGGAGGTCGTTTTCAGCGAAGAGGGCTTTGAGATCGTAGGGAAACTCGGCGCTCTCGTCGATCTGTGCGGCTCGCGGTGCGACTTTTTTCGCAACAAGTTCGCGGACGACCGCAAGCATCATGGCTTCTTCTTCGGAGGTGGTGGGCGAGCCGGCGACGACGGACATGGATGCTCTCCTTAAAAAGGACAGGGTTTTGCTAGGAGTTCGGTTTATCAATCGAACTCATGCAGAAAGTATACCACTCGTGCGCCGAGGCCGTCGCCGACATTGGGAACGGATCGAGCCTGGCCGTCGGCGGCTTCGGTCTCAACGGGATTCCCCACAATCTGATCGCGGCGTTGCTGGAACAGGGTGCCGCGGACTTGGTCACGGTCTCGAATAACTGCGGAGTGGACGGCTGGGGGCTCGGCGTTCTGCTCGACCACAAACGCATCGCTCGCACCACCGGTTCGTACGTCGGCGAGAACAAGGAGTTTGAGCGGCAGTATCTTCACGGGGAACTCGAGGTTGAGCTGGTTCCGCAGGGCACGCTCGCCGAACGGCTACGGGCCGGCGGCAGCGGTATCCCGGCGTTCTACACCCCGGCCGGTGTGGGGACTCTCGTGGCCGATGGCGGGCTGCCGTGGAGATACAATCCGGACGGCTCGGTCGCGATCGCATCGCCGCCGAAAGAGACCCGCCTCTTCGATGGGCGAACCTATGTGCTTGAGCGCGGCATCGTCTGCGATTTCGCTCTGGTCCGAGCGACCATCGGCGATACGCATGGGAATCTGGTCTTCGCCAAGGCGACGCGCAACTTCAATCCGCTCTGCGCGATGGCAGGCAAGATCACGATTGCGGAGGTCGAGCAACTCGTCGAGCCCGGAAGCATCGAACCCGAAGCGGTCCATCTTCCGGGCATCTTCGTCCAGCGAATCGTCGAAGTCGGCTCTGCAGGTAAGCGCATCGAGCGCGTCACCGTGCGCAAGCGCGAGGGAGGGAAGTAGCCATGGCACTGACGCGTACGCAACTTGCCGCACGGGTTGCTCAAGAGCTGCGGGATGGCCAGTACGTGAACCTCGGAATCGGTCTGCCCACCTTGATCCCGAACTACGTCCCTGCGGGGATGATGGTCACCCTGCACAGTGAGAACGGGATCCTCGGCACCGGACCCTATCCCTACGAAGGCGAGGAGGATCCCGATCTGATCAACGCGGGAAAGGAGACGGTGACGTTGCTTGCGGGGGCATCGCTCTTTGATTCGGCGCTCTCGTTTGGCATGATTCGCGGCGGCCACATCGATCTGGCCGTTCTCGGGGCGATGCAAGTCTCGCAGACGGGCGATCTTGCCAACTGGATGATTCCCGGCAAGGTGGTCAAGGGCATGGGCGGCGCGATGGATCTCGTCCACGGTGCCAAGCGAGTCATCGTCATGATGGAGCACCTGGCCAAGGGCGGCGAGCATAAGATCGTGCCGGCCTGTTCTTTGCCGCTCACCGGCAAGGGGGTGGTGCATCGCATCATTACCGATCTTGCGACGATCGACATCAGCCCGGAAGGCCTACTGTTGCGCGAGGTGGCTCCCGGCGTGAGCGTTGATGAGGTGCGCGCGGCGACCGGAGCGCCGTTGCTCACGCCTATGCCGCCGGCGCAGATGCAGATTCCAACGGGCGTTTAACAGGTTGCGGGGAAAGGCCCGCACATCTCTCGCACCCCGCTTTTGGTCGCTTTCGTCGTCGCTCGTTGCTGAAATGACGCGGTCATTCTGCGCTCCTCGCTCCTCGAAACCGCCTCAAAACCACGGCGCGATAGCCGCACCAGCCTTTTCCCGCGACCTGTTAATGCTGGGCAAGACTCGGCTGTGGCAAGCTAGCCGCAACGAACTTCGCGTCGTACTTAAAGAGACATCATGTTAGCTACGCCCCGGCGCTCATTCCCGGTCTCTCTCGCACTGGTTCTCGGTCTGCTCCTCGGCTCCACGTTAACCGGTATCGCGTTTGCCGCATACCAACCGCACATGATCGCAGCGCTATCGTCGTTGCGTGTCGCTCGCGGGCAGCTCGAAGTCGCCGTGCATAACAAGGGCGGTCATCGGGTGCGCGCCATAGCGCTCGTCAATGCCGCCATCAAGCAAGTGAACATAGGCATTCGGGTCGGTAACCGCTAAGGCGTCCTGCGCGGCGCAATGATCGCGTAGACGATCGCGTTGTGGAACTGCCCGTGATGCAGGAAGTAGTCTTGGAGCGTTGCCTCGGCAGTCAAGCCGAGGCGCTCCGGGACGGCCCGGCTTGCAAGGTTTTCCTCGGCACAGAGGATCGCAACGCGGTGTAAGCCGAGCTGCTCGAATCCATACTCGATCAGCGCGCGGGCGGCGCGAGTGGCGAGGCCGCGTCCTCGGGCGCAGCGAGCCAGCCAGTAGCCGATCTCCGCCCTGCGTTGGATTGCAGAGATTGCATGCAGGCTGATGACGCCGGCCGGCTTGCCCTCCCACACGATGCAGAAGACGGCTTCGCGACCTGCCGCGCGGTTGTCGGCCATACGCTGCAAGGCCGTAGCCATCGTGGCTTCATCCGGCGTTTCGTCGATCCAGATGAGCCAACGCCTTAGATCCTCACGATCGGCCTCGATGAGTTCATAGAGCGGCCGGGTGTGGGAGGGCGCAATCGGTTCAAGGCAGAGTTGCGCATCGATCCGGATGCTCTCGCTGGTCACGGCAGTACGTCTGCCGGCTGATCGCGGAACTGGGTTCGGTAGAGCCGTGCGTAGACGCCGCTTGCGGCCAGAAGCTGGGGATGAGTGCCGCGTTCGACGATACGTCCTCGCTCCAGGACGAAGATGACGTCGGCGGCAGCGACGGTTGAGAGGCGGTGCGCGATCACGAGGCTCGTGCGATTGCGCATGAGCCGTTCCAGTGCGCTCTGAATAGCGGCTTCGTTATGGGAGTCGAGTTGGCTCGTGGCTTCGTCGAGGATGAGAATGCGCGGGTCCTTGAGGAGGACTCGCGCGATGGCTAAGCGCTGGCGCTCGCCGCCGGAGAGCTTGTGCCCGCGCTCGCCCACCATCGTCGCGTAGCCCTCGGGAAGCCCGGCGACGAACTCATGGATGTTGGCGGCTTGGGCCGCAGCTTCGATCTCACTTTGACTCGCTTCGGGCTTGGCATAGCGCAGATTGTTGCCGATCGTGTCGTGGAAGAGATAGGTCTCCTGCGTAACGATGCCGATCTGCCGGCGCAGTGATTCCAGGGTCACGCTATGGAGGTCGTGCCCGTCGATCGTGATGCTTCCCGCAGTCGGATCGTAGAAGCGCGGCACAAGCTGGGCGATCGTCGTCTTGCCGGCCCCCGACGCACCGACCAAGGCTGCAACCTGGCCCGGTTCGATCTGCAGACTTACATCGTGCAGGGACGTGCGGCTGCTATCGTACGAGAAGTCAACGTGATGGAACTCAAGCTCTCCGCGCACGCGGTCGAGCACGACGGCGCCCTTGGGTTCATACTCCTCCGGCTTCATATCGAGATAGTCGAAGATACGTTCGAAGACGGCAAGCGCGCTGACGATCTGCACCTGGATGCCCGCCAGCGATGCGGCTGGGCCGTAGAGCCGTCCTTGAATGAACTGGACGAACGCGACGATGACGCCGACCTGTAAGCTGCCCATGATCGTCATCCAACCGCCGCCGAACCATACGAGGGCCGGTCCGATCACCACCATCGCCGTGACCGAAGCGATAAACCAGCGACCGACCATGGCAAGGTTAATCTCAAGGTTCATCAAGCTGGTCCCGACATCGAAGAAGCGCTTGCGCTCGTAGTCTTCGCGCGCGAACGACTTGATCAGCGTGATGCCGGAGATGGAGAGCGTCTCTTGCGTAATCGATTCGATCTCGTCGCGCTTCTCGCGCGTGTGCTTTCGAATCGTGTACATTCGCCGGCCGACCGGCGAGAGCGGGAGAATCATCAGGGGGACGATGGCGACCGATAAGAGCGCTAGGCGCCAATCCCAGACGAACATGGCAATCAGCGTGGTCAGGATCATCACGACGTTGGTGACGATACTGGTGAGCGTACCGGTCACGACGTTGTCGATATTGTCGACATCGTTCGAGACGCGATTCATGATCTCGCCGGTCTTGGTGCCGGTAAAGAACGACACCGGCATCCGATGGAGATGGTTGACTAGGCGCGTGCGGATGTCGCGCATGATGCCTTCGCCGACCACCGAGTTCCAATAGCCCTGTACGACGCCGATGAGATTGGCCGCCATCGCTGCGGCGAGGATGATCCCGACGTCGATCCCCAACTCCCGCAGGTTCCGATGCGGGATCGCCGAGTCGATGATCCGGGCGGTCATGAAGCCTGGGACCAGGCCGATGATCGCTCCCAGGACGATGCAGAAGAGGACGAGCGCCTCTTGGCGCCAGTACGGCGAGAAGAGGGCGCCGATGCGCTTGAGGTCGGCACGGCGACGAATCTTAGGCTTGTCGGACTGATACATGTTCGACCACATCAGCCCGTGTCCGCTCATCATACTCTTAAGGACACCTCAACCCAGAACCACCGATTTCGATCAATGGTTCACAACGGCGGCGCGATGGATGGCTCAGCGGGCAGGTGCGGTCAACTGGTGGAGGGTGATCTTGTTGCCCTCCGGATCGCGAAACGAGCCAAGCTTGCAGACCGGCGTTTCGTGAATCTCGGGCGTTGGGATGCCGTGCTTGCCCAGATCCGCAAAACTGCGCTCGATGTCGTCGACTTCAAAGGCCACGGCGGCGCAGCTCCCCGGTGCTACTTCCATCCAATCGCTGGTCATGAGGCTGAAACATCCGCTCCCGATCTGGGCTTCGGCATACTTTTCGGTGCCGTCTTCGCAGTAGGGATCGGAGAACGTCAGCCCCAGCACACCGGTATAGAAGCGTCGCAGCGCTGCGACGTCGCGTGCGGGATAGGCCGTAAAGGCGATCGCTGTGATCATCTCACTTCTTTCCGTTGCGTAGGCTCGCCAGCTCCTTGAAGAGTTTCTTCTCTTTCTCCGAGAGATTGGTTGGGAGCTGCCCGATGAGGCGAACGTATTGATCGCCCGCGCCGGTGCCCTTGACCTTCGGCATCCCTTTACCGGCGAGGCGCAGCGTACGATGGTTCTGCGTGCCGGCGGGGATGGTCATGCTCACTTGCCCTGCCATCGTCGGAACTTTGACGTCGGCGCCGAGGATGAGGTCGTAGATACTCACCGGAAGATCAACGTAGAGATCTTCGCCCTTGCGCTTGTAGGTCGGATCCTCTTGGAGATTCACGATGAGAAAGAGATCGCCGTTAGGGCCGCCGTTGGTGCCGGCGCCGCCTTGACCTGTGAGGCGGATACGCTGGCCGTCTCCGATCCCTTTGGGGATGGTGACATCAAACTTCTTGCTCGCGAGGATATGGCCGGTACCATGGCAGACTGGGCAGATGCGCCCGCTATCGGTCCCGGTGCCGTGACAGCGCCGGCATGCGTCCTCAAGTTTCAGCGAGACGGACTTCTTGCCGCCGTCGTAGGCATCGCGTAAGCCAAGCTCGATCGTTGTCTCGAGATCCTGTCCGCGACGAGCGAATGGCCCGGCGGTCTGCGAGGTCTGGCGCCGGCCGATCCCGGAGAAGAACATATCGAAGAAGTCGGAGAAGCCGCTGGGAGCGCCGGCGCCGCCAAAATCGAAGGTGGCGTCGCCCGCCTGGGAACGATAGCGGCGCTGCTGATCCGCCTGCTGCGCGGCTTGCTGCCAATCGCTGCCCAGAACGTCATACTTGCGGCGCTTCTCGGGGTCGCCCAGCACTTCGTAGGCTTCCTGGATATCCTTGAATTTCTCTTCGGCCGCTTTGGAGTTGTCCAGGTTGGCATCCGGGTGCCATTTTCGGGCAAGCCGCCGATACGCGGATTTGATCTCCTTCTCGGGCGCGTTCTTCGGAACGCCGAGTACGGCGTAGTAGTCTTTGTAGTTCATCCGTGGCGTTTAGCGACGATGACTCGAGCGGGCCGTAGGAGCTCTTCACCGAGGACATAGCCCTTTTGGGCGACATCCACGACCGTGTCGTCGGCGACATCACCGTGTGCCGCCACGGTGCCGATCGCCTCGGCCACGCGCGGGTCGAACGGCTTATCCTTGACGTCGATGGTGCGGGCACCTTCGGCGGTAAGAATGGCTTCGAAGCCGCGCAGGGTCTGTTCGACACCGCCGCGCAGACCATCCGAAGCGGTATCGTACTGCAGTGCGCGTTCGAGATTATCAATGACGGGAAGGAACTTCTCCAAGAGCATTCGCCGGTGTCCCGATACGAGGTTCTCGATGTCTCGTTGCATCCGCCGCTTGTAATTTTCAAAATCCGCCATCGCGAGGAGGAACTTGTTGTGGTTCTCCTCGGAGCGCGCAACGGCGCCGGCGAGTTGCTCTCGCAGTTCCTCCAGCGAAGGCTCGGAGGTTGTGGCTGAACTCTGGGCAGTGTCGAAGCCTGCCGGATCGGTGGTGGTCTGTTCGTCAAACATGCGTTCTCGTCGTAAGGGCGAGGTGAAGAAATATGGGCGGGCCGATCGTGGGGGGCGTTGCCGATATGCTCGCGCGCCGCCCCCTACCGGCAGGACTTACTTTGCTTCTTTGAACTCCGCGTCGATGATATCGTCGCTCGGCGCAGTCGTCTCGGCCCCGCCGGTTGCGCCGGTAGCGCTGTTGGAGGAACCGTTGCCGGCGGCACCATCGGCAGGCGCCGTTGCCTTGTAGAGGAGCTCGGCCATCTTGTAGCTGGCTTGCTGGAGACGTTCTACTGCAGTCTTGACCTCGGCGGCCGTGCCGTTCTCGCTGATGCGGCGTAACTCCGTGAGCGCGGTCTCCACTTCGCCACGGGCGGTAGCGTCGAGTTTCTCTCCCACTTCCTTGAGCGACTTCTCAGTCGAATAGATCAAGCTCGATGCGTTGTTGCGGGTCTCCGCCTCTTCACGCTTCTGCTTGTCGGCTGCGGCTTGGAGCTCCGCGTCTCTTACCATGCGCTCGACTTCGTCTTTGGAGAGATTGGTGGAAGCCGTGATCGTGATCGCTTGCTCCTTACCGGTCCCGAGATCCTTCGCGCTCACGTTGACGATGCCGTTGGCATCGATGTTGAACGCGACTTCGATCTGCGGGATGCCGCGAGGCGCCGCCGGGATGCCTTCAAGCCTGAAGCGCCCCATCGTCTTGTTGTCCGCAGCCATAGGCCGTTCGCCCTGCAGCACATGAATGTCGACCGAAGTCTGCCCGTCCTCTGCCGTCGTAAAGACCTGAGACTTCTTGGTGGGGATCGTGGTGTTGCGCTCGATGAGCGTGGTCATCACCCCACCGAGCGTCTCCAAGCCAAGCGAGAGCGGCGTGACATCGAGGAGAACGACATCGCGCACCTCGCCTGCCAGTACTCCGGCTTGGATGGCCGCGCCGACCGCGACGACTTCGTCGGGATTGACGGTGAGGTTGGGCTCTTTGCCGGTCAGCTTGCGGACCAACTCCAGGATGACGGGCATGCGCGTCGAGCCGCCGACCATCACGACCTCATCGATCTTCGAAATGTCGATCTTAGCATCGCTCAAAGCCTGTTTAAACGGCTGGATGCAACGGTCGGTGAGGTCGCTCGTAAGCTCTTCGAACTTCGCGCGCGTTAGCGTGATATCCAGATGCTTAGGACCGTTTTGATCGGCCGTGACGAACGGGAGGTTGATCGTCGTCTGGACGACCGACGAGAGCTCGATCTTCGCTTTCTCGGCTGCTTCGGTCAGGCGTTGCATCGCCTGCTTATCGCCGCTTAAGTCGATGCCTTGCTCCTTGCGGAACTCGGAGACCAGCCATTCGACAACGCGATGATCGTAGTCATCGCCGCCGAGGTGGGTATCGCCATTGGTCGCTTTGACCTCGAAGACGCCGTCGCCGACCTCTAGGATCGACACATCGAACGTGCCGCCGCCCAGATCCCAGACGAGGATCGTTTCGCTAGCCTTCTTGTCCATGCCGTAGGCCAGAGCCGCAGCCGTGGGCTCGTTGATGATGCGCAGCACCTCGAGGCCGGCGATCTTGCCTGCATCTTTGGTGGCTTGACGCTGCGAATCATTAAAGTACGCCGGGACGGTGATCACGGCTTTGGTGACGCGTTCGCCGAGATAGTTGGAGGCGTCATTGACGAGCTTTTGGAGGATCATCGCCGAGATCTCTTGCGGTGAATAATCCTTGCCGTCGATCTTGATGTGATAGTCACCCTCGCCCATGTGGCGTTTGATCGATGCGATCGTGCGATCCGGGTTGGTGATAGCTTGCCGCTTGGCGAGCTGGCCGACGAGGCGCTCGCCGGTCTTGGTGAAGGCGACGACGGAGGGTGTCGTGCGCGATCCCTCGGCATTGGGAATGACGGTGGGTTGCGTTCCCTCCATCACGGCGACGACGGAGTTGGTCGTGCCCAGGTCGATTCCGACCACTTTAGCCATGTTAAATTCCTCTTCGTTAGTGCCCGAGCCGACCTGGACCAGCGTGCGTGGATCGTCGATCACCGAAGCTGCGATCGACCCCGACGACGCCTTGCCGCTTATGGGAGGCTCTAAGGAGGTTACCGCCCCATTCTACAGGATTGAGGCGCAGTTTGTTACACCGCTCATGACACGGAAGGGGGCCCTGCTGGTTGCAGGGCCCCCTCGTAGGTCGACGACCGTCCTGCCGCTAGGGTTGCTGCTGGATGGGCATCGCCGCCGGCCGGTTGCCGAGCTTGACGGCGATGAACTTCTTGAGCCCCTGGGCCCAGACGTCCAAGCGGACCTCATCGCCGGGTTTCATCGCGGCGATCTCCTTCTGGAGGGCTCCTACCGTGCTGACGGGCTTCCCGTTGACCCGGAGAATCACGTCACCGGGTTGGATGCCCGCGCGATCGGCTGGAGATCCGGGCACGACATCGATGACCGGGACGCCGTTCTTCCCAGTGTAGCCGATCTGGTTGCGCAGACCCGGGGTCAGCGGCCGCATCAGGATGCCGAGGTAGCCTTGCCCCGTCCCCTGTTGGATTCCGGGATGTTTCTCAAGCTCCGCGACCACGGTCTTCACGGTGTTCGACGGGATCGCGAAACCGATGCCTTGCGCATAGGCCGAACGTACGGTCGACTGGTTGATCCCGATGACCTTCCCGTTGATGTTCAGCAACGGACCGCCGGAGTTGCCCGGGTTGATCTGGGCTGAGGTCTGCAGGAGGCCCTTGAAATCGATGATCTGCCCGCTCTCGTTGGGGATATGCTCTGAGCGATCGAAGGCGGAGACGATGCCGAGGGTCACCGTCTGTTGGAGTTGGAGCGGTTCGCCGATGGCGATGGCCCACTGGCCCTGCTGCAACTTATCGGAGTCGGCGAGTTGGAGCGGCGGCGGAAGCTTTGCGTAGTTGTTCACCTTGATGATCGCGATGTCCGCGCCGACGCTGGCAGCCACCAGATGCGCCGGTATCTTGTTGCCGTTGGCAAAGATGACGGTCATCTTCGTGACCTTGGCGTTATTGGGCGGTAGCACCACGTGCGCGTTGGTGACGATCAGCCCGTTCGAAGAGTAAACGAAGCCTGAGCCCGAGGCAGCCTCTTTATAGGGCTGCACCACTTCGGGACCCTGCTGGCCGAAGAACTGTTGGAAGAGCGGGTTGAACGGCGTGTAACGCTTGCCGTTGATCTGGACGTCGATGGCGACGACCGAGCCTTTGGTGCGCTTGACTGCGCTCACGATGCGGGCTTGGTCGCTTACGCCCTGCAGCGGCGCCGCTGCGACTGCGGCAGGCGGCGTGTGGTTGGGGCCGGCGATGTTCGGAAAATGTGTGCTCGCGTAGAGCATCATGACGAAGCTACCGATGATGGCGCCGACCAAGGCGACGATGATGGTCGGGAGAAGGCGTTTTTTTGTCATGCTGGTGTTTATTCGATCTCTCGGGGAGAAGTGGAGCAATCTCTGGCTTTCCTACCCAGAGAATGGCAAAAAGTCGCGCTGGACCTGCAGGGGCCGGGCAAGGTTCCTAGGCGTGCAGCGCCTCTTCGACGAGGAGGCCGTCGCGGACCCGTACGATGCGCCCGGCGTGGCGGGCGACCTCGGCGTCGTGGGTGACCATGACGATGGTGCGCCCGCTCTCGTGGAGCCGGGCGAAGAGGGCCAGGACGTCCTCGCTGGTCTTGGAGTCGAGGTTGCCGGTCGGCTCGTCGGCGAGCAGAACGGTCGGGTCGTTGACCAAGGCTCGCGCGATGGCGGCGCGCTGCTGCTGGCCGCCGGAGAGTTCGGTCGGCTTGTGGTGCGCCCGGTCTTCCAGGCCGACTTCTGCCAGGGCCGCCAGCGCCTTGCGGCGCCGCTCGGCGGCGGGTACCCCCGCGTAGAAGAGCGGCAGGCAGACATTCTTCAAGGCATCGGTGCGCGCCAGCAGGTTGAAGCCTTGGAAGACGAAGCCGATCTTGCGCAGGCGGATCTCGGCGAGTTGGTTGTCGTCGAGGTTGGCGACATCGATGCCGTCGAGGACGTAGGTGCCGCCGGTGACTCGGTCCAGGCAGCCGATGAGGTTCATCAGGGTGGATTTGCCCGAGCCTGAGGGCCCCATGATGGCGATGTACTCCCCGCGCTCCACGGTGAAGCTCACGCCGCGCAGGGCCGGGACCTCAAGCGAACCGAGGTGGTAGGTTTTGGTGACGTCGCGCAGGTCGATGGCGGGCGGTGTGCGTGTCACGCCGTTGTTGGAGGGGTTATTCATAGCGAAGGGCCTCGATGGGATTCAAGCGGGAGGCTCGCAGAGCCGGATAGGTGCCGAACGCGAGCGTGACGATGGTGGCAAAGATGACGGCGAGCTCCAGCGCCCCAAGCCACGGCACCGGCACGATGACGCCCGAAATTTTAATGATGTAGGCGGCGTTGATCCACGCTCCGAGAGTACCTCCGATGATGCACCCCAGCAGCGATCCGCCGAATGCCAGCAGTGCCGCTTCGATGAGGAACTGCAGCATGATCTGGCTGCGCTTTGCGCCGATGGCTTTGCGGATGCCGATCTCGCGGGTGCGCTCGGCGATGGAGACGAGCAGGATGTTCATGATGCCGATGCCGGCGACCAGCAACGAGATGCCGCCGATCAGGCTGACGACGACGCTCAGTACGCCGAAGACGGAGCCGAGTTGTTGTGCGGCCTGCTTGCGATCGAAGGTTTCATAGGAGACCTTGCCGCCCTTGCGTGCTTTTAAGAGACGGATCGTCTGCACTTCGGCATGATTCAGCTCCGCGACGTGGTGCACCAGAACGGCGGCGCCATAGTATTTTGCGCCCTGCATGTACTGGCGCACGGCGGTGGTGTACGGAATCGCCACATCGGGCGTGAAGTGGACAAAGCTGGAGATAATGCCGGTGGCCGGTTTCTGCAGGATGCCGACGACGCGGTAGGTGTGTGCGCCTGCCCGAACCGACTGGCCGATGATCTCGGCCCCGTTTGGATTGAGTCTCTTCTCCGCGTTATGCGAGAGGATCGCTATGCGGGCGCGTTCCTGCAGATCGGTGCGGGTGAAGTAGCGCCCTGCCGCCAGCGGCGTGGTCAAACTCTGCGCGTTCCCGACGTCGCCCAACATCAGTCGAATGCGGCGATGGCCGAGCCGAACGATCCCCTGGCGAAAGAAGAGGGGATAGACCTCGCGGACGCCCGGAACGGTATTGCGCACCGCGGCAAGGTCTCGTTGCGTCATGCCGGCCGTGCGGTAGTTGCTCTGCTGGGAGTTGGGCTGGATCAGGAACATGCGGTTACTAAGCATGTTGAGGCTGCCGCTGACGGCCCCGCTCATCGCATAGCCGAGGATCTGGACGCTCACGATGGCAGCGACGCCGATCGAGAGTCCAAGAATGGCGAGGAACGTACGAATGCCGTTCGCCCGCAGCACCGCCAGCGATTCTAAGAGATAATCGATCATATCGCCGAACTCACGAGCGTAGTGCCTCGATGGGGTCGAGCTTGCTTGCGCGTACCGCCGGATAGACGCCGAAGAGTAAGCCGATGCCGCATGAGAAGAAGAAGGCGATGCTCAAGACGGCTGCGTACGGAATCTTGGTCTCACCGAAGATGTGGCCGATTTGGGCCGAGGTCACGAGCATGATGGCCAGGCCCAGCATCAGGCCGAGGCCCCCTCCGATGAGCGAGAGCAGCGTGGCCTCGATCAAGAATTGAAGGATGATGTCGGCGCGTTTGGCGCCGATGGCCTTGCGGATCCCGATCTCTCGCGTGCGTTCGCTGACCGAAACGAGCATGATGTTCATGATGCCGATGCCCGCCACGATGAGCGAGATGCCGCCCAGCGCCGTCAAGCCGGCGGCGATGATCGAGATCACGCCGTTGATTTTCTCGATGATTTGGCGGCGAGACTGCGTTTGATAGATGGTGCGCGGGCCGTGAATCTTGTGCAGCACGGAGATGACCGCGGCCTTGATCGCTGAGGTAGCGACGTTGCTGGCCGGAAAGACCGCGAGATGGTCGATGCCGTTTGGGAAGAAGCCTCGCATCGTGGTGTAGGGTAGGAGCGCGAAGTCCCCGCCGAGGTTGCTGAAGAGCGCGCCTTTGCCGACGCTGTAGATCCCGATGATCTTGACGCGGTTGCCGTCCAGGAGCATGGTGCGCCCGACGACACTGTTCAGGCTCTGCTTGGGGAAGAGCTTCTTCGCTAGCGATTTGGAGAGGAGGCAGACGGCAGCACCGTCTCTCACATCGCGACGATCGATGATGCGCCCAGGCTTGGCATGGAAGAATCTGCTTGCCCACGCCGAGGCGGCCATGGCAAAGACGTGATGGGGACCGTTGCGAGCTTCGAAACCGCGCTGATACGAGGGGAGAACCCGAACGGCCATGGATCCGAGGGCATCTGCGACGACGGCGGCGTCGCGGTAGCGCAGTGCCGCCGCGTTGGGGTTGTTCTGCTGCGGATCGGGCGCGACATCGAGAACGTTTAACCGGTTGGCGCCGAGCGTTTGCGCGATGGCGGCGGTTGCGGCATGGCTGATTCCGAAGACGCTCGCGACGGCGGCGACGCCGATGATCATGCCGAGCATCGTGAGGATCGAGCGCAACTTGTTGCGCCAGAGCGCATCGAGCGCTTCACCCAGATACTCAAGTAGCCGCGTCATGATGGGGCTATGACGCTGCCGCGGGCGACGGGCTCGGCGAAGGTTTCGGCGTGACGTGGGCTCCGGGGAGCAGCGTGGCGGGCGGCTTGAGGACGACCTGCGCTCCGGCTGCGAGCCCGGAGGTCACGATGGTGAGCTGCTCGTTGCTCTTGCCGGTGGTGATCGGCTGCTTCTTGGCGATGCCCTTGGTGACGACGAAGACGGAGCGCTTCTTCCCCTTCTTGACGATGGCGGAGTCGGGCACCACCAGGGCGTGCGCCAGATCGGTGGTCAAGATGTCGACGTTGGCCGCCATGCCGTCTTTGAAGAACGGTGCGGTACTGTCCAGATGGACCGTCGTGAGGATCTGGCGCGAGGTGGATGACGGGTTGTCGGACTTCTGGGCGGTCGGCGCGATGGCGGTGACGTGTCCGTGGAACTTCTTGCCGGCGAAATCTTCACCGCTGATGATCGCCTGCTGCCCCACATGGACCTGCGAGATATCCTGTTCGTCCACTTTGGCGCGCACGATGTACGAGACGCCGCGAGCGATGGTGAAAAGCGTTGCGCCCGCGTTGATGGGATCGCCCACTTGGATGGAGCGCAACGGATTGCTGGGTTGGGCGAGAACGGTGAGGATGATGCCGCTGGATGGGGCGGTGATCTGCGTGAAGGCGAGTTGCTGCTGCGCCTGGCCGTTGAGGATGGCGGCCTTCTTGGCGGCGGCGCGGGCGTACTGCACGCTGTTCTGGCCGTAGCCGGTGACCGCACCGAGTTTGAGTTGTTCGAGCGCTTGCTGGTAGGCCACGCGCGCTTGGGTGTACTTGGCGCGATCGGTCTGGAGTTGGTTCTGCGAGATGGCCTTGTGCGCATAGAGCGAGCGATCGGCCTCATAGAGCCGGCGCGCTTCGGCCAGGCTCGTGCGTGCCGTTGCCACCGCCGCTTGGTAGGTGACCTTCGCGTTCTGTTCGTTGATGCGCGCGGTCTTGATGTTGGCCGATGCGGAGTCGTAGTCGGCCAGCGCTCCGGCGGCGCTGGATTCTAACTGCGTGTTGCGCACGACGGCGAGGAGCTGCCCGGCAGCCACCATCTGCCCCGGCTTGACGTAGAGCGCTTCGAGATTGCCGCCGACGAGCGAGGGAATCGCGCGTACGTGTTCGCGTTCGATGAACCCGGTCTCGGGCAGCTTCACGATGAAGCGTCGATAGGAGACTGTGCCGAGCTTCACCGGCACCACGTTGTGGTGATTGCGCCCGAAGATGACCGCGACCAGCACGATGGCGGCCAGCGCGACGAGGATGAGCAGGAGTGTGCGGAAGCGCTTCATGGGGTCCCTTCTAACAGGTTGCGGGAAAACCCGCGGTGTCCGGATCGGGCCCGAATGTTTCGTCGAAACGAGGAGTGATGAGGGAGCAACGCCGTAGCGTTGTGACCGAAGAGCGACGAAGTTTTCGGCGGAACAGGCTGGTTCGAGATGGCGGCGGAGGTTTTTCCGCGACCTGTTAAGTCGGCGACGGCGCTGCGGGGGCCGTAGGTCCCCAGCGCCACGCGCAGTTGTACGACGGCGTTGACGTAGGCGGTGCGAGCGTTGATGAGATCGACGTGGGCTTGATGCGAGGTCTGCTGCGCCAGCAACACGTCGGAGAGCGCGATCAAGCCGTTCTGGTACTGCAACTGCGCGATGCGGGCGGCTTCGCCCCCGAGGCGCGACTCCTCACGCGCAAAGCCCAGTTGGGCCAGCGCCGTGGTGGCCGCGCGGTAGCTGCGGCGCACATCGAGTTCCGCTTGGCCGCGTACGCTGCGATAGGTGGCGTGCGCTGAGACGATCTGCGCGTTGAAGGCCACCGCCTGCCCTTTGCGCGCGCCCCAATCCACCAGCGGGAGCTGGAAGGTGCTCACCGCTTGGATCTGCCAGAAGCCGGGCGAGCCGCGCGGCACGATGGGCTTGGCGGAGAGCGGCAGCGGCGGTTGCCCGGCGGCGATCAAGGCCGCGTTGTTGGCGGCAAACTGCTGGTCGATGAACTGCTGCTGGAAGACCGCCTGCGTCGGGGAGAACTGGTTGCCGATGCCGGCGGAGAGCTGCACGCTGGGAAAGAGGTTCCGGCCGAAGGCCTTGCGATTGAGGTTGGCTGCCAGCAGCGCATCGCGCGCCGAGGCGACATCCGGGCGATTGGCCAGCGCCATCTGCACCAGGTTCGCGAGCGGTACCTTGGGCAGCGGCGGCTGCGCGATGCGCGTGGGCACCGCAAAGACGGTGGAGAAGGGCGCGCCGATGAGCTGCGCCAGCTCGTCGTGCGCGTTGCGCACGGAGGCTATGGACCCGACGAGCGTGGACTGGCTCTTGCGTTCGGCCACGCGGGCTCGCAGCACATCCACCCCGGCTGCCACACCGGCGCGTTCTTTCGCCTGCGCGTTGAGCACCAGCACGCGTTCGTAATGCAGATCGGAGCGATTGAGCGCAACGAGTGCTTGGTGGTTGGCAATGGAGAAGAACGCGGCGGTCACCTGCGTGGCGATCTGGTCGCGCGTGCGCTTGAGCGTGGCTTGGGCGGCCTTGGCCTGCGCGGCATCGGCGGCTAGTTGAATGAGCGATGCGCCGCCGGTGGTTAGGGTGTACTGCGTGCCTACCTGCGCGGTGTTCTGGCTGACGATGCTCTGCTGCGTCGCGCCGATGACCGCATAGCCGCCGCCGTAGTTGGAGCTCTTGGCCAGAAAGCTCTGCAGCATGCCGCTCACGGTGGGATAGGCTTGGCTGCGCTGCTGCGCCAGCGTCTGCCGGGCGGCTGCCAGCGCCGCCTGCTGCGCCTTGATGCTCGGCGCATTGGCCAGCGCATAGGTGATCGCGCCTTGCAGCGTCAGCGGCGCCGCACCGGCCAGCGCCGGAGCGGCAACGAGCAACCCAAGGCCGACACCGAACGCAAGGCCACCACGAAGCAATCTCTCAAAGCGCATAACAACACCTCGTACGCCGGGGCGGGAGAGAAAGTTTCGTTTTGGCACCACCGAGCACGGGGAGCACCAAGATTTGCCGCCGCTCTTGGCTCGTCGCCGGAAAATACTTGATCTTTTTCAGGGTTAAACTTCAATCTTCCCCGGGCTGTTGGATTTCTAGAGCCCGGCCAAGACGACCGCCGGAATAATGACTAGCCATGCGAACAAATACATCAGATTTACAGGGAAAACTCGGATATCCATTTTCTCCCCAACTACGGTTATCAGCACATCCAAGACTATCGTAGCTAATACTGAGATTATGCCAACGTGGAGAAGCTTTGCAGCATCAAAAGAAACGGCGGTTTCTCTTCGTAGTATCTCGGTCGCGATGAAGAACGATATGAAACTGCATATTGGTACGGTTACTATTGCGAGCGGTGCGGGCAACTTTCTTATCATGGCAACGGTATGTTTCAAATCCGTCGGGATATCGAATATTTTGAAGTAGATGAGAAAAATCAAACTTCCCGATATCCAAAGGCTCGCGTACCCTACGAGGGGTACACCAAACGTCAGTACCGAATCTCTCATCTCGGATCGCTTGTTTCCATTCTTATCCGGTATTCCCCATTATGGTCGCGCCTTTCGATGCCGGATTGTCAGCTTCCGGCCTTGCGAGGCTCGGCCAGACGATGTGATTTGGGTTTTTGGTCCCATTGAGGACGCGAGAGACGGACTTCTGCGCTACCGGGCTCTGAAAAAGCCGATTGGGTGCGCAAAAGGGCGCAAATCTCCCGTCGTTTCCCCGGCGCGCACGTTTACCAACGTCGCACGACGGCCGCCTAAACTGAGAGTAGCGCGCGCGTAATGGGAGCCGCCGAGACGGCTATCTGGCCACAGAATGGAAACTCAAGGGATACCGTAAGCCAGAACAGGGTCCCGATGGTCAAGCCTATCAGAGCCATCGCGACAAAGTGAAACAACGCATTGTCGTGATTGACGAAAAACATCAGCGCTATTAAAACGGCCGAAAGCAGGATCAATGCGATCCACAGAGTCACGGGCATCGTTCGGTTCGCGGCCAACAGCCGGGCATAGCGCAAGTTCGCAAGCTTGCCGATGTCCATGAAGAGATCACTCTCAGCCGCAGGATTCACCGCGACGGCATGGCGCTCAAGGCGCGCGAGGAGGTACGCCGTCTTACTACTACGCCCACCGCGGCAGAGCAGCGGCCATTCATCTTGCACGACCGAGCGCGCATAATCGCCCACTAGCACACGTTTCGAGGGAGCCAGCTCTCGCGCTATCATCCGTATCTGCACCGCTTCGGCATTCACGTTGGTCTGCGCATGGTGAAGCCCGGTCCAGAGCGTTACAATGACGAACGCATAGAGCAACCCATTCATGGTGCCTATCGGCCCTCCCCACGTGGAAACGGCCAATTCGC
Source organism: bacterium (assembly GCA_021832345.1). GTDB lineage: Bacteria > Vulcanimicrobiota > Vulcanimicrobiia > Vulcanimicrobiales > Vulcanimicrobiaceae > JAKBKY01. The sequence goes on from JAKBKY010000008.1 coordinate 103,664, forward strand.
TACGCGCAAGTCTAAGCCGGCCGAAGATGCATCGTGCGATCGCTAAGCCACCAAGTGCGTAGAGTAAGAAGCAGCCTACGATGAGCGCATACGAAACCGCGATCGGCAAGGATACAAGCCAGTGGATCACCATGTGCTATCGCCCGGTTCTATCGATTCGAAAAACGCGCGACACGCTTTTCGTTATAGACGGCGATTCCTTCCTTCGCATCCCCGCTCTTAGCCGACATTCTCCACAGAACCGAAGTTTTCGACATATAACCGGGTTTTTCGACCCCGGCTTGCCGATTTCCGGCCTTGCGGGGCGCGGCCCGGCAAGGTGATTCGGGGTTCGGACCCCGTTGGGGCGCGAGAGGCGGGCTCATGCGCTACCGGGCCCTGAAAAAGCCGATGGGCGCTCATAAGGGCGCAACTCTCCCGTCGTTTTCCCGGCGCGCACGATATCGCAGCGAACAACTTGCGCTGAATCGCGACCTCCGCCATCTAGAACGTGACATAGCGACCGTGACTGACGACCTTTGCACCGATCTTGATCAGCTTCTCGCGCAGGCTCGTCAGCGACCAGTCCGCAATCGCTTCAGGAGTCGCGAGCGTGCGAAGGAAGTTTCCGAATTCTTCGACGAGTAGCTCAAGTTGTGACGATGAACCCGACGCGGATGGGGACAACTCGCCGCCTTGTAGCGAAAGTTCTTGTAGAATCGCTGGACATGATGCGGCGGCCGCCCGACCGGGCGCGTGAACAGTCGTACATGTTCGGCTGCGCGAAGGCGGTATCGCCACGGAAGGCGATGCGCTCAACTGCCCCTTGATAGCGTGCAACGACCAGCTTAAGCCTTAACAGGTTGCAGGGAAAGGCCCGCACATCTCTCGCACCCCGCTTTTGGTCGCTTTCGTCGTCGCTCGTTGCTGAAATGACGCGGTCATTCTGCGCTCCTCGCTCCTCGAAACCGCCTCAAAACCACGGCGCGATAGCCGCACCAGCCTTTTCCCGCGACCTGTTAACCGCCCGAACGATTCACAACAGGCTTCGCGTTGCCTGTCAGTCGCAGAATCGCTTTGGGCGGCGTATAGGGCGCCCAACCACTAACACCGTCGCGCTTGCCCTGGGCGTACGCGGCTTGAATGCCGGGACCGTCGTCGAAATCGGCGGTCGTGATCGCCAGCTCGACCGTCGGGCGCAACACGCGTAGATCGACGTCGAAGATATTGTCGATATACGTTC